>JBLNBE010000019.1:0-280358 GCA_050259735.1 Bacteroidota bacterium
GACCAGGTGGTCATAGCGGGGGGCCTGCACCCGATCCCATCCCGAACTCGGCCGTGAAAACCCCCAGCGCCAATGGTACTGTGTCTTAAGGCACGGGAGAGTAGGTCGCTGCCTGGTCTTCCAAGGAAACGTCAAACCTATCACGACGACAAACCGCACAAACGCAGGCCCCTAAAGCCTGCGTTTTGCGTTTGGAGCCAAACCGGTTAACGCGGGATGGAGCAGCCCGGTAGCTCGTCAGGCTCATAACCTGAAGGTCGCAGGTTCAAATCCTGCTCCCGCAACCATTTCAAATTGCGATGCCCCGGCCCCAAAGGCCGGGGTTTTCGTTTTTGTGGCCACCGCCAGGATGCCGGCCAGGTCGCCGCGTACGTCGATGGTCATCTCCCCCGCCGCCGGGGTCAGGATGATCTCCTTGACCAGCGAGCGCAGGATTTCGCCGGCCTGCAGCCGGACGGCCTCGCAGTCGTCCTGCAGCGCCTCGTACAGCGCCGTCACCTGATCGCGGTAGAAGGTGGCCATCTCCGGGTGGAGCAGGGGCGGCGGTTCCTCGGCATCGGCCAAGAATTGTTGCAGGGTCGCCTTGCGGTCTTCCAAGGCGGTCATCTTGTCCTTCATGGAGGGGTGGTACATGCCCTCCGCAATGGCATCGACCATCGCCTTGAGCTGCCGGTCGAGCCGGCCGATCTCCGCGCGCGCCGCCGCCAGGGCCGCGCTGCCTTCCATGCGCCGGCGGTTCATCTCGCGGGTGAACTCGTCGCAGAATTCCTTGAACAGCGCCGGGTCCATCAGATGGTGGCGCAGGGCGTTCAGCACCCGCTCCTCCAACTGGTCGCGGCGGATGGTGGCGCGGTTGTCGCAGGTCCCCTTGTTGCGGGCGGTCGAGCAGCCCACCAGGTGGCCGGAGATCATGCTGAACCCGCCGCCGCAACAGCCGCAGCGGATCAGGCCGGACAGCAGATAGCGGGGGCGACGGCGCTCGCGCAGGACGGTTTCCTCTTCGCCGCCGTGGTCGCGCCGCCTGTAATTGATGGATTGCTGGCGAGCCTTCACGTCCTGCCACAGCGCGTCGTCGACGATGCGCAGCTCCGGCACCTGCTGGACGATCCATTCCGATTCCGGGTTGGGCCGCGCCTGGCGCCGCCCGGTGTCCGGATCCTTGACGAAGCGCTGGCGGTTCCACACCAGCTTGCCGATGTAGAGCTCGTTGTTGAGGATGCCGTTGCCGCGTTTGGCATTGCCGTTGATGGTGCTGAAGCCCCATCCGACCCTGACGCGCTATTGATTGATCTCAGGCTCAACGAGCCTTGCCAGATTTTGCAACGAGTTCTGCCAGCCGAGATAACAAGCCTCGGGTGGAATGGCGTCCGGCACGCCCGCCTGCACGATATCCAGCTCGGTACCGACCGACACTTTCTTCAACGTCACTGTCACCTGCATCTCGCCGGGCAGGGTGGGATCATCAAACTTATCCGTGTAATGCAGGCGTTCACCCGGAACGAGGTCGAGATATTCACCGCCGAAACTGTGGCTTTGGCCCGTTGTGAAGTTCCGGAAGGACATTTTGAAGGTGCCGCCGACTTTTGCTTCCAGCTGGTACACGGTGCAGACAAAGCCATTGGGCGGAAGCCATTTCGCGAGCGCGTCCGCTTCGAGGAACGCGCGATAGACTTTCTCTGGGCTGGTTGCCAGAACGCGGTGTAAGCGTATCGTGCTGGGCATGCTCATCACCTCCATGAATTGCCGATTCATACCCGGAGGACGAACGAGGCTTAGCCAATCCGACGCCGGGTCTCAGATATCCTGAAAGGCCGAAAGCAGTCCTGCTGCAGTCGTTGCTGACGACGACCGTCTGTCCCCGCCAAATATCCGTTCTCCTGGCGGCCTTCCTTGAGGCGCCCAGGCCGCTTCCCACCCAGGTCAGCGGGACCCCCCGTTCTTGGGGAGCCGACCACGATATGCTGACACCGATATGGGCATGGAGTTGCCCGTGCTTCATACTGAGCTGGGTCGCTTATGAGCCAATGTGAGGTATTCCCCGTGCCACCATGGCACCTTGCCGCCGCTCCTTCAGGCCGGCCACACTCTCCTTCCCGGATCGACGGGCACCGGCTCGCCTCGCGGGCCTTTGATGGGCTGACCTGACCGAGGGGATGGGCGTTCCGCCCCGAACGCCTGCCCGCAACGGCGCGCTTTGCGTTTTTTTCCCCTGAGGCTGCGCCTCATTCCTCGCGAGGCAAAAAAGCCGCCGCTTGCCGTCCTCCGCATGCGCTCCGGCCCGGGCGGGACCCGGGTGCGGGTCGATCGCCCCTCCGGTCCACGCGATCGCCATCAAGGCCGCGATGGACGCGGCCGGACCAATCGGAAGGAGATTTCATCATGGCCACCATCGGCAGCTTCACCAAGAGCGACAACGGCTTCACCGGTTCCGTCCGCACCCTCACCGTCAACGCCAAGGCCCGCTTCGTCGCCGAGGCCAAGGAGAAGGACACCGCTCCCGACTACCGCATCGTCGCCGGCACGGCCGAGATCGGCGCCGCCTGGAAGAAGACCGCCCGCGAGACCGGCCGCGAGTACGTCTCGGTCAAGCTCGACGATCCCAGCTTCGCGGCCCCCATCTACGCCAGCCTGGTGGAGACCGACGAGGCCGGCACCTACAACCTGATCTGGTCCCGTCGCAACGGCGACTGATCCCGCCGGCGTCCCGCCCACCGGCGGGGCGCTCTCCTTTCCGTCCCTGTCGTAAAGCCGCTGGACCGGCCTCCCGGTTCGGCGGCTTTGCGTTTTTCCGTTCCCACGCTTTTCCGCAAATACGGTGGGCCACGGTGTGGCCCCCGAGGCTGTTCCGCCGCCGCGGCGTCTCGCACGCCTTGCGGCAGGCTTTCCTCAGGGGCGCCGCCCCTCGCGCGCGCCAGGGTGAAGCGCCCCCTCGGGCGCCGGCCTGCCGGGTGTCCCCGAGCTTCCTTCGCCTGGCGGCTCCGTGCAGCCCGGGTGATCCCCCTCCCGGCAGGCCGCCCTGGCGCTTACTACCCCCGGTCTCGCCGACGGGCAAGGGTGCAGCGCAGCGCTGCACCCAGCCGCGGCATGCGGGCGCGGGCCTGCGAACTGGCGACCCTGGAGCTGGGACCGCGCAGCGAGCGGGAAATCCGCGGCAAGCTGGCCCAGGAGATGACGGCCGAGCGCTGGACCCGTCTCGACCAGGCCATCGGCCGCGTCGCCGAGAACGGCATCGCCGATCTGCGCCCCGATCCCGGCGGCCATACCGACCAGCACCTGCGCCGGCTGATGATCGGGCGCCTCCAGCACCTGGAACGTCTCGGCCTGGCGCGGCCGCTGGGGCCGGCGCAATGGTCGGTGGCCGGCCACGCGGAAACTACCTTGCGCGACCTCGGCATCCGCAACGACATCGTCAAGACCATGCACCGGGCGCTGGCCGGCCAGGGGGCGGAGCGGGCGGCCGAATCCTATATGGTCCATGAATCCGTGCCGCACCGGCTGGTCGGCCGGCTGATCGGCAAGGGCCTGGACGACGAGTTGAAGGGCTCGGCCTATGTGATCATGGACGGGGTGGACGGCCGGGTGCACCGCCTGCGCCTCGCCGGGCTGGCCGACCTCGACCATGCCCCGGCCATCGGCGGCATCATCGAAATGCGACCACCGCAGGGACAACGGCGCCACCCCGACCTGCGCACCTTGAGCGATCTGCCCATCGACCGGCAGGTGAGCGCGGGCGGCGCCACCTGGCTCGACCACGAACTGGTGGCGCGCGGCAGGACCGCTCTGGCCGAGACCGGTTTCGGGGTGGAGGTGTGGGACGCCCTGGCCGCCCGCACCGATCATCTCGTCCGGGAGGGGCTGGCCAGTCGCCAGGGAAGGCAGGTGGCGTACGCCCGCCACCTGCTGGCGACGTTGCGGAACCGCGAGCTGTCGGCGGCGGTGACGGAGATCGCCGCCAAGACCGGCCTCACCCACCAGCCCGCCGCCGAGGGCGATCCCGTCGCCGGCCTCTATCGTCGCCGCATCGACCTTGCCTCGGGCCGCTACGCCCTGATCGAGGACGGCCAGCAATTCGTGCTGGTGCCGTGGCGGCCGATCATCGAGCGCCATCTCGGACAGGAGGTCTCCGGCCTGGTGCGGGCCGGCGGGGTCATCGACTGGACCATGGGGCTTGGGCGGGGGATTGGGATTGGGTAGGAACGCGGTGATGGACGGGACGGCGTTCCGGTGTAACATGGCCGCCGAGCAGGAGATGAAGCATGGCCCAGACAGCGTCGACCGACGATCCGAGCCTGACCAAGGTGCTGGACCGCATCGTGCCCGCGATGCAGCCGGAAGCCGTGTACCTGTTCGGCTCCCGCGCCCGGGGGACCAATCGCGAGGACAGCGACTACGATCTGCTGGTGGTCATGCCCGACGACACCCCGCCCGAGAAGCTCAATATGCTGCGGGCGTTCGAGGCGACCCGCGGCCTCGGCGTTGCCGTCGAGGTGATTCCCTGCCGTCGCTCCATCTTCGAGCGCAAGAAGCTGGTGCCGGGTACCCTGAGCCGCACCGTCTGGGCCGAGGGGCGCCTCGTCTATGGACATTGAGGAGGCGCGGCCCTGGATCGAGGTGGCCGGGCGCGACCTCCGCGCCGTTCGCAACTGCCTGTTCGGTCCCGAGCCGACGACGGAGGCCGCCGCCTATCACTGCCAGCAGGCGGCCGAGAAGCTCGCCAAGGCGGCGCTGGTGAGCCTGGGCATCAACGTGCCGTTCTCCCACGACATCGACCTGCTGCTGGCCCGGCTGCCGGTCGACTTCCCGCTGCTGCCGTTGTTCGCGCCGCTGGCCCGCTTCACCCCTTACGCCACCGCATACCGCTACCCCGTCGACGATCCCTTCGGCGTGCCGCCGCGGCCCCCAGCGTGGGCGAGGTGCAGGCATGGCTGGCTGAGATCGTGGCGGCCAAGGAAGCCTTGGAAGCCAGTCTGGCCTGACCGGCATGGTGCAACCGGCGGCGCCATCGACTGGAGCATGGGGTTCGGGTAGGGCCTCATACTGTTGGAGGCCGCACCGTCATCAACGTGCGGCGAGGAGATTGGCGACCAGTTCATGCAGGAATGCCGGGAGAGATGGCACGGCGATCATTACGATCACTACGGCAGCTAGCCCGGTGGCCCAGCGCATCAGCATGAGCCGGACTCGGTCTCGATCCTGGAGTGCTTTCTTTTGGGCTGCAGTGGTCCGCTCGAGATCAGCACAGCGGTTAACGGCCTTTGCGTAATCCGCAACGAGTTGATCCAGGTGGGTCTCGGTCAATTTGTTCTCCGAGGGAGTGAGATCCGCAGCTTGTTCCTTGAAAAAGCTTCCATCGCGCATTCCAGGATCTGAGGACCAATCGAAGTCGAAATTGTGCTTCGCATAAAAGCGATTGCGCTGATCGCGCTCGGCATCTGTCGGGGTGTCTGCAGAGGAAAGCATGCCCCTTCTGACCTCAAACTCGGGATATCGCTCTGCCAGCCATTCAATGCCCCGCGACATGAGGTAGGACCCGAGGCCAACGCCCCTGATCCGCATCCGGATATGGCCTTTCGGCCCGAACTTCGCCGTTCGATGTTTCAAATCCACCAAGATTTGGACGGCATCTTGAAGTTCGCGGAATTCGTAAACGCCGTTGCCGTATCGTGCCAGATCAACCCGCCAGCGGTCAGGTTCCATGGGCAAACGCCAGGTCTCGTACAGGGGACGAGCTTCCATACGGAAAAATGCCTGGTTACTATCGAGATATTCCGTCTGCCGGATTTCGAATGTGACGAATCTGTGCTTGTCGATGCGAGCTGCGACCAATGTTCTAAAACATGGTTTCACACGCTTGTATATATCTTCTTCGGACAGCATTTGAATTTGCACTTCTGTTTGTATCTGTAGCCGAATCTGCGCCGGCTTGCTACGCCTCCATTCTACTTGTTGATCTTCGTCTGACAATGTCTCTTCTAATCGTCTCCGCCATTTCTGTCGGAGACGGCCGTGACCGCGACGAAGATCCTGTGGGGGCAGATTCTGCTGGTGCTGGCGACCGCGCTCGCCGGCATCTGGGGCGCCACCCAGTTCGTTGCCTGGCGGCTGGCCTTCCAGCCGGAACTGGGCGCGGCGTGGTTCCATCTTGCGGGCCTGCCGGTCTATTTGCCGCCGGCTTTCTTCTGGTGGTGGTATCGCTTCGACGCCTACGCGCCGGGGATCTTCACCGAGGGCGCGGCCATCGCCGGCGGGGCAGGCTTCGCCTGCATCGCCGTGGCCATCGCCGGATCGGTGTGGCGGGCGCGCGAGGCGGAGCGGGCGACCACCTATGGCTCCGCCCGCTGGGCCGTGTCCGAGGAGGTCGCCAAGGCCGGCCTGTTCGCCGATCGCGGCGTGCTGCTCGGCCGGTTCGACCACCATTTCCTGCGCCATGACGGACCGGAGCATGTGCTGTGCTTCGCGCCCACCCGTTCCGGCAAGGGCGTGGGCCTGGTGGTGCCGACCCTGCTGGCCTGGCCGGGCTCGGCCATCGTTCACGACATCAAGGGCGAGAACTGGACGCTGACCGCCGGCTGGCGGTCGAAATTCTCCCACTGCCTGTTGTTCGACCCCACCGACGCGCGCTCGGCCGCCTACAACCCGCTGCTGGAAGTGCGTCGCGGCGCCAACGAGGTGCGCGACGTCCAGAACATCGCCGACGTGCTGGTCGATCCCGAGGGCTCCATCGAGAAGCGGAACCATTGGGAGAAGACCAGCCACGCCTTGCTGGTCGGCGCCATCCTGCACGGCCTCTACGCCGAAGCCGACAAAACCCTGGCCGGCGTCGCCGCCTTCCTGTCCGATCCGGCGCGGCCCATCGCCAAGACCCTGGCGGTGATGATGAGGACGCCGCATCTCGGCGAGAAGGGCGTCCATCCGGTGGTGGCGCAGACGGCGCGCGAACTGCTCAACAAGAGCGAGAACGAGCGCTCCGGTGTGCTGTCCACCGCCATGAGCTTCCTCGGCCTCTACCGCGACCCGGTGGTCGCCCAGGTGACCCGCCGCTGCGACTGGCGCATCGCCGACCTGGTCGAGGCCGAGCATCCGGTCACCCTCTATCTGGTGGTGCCGCCCTCGGACATCAGCCGCACCAAGCCGCTGATCCGCCTGGTGCTCAACCAGATCGGTCGCCGCCTGACCGAGCGGCTGGAGGACGCGGGCCGCCGCCATCGCCTGCTGCTGATGCTGGACGAATTCCCGGCGCTGGGCCGGCTCTATTTCTTCGAATCGGCGCTCGCCTTCATGGCCGGCTATGGGCTGAAGAGCTTTCTAATCGCCCAGTCGTTGAACCAGATCGAGAAGGCCTATGGCCCCAACAATTCCATCCTCGACAACTGCCATGTGCGGGTGGCCTTCGCCTCCAACGACGAGCGCACCGCCAAACGCATCTCCGACAGCCTGGGCACCGCCACCGAACTGCGCGCCATGAAGAATTATGCCGGCCATCGGCTGGCGCCGTGGCTGTCGCACCTGATGGTGTCGCGCCAGGAGACCGCCCGACCCCTGCTCACCGCCGGCGAGGTGATGCAGCTCGATCCCGCCGACGAACTGGTGCTGGTCTCGGGCTGCCCGCCGATCCGGGCGAAGAAGCTGCGCTACTACCGGGAACGCGCCTTCGCCGGCCGTGTCTTGCCGACGCCGGTGCTCGATGGTGCCGACGACTATCCCGACCGTCCGGCGACGGCGCGGCCGGACGACTGGGCCGGGCGGATCGTGGCGGCCAAGGGTAAGGGCGGTGCCGCGGCATCCGCCGCTGTCGGCGGACCCGACGAGGATTCGGCCAACGCCGGCATCCGCCGTGAACCCGAGCTTCCCGAGCACGAGGACATCGCCCCCGAGGGCGAGGCCGCCCACGAGTTCGACCTCATCGACGACGATGCCGGCGACGAACCGGTGCGCCAGCAGGCCATGGCCCGGCTGGGTACCGTCGCCCGCCAGGCGGCGCTCGATCCCGATGACGGCATGCAGTTGTAGGAGGCCCGGCCATGAAGATGCGCCTCAACTGCTATTTCTCCGCCGACCTCTACGACAGCCTGGACGCGCTCGCCCACCGCAAGGGGCTGCACAAGAGCAGCATCGTCGAGGCGGCTTTGGCCTCGTTCCTGTCGCCCGACGCCGCCGACCAGCGCGAGGCCGCCTTCACCCGCCGGCTCGACCGCATCTCGCGCCAGATCGAGCGGCTGGAACGCGACCTCGGCATCTCGGTGGAGGCGCTGGCGCTGTTCGTGCGCTTCTGGCTGTCGGTCAGCCCGCCGATCCCCGACGGTGCCAAGGAGGCGGCGCGGGCCCGCGGCGCCGAGCGCTATGCCGGCTTCGTCGAGACCTTGGGCCGGCGGGTGCAGAAGGGCCACACCCTGCTGCGGGAAATCTCCGAGGACATCGTGCCGGCGGGGATCGGCGACCAAGGCGGGGAGGGCGAGGATGCCTGACACCAGCCTGATCCGCTCCACCCGCATGCTGCGCACCGCTTTCGGCCCGGCCATCGCCGGCTGGCTGAACGACCCCGCCATCGTCGAGATCATGCTCAATCCCGATGGCCGGCTGTGGGTGGATCGGCTGACCGAGGGACTGGCCGACACCGGCGAGCGCCTGTCGCCGCAGGACGGCGAGCGCATCGTCCGTCTGGTCGCCCACCATGTCGGCGCCGAGGTGCATGGCGGCAGCCCGGTGGTCTCCGCCGAACTCCCCGAGACCGGCGAACGGTTCGAGGGCTTGCTGCCGCCGGTGGCCGCCGCGCCCTGCTTCGCCATCCGCAAGCCGGCGGTGGCGGTGTTCACCCTCGACGACTACGTCGCCGCCGGCATCATGGCCGCCCCCCAGGCGGCGGTCCTGCGGCATGCGGTGCTGGAGCGCCGGAACATCCTGGTGGCCGGCGGCACCTCCACCGGCAAGACCACCCTGGTCAATGCCCTGCTGCGCGAGGTGGCCGGCACCGGCGACCGGGTGGTGCTGATCGAGGACACCGCCGAACTGCAATGCACCGCGCCCAATCTGGTCTCCCTGCGCACCCGGCCGGGTGTCGCCAGCCTGGCCGATCTGGTGCGCTCGGCCCTGCGCCTGCGCCCCGACCGCATCCCGGTGGGCGAGGTGCGTGGGGCCGAGGCCCTCGACCTGCTGAAGGCTTGGGGCACCGGCCATCCCGGCGGCATCGGCACCCTGCATGCCGCTACCGCGCTCGGGGCGCTCCGCCGGCTGGAGCAGCTGATCCAGGAGGCGGTGGTCACCGTGCCGCGGGCGCTGATCGCCGAGACCATCGACGTCGTCGCCGTGCTCAGCGGGCGCGGCCTCCAGCGCCGGTTGACGGAGCTGGCCCGCCTCGACGGCTTCGACGCCGCCGGCGAATACCACCTCGTCCCTCTGTCATTCCCCGAAAGTGGAGAGCTGCCATGAGCATCCGTTCTGCGTTTCGTCCGCTCGCCGCCGCCCTGGTGCTGGCGCTCACCGCCGGCCCGGCCTTCGCCGCCGGCTCCAGCATGCCGTGGGAGGCGCCGCTGCAATCCATCCTCGACTCCATCGAGGGGCCGGTGGCCAAGATCATCGCGGTGATCGTCATCATCGCCACCGGTCTGGCGCTGGCCTTCGGCGACACCTCGGGCGGCTTCCGCCGCATGCTGCAGATCGTCTTCGGCCTGTCCATTGCCTTCGCCGCCTCCAGCTTCTTCCTCACCTTTTTCTCCTTCGCCGGCGGAGCCCTAGTGTGAGCGCCGACCAGGACATCCCCGGTTTCACCGTGCCGGTCCACCGGGCGCTCACCGAGCCGATCCTACTTGGCGGCGCCCCGCGCGGGCTGGCCATCGTCAACGGCACCCTGGCCGCCGCCATCGGCCTCGGCCTGCAGCTATGGCTGGTCGGCCTGGCGCTGTGGGCCGCCGGCCACGGGCTGGCGGTGTGGGCGGCCAAGTTCGACCCCGACGTGGTCGAGGTGGCCCGGCGCCACCTCCGCCATCCCGCCCATTGGAGGGTGTGAGCCATGCTAAATCTCACCGAATACCGCCACGGCGCCAAGCGCCTGGCAGACTGGCTGCCATGGGCCGCGCTGGTGGCCCCCGGCATCGTGCTCAACAAGGACGGCAGCTTCCAGCGCTCCGCCCGGGTGCGTGGCCCCGACCTGGAAAGCGCCACCGCCACCGAACTGGTGGCGGTCGCCGCCCGGCTCAACGGCGTGCTGCGCCGCCTGGGCAGCGGCTGGGCGGTGTTCCTGGAGGCCGACCGCCATGTCGCCGGGGCCTACCTGGAGAGCACCTGGCCCGATCCGGTGTCGTGGCTGGTGGACGAGGAGCGCCGCGCCGCCTTCGAGGAGGGCGGCGAGCATTTCGAGAGCAGCTATTTCCTCACCCTGCTGTGGCTGCCGCCGGAGGAGGGCGTGGCACGGGCCGGGCGCTGGCTGCTGGAGCGCAGCGCCCCCAGGCGCCGGCTCGACTGGCGCGACCAGCTCCAGGCTTTCGCCGAGCGCACCGACCGCCTGCTGCAGCTTCTCGACGGCTTCATGCCGGAGGTGGCGTGGCTCGACGATTCCGAAACGCTCACCTATCTGCACGGCACCGTCTCCACCACGCGCCAGCGGGTCCGCCTGCCGGAAGTCCCCATGTACCTGGACGCCCTGCTGCCCGATCAGGATCTGGCGGGCGGGCTGGAGCCGCGTCTGGGCAACGCGCATCTGCGCACGCTGACGGTGCTGGGGTTTCCCCATTCCTCCTTCCCCGGCATCCTCGACGAGCTCAACCGTCTGGCTTTCCCCTATCGCTGGACCACTCGGTGGATCGCGCTCGACAAGCCCGATGCCACCAGGGTGCTGACCCGCATCCGCCGGCAGTGGTTTGCCAAGCGGAAATCCGTGGTTACGCTTCTGCGGGAAATCGTCTTTCAGCAGGACAGCCCGCTGGTCGACAGCGACGCCGACAACAAGGCGGCCGATGCCGACACCGCCTTGCAGGCGCTGGGTGAGGATCTGGTGGCCGAGGGCTACGTCACCGCCACGGTGACGGTGTGGGACGAGGATGCCGCCATCGCCGAAGCTCGGCTGAAGGCGGCCGAAAAAATCCTGCATGGCCGCGACTTCACCACCATCACCGAGACCCTGGGCGCGGTGGAGGCATGGCTGTCGTCGCTGCCCGGCCACGTCTACGCCAATGTCCGCCAGCCGCCCGTGTCCTCGCTCAACCTCGCCCACATGGTGCCGCTGTCGGCGGTGTGGGCGGGGCCGGAACGCAACGCCCATCTCGCCGGCCCGCCGCTCTTGGTGGCCCGCACCGACGGCTCGACGCCGTTCCGGCTGGTGCTGCACCAGGGCGATGTCGGCCACGCCCTGATCATCGGCCCCACCGGCGCCGGCAAGTCGGTGCTGCTCAACCTCCTGATGCTGCAGTTCCGCCGCTATGGGGCCAGCCGCATCCATCTCTTCGATCTCGGCGGCTCGGCCCGCGCCACCGTGCTGGCGCTGGGCGGCGCCTATCATCAGCTCAGTCGGGAGGGGGGCGAACTGGCCTTCCAGCCGCTGGCCGACATCGACCTGCCGGCCGAGCGCGGCTGGGCGGCGGAATGGGTCTGCCAGATGCTGGCCCATGAGGGCGTGACCGTCACGCCGGAGGTGAAGGAGGCGGTGTGGTCGGCGCTGGCTTCGCTGGCCGGCGCACCCGTCGACCAGCGCACGCTGACCGGGCTGGCGGCGCTGCTGCCGTCCAACGCGCTCAAGCGAGCCTTGCAGCCCTACACCCTGGCCGGGCCGTTCGGCCGCCTGCTCGATGCAGACCGCGACACCCTGGCTCTGGCCGATATCCAGGGCTTCGAGATGCAGGACCTGATCCACAGCCCGCAGGCCCTGTTGCCGGTGCTGGAATATCTGTTCCACCGGCTGGAGGCCGGCTTCGACGGCAGCCCGACTTTGCTGATTCTGGGCGAATCCTGGGCTTTCCTCGACGATGCCACCTTCGCCCCGCGCATCCGCGAATGGCTGAAGACGCTGCGTAAGAAGAACGTCTCGGCGGTCTTCGCCACTCAGTCGCTGGCCGACGTGGCCGACAGCGCCCTGGCCCCGGCCATCGCCGAAAGCTGCATGAGCCGCATCTTCCTACCCAACGAGCGCGCCCAGGAACCCCGCATCCGCCGGGTCTACGAGAGCTTCGGCCTCAACGACCGCCAGATCGAGCTGATCGCCCGCGCCACTCCCAAGCGCGACTACTACTTCCAGTCCCGCGCCGGCAACCGGCTGTTCGAGCTGTCCCTCGGCGAGGTGGCGCTGGCCTTCGCCGCCGCCGGCAGCGCCGAGGACCACCAGGACATGGACGCGCTGGAAGGTGAGGGACTGACCGGCGCTGTCTTCGCCGCCGTCTGGCTGCGCCGCTGCGGCCTGGGCTGGGCAGCCGATCTCATCGACGGAGGTGTAAGATGATCCGTTTCATGGCGGGCGGCCGCCCGCGCCCGCTTGGGGGCGCAGCCCCCAAACCCTCAGTTTTTTTCGAAGCCGGGTCCGGGAGGCGCTGCCTCCCGGACGGGGCATGGGGCGGCAGCCCCATCTTGAGGAGCGTCCTGCTGGCCGCCGTCCTCTGGACCACCCCGGCTGCTGCGCAGTTGACCGTGTTCGACCCCTCCAACTACGCCCAGAACGTCCTTCAGGCGGCCCGTGCGCTGGAGCAGATCGCCAACCAGGTCGCCAGCCTGCAGAACGAGGCGCTGATGCTGGAGAATCAGGCGCGCAACCTGGCCCGCCTGGATACTTCGTCCGTGGCCCAGTTCAACGCCTCGGTGGCCCGGGTCACCGCGCTGATGAGCCGGGCCGAGGGCATCCTGTACGACGTCGCCCAGGTCCAGGCGGAATACGACCGGCTTTATCCCGCCGCCTATTCGGCGGCCGGCGCCGACGGTCAACTGGTCGCCGATGCCGAGCAGCGCTGGGACTATTCCCTGTCCGGCTTCCGCCATGCCATGCAGGTACAGGCGGAGATCGTCGACGGCCTTGCCGATGACCAGCAGGCGGCCGGCGGCCTGGTCGGGCAGAGCCAGAATGCCGTCGGCATGCTCCAGGCCACCCAGGCCGGCAACCAGCTTCTCGCCCTGCAGGTCGAGCAGATGGGCCGGCTACAGGTATTGCTGGCGGCGCAGGGCCGCGCCCAGGCGCTGGAACAGGCGCGCCATGTCGCCGCCCAGGCCCAGGCGCGCGAGCAGTTCCGCCGTTTCCTGATTCCGGCCGGCGCGGATGCCTCCGTGTCCGTCAGCATGTTCCACGACTGAGGGGAGGATCGCCATGGCTTCCACCCGCATCGTCGTGCTGCTGCTCGCCCTGGTCGGCATGGCCGGAATCTTCCTGGCGGCGGCGCGGTCGCCCGAGCCGGTGTCGTCTGGACCTGCGCTCGGACTCGTCGACGAGGATGTGAGCGACGTCCTTCGCCAGTGCCGCAACCTCGGCCAAGCCGCCTTGGCCGATGAAACCTGCCGGGAAGCGTGGCGCCAGGCGCGCGAACGCTTCCTCGCGCCCACCCGTCCGGCACGGTGAGCGCCATGGGCGGCTTTTCCGTCATCGACCGTTTCCTGGCCGCGTTTACCGCCGCCATCGATTCCGGCTTCGGCCTGCTGTCGCCCGAGGTGGCGTGGCTGTCGGCCGCCCTGGTGGCGCTGGACATGACCCTGGCCGGCCTGTTCTGGGCCATGGAGGGCGACGACGTCATCGCCCGGCTGGTGAAGAAGACCCTCTATGTCGGTTTCTTCGCCTTCCTGATCGGCAATTTCAACGGCCTGGCCCGCATCGTCTTCGAGTCCTTCGCCGGTCTCGGCCTGACCGCCGGCGGCGGGACGGTAGCCATGGCCGATTTCCTGCGCCCGAGCCAACTCGCGCGGGTGGGCATCGATGCCGGCCGGCCCATCCTCGCCGCCATCGGCGACCTCATGGGCTTCGTCAGCTTCTTCGAGAACTTCGTCCAAATCTTCATCCTGCTGCTGGCCTGGCTGGTCCTGCTGCTGGCGTTCTTCGTTCTTGCCGTGCAGCTCTTCATCACCCTGATCGAGTTCAAGCTGACCACGCTGGCCGGCTTCGTGCTGGTGCCCTTCGGCCTGTGGGGCAAGTCGGCCTTCCTCGCCGAGCGGGTGCTGGGCAACGTGGTCACCAGCGGCATCAAGGTGCTGGTGCTGGCGGTCATCGTCGCCATCGCCACGCCGTTGTTCTCGCAATTTACCGCCGCCGTTCCCGCCGGTACCCAGCCCAGTCTGGATGACGCTCTCGCCATCATGCTGGCTTCGCTCGCCATGCTGGGGTTGGGCATTTTCGGCCCCGGCATCGCCGCCGGTCTGGTGTCCGGCGCGCCGCAGTTGGGCGCGGGCGCGGCGGCGGCGACCGCCCTGGCCGCTGCCGGCGCCGGCATGGCCGCCGGGGCGGCGACGATCGCTAGTGGGCGCGCCGGGATCGCCGGTATCCGTGCCGCCGCCGCGCTGGCCGGCAGCGCGCGCACCGCCTATCAACTCGGCGCCATTACTTCCGGCGCCACCGGCATGGCCGCGGTCGGGGCCGGAATGGCTGGAATGGCCCGTACCGCCGGAGGGGCGGTGGCCGGCATGGCCGGCGACAGCCTGAAGGCCCGCTTCGCCGCCGGGCAGCGCGCCGCGTGGCAGGCCAGCGGCGGTGCCCCCATGGGCGACGCCGCACCCACCCGCATCGGTTCCGCCCCCGGCTGGGCTCGCGATCTGCGCCGTACCGGCATGCGCGGGGCCGAGTTGGGCGCCCACACCCTGCGCCACGGCGATGGTGGCGGCCAGGGGGCCAATCCTTCCCTCGATCCGGAGGCTTAGTTCGATGGTCGATCATATGTTCAAGCGGGCGTCGGTTCGCTATGGCGACACGCCCGAACCCGAGACCCCCTATCAGAAGGCCGGCCAGGTCTGGGATCAGCGCCTGGGCGGTGCCCGCGCCCAGGCCAGGAACTGGCGGCTGATGGCGTTCGGCTGCCTGGTCCTCGCCACCGGCCTGGCCGGCGGTCTGGTCTGGCAGGCCGCCCGCGGCACCGTGACGCCCTGGGTAGTGGAGGTGGACAGGCTGGGCGAGGCTCGCACCGTCGCTCCCGCCGAGGCCGCGCCCCGGCCGGCCGACGCCCAGATCGCTTGGCACCTTGCCCGCTGGGTCGAATGGACGCGCTCCATCCCTACCGATCCGGTGGTGGTGCGCCAGAACTGGCTACGCGCCTACGACTACGTCACAGACAAGGGCGCCCTCGCACTCAACGATCATGCCCGGCGCAACGACCCGTTTGCCGCCATCGGGCGGGTGTCGGTGGCGGTCGACATTTCCAGCGTCATCCGCGCCTCCGACCAGTCGTTCCGCCTCGCCTGGACCGAGCGGCGCTACGAGAACGGCACTCTGGCCGCCACCGAGCGCTGGAGCGCCATCCTCACCGTGGTGATCAAGACACCCCGCGACGCCGACCGGCTGCGCAAGAACCCGCTCGGCATCTACGTCCACGCCGTCAACTGGTCGAAGGAGCTCGGCTAATGCGCCCGATTCCGTTCCTCCCCGTGCTGCTGCTGTCCGTTGCCGCCTGCGCCGCCAGGCCGCCGCAGATCGGCTATGACGACTCCGTCGCCGCCCAGCGCGAACCCGATCCCCCGCGTCCGGTGGAGATCGTCACGCTGCCCCAGCCCTTGCCGCTGCCCGGCCAGTTGCAGTTGCCTACGGCCGCCGCGCCGGAACCGGCCGATCCCCGGAAGCGCGTCGCCCAGGCCAACAAGGCCGCCCGCGTCGAGCCGGCCCGCGACGCCTTCATCGACGCCATCCAGGTGTTTCCCTACAGCGAAGGGGCGCTTTATCAGGTCTATACCGCCCCCGGCCGCCTCACCGACATCATGCTGCAGGAGGGCGAGGAGTTGGTGGAGCAGGGGGCGGTCGCTGCCGGCGACACCGCCCGCTGGGTGATCGGCGACACCGTGTCGGGCGAGGGGACCAGCCGTCGCGTCCACATCCTGGTCAAGCCGATCCGTGCCGACCTGCCGGTCAACAGCCTGGTGATCAACACCAAACGCCGCACCTATCACCTGGACCTGCGGGCCAATGCTTCCGCCGCCATGGCGGCGGTGTCGTGGCAGTATCCTGCCGACCAGCTGCGTGCCTTGCAGGCCCGCAATGCCGCCGCCGAGGCGGGGCAGCCGGTGGCTGGCGGCATCGCGCTGGACAAGCTGCGGTTCCGTTACGCCGTCACCGGCGACGAGGTGGCGTGGAAGCCGGTGCGGGTGTTCGACGACCAGTCCAAGGTCTACATCGCGTTCCCGCCCGGCATCGGCCAGGGCGAGATGCCGCCGCTGTTCGTCATCGGCCCCGAGGGCGGCGGTCAGCTGGTGAACTACCGGGTACGGGGACAGTATTACGAGGTGGACCAGCTGTTCGCCGCCGCCGAATTGCGCCTGGGCCAGAACCCGCAGCAGGTGGTGCGCATCACCCGCACCGACGGGAGGCCGACGCCATGACCGGCAAGCAGAATTCCGAGGACTTGCGCCTGCGCGCCGAACCGGGGCCGGTCACCCGGCTGTCGCGGCCGGCACTGGCGGTGTTGGCCGGGATCGGCGGGCTGGGCCTGTTCGGGGCGGCCTTCTGGGCGCTGCAGCCGCCCAAGGCCAAGGAGCCGGGGCAGGAGCTTTACAGCACCGACGTGCGCCCCGGCGCCGAAGGGCTGGCCGCCTTGCCCAGCGGCTACACCGGCCTGAAATCCGACGTGCCGCGCCTGGGGTCGCCGTTGCCCGGCGACCTCGGCCGGCCGCTGCTGCGGGCGCAACGCGACGGCATGATGGCCGCGCCCGCGTCCGGAACGTCCGATCCCGAGGCGCTGAAGCGGCTGCAGGAAGCGGACCAAGCTGTGCGCAGCCGGGTGTTCTTCCAGACGGCGGCGCGGGTGGAGCGGACCATGCCCGCTCCGGCGGCCGGCATGGACTCGCCCGACACGGCCCTGCCGGAGGGCGACCCCGAGTTCCGCCAGAACATGCAGGCGCGCAAGGAGGCATTCCTGACCGTTCCCGCCGACCGTGACACTCTCTCCTCCCATCGCCTGCAGCAGCCGGTTTCGCCCGACCAGCTCATGGCCGGCACGATCATCGCCGCCGCCCTGCTCACCGGCATCAAGTCCGACCTGCCCGGGCTGGTGGAGGCCCAGGTGACCGAGCACGTCTATGACAGCGTCAGCGGCCGGCGCTGCCTGGTGCCGCAGGGGTCGCGGCTGATCGGCCGCTACGACAGCCAGATCGCCTTCGGCCAGAGCCGGGTGCTGCTGGTGTGGACCCGGCTGATCCGCCCCGACGGGTCCTCCATCGTCCTCGACCGCCTGCCGGCCAGCGACGAAGCCGGTTACGCCGGCGTCGAGGACGGCATCGATTACCATTGGGACCGCATCTTCGCCGCGGCGGCGGTTTCCACCCTGCTCGACGTCGGCATGGAGATGGGGGCCGACAGCCAGGGTTCCCTGGTGCGGGCGCTGCGCGACGGCACGCAGGACACCCTCAATCAGGCCGGCCAGCAGATCGTCCGCCGCCAGCTCAACGTCCAGCCCACGCTCACCGTGCGGCCCGGCTGGCCGCTGCGGGTGCTCGTCGCCAAGGACATCGTACTGCCGCCCATGCGCGGCGGGGAGGGGCCATGCCGAAGCTGAAACTGACAACCATTCCCGACGACCGCCCGGTCCGGCTGACCATCACCTTCACCGGCGAGCAGCACCGGCTGCTCGCCGCCTACGCCCAGGCGGTGTCGGCCGAGGCCGGCCGCGCCGTCGAGCCGGCCAAGCTGGTGCCGCACATCGTCGAGCGTTTCATCGCCACCGATCGGGCGTTCGCGCGGAAGAAGCAGCCTCAGCCGGTGGGTTCCAGTGATGGCGGGGCCGGCACCTGAGGCTGTGCCGCCCGCGCCATGTCGCGGGCCAGGGCGAGGAAGCGGCGGAGCGCTGGATTGGCGTTCTCCGGCAGCCAGGTCATGGTGATCGACCGGCTGGCGCCGTCGTCGCGCAGCGGCCGGAACACGATTCCCGGGTAGGAGACGGTGGTGGCCGACTCGTACACCACCGTGATGCCCAGGCCGGCCGCCACCAGCCCGATCAGGTTTTCCCGCGAGACCGCATGCAGGACGATGTGCGGGGAATGCCCGTCCTCCGAAAAGCGGCGCAGCAGCCAGCTTTCGATTCCCTGTCCGCTGGGGTAGGCGCGGACGAGGAGCAGTTCATGTTTGATATCCTGCCAACCGATGAAGATGTTCCCGGCCAGCGGATGATCCTGGGGCAGCACCACGTGAAGGTGCTCCAGCCAAAGGGTTTCCGACTCCATACTCGGAGCGGTGATGCTGTCGGCGATGAAGCCGATATCGGCGCTCCGTTCCTTGAGAGCGAGCACCTGATCGGTGGCGTTGCCTTCGCTCAGATGAAGATGGATGTCGGGATGGTCGCGGTGGAATGTACGAAGCAGGTTCTGTAGCTGACCACCGGCCAGTGAGGCGGTGAAGGCGATGGATAGGGAGCCGCTTTGCCCTTGCCCCATGCGTGCCGCCTCGGCACGGGCGCTGTCGAAATCGGCGAGCATGCGTAGCGCCTTGGGCAGGAAGCAATGGCCTGCCAGCGTCAGGCGGACGCCTTCGCCGGGGTGACGCTCAAACAGGTCGACACCGAGCGCCTCCTCAAGATCACGAATTTGTCGGCTGACCGTGGGCTGGCGTACCCCCAGCATAACAGCTCCCTCACGGAAGCTCAGGGTCTCGGCGACTACAGCGAAGGTACGGAGAGTGCGCAACTGCATTCCATGCCTCTTGCGAGCTCAGGCGGAGGCAATTTTTTGTAGGGCGGTCGGGGTAAACCGGGGTGTCGTGCTTTAGGAAGTGGGCGCGGATGGCATTGGAAAAGACGAGCCGGGGCGAATCGATGTCGCCGCCCATGCGGCAGATCGACGGGGGCGGTGGAAACCTCGATGGCCATGGAAACCTGTAGGAAAGGGGGGCAAAGCCACAATATGTTACAATGTAACGTATTGCTCAAGGGCGCCATATTCGCGGCGCCTGCTTTTTTCCCTTCCCTATTGGCCTGAAGGCAAACTTCGCCGATTGACGCTGCAAACGAGTCAGTTAGGGCCTATGGGGTGTTTGTTCGCGAACGGAGCATTTCTCCCGTCATTCGCCGTTCCGAAGCCAGAATGTGATTGGCACCCGCAGCGTCGTCTCCACCTTCTGACCCGCTTGAGTGCCCGGCACGAAGCGCCAGCGTCGGACGGCCGTCTTTGCCGCTTCGTCAAGCGCGGGTACGCCACTGCTTTCGGCGGTGGTCGCCTCGGCGCATTCGCCGTTGGCGGTGACCTTCACCAGCAACACGACCCGACCCTCCCGTCCGGCGCGCCGTGCCGCCACGGGATAGATGGGCAATGGATTTCCTTGTGCAGGAACGGCGAGACTGGCCGGGGAACGGTCAACCACTCCCTCGGTCCGGCCAGCCTTGTCCTCTTCGGTGCCGCCTGCCGCGAAATCGGCGGCAGTGTCTTCCGTCCCCGTCCCCTCGGGAATTGCTGTGGCAGACGGGGCGTGGGTCGAAGCCACGGCGGCTGGAGGGCTTGCCGTAGGGGTGAGGGAGGTGCGTTTGGCGGGCGGCCGTTGCGGCATCCGCAGTAGCGGGGCTTGCTGAGGCGCAGGCGGGGCGGCGGTCTGCTGCGGGGGCAGCGGCACGACATGCACGACGAAGGTGGTATCCGCCACCTGCAAGGCGGTCTCATCAGCCCCATTCCACGTCACCAGGGCCATCAGGCAGAGACCATGCAGGACGACGGAGGCTGCGATCGGCCATGCTGCCATCAAGCTGACAGGACGGTGGGGCGAAGGCTTAACCTCTGCCCACCGCGTGGGAAGCGCCGAGGCCAGGTCCATGGCTAGGCCTCCGCCGCCGGGGGCGGCATCCGTTCCCACGGCACCAACAGGTGGGTGTCCTCGATGCGGTGACGCACGCCCTTGATGGCGTAGACCCGTTCGAGCAGCGTGTCCGTGAGAACCGCGTCAGGGGCTCCCTCGGCGACAACTCGGCCTGCATGAAGGACGGCGACCCGGTGGCAGCAGCGCGCGGCCATGGACAGGTCGTGGAAAACGACGCAGACGGTCTTGCCTTGGGCGGCCAGTCGGCGGAACAGGTCCATGATGGCGAGCTGATGATGGGGGTCGAGGGCGGCGCTGGGTTCGTCCAGCAGCAGCACATCTGCTTCGACCGCCAGCGCACGGGCCAGCAGCACCAAGGCCCGTTCACCCCCCGACAGGGAGGTGATCCGCCGCTGTGCCGCCGCAACCATGCCTACGGCTTCCAAAGCCCGCGTGACGACCAGGCGATGCTGGTGGTGGGAAAGGGCACCCCCATGGGGAAGCCGCCCCAGCGCCACGGTGGCCTCCACCGTGATCGGCCATAGCGCGTCGGCCTGCTGCGGCAGGAAGGCGAGGGCCCGAGCACGGGCAGTGCTCGGCAACCGCCTTAGCGATACGCCGCTGATTTCGATTTCGCCCTGGGCCTGTTCCAGTCCGGCGGCGCAGCGCAGCAAGGCGGTCTTCCCGGCCCCATTGGGGCCGATGATGCCGAGTACCTCGCCTTTGGCCGCCGTCAGGGAAACACCGTCCAGCACCAGCAGGTCCTTCTTGCGGAGGGTCACCCCCTGCCAACGCAACGCGGTCATGACCCGGCCCTCATGCGCAGCACCTGCCACAGGAAGAACGGTGCCCCCACCAAGGCGGTGGTGACGCCGAGCTTGAGTTCCTGGCCGACCGCGACCAGACGCACGGCAATGTCGGCAGCCAGCAGAAGGAGGGCACCGCCTAGGGCACTCGCTCCAAGCAGACGGCCAGCGTCGTGCCCGACCAGGGGACGAAGCAGGTGGGGCACCACCAGGCCGACGAATCCGATGCTGCCGGTGACCGCCACCGAACCGCCCACGCACAGGGCCGTGCCGGTGACCGCCGCCAGTCGCAGACGGCCCAGCTCGATGCCCAGCGTATGGGCGACGTCATCGCCCAGGGACAGGGCCGTCAGTCCGCGCCCAGTGGTCAGCAGCAGTGCCCACCCGGTAATCACGAACGGCAGCGCCGTGCCGACATGGTCCCAGGACCGGTCGGCCACCGAACCGAGCAGCCAGAACATGATTTCGTAGGCGGCCAGCGGGCTGGGGGCGAGATTGAGGGCCAGGGAGGTGAGCGCGACGGCGAAGCTGGACAATGCCACCCCGGCCAGCAGCAGGGTCAGGGTGCCGGTGTTCCGTCCAGCCAGGACGATCAGCAGCAAGGCGGCGGCCAGCCCACCGGCAATGCCGCCCGCCGCCACCGACCATAGGCCGAAATAGAAGGCGAGTACCGCCCCCAGCGAGGCCACCGCCGACACGCCGACCACACCGGGGTCGGCCAGCGGATTGCGCAGCAAGCCTTGTAGGACGGCCCCCGACAGCCCCAGCGATGCGCCGGTCAGCACTGCCAACAGGGTGCGGGGTAAGCGGATGTCCCAGACCACCGTCGTCGCCAGGGATCGCGCATCTCCCCATCCGGCGATGGCGTCCCAGACGGTGAGGTGGGTGGTTCCGGTGGAGGCGGAAACCACGGCCAGCGCCAACAGCGCGCCCAGCATGGTCAGTTCGGGCAACCATCGCTTCATGGCGCGGCCCCTGCGATCATGGCCGCCGCATCCACCAGGGCTGGATCGGGGCACGCCCACAGCTTCATGGGCACGCGCACAAAGCGGGCGGGGCCGCGACTCAGTGCCGGATGATGCAAGAGGTCACCGGCCACCGACGGGGCTTCCTCCCCCATGGATTCGACAACGATCACGTCGGGTTTGGACGCCACCAGCGCCTCCAATGGCAATGCCCCGAAGCCGGTCACTCCGGCCTCGGCGGCGATGTTGGTGAAACCGATCCTGGCGAACAGGTCATCGGCCATGGTGCCGTGCCCGGCGCTCCAGCCCCCGGCCTGATAGACGGCGGCTTTGACGGGGGGGCGGCTGACTGGCAGAGCAGCCAGCCGGGTATTCATGTCGGCGATCATCTGCTCGGCGCGGGTGGGCGTGCCGAGGGCTTGCGCCAGCCCCCGAATGGCGGTGCGAACCGCCTCGATGCTCTCCACCGGGGGAAGTTCGTGAACCTTGATCCCCAGGGAACGCAGCATGGCCCCGGTGGACAGCGAGGTGAACGCCCCCAGGATCACGAGGTCCGGGTGTAGCGAGGCGATATCCTCGACATTGCCCCAGTTCACGCGAATGCCCGCTGCCTCCGCCGCCACGGTGGAAACGGCGGGATCGGCGGCATAGCGGCTGACCGAGATCACATCTTCCCGATCAGCCAACTGCAACGCCAAGCGGTCGGCGCATAGGTTGGCCGACACGATCCGCCGAGGCGGCATGTCGCTAGCTGCGGCGGGCATGGCAAGCCACAACGCCGCCAGGATTATTCCCATGCTCGACCGCCGCTTCATCAGAAGCTCATCCCAAAACGCGCCATCAAGGTGCGACCGGGCATGGGATAGGCGTTGGAGGTGCCGTAGGTGGTCGCACTGGCGATGCCGTAGTCGAAGTATTTGCGGTCGAACAGGTTCTGCACCGCCAGCGACCAATGGGCCCAGTCCGCCTCGCCGCCCACGCGCAGATCGACCAGCGTGTGCGAGGGGATGGTCGGCTGGAAATTGGCCTGGTCGTTGTCGAACCGGCGTTCACCCACATAGCGGGCATCCACATCCAGCACCGCCAGATTGTCCCAGATATCCCATGAGGCACCGGCAGTGCCGGTCCACCGCGAGACCAGGGGAACGTCATTGCCCTTCCACGCCCCTTCGGTGAACTGCGCCCGCGTGTAGGTCAACCCGCCCCGCAGCCGCACCGTTTCGGAAAGGCGGTAGGTCGCGGCATTTTCGACGCCGTAGCGCCGCGTCGGGTCGAGGTTGATGTTGGTGAACGTCGCGGGGCTGTAGTGCAATTCGTCCTGCAATTCCATCAGGTAGGCGCTGGATTGCAGGCCGAAGGCGCCCCAGCGTCCCCGCAACCCGGCCTCGACGTCGCGCGAGGTCTGCGGCTTCAGGTCGAAATTGATTGCCGTTCCCCAGGGCGACGCGCCGACCCGTTCGTCCACGGTCGGCAGACGCATGCTGCGGCCAGCCCGCCCGAACAGGGCGAGGCTGTCGTCCAGGCGGTGTTCGAGGCCGACATGGAAGGCGTATTGGGTTTCGTTGTTGTCCAGGGCCACGCCCTGAACCGGAGACCCGGGATTGGGCGCGCCTGGATCGAAGCGGTCGCGCGCCGAGGTGTCGGCATTCTGGACCCGCAGGCCGAAGGAGGCGTCGGTGCCGGGCCGGAGGGAAACCGTGTCCTGGAGATAGCCGGCCAAGATCCGCTGCTCCAGGCGATAGCGGTGAGCGGAGGCATCGCCCTGGTTCACCATGCGGTCGGACTCATAAGCGGACCGGTAAAGGTCGATGCCGGTGATCGCCTTGCCGGACAAGCCGAACAGGCGGTGTTCGACGTTCACCCTGGGCGTCAGCGAGAACGTGGTGAGCGCGGTCTCGGTGTAGGTGTTGAAGGCCGGTCCCCAGGCGCTGAAGAACGCGGATTGTTGTTCCTTGTGGCGGACACCGGCATCGACGACCAGTTCGACGCCGTCCCTCAGTTGGTGGGTTCCACCGAATGCGGCGTTGAGGCCCTGTTTGTCGGCGTAGTCGTCCGGGGTCGAGGTGCCCTTGCGGTCGGTGTCCAGTTCGCTGCCGGCAAGCGTGACTTGGCGTGCGCCGGGCAGGCCAAGGTGCTGGGTATCGGCGCTGAGATTGAGGTAAAGCTCGCCGTTGTCGAGGGATTGGCGCACCTCGCCGACGACGTTGCGCTGGCGCAATTCGTTGTTGATGCGATAGCCGTCCGAGTTGATGGCGTTGCCGTAGACGGAAAACGCGGTGGAGCCGATGGTGCGGCTGACGGAAGCGTTCCCATCCCGATAGCCGAAGGAACCGAGCGCGCCTTCGGCACGGGCGGATGGCGGTTCGTTGAAGCCGTTCTTGGTGACGATGTTGATCACGCCCCCCACGGCGCCGTCGCCATACAGCACCGCGCCGCTGTTGCCTCGGGTGACCTCGATCCGCTCGATACTGGCGCGGGGAATCGCTCCGTAATCCACACCGGACAGGTCAACGTCGTTCAGTCGGCGGCCATTGATCAGCACCAGCGTGTTGGGCGTCGCCGCCGCCCCGAACCCGCGCATATCGACCACTGCTCCGGTCCCGTTGACGCCGCCAAACAGGTTCTGCACCTGGATGCCGGGCAATCTCTCCAGTACGTCCTGAAGGCTCTGACCGGGAGAGCGCTCGATCTCCTCGGCGGTGATGATCGTGGTGGAGGCCCCGGTAACGCCTTCACCCAAACGGCTGGCCGTGACCACCGTCTCGGGCGCGCTCTTGATTGCGTCGGCCGCCGCCGCACCGTGGACGGCCAAGGCCGGCATCATGCCCGCCAGAACCAGCACCCCGTCATAAACCCCAAACCTTTTCGTTCCCATCGGGCACGCTCCTCCGGTCGCGCCCGCCGATCTTCATGGGGGCGCGGTGTGGCATGGACCGATGCAAAGGACGAAAGGCTGCCTGCCTCCTGGTGGACGCAGGGCCGCACGCGCAAGCCTTCCATGGGGCGCACGCGCCCTTGGCAAGCCAGCATCTCGAAAGTCGTGGGAGATCGCCCTCACGGCCTTCGCATCGGATATGACGTCACCGCTGCGAAAACCGCTCCGTATGGTACGCCCCGCCCATCGGTTGGGTGACAGCGCTGGCAGGTCTCCTGGCTCGCGGGTCGTAATCCGTGGCGTCCGGCCTTCCCAGTTTCCCAGTGGCCATGGTGAACGCGGACTCACCGCTTACAGTTGCGGGGGCAGCCATGGCATCGGCATTTCGCCTCACCATGTTCCCTCTTTCCTCCCCGATGCCTCGGGGAACCAGC
The DNA here is from genome assembly GCA_050259735.1 of Bacteroidota bacterium. Classification (GTDB taxonomy): domain Bacteria; phylum Pseudomonadota; class Alphaproteobacteria; order Rhodospirillales; family Magnetospirillaceae; genus Magnetospirillum. Next base: position 24,951 of record JBLNBE010000019.1, read on the forward strand.
ACGCGCTCAGAAGCTGCCGCGATTCCGCCGCAAACGTCAAGACGGATTTTTCGAGCAGGCTCAATCAGGGATTGCGCGAGGGGGCTTTGCCGTGCCAAAGGCAAGGCATGATAAACACGCTGTTTGAACTCGAATGCTCCACGCGATGCCTGGTAGCCCGCTTTCCAGTGCGCCAGCGGATGGTCAGTTGGTCGCTGAATCGTCCCGGACTGGTCGAGGCCGAAATGGTGGCGTGGTTAGAGGTGCGCGACGCCGACCTCCCCATTGGCGTCGATCCTCTCGATCTGCTGGAACGGCGGCTGGCGGAACGGGGCCTGCGCGACGCGGTCGGCCTGATGACCGCTCGCGATATCCGCCAGCATCACCTTGCGGTTTCGGGGGACGGCGACCTGACGGTGCAGGCGCTCGTCACCCTGGGGCTGACCAACGGCAGCCGCCTGGAGCCCTCCGGCAGCCTGACCTCGCCCTTGGCGCCTCAACCTGTCGGCACCATCAATACGCTGGTGGCCGTGTCATGCCCGCTCAGCCCTGGCGCACTCATCGAGGCTGCATCCGTGGCGACGATGGCAAGGACGGCTGCGCTGCTCGCCGATCACGGCCAGATCGTCGGCACCGGGACCGACTGCATCGTCGTCGCCTCTCCCCTCGACGTGGTTGGGGAGCCGTTTGCCGGTCTGCACACCGCCATCGGCCAGCACATTACCACGGCCGCGTTCCGGGCTACGCGGGAGGCTCGCTCCCGATGGGAAGGTCTTTCCGCTGAATGATCGATCTCGGGTTCAACTAAGGCAGTCTGAGCCGGTATGTTGCTCCGCACGATGTGAAGGCGCGTGGATGGAGTTCGGAAAGATCCGAAAACCGACCGCCGCGGACGTCGGCAGCGTTATGGGACGGAGAGAGAGCAGGGTGCCATCTCGCGAGATGAGGTCGGCCGCGTCATGCCGGCTTATGAGGCGGCTGACCAAGGGGACATGGTGCCGCTGCAGGCTCGGATGTTGAGGCGAATTTCTCAGGTAGTAGGGGGAAGTTGTGGCGGATAGACACTGAAGGTGACCATGAAGAGGGCGGGGCGGACGGCGCTCCGGCCCCTGCGATCCTTCGCCTGCCTCGCAATGTGTGCTGTCCTAGGCGAAGGGGGCCAAGCCGTCAGGACTGCGAACCGTCGGGGTCGGGACATCCCACCTCGGGGAGTTCGGCGATGAGAGTGCAGGCGATAGCCGACGCTGCCGCTCGGCCACCATGTCTCGATGACCCGGAACCGGCGGGTTCGCCCAAACGAAGGGCGGCCCCGTCCAGTCCTCCCTGACGAACCGCTCCGCCAATGCCTCGATGATCGTCAAACGCTCGCGCCATTTCGCCGTAGTGGTCAGGCATTCGCGTATCCTACTGTCAAGCCACATTCCGGATCAGGACATCGGCCGGAATTTTCCACGCCTATTCCAATTGTTTTTGTCTAAGCCTCTACTCAATCTCCTTTTTGCTGCGAAAATACTCGCGAAGGACCTGCGCGTGGTTGCGCGCGGAATCGCGGGCGGCATAAAGCAGCGTCACGGGACCGAGTTTCAGAAGGTCCTCAATGCGGTCGATCGCCGTTTTGTTGGCTGCCAGTTCGGTGCGGTAGCGCCGGGAGAATTCGGCGAAGCGGCTCGGGTCATGGCGGAACCATTCGCGCAGTTCGGGGCTGGGTGCGATTTCCTTCATCCACAGGGTCAAGCGGGCGGTCTCCTTGGGGACACCGCGCGGCCATAGCCGGTCGACGAGAACCCGTGCGCCGTCACCTTCGTCCGGGGGATCGTAGATGCGCTTCAACCGGATGTCGGGCGAGGCTTCAGGCATGATCGGTCCGTTCACTGGATACGGGCGTGCGTTCAGCCGTCTCTACGCCGCGCTAGCAACTAATCCCGCCACAACCTTTCCACCATGCGCCGTGCCGCCATGGGGGCCAGATCCGGTTCCACCGTGCGGACGGCCTTCATGGCCCGCTCCATCTGTCCGACATAGTCCAAGCCGGCTTGCCGTGCGGTATCCACGGCATGGGCGATGATGCGGTTGAGGGATGGAGACGATGTTTGCATGAATGATGTTCTATCATTGTTCGCGCTGCGTGGGAAGCCTGAACCCTCACTTGGGAGATCTTGAGAGCTAAGGGAAGGGGAGCGAGCGGATTCTATTTGAAATGTTATATCGTAACAAAATATGATCCAGCCCTCAGGGAGAGCCCTCGATCATGCCCGTTTCCAATCCTTTCCTGTCTTCGTTGATGGCGCGTGCCGCGGTCAAACGCCTGGCGGGCGTCGCCGCCGTGCTGGCCAGCCTGTGGGTGGCCATCTGGTGGGCGGTATCGCTGCCATGAACCTGCCGGCCATCCGCTTCGACGACATCACCGTCGCCTATGACCGCCATCCGGCGGTGCACCATCTGTCGGGCTCGTTCGCGCCCGGCAGCCTGACCGCCATCGCCGGGCCGAACGGGGCGGGGAAGTCCACCCTGCTCAAGGCGCTGATGGGTGAACTGCCGTTGGCGGAGGGCCGCATCGATTACGGCGGGCTAAGCGCGCGGGATTTCGGCTATCTGCCCCAGGCGGCCGAGATCGACCGCCACTTTCCGCTCAGCGTGGCCGATACCGTGATGCTGGGGGCGTGGCGCGAGACCAGGGCCTTCGGCGGCGTCTCGACCGCCACGGCGGCCAAGGCGGCGCAGGCGCTGACTGCCGTGGGGCTGGAGGGGTTCGAGCGCCGTCCCATCGGCTCGCTGTCGGCCGGGCAGTTCCAGCGGGTGCTGTTCGCCCGCCTGCTGCTGCAGGACGCCCGCGTCATCGTGCTGGACGAGCCGTTCACCGCCATCGATTCCCGCACCACCGGCGACCTGCTGCGGATCGTCCAGAACTGGCACGCCGATGGCCGTACGGTGATCGCCGTGCTGCACGATTTCGACCAGGTGCGGGCGCACTTTCCCCAGACCTTGCTGATGGCGCGCGAGGTCATTCAATGGGGGGCGACGCCCGAAGCTTTGTCGGCTGGCAACCTGTTGCGGGCCCGGGCCATGGCGGAAAAGTGGGACGAAAACGCGCCGGTCTGTCGGCCGCAGGGGCGGACCCAGGCATGACGCTCTATTCCGCCCTGGTGGCGCCCTTCCTGGAATACGGCTTCATGCGCCGCGCTTTGGTCGCCTCGCTGGCGCTGGGGTTGGGCTCGGGGCCGGTGGGTGTCCTGCTCATGCTGCGGCGCATGAGTCTGGTGGGCGACGCCATGAGCCATGCGGTGCTACCCGGCGCCGCCATCGGCTTTCTCATTGCCGGCGGGCTGTCGCTGCCGGCCATGGGGCTGGGCGGGCTGGTCGCCGGGCTCAGCGTTGCCGTGCTGGCCGGGCTGGTCAGCCGCACCACGGTCCTGCGCGAGGATGCCAGCTTCGCTAGCTTCTACCTGGCCTCGCTGGCGCTGGGCGTGCTGATCGTGTCGCTGCGCGGCTCCAATATCGACCTGCTGCATGTGCTGTTTGGCACCATCCTGGCCATCGACGCCACCGCCCTTTACCTAGTGGGGATCATCGCCTCGTTCACCGTGGCGGTGCTGGCCGTGGTCTATCGCCCGTTGGTGGCGGAGTGCTTTGATCCTGGCTTCCTGCGCGCGGTGGGTGGCCGCGGACCGCTTTATCACCTGCTGTTCCTGTTCCTGGTGGTGGTCAACCTGGTTGCCGGCTTTCAGGCCCTGGGCACGCTGATGGCGGTGGGTCTGATGATGCTGCCGGCGGCGGTGGCGCAGCTTTGGGCGCGCACCTTGCCGGCGATGATGGCGGTGGCGGCCGCGACCGCTGCGCTGTCGGGCTTTCTCGGCCTGATCGTTTCCTTTCATCTCGGATTTGCCTCGGGACCGACGATCATCCTGATCGCCAGCCTGATCTACGGCGTCTCGCTGCTTTTGGGCCCGTCGGGAGCCGTGCGCCGCCTATTTCCCCGCCCGCATCTCAAGGGCTGATTCATAGCTTAAGGAGAAGGTCATGAAATTATTGGGCTTGTTCGTCGGATCCCTGGCCTTGGCCGTGGGGCTGGGCGCCGGCGCGGCTTCGGCCAGGACGCTGGAGACGGTGGCCAGTTTCACCGTGCTGGCCGACGTGGTGAAGCAGGTTGGCGGCGACCATGTCCAGGTCCGCAGTCTGGTGCCGGCCAACGGCGACCCCCATGAATTTGAACCGTCGCCGGATGACGCCAAGGCGGTGAAAGGCGCCGATCTCACCTTCATCAGCGGCGAGGGGCTGGAGAGCTGGTTCCAGCGTCTGGTCAAGGCTTCGGGCAGCAAGGCCAAGCCGGTGGTCGTCTCCACCGGGATCAAGACCCGCACGATGGAGGAGGACGGCAAGACCGTCACCGACCCCCATGTGTGGAACAGCGCCGCCAATGTCGTCGTCTGGGTCGCCAATGTCGAAAAGGCGCTTTCCGCCGCCTCGCCGGAGGATGCCGCCGACTTCAAGGCCAATGCGGCACGCTACACCAAGGAACTGCAGGATCTCGACGCCTATGCCAAGGCGCAGATCGCCGCCGTGCCGAAGGAGAAGCGCAAGGTGCTGACCAGCCATGACGCCTTCGGTTATTTCGGCCAGGCCTACGGCGTGCGCTTCCTGTCGCCGCTGGGCGTCTCCACCGAGACCGAAGCCTCGGCCGCCGACGTGGCCAAGCTGATCGACCAGATCAAGAAGGAGCAGGTGAAGGTCTATTTCATCGAGAATTCCAACGATCCCCGCCTGGTCGAGCAGATCGCCTCGGCCACCGGCGCCCAGCCGGGCGGCAAGCTCTATGTGGAATCCCTGTCGCAGGCCGACGGGCCCGTGCCCACCTACGCCAGGATGTTCCGCTATAACGTGGACCAGATCGCCGCGGCCATCAGCAGGTAAGCAAAGCCTGGCGGAAAGGGATGGGGCGCTGGCCGTTTGGCCGGCGCCCCATTGTTTTTCCGGCCCATGGCGCCGTACTTAGATCCTTGCACTTGGACGTAGCCGAAGTCGGCGCCGCCGTGGTTCGGGCAAGGATGAGGGAATGGTGAGAAGGGCGCTGATGTTTGCGACGGTCACGGCAGCCGTTCTCTGGCTGTCGAGCGCCCAGGCTCACCCCCATGTTTTCGTCGAGACGGTGACGACCTTTGTCATCAACGGCGGCAAGGTTACCGAAATCCGCCTGCACTGGACTTTTGATGACTTCTTCAGCGCGACTTTGCTCGGGACGTTCGACAAGAACGGCAACGCCGTCTTCGAACCCGCCGAGGCGAAGGACTTGGAGCAGGGGGCGTTCCTCGGCTCGGCGTCCGGCTATGTCCACGTGAAGGTGGATGGGAAGGAAGTGAAAGGCCTCAAGCCGAGAGGTTTCTCGCCCAGTGTGGCTGATGGGCGTGTCGCTTACGATTTCACGCTGCCGCTGGCCCGCCCCATCGATCCCCGTGCCACGAGGCTGACCGTGACCGCTTTTGAAAGCAGCTACTATGTCGATCTGAGTCCGTCCAAGGACAATCCCGTCCGAATGGAAGGCGGCGGGCTGGAAGGCTGCAGGGGATTAGTGGAGGACGATGCGTCCGAATCGATCTATTTCGGCGCGGTTTCTCCGCCCATGGCGCGGCTGCAATGTTAACGATGACTCCTCACGGCTGAACACCTGGGGCGAAGGGTGTCGGTTGTGGTGCCTCGAACTCTGGGAAAGCATGCCGGCGTCCCGGAGGCATTGAAAACTCATCCGAGGGAGGCGGCGGAGGGGCTGCGACGGGAGGGCTGCGGCGCGGTGCCAACGCCGCGCCGGACAGCATCAGGCCGATGGCGATCAGCCAACTGCCGAGGATGCGGCCGCCGACGCGGAGCCACGGGCGCTCCATCAGCCGCCAGGTCAACGTGATCCCCACGGTCAGCCACAGGGCGGCGATGATGGCGGCACCGGTGAACCCGCCGTCATCCAGGCCCGGCCCCTGCAGCCGCACCGCGACGCCGAGTTGGAAGCCGAGAAAAGTCGCAACCGGCAGGACAACGGCGGCGCGTCCGCGCCGGGGAACGGCCAGGGCGAGGCCAGCCATCACGCAGCCCAGTGGGCCGGCGGCGACCAGCAGCCAAGTCCATAAGCCTTGCGAATTGCTTGTCAGGGCGACGAGGCGTGCTTCGGCCGGAAAGCCCGCGGCGAGCGCCGCGACGAAAACTATGGCACCAACTGAGGCCCAGCACCACCAGCGCGTAGTTGACCGAACCTGAGATGACGGCACCGCCGGTGAACAGATAGGCGATGACCAAGGCCCAGCCGGAGATGGCGCCCCACACCGGACCCAGGCCTTGGCCGGCGAAGGCGTAGAGCGCGCCGGGGGAGGCCGAGCGCTTCGAGAAGACGTTGATGTTGAGCGACAGCACCACCAGCGCCAGGGTGGCGAACAGATAGGCTAGCCAGGTGGCGTTGCCGGCGCTGATGAAGACCGCAGGAATGACGAAGGCGGGCGACCCCGACGGTGCGATGGTGCCGACGGCCTGGGCGACGACGTCGGCGAAGGACAGGTGGTCCTTTTTCAAGGACCCCTTGGGGGCACTCCGCACTCTGAAGCATGCAATCACCCGCAGTGTTGCCGCCATGCCAGGTGAGAGTCAATCTATAAAATTAGTCTTTTAATAGTTTTTGTGATGGGTGTCTCAAAGGTGCCTTGACAGGGGGGGTATTCCAGATAAAGCTATTGTCTACCAGTTTTATAGGTAAAGCTAATTCGAGGGCGCAGGCCGCCCCGCAAGAAACGAGGTTCCATCAATGGCCGTTTCCAAATTCACCGCCCTGGTCACCGCCGCCGCGATCACCCTGGGCTTGGCCGGCACCGCCGTCGCCGCCGAGGATCTGCGGATCGCCACCCAGCCCTATCCCATTTACGCGCCGCTGTTCGTGGCCAAGCAAAAGCATTGGCTGGACGAGGAACTGGCGAAGGTCTCGCCGGGTGCCTCGATCAAGTGGACGTCCTTTGCCGCCGGTCCGCCGATCAACGAATCGTTCGCCGCCGGCCAGCAGGATATCGGCTTCGCTGGCGACACTCCGGCGCTGGTCGGCAAGGCGGCCGGGCTGGACACCAGCCTGATCGCGTTGACCTCGGACGGTCCCAAAAGCCTGGCGGTGATCGTCGGCGCCGCGTCGCCCATCGCTTCGCCCAAGGAACTCAAGGGCAAGAAGGTGGCGGTGACCAAGGGGTCCTATGCCCATCACCTGCTGGCCCTGGTGCTGGAGCAGGGCGGCCTGACCTTCAACGATGTCGAGTTGGTCAACCTGCCGGTGGCGGAAATACCGCCGGCCATCATCGCCGGCACCATCGACGCCGGTGCGGTGTGGGAGCCGATCCTGACCCGCTACGAATCGCAAAAGGCGGTGCGCGTGCTGGCCGACGGCACCGGCATCAAGAAGGGTCTGCTGCTGATTTTCGCCGACAACACCTTCCTCAAGAACCGGCCGGAACAGGCCAAGGCGTTGCTGCGGGCCTACAAGCGCGCCTCGGACTTCATCACCGCCAATCCCAAGGAAGCGGCCGAGCTGATCAGCGGCGACGTCAACCTGGCGCCCGAATTGCTGACCCAGGTGCTGCAGCGCATGCATTACGACCCCGCCATCCACGACGACGATGTCGCCGAGGTGAAGAAGACCGAAGCCTTCATGCGCAGCCACGGTCTGATCAAGACCTCGGTGGACGTCGACGCCTTCTTTAACCGCAAGCTTGCCGCCGAGGCGGGGTTGAAATGAGCACCGACCTGGCCATCCAGGCGCCGGTCACGCGGCGGCAGCGGTCATGGCCGGGGGCGGGGGCTTTGCTCCCCGCCCTGCGGACGGCTGGGCGGTCCGTGGGCCGGGCGGCGCTGTACGTGGCGCTGCCGCTGGTCCTGGTCGCCCTGTGGCAGGCGGCGTTCGAGCTGCACCTGATCCGCCCCATTCTGCTGCCGTCGCCGCTGCGGGTCGGACAGGCGTTCTGGGAACTGGCCGCCAGCGGCGACCTGTTCCGCCATCTCGGCATCAGCCTGCTACGGGTGTTGGAAGGCTTTGCCGTCGCCGCCGTCGCCGGCCTGGTGCTGGGCATCGCCATCGGCCTGTCGCGCGGTTTCGACCGCTTCACCGATCTTACCATCCAGTTGCTCAAGCCCATTCCGCCCATCGCCTGGATTCCGCTTGCCATCCTGTGGTTCGGCATCGGCGAAAGCGGCAAGGTCTACATCATCTTCCTTGGCGCGTTCTTTCCCATCCTGGTCAACACCATCGACGGCATCCGCCAGACCGACCATCGCTTCGTCGAATTGGCTCGCATCCTGGAGGTGACGCGCGGCCGCTTCATCGCCCAGGTGGTGCTGCCCGGCGCGCTTCCCAGCATCATGACCGGCCTGCGCGTCGGCCTGATGGTGGCGTGGATGTGCGTGGTTGCCGCTGAGTTGATCGCCGCGTCGTCGGGCATCGGCTACCTGATCATGGACGCCCGCCAGATGAGCCAGACGGACCAGGTGCTGGTCGGCATGATCACCATCGGCGCCATGGGCAAGCTGCTCGACGTCGTCCTGAAGGCGGCCGAGCGCCGGTTGATTACCTGGAAATCCACCTTCGCCGGGAGCTGAAAGCCATGGCCGTTTCCGCCGCCCGGACCGACGATTTGCGCATCGGTCCGCTGTCCAAGACGTTTCCCCTCAAGACCGGTGCGGTCCAGGCGTTGAGCAATATCCAGCTCGACATCCCCGGCGGCCGGTTCATCAGCATCGTCGGCGCCTCGGGGTGCGGCAAAAGCACGCTGCTGCGCATCATCGCCGGCCTGGAAGGCGATTACGACGGCGCGGTCACCCTGGGCGGCCGTCCGCTGGGTGGCCCCGGCCTGGATCGTGGCGTGATCTTTCAGGAACACCGGCTGCTGCCATGGCTGACGGTGGAGCAGAACATCGCCTTCGGCCTCAAGGGCCTGCCCAAGGCCGAGATCGCGCGCCGGGTGGCTGATCATCTGGATCTGGTCGGGCTGGCCGGTTTCGCCAAGGCCTATCCGCACCAATTGTCAGGCGGCATGGCTCAGCGCGTCGCTATCGCCCGCGCCCTGGCCAACCAGCCCCAACTGTTGCTGCTGGACGAGCCGTTCGGCGCACTCGATGCCCTGACCAAGATCCAGATGCAGCAAGAGATCCTGCGCATCTGGGAGGTGGAGAAAACCACCATGGTTCTGGTCACCCACGACATCGACGAAGCCATCTTCCTGGGCGACGAGGTGGTGGTGATGTCGTCGCGGCCGGGCACCGTCAAGAAGGTGCTGCCGGTGAGGCTATCGCGCCCGCGCGACCGCTCCAGCCCCGACTTCATCGCGCTGCGCAAGGAAATCTACCGGGAATTCTTCACCGAGGCGGACGCTCCGTTCGCCTACGAAATCTGATTAGGGGGATGAACATGAGCTTCTATCGCGATTTCAACGACAAGACCGCCATCGAGGCGTGGAACACCCGCTTGCGTCCGGCCTATGACACCATCACGGTCAAGCCGCTGTCGCCCGCCTTGGGCGCCGAGGTCAGCGGCGTCGACCTGTCCAAGGAGCTGAGTGCGGCGCAGTTGGCCGACATCAAGACCGCCATCGCCGACAATCTGGTGCTGGTGTTTCGCGACCAGGTCATCAGCGCCGACGACCACAAGCGCTTCGCCCGCCATTTCGGCACCCTGCATCGCCACTTGCTCGGCGGCGCCGCGCAATTGTCGTCGGTGGCCGAGGACCCGGAAATCCTGGCATGGCGCACCGGCCGCGATACCCGTTACACCGCCGGCGACGCCTGGCATGCCGATGTCTCGTGCGATGCCGAACCGATCTGGGGATCGTTCCTGCGCGTCACCAAACAGCCCGAGATCGGCGGCGACACCGCCTATGCCAACATGTACCTGGCCTATGAATCGCTGTCCGACCCGCTCAAGCACCTGCTGGACGGCCTGACCGCCATCCATGACGGCGGCAAGGCATGGACGGCGGGCTATGGCGCCGCGCCGCAGGCCGGGCAGTCGTTCCCCGCCACCGAGCATCCCGTGGTGGCGCGTCATCACCTGACCGGGCGCAAGTACCTGTTCGTCAACGAGGCGTTCACCAGCCACATCGTCCAACTGACGCGGTCGGAAAGCGACGCCGTTCTGAATCTGCTGTTCCGCCATATCGAGAAGAACCAGGCGTTTCAGGCCCGCATCCATTGGGCGCCCAACTCGCTGGTGTTCTGGGATAATTGGGCGACCCAGCACCACGCCATCTGGGACTACTACCCGCATGAACGGTGGGGCGAGCGGGCCTCGGCCTTCATCGGCACGGCGCCGCGGGCCTGAGCCATGGGGGCGATCGGCCGCCCGGTGGCGAGCGCACCATCGCTGCGCCTGAGCGAGGAGCCGGCCGAGGCCGGCTCCAACCTGCTGGCCGCGCTGAGCGACGACGAATATGCCGCGCTGTTCGCCGCCTCGTCGTTGCTGACCGTGGCGGCCGGCGAAACCGTGTTCCGTCAGGGCGACCAGCATGACGGCATCTTCGTCATCCTGGCCGGGCAGATGCGCATCTTCTACAGCGGCCCGTCGGGACGCGAGATCACCCTGGCCTATTGGATGCCGGGCAATTTCGTCGGTGGTCCCGAGATTTTCGGCGGATCGCCGCATATGTGGTCGGGGCAGGCGGTACGCCCCACCCAATTGCTGCACGTCCGCGGCGCCCAATTGCGCCGGCAGATGGAAAACAGCCCCCGGCTGGCGCTGGCGCTGGTCGAGGCATTGGTCCACAAGGGGCGCTGCTTCTCGGCCGTGATCCACATGCTGGGTACCCGCTCGGCCGCCGAGCGTCTGGCGCAATTGCTGGTGCTGATGGCGGAGACGGAGGGACGGCGGCGGCCCGAAGGGGTGGTGATCGGCCGCACCCTGACCCAGGAAGACCTGGCCCGCATGGTCGGCTCGACCCGGCAATGGGTATCGTCGACGCTGGAACGGTTTCGCGTCGACGGCCTGATCGAGGTCAGTCCCAACCGCATCCTGATCCGCGACGAAGTGCGGTTGCGGGCGCTGGGGACTTAACAGGCCGCGTAAATAGTCTCGTCATTCCCGCGCAGGCGGGAATCCATGCATCAGCCACTCAACGTTCTGCGGCGAAATCTCGGTCTTGCCCCAGCATGGACCCCCGCCTTCGCGGGGGTGACGGCAATAGTGGGGACGAGTGCTAAAGCCCCAGCCCCAGCACCCGGTTGGCGTTGCGGAAGAAAAAGGCGTCCAGCGCGTCGTCGTTGAAGCCCAGCCGATGGGCATCGGCAATGGTTTGGCCCATGGGGCGGAACGGATACGAACTGCCGAACAGCAACTGGTCGCGAAGAAATCCGTTGGCGGCCTCGACGTAAAGGCCGCTGCCGGGCAGGAACAGGTACATATCGGGGACCAGGAAGACATTCTCGTAGCGGAAGGCGACGCCGACGATCTCGGCCACGCGCGGCCAGAAACCGTGGTGGCAGACGATCTTCAGCGTCGGGAAGGCGCGGGCGAGGCGGCCGATGGCGGCGGGGTCGTTGAAGTCCGGGTCGGGCGTCGTCGGTCCCGACATAATGAAGACCGGCACGCTCAACTGGGCGCAGGAATCATAGACCGGCAGCAACAGCGGGTCGTCGGCTTTCAGCGCGGGGGCGCCGAAGCCCGGTTCGACGTTGATCGCCGCCAGTCCCAACTGAGTGATGGCGCGCTCCACCTCGGCGACGGCGCCGCGCGGGCCGCGAGCCTGCGGATCGACCGAGCCGATGCCCACCAGTTCGGCGTGGCCGGCGGTGATCTCGACGATGCGGTCGTTGGCGATGCTGAGGCCGGGAGTCTCGCGCCCGACCACCACGGCGCGGGCGATGCCGGCGGCGCGCACTTCGGTGACGAAACCGTCCAGCGTGGCCGAGGCGGTGAAGTGGTCGTCGCTGAGTGAACCGACGCGGCGGTTCAGCCAACGCGCCGTCTCGAATTCCGCCGTTCCCGGCGTGGAGCCATAGAACGGGGCAAGAAAGGCCGGACGGCTGCGCATGTCGATGATCGGGCGGGTCACGGGGGGCCTCCGGCTGCTGATATGTCGATAACAGCAGTAGTCTGATAGGCATCGTCATGTGAGCAATTAATTGCGCCGCGCGCGGCCGTTGGGCACGTCGGTTTCATTTCTTGACCGCAACCATTCCGAAGATCATATTCCCATACCATGCGTATGGGTAATGGCCCCAGGATCTATGACAGGACAATCGACCGCGCGGTAGGACGCGCGCGGCGCAGCATCGTGTCGTGGCTGGGGCTGGTGCTGCTGGCGTTCAACATCCTTGGCGTCGGCGCCGTGTCGGCCCGCCCGGTATCCGCCGGGGTGCCGCTTTTTGCCCAGGCCCTGTCGGGCGAGCACGTCGTCGTCTGCACCGCCGCCGGCATGGTGGCGATCGACGTGGACGGCACGCCCCAGGGCGATGGCGACCATCGCTCGCTGTGCGCGTTCTGCCTGCCGTTCATGCAGGGCGGCGCGGATGTTCCCGTCGCCCATCAGGCTCCGCTGCCGCCGGAGGTGCCGGTCGTCGAAGCGCTGTTCGCGGCGTGGAACGACCCGGTCCACCTGATCCATCCGGCCGGCTCGGCCGCACCGCGCGCGCCTCCACTCTCCTAACCATCCCACTGCTGCGTGCAGGCGTCCGCCCTCGGCGGTGCGCGTGCGCATGACGTTTCCGGATGAGGGGGAGTGCGCGCCATGGGCGTGCGAGAGCGTGAGGGTATTGGCTGTTCCGCCATCGCCGCGCCGCCATATGGGTGGCGGCGGGCGATAGCGGCATGGCTGGGCTTGCTCGCCCTGCTGTTCAATCTCGGCGCCGGGCCGCTGCTGCCCGACATCGCCTTTCCCCGGGCGGGAACTATTGCCACCATCTCGGTGTGCACCATCGACGGCATGGTCGCCGTCGATGTGGGGGGCGGCGCGGCAACGGATGCCGAGGGCGACCGCCATACCGTCATTTGCGCGTTGTGCCTGCCGTTGGGACATGGCGCGGTCGATCCCACCTCCCTGCGCGTCGCGGTTCCGGCGATCTCCGCCGAGCTGCTGGCGGTCGTCCGGCCGCCTCTCGTCCGCCGTGCCGACGGTTTTCTGGCCAATCGGGTTCCGGGCGCACGGGCGCCTCCTTTCGCCTGACATCCCCCCACCAACGCACTCTCCCCTGCGGGGGACCTGAAACTTGGCGGGTTGCCCCCGGCGTGGCCGGAGTCTGGCGACCGAGAGGATGTCATGAAGAAAATCATTGGCCTGGCGCTGGTCGCCACCTTGCCGGGCGGCGCCCCGGCTGCCGCCGAAGAAGCCGGCACCGTTCTGGAGACGGTTTCGGTCACGGCCACCAAGACGCAGAAGCTGGTGTCGGAAGCGCCGGCCAGCGTCAGCGTGGTGACCGACAAGCAGATCGAAACCAAGAATGTCGAGCGTATCGACGACGCCTTGAAGAACGTCACCGGCGTCTACGTCAACGCCAGCGGCGACGGCACCCCCAGCGCCTGGAACAACCAGATCCTGATGCGCGGCGTGCCGGGTTATTACCGCACCGGCGTCATGATCGACGGCCAGAACATCAACAACGGTTTCAGCCAGGGCACCAACCTGTCCACCGTGCCGGTCGACAACATCGAGCAGATCGAGGTGGTGCCGGGGCCGTTCTCGGCGCTGTACGGCGGCTCGGCCATGGGCGGTGTCGTCAACGTCATCACCAAGGCGCCGACCAAGCGCGAGGTCATCCTGCGCGGCGGCATCGGCAGCAACCAGACTCACCGCGAAAGCGGAACCTACCGCGACAAATGGTCGTTCCCGGCCGCCGATCTGGGCGTGGTCGTCAACATGGATCATTCCGGCAGCCAGGGCTACATCCAGGACTACGTGACCAAAAGCGCCTCTGGCGGCGGTGGTGTCGGTGTCACCGGATGGGAGGGCACCACATCCCCCACCGGCGCCCGTGCGTTCGTTGTCGGCGACAAGGGGAACAAGGGCTGGGTGAAGGACAATCTGGGCCTGAAGTTCTTTATCGAGCCGGAACGTGACACCAAGATCACCGCCGAGGCGGCCTATCACGATTCCGCCACCAGTTTCGATCACTCGAACTCTTACCTGCGCAACGCCGCCGGCGGCGTCGTCCCGGCCGGCACCGCCGCCACTCCGGTGACGCTGACCGGCGCCGGTGCCAACGCCAGCGTCCGCGCCAGCGACTTCCTTGCGGGACCCAATGGCGAAGAGGCGCAGCGTTACAAGCTGGGCTATGAGACCACCCTCTGGGACGACGTCGCGCTGAAGCTGACCGCGGCCCATATGCGCAACGACTACTGGTACATCACCCCGGCGGCTGGCTCGAATGACGATGGCGGGGCCGGCACCTATACCGACATTCCCACCAACAAGACCGACCTGGACGGCCAGCTCGGCATTCCCTTGGGAACCCAGCATTACGTCACCACCGGCGTTTACGGCGGCCAGGCCAATCTGGACAAGCACACCTATGCCATGTCCAACTGGCGCGAGGACGGCTTTCTGGGCGCCACCACCGGTGAAGCCAATGGCGAGACGCTGTCGCAAGCCCTTTACCTGCAGGACGAGTTCTCGGCCACCGACAAGGTGACTTTTTACGTCGGCGCCCGCTACGACCGTTGGGCGACCAGCGGCAGCGCCCGGCAATATACCGGCACCACCTTCAACAAATCCTACGACGAACGCACCAAATCGGCGCTCAGTCCCAAACTGTCGGCGGTGTTCCGCCCGGCACCCTCGACGACGCTGCGCGCGGCGTGGGGCAAGGCTTTCCGCACCCCCAGCCTGTCGGACATGTATTCCACCTGGTCCAGCGGCAGCACGATTTATTGGGCCAATCCCGATCTGAAGCCGGAAAAGTCGCGGAGCTGGGAATTCGGCGGCGAACACACCCTGCCGACCCAGACCACGTTCAAGGCGACCTATTTCAATAGCCAGATCAAGGATTTGATCTACAGCTATACCAGCGGCACCAACAACAACAAGGTCAACGCCGGCGGCGCCCACGTCCAGGGCATCGAGGGCGAAGTGCGCCAGCATCTGTTCGGCGGGGTGACGGCGTTCGCCAATCTGACCGTGCAGGATTCGCGTGTCACCAACAACTCCATCGTGCCGACCTCGGTCGAACGGCGGGTGACCATGATGCCGGACAAGATGTGGAACATCGGCGTCGAGGGTGAATACAAGGACCTGTTCGGCTCGCTGGTCGCCCAGCACGTGTCCAAGGTCTATTCCACCAATAACAGCACCGACACCGTCACCGGCGTTCCCGGCGCCTACGATCCCTATACGCTGGTCAATGCGAAGATCGGCTGGAACATCACCGAAAGTTACGCGGCGACGTTCTCGATCGATAACCTCTTCGACAAGGAATATTACGAATCAAGCATGATGCCTGGGCGCACGTTCTTCCTTTCCCTCAAAGCCAAGTACTAGGGGAGGGCGGGCCATGCGTACGAAATATGGTGTTTCCCTGGCAGCAACCATCATCGCCCTAAGCAGCCATCCGGGCGTGGCGCAGCACCAGCACCCCAGCGAGGCCGGTCCCGCCATCGAGGCGTCTGGCGGGGCCGTCATCGGCGGGGTCCTGTGGTTGGCGGATGCGCCGCCGGCCGGGCGCCGGGCGGCGGCCGACGTCCCCCGCAGCCAGGGGACGAGCGAGACCGACGTCGGCGAGCGGGCGATGAACCACGCCGATTTCAAGCATCTGTGGTTGCGGCAAGGCACCGCCCCGGCCCAATCGGCGCCGGTCGCGGCGGCCGAGCCGTTGCCGCCGTTGCATGTGGTCGCTGCCACCGGCGATAGTTGGGACGTGGCGCCGACCGCCGATGGCGGCAACGCCCATGCCCAGATCGCGGTGTCCGAGATGGGCTTCTACAACGCCTATCTGACCCGGGCCGCCATCGTCGACGGCCATCTGGACGCCACCGTCGCCAAGGCCGAGGTGCTGAAGGGGACCTGCTGCAAGAAGGGCGTCGACGCCATCCAGGAAACCGCCATCAGCGATCCGGGCCAGCCCATCGAACTGGTCCGCGATCACATGCCCGACGAAAAGCTGTTCACCCGGCTGGTGTCGGGCGACCAGATCGCCTTTACCGTCACCAGCTTCGGCAAACCGCTGGCCGGCGCCGTCGTCACCCTGGCAACCCAGCAGGGCTGGAGCAAGACGGTGGTCAGCGGTGCCGACGGCCGCGTCGCCTTCACCCTGATCCGCGACTATTTCCCCGATTGGAACAAATTCTGGCGCCTGAACCGTCAAACGTTCCTGGTGACCGCCGAGGCCGCCACCGGCCCCGGTTCCTGGCAGGGCCAGCCCTTCCAGTCGGCGCGGCTGCGCACCAGCCTGGCCGGGAAATACTCGCCGTCGCCAACCGATTACCGCTCTTACGCCTTCGGCCTCGGCATCAGCGGCGGCGTTCTGGTGTTCCTCGGCACCGCCATCTACCTTTACCGCCGTCGTCGCGTCCGCCCGTTCCAGGAGGTGCGCCTCGATGCATAAGCTGAAAAACGCCGTCAACAACGTCGATTTCAACCGCTTCCGCTTCTGGCTGCAGGCGTTCTTCTTCGTACTGGTGATCTATGGCGGCTATGCCGGCATCGAGCTGGGCAATTCCATGCCCATGCTGTCGTGCGGCTATAACAGCGAAGGCCGGGTCGGCATGTGCTTCCTGATGCCGCTGCAGCACGAACTGGGCTGGAAGTGGGACAAGCTGTTCAGTGCCGCCGCGTGGTCGATCCTGACCGGCTTCGTGGCCTTCTTCGCCTGGTTCGTCGCCCTGAACAAGGGGTGGTGCGGCTTCGTTTGCCCGTTGGGCACGCTGCAGGACTGGATCACCGCGCTGCGGCGGCGCCTGGGCATCCGCTATTCCCGCTACACCCACGGCCAGTTCCGCCAGCTCAGCCGCGTCAAGTATCTGCTGCTGGTGCTGGCCATCCTGATTCCGCTGGGGGTCGGCGCCGGCTGGTTCCATTCCGACATGAAGCTGCCGTTCTGCAGCATCTGCCCGGGCAAGATGATCATCCCGCTGCTGACCGGCAACACCCAGTACTTCACGGTCGATTTTTCCACTTCGGCCGCCATGGTGATGAGCGCGCTCGGCATGGTCACCACCGGTCTGTTCTTCGTCGGCTCGTTCGTGAAAAAGCGCTTCTGGTGCTTTTTCTGCCCCATGAGCGCGCTGCATTACCTGCTGTCGAAGCCGGCCCTGCTGAAGCTGAAGAAAGACGGCGACAAGTGCACCCGCTGCGGTGACTGCTATCGGGTATGCGACATGGAGATCAAGGAGATCGCCGACGACGTCGTCACCCGCGACATCATGATGGACGATTGCACGCTGTGCCTGAAATGCGTCGCCGCCTGCCCGGAAACCGGCGCGCTTAAGGTGACGTTCGCCGGTACCGGCATTTTCGAAGCCACCGAACAGGGCTTCCTCAAACGCATGAACAAAGGAGGCCGCTGTGACCAGCGCCAGTCCTGACGCCTTCAACCGCTCGCGCCAGGCGCGCGAGGCAGAGTCCATGCTGGACCGCATGGTCGACGATTTCGACGACAATCCGGCCGCCATGGCCTATTTCTACGACCTGTTCCGCCGCGTCTATATCCACGGCGACAATATCCGCCCCGACGGCATCCTGGTCGGCACCACCTGCATCCAGGCGCCGGAGGAGCTGATTTATGCCATGGGCGCCCATCCGGTGCGGCTGTGCAACGGCTCGTATCATTACGACCAGATCGGCGCCGATTTCATGCCGGCCAAGTCGTGCTCGCTGGTCAAGGCGACGCTGGGCATGCTGTGTTCGGAAAATCCGGTGCCGCGCGTCGGCAAGCTGGATTTGATCGTCAATCCCACCACCTGCGACCAGAAGAAGAAGGCCAGCGCCATGATGGAAGGCATGGGCCATGCCGTCTTCGATCTGGAACTGCCCAACGTGAAGGAAAGCGAGGCGGCGCGGGTCTATTGGCAGCGCTCGGTGCGCGGCTTCGCCGAGCGCCTGCGCCAACTGACCGGCAAGCGCCTGACCCGCAAGAACCTGCTGGCGGCGATGGCGCGCATCCGCCGGGCCGAGGCGGCGTTCCGGGTGATGGACGGCTTCCGTAATCGCCAGCCGGCGGTATTCCTGGGCAAGGACGCCTTTCTTGTCACCAACGCCTTCTTCTTCGACGACCTCGACCGCTGGACCGAGAAGGTCGAGGCGCTGAACCAGGAACTGGCCGAACGGGTGGAGAAAGGCATGGCCGCCGCCCAAAAGAAGGCGCCGCGCATCCTGTTCACCGGCTCGCCGCCGATCTTTCCCAACCTCAAGCTGCCGCTGCTGATCGAGCAGGCCGGCGGCGTGGTGGTGGCGGACGAAACCTGCTCGGCCAACCGCATGCTCTACGACATGACGGCGGTGGACGAGTGGCTGGTGGGCGACATGGTGGACAGCCTGGCCGACAAGTACCTGAAGCCGTGTACCTGCCCGATCTTCACCCGCAATGACGACCGCCAGCGCCGCATTCTCGACCTGGCCGCCAAGTTTTCGGCCGACGGCGTCGTCTATCAATCCTTCGCCGGCTGCCAGGTCTACGAGATGGAGCAGAAATCCATCGCCGACCTGCTGAACGCCAAGGGCATTCCCATGCTGTACGTGGAAACCGACTACAGCCCCGACGACATGGGCCAGTTGTCCACCCGCATCGAGGCGTTCCTGGAATCCATCAAGACCCGCAAGAGGCTTCGCAAATGAGCTATTTCGCCGGCATCGACATCGGCTCGACCGCCATCAAGGTGGCCGTGGTTGGAAGCGAAGGAGAGATGGTGGGCGTTCACGTCACCGCCTCGGGGTCGCTGTTCCACAAGAACGCCAAAGAGGCGCTGCAAACCCTGCTGGATCGTCATGGCATCGGCCGTGACCGCGTTCGCTATCTGATCGCCACCGGCTACGGCCGCAAGTTGTTCAAGGAAGCGGACGATTCCATCAGCGAAATCACCGCCAACGCCATCGGCGCCCACGAGGCGGGCAAGGCGTTCGGCGGCGTGCGCACCATCATCAATATCGGCGGCCAGGATTCCAAGGCGATCCAGGTCGACGATCTGGGCAACGTGGTGAATTTCGCCATGAACGACAAATGCGCCGCCGGTACCGGCCGGTTTCTCGACGTCGCCGCCCGCAATCTCGACCTGGATCTGGAAGACCTGGGCCAGGTGCATTTCTCGGGCGATGGCGCGCCGCTGTCCATCAACAGCACCTGCACGGTGTTCGCCGAATCCGAGATCATCGGCCTGCTGGCCAACGGTCACGGCAAGGGCGAGATCGTGGCCGGCATCCATTACTCCATCGCCCGGCGCACGGTGCGGCTGGCGAAACGGGTGGGGATCGAGGACCGCGTCTATTTCGACGGCGGCCCGGCGCTGAACAAGGGATTGGTCGCCGCCATCCAGGACGAGCTGGGGCGCGAGCTGGTGGTGCCGGATTATCCCCAGACCACCACCGCGTTCGGCGCCGCCATCCTGGCCCGCAGCGAATTCCTGGCCGAGCAGGGGGACGAGTCATGACGGCGCTGCCGCCCGAGGTGACCGTCGCCGCCATCGGCCTGCCCATGGCCATGCTGATGGGGCTGGTGTTCGGCATGGGGCCGTGCCTGATCTCGTGTCTGCCCTATCTGGGGCCGGTGTTCCTGGCCACCGATGGGGGCGTGCGGCAGTCGTGGCGCATCCTGGCGCCGCTGTCGGCCGGGCGTCTGTGCGTCTATGTCGGTTTCGGCGCCGCCTCGGGCCTGCTGGGCGGATTGGCCGAGGACGCCGTCGGCGTTCCCGCCATCCGTGTGGTGGTCGGGCTGGCCGGCGTCCTGGTCGGGCTGGCGCTGCTGCTGGGCGGTTGGCCGCAGCATCGCGCCTGCAGCCTGGGACGGCGGGGCAGCCGGCCGGTTGGGTTGTTCCTGATGGGGATCGGCATGGCGCTGACGCCCTGCGCGCCACTGGGTGTGGTGCTGCTGTCCGCCGCGTCGTCGTCCAGCGCGCTGTGGGGCGGGGAGATGGGGCTGGCCTTCGGTGTCGGCGCCATCGCCATTCCGTCGCTGGTCTACGGCATCGGCGTCGCCCATTTCGGCACCCGCCTGCGCCAGGCCCTGGGCGATTGGCGCCGACCGGTGGAGTGGGTGAGCGCGTTCCTGCTGATTGCCGCCGGGGCGTTCAACCTGTTGCGTTGACCACGCCGACGGCGGGGGCGATGTCTGCGCAAGAACAATAAATCTATAAAGTCGGTGTATTTGTGGTGTTGACTTGCCACAAAAATATGTGAAATCATCGGATCAACGCTAAGAGCCGCGCCCGGCGGCAAGCCAGGGCACCAGCGGAACTATGCCTGGAGGTCTGCCATGAGCGATGTGGATTTGAAGGGGCGGCGCATTCTGTACGTGGGCGGGCGCAACCGCACGCCCCATGTCCGCCGCCTGATCGAGGAACGCAACGGCCGGTTCGAGTATCACGACGGCGGCATGGAAGAGAGCATCGACCGCCTCGGCACCTTGTTGCGCAAGGCCGACGCCGTCCTGTTCCCGGTCAACTTCGTCAGCCACTCGGCGTTGAACAAAGTCAAGTCGCTGTGCCGCAGCCTGGACAAGCCCTATTTCCCGCTGCGCCATTCGGGATTGGATTCCATCGTCTCGGCCCTCAGCACCATCGCTCATTAACGCTTCGCACCTCGTTCGAGTCGCCGAGATGCTGTCGCGTTTAATGTAAATCATAAAACCAGTATTTTTATAGATTGACGTACGAAGTGCTGTTGATTAGGTTCGGTTGTAGTTTTCCGTGTAAATGCGAGTGTCCTCTCATGCCATATGACGCAGACCTGCTGACCCAGATCGGCAACACCCCCCTGGTCGAACTCAGCCATATGGACACCGGGCCGTGCCGACTGTTCGTAAAGCTGGAAAGCCAGAACCCGTCCGGGTCCATCAAGGACCGGATCGCCGTCAGCATGATCGATGACGCCGAAAAGCGCGGCGTCCTCAAGCCCGGCGGCCGCATCGTAGAGGCCACCGCCGGCAATACCGGCCTGGCGCTGGCGTTGGTGGCGGCGCGGCGGGGCTATCACCTCACCCTGGTCATTCCGGACAAGATGAGCCGCGAGAAGATCGCCCACCTCAAGGCCATGGGCGCCGAGGTGGTGCTGACCCGCTCGGACGTCGGCAAGGGCCATCCCGAGTATTACCAGGACCTGGCCGCCGACCTGGCCCGCGCCACCGGCGCCTATTACGCCGACCAGTTCAACAATCCGGCCAATCCGGCGGCGCATGAACGCACCACCGGTCCGGAAATCTGGCGCCAGATGGACGAACAGGTGGATGCGGTGGTGGCAGGCGTCGGCTCGGGTGGCACCATTACCGGCCTGGGCCGCTATTTCGCCAAGGTGTCGCCCACCACCGAGATGGTGCTGGCCGACCCCAAGGGGTCGATCCTGGCCGATTACATCAATACCGGCCATATCGGCGAGGCGGGGTCGTGGCTGGTGGAAGGCATCGGCGAGGATTTCGTGCCGCCGGTGTCGGACCTGTCGCTGGTGCGCCACGCCTATACCATCCCCGATGGCGAGAGCTTCGGCACCGCCCGCGTGGTGCTGCGCAAGGAAGGCATCCTGGTGGGGTCGTCCTCGGGCACGCTGATCGCCGCCGCGCTGCGCTATTGCCGCGCCCAGACCACGCCCAAGCGGGTGGTCACCTTCGTGTGCGACAGCGGCAACAAGTACCTGTCCAAGATGTACAACGATTTCTGGATGGAGGATCAGGGCCTGCTGGCCCGCGACAATTTCGGCGATCTGCGCGACCTGATCGCGCGGCGGCACGACGAGGGTGCGGTGGTGGTCGCCACCCCCGAGGACACCCTGGCCGCTGCCTATCAGCGCATGAAGCTGTACGACGTGTCGCAATTGCCGGTGCTGGTGGGCGATTTGTGCGTCGGCATCATCGACGAATCCGACATCCTGCTGGCGGTCGAGGAGCATAACGCGCTGTTCGATTCGTCGGTGGGCACCGCCATGGTGACGCGGCTGGAAACGGTCTCGACCTCCGCTTCCATCGACCAGCTTATCCGGCTGTTCGATCGCGGCAAGGTGGCCATCGTCGTCGACGGCGAGCGGTTCCTTGGCCTGATCACCCGGATGGATTTCCTCAATCACCTGCGCAGGAAGGCGGCATGACCGAATTTTCCACCCTGGCGGTGCACGCCGGCCACATCCAGGACCCCACCGGCGCGGTGATGACGCCCATCGTTGCCAGTTCCACCTTTGCCCAGGCGGCGCCGGGCGAACATACCGGTTGGGAATATGCCCGCTCGGGCAATCCCACCCGCGCCGCGTTCGAGCGGGCGGTAGCCGAGTTGGAAGGCGGCAGTCATGGCTTCGCCTTCGCCTCGGGCCTGGCCGCCGAGGCCACCGTGCTGGAGTTGCTGGATGCCGGCGCCCACATCGTCGCCGGCGACGATCTGTACGGCGGTTCGTGGCGGCTGTTCGAACGGGTGCGCAAGCGCTCGGCCGGGCTGAACATCACCTATGTCGACGCCACCGACATCGACGCGGTGGCGGCGGCGATCACCCCTGAAACCAAGCTGATCTGGGTCGAGACGCCGACCAACCCGCTGCTCAAGGTGCCCGACCTGGCCGCCATCGCCCGGCTGGCGAAGGGCAGGGGCGTGCTGACCGTGGCCGATTCCACCTTTGCCTCGCCGCACATCCAGCGGCCGCTGGGATTGGGCATCGACATCGTGCTGCATTCGGCGACCAAGTACCTCAACGGCCATTCCGACATGGTTGGCGGCGTCGTGGTGGTGAAGGACGACGAACTGGCGCGGCAGATCGGCTTTCTGCAGAACGCGGTGGGCGGCATCCTTGATCCTTTCCCCGCCTTCCTGGCGCTGCGCGGCCTGAAGACGCTGGCGCTGCGCATGGAGCGCCACTCGGCCAACGGGCTGCGGGTGGCGGAATGGCTGGAGGGGCGGGCAGGCATTCGCCGCGCGCTCTATCCCGGTCTGCCCAGTCATCCCCAGCATGCGGTCGCCCGGCGCCAGATGCATGGCTTCGGCGGCATGATCTCGGTCGAGCTGGACACCGACGCGGCCGGCGTTCGCCGCTTCCTGGCCGCGCTCAGGCTGTTCACCCTGGCCGAGTCGCTGGGCGGGGTCGAAAGCCTGGTCGGCCATCCGGTGACCATGAGCCATGGCTCGATTCCCGCCGAGCGCCGCGCCGCCTTGGGCATCACCGAACAGCTTATCCGCCTTTCGGTGGGCGTCGAGGATGCCGGCGACCTGATCGCCGATCTGGAGCGTGGGCTGGCGGCGCTGTAAGGCGCACGGCCACCAACGCGGCGGGATTCGGTCGTCCCGCCAGGAAGGGTAGGCACCCCGCAAGGGTGCCTGCTTTTTTTCGTCCGTCTCCGCGGGTTGGCTGCGCCATACAGTGCACTAAAGTCGAATACCCATACGAGTAGGATGAGATCAGAATGGGACAGTTGCTCCCGGAAGCCTTGCGTGTTTTGCCGCCGACAGTGAGGGGGCTATGGGGCAGGACCGGAAGCGCCTAAGCGGAGGTAACGTAATGTCTCAGAGCACGTTCTTTATTCCCTCGGTCAACATGATGGGCGCTGGCTGCGTCGATGCGGCGATGGACACGCTGGCCGGATACGGCTTCAAGCATGCCCTGATCGTCACCGACGTGGTTCTCAACAAGATGGGTGTCGCCAACAAGGTGGCCGAGACGCTGCGCGCCAAGGGCGTGGCGGCGACCATTTTCGACGGCGCCCAGCCCAACCCCACCGTCGGCAACGTGGATGCCGGCCTGGCGCTGCTGAAGGCGCAGGGCTGTGACTGCGTGGTGTCGCTGGGTGGCGGTTCGCCGCACGACTGTGCCAAGGGTATCGCGCTCTGTGCCGCCAATGGCGGCCACATCACCGATTACGAAGGCGTGGACAAGTCGGCCAAGCCGCAAATGCCGCTGGTCGCCGTCAACACCACGGCCGGCACCGCCAGCGAGATGACGCGCTTCTGTATCATCACCGACGAAAGCCGCCACGTGAAGATGGCCATCGTCGACCGCCACGTCACGCCGCTGCTGTCGGTCAACGATCCGTCGATGATGCTGGAAAAGCCGGCGGCCCTGACCGCCGCGACCGGCATGGACGCCCTGACCCATGCGGTGGAAGCCTATGTGTCCATCGCCGCCACGCCGATCACCGACGCCTGCGCCCTCAAGGCGGTGACGCTGATCTCGGAAAGCCTGCGCACGGCGGTCAAGGAAGGCCATAACCTCCACGCCCGCGAGCAGATGGCCTATGCCCAGTTCCTCGCCGGCATGGCCTTCAACAACGCCTCGCTGGGCTATGTCCACGCCATGGCGCATCAGCTGGGCGGCTTCTACAACCTGCCGCACGGCGTGTGCAACGCGGTGCTGCTGCCCCATGTGGAGACCTTCAACGCTTCGGTGGCCGCCCAGCGGCTGACCGACGTCGCGGTCGCCATGGGCGTCGACGTCACCGGCATGACGCCGGACCAGGGCGCCGCCGCCTGCATCAAGGCCATCCGTGCCCTGTCCGCCGACGTGGGCATTCCGGCCGGCCTGACCGTCCTGAACGTCAAGGCCGAGGATATCCCGGTGCTGGCGGCCAACGCCCTCAAGGATGCCTGTGGCGTGACCAACCCGATCCAGGCCACCCAGGCGGAGATCGAGGCGATCTTCCGCGCGGCGCTGTAAACATCCCCCGTCAGTACACGCCGCACGAGGAAAGCGCGGTCCCCGGTCAACGGGGGCCGCGTTTTTCTTTGCTCAAACGGGTGGGCCGGCGGTCTCCAACAGTGCGGCCTCTTCATCGGTGAACAGGCGCGAGCGGGTGAGGAAACGCACGCCCTCGGGGATTTCCAGCGAGAAGCTGGCGCCGCGTCCCGGCACGACGTCGATGGTCAACTGGGTGTGCGCCCAATATTCGAACTGCTGGCCGCCGATGTAGAACGGACAGCCGGCGATGTATCCCAACAGCACGTCATGGTCGCCCAGGCGGAACTCGCCTTGGGCGAAGCACATGGGGGCGCTGCCGTCGCAGCACCCGCCCGATTGGTGGAACAGCAACGGGCCGTGGCGGTCGCGCAGGGTGGCGATCAAGCGTTCCGCCGCCTCTGTGCACAGCACGCGGGGAACCGGAGTGGGGGCGATACGCGGCATGGCGGTATCCTTCGCATGAAAAAAATGGCCGGAAGGTTGCGCACCTTCCGGCCAAGTCAAGCGGCGGGAGGTTGCCGCGATTAGAAGAAGCCGAGAGCCTTGGCGCTGTAGCTGACCAGCAGGTTCTTGGTCTGCTGGTAATGGTCCAGCATCATGCGGTGGGTTTCACGGCCGATGCCCGACTGCTTGTAACCGCCGAAGGCGGCATGGGCGGGATAGAGGTGGTAGCAGTTGGTCCACACGCGGCCAGCCTGGATTTCCCGGCCCATGCGGAAGGCGGTGTTGCCGTCGCGGCTCCACACGCCGGCACCCAGGCCGTACAGGCTGTCATTGGCGATGTGCAGCGCTTCTTCCATCGTCTTGAACTTGGTGACGCTGACCACCGGGCCGAAGATTTCCTC
The DNA here is from genome assembly GCA_050259735.1 of Bacteroidota bacterium. Lineage (GTDB taxonomy): Bacteria > Pseudomonadota > Alphaproteobacteria > Rhodospirillales > Magnetospirillaceae > Magnetospirillum. The sequence continues at coordinate 50,548 of JBLNBE010000019.1, forward strand.
CTGGAACACCCGCATGGTGTTGTCGCCGACGAAGATGGTGGGGTCGACATAGAAGCCGCCATCCAGTTCGCCGCCCAGCTTGGCCGCCTTGCCGCCGGTCAGGCAGTGGGCGCCCTCGCGGTGGCCGATGTCGATGTAGGACAGGATTTTTTCCAACTGGTCCAGGCTGGCCTGGGCGCCGATCATGGTGGCCGGGTCCAGCGGGCTGCCCTGCTTGATCTTCTTCACGCGGGCGACGGCGCGGTCCATGAACTCGTCGAAGATGGATTCGTGGACCAGGGCGCGCGACGGGCAGGTGCACACTTCACCCTGGTTCAGGGCGAACATGGCGAAGCCTTCCATGGCCTTGTCGGCGAAGTCGTCGTCCTGTGCCAGCACGTCGGGGAAGAAGATGTTGGGCGACTTGCCGCCCAGCTCCAGCGTCACCGGAATGATGTTCTCGGACGCATATTGCATGATCAGCCGGCCGGTCGAGGTCTCGCCGGTAAAGGCGATCTTCGAGATGCGCGGGTTCGACGCCAGCGGCTTGCCGGCCTCGACGCCGAAGCCGTTGACCACGTTCAGCACGCCCGGCGGTAGCAAGTCGCCGACCAGATCCATCAGCACCATGATGCTCATGGGGGTCTGCTCGGCCGGCTTCAGGACCACGCAATTGCCGGCGGCCAGGGCCGGGGCCAGCTTCCACGCCGCCATCAGGATGGGGAAGTTCCACGGAATGATCTGGCCGACCACGCCCAGCGGCTCGTGGAAGTGATAGGCGACGGTGGTCTCGTCGATCTCGCTCAGGGTGCCTTCCTGGGCGCGAACGCACGAGGCGAAATAGCGGAAATGGTCGATGGCCAGCGGGATGTCGGCGGCCATGGTCTCGCGGATGGGCTTGCCGTTGTCCAGCGTCTCGGCCAGGGCCAGCGCGTTCAGGTGGTCCTGCATGCGGTCGGCGATGCGGTTCAGGATCAGCGCGCGTTCCGCCACCGGGGTGCGGCCCCAGGCGCCCTTGGCCTTGTGGGCGGCGTCCAGCGCCAGCTCGATGTCCTCGGCGCTGGAGCGGGCGACCTCGCAGATGGGCTGGCCGGTGATGGGGGTGACGTTGGTGAAATAGGCGCCCTTCAGCGGGGCGACCCAATCGCCGCCGATGAAATTGTCATAGCGGGGGCGGAAGGCGACTTGCGACTTCAACTGTTCCAAGCTGTGAGCGATCATGGTGTTTCCTCGGGTTTGGTTCAGAAGTCCGACTCCCTCGGTCGTTGCCGGGGAGGGTTGCGAGGATCATCACGACAATCGCCGCCCCGGCGAAATTCGACTTTAGTCCAACGCCCCCTGGAAACGGCCCGGAGCGCCGGGTGACTATGCTAAAGTACTGGCTAGAGCGCGATTGTTGGGGGACACCGCCATGACGGATGAGGCCGGGCACGTTTTGATCGCCGACGACCATCCGCTGTTCCGCGACGCCCTGCGCCAGGTGGTGCAGGCGACCTTGCCGCATCACGCCATCAGCGAGGCCAACACCTTCGAAGGCGCCATGAGCGCCGCCGCCGGCGACCAGTTGGATTTGATCCTGCTGGATATCAACATGCCCGGCATGAACGGCTTTTCCGGCCTGATCAGCTTGCGCAACCACGTGCCGGCGACGCCGGTGGTGGTGGTGTCGGCCGACGAAACCCGCGAGGCGGTGTCGCAGGCCATGACCCTGGGCGCCTCGGGCTTCATCCCCAAGTCGCTGGAGCGCGAACACATGATCGCGGCGGTGCGCATGGTGTTGAACGGCGAGGTGTTCGTGCCCGCCCACGACACCCTGGCGCTGACCTCCGGCCACGGCAACGAGGAAACCCTGTTCCGCCAGGGCTACGAGGCACTGACCAGCCAGCAGCGCAAGGTGCTGGAGATGCTGGTGGCCGGCAAATCCAACAAGGTCATCGCCTTCGAAATGGACGTCACCGAAAGCACGGTGAAAGCCCACGTCTCGGCCATCCTGCGCAAACTGCGCGTGCACAGCCGCACCCAGGCCGTGCTGAACGCCAGCCGCCTGCTGCCGGGCTTGCGCGGACAGCACGCTTAGGCGGGGACGGAAAAAGTCTCGTCATTCCCGCGAAGGCGGGAATCCATGCATCCGCAATTCGATATGTTGCGGCGAAATCTCGGCCTTGCCCGAGCATGGACCCCCGCTTTCGCGGGGGTGACGACAAAATTGGTTGGAGCGAGTGCTTTCCCGCAGCTTGTTAGCCTTCGCTGGTCACCCGCGCGCTCAGCAGGTGGGCGACCAGGCTGCGCAGTTTGCCGCGTCGCACCGGCTTGTTCAGCACGTGGCAATCGGCCGCCTCGGCTTGGGCCTGCAATTCGTCGGAATAGTCGGCGGTGATGATGACGGCCGGCACCGGCGCACCGGCGGCGGCGCGCAGCGCGGCGATGGCGTCCAGGCCGATTTCGCCGTCGTCGAGGTGGTAGTCGGCCAGGATGAGGTCGGGGGGCAGGTGGTCGGCGGCAAGGCCGGCCTGGGCTTCGGCGGCGGAACGTCCGGTCACCGCGTGGCACCCCCAGTTCTCCATCAGGCTGCGCATGGCGGCCAGGATCTCGCGGTCGTTCTCGACGATTACCACCACCGCGCCCTCCAGCCGCGACACCGCCGCCGGCTGGGTGTCGGCGGTCAGCGGCGTTTCGGGGGCGGGACAGGCGACGACGGGAATGCGCAGGCCGAACAGGCTGCCATGGCCCAATCGCGAGCGCACCACCAGCTCGTGGTCGAGCACGCGGGCAATGCGGCGCACGATGGCTAGGCCCAGGCCCATGCCGCGTTCGCCCTCGACCTTGGGGTGCAGGCGGCGGAATTCCTCGAAGATTTCGTCCAGCTTGTCGGCGGGGATGCCGGGGCCGCTGTCCCACACGCCCACCATCACCGCGTCGCCCTGGCGCCGGCACCCCATCAGGATGCGGCCACCCGGGGGCGTGTAGCGCAGGGCGTTGGACAGGTAGTTGCGCAGGATGCGGCCAAGCAGGCGCGGATCGCTGCGCACCGCCAGGCCGGTATTCTGCAGGCGCAGGTCGAGTGCGCGCGCCTTGGCGACCATGGCATATTCGCCGGCCAGGGTCGCCAGCACGCCGGACAGGGCGAAGTCGCACACGTCGACCTGCTGCACGCCGGCATCCAGCTTGGAAATGTCGAGCAGGGCGGTCAGCAGCTCGTCCACCGAGTCCAGCGCCGCCAGCGTGCTGTGCACCAGCGAGCGGTTGCGCGGCGCCAGCCGCCGCTCGGTCAGCACCGAGGCGAAGACGCGCGCCGCGCTCAGCGGCTGCAGCAGATCGTGGCTGGCCGCCGCCAGGAAGCGTGTCTTGGACAGATTGGCCTCGTCGGCGACCGCCTTGGCGGTGGTCAGCTCGCGGGTGCGTTCCTCGACGCGGCGTTCCAGGCTTTCCTTGGCCTCGACCAGTTGCTGGGCGGCGAGCCGGCGTTCGGTGATGTCCTGGATCAGGGCGAAAAAGCCCAGCACGCTGCCGCCGGGGCCGAAATGGGGCACGTAATTGGCCAGCACATAGCAGGTGCCGGCCGGGCCGCGCGGCATCATCATCTCGAAGCTGCATTCCTCGCCGGCCAGGGCGCGTTCCACATATTCGGCACGCAGGTCGTAAAGGTCCTGGCCCAGCACCTCGATCATGGAACGGCCGTCGATGTTGCTGCGCGGGCGGCCGAACCAGTCCTCGTAGCCCTTGTTGGTGAAGCGGTAATGGCGGCGGGCATCAACATAGGCGATCATCGCCGGCATGGCGTCGGTGACCAGTCGGATGCGGCGTTCGGAATCGCGCAACGCCTCTTCCGAGCGCTTGCGTTCGGTGATGTCGGTATAGGTGGTGACGAAGCCGCCGCCCGGCATGGGATTGCGCCGGATTTCCAGCACGGTCTGGTCGGCGGTTTCGACCTCGTGCACCAGCGGGATTTCGTCGGGGGTGGAGAACTGCGCCCGCACCGCCGGCAAATTGCCGAAGCCGCCCAGCGGCGCGCCCGCCCGCGCCAGCGATGCCGGCGCCTTCAGCAGGTGGACGAAGCGGTGGTTCCATGCCACCAGCCGGTGGTTGCCGTCGAACACCGAGACGCCCTGGGTCAGGTTGTCCAGCGTCGCCTGCAGCAGGATGGACTTTTCCGCCAGTTCGCGTTCGCGCCGGCGTTCCTCGCTCAGCTTGATTTCGGTGATGTCGGTGTGCAGGCCGACGATGCCGCCGTCGCGGGTGCGGCGTTCGCTGATCTGGAACCAGCGGCCGTCGGCCATGCGGATGATGACCGGCTCGCCGGGGTCGCGGTGGTTGGCCAGACGCCATTTCACCCACGCCTCGGGATCGGGGGCGGCGTCATGCACGGCGCCCGACAGGGCGGCACGGCGGATCAGCGTCTCGAACGAGACGTCGCCTTCCAGTTCGCCGATCCCGGCCATCCACATCGCCCGATAGCGGCCGTTGGTCAGCACCACGCGGTCATCGGCGTCACACAACAGGAAGCCTTCGTTGATGCTGTCGATGGCTTCGCGCAGAAAGCTGCGCATTTCCTCGGCGGCCAGGTTGGCCGCTTCCAGTTCCAGCAGGGCGCTTTCCAGTTCGCGCGTGCGCTCGCGGACCTTGCCTTCCAACAGGATGGCGGTCTGGAACAGGGAAAAGGCGTTGCCCTGGAAATCCATGCTGCGCTCGACTCGGTCCATCAGGACCTCGTTGATCTTGCGCAACTTGGCGTTTTCGCGCTCCAGCGCGGCGATGCGGTCGGTCACGATCCGCTCCGCTTGCCGATGGCGATGCCGGTGAAGGTCTGATTGACGTGCATGGCCTGGAACTGCTCGCCATAGGTGGCGAAGCCGAACACGTTGTTGTCGGCCATCATGCGGCCGACGCGGGCGCGGATGCCGGTTTCGTCCATTTCCAGGCCGCGCAGGATACAGTCGAAGCCCAGGATCAGCGCCGGTTCGCCCAATTCGCCGCGCAGGCGGCTGAACAGCTCGGCCAGGTTCTCGCCCAGGTCGATGCCGCGCGCCACCCGCAACACGATGCCTTCGTCGATGGCGCAGAAGAAGGTCAGGCTGCCGTCGTCGTTCACCTTCTGGATCGAGCGGACGAAATTGGCGCCGCCCACCCGCACCACCATGGGATGGTTGGCGAACACCATGGGGGTCAGCGTTTCCAGTTCCAGGCCGACGACGCGGGCATATTCATCGGCCGCCGGTTCGGCGTTGATCTCGGTGACGACGCGGCGGCTCAGATCGGCGGCGGTCACCACCGCGCGCTGCTCGTCCACGGTGAAATGCTCGGTCTTGAAGACGTGGAAGGGCAGGGCGGTCGCCACCAGCACGAACAGCGCCGCATTGTCGTGCCACCGCCCGCCATGCAGCACCCGGGTGCGGGCGAAGCGCAGGCAATCGCCGGCCGAGCCGCCACACAGGGGGATTTCACCCATGGTGCCGTGCAAGGCGCTGACCACCGTTTCCTCGCAGCCGCTCAGGCCGTCGATCAGGGTGAAGGCGAACATCTGGTCGCGCTTGAAATGCGGCGCGCTGGCGCGGATGGCGTGCAGCGCCTGACGCACGGCGCCGCCACAGGCATGCAGGTCCAGGGTGGCAAGGTCGCTCAGCAGGACGGGGGCGGCGGCGAAATCGGGCGCCGCCAGCCCCAACGCCATCACCGACCCCGTGCCATAGCCGTCCGGTCCGATCTCGCCAGCGGTGGTGCAGCCGATCACCGGTACCGCGCCGAAGGCGGCGTTCAGTTCCAGCGCCAACAGGTCGAGGTCGCACTCGGCCGACGTGAACACCACCACCAGGCACAGGCCGGGCATGTCCAGTTGCCGGCGAATGTCCGCCACCATGGCGGCGGGCGTGCCCAAGGCGGGCATGGCACGGCGGATCAGGGGCTGGTGGTCCATGGGCAAAGCGGTCGCCTTTGCGGGGAATGGCGTTGGCGACCAGATTTGCTCAGCAGGCGGGTTTTGTCACCTTATACGGAACCCGAATTGAATCATTCGGGTTCCAAGCCCTCGCCGGGCGCCCGCCTCCGCGGGCTTGGCCGCGGCCGCAATGGCCGCTGGATACGAAGCCCGAATTGATCATTCGGCCCTCGTATCACATCACCAGCTTGCGCGCGGTAAACGCCTCGGCATAACCCGAGGGTGCATTGCAGCCGATGCCGCGCAATCGCATCAGTCCCAGGAAGGTGGCGGGGTCGAACCAGCCACGGCTGCGTTGGCTGGCGAAGCACTCCATCAGCGTCGCCACCTTGGTTTCGGCGTGGGCGCGGCTGACCGGCACGAACAAGTTGGGGTTGCCGATATCGCCTTCGTATTTCGGGATTTCGTATTCCAGCACCAGATGGTCGCGGAAGGTGTTCCAGGTCAGTTCGGCCACCACCCGATGGTCCTGATGGTGGTCGTGGCCGGCATGGGTCAGGATGACGGTGGGGGCGAACTCGGTCTTCAGCCGTTCGAATTCCTCCTTCACCGCGCCCCAGGCTTGCGGCAGGAAGCTTTCGCGATGGCTCAGCAACTCGACGCGGGCCTCGCCCGCCGCCGCCAGGAAGACGGCGGCGGCGGCCCTGGCCTCGGCCTGGCGTTGGGCGGAACCGGTGAACACCACCCAGCGCACGCTGGCCCCCGGCCACGCCTCCAACAGTTTCAGCACGGTGGCGCCGCAACCGATCTCGATGTCGTCGCAATGGGCGCCCAGGCACAGCAAGCGCAACGGCTGGCCGCCCTTGAGGTCGAGGCCGAGGGACTGCATGGCCTAGCCCCGCACGGCGCTGCGGCGCTGGGGCAGCGGGTCCTGCTCCTCGCGGTACGAGTCCAGCGAGCGCGTCAGCCCCTCGCGCAACGGGACGCGGGCGGTGAAGCCGGTCAGGCGGTGCAGCTTGGTCAAGTCGGGGCAACGGCGCTGTGGGTTGTCCACCAGATAGGCGCCCTCGGCGCTGGATTCGAACAGCACCGGCAAGGCGGGCGAGGCAGCGATGTCCGCCATGGTGCGGGCGGCGGTGGCGATGGACACTTCCTCGGCATTGCCGACGTTGAACGCCTCGCCATCGGCTTCGGGCATCATCATCAGCATCATGCAGGCCTCGGTGAAGTCCGAGACGTAGCAGAACGAGCGGGTGGCGCCACCGTCCGAGAACAGCACCAACGGCCCGCCCGCCAGCGCCGCGCGCAGCAAATCGGGGATGATGCGGCCGTCATCCAGGCGCTGGCCGGGGCCGTAGACGTTGAACGGGCGGATCACCTTCACCGGCACCCGATGCAGGCGGAAATAGGTGGCGCACAGCGTCTCGCCCAGCCGCTTGCTTTCGTCGTAGCAGGCGCGTGGGCCGGTGAAACTGACATTGCCGTGATAGCTTTCCGGCGTCGGCACCACCGCCGGGTCGCCATACACTTCCGACGACGAGAACGACAGCATGCCGCGCGCCCCCTTGCGCGCCGCCTCCAACAGGTTCCACGTGCCCTGGACGTTGGCGGCGATCACCTGCAGCGGATTGGCGCGATAGATCGAGGGCGAGCCGATCGAGGCGGCATGGATGATGTAGTCGTAGACGCCGTCGATCTCGCTCGGCACCGAGACGTCGCCGGTGCGCAGGGTCAGCCACGGCCGCCCCAGCAGATGCGAGATGCGCTCCGGCGGCCCGACCATGAAGTTTTCCAGGCCGGTGACCTGGGCGGGATTGCGGGCGTGGCGTTCGTTGAAGGCATCCAGCACATCCAGGAAAAAGGCGCCGAGGAAGCCGGCGCTGCCGGTGACCAGCACCCGCGAACCGGCCAGCGGTTCCAGCAGCCGGCCCAGCCGGTCGACCACATTGCGCGCGTCCTGGCGAATGATCTCGGTGATCATGCTTGCTCCTTAACCGTTGTGGGAAACCGGGCCGGCGCCGACGCGGATCACCCGCAGCGTTTCCGGCACATCCAGGCCGTCCAGTAGGAAGCGTCCATCCACGACCACCATGGGCGCCGCCGCCCGCCAATCCAGGGTGCGGTACTCGGGCCAGGCGGTGGCGATGATGGCGCCCTCGGCGCCGCTCAGGGCATCCTCGGCGGATTCGGCGACGGGGATGCCCAGGCCGCTGGCCTTGTGCCGCGCCGCCGGCAGCGGGTCGTGGGCGCGGACATGGGCGCCATGGCGGCGCAGCCGGTCGATCAACGCCAGCGCCGGCGACTCGCGCAAGTCATCGGTGCCCGGCTTGAACGTCAGCCCCAGCACGGCGATCCGGCGCTCGTACAATCCGTTCAGCTCCGCCGACAGCAGGTGCAGGATTTGCGCCGGACGAATGGCGTTGACCGCACTGACCGCCGCCACCAGCGGCGCCGGCACGCCCAGGCGGTGGGCATAGATGGTCAGCGCCTGCAAATCCTTGGGGAAGCACGACCCGCCGAAGCCGATGCCGCCCATCAGGAAGCGGGTGGCGCCGGCCCGCTTGCCGTCGGGACCGTCCAGCATGCGGTCCAGATGCACCGAGGCCATCACCCGCGCGTGGTCGGCGTCGGGCGTCGCCTCGCACAAGGCGGCGATCTGGTTGGCATAGGAAATCAGCAGCGCCTGCAGCCCGTTGGCGGCGTACTTGGCCATTTCCGCCTCGGTCAGACTCATGCGCAGCAGCGGGGCGGACAGCGGCCGGTACAGCTCGGCCACTGCGTCGCCCGAGGCGCGATCCAGCGCGCCGACGACGATGCGGTCGGGGTGGAGGAAATCGGCCACCGCGCTGCCCTGGCTGAGGAATTCCGGGTTCATCGCCAGGCCGAAATCCCGTCCGGCGCGGCCGCCGCTGGTCTCTTCCAGCCACTGGCGCACGCGGGTGGCGGTGGTGCCGGGGATCACCGTGCTTTTGACCACCACCACCGGGCGGTCGCGGCGGCCGCGCAGCAGCGTGCCGATCTGGCGGCAGGCGGTTTCCACCGCGGTCAGGTCGACCCGGCCGTCCACGTTGGGGGTGCCGACCGCCACCATGACGGCCTGGGCGCCGTCCATTGCGGCGGCCAGGGTGTCGGTGGCGGCCAGCCGGCCGACGCTCATGCCGTCGCGGATCAGAGTTTCCAGCCCGTCCTCGTGAATGGGGGACTGGCCGCGGCTCAGGCGATCGACGCGGGCGGGGTCGGCGTCGACGCACACCACGCGGTGGCCGATGGCCGCCAGACAGGCGCCGGTGACCAGACCGACATAGCCACTGCCGACCATGGCGACATGCATGGAACTCTCCGTGACCGATTGCGGACGTCCCAGACTTACGCATTGCGGCACGGCGGCGAAATCGATCTGCGGGATAACCCCATCGGCTTTCCGGAGAGTGCGGCTCCCTTCCGGGGCATCGCCGGAAGGCCGCTACCAACCGGCGCGCCGCCGCCGCCAAATCGGGAGGCGCTATGTCTCAAGACCAGGGGGCATGACCTCTGGATGAAAGGACGGATGGCCGTGAAGGATTCCGAACTCGCCGATCATCAGGCTTCGGCGGCAGCGGGCGCATGCTCGTGCCGCTTCTGCGGCGGCCCGCTGGCCGATGTGGTGGATTTGGGCATGTCGCCGCTGTGCGAGAGCTTTCTCGCGGCCGACCAGCTCAATGCCATGGAGCCGTTCTATCCGTTGCGGGTGCAGGTGTGCGAGCGCTGTCTGCTGATGCAACTGGATCAGTACGTCAGTCCCGAACACATCTTCAGCGAATACGCCTATTTCTCCTCGTACTCGGACGCCTATCTCGACCATGCCCGCCAGCACGTCGACGCGGTGGTGCGGCGGCTGGGGCTGGGGCCGCAAAGCCATGTGGTCGAGCTGGCGTCCAACGACGGCTATCTGCTGCAGCATTTCAGCCGCCACGGCGTGCCGGTGCTGGGGGTCGAGCCGGCCGCCAACGTGGCGGCGGCGGCGGTGGCCCGAGGGGTGCCGACGCTGGTTGAGTTTTTCTCAACCGAGCTGGCGCGCCGGATGAAGCCAGCCGATCTGGTGATCGCCAACAACGTGCTGGCCCAGGTGCCCGATCTCAACGACTTCGTTGCCGGCATGGCGGTGCTGCTGAAGCCCGGCGGCGTCGCCACGGTAGAGTTCCCCCATCTCGCTAAGCTGATCGGCGAGAACCAGTACGACACCATCTACCACGAGCATTTCTCGTATTTCTCGCTGGGTGCGGCGCGGCGCATCTTCGCCGCCCATGGCCTGGTGGTGTTCGACGTCGAGGAAATCTGGACCCATGGCGGGTCGCTGCGGCTGTATCTGTGCCCACAGGCGGCCGGGCGGATGGTGTCGTCCAAGGTGGCGGAAATCCTTGCCGCCGAGGCCGAGGCCGGGCTGGACCGGCTGGCCGGCTTCTCGCGCTTCGCCGAACAGGTCAAGCAGTCCAAGTGGAATCTGGTGGATTTCCTGATCCGTGCCAAATGGTACGGCAAATCCATCGTCGCCTATGGCGCGCCGGGTAAGGGCAACACCTTGCTGAATTATTGCGGCATCCGCACCGACTTCATCGACTATGCGGTGGACCGCAATCCCTACAAGCACGGCAGGTTCACGCCGGGCACCCACATCCCGATCTTCCCACCCGAGCGCATCCGCCAGACCCGGCCGGATTACCTGCTGATCCTGCCGTGGAACCTCAAGCACGAGGTGATGGCCAGCCATTCGTACATCCGCGACTGGGGCGGCCAGTTCGTCGTGCCGATTCCCGACGTCGCCATCTTCCCGTGAACAGTCCCGTTCCCCGCGTCACCCCGGACAAGCGAAGCGACGATCCGGGGTCCATGGTGCCGCCCACCATCATGGATGCCGGCTCAAGGCCGGCATGACGCTTTGCTCGAACCGGACGACTCCAGGGCAGGTCCGGGCATGGAGGATACGATGAAAGTGGTTCTGTTTTGCGGCGGCCTGGGCATGCGCATGCGCGATTACTCCCAGACCCAGCCCAAGCCCATGGCCATGCTGCGCAACCGTCCGCTGATCTGGCACGTCATGCGGTGGTACGCCCATTGGGGCCACAAGGATTTCATCCTGTGCCTGGGCCATCGCGGTGAGGCGATCAAGGAATACTTCCTGGGCTACAACGAGGCGCTCTCCAATGATTTCGTGCTGACCGACGGAGGGCGTCGGGTCGATCTGCTGGCTGAGGATATCCGCGACTGGCGCATCACCTTCGTCGACACCGGCCTCAACAGCAATATCGGCGAGCGGTTGCGGCGGGTGAAACCGTATCTGGCCGGCGAAGACACCTTCCTGGCCAATTACTCCGACGGTCTCAGCGACATCGTGCTGCCGCGCGTGCTGGACCGCCATCGCGACAGCGGGGCGGTCGCCACCTTCCTGGCGGTGCGGCCCAGCCAGTCGTTCCACGTCGCCCGCATGGCCGACGACGGCACCGTCGCCGGTATTCTCGACGTCAAGGAAGCCGACATGTGGATCAATGGCGGCTTCTTCGTGTTGGACCAGCGCATCTTCGACGTCATGGCCGAGGGCGAGGAACTGGTGCTTGAGCCGTTCCAGCGCCTGATCGAGCGGGGCCGGCTGTCGGCATTCCGCTACGAGGGGTTCTGGCGGGCGGTGGACACCTTCAAGGACCTGACCGAGATCGAGGCCCTGCTGGCCCATGGTCCCGGCCCGTGGGAGGCGTGGCGGTCGCCCGTTTGGAACAATCCTGCCGGCCATATGTCTGCCTCCGAAACGGGAGGGACTGCGTCATGGGCATCAGGATCGTAGAAAGCAAGGAAACTTACAGGCTTATCACCGATTGCGTGGGGCATTACGCGGTGGTGGAAGCCCGCTGCGGCCATGTCTATTCGCTGCACGGGCACCACCGACGGGCGGCCCCCGACGGCGAGGACGGCATGGCCAAGGTGGTCGGCTGCGACGGCTGGTTCACCGAGGAAGACGCCCGTGCCTGCTTCGACGGCGCTGCCGGCGGCGAGGATTACTGGCGGCAGTGCATCTGGTGAGCTAGGCTCGCCCCAGCCACGTCTCCACCAGCCGGCGCGAGATCGAGCCGCGCGTCGGCAAATACAATCCGGAACGTTCCGCACGGTGGCGGTCGTCGAATGCTTCCAGGATGGTGGTGCGGCTGAACCAGCGGGCATCTTCCAGTTCGTGCGGGTCGGGGGCCAGGGTGCCGCCGACCGCACGGGCGGAAAACGCCAGCATGACCGAACCGGGATAGGGCCAGGGCTGGCTGCCGGCATAGGCGACGTCGGCGATCAGGATGCCGGTTTCCTCCAGCACCTCGCGCGCCACCGCTTCCTCCAGCGTCTCGCCCGGTTCGACGAAGCCGGCCAGCACCGACCATTGCCCGGCGGGCCATCCCGGCTGGCGGTGCAGCAGGATGTTGTCGCCGTCGGTCACCCGCATGATGACGGCCGGGTCGGTGCGGGGATAGGTTTGGGCATTGCAGCGGCTGTCCACGCATTGCCGCATATGGCCGCCCTCGCGCGTCTCGGTGGGGGCGCCGCACGAGCCGCAGAAGGTGTTGCGGTGGTGCCAGATCATCATGGCGCGGGAATAGCCCAGCAACGCGGCATCGCCCGCCGGCAGCAGCGCGCCGACGGCGCGCAGGCCCAGCCAATGGCCGCCCAGGCCCAAGGCCGGGCCGCTGCCGTCGGCCTCGGCCGCCGATTTGGACAGGTCGGCGGCGAAAAGCGGGGCCTTGGCGGCGTTCAGGCCAAGGAACACCACCTCGTTGGCGCGCTCCAGCAACTCGGCGGCGGCGGTGCCGTGGGCCATCACGGCGGTGGCGCCACCGGCATCGGCGGGGTCGAGGAACATGCCTTGCTGCGATTGTCCGGGCAGATGGTCGCCGCCGTCGACCAGCGACAGCTCGCGCCAGGTGGGGATCACCAGCTTGTCGGGGGAACGGCGCAGGGCGGCCAGGGCCTCGGCGTCGCGGCGAAGGGTGTGGGCGCGGTCCAGCGGAACGGCGCCATAGAGAATGTCGCTCATGCCCGGAACCATGGCACGGCTGTCGCGAACCGGGCAAGTTGGACGTTGCGCTTTCCCGCGCCGGCAGAGATAAATGCGGGCCGTGGGGAGGGGACATGAGCGACCATCAGGCAATCCTCGACGTCATCCTAGAGAATATCCGTGACGCCGTGGTGTTGACCGACGGCGACCGCCGCATCGTACGCGTCAACAAGGCGTTCGAGGTGTTGACCGGTCATGCCGGCGACGCGCTGCTGACGCGCGCGGGTGCCGATGCCGACCTTGCCCACGGCCATCTGCTGACGGCGCTGTCCACCAATGACGGTGGGCGCTGGCAAGGGCCGATCCGCTGTGGCGACGGCGCCGACCGTCTGTTCGAGGTCACCGTCAGCGCGGTCAATGGCGACGAGGATTTTCCCACCCATTACCTCGGCCTGCTGCGCGCGTCCTCGGGCGAGGATAGCCGACGCTTCGGCCATGACGAACTGACCGGCCTGCCCGACCGTGACATCTTCGCCGACCGCGTCGCCCAGGCGGTGCTGCAGGTCAACCGCAGTGGCGGCTCGGTGGCGCTGTTGCTGATGGGGTTGGACCATTTCACCACGGTCAACGACGCGCTGGGCCACGGGGCCGGCGACCGGCTGCTGATCGAGGTGGCGCGGCGCCTGCGCCACTGCATCCGCGAAACCGATACGGCGGTGCGGCTGGAAGGCGACAAGTTCGCCCTGGTGATGACCATCGCCGGCACCGGCGACAGCGTCATCGTCGCGGAAAAGGTGCTGCGCACGGTGCGCGAACCGTTCGCCATCGACGGCCAGGAGGTGGTCGTCACCTTCTCCATCGGCATCGCCATCTATCCGCAGGACGCCGGCTCGGCGACGGCGCTGGTCAAGCAGGCCGAGAACGCGCTGCATCACGCCAAGGTGTCGGGGCGCAATCAGTATCAGTTCTTCTCGCGCGATCTGAATCTCAAGGCGCGCCAGCGCCTGGACCTGGAATCGCGGCTGCGGCGGGCCTTGGCCAACGAGGAATTCGCCGTCTTCTACCAGCCCAAGGTGCGCGCCGGTGACAACCGCATCGTCGGCGCCGAGGCGCTGGTGCGCTGGCTGGACCCGGACAAGGGGGTGGTGTCGCCCGCCGACTTCATCCCGGTGGCCGAGGAAACCGGGCTGATCGAGCCGATCGGCGCCTGGGTGCTGCGGCGGTCGTGCGAGCAGACCAAGTTGTGGCAGGATTTGGGGCTGACGCCGATCAAGGTGTCGGTCAACGTCTCGCCGCGCCAGTTCCGTTCGCGTGGCTTGATCGATCTGGTCGTCGCCACCCTGGCGGAAACCGGTCTCGACCCGCGCTGGCTCGAGCTGGAAATCACCGAAAGCATGCTGATGAACGACGTCGAAGGCGCGGTGCGCAAGATGACGGCGCTGCGCGAGTTGGGCCTGGGCCTGTCCATCGACGATTTCGGCACCGGCTATTCCTCGCTGTCCTATCTGGGGCGGTTTCCCATCACCACGCTGAAGATCGACCGCGCCTTCATCGCCGATGTCGACACCAACCCCAAGACCGCCGAGATCGCCCGCGCCATCATCGGCCTGTCGCGTGGCCTCAATCTGGAAGTCGTCGCCGAAGGCGCCGAGGTCGAGAACCACATCACCTTCCTGCGCGACAACGGCTGCGACACCGTGCAGGGCTATTACTACTCCCGGCCGGTGCCGTCCGATCAGTTCGAACGGATGCTGGCGGAAGGCGTGCTTTACCACACTTGATGCCTGCCCCCTCTTGGCCTGATTGAGGCCAGCCCCCTAGCCGCGATTAGGCTGGGGCATGGATCGCAGAAAATTCCTTTCCAGCGCTGCCGCCACCCTGATAGCGGGGCGGGCGAGGGCGCGCGACTTCACGCGGGCGCCGGCCCGCGCCGTGCTGTTGTTGCCGCTGAGCGGCGAGCAGGCTGCCCTGGGCCAGATGCTGCACGGCACCGCGCTGGCGGCGGTCGATGCCATCAACCGCGCCGCACTGGGCGGCACACGGGCGGTGCAAGTGCGGGTCGAGGACTGGCGCTCCGACCCCCGCCGCTTCGATGCCCTGGTGCGCCAATACGGTGCCGGCGAGGGGCGCCCGGCGGCGCTGTTCGGGCCGTGCCCGTATGGGTTGCGGGCGGAAGTCTCGGCGTGGCTTGAAACCGTGGATAGTGTGTTGTGGGACCCGCAACCCCATACCGGTGGTCAATGTCACGGCGGAATCGTTCCCTTCGGGTCAACACCTTACCAAAGCCTGAGTCAATCGCTGCCCTATATGGCGGCGGAGGTGGGGCGCCGTTTCCTGCTGGTTCCGGGTGAGGACGGCTATGGCCGAGAGCTTGCCGGCATTGCCCGCTGGGCGCTGGGCCGCATGGGTGCCGAGGTGGTGGGCGAGGCCGGTCCCGGCAACCGCCAGGGCTGGCTGGCGCGGCTGCGGCGGGAGCGGGTGGACGTGGTTTTCTGTACGCTGGCGGGGGCGGCGCTGGCTGAGTTCCTGCGGGCCTATGCGGCGGCGCGGCTGGACCCGCTGGAAAATCCCATTCTCTGCCCGAGCATGAGCGAACTGGACGTGGTCGCCGCCGGCCCGGCCATGGCTGCCGGGCACGTTGCCTGCCAGCCCTATTTCGCCGACTGGCCGACCCTGGGCAACCAACGGTTCCGGGCGGCGTTGCGGCACCGCTTGCCGCCCGGACAAGCGCCCACCGCCCAGGCCGAGGCGCTGTGGGGATTGCTGCATCTGTTCACTGCCGCCGTTGCCGCTCTTGACGACGTCGCCCCCCACCCGGTGCTGGTGCGCGAGGCGGCTCGCGGCCGCGAGGTGCTGTTGCCGCAGGGCCGGGTGCGGCTGGATGCCGAGACCTTGCATCCGGTGCTGTGGCCCAAGCTGGCGGTGGCGACCGCCGAGGGCGGCTTCAAGGTCATCGCCAGTTCCGACCGGCCGGTGGCGCCGCTGCCGTTCTGGGGCCGGGCGGCCTGTCCCGCGACAGGTGAAGTGTCGCTGTAAGCCAATCGTTCCGTAATGTAGTTATAATACATAACCGACTTTCACTGTCGGAATAGCCCTCGCACTTTTGTGGTCTTGTTGACCAAAATCAAGTGCCCCCTCTCGGAAGCAGCGCAATCTCGGGTCAACGGTCCCTCCGAATGGTCGGCGGGATCGCCCAACGAGGCATTCCCATGCCGGGACTTCTTTCCCGTCGCGCCTTTCTGACCGGCTTTGTCCGCGAGCAATCCACGCCTGTGCCCATGGCCTCGCCCGAGGCCGGCGCCGTGGTGGCGGCGGTCAGCGGCGTCTGTCTGGCCGCACGGGGAATCGCGTGCGGCAGCTGCGTCGATCCGTGCGCGCCGCGCGCTTTGCTTCTCAAGCCGTTGCTGGGCGGTCGCGCCCTGCCGGTCATCGATGCCGCCGCCTGCACGGGCTGCGGCGATTGTCTATCCGTCTGTCCGGTCGGCGCGCTGGCGCTGGTGCCGGTTGCATCGCCATCGGAGGAACAGGCATGCGCGTGAACAGTTTTGTCCGCACCGAGCAGGAACGGCCCCATGCCGCCGTCGAGAATATCTGCGGCGTCCTGGTGCATGCCCACCCCGATGAGCGCCACGCGGTCGCCGACCGCCTGCGCGCCCTGCCCGGGGTCGAAGTTCACATCATCGGCGACGAGGGCAAGCTGGTGCTGACCGTCGAGGATGCCGAGGGCATCTGGGCCGGCGCCACCATCGATCAATTCAACCGTGTCCCGGGCGTGTTGTCCGTGACCCTGGCTTACCACCATTTCGATACCGAGTTGGAAGGGGAGATCGTTCCATGAGCCTCACCAGGCGCGACTTCATCAAGTCCCAGGCCGTTGCCGCCACTGCGGCGGCGGCCGGCATGGCTGTGCCGGCGGTGGCGCAGACCGTCAAGCCCAACAATATCCGCTGGGACAAGGGCGTGTGCCGCTTCTGCGGCACCGGCTGCGGCGTGCTGGTGGGTGTGCAGGACGGCCGCGTCGTGGCGACCCAGGGCGATCCCGATGCCCCGGTCAACCGCGGCCTGAACTGCATCAAGGGCTATTTTCTGTCCAAGATCATGTACGGCCAGGACCGTCTGACCCATCCGCTGCTGCGCATGAAGAACGGCAAGTTCGACAAGAACGGCGACTTCACGCCGATCTCGTGGGACCAGGCCTTCGACATCATGGCCGAGAAGTGGAAGGAACAGCTCAAGAAGCCCGATGGCCTTACCCGCATCGGCATGTTCGGCTCGGGCCAGTGGACCATCTGGGAAGGCTATGCCGCCGCCAAGCTGATGAAGGCCGGCTTCCGTTCCAACAACCTGGACCCGAACGCCCGCCACTGCATGGCCTCGGCGGTGACCGGCTTCATGCGCACGTTCAACATGGACGAGCCGATGGGCTGTTACGACGACATCGAAATGGCTGACGCCTTCGTGTTGTGGGGCAGCAACATGGCCGAGATGCACCCGATCCTGTGGTCGCGCATCACCGACCGTCGCCTGACCCACGAAGGGGCCAAGGTGGCCGTGCTGTCCACCTATGAACACAAGTCGTTCGACCTAGCCGACATCCCCATGGTGTTCGCGCCGCAGACCGACTTGGCGATCCTGAACTTCATCTGCAATTACATCATCCAGAACGGTGCGGTGAACAAGGCGTTCGTCGACAAGTGCGTCACCTTCAAGAAGGGCGTGACGGACATCGGCTACGGCCTGCGCCCCAACCATCCGTTGGAGAAGGAAGCCGGCAACAACGGCTATGGCGAAGGCAAGGGCGATCCCAACAAGATGGACCCCTTCACCTTCGACGAGTTCAAGGCGTTCGTCGCCGACTACACCGTCGAAAAGGTGTCCAAGCTGTCGGGCGTGCCCGAGGACAAGCTGATCGCCATGGCGAAGCTCTATGCCGACCCCGCCAAGAAGGTGGTGTCGTTCTGGACCATGGGCTTCAACCAGCACACGCGCGGCACGTGGGTCAACAACATGATCTACAATGTGCACCTGCTGGTGGGCAAGATTTCCGAACCCGGCTGCGGCCCGTTCTCGCTGACCGGCCAGCCGTCGGCCTGCGGCACCGCGCGCGAGGTGGGTACTTTCTCCCATCGCCTGCCCGCCGATCTGGTTGTGGCGAACGAAGCCCACCGCAAGATCGCCGAGAACATCTGGAAGCTGCCCGAGGGCACCATCAATCCCAAGCCCGGCTATCACGCCGTGCTGCAGAACCGCATGCTGAAGGACGGCAAGCTGAATGCGTATTGGGTGCAGTGCACCAACAATATGCAGACCGGTGCCAACATGAACGAAGAGGCCTATCCGGGCTATCGCAACCCGGAAGCGTTCGTGGTGGTGTCCGATCCCTATCCCACCGTCACCGCGCTGTCGGCCGACCTGATCCTGCCCACCGCCATGTGGATGGAAAAGGAAGGCGCCTACGGCAACGCCGAACGCCGCACCCAGTTCTGGCGCCAGCAGGTCAAGGCCCCGGGCGAGGCCCGTTCGGACCTGTGGCAGCTGATGGAATTCTCCAAGCGCTTCAAGATGGAAGAGGTTTGGCCCGCCGAACTGCTGGACAAGGCGCCGCAGTACAAGGGCAAGACCATGTTCGACGTGCTGTATCGCAACGGCCAGGTGGACAAGTTCCCGCTGTCCGAAACGCAGCAGGGTCATGAGAACGACGAGAGCAACGCTTTCGGGTTCTATGTCCAGAAGGGTCTGTTCGAGGAATACGCCACCTTCGGTCGCGGTCACGGCCACGACCTCGGCGCGTTCGACATGTACCACAAGGCCCGCGGCCTGCGCTGGCCGGTGGTCGACGGCAAGGAAACCCTGTGGCGTTACCGCGAAGGCTTCGACCCCTACGTCAAGGCCGGCGAGGGCGTGAAGTTCTATGGCCGGCCCGATGGGCGTGCCTTCATCATCGCCCTGCCGTACCAGGACCCGGCCGAGAAGCCCGATGCCGAGTACGATCTGTGGCTGTGCACCGGCCGTGTGCTGGAGCACTGGCACTCGGGGTCGATGACCCGGCGCGTGCCCGAGCTGTTCAAGGCGGTGCCGACGGCGCTGTGCTTCATGCATCCCAACGATGCCAAGAAGCGCAACCTGCGCAACGGCGACATCGTCAAGATCAAGAGCCGGCGCGGCGAAATCCAGACCCGTATCGACACCCGTGGCCGTAACCGGCCGCCGGAGGGTCTGGTCTTCGTGCCGTTCTTCGACGAATCCATCCTGGTCAACAAGCTGACCCTCGACGCCACTTGCCCGATCTCGAAAGAGACCGACTACAAGAAGTGCGCGGTCAAGGTGGAAAAGGCCTAAAGCCATGGACCGGCGGACGCTCCTCACCAACGCTTTTCGGGCCGCGTGCGGCGGCGGGTTGGCAGCATTGCTGCTTGGCCTGCCGGCTCACCGGCGCGCGGTGGCGGTGTCGTTGCGTCCGCCCGGCGCCATCGCCGAGGACAATTTCCTGTCAGCCTGCCTGCGCTGCGGCCTGTGCGTGCGCGATTGTCCGTACGACGTGCTCAAACTGGCCGAGCCTGGCGACGGGCCGCCGCTGGGAACGCCGTTCTTCACCGCCCGCGCCGTGCCGTGCGAGATGTGCGAGAACATTCCCTGCGTCGTCGCCTGTCCGTCGGGGGCGCTGGACAAGACGCTGACCGACATCAAGCAGGCGAAGATGGGCATCGCCGTGCTGGTCGGCCACGAAACCTGCCTGAACTACCAGGGCCTGCGCTGCGACGTGTGCTATCGCGTCTGTCCGCTGTCGGACCAGGCCATCACGCTCGAGATGCATCATAACGAGCGCACCGGCAAGCATGCCTTCCTGCTGCCCATCGTCCACACCGACAAGTGCACCGGCTGCGGCAAGTGCGAGAAAGCCTGCGTGCTGGACGAGGCCGCCATCAAGGTGCTGCCCCATGCCCAAGCCGTGGGTGAACTGGGCAAGCACTACCGCTGGGGCTGGAAGGAAAAGGAAAAGGCCGGCCACGCGCTGATCGAAGACAACCTGCAACTGCCCATCCGTGGCATGGAGCAGGGCCTGCCTGGACCCGAACGCACCCCAGGCGGCGGTTTCAAGGAGTTCAAGCCATGATGCCCGGCGCCAACAAGGCCGCCCAACGGGGCTGGCTGTCCGCCCACAAATGGCTGCTGGCCCGCCGTGTGGTCCAGTTGGGCTTCCTGGCTGCGTTCCTGTCCGGACCGCTGCTGCATGTGTGGATCACCAAGGGAAATCTGGCGTCCAGCCTGACGCTGGGCGTGCTGCCGCTGACCGATCCGCTGATCGCGCTGCAGGCGCTGTTGGCTCGCCACAGCCTGGAAGCCACCGCGCTGAGCGGTGCCGGCATCGTGCTGGCGTTCTGGTTCCTGGTCGGCGGCCGCAGCTTCTGCTCGTGGGCCTGCCCGGTCAACATGGTCACCGATTTCGCCGCCTGGCTGCGCGCCCGGCTCGGCATCAAGGAAACCATCGCGCTGGACCGCCGCATCCGGCTGTGGCTGCTGGCCGGCGTGCTGGTCGGCTCGGCCGCCACCGGCACCATCGCGTGGGAATTCATCAACCCGGTCACCATCCTGCATCGCGGCCTGGTCACCGGCGCCATCCTGGGCGGCAGTGCCGCCGTGGCGGTGACGGCGGCGGTGCTGCTGTTCGACCTGGGAATTGCCGCGCATGGCTGGTGCGGCGCGCTGTGCCCGGTGGGCGCGTTCTATGGCCTGCTCGGCCGTGGCGCTTTGCTGCGGGTACGCGCCGACAACCGCGCCGCCTGCAACAACTGCATGGAATGTTTCGCCGTCTGCCCCGAACGTCAGGTCATCGCCCCGGCGTTGCGCGGCGCGGACAAGGGTGTCGGGCCGGCCATCCTGTCCGGCGACTGCACCAATTGCGGCCGCTGCATCGATGTCTGCTCGAAAGATGTCTTCCGGTTCGGCACCCGTTTCGACGGGGCCTCGGTCAAAGTTTTGCAAGGGGAGTGAGTGCTGTGAAGACCAAAATCATGGCTGTCGCCATCGCTCTGGGCCTGGCCCTGGGGATCGGCATGGGGAGCGCGACCGTCTCGGCTGAAGACCTCAAGGGCCTGCGCGGCCAAGCGGTCAACACGCCCGACAAGGCGCCCGAAACCTACAAGGTGCAGGACGGCGTCAAGCTGGAGCGCGCCTATCGCCAGCAGCCGCCGCTGGTGCCGCATCAGACCGAAAAGTACGAGATCGACCTCAAGGTCAATCAGTGCCTGCGCTGCCATGAATGGCCGTACTCCGACCAGGAAAAGGCGCCGAAGATCTCGGACCTGCACTACCTCGACCGCAACGGCGTGCGTCAGGACACCGTGAACGGCAACCGCTACGTCTGCACCCAGTGCCACGTGCCCCAGGTTGACGCCAAGCCGCTGGTGGAAAACAAGTTCCAGCCGGCCGCGACCAACCGCTGACGCCGTTGAAAGGATCTCGGCCATGAAGATCGACAACGACAGCGCCGCTGCGGCCAAGCCCGGCCTGTTGCGCCAGGCGCTCGCCCTGCTGTGCAAACCGTCGGGCCGGTGGTCGCTCGGTGCGCTGCTGGTGGTGGGCTTTGCTACCGGCGTGATTTTCTGGGGCGGCTTCAACACCGCCATGGAATTGACCAACACCGAGGCGTTCTGCACCTCTTGCCACGAAATGGAGCAGAACGTCTTCCGCGAATACCGCGGCACCATCCACGACAGCAACCGGTCCGGCGTGCGCGCCACCTGCCCGGACTGCCACGTGCCGAAGCCGTGGTTCTACAAGATCAAGCGCAAGATGCAGGCGTCGAACGAGGTGCTGCACAAGATCCTCGGCTCGATCGACACGCGCGAGAAGTTCGAGGCCAAGCGCCTGGAACTGGCCAAGCACGAGTGGACCCGCATGAAGGAGACCGACTCCCGCGAGTGCCGCAACTGCCACAGCTTCTCGGCCTTCGACCTGTCGCGTCAGCAAAAGCGCGCCCAAATCCGCCACGACGAGGCGGTCGAAGAGGGCAAGACCTGCATCGACTGCCACAAGGGCGTCGCCCACAAGCTGCCCCAGGGCGCGTTCAACGCCGAGCGCGAGCTGAACGAAACCTGGAACGCGGTCCACAAGAAATAACAAGAAGCCTCGAAGCACAAATCTGGCCCCGTCGCAAGGCGGGGCCTTTTTTGTTGGGGGCGTTACCGGGGTGCGGGAAATTGTTTGCTCGTCATGGCCGGGCTTGACCCACTGGTGTCCGGTTCCGTCGCGGGGCCTGGGTGGCGCAGAGCACGGCCAGCTTGGCTTCGACGGATGCCGCGTGCCCAGGTAACACGGACGGCACGGATGCCGCTTCGCGGCCACGGATCGCACGGACAAAACAAAACTCGTCATGCCGGCCTGAAGCCGGCATCCATCGTGGTGCACCCCCATGGACCCCGGCTCGCGCAAGCGCGTCCGGGGTGACAGACTTTTTTAGGATTTCAGGGCATTCCGAGTCCGCAAGCACCGCCCCGACGGGCCAGCAGGTTCCGCGAAAACGTTAACCGGACAGCCGTGGGTCAAGCCCAGCGATGACGGCAACACGGAGACGCTTCAATTATCCTTCGGCAGCGTGACGAAGAAGGTCGAACCTTGGTCGGGCGTCGACTCGACCCAGATGCGGCCGCGATGATGGTCGGCGATCTTGCGGCAGACGGCGAGGCCGATGCCACTGCCCTCGGCGCTGGAAACGCCCAGGCGCTGGAACAGACCGAACACCCGTTCCAGGCTGTCGGCGGCGATGCCGATCCCGTTGTCACGCACGGCAAGGCGCCACGCGGTGCCGTCGTCGTGGCACTCGATCGCCACCCGGGACCGGCGATCGGCCGCGGCGTAGTGAATGGCGTTGGCGACCAAATTCTGGAACAGCCGCACCAGTTCGCTGTGGCAGCCCTGCACAATCGGCAAGCCGCCGGCAACCACCATCTCGGCCCCGGCCTCGGCGATGACCACGGCAAGATTGGCCTGCACCTCGGCCAACACCGCCTCAAGATCGACCGCTTCGAACGGCGCATCCTGCCGGCCGACGCGGGAATAGTTGAGTAGGTCGACGATCAGCCGGTCCATGCGCCGGGCGCCATCGATGGCGAAGTCGATGAATTCCTTGACCTCGCCGTCGATGTCGTCGCCCAGCCGGCGTTCGATCAGGCTGAGAAAACTGCCGATCGTGCGCAGCGGCTGACGCAGGTCGTGCGACACCACATAGGCGAATTGCGCCAGCTCGGCATTCGAACGTTCGATGATCAAGGTCTTCTTGGCCAGTTCGCGCGCCGCCTCGATCTGCTCGGTTTGGTCGCGCGCCACCAGGAACACCACGTTGGCGTCGTCGCCCCGGCTGGGCACGGTGGCGGCGCTCAGCGAGACATGGCGCAACGCGCCGGTGCTGCGGCGGATACTGAGCAGCACATCGCGGGCGCGCCCCTCGGCCAGGGCGGCGGCGATCAGGCGCTCGGCCTCGGCCGGCTTGGTGAACAGGGCGGCGAAAGGGGTGCCGGCCAAGTGCTGGCGCGGCAGACCGCTGGCGAATTCAAAGGCGGGGTTGACGTCAATCAGCGTGCCGTCGCCGGCCACCGTCGCCATCGGGTCGACCGCCATTTCGAACAGGGTGCGGTTGTAAACGGTGACGTCGCGCAGGTGGCGGTCACGGCGCACGGCGGCGGTGATATCGCTGACCTGGATCAGGCAACCGTTCCGACCGCCGCCTTCGCCCACCACTGGCCGCACCACCACCGACTGCTCCACCGGCTCGGTGCCGTGGCTGAACAGCGGCAGCACACGCGGATGCAGGTTGTGCGACATCACGGTGGACAGGCCGTTGGCCAGCGCCCGCTCGACCGCCATCAACAGATGCGAGTCGGGCAGATCGGGAAAGATCGCCGCCAGAGTGCGGCCCCGCGCCGCCTCGGCGGCAATGCCCGAATGGCTGGCGATCCAGGCGTTCCACACCACCACCCGGCCATCCGCGTCCAGCCCGACGACGCCGCTGTCCAGTCCGTCGATAAGGTTGGCCGGCAGGATCATCAGCAGTGCCCAGAGCGCTGCATGAAGGCCCGCACCGCACCAAGGAAGCGCTCGGAGCCTTCGACCCCCAGGATGAACAGCAGATAGCCGCTGACGTTGAGGCGGGCGACGCTGAAATCGATGTGCAGGAACAGCACCAGCCGGTCGGTCGAACTGCGCGCCGACAAGCTGTCGAGCAGATCGGGCGGTGCGCTGTGGACCAGATGGGGCAGCGAGGCCGAGGTGGTCATGCCCAGCATGTCGGAAATAGCGGCCAGGCAGGAATTGAGAATGATATTGCCGATTTCCAGCAGCGTCTCGCGCTCCAACTCGCTGATGTCGTCCAGCGGGAAGCGGTCGTCGATGGCGGCGCGCACGATTTCCAGGCTGCTGCGCTCGGGAAAGATCAGCGCGGCGACGCCGGTCAACGGTCCCTCGAATTCCTGACGGATGCCGATCATCGGTTCGCCGGTGTTTTCGGCCAGTACGGTCGATGCTTCGTCGTAAGGGACGATGTCGACGCGCGGCACAGCCAGATGCACCTTCTCGCGCGTCAACTGGCCAAAGGCGGCGGCGGCCTTACCCACGCCGATATTGAACAGCTCGGTAACGACGTCGCGCTCCATCTCGGTCAGTTCGATGGTCATGGCGTGTCCCGTGTCAGGAAATCGACGATGGCCTGGGCCTGAATCGGTTTGGCGATGAAGTCGATGCCGGCGGCCCGCACCTCGTCGGCCAGCACGCCCTGGACGTTAGCGGTGACCATGGCCAAGCGCGCCGCCGGCTGGCGCGCATGCAGGCGCCGCCCCACCGTCAGGCCGTCCTCGCCCGGCATGTTGTAGTCGAGGAAAACCACGTCCAGCATCATCTCGTCGGCGATGCCCAGCGCCTCGGCGCCGTTGGCCGCCTCGCAAATATAATCGTCCGGAAATTTGTCGGCGATAACCGCCCGCAACGACAGCCGCGAGAACCGGCTATCGTCCACGATCAAGATGTTCCTTGGCATTCCGCCCGCCCTTCGCAACGTCCGCGACTTTCCCACCACCGTCCATCATAGCCAATGTGGCAGCGGGGGAGAAGTGGGCGCGGCCCGAACGGGTCGTTTAGTCGCGGGGCCGCTGTTGCAGCAGCCGGGCCAGCGCCCCCAGCGCCACTTCCCGGCAATCGTCGGCCCGCACGCACCCATCGGTTTGCGCACAAGACAAAGCCGCATGAACGCGCGGAATGGCCGCCGGGTCAGCGCGGTCGTCGGCATCCATCATGATGCTGGCACAAACCCAGTAATAACAGCGCTGCCCCCCGACCGGCACGGCCGGATTGAGACTGGGGCGCGAAGGTGATCGGATCATGACAACAGGTTCCCCGAAAAAACGCGGCGCACGTTCATTTTACGATGACCAGTTCGGTAAGATCACCAGCGATTGAACTGAACGCATCCTTCATCTGAGTCGTACTTGGAGCGTCGAAATAGTACTCTGTCTTAGAGGCGCAATTTCTATACGTGTCCATCGTATCGGAATCAATTCCACCGAAAGTTATAGTGTAAATCCTCACCCCAAGCCCTTTAATGGTCGTACATAGTGCCGATATGTTTGTATTAATTGCGGAAGTTGCCGCATCCTTGTTTGAAACGCCAAGCAACCCGTATTGATCGACGCGACCGTAGCCTGCGTAATCCGACTTGACACTTTTGTTCTCGGTATTCGTTCCGGCAGTGTCGGTCAGCTTGAAATAGCCGGCCGCACCATCGGTCATCATCACCAGAACCTTATCGGTCGTGCCGAAGGCGCCGCCGCCGGTGAACGGCGCCGCAGGCGACAGCACCCGCAGCCCCCAAGCCAAACCGAGATCGCTGATGGTGCCGCCGCGATGCCACGCCTGCATGCTGCCCAGGGCGGTGTTCAGCGTCCCGATATCGGTCGTCAGCGGCGTGATCGGCGTCGGGCAACCCACATTGGGTCCGGTGGTGGCATTTTCCTTACTCGCCTCATCGAAGACGGTGGAAGCCTTACCCGGTGTGTAGTTGTTGTCCGCGCCGTTGGGGGCGTAATACTGGAGCCAGCCATTGGTGCCCGGATTATCCGAGCGGGCGAGACCGGCTCCGGTCGGCTCGATCAAGCAGCCTTTCCAGTCAAGCTTGCCCCCCGGATTATAAATATGCCCGGTCGCATACGTGCTGGTTTCGTTGCCGGGATTGACCGAGGCCGCATACGGCACGATCCCTACCGACATGTTACTGAGATTGCCCGCCGTTTTGCCATCGGCCAGAATGCTGACCAGCATCTGGGAATCGGCCGTCAACGCGGTCATGCCGCCGTTGTATCGCATGGATCCGGTGTTATCCAACACCATGACCAGTTCCGCCGTACGGTTCCGGCGTTGCGCTGTCGCCTCGGATTTTATTTGCAACGCCTTGAGATTGCCCAGACCAGCCGACATCATGGACACTGAGGTGTCGACGGTGAGCCTGACCTCGGTCGTTCCCAGCGCCGTGGGCGTCGAGACGAAGTCCTCGGGCTTGATGGTCACCCCGCCCCCCATGGACGCGTTCATGTTGGCGTTGAAGAACGCGACGCCAACATTTTGCCAGGCAGCCGCGCCCGTTGTGTTCCCGAGCGAGCCACCAGCGGCCAAAATCGCCGAATCCACCGCCATTCCCAACCGGGACTTCACCATGTGGGTGCGAATCAGGTCCAGTGCCGCCACCATCAGCAGCGCCATGAACATCAGCACCGTGGCGAAATACAGGCTGATCGAGCCGCGGCGATCATGAACCAGCGCGGCAAGCGAACGGTGGTGAGCGAACGTCGACATGGACATTTCCCTCTCTCAGGCCGGCGGCGTCGGCAACGCGATACAGCCGGGAGTGACGGATGCCGGGGTCAGCACTCCCTGATTGAACGTGCGGGCACGAAGATAAGCGTGACGGCTGATGGTCACCGCTCCGGCCCCTTGGGGCCACCAGGTCGAAGTCATGGAGAACGGGGTGAAGCGGTAAAACACCTCGGCCACCAAAATGTTGATGTTGGGGTCGGCGATCACCACGTTGGCCAAAGCCGTGGGCAAGGCAGCGGCATCGCCTTGCTTGCCAAGAGCGCTGGAGGCGCCCGTAACCGTGAACGTGCTGCGACGCTGCCACAGCACCTGAGGATTGCCCCCCGGCCCCCGGCCGACGGAGGAGAAAATGACCTCGCCCGATCTGGCGAACGGCAATGGCGTCATCATGCGCGTGGTTAGGTCCACGTAGGTGCCCAGATCGAGCGAAGAGGTCGCCTGGGAACATTCGGACAGGGGCCGGGTTTGGCGGCTCATCATGCTGCCGACGCTGGCCGACGCCCGCTCGACCTGGGCGACGGCGCGGATGTACATGTATGCCTCGTAAAACCCCACAAGCAGCAACATCAACAACGGAATCATCATTGCCAGTTCCAGGCCGATGGAACCGCGACGGTCGCGTAGCAGATGCAGAGGCTGATGAGCGTCCATGGTCGTCATTCGTTCAGCACCGGGATTTCCAGGAAATAGCTCAGGTTGTTGATGCCGGCCAATTTGAGCACGCCGGTAAATCCAGACCGTGAAATCCTTACCTGATAGACCACCAGCGACCCCGCCACCCCCATGTTGGGAACCAGCTTGACCGACGATGCCGAACAATCGCCCTCGCCAGAGTCACACTTGCCGTTGTTGTTGTTGTCGATCCAGGTGGGTTTCCCAATTGCGGCGAGATTGGGATAAACAAAGTAATCGACCTTGATCTCTGAAGTGCCGGGCACCCAGCGCCCGGCCCAGGTCTGCATGATGGTCTTCACGCGGGCAACGCGGTCCTGAGCCGAGCCGAACTGGGTCAGGCTGCCGCTTCGAGACGCCTCGGCGATGCCGATTTGCAGCGACGCGTCCATCAACATCATCAGCGCCACTTCCATGGTGCCGATGGTCAGCAGGATGATGATGGGAAAGGCAAAGGCGAACTCGACAGCAACGACGCCGCAACGGTCACGCCACCATTTGCCGATCCCGGTCATCATGGCCGTGCCACTCCGCCCGCAGCCGCTCCGGCGGCGCCGGAATGGGCGCGTACATAGCGATAATATTCCAGGTTGGTCCGAACGGCGGTGCGGTCCATTTCAGGACCCAACACGCTTTCCGCCGCATCGTCATTGCCCATCAAGCCATAGGCCAGCGCCAGATTCTGGCGCGCCTGGGGCGGCGCGCTGGGCGCGGTGGCAATGTCCAACAGCACGTTGACCGCCTGTCGCGGCTGACCGGCCAGGGCGAGAGACAGCCCCAAATTGCTGCGCACGGAAGCGTCTTCGGGCTTCAGCGCCAGCGCCTGGTTGTATACCGCCTGTGCCTCGGCGTGACGCCCCTGCAGATCATAAACCGTGCCCAAGCCACTGAGCGGGCGAACATCGTTGCCGTCGAGAGCATGAGCGGCAGCATAATGCTTCTCCGCATCCTCGAACTGACGCTTCATGATCGCGATGCGGCCCAGCCCCAGCAGCGGCTCGATCGCCTGCGGCCGACGCTTCGCGGCCTCGGCATAGGCAATACGCGCCCGCTCGGGTTCGCCAGCCACATTCAAGGCATCGGCAAGGCCCAGCCGCGCGTCGTAATCCTCCGGGTTACGCTTCAGCGTCTGCTGATACATGGAGATGGCGGTGGCACTATCGCCGCCGTCCATGCTGGCGCGGGCCAACCGCATGTTGCTTTCCGCCGCAGGCGAAGCTGCCACCCCACCCCTGCTGCCCGGCGCCTCGGCGCACGCCACCAGCGCCGCTGGCAGCACGGAAATCAGCACAACCGCCTTGGCCAGTCGCATCATTTGAAAACCTCCATAATCCGCAAAGCGGCCGGACCGCCGGCAATCAGCATCACCGCCGGCAGAATCAGCAGCATCATCGGCATGGTCAGCTTGGCCGCCAGCTTGGCGCCCTTCTCTTCCAGGGACAGAATGCGGGTCGTCCGCTCGGAACGTGCCAACGTCTTCAAGGATTGGGTAATTGGGGTGCCGTATTGATGTGCCTGGATCAGCGTCGCCACCAGGCTGCGCAGGGATTCGACACCGGTGCGATCGGCCAGATGGCGCAGGCCCTCGACCGGATCGGCGTTCATCTGAATCTCGTGCGCAGTAATCTCCAGCTCGTTGGCGAGAGCCTCGCACACGTCCTTCATTTCGATGCCCAGCCGCTTGATGCTGGAACTCAGGCTGTAGCCCGCATTGGTGCAGATCACCAGCAGATCCAATGCGTCGGGCAGCGATCGGTGGATGGCGCGACGACGCGTCGTCACCCGCCGACGCAGGGCCATGTCGGGCAGCATCATGCCGACGAGCAATCCGCCCAGCACCAGGATGCCGGAAATCACCGCCTCGTCGTTTTCCATCGAGCGGGCAATGGCGAAGCCACCAAGGCTGCCGACCAAACCGCAGGACAGCTTGATGGAAATGAAAATCGACAGTGCGTTGGTATGGCGAAAGCCGGCGGTCAGCATCTGGTTCTGCAGCTTGCGGCGCTGTTCCGGATTGAACAGCGGCAAACGGTTACCCAGCTTCACCATCAGGCTGCCGGCCTTGGCATGCAAACCGTTGGCCTCGTCCTGATCGTCGCCGGTTCCGCCTTTCACCTCGCGCACCACTTCGCGGGCGCGATCCGCGGCGCGTGTCTCGCTGCGGCCAAAGCCCATGGACAGTACCAGCACGGCCACAAGGACCAGAAACAGAGTGAGCAGTTGGACGGTCTCGGCGTTCATGCTCAATCCTCCAGCCGGGACATGCGCGAGATGATCGCCAATCCCGACACGACCAAGGCCAAGGCAACCCACAACAGGCGTTGGCCGCGCTCGGTATCGAACATGATGTCCATGTAGTCGCCACCGACAAATTTCAGGGCGCCCACCACGATAAACGGCACCATGGCGATGATCTTCGACGCGGCCCGGCCCTGGGCGGTCAGCGCCCGGGTTTTCAGCCGCACTTCGCGGCGGGCGCGGATGATGCCGGACAAATTTTCCAAGGTGTCGGCCAGTGGGCCGCCGGTCTCGCGTTGCAACTGAAGGCAAACGACGAAAAAGCGGAAATCGGGAATGCCGATGCGCTTGGTGGCGGCATCCATCACATCCTGCTGATCCATGCCCAGACGCAGGGAATCGCCCATGATCTGGAACTCGCGGCCAACCGGGTACGGTAGTTCCTTGCCTGCGGTAATGATGGCATGCACCACCGGCACACCGGCGCGCACCGCACGGATCATCAAATCCAGCGCGTCCGGGAAGCCGTTGAGGAAGCGATTGCGGTAACGATTCACCGTGACGACGAAGGCCGAGTAGCCGCCCAACCCAGCGGTCGGCAACGCAACCGACAGGCACAGCCAGAGATTCCATCCGGCCAGCTTGGCCAACACTATCGCCGCTGCCGCCGCCAAAACCGCCACCAGAGCAATGGCGCGCAGGCCGATGGCGCCGCCCATGTGATCGATCTGCCCCTTCAACTGCATCAGCAGCTGAACGATGCGGGAATCTCCGCCCAACCGCTTCTTGGCGTGGCCGGCGGCATCGCTGCCTTCTTCTTCGACATCGACCGGGGCGACGTCGGCCACGTTTTCAATCAGGCGCTGGCGAATGCGCGACCGTGGCGAATCCGCCACCATGGCGCGCACCGCCTGATAGCCAACACCGATGACCACGACGCCAAGGAAGGCCACGGCCATGGCAATGTCTTCGCGAGCCAGCCCGCTCATGACGACATCGCCTCCATCAGGGCCTTGTCCAGGCCGTAATAGGAGGCACGCGGCGCGAAGACAGGCCGCAAACCCGATCCTTCGTACGACCCCTTGACCTCGTCGCCATAGGTGCTGTCGTCGTAGCGGAAGGTGAACAAGTCCTGGGTGATGATGACGTCACCTTCCATGCCGGCGATTTCGGTGACGTAGGTGATCCGGCGCACGCCGTCTCGCATGCGCTCGAGTTGGACGATCATCTGCACCGCGCTGGCGATCTGACGCCGGATCGACAGTAGCGGCAGCGACCCCGCCGCCAACAAAACCATGCTTTCCAAGCGGGTGATGGCGTCACGGGGGGTGTTGGCATGCAGGGTGGTCATCGAGCCGTCATGGCCGGTGTTCATGGCCTGCAGCACGTCGAACGCCTCGGCACCGCGCGTTTCGCCCAGGATGATGCGGTCGGGCCGCATACGCAGCGCGTTCTTGACCAACTGACGTTGATCGACCATGCCGCCACCCTCGATGCTTTCCGGGCGGGTTTCCAGGCTGACCACGTGCGGCTGCTGCAGTTGCAGCTCGGCGGCATCCTCGATGGTGATGATGCGCTCGCGTTCGTCGATCACCCGCGACATGGCGTTCATCAGGGTGGTCTTGCCCGAACCGGTACCGCCGGAAATGATGATGTTGGTGCGGCAGGCGCAGGCAACCTCAAGCACGCGGGCCATGGCGGCAGACAAATTGCCCTGCATGACCATGCGATGCAGGGTGACATTGCGCTTGGAAAACTTGCGGATCGACAGGCAGGTGCCGCGCAGGGCCAGCGGCGGCAGAACCACGTTGACGCGCGAGCCGTCGGCCAGACGGGCGTCCACCATGGGGCTGCTTTCATCGACGCGGCGACCGATAGAGGCGGCGATGCGCTGCGCCACATTGGTCAGGTGGCCGTTGTCGCGGAACTTGATCGGGGTCAGTTCCAATCGGCCGTGGCGTTCCACGAACACCTGGTCCGGACCGTTGACCAGAATATCCGTGACGGTGTCGTCGGACAGCAATGGTTCGATCGGACCGACGCCGAACATGTCGTTCAGCAGTTCCTCGACCGCGCGCAACTGCTCGGGCGTCGTCACCAGCAGGCGGTCGCGCGCCACGATCTCGGCCACCAGCCGGACCAGGTCACCGCGCACCTGCTCACGCGAACGGGTCACCGCCGCCGACACATTGATGCCGGCAAAAACCAGATTGCGCAGAGTGCGATAGGTGTCGGTGCGCAGGAATTCGTCGCCGACCAAATCGGACGATGGCACCACGGCAGCGGCCGGCTGCGGTGCCGGCGCGCTGGGAGGCGGTGGCGGTGAAGGTTGCGACGGAGAGACTACTAATGGCGTCGCCGGCGACGCTGCCACCGGCTCGGTCGGCAGGGGAAAACCGGAATCCAGCGGGTCGCGCTTGCGCCCGAACATCAGCCTCTCCACTCAAGCAATTGGCGCAGCAGCGGATGGTCACGGAAGCTGAAACCGCCCCGTTTAGGCTTGTCGTCCAGACGGCGGCCGGCAAGATCGTCGCCAACCCGCTTCAGGGCCATGGCCAACGCTCCTCGACTGCCCACCACCGGCGGCCCCAGATTTTCCGCCTTGCTGGCAGATTCGTGGTCATAGGGCAGGATGTGGCTGGCACGCCGGCCCACCGCCTCTTCGAAGTCCTGCATGGCCAGTTCACCACGGCCAGGCTGGCGCGGTTGATTGGCGATCAGCATGACCGGGGCATGGGCATCACGGGTTTCCGCCATGCGCATCAGCCGGGCGGTTTCCCGGGCGGCATAGACCGACGGTTCGGTCACCAAAGCCACCACCTGGGCCTCCTCCAGCATGGCGACGCTCGCAGCCCCAGCACGACTGGGCATGTCGACGATCACATAGTGGAAATGACGCTTCAGTTCGTTCACCAGTTCGCGCAAGGACTCGACATCCAACGCCTCGGCGCTGTCCAGCGCGTTCTGGGCGGTCAGCACGAACAGCTTGCCGCCGACGGCGACCATACTGCGTTCCAAGTATTGCGGATCAAGCCGGCGCACGTTTTTCAGCACATCGGACAGGCCGTTGTTGCACTGCGTGCCCAACAGGATGTTCATCGGCCCGCCATAGGGGTCGAGATCCAGCAACGCCACACGGCGGTCGACGTTGTGGGCCAAATACCACGCCACATTGGCCGCCACCGTGGACACGCCGACACCACCGCGGGCGCCGACAAAAGACACCAGCTTGCCGGTACGGACCTGATGGACCGGTTGCACCACCGCACCCGGCCCGCCCAACAGGCGGGTCAGCAAGTCGATGGTCAGCGGCTTCGAAATGTATTCGTCGACACCCATGCGCAGCAATTCGCGGAACAGGCCGACGTCATTGCGCTCGCCGATCACCACCACGGAAACGCTGGGAGCGCAAACCTCGGCCAGCGCCGCCAGTTCGGACAGCGCCATCGCCGAGGTCGAGATGTCCACCACCAACTGTCGCGGCGGCCGCTCCAGCTTGGACATGAAGTCGGTAGCATCGGCCAAGCTGCCCTGACGGATATAGGTATGCGGCATCATCCGGCTGAGGGCGAAGCGCTCTACCGTTTCGGTGCTGGCAGCGTCGGCCAGAAAGGCGACGAACTCGGCATGGGTGGGCGTGCCGCGCGCTGGGTGGGCCAGACTCTCAATCAGAGACATGGCGGTCCTCCGGTCGGCTATTGCGACGACGACGACGAATAACCGCTGGTCGAGGAATTCCTCTTCAGCGGCGTGACCTTGTCGGTCTGATAACGTCCCACAGCCGCCGCCGACGTCGTGGCGTCGGCACCGCCAAAGCTGCGCGGCGCCGCCAGATCGGCGGGATCGGCAACCATGCGGCTAAGGTTGGTATAGGTGGCGCAGCCGAACGACATGCGCGGGCGGCTCCACGCACTCCATTCCTCGGACCGCGTCACCAAAGCCGCGCAATCGGGCGCGGTCACGGTGATACGCACAAACACCAACGACGTGCCGCTGGCCGACGCGTTGGGTTCGACCACGGCGATAGCCGGATCGACACCCATGGATGAAATCCGACGACGCATCTCGTCCGCCGGCGGCACCGGCGCCCCCTGGGGCAAACGCACCTGCACGCGCAGGCCGCTATCGCCCCCCTTGGACAGCCCCTCGGCGACGGCAGCCAGTTCGGCCTCGGTCGGCTTGGCGTTATCGGCCACGGCCACGGTCGCAATCACGCTGGACGTGCTGGTGATCACCGAAGCATTCGGCAGATCTTGGTAATTGGGGTTGGGGAAACAGCCGGCCAGCAGCAGGGGCGCCAGGAAAACCGGCACAATCGCGGAAAAGCGGGTCATGCGGGTTCTCCTTCTCAGTAAACAAAGCCGGCGGGGCCGACCAGGCGGGGGGTGTCGGCCGACAGCGGATCGGCTCCCAACCGTTGATTGGTCACATACTCCACGTCCGAAGCCGGCTTCAGGCTCTGCAGCGGGGTCTGCAACTGGTTACCGTCGGTCGGCTTGACCATGTAAGCGGTGACGATCACCACCAGTTCGGACTTGTTGTTTCGGTAGTTTTGCGACTGGAACAGCTTACCCAACACCGGAATGTCGCCCAAAGCCGGCAGGCGCGACAGCACGTCGCGCATGTTGTCCTGCAGCAAGCCGCCGATAGCGAAGCTTTGCCCGCTGGCCAACTCGACGGTGGTCTCGACACGGCGAACCGCCAGGGCGGGAATGTTGAAGCCGTTGATGGTGACCGAATTGGCGCTATCCAATTCGCTGACCTCGGGCCGCACCAACAAACTGATACGGTCAGACGCGACCACCGTGGGGGTGAAATCCAACGCCACGCCATAGGGCTTGTAGGTCACGGTGATGCCGTTGTTTTCCTGGTAAACAGGGATCGGAATCTCGCCACCGACCAGGAAGCTGGCAGTCTGGCCCGAAACTGCCGTCAGGTTCGGCTCGGCCATGACGCTGAGAAGCCCCTCTTGGTCGAGGGCGTCAATCACGCCGGTAATGTCGTAATTCTTGGTTTTGAAGCCGCTGCCGACGCCCCACCCCGTGCCCGGAATATTCCAGCTATTCTTGTCGTCGTTGAAAAAATCACGGCCATTCATGAGGTTGAACTTGAAATTTCCAGGATTCATGAGCGCTTGCCAGTTCACGCCCCATTGCTGGGTGATCTCGCGCTTGACCTCGACGACGCGGACACGCAGATGCACCTGATTGGGATTCCGCGTCGACACATTGTTGATCAGCCGCTCTTCCTTGCTCAGGTAAGGCAGCAGGGTTTCGGCCACGGCCGAAACCTGGCCGGCATTGTCGGCAACGCCGGCCACCATCAAAGACCCCGGCGCCGACGCCAGGGTGAAGTGGTGACTCGGGAAGCGCTGGCGCAGCAACTCTTGGATCTCGGCGACGTTGTGACGCACCACCACGGTCTTGCGCAGAATTTCGTTATCGCGGCTGTCGATCGCGTACAGCGTCGTCGTGCCCGCCTTTTTGCCCAGCAGGAAGATGCCGTTGGGCGACGGCACCTGGACATCGGCGATTTCCGGATTGGCGACAAACACACTGAGCGCCGGTCGCGGCAGGCGTATCAGTTCGCCTGCGCCGGCCGCCAGTTCCAGCCTATCGGCCGCCGGCTCCTGCCGGTCAGCCGCTTGGGCCGGCGTCACAGACAGAAGCGTCGGTCCATTTCCCCACGGCCCGATGGCAAACAGCACGAGTAGGGCAAGACGACACAGGATAGAAGCGCGCACGGTCATTGTTGAACCCTCTGTTCGTCTTATCGCCTATTTAGCGCCAGAACCCCGGAACACCTGCACGGTTGCCGGCGCTGCGGGACCGCTGCTATGCGTCACCCGGGCCGGCTCCGCGCTCATGCGGACCACCTGCGAGATATCCTTCCCCCACACCGGCAGCGCCGCCGACGTCGCTTCGGGCGTCGCGCCATCGGCTGCGTCGCGAATGACCGCCAAGCTGCGCAGTGCCAACGACAAATGGCCGAGGCGGCTGACCACGGCCACCGACTCGGCATCGCGTGAGGTGACTTCCAGGGTTACCGTCCGGGCGTTCGCCGTCGCCGTCGGCGCTCCGGGCGCCTCGGCCTCGGGGGCGCGGATGACTTGGCCCACGGCGATGACACGGACGTCGGCCAGCACGGTTTCGCTCGCCACCTTGGGCGGCGCGCCCCCACTGTCGGGACTGGAAAGTTGGTGGGTCAGAAGAAGATCGACACGATCCCCCGGCAGCGTCAGTCCGGCGTTGCCGCTGACGTCATCAATCGCAACGGAAACCGCTCGCATGCCGGGCTTCAACGCGGCGGCGAGAAAGCCGGCGGCGTCGGGAAACACCACGTCGCGTTCGCTGATGACGGTGCCTTCGTCAATGACACGGCGAACCACGGCGCCCGTCAGCTTGTCCGATTGCGGTGTGCCGCGCGCGATTTCGCCTTTTTTCACCTCGGATGCCGGCAGTTCACGCCACGCGAGGTCGTCGGCGCGGATCAATGTTCCTACCGGCAACTGGGCCGCCGCCACTCGGATGGCGGTTGTCGCCACCTGTTGTTCGGGGGCCGGACCGGCGAACATGCTGCGCAGCAGCATCGCCGCCACCACCGCAAGACCAAGGATCGCAACGATGCGCAAGACGACGCGCGAATTCATGGGGCATCAGTCTCCGTGGTGGTCACCGCACGTTAGCCCGCGCCGGACGAAACCGACAAAGCCGCCGCGATGCCTCCAAATGATAGGGCGACGCCATAGGGAACGCCCCGTTCGGTGGAAATCAGGCCCAGGCAACGCTTCGCCCAAACGGGAATAGGCCAGTGGAGAACTGCGGCGGCAACTGCCCCCAGGACCGCAAGAAGCGCCCCGGCAACCGTCACCAGCACCAGCACGCCCAAACCGTTCTGAAAGCCGGCCCAGACGAAAACCGCTGTCGCGAGTTTTACGTCACCGCCCCCCATCCACCCAAGGCTGTATAGGAGTGCCGTCACCAAAAAGGCGAGACCGCCGGCCCCGAGATGGACAAGGATCGTCTCCCACTCTGCCCCGGAGAGCATCATATGCCCCCCCCAGAGCAGGAGCAGGCCGACCACCAAACGGTGATCGATCACCCGCCACCCGAGATCGCGGCCCGCCGCCGCCAGAAAAACCATGACGGCGGCCCAGGCAAAACCCACTTTAGCGGATCAGCCAGCGGAAGCGGCGTTGCTAAGCGCAGTGCCGACGCCACTGAAAATCGAAGTGACGCTCGCCTTGATGTTGGAGCTGCTGGCGGCGGCGGCCACAGCCAGAACGATCAGGCCGGCAAGGATGGAGTATTCCAGGGCGGCAACACCCTTCTTGTCCTTGATCATACGACAAATGAAGCGGATCATTTTGCGTCCCCTAAATTCCAAGACGTTGATTTGACGGAGAATTCCCCGCCGGCACCGTCCCTACGGTGATTACCCGAGTTCCGATGCTCGCCAAATCTCACAAAATTGTAATCATGTTTCTTTGTTACTTTTTTTTGGATTTCAAACATTCTGTATGCCATTGGTATTGTCTAAATAGACATCAATGCCGAATGTTATTGAAGGGACTGCAACAGCACTGTCCTGTGCGGCTGCCCCCTTCATCAGGACGAATGATCCCATCGGCTTTGCAAGCCAGGGTTTCCGCCCGATAGGCGTAATCCGGAAGATTGCACGCATCAGACGTGGCCATCCCGCCGCCAATCGACGAGCCAACGGCATGACCTATCCTAAGGGAGTGTATGCAGCAAATGCATGCCTGGCATGCACGCGCCCTATTATCAACCATTTCACCGGCCAAACGCTGTGCCCACGGTCAAATCGCGCCGTTTTTCCGGCCGCCCCATTCCATTAGCCTATTGGTTGTGCTTCGCCGAGGCATGTTATAAATGTTCATACTAAGGAATAGGGGTTTGAGGGAGTGAACCGTGGCGCTTGCCGATCTTCAGCTTGACCTGGATCTGCTGCGTGGGGCCGGCATCCGCCCGACCCGCCAGCGCGTCGTCATCATGCGGACCATCCGCCGCGGCGGCCGGCGTCACTTGACGCCCGAGGGGTTCCACAAGGAACTGCACGAGGCCGGCCTGAAAATGGCGCTGGGCACCGTCTACAACACGCTGAACCAATTCGCCGCCGCCGGATTGCTGCGCCGGGTGGGATTCGGCGATCGCACCTTCTATTGCACCAGCACCGACGAACATCACCACTTTTTCGACGAGCAGACCGGCCAGTTGGAAGACATCACCGGCCAGCAGCCGGTGGTCGCCAACCTGCCGCAGATCGCGCCGGGCATGGAGATGGTGGGCGTCGACATCGTCGTGCGGGTCCGCCGCGCCGGCTGAGGCTCGACGCCACCAAAGAAAAAGGCGCCTCCCGCTGGGAAGGCGCCTTTTTCTTTGGGCCGAGCGTCGTTCAGGCGGCAATTTTGGGCTTATACAGCATGTCCTCGACCAGGATGTGCTGCACCAACCACTGACAGAGAAATTCATATACCGACTGACGGAGTGCCAATGCCTCGCCATTCTTGAAGCGCTGCACGAACTTGTACGCCGTCGAGATGAAAATCGTGTGCGAAGCGAAATGCTGCTCGACGTTTTCTGGGGAAAATTCGACGATGAATTTTTCCTCATCGCGAAAATGGATGGCGGCGTATTCCAGCAACCCGAAAATAATTTCGCCGAGTTCATCGGCGCTGACATTTTCATCATCAAGTGTGTTGATCATGACGATCAATTTCTTGTGTTGGCTATCCAAGAAATCATTCCCCACCGAAAAGTCGTCAGACCACTCGATCTTGGTCATACCCCCCAACCTCCGGCAGCTCCGAATGCAATTGGTTGAGCTTAGCCTAGGCCCGCACGCGAAACAACCGTAAGGAGACGACCCAAAAGGCCAGAGCGCCTCTGCGCCGAGCGCAATGCTGGAGACCCCTCCGCCGCTCCCCTCCATCCGGAGGATTGGCGCCGGCGCGCCACATGCGCACATGAGCCACATGCGCACATGATGATCGAGGAGCAGACGGGGGCAGCGCCATGGACCCGACATTCGGCCCAACCTTCAGCATGATGGTGCTCACCGCGGTGGCCGGCGCCGGCGCCTGGAGCCTGACCCTGTGGTGGCTGCGCGAGCCGCAGCCGGCCCCGCCACCCACGGGTCCCCTGGACGGCGATCCCCATATCGTCACCGTGCTGGGTCCCGACGGCCGCCCCAATCCGCTGCAGTACGAACGGGTGCCCACCTATGCGGCGGCGCTGGCGCGCCAGCGCGAGCTGGATCGCTACGGCCACGCCAGCATCATCGCCCATGCCGACAGCGGCCAGGTGCGCGTTGATTGGTCGGCGTGGCTCGGCCCCTATGATCGCATCAGTTTGTGATGCAGCCCGGCCATGAATTGAAGGAACCGCTTAGGTGCAGCAAATTACATCAAAAGCAAAAGACACCAGAAATTCAGCCAAAATATTGCGGACGGCATGGCGCGTTATTGACGGCCGCATTATCAGCAAAAAATGAGGTTACATTTCCAAGACATCCGGTCACGATGAAACCGCAGTCGCCCGGGAGCATATGGCATGAACCGCACGATGAGATCGCTGTTGCGAGACAAGAGTGGTACCAGTGCTCTTGAATACACGGTCCTGGCTGCGCTGATCGCGCTGGGTATGGTCGGCATCATCACCTCCACCAACGTCAACGGTGCGATCGCCAGCGTATTTTCGGCCTTCAACGCCTCTCTTCCCAGGTAACCCCCCCCTTCAGTGCAACCCGGCGCGGCGCACGCGCGGCCGCACCCGGATGGGTGGGGCGGGCGGCTGCGATGAACCGAGGGCGGTCGCCAGGATGCGGTCGGCCAAGCCGACCGGAGCGCGCGGCAGATCGCGGCGCATGTCGCCCTCGATTTCGCGCATCTCGGCCACGGCGTCGCGCGCCGCCTGGGAGTGAATCAGCAGCACGGCCACTTCCTGCAGCATGCCATCGGAAACCGGCCACTCGGCCACGTCGGCGCCGAGCAGACCAAGCATCTCGATGAAGTCGTCCAGCGATAAGGGGTTCGCCATAGCCATGCCATCCCTGTCTGGGCGGCGTTTTCCACACCCGCGTGGTCCCGCCCTTAGCCGGATGAAAGCACGCTCCGCTTACCCAATACAAATGTTATATACACCTCAAATTGCATTAGCCTTTCGTTTATATCGGTGACGTTATTCAACCTCATCGTCGACATGCGACAGCAGGGCGTGCAGCGAGCGGTCGGCGATGCCCAGCGCCGCCAGATGCTCGACCGTGCAGGCAAGATAGTCGCGCGCCGGTCCGCCCGTTCCCCGCCCCTGGCGGATCAGGCGCACCGCCTGGTCGCGCGGACCGCGCCAATATTGCGGGTGGCTGCGGTCGCAGGTGAAGGCATAGGCCGCCACCCGCCGGCCATCCGCCAGCCGCAGCGGCACGAAGCGCGGCGTGTAGACGCCGGTCACCAGTTCGCGCGCGTCCAGCATGGCCTTGACCGCCGGCCATTCCGCCGCCTCGACCCGCAGGGCGCGGCCCAGGCACGAGCCACCGCGATCCAGCCCCAGCACCAGTCCGGGACAAGCGGGAGTGCCGCGATAGACGGTGGACAGGATGCACATGGCGCGGTGCCACCCCGCCAGCCGGGCCATGGTGGTTTCCGCCGGCTGGAAGTCCGGCCGCCAGATCAGCGAGCCATAGGCGAACACCCATATGCCTTCGGCCGGTTGCGCTAAGGCCGCGCCGGGTTTAGACGAAGAACCCGTTCCGCCGTTCAAGGATGTTGTCATGCTCATCCGCCGCCTGGTTGCCGTGTTCGCCGCTGCCCTGATCCTCGCCGGGCTGGGCTACAGCGCCTATTGGTTCCACGCGGCGGCCACCTTGCGCAAGGGTTTGGAGCACTGGGCCGACGACCGCCGCGCCCATGGCTGGCAGGTCGGCTGGGACCAGATCGACACCGGCGGCTTTCCGCTGCACCTGCGCCTGGCGCTGACGGCGCCGCATGTGGCCGATGCCGACGGCCACACTTGGCACGGCGAGGCGCTGACCGCCCATGCCGATCCCTTCGACTGGACCCGGCTGCGGTTGGTGGCGCCGGGGCACCATGTACTGGCGTGGCCGGGCGGTAATGCCGACGTCGCCGCCGAAGCCGCCCAGGCCGAAATCAACCTGGATCGCAACGGCCAGTTGGAGGACGCCACCCTGCTGGCAACGCGGCTGACGGTCAGCGGCGCCACCGCCGAACCGGCCAGTGCCGGCGGGCTGGCGGTGACCTGGGACCCGCTGCCGGTGGCCCACCCCGACCACACCACCGCGACCGTGCGCTTTTCCGCCACCGCCCACGACGTGCTGCTGCCCGCCCTTGACGGCTTGCCGCTGGACCGTGCCGTCGGTCTGGTCGAGGTCACCGGCCGCGTGTTGGGGGCGCTGCCCCAGGGGTCCCTGCCCGAAACGCTGACCCGGTGGAGCGCCGACGGCGGCACCGTGGAGCTGGATCATGTCAGCCTGGAATGGGCGCCCATGGCGCTGGAGGCGCAGGGTACGATGGCATTGGACCCGGCGGGTCAGCCGCTGGTGTCGCTGGCCACCCGCATCCGTGGCTTCGGCCCGCTGATGGACCGCTTGTCCGACACCGGCACCGTGCCCGCCGACACCGCCGGGGCCGCCAAGATGGTGCTGCTGCTGATGGCCAAGCCCGACGCCAAGGGCCGGCCGGCGGTCCCGGTGCCGGTCAGCCTGCAGGATGGCAGCCTGTATCTGGGACCGGCACGGGTGGCACGCCTGCCGCCGCTCAAGTGGCGCTAACGCCTATTTCAGGAAGTCCACCATCGCCTTGTTGACGCGGGCGACCTGCTCCAACTGGGGAAAGTGGTCGACGTCATCCCACACCACCAGCTTGTTGCGGGGATAGGTGGCGTCGAGCCATGCCTTGGCGCCCTGGTCGGCAGACGTCTTGGCGTAAAGGCCCAGCACCGGCACGTCGAAGCGGGCGGGCGCCCAGACATCGGCATCGGTGAAGTGATCGAAGGTGCTGGTGACCATGTGCTGGTCGGCCTGCTGAACCTTGGCCAGGAGCAATTTGGCCTCGGCCGGCGGCACCTTTTGCATGAAGCCCTTGAAGAACTGTTCCAGCACCAGCTTGTAGTCCGGACCTTTCAGGCCGGCGCGCAGATCGGCCAGGAATTTCTCCTCTTCGGCACGCGCCTTGGGATCGGCGGGCGGCGCCATGATGGCACCGTCCACGAACACCGCCTTGTCCACCTTCAGCACGCCGCGCCGGACCACCGTGTGGATCACCGGCAGGCCCATGGAATGCCCCACCAGCGCGGCATGGGTGATGCCGGCATCCTTGGCCACCGCCTCGACCGCGCGGGCGTAAAGGGTCATGGTGTAGTCGACGTCGCGCGGCCAGCCGGAATCGCCGTGGCCGGGCGAATCCAGCGCGATGACCCGGTGGGTTTTGGCCAAAGCCGGCACCTGATTGCGCCAGAACGACTGGTCCAGGGTGAAGCCGTGGATCAGGATCACCGCCGGAGCGCTCTCCTTGCCCCAAGACTTGTAGTGAATCAGGAAGCCGTCCAACCCGGCGAAGCGAGACACGCCGTCCTTGGCGAAAGCCGGTGCGGCCAGCACCAAAACCAGCAGAAAAACCAGAGGTCGCAACAGGCGGGCCATGGTCAGGCTCCCATCATTTCAATGAAGACGCCGCAGGCTTCCGACGGCGGAATGCGCACGGTGCCTTCGCGGTCGCGACTGAACTCGACGCCGTTGGTCTTGAGCACGGCAGCGGCGCGATCGGTGTCGGCGACGCGGATGGCCAGCGCCACCAGGGCCGGGGCCGGCGGCAACTCGTCCAGCTCGGCCTCGGGGTGCAACTGGGTCAGCTCTTCCGGCCGGGTCAGAT
Source organism: Bacteroidota bacterium (assembly GCA_050259735.1). GTDB lineage: Bacteria > Pseudomonadota > Alphaproteobacteria > Rhodospirillales > Magnetospirillaceae > Magnetospirillum. Next base: position 93,076 of record JBLNBE010000019.1, read on the forward strand.
AGATCAGGCCGCGCCCGGTATGGACGGTGACGGTGTCGTCGGTCAGCACCGCCGAATGCGGGCCGAACACCGCGTCCCAGGCCGGCGTCAGCGCCGGCGGCTCGTCGACGATGGCGGTGACCGAGACGATGCCAAGGGCGGTGTTGGCATGGTCCAGCCATTGCGGATGGCGCTCGCGCTCGGCGGTGATGTGCTGCACCACACGGGTGGGAATGCCGGGAGTCGCCTCGATCGGCAACGGCATTTCCGAGAACATCAGGGTGGTGCCCTTGCCGTCGTCCAGCTTGCGCGACAGCGACCGTGCCACCGGCACGTCCAATCCCGCGGCACGCAGGCGTTCGCCGGTGGCCGCGCCATTCGCCGAGGCGATGGAGATGCTGGCCAGCCCGTCGCCACGGGCGGCAAAGTCGCGCACCCTGTCGGCCTCGGCCCCGGTACCGCCGGCCGCCAGGATTTCCACGTAGTCGTCGGCGAACATCAGGCAGCGGTTGACCGTGCCCCATTCGGCGTGCTGCCCCTTGGGCGTCAAGGCAAAGCCCAGGCGGGCGAACACGTCGGCAGCGGCATCAAGGTCACGCACGGCAATGACGGCGTGATCGAGGCCGGTGATATTGTTGGCCATGCGATCCCTCCAAAATAGAGTCAGGAGAGGGGACACCGGGGCGCGGCACGAGTCAACCGGAAGGTTTCAAACCGGCTGGCAGGGACACCAGCCGAGGGAAAAATCAACGATCCTGCTTGGCGTCGATGATGGCGCGGCGAATGGCGCGGGTCTTGGTGAAGCGTTGTTCCAGCACCTCGCCCTCGCCCCAGCGAATCGCGCGCTGCAGCGCCGTCAGGTCCTCGGTGAAACGCTGGATCACCTCGAGCACCGCTTCCTTGTTGTTGAGGAAGATGTCGCGCCACATGATCGGGTCGCTGGCGGCGATACGGGTGAAGTCGCGGAAGCCCGAGGCCGAGAACTTGATGACTTCCTGCTGCATGGCGCCTTCCAGATCGTCGGCGGTGCCGACGATGGTATAGGCGATCAGATGCGGCAGATGCGAGGTGACGGCCAGCACGCGGTCGTGGTGGTTGGGGTCCATCTCCTCGACGGTCGACCCCACCGTCTCCCACAGCGCCCGCACGCGGGCGGTGGCGGCGGCATCGGTGTGGGCCTGCGGCGTCAGAATGCACCAGCGGCCGTCGAACAGTTCGGCGAAGCCGGCGGCCGGACCCGAGAATTCGGTGCCGGCGATGGGATGGCCGGGAACGAAATGCACGCCCGCCGGCAGCGACGGCTCGACGTCGCGGATCACCGCCGTCTTGACCGAACCCACATCGGTGACGATGGTCCCCGCCACCAGGAACGGAGCGATAGCCTGGGCCACCGTCTCCATGGCCCCCACCGGCGTGCCCAGCACCACCAGATCGGCGCCGGCCACGGTTACGGCCGGATCGGCCGAGGCGGCGTCCACCACCCCCAGCTCCAACGCCACCCGGCACGCTTCGGGATCGCGGTCCAGCGTCACCAGCCGCGTCGCCAGCCCCTGCTTGCGCACGGCGCGAGCCAGCGACGAGTTGATCAGGCCGATACCGACGAAACAGACGGTGTTGAACAGCGGAGCGGTCATGTCATGCCTTGCGGGTTGGTGCCGCCCCACGTAGATGGGGGCGGCGCCGTTTACTTCGACTGGGCCAGGAACTCGGCCACGGCCTTGACCACCAACTGGTTTTCCTCGCCGGTGCCGACGGTGATGCGCAGCCATTCGCCCAAGCCATAACCGCCCATGGCGCGGACGATGATCCCGCGCGAACGCAGGAAGGCATCGGCGGCGCTGGCATTGCGGTCGGCGTCCTTGGGGAACTGCACCAGGATGAAGTTGCCGACGCTGGGGGTCAGGGTCAGGCCCAGCTTCTTCAGCTCGGCGCTGGTCCAGTCCAGCCAGTAATCGTTGTGGCTCTTGCACAGGTCGAAGAAGCCGGTATCGGTCAACGCCGCCTCGCCGGCCACCAGGGCCGCCGAGCTGACGTTGAACGGGCCGCGCACGCGGTTGAGCACGCCGGCGATATCGGCCGGGCAATAGGCCCAGCCCAGGCGCAGGCCGCCCAGCGCGAAAATCTTCGAGAAGGTGCGGCACATCACCGTGTTGTTGCCGCCATCCACCAGCTCGATGCCGGGGGTGTAGTCGTTCTTCGACACGAACTCGGCATAGGCGGCGTCGATCACCAGCAGGATGTCCTCGCGCAGGCCGGCGCGCAGGCGCTTCACCTCGTCCGCCGGCAGGTAGGTGCCGGTGGGGTTGTTGGGATTGGCCAGGAAGACGATCTTGGTCTTCGGCGTCACCGCCGCCAGCAGGGCGTCGACACTGGCGGTCAAGTCGGTTTCCGGCGCGGTCACCGGGGTGGCGCCGGCCGCCTTGGCGGCGATGGCGTACATCAGGAAGCCGTGCTGCGAATACAGCACTTCGTCACCGGGGCCGACATAGGCCTTGACCAGCAGGCCCAGCAGCTCGTCCGAGCCGGCACCGCAGACGATGCGCTCGGCATCCACGCCCCAGCGCGCCGCCAGCGCCTTGCGCAAGGAAGTGGCGCCGCCGTCGGGATAGCGATGCATCTCGCCCGACATGGCCTCCAGCGCCGCCATGGCCTTGGGGCTTGGCCCCAAGGCGCCTTCGTTGGACGACAGCTTGAGCACCCGGTCGACGCCGGCGACTGCGGACTCACCGCCCACATAGGGCTTGATGTCCATGATGCCGGGGCGGGGCGAGGGAGCGGTCATGATGCGATGACTCCTTAGGAGGGTGTCTTCTGAGAAAGTGAAATGCGTTTCTTTCAGGCCGGGAGCTGGCTGGCGTAGCCGCCGATCACCCGCACATGGGTGACCGGGTCCTTGCTCTGGACCATCTCGACCAGGCGCGGATCGGCGCCGGTGACATGGCCGCTCAGCTCGACCAGATGGCGCCACACACCGTCGGAACGGTGGGTGGCGACCATGGCGGCCAGATCCAGGTTGGCGGCGGTGAACACGGCGCGCAGGCGGTCGCGGCTGATATCGGGCGCGGTCTCGACCGCCACCAGGGTGCGGTCGTCGCCGGTTTCCTCGGGGTCGCGGCAGGCGACGACGAACGCCTCCAGCGGATCGGTGCGGCCGATGGCGGCCTCGGGCGACAGCACCGGCAGACGGGCGACCACGCGCGGCAGGTTGCCGGCATCCGAGGTCAGCGCCAGCCACCACGGCTCGGCATCGGCGGCGCCGGGGATCGGCACCAGGCCGACGCTGGCCTGGCCGTCGGCGACCATGCGCACGACATGGCCGGGCGTCAGGTGGACGATCTGCGGCCACACCACGCCGAAATGATTGCGCGCCAGCTCGATATAGCCGGCGCCGCGCACCGGCTGGTAGACGGCGATGGTGAAGGGCTGCTGCAGCCCGACCAGGGCGCCCATGATCTCGCGCCAGATGCGCACCAGGGCGGATTTGGGAAACGGCCCCTGATGGCGCGCGACCAGCCGACGCAGGACGGCGGCCTCGCGCCCCGGACGCAGGGCGACGCCGCCCGGCGGCTTGGCGCTGGCGATGCGCTCGACCAGACCGGCACGCTGCATCAGCAGATCGTGCAGCTTGTCGTCGATGCGATCGATCTCGCGGCGGACATGATCAAGGGAAGCGCTGTCGGTACTCATGATGCTGTCAAAGGGCTTTTCCAGAGGCGGTTAGGTTTAGTGCGTGTGCCCTCCGAAATCAAAGAAAACGTTGACAGCCCCGGCGCGCCCCCATAGCTAATCGAGTTCTTTCGTCGAGGGATGAGCCGCTTTCCGCCATGACCGACGCCGTGTCTTTTGAACCCAGCCAGACCCGCAACCCGCTTGGCCTGACCGTCGAGCTGGGCCGCGACGCGCCCATCCGCCTGGATTGCGGCGTCGAGCTGGATTCGGTGACCGTGGCGTACCAGACCTATGGCCGGCTCAACGCCGACAAATCCAACGCCATCCTGCTGTGCCACGCCCTGACCGGCGACCAGTACCTCGCCGACCCCCACCCCATCACCGGCAAGCCGGGCTGGTGGAACGATCTGGTCGGGCCGGGGCGGCTGTTCGACACCGACCGCTATTTCCTGATCTGCTCGAACGTGTTGGGCGGGTGCATGGGCACCACCGGCCCCAAGGAGATCAACCCGGCCACCGGCAAGGCGTGGGGCCAGGATTTCCCGGTCATCACCATCGCCGACATGGTGCGGGTGCAGGCCCGGCTGGTGGATTACCTGGGCATCGGCCAATTGTTCGCGGTGATCGGCGGCTCGATGGGCGGCATGCAGGTGCTGGAATGGTGCGCGTCGCGCCCCGAACGCGTGTTCGCCGCCATCCCCATCGCCACGGCGGCGCGCCATTCGGCGCAGAACATCGCCTTCAACGAGGTCGGCCGCCAGGCGGTGATCGCCGACCCCAACTGGAAGGACGGCCGCTACATGGACCATGGCACCATTCCGCGCCGTGGCCTGGCGGTGGCGCGCATGGCCGCCCACATCACCTACCTGTCCGAGCCGGCGCTGCACCGCAAGTTCGGCCGCAACCTGCAGGGCGACCGCGACGCCTTCGAATATGGCTTCGGTGCGGAGTTCCAGGTGGAAAGCTATCTGCGCCACCAGGGATCGACCTTCGTCGACCGCTTCGACGCCAATTCGTATCTCTACATCACCCGCGCCATGGATTATTTCGACCTGGCGGCCGAGCATGACGGCCAGCTGTCCAACGCCTTCCGCGGCACCAAGACCCGGTTCTGCGTGGTGTCGTTCTCGTCGGACTGGCTGTTCCCCACGGTGGAAAGCCGCGCGGTGGTGCATGCGCTGAACGCGGTGGCGGCCAATGTCAGCTTCGTGGAAATCCAGTCGGACAAGGGTCACGACGCCTTCCTGCTGGACGAGCCGGAATTCCACGCCACCCTGACCGGGTTCCTGGAATCCGCCGCCGCCCGGCGCGGCCTGCCCCGTGCGGCGAAGGGGTAACAGCATGATCATGTCCATGGGCAATCTGCGTGTCGACTTGCGGCTGATCGCCGACATGGTGGAAAACGGTTCGCGCGTGCTGGACGTCGGCTGCGGCGAAGGCACCCTGCTGGCCTGGCTGGGCCGTCACAAGGACGTGGACGGCCGCGGCGTCGAGCTGTCCATGGCCGGCGTGTCGGCGGCGGTGGCGCAGGGGCTGTCGGTGATCCAGGGCGACGCCGACACCGACCTCAAGGATTATCCCTCGGGCGCCTTCGACACCGTCATCCTGAGCCAGACGCTGCAGGCGACGCACGAACCGAAGACCGTGCTGAACAACATGCTGCGCATCGGCCGCCGCGCCATCGTGTCGTTCCCCAATTTCGGCCACTGGCGGGTGCGCGCGTCGCTGGCGTTGCGGGGCCGCATGCCGGTGACCGACACCTTGGCCTACGAGTGGTACGACACCCCCAACATCCACTTCTGCACCATCCGCGACTTCCTGACGCTGTGCCGCGATCTGGGGGTCACGGTGGAACGGGGCATCGCGCTGGACCGCGACGGCAAGGTCATGCCCATCGACGGCCACGGCGCCCTGGCGAATCTGTTCGCGGCGCAGGGATTGTTCGTCCTCAGTCGGGCGTCCTGACCCCTATCCGCGAAAATCCCTGCGCCACCGGCAGATAGCCGCGCCGCTTGCCTTTGCCTTCGCGCAGGCCGGTGGCGGCATAGATCTGCTTGGTCGCCTCAACGATATTGACGCCGGCGAAGGTTTCGAACCAGCGGCCGCCCAACTGCTCGATCGCCATGGCGGACCGCAGCGCCACCCGCGAATTGGTCGGCGGCAGGAACAGGGCGCCGCAGGTGGACACCGGGGTGAACATGTTGTCGCGCAGCATGCGGGCGAGCTGGCCGGTGGTATAGGGCCGGCCCTGGCCGAACGGTGTGCGTTCCAGCCGCGCCCAGATGCCGCGCCGGTTGGGCGCCACCACCACCAGGCGGCCGCCATCGGCCAGCACCCGCCACAGCTCGCGCATCATGCCGCGCACCTGTTCGGTCGCCTCGACCGCATGCACCAGCACGATGCGATCCATCGAGCGGTCGGGCAGCGGCAGGTCGGTCTCGTCGGCCAGCAGCGTCATCCCCGGCCCCTCGGGCGGCCACGGCAGCACGCCCTGGCTGGCCGGCATCACCGCCACCACCCGCTCGGCCTCGGCCAGGAACGGCCGCAGATAGGGCGTGGCGAACCCCACCCCCAAGACCCGCATGCCGGCGACGTCGGACCACAGCCCGCGCAACTGGCGGCGGATCATGCGCTTGGCCATCTGCCCCAGGCTGGTGGCATAGAAATCGCGCAGGTCGACCACATCGGTCCACATGGCGGGATAGGGCGGCAGGTTGGACACGTCTGGTCTCGATCCCCGATTGGAACGGTAACTCTAGACCATCGAGCGTCAAATATGACGCATGATGGTCTAGTTTTATGTTTTTCCCTCGCCGGGCGCGGGCATCCGCCCGCTTGGCCGCGGCCGCAATGGCCGCTAGCCTATTCACCCACGTTGAGCAGCAGCCCGCGCTGACGGGCGACGTGATGGGTGTGCAGGAACAGCAGCGCCGCCGCCGACAGATACGCCAAGTTCAGCCCCACCGCGCCGCCCATCAGGTCCCAGCGGAAGACGTGGCCGATCATCACCGCGCGCATGCCTTCGAACACATAGGCCGGCGGCAACGCCCACGCCACCGGCTGCAGCCAGCCCGGCAAGGTGGTGATGGGGTAATAGATGCCGGCCAGCGGCGCCACCGCGAAGATCGTCACCCAGGCCAGGCTTTCGGCGCCCAGACCGAAGCGCAGCACCAGCGCCGACACTGCCAGCCCGATGGCCCAGCCAGTAACCATCAGGTTGAGCCAGAAGCCGATCAGCGGCAGGCCGAGGTCGAAAATGGAGAAGTGATAAAGCGGGATCGCCAGCAACGTCGCCGGCACCACGCCCAGCAAGGTCCGGATCAGGCTCATGGTCAGCATGGCCGCCACCAGTTCGTGCGGACGCAACGGACTGACCGACAGATGGCCGAGGTTGCGCGACCACATCTCTTCCATGAACGACAGCGACACGCCCAGATTGCCGCGAAACATCACGTCCCACAGCAGCACGGCGCCGATCAGCACCCCCGCCGCCTGCGCCACCCAGTCGGAGTGGCCGCGAAAGAACTGGCTGGTGAAGCCCCACACCACCATGTTGACCGCCGGCCAATAGGCCATCTCCAACACCCGCGGCCACGACCCGCGCAGGATGTAGAGGTGGCGTAGCACCATGGCGGAGATGCGGCGAAGGGAGAACGACGTCATTGCGCGGCCTCCTTGCCGGGATGGACGCGGTCGCGGGCGATGTCGAGGAACACGTCCTCGAGCGTGGCGCGGCCATAGCGTTGGATCAGCGCGGCGGGGGCGCCGTGGTCGACGATGCGGCCGGCCTTGAGCACCTGGACGTCGTCGCACAGGCGCTCGACCTCGGTCATGTTGTGCGACGCCAGCACGATGGTGGCGCCGGTGGCGCGCTGGTAATTCTGGAAATAGCCGCGCACCCAATCGGCGGTATCGGGATCGAGCGAGGCGGTCGGCTCGTCCAGCAGCAACAGCTCCGGCCGGTTGAGCAGCGCCTTGGCCAGCGCCACCCGCGTCTTCTGTCCCGCCGACAGCTTGCCGGCGGCGCGGTCGAGGAAATCGCCCAGTTCCAGTTCGTCGGCCAGTTCGGCGATGCGCGCCTTCAGCTTGGGCACGCCATAGAGGTGGCCGTAGATGGTCAGGTTCTCGCGCACGCTGAGCCGGTGCGGCAAGTCCACATAGGGACTGGAAAAGTTCAGCCGGGGCAGCACGCGATAGCGGTGCCGCACCATGTCCTCGCCCAACACCCGGATGGTGCCAGAAGTAGGCAGCAGCAGCCCCAGCAGCATGGACAAGGTGGTGGTCTTGCCGGCGCCGTTGCCGCCCAGCAAGGCGGTGGTGGTGCCGCGCGCCACGCTGAATGACACGTCCTCCACCGCGGCGATGGCGCCGAAATGCTTGGAAAGCTTATCCACCTGAAGGGCGAAGGTGTGCATCGCTTGGATATAGGGGGAGATGGCGTCCGGTGCAAACCTGGGATACATCGGCAACCGCCCCTTCCACGCCCAATTTTCCCGTGATAAGCATTGCACGGGACACCACTAAACCATTGGGGGAATTTTCATGGCCATCACCTTCCGGCGCCTGCCGCTGCTTGCTGCCAGCCTGCTGACCCTTGCCGCACCTGGCGCCGCGCAGTCCGCCGAGATCCAGATTCTCAGCGCCGTGGTGAAGGATCAGAAGATTTCCGGCGCCACCGTGCTGCTGCAGAAGAACGGCGCCCAATCGGCCGTCGCCACCACCAGCGACCAGGGCATCGCCAGCCCGCGCGCCGAGTTCCCCGACAGTCCGGACACCCTGGTCATCGTCAAGAAGGACGGCTATTCCACCCTGGTCGCCAAATGTCCGTGCGACGGCATGACCTATGCCCTCAGCCCGGTGATGCACAATCTGGACGGCCTGCGCGTGGTGCTGAACTGGGGCGCCAAGCCGGCCGATCTGGACCTGCATGTGGCCTATCCCGGCAACCACATCTATTGGAACAACAAGACCAAGGCCGGCGCGGACGCCAATCTGGACATCGACCACGTCAAGGGCTTCGGCCCCGAAACCATCACCATCGAGCGCAAGCATTCCGGCGAATCCTACGTCTTCGCCATCCACGACTTCACCGATCGCGGCCAGCCCAACGCGGCGGCGCTGACCGCCAGCGGCGCCAAGGTCATGGTCTATGTCGGCCAGTCGCTGGTGCGCTCGTACTACGTCCCCGCCAACCAGCCGGGCAATCTGTGGACGGTGTTCCGCATCACCCCGGAAGGCGAGTTCCAGGACATCAACACGGTCAAGGGTACCACGCTGGACGCCGACACCGTGCTGGGCGCGGTCAACACCTATCTGGACCGCAACACCCGGGTCGAGGCGCGCGCCGTCAGCACCAGCGACCGCCAGTCGGCCACCGCTCTGAACCGCGACGGCGAAAAGGCCTATCACGACGGTGATCTGGAGGGCGCCGCCGATTTGTTCCGCCGCGCCATCGACATCGACACGGAATACGGCCAGGCCTACAGCAATCTCGGCCTGACCTATCAGAAGCTCAACCGCACGTCCGAGGCCATCTGGGCCAACCGCAAGGCCATCGCCCTTGCCAGCGGCAATTCGGCGGCGACCGTGCGCGCCAGCTCGTACTACAACATCGCCAAGATTTACGAGCAGGCCCAACAGTACCAGGATGCGCTGGCGCAATACGAACTGGCCAAGAGCCAGAAGGACAACCCGGTCTATAGCCAGGCCATCGACCGCGTGAAGGGGCTGATGAAGTGATCCACCGGCTGGCAATCGCCGCCACCTTCGCCGCGCTGGCAGTGTCCAGCGCGGCGGCCCTGGCCGCCGGGCCGCAGCAGGTGGCGCAGATGGACCGCGCGGTGTGGCCCGAGCCGCTGGCGTCGCAGCGCGCCTTCGACCGGGCCTCGCGCGCCGAGATCCTGGTGTTTGCCGCCGCCCTGAACGACCTGAGCGGCAAAGGCGAGGACGAGCTGAAGCAACGGCTGCAGATCAAGCGCGCCGACACCGCCGCAATCCGCAAGACCAGCGACCGCCTGCAGGCCGTCCTGCTCGACAATTTCAAGATCGCCAGCCGCAACTGTAGCGCCGACGAACCGTTCTGCCCGGCCGTCGTCAACGCCGACGCCCTGGCCGCCGCCGGAAACGGCCTCGCCGCCCAGGCGCCGCAGCCGTACCAACCGTGGCTGGCGGCCGCCCAGGGCTTCCACCGCACCTATGCCGCCGAGATCGTCCGCCTGGCCGCGCTGTTCCCCACCATCAGCAGCGAAATCGAAACCTATGGCGACGGCGAGCGCACCGGGCTGGAGCTGGCCGACCGCCACTTCCAGTTCTCGTTCGACGACGGCCCCACCGCCAAGGGCGGCACCAGCGACAGCCTGATGCCGGTGCTGACCGCCAACGGCATCCACGCCCCCTTCTTCATGCTGGGCGAGCGCTTGGCGGCGCGGGTGGCGAAGGACGGCGCTCCGGCGTTGCGTCAGCTCTATCAGGGGCAATGCCCGGCGCTGCATGGCTGGGAACACAAGTCGCACCAGAAAGGGACCGAATGGCAGGACTCGGTGCTGCGCAGCCGCGATCTGGTGCGCGACACCTTCGGCGTTTCCCATCGCCCGTGGTTCCGCCCGCCCTATGGTCAGCGCAGCGCCGACAGCGGCGCCTTCTTCGCCGCCAACGGCATCACCGTGGTGCTGTGGAACATCGATTCGCAGGATTGGAACAAAGAGGTGTCGGCGCAACAGGCGGCCGACCGCGTCGTCACCCTGATGCTGCTATGGCGGCGCGGCACCATCCTGTTCCACGACGTCCACCCCAAGGCCGCCATCGCCATCCCGGCGCTGGCGCAAGGTTTGCGCGGTTCCGGCGTGCTGTGGGAGGATTGCCGGCGGCCTTGACGAGGCTCAAGGCGGCATACCCGAGCAATTTGCTTAGGTATGCCGACCTTCTTCCTTGGAGCTTTGCCATGACCGAGACCGTGCTGGACGTTCGCACCATCGCCCCCCGCGACCGTCACCCGCAGATCTTCGCCACCTTCGACGCCCTGGCCCCGGGCGCGTCGTTCATCCTGGCCAACGACCACGACCCCAAGCCGCTGTACTATCAGTTCGCCGCCGAGCGCTCGGGCAAGTTCGAATGGGCCTATCTGGAGCAAGGCCCCGAGCTGTGGCAGGTGCGCATCGCCAAGGCGCGCGAAAGCGCCTCGTGCTGCGGCACCTGCGGGTAAGGGACACGAAACCAGCCCTCTCCATTTGGTCGTCACCCCCGCGAAAGCGGGGGTCCATGTTGGGGCAAATGCGAGTGCATCCGCATACGATGCTGCGGCCCCTTGGATTCCCGCTTTCGCGGGAATGACGATAAACAGGAGGTTTCTTCAACACTCTGCCCCTCTCTCGGCGGGAGAGGGGGGCACGGCTTCACCGCGGCCGGACGCGGCCGATGCCACGGCGGCGCATATCGCCGGCCAGGGTGCTTTCGATGTGGCGGCCCTGGAACAGGGTGATGCCGACCGAATGGCCGTATTCAATGGCCGACGGGGTGTCGCAGCGGGCCAGGATGATGCGGGTGACGCCGATCCGGCGCAGCGCGTCGGTCTTCTTATCCTTTTCCTCGGTCAGCGACGGGTCCCAGATCAGCTTGATCAGATCGGCCCCCAGCCGTTCGCGGTCGACGAAAGGCAGCATGGAATAACTGAGTCCATCGACGCAGATGCGATAGCCCCGGTCGTGGGCGAAATCGCGGGCGAACAGATAGGCGCCCAGATCGGCGAAGATGTCGACCTTTTGCAGCTCCAGCACGATGGTGCCGCGCATGCCGGCCTTGACGTTGTCGTCGAACACCATGAATTCCGGCGACAGGATGGTCGACACGTTCAGGTTGATGCTGATATCGCCTTCCAGCGTGCGGTCGTCGTGCTTGTTGAGCAGCGACAGCACGCGGCGATCCAGCGTCTCGGTCAGTTGCTGGAACAGCCACGGGCTGGAGTTCATGTTGACGCTGGGCATCAGCGTCTGGCGCAGATCGGCGATGGAAATGAACAGTTCGTGGAACACCGGCTGCGGCGGCGCCTGGCCGACGACGGCGCACACCGCCTGACGGCGCATCAGGTTCGCCAGGTCGGCCTGCCCCAGCGCCGCCTCGACGCGGGCCAGCAGATCGGGCGTGAACGGCGACCCCTTGGGCGCTTCCGGCTGGCGGTTCTGACGCGCGTTGCGTTCCTGCTCGGCACGGCGGCGATCCTGCTCGTCCTGCAGCATCTTCTGCGCCAGCGACACCAGCACGTCGTATTCGCGTTCCAGGTCGTACCAGGTGCAGAACGTGCCCTTGCGGCCCTGGGCGTCGTTGATGATCAGCGGATCGTCCGAGAACAGGAAGCGCAGCTTGACGATGGCGGATTCGACCTCGTCCTGCGCCTGAGCCTTGTACACCACCATCAAATCGGCATTGGCCAGGGTGAACACCTGGGCCTGCAGCATCTTGACCAGCCCCTCGAAGGTGCTGACGGCGATGCGCATGTGATGGTCGCGCCGGTTGACGCTGGCCAGTGCGGACAGGTGGATGTGCACCGCGCGGCGATCCGAGCGATGACGCTCGAGCCGATGCAGGTAGTCGATCAGCAGATTTTCCTGCGCGTTGACGCGGGCGCCGCCGGTGGGAGGAGAGGAAATCATCGCATCCCTCCTAGCGCAGGGCCTTGAGGGGCGGGAAGGCGTCGAGCATGTCGTTGTTGCCGCATTCGACGCGCGGCCGCCCCGAGATGACGCCATGGCGCTGAGTGCATTGCGCCAGCGTGCAAGCCGCCGCCTTGTCGCATTGGGCCATGGTCACCGCCGCCACCATGGAATCGAGATAGCGGCCCTGGAAATGGCGGATGCCCTGGTTCAGGCCCCAGGCGATGGCGTGCTCGGTGTCGCAGCGCGACAGGATGACGTGCTCGAACCCCACCGGCCCAAGGGCATGGTGCAGATCGGACGTCACCACGTCGTCGGCCATGTCGCCGCTCCAGTTCACCTTGACGAAATCGGCCTCGTACAATTCCGCGTCGATGAATTGCAGGGTGATCGGACTCATGCCGTCCAGCACCGTCTTGTGGCCGTGGCTGCGCAGGAAGTCGCGGGCGCGGAAATAACCATCCAAATTGTTGAAGATGTCCACCAACTGGAATTCCACCACCAGCCCGGCGCGGCCGCGAATGGCGGCCTCGAAGTTCTGGAAGGCCGGCGTGTTGACGGTCGCCATGTTCAGGTTGACCGAAAAGGCGGTCGGCAGCTTGCGGAAGCCGGCATCCTGCAGCACCGACAGCACGCGCAGATCCAACACCTGGCTGAGGTGCTGGAACAGCCAGCGGTTCGACAGGATGTTGACGTCCGGCGCCAGCGCCTTTTGCAGGTCGGCGATGGACATGAAGAATTCCTGGAACGCCACCTCGGCGACCATCTTCTCGGTAAAGCGCACGCACGGTTGCCGCCGCACCACGCCGGCGATGTCGGTGGCGGCGATGGCCTCGATCACGCGGTTCAGGTTGCGGGCGTCAAGCGGCTGGATCTGCGGTGCGGTGCGCGCGTCGACCTGCCTTTTCTTCGCCCGCTCCAGCAACTGGCCGCAGATGTCGAAGAAGACGTCGTATTCGCTTTCCAGGTCGTAATAGGTGGCGAAGCGGTCGGTGCCGTCGGCCGATTCCGCATAGGTCAGCGGGTCCTTGGAAAACAGCGCCCGCAGCTTGTAGACGATGGCGTCCAAATCCGCCATCCGGGCATCCTTGCAGATCAGGACGATGTCCGAATTGGTCAGCAGGAACATCTGGCCGCGAAACATGTCGACCATGGATTCGAACATGCGGAAAGCGATGCGAATCTTCGCGTCTTCACGGTTCTGCGGCAGCAGATCGGACAGATGAAGGTGCAGCGCCAGGCGCCCCTCGCGGATTCTGCCCACGCGCTCGGCAGCGTCGTAAAGCAGGCTTTCCGACGTGACGATTTCCTGCGGCTTGTCCCCGAACGCCGATGCGTTCATCGCTTCCCCATTCTGGTGGACGACCCTTGGCGGCCGTTGTTCTTCGCCGCCGAAACGGGCAAAGTCGCTGTGTAGCCTTCAAAATACATCGCGAATTCTGGCGATCCTAGAGCGAAATGCAGACCTTGGCTCCCCCCTTTGCCGCCCGCGTCCCCGACGGCAGCCGGATTTACGCGGTGGGCGACATCCACGGCCGGCTGGACCTGCTGGAACGCCTGCTGGAGCGCATGGCCGAGGATTGCGACCGGCGCCGCCAGGATCAGTCGGCCCCCGAGCGCATCGCCATCATCTTTCTCGGCGACTATATCGACCGTGGCCCGCAATCGCGGCAGGTGATCGAACGGCTGATGCACGGCGCGCCCCGCACCGGCCCGCTGGCCGGGGCGGCCTGGGTGTGCCTGAAGGGCAACCACGAAGAGATCATGCTGCGCTTCGCCGACGATTGCAGCGTCGGCGCCGAATGGTGCCGCAACGGCGGACTCGAGACCGTGCGGTCCTATGCCGGCGAATTGCCCGAGGGTCTGGCCAGCGACATGGGGGCGCTGCAATTGCTGTTGTCGCGCACGCTGCCGCCGGGCCATCTGCGCTTTCTGTCGCGGCTGCCGACGATGCACCGCGAGGGCGATTACGTCTTCGCCCATGCCGGCATCCGCCCTGGCGTCGCGCTGGAGGATCAGCAGCCAAGCGACCTGATGTGGATTCGCGACGACTTCCTGTACGACACCACCCCCGCCCCCTTCGTCGTCGTCCATGGCCACACCCCCAGCCCCACCCCCGACATCCGCCCCCACCGTATCGGGATCGACACCGGCGCCTATTATTCCGGCGCCCTGACCGCGCTGGTGCTGGAAGGAACGGATAGAAGGTTCATTGTTAGTTAGACCTTAACGCTCGCACGAGCGCGCGGGCGCTCGACGCGACAGTCCCTCGCTGCGCTCGCTCCGGTTTTTCTTGCATCGCCTGCCGGCCTGCGGTAACGCAGCCGCAGGCTTCCCACAGGGTGTGACATGACCGAAATCTCGGCGCTGGTGCAACGGGTTGAAATGCTGAAGGGCACGTCGGTGCTGTGTATCGGCGATGCCATGCTGGACCGTTTCGTTTACGGCTCCGTCGACCGCATCTCGCCCGAGGCGCCGATCCCGGTGCTGTGCATGGAGCGCGAGGACGCCATGCTGGGCGGTGCCGGCAACGTGGTGCGCAATCTGGTGGCGCTGGGCGCCCGCCCCGCCTTCGTCGCCGTGGTCGGCGACGACGCCGCCGGGCGCGAGGTTGGCCGCCTGCTGGGCGAGCACGACGGCATCGACCCCTGCCTGGTGGTCGAGCCGGGCCGCCAGACCACGATCAAGACCCGCTTTTTCGCCAGTTCGCAGCAATTGCTGCGCGCCGACCGCGAAACCCGGGCGCCGTTGTCCGACCTTAGCCACAGCCAGGTCGTGGCCCGCAGCGACAGCCTGGTCGCCCGCGCCAGCGTGGTGGTGCTGTCCGATTACGGCAAGGGCGTGCTGGCGCCGCCGGTGGTGGGCGAATTGATCGCCCGCGCCCGCAGCCACGGCAAAAAGGTCATCGTCGACCCCAAGGGTACCGACTACACCCGCTATCGCGGCGCCACCCTGCTGACCCCCAACCGCAAGGAGCTGCACGAGGCCACCGGCATGGCGGTCGACACCGACGCGGCGGTAGTCAAGGCCGCGCGCAAGCTGATCGACACCTGTGGCGTCGAGGCGGTGCTGGTGACCCGCAGCCAGGACGGCATGAGCCTGGTGTCGGCCAAGGGCGACGTCCACCACCTGCCGGCCGAGGCGCGTGAGGTGTTCGACGTCTCGGGCGCCGGCGACACCGTCATCGCCACCCTGGCCGCCGCCATTGGCTCGGGCGCCTCGCTGCTGGAGGCCGCGCGCATCGCCAACGTCGCCGCCGGCATCGTCGTCGGCAAGGTCGGCACCGCCGTCGCCTATGCCTCCGAGGTGGTGACCGTGCTGCATCACGACGAGATCCAGTCGGCGGAGACCAAGGTGCTGGGCGCCGAGGCCGCCATGGACGTGGTCGAACGCTGGCACCGCAAGGGCCGCAAGGTCGGCTTTACCAACGGCTGCTTCGATCTGCTGCATCCCGGCCACGTCTCGCTGCTCAGCCAGGCCAAGGCCGCCTGCGACCGGCTGGTGGTCGGGTTGAACTCCGACGCCTCGGTGCAGCGCCTGAAAGGGCCGACCCGCCCGGTGCAGTCCGAGGCGGCGCGCGCCACCGTGCTGGCCTCGCTGGCCTCGGTCGACATGGTGGTGATCTTCGGCGAGGACACGCCGCTGGAGCTGATCCGCGCGCTCAAGCCCGACGTGCTGGTCAAGGGCGCCGATTACACGGTTGAAACCGTGGTGGGCGCGCCCGACGTCATCAACTGGGGCGGCCGCGTGGTGCTGGCCAATCTGGTCGAGGGGCAAAGCACCACCAACACCATCAAGAGGTTGAAGTCGTAATGGCCGATTATCCGCACCTGACCCAGTTGGGCCGCCAGGCGGCCATGCCGGCTTCGCCCGACGAGGCGGCGCTGGAAACCGTGCCCAACCCGCATCCCGACACCCAATACCTGGTGCGCTTCACCGCGCCGGAATTCACCTCGCTGTGCCCGATCACCGGCCAGCCCGATTTCGCCCACATCGTCATCGACTACGTGCCGGACGAGACGCTGGTGGAATCCAAGTCGCTGAAGCTGTTCCTGGCCTCGTTCCGCAACCACGGCGCCTTTCACGAGGCGTGCACCGTGGGCATCGCCAAGCGGCTGGTGGACGCCTGCGCGCCGGTCTGGCTGCGCATCGGCGGCTATTGGTACCCGCGCGGCGGCATCCCCATCGACGTATTCTGGCAAACCGGCGAGCCGCCCCAGGGCCTGTACCTGCCCGACCAGGGCGTGCCGACCTACCGGGGGCGGGGCTAAAACTTAATTCACCACAGAGACACAGAGAGACACTGCCGGACGGGAAGCACGTGCGCTCCCTCAAATGCAGGCATCTCTGTGCCTCTGTGTCTCTGTGGTTTATTCCCTGGTGGGGCTGCACCATGTCCACGATCAAGGAATTAATCCGCGCCAAGGCGCATGAACTTGGCTTCGACGCTGTCGGTTTCGCCCCTGCCGATGGCGACTGGAGCACGCGGCTGGACGCCTATGTGGCCGAGGGCCGCCATGGCGGCATGGGCTGGATGGCCGAGCGCATGGAGCAGCGGGCCGCGCCCAAGGGGTTGTGGCCCGCCGTTCGCTCGGTGATCGTGCTGGGCTGCAATTACGCTCCGGCCGGCGACCCGCTGGCGCTGCTGGCCCATCCGCAGCGCGGGCATGTCAGCGTCTATGCCCGCAACAAGGACTATCACGACCTGATGAAGCGGCGTCTGAAGGCGCTGGGCCATTGGATGGTGCAGAGTTTCGGCGGCGACCTGAAAGTGTTCGTCGACACCGCCCCGGTGATGGAAAAGCCGCTGGCGGCGCAGTCCGGCCTGGGCTGGCAGGGCCGGCACAGCAACGTGGTGTCGCGCCGTTTCGGCTCTTGGCTGTTCCTGTCGGAAATCTATACCACGCTGGAGTTGGCGCCCGACCCGGCGGAACCCGACCATTGCGGCGCCTGCACCCGCTGCCAGGATGCCTGCCCCACCGGCGCCATCGAAGGTTTCGGCCGGGTCGAGCCGCGTCGCTGCATCAGCTACCTCACCATCGAGCACAAGGGGCCGATCCCCGAGGATTTGCGACCGCTGATGGGCAATCGCATCTATGGCTGCGACGATTGCCTGGCGGTGTGCCCGTGGAACAAGTTCGCCCAGGCGACGCGCGAACCCGACTTCCTGCCCCGCGCCGAACTGACCGCGCCGCGCCTGGCCGATCTGGCAGCGCTGGACGACGCCGCCTTCCGTCAGGTATTCGCCGGCTCGGCCATCAAGCGCATCGGCCGCGACCGCATGGTGCGCAACGTGCTGGTGGCGATCGGCAACAGCGGCGACGCCAGCCTGGCCGCCAGCGCCGCCGCCCTGATGGACGACCCGTCCGACGAGGTGCGTGATGCCGCCGGCTGGGCCATCCGCCGCCTGCGACTTTAGTCGCACATTGCGATGTTCTCACTCATCCCAAGGTAGCAGGGCCAGAAAACACAACGGGGCGGCCACTGGCCGCCCCGTTGTGATCCGATCGGCAAGTCGCCGCCGGCAAAGGTCGCTCGCCTCAGCCTTCGCTGGCAAGCGCCCGAGCCAGTTGCGACAGCGCTTCCTGATGCTTCTCGTTCGAGATGCTGGAGAAATTGCGCGCCAACTCCAGGCACATGCGCTGACGGGCGGTCAGGTCGGTGCTGCGCTGGTTGTCCAACCCTTCGAAGAAGTAGCTGACCGGCACGCCCAGCACCTGCGCGATCTCGTAGAGACGCCCGGCCGAGATGCGGTTGATGCCGCGTTCGTATTTGTGGGCCTGCTGATAGGTCACGCCGATCAAATC
Organism: Bacteroidota bacterium; assembly: GCA_050259735.1. Lineage (GTDB taxonomy): Bacteria > Pseudomonadota > Alphaproteobacteria > Rhodospirillales > Magnetospirillaceae > Magnetospirillum. Next base: position 111,176 of record JBLNBE010000019.1, read on the forward strand.
GGCCATCTGCTGCTGGGAAAGCCCGAGCATGATGCGACGTTCGCGGATGCGAGCACCGACATGGCGGTCGGTATCGTTGGCGCGGTTAGTAGGCCGAGCAGCCTTTGCTTCAGTCTTGTCGGTCATCGTTCTCAGCTGAGAGTGGGTGAGATCGTCGTATCTGCGGGTGTCATCCGCTGTATCAGGCATGGCTACCTTTCCCTGTCCATAGTCTGAATTGTAATGCGAGGCAACCTGATTGTTGCTTCATTGAAGCATTCGCATATGCAAATCTATAAACAGTCTAATTAAGACAGCAATGTCTTTAGTTTATATTTCCAAGCACCCTGCGCAACCGGTGCGCACATGTCGGGAAACCGACACACAACCTGTCGCATTGCCTCGTGGGTGGTAGAGGTTGCCCAGGACGCCACCGTTTCCGTACGCTTGGTATATGCATCCGCCATGGCGGTAATACCAGTGTGGAGAACCGAAATCGAATGGATAGCCGGGAGTCCACGGCGCGGCGGCAAATATCGGAAAAACGGCACAAAACGGCCATTTCCCAGTCATGGCGCCGGGCGCGACAATCAAGCCGCAGGATTAAACTTTAGTAATGCTTGGGGAAAAGCTCAGACGGTGAGGTCGACCGCGCGGCCGGAAGACAGGCGCGGAAAAGACGGCGACAGGACTTCGGCGCCGTTACTGTCCGTCAGCCCGGCGCCCGCGGCGCGGGCATAGGCTTGAACCCCGCTGCTGACCGACGCGGTGGCCGTGGCCTGGCTGGCGTCGGATTGTCCGAACATGCGGGCAAGAAACGAGGTCACGGCACCGAGCAGACCGAAGCCGCCCCCGCCGGAAGCGGGTTTGCCTTGGCTGTCGGATTTACCCTGGGTCGAGGACGGAACCTCGCCGTCGGCGGCGGCATCGCCATTGGCCCGCGCCTTGTCCGGCGCCTCTTGGGCGGTGGCCTGATCTTCGACCTGAAACCGTTGACGGGTGGGGTCGATGGCGCGGACGGGAATGGTCACGGCCAGACGGTCGGCCTGCGCGTACGCGCCCGCCGCATTGATCTGGCTGGTGGTCACTCCCAGGTCGCTCACCGCTGACGCCCCCGCGCGCAGGTTAAGATTCCGTCATTTTACGGAAATCCCGGGCGAGCGGCAACAGGACGATCTCCCTCTGCCCCGTAGGCAGAGGGGACGGATATCGTCGGCTTACTTCTTCTTGGACAGCTCGGCCAGTTGGCCCTGCAACTGGTTGATCTTGGCCTGCAGTTCGTCCAGCCGCGGCTCGCCGGTGGGCTGGCCGTCGGCGCCCTGGGGATAGAACGGCGAGAACATCTTCAGGGCGCTTTCGAAAAAAGCCATGTTCTGCTTGCCCATTTCCTCGAACGGATTGAACGGGAACAGGCCGTCCAGCGCGTTCTGCATGTACTGGCGCATCTGCTGTTCGTTGCGCGAGAACGAAGACATGGAATATTCCAGGTAGCGCGGCACCAGCCCGCCCAGGCTGTCGCCGTAGAAACCGATGATCTGGCGCAGGAAGCTGATGGGCAGCAGGTTCTGGCCGCCCTTGCCTTCTTCCTCGACGATGATCTGGGTCAGAACCGAGCGGGTGATGTCCTCGCCGGTCTTGGCGTCATAAACCACGAAATCGGCGCCGTCCTTGACCATCTGCGCCAGGTGGTCGAGCGTGACGTAGCTGGACGTGGCGGTGTTGTACAGCCGGCGATTGGCGTACTTCTTGATGGTGATCGGCGCCTGGTTGGCAGCGTTCTGGGCATCGGACATCTTGGCGTCGCTTCCGTTTTCGGCTTATGGGTTTTGATGCTATCAGATTTTCCCCTGCCGCACGGATTGGCAACTGATTTTTCACGGCAGTGCAACAAAGGCGGCTGCGGCCGCCCTGGTCAAGCCTGCAACCGAGGAGTATGCTTCCGTCATGTCTGAAGCGCCGCCGGATTTCAGGACGCTCGCGCGCCGTTACCTCGACCTGTGGCAAGAACAGGTTGCGGCCATGGCGAACGACCCGGCGCTTGCGGAGGTGCTGGCCCAAGGTGTCGCCATGATGACCCAGGTGCCGGCGGCCATCCTGCAGGCGGCATCCGCCGGCGCGGCAAGCCCCGTCAACCAGGCGCGAGCAGCCGATGCCCGACCGACCGCCCCGTCAGAGCACGCCGCAGCCGGGCACACGGCCGGGGCCGCGCCCGTTGCCGCTGCACCTGATGGCGCATGCGTCGACGTTGATGGGATCGCGCGCCGCCTTGCCGCTATGGAAGAACGGCTCGCTGCCCTGGAAGCCCGAATTGGCGAGCGAGGCGGAAGCCCTGCGCCAAAGCCTGGACGCCGCCGGACCAAGCGCGTGGACTGAACTGGACGCCGCCGTCGCCGCCGAAGCGCTGGCCCGGCACGAGGCCATGCTGGCCGGCATCGACGCCTATCGCCGCCACCCCTATCATCGCGAACTGCCCGAGCCGCCGGTCGCGTGGCGCCAGGGCACCACCCGCCTGCTGGATTATCGTACCGCCAACAGCGAAGGCGGACGGCCGGTCCTGGTGGTGCCGTCGCTGGTCAACCGCGCCTACATCCTCGACCTCACCGCTCGGCGCAGCCTGATGCGCGATTTCGCCGCGCGCGGACTGGCGCCGTTCCTGCTGGATTGGGATGGCCCCGGCCCCGAGGAGATGGCGTTCGACCTGTCCGCCTATATCACCCGCCTGGGCGAGGCCATCGACGTGGTGGCGGCATTGAGCGGCCGCAAGCCGGCCCTGCTCGGCTATTGCATGGGCGGCAATCTGGCCTTGGCGGCGGCGCTGCGCGCACCGCAGGCGGTCGACGCCTTGGTGCTGATGGCGACGCCGTGGGATTTCCACGCCGGCCATGGCGGCCAGGCCGCCCTTAAAGCCAACGGCCAGACCGCCCCTAAAGCCAACGGCCAGGCCGCGCTGGTCACCGCGCTGGCCGAACCGCTGGGCACCTTGATCGACGGCCTCGGCTGCCTGCCGGTGGATATGCTTAACGCCATGTTCGCCAGCCTGGACCCCAATTTGGCCGCCCGCAAGTTCGCCGCCTTTGCCCGCCTGAAGCGGACCAGCGCCCGCGCCCGCGATTTCGTCGCCCTGGAAGACTGGGTCAACGACGGCGTCGCCCTGGCCGCAGCGGTGGCCCGGGAATGCCTGTTCGGCTGGTACGGCGACAACACCCCTGCCAAAGGTCATTGGCGCATCGGTGGATTGCCCGTCTTGCCTGAAAGGATGACAATTCCCACCCTCGTCTTGATCCCCGAAAGGGATCGCATCGTCCCGCCCGAATCGGCCGAGCCTTTGGCACGCGCCATCCCCGGAGCGCAGGTGATGCGGATACGCGGCGGCCATGTGGGCATGCTGTTGTCCGGCCGAGCCAAGACCGAGGTCTATGGTCCGCTGGCTAGGTGGCTGGCGCGCACCGGCATGCAATAGGATCGTTGTGCAGTGCAAATCGCGCAGGGTACAGCCGAGAAATTTGTGGTAAGTTCTTCTGGGAAATGCCGCAACGAACGGAAAACCGTCCAAGTAAGGAGCATAATTTTATGACCGATATCGTTATCGCCGCCGCCACCCGCACCGCCGTTGGCTCCTTCAGCGGGTCGCTGTCCGGTTTCCAGGCGGCGCAGTTGGGTGAGATCGTCATCCGCGAGGTCCTGGCCCGCTCCGGCGTCGAAGCCGGCCAGGTGGACGACGTGCTGCTGGGCCAGGTGCTCACCGCCGGTGTCGGCCAGAACCCGGCCCGCCAGGCCGCGATGTTCGCCGGCCTGCCCGTCGAGTCCACCGCCATGACCATCAACCAGGTGTGCGGCTCGGGCCTGCGCGCGGTTGCGCTCGGCATGCAGTCGATCCTGGCGGGCGACGCCAAGATCGTCATCGCCGGCGGCCAGGAGAGCATGACCAACTCGCAGCATGCCGGTTATCTGCGCGGCGGCGTCAAGATGGGACCGATGAGCTTCGTCGACACCATGGTCAATGACGGCCTGACCGACGTGTTCAACAAGTACCACATGGGCATCACCGCCGAGAACGTGGCCACCGAATTCAAGATCTCGCGCCAGGAGCAGGACGAATTCGCCGTGGCGTCGCAGAACAAGGCCGAAGCCGCCGTCAAGTCGGGCCGCTTCAAGGACGAGATCGTCCCGGTCAAGATCGTGGTGAAGAAGGAAGAGAAGCTGTTCGACACCGACGAGTTCGTCCGCATGGGCGCCTCGCTGGACGGTCTGGCCAAGCTCAAGCCCGCCTTCACCAAGGACGGCACCGTTACCGCCGGCAATGCCTCGGGCATCAATGACGGCGCCGCCGCGGTGCTGCTGATGACCGCCGACGAGGCGGCCAAGCGCGGCCTCAAGCCGCTGGCGCGCATCGCCAGCTGGGCGACCGCCGGCGTCGATCCCAAGGTCATGGGCTGCGGCCCGATCCCCGCATCCAAGAAGGCGCTGGAAAAGGCCGGCTGGAAGCACCAGGACCTCGGCCTGATCGAAGCCAACGAGGCGTTCGCCGCCCAGGCCATCGCCGTCAACAAGGCCATGGGCTGGGACACCGCCAAGGTCAACGTCAACGGCGGCGCCATCGCCATCGGCCACCCCATCGGCGCCTCGGGCTGCCGTGTGCTGGTCAGCCTGCTGCATGAAATGGCCAAGCGCGACGTCAAGAAGGGTCTGGCCACCCTGTGCATCGGCGGCGGCATGGGCATCGCGCTCTGCGTCGAGCGCTAATTTGCTGGAGCGGCAAGCGCCAAACATGGCGCATGCCGCGACCGGCGGCCATTGAGGCCGCGGCCAAGGGCGCGGATGCGCCCGCCCGGCGAGGGCAAAAGAAAAACAAGAGCGTGATGCCCACTGTGGGCAACACGCTCTAGGCTACGGGGAGTCCGGGCCGCCCGCGGACTCCCCGGCGAATCACCGGGTGGAAACGAAACAGGCCGGGGAAAACCGGCCACCAGGAAGACAGGAGAACATCATGGGTCGTGTTGCAGTTGTCACCGGCGGCACTCGCGGTATCGGTCGCGCCATTTCCGTGGCGCTGAAGAACGCGGGTTACCGCGTCGCCGCCAACTATTTCGGCAATGTCGAAGCCGCCCGCCAGTTCAGCGAAGAAACCGGCATCCCCGCCTATCGTTGGGACGTGTCGAATTATGCCGAGTGCGAGGCCTCGATCGCCAAGATCACCGCCGAGATCGGCCCGATCGAGATCGTCATCAACAACGCCGGCATCACCCGCGACGCCACCCTGCACCGCATGACCTACCAGATGTGGGAAGAGGTCATCCACACCAACCTGACCAGCTGCTTCAACATGGCGCGCCTGGTGATCGACTCCATGCGCGAGCGCGGCTTCGGCCGTATCGTCAACGTCGGCTCGATCAACGGTCAGGCCGGCCAGTATGGCCAGGTCAACTACGCCGCCGCCAAGTCGGGCATCCATGGCTTCACCAAGGCGCTGGCCCAGGAAGGCGCCGCCAAGGGCATCACCGTCAACGCCATCGCGCCGGGCTATGTCGACACCGACATGGTGCGCGCGGTGCCGCCGGCCGTGCTGGAAAAGATCATCGCCAAGATCCCGGTGGGCCGTCTGGGCCGCGCCGAGGACATCGCCCGCACCGTGATGTTCCTGATCGCCGACGATGCCGATTTCATCACCGGCTCGACCATCTCGCCCAACGGCGGCCAGCACATGTACTAAGCTTTCCCCACCGGGAAACAACGAGGGGCGGGAGGCAACTCCCGCCCCTTCTGCGTCTGCTGGGACGGCGCTTTCGGGACCGATTGATGCGCCACCTATAGGCGAGACACCATCAAAAAAACATTTTATAAGAAAAGTTGATAGAGCAATTTATTTTGGCAAACCAATGCAGCAACAAGCCCGCATTTTTGCAAAAACCGGTAGAGCAATTGGCTCATTCTCCACCGCCCTCGCCGTCTTATTTTTTACACTCCATGCCGCTGCCGGAGAAATATTTGAGAGTGAGGCGCAGGTCGCCACCCCGGTAGACGTCCCCACGCCCATTGCCGAAAGTTTCGAAAGAAATTTGAGCCATGCGGAAAAGGAGTGTCTGACGGACAGTAAAACGACCGCAAAGGGGGCGCTGGAGGCAGCGCGCCTAGACCTGGGCGGCTCTGTCCCGGCACTGTTGCTTAAGCCGAGGGGACCAACGGAACCCCAGGCGGCGTGGGGCTGCTTCTGTGGCGCCCATGCTTGTCCGATGTGGATTTATGCTTCCGAGACGGCTGCACCCCATCGCATCTTGTCGACGGCCGGCGACTCGTTGGAGATCATCGATCGCCAGGATAACGGGATGAAACGCCTGCTGGTGTCTGGCGGCAGCGCCGGCCAACAGGCGGTAGAGCTGTATGCCTGGGGTGGGCAGGAATACAAGGTACTTCGGAAAAAGGCGATTCGCCTGGGTCGCGGCGACGACGCGGACGAGCGAGCGAAGCAGGACTTAGTCAAATTCCGGGCTGACGCCATTCGTTAATTGGCGCCTTCGGTTAACGAAGGGCGGGAGGCGACTCCCGCCCTTTTCGTTCCGGCGTCAGGCCGAGCGGATGCCGCTGCGGACCCGGGTCAGGAAGCTGTCGATATCGGCCTTCAACTGCCCGGTCTGGGACGACAGGCGATGCGCCGCCTCCAGCACCACTTCCGAAGCACGGCCGGTCTCGCCGGCGGCTTGGCTGACCCCGGCGATGTTGGTGGACACCGACTGTGTGCTGTTGGCCGCCAGGGTCACGTTGCGGGCGATTTCGGATGTGGCCGCCGTCTGTTCGTCCACCGCCGCCGCCACGCCGCTGGCGATCTGGTCCAGTTCCTCGACCCGGCCGACAATGCCGCCGATGGCGGCAACGGCCTCGCGCGTCGCGCCCTGAACGGCACCGATCTGGGCGGCGATTTCCTCGGTTGCCTTCGAGGTCTGATTGGCCAGGCTTTTCACCTCGCCCGCCACCACCGCGAAGCCCTTTCCGGCATCCCCGGCACGGGCCGCCTCGATGGTGGCGTTCAATGCCAGCAGGTTGGTTTGGCTGGCGATGTCGTTGATCAGCTTGACCACCTCGCCGATGCGGGCGGAGCTGTCCGCCAGCCCTTTGACCGTTTCATTGGTGCGATTGGCTTCCGAGGTGGCGACACGCGACACCATGCTGGATTTTTCCACCTGGCGGCCGATTTCGGTGATGGAAGACGACAATTCCTCGGCCGCCGAGGCCACGGTTTCCACGCTGGACAACGCCTCGCCGCTGGCCTCGGACACGCTGGCCGCCTGCCGGTTGGTCTGCGCCGCGCTGGCGGACATGGTCTGCGCCGCCTCGGCCAGGTCGTTGGCCGCATGGGAAATTTCGCTGACCATATGGGCGACGCTTTGCTCCAGATCGTTGGCATAGCCGTCGATCGCCTCGGTCATGGCGGTGGCCGACGACGACAGATAGGAGGCCGCGGCCAATTCCAGATCAAAAAACAACAGACTGTTGAGCGCCAGCACCGCCTGGGTGAAATCGCCGATGCCGTCGCGATGGAACAGGCCGCCGCCACGATAATGCTCGCCCAGTCCCTCGATCAGGTTGGCCAACACGGCGTGATAGAAAACGAAGAACCAGCGCAAATGCAGGCCCTGGCGTTCACGACGGCTGAACAGCTCGATGCTGTGACGGGCTTTTTCCTCGGTAAAGTCGGCCGGCAGCATGTCGTCAACCCAATGGGCATGCTGCGCCCGCAACACATCCTGCAGCGACACCCCGACATAAGCCTGCGCCGCCTCGGGATAGCTCATCAGGGATTTGAAGGACGCTTCCACGGCGCCGTCGATCAGAGCGCGCACCTTGGGTTCAATCTGCTTCAGAACCTGCCGGGCCTCCGCGTCGATATTCAGCGATTCAAGACGGCGAGTGAGATCGATATCGAACATCGCGGGTACCCCCCAGAAATACGCCCTTGCCGAATCCCGGGACGCCGCTCACCGAACGGCTCCGCCCCTGGGATTCTGCGAAAAAAATGGAGCACGACCGCGCGGCCGCCCCATCGGAGATAATACATACCGACGACGGTACTCTATCAATATAGCCCGCCACACCAGACAAGGAAGCATAGCGGCAATGAGTCTGGTTTTTGTCTTATTTCATATAAAGAAAGATGAGTAGTTCCGGCATCTGACCTTGTGCGCAATTTGCCGCAGCCCCCGCCGCTATCGCGCTTCGATCACCGTGATGATGCCCTGGCGATTGCGCTCGCCGCAGTCATCGCCGCCGCAAGCGCGCGCCCAGCATCTCGGCCAGGGTGATAGCTGCCAGACCGCTGCCGGCGTGAAGCAGATGCAACACCGCCTGACCGGCACCAAAGTTCAGATGCAACTGCATCATGCCCAACAGCGGCACCAGGGCACCAACCACGACGCCGGCCAGCGCCAACCCGCGCACGGTGCCGCGCGCCACCAGCGCCAGTCCCCACAGCGACGCCACCAGCAGTCCGCCAGCGGCCATGTGGGCGTGCAGCGGCACCGCCAGCCCCCACCACCAGCAGACCCCCAGCAGCAAAGCAACCGTGCCACCCAGGCGGGCGGCCATTACCATCAGTCGAACGGTCATGTCGGATTCCCCTTGGCATCGGGATGGTCGGCGGCCAGCAACTTGCGCAATGACTTGGCCGCCCTGGCCTTGCGCGACAACAATGTGCCGATGGGTTCGCCCCAATCCTCCGCCAGCCGGCGGAACGGGATGCCGTCGATCTCGACCGCCACCCACACCGACCGCTCGGCCGGCGACAGGCGCTGCAGGGCCGCGTCGAGACGATGCCGCAACTGGGCCTGGGCCAGCGCTTCCTCGGGTGTGGGGCCGGGATCGACCCGCTCGGGCATCTCTCCCTGTGGGCGGCGACGACGGAAGCGATCGACCAGGGCATTGCCCACCGCGCGGAACAGATAGGCGGTCAGGTTCTCCACCTGGGCCAGCACATCCGCCCGCTCGAACAGGCGCAGCACTACATCGGCAACCACGTCCTCGGCCTCGGCCCCGCTGTCCTCCAGCCGTCCCAGCCGCGAGCGGGCGAAACGGGTCAGGTCGGAACGATCACGCGACACGGCCTCGACAAGGCGGGTGCGGGCGAGATCGAGATCACCGGCCATGGGCGTCGATTTCGCCGTTTCCACCCATATGGCGTGCGGCATAGGCGCAGAAAGCGGCCTCACCCTCGCTCTCCCACCACGCAGTATATAGCTCGGCGTCGTGGCGGAACGGCCGGCCAGCGGTGGCGAAACCATGGCGGCGATGATGATGGTGGTGACGATGGCGCCCCCAGCGCCCCGCGCCCCGGCGAGGATGGGTGAAGCGACCAACGAGAATGCGCACCAGCACCAGCCCGGCGACCGCCTGCTCGAATGTGAGGGCGGGCAGACCGGCCACAGCGGGCACGACCGCATTCCAGGCCACCATCACCACCCAACCGAACACGATTGCGAAGACGACGACCAGGGTCAGGCCCAGCAAGGCATGGCCGGCCATATGCGCGAAACGACGGAAAACCATGGGGAACACCTTTTCTGCAGGAAACTCATCCCCCATGACGTTTCCTGACCGGCCGTTATTGCCGTCCGGCATGACTTTTTTAGCGCGCTTCGATCACCGTGATGATGCCCTGGCGATTGCGCTCGCCGCAGTCGTCGCCGTTACACGGCTCCCATGCCGGGTCGAGATAGACCTTCTTCCACGGAAAGCCTTTGCCGCCGGTGGCGCGGCGCAGGGCCTCGGCGCGCTTGCGAGCCAGGGCCGAATTGCCATCGTCGCCGCCGGCCCGAACCCACAGCAAACGCACGCCTTGGGTCGCGCGCCATTCGCGGGTCAGCTTGTACAGCGCCAGCTTCTGCGCCTCGTCCAATTCGGCCGAGTCGGACGGGAACTGCACCGTCACCATCATGCCCGGCACGCCGGCCGAGTGATTGTGGGTCTTGCGGATGCGGCCGTGCCGGTCCTTGAGCGCCAGATTCGGTTCGTCGGCGCGCGGCGACGCCCGCTTGACCCACAGATTGGCCGACGCGGCCTCGACCTCGGGGATCTCGGCCAATGCCGGTACGGTGGTCAGCGCCAGCACGGCGGCCAGCAGGCAGCGGGCGATCATGGCGCCGCCACGGCACGCAGCCGCTCCAGGCATTGGGCGCGGTCGGGCCGGTAATCCTCGGCCTCCCACCATTGTTCGACCTGCGCCAGCGCGGCGCCGATGGCGGGACCGCGCGGCACGCCCAGCTCAAGGGCATCGGCGCCGCGCACCGGCAATTGCACCGGCTGCCAGCCGTCGGCCAGATCGAGCAGGCGGGTCCATTCCGCCGTGGCCGCCGCGCTCGAACGCGCCTCCAACGCCCGTTCCGCCGCCCACCGGGTCAGCACCAGATCGCGGAAGGTGTCGGCGCCGACCCGGCGCAGGGCGCGCCGCGCCGCCGCGTCGTCCATGCCGCGCGTCACCAGCACCTTGGGCGCCACGATCGCCAGCAACCGTTCGGTTTGCACCGCCGACAGCTTGAGCCGCTCGCCGATGGCGGCGATGCCGTCGGCATCGGCATCCAGCATGACGCCCAGCCGGCGGATGGCGTCGGGATGGACATGGGGCCGCGCCAGCGCCCGGCTTTCCAGCCACGACAACACCTTGAGCGCGCTGAAGTGACGCGCCTCGGGCAGGATGTGCGGCAGGATGTCCTGGCCATGCATGATGATCAGCACGCCGGCCGGATCGGGCGCCTGCAACAGACGGATCAACTCGCCCGCCACCCGTTCGCCGGACAGCTTGACCAGTTCGGGCGCCATCCGCTTGCACGCCGCCAGCGCCGTCGGGTCCATGGGCGGGCGGCCATAATGGGCGAAGAAGCGGAAGAAGCGCAGCAGGCGCAGTACGTCTTCCTCGATGCGCCGCAGGGGATCGCCGACGAAGCGGACGATGCCGGCGCCCATATCGGCCAGGCCGTTGAACGGATCGTAGATGCGGCCCTGGGGGTCGGCGCACAGCGCGTTCATGGTGAAGTCGCGCCGCGCCGCGTCGGCGGTCCAGTCGTCGGTGAAGGCAACGCGGGCATGGCGGCCGAAGGTCTGCACGTCCTCGCGCAGGGTGGTGATCTCGAAATGCGCCTTGCCGATGACGGCGGTCACGGTGCCGTGGGCGATGCCGGTGGGAATGACGCGGATGCCGGCACGGGCCAGCAGGTCCATCACCCGCTCGGGGGCGTCGTGGGTGGCGATATCGATGTCCTTGATCGGACGGTGCAGCACCGAATCGCGCACGCAGCCGCCGACGAAGCGCACGTCGGCGCCATCGGCGGTCAGCGCCGCCACCACCGCCTGGGTTTCGGCCGCCTCCATCCACGGCTGCGGCGCCAACTGCCCCAACGGCTCGGTGCTTCCGGGAACGGGACGCATCAGCCCTTATCCCTTGCCGGGGCCAGCACTTCCGACAGGTTGACCAGGATACCGGCGGTGGCGCCCCAGATCACCCGCTGTTCCCAGGTCATCGACCAGAACGGCCGATGGCGGCCTTCCACCACCACCCGATGCAGCTTGTGGTTCTCGGGGTCGAGCAGGAATTCCAGCGGCACCTCGAACGCCTCGGCCACCTCGAACGGATCGGGCGACAGCTCGAACGGCGGCGCGACCATGCCGACCACCGGCGTGATACCGAAGCCGGTGCCGGTGATGTATTGGTCCAGCCGGCCCAACAGGGTGACGCGCTCGCGCGGCAGGCCGATTTCCTCTTCGGTTTCGCGCAGGGCGGCGATGGCGGCGTCGCCGCGATCCTCGTCCTCCAGCCGGCCGCCGGGAAAACTGATCTGACCGGGATGGTGGGCAAGATGGTCGGTGCGCTGGGTCAGCAGCACACTCAGGCCTTCCGGCCGTTCGACCAGCGGCACCAGCACCGCCGCCGGCACCGGCGGCCGGTCCAGCGCGATGCGGCCTGGCCGGGCGTCACCATCGACAAGGCGTTCAAGCATGGCATCGCCGCGCCCGGCCGGATCATAGCCGGCGGCCAGCAAGTCGACGATGCGTTGACGGGTCAGGCGGGGTCGTCCAGCCGCCCCAGGGGAAAGAATGTTCCGCTGCTCCATAGGCCGTACAGTTCTTCTCCGTCCACCTTTTCCTCGAAGCCCTGCGCTACCAGTTCATAGTACACGGAACGGGTCAGCCGCGCCTCCAGTCCATCACGAACGTGGACATAGGGAAGAGGCTCGCCGGTTTCGGCACAGGTGACAATGCGAAGGGCATGCGCGGCATCCACCGTGACCAGTTCGTCCATATTGGTCCGAAAGCTGATCACCTTGTCACGACCGCAGCCGCAGGAGAACATTTCGACCGCGACGAAGGGAACGTCCTCCACCTGGATGGTGCCCATTTCGTCGGGGGTAATCAGCCAGTACGAGCCATCCGGGTGGCGTTGCAACACCGAGGCGAACAGGCAGACCATCTCTTTGCGGTTGATTGGGGAGCCGTGGTAAAACCAACGCCCATTCCGGTCGATCCTCAGGCCAAGGTCGCCGCAATTGGTCGGCCCTTGAGGAAGTTCGGGGCAGGTCTGGGGCATGGTCGCCAAATCGGTCCTCTCCAAAGCGGTGCGACTGAAGTCTTACGTTTGTATTCCAGGCCGAATTTCAACCGGCAGCCCGGAGCGCAGCCCGTGAAAACCATTACCGGTCTTGACCCCAACCTTTCGTCCACCCCCGCCGATCCGGACAGCGTAATCCGCGCGGCGGAAAGCCTGAGCGAGCGCATGACCACCGCGCGCGAGGCGGTCGGCCGGGTGATTTTCGGCCAGGACCGGGTTATCGACGAAAGTCTTATCACGCTGCTTTCGGGGGGTCACGCCCTGTTGATCGGCGTCCCCGGATTGGCTAAGACGCGGTTGGTCCAGACCTTGGGCGTGGTGTTGGGCCTGGACGACCGCCGGGTACAGTTCACGCCCGATTTGATGCCTGCCGACATCCTGGGATCCGAGGTGCTGGAGGAATCGTCCTCGGGCGCCCGCTCGTTCCGCTTCCTGCACGGGCCGGTGTTCTGCCAGTTGCTGATGGCGGACGAGATCAACCGCGCCAGCCCGCGCACCCAGTCGGCGCTGTTGCAGGCCATGCAGGAGCACAAGGTCTCCATCGCCGGCACCTACCACTCGCTGCCCGCGCCGTTCCACGTGCTGGCGACCCAGAACCCGCTGGAGCAGGAGGGCACCTATCCGCTGCCCGAGGCGCAGTTGGACCGCTTCCTGATGCAGATCGACGTCGGCTATCCCGATCTCGAGGCCGAGCGACGCATGCTGATCGCCACCACCGGCGCCGCCGAGGCCCCACCGATGGCGGTGATGAGCGCCGACGAATTGCTGGCGGCGCAGCATCTGGTGCGCCGGGTGCCGGTGGGCGAAGCGGTGATCGAGGCCATCCTGGCGCTGGTGCGCGCCGGCCGGCCGGAAAGCTCGCCGCTGGACGCCGTCCGCCATGCCGTCGCCTGGGGTCCCGGCCCGCGCGCCGCCCAGGCACTGATGCTGGCCGCCCGCGCCCGCGCCTTGCTGCAGGGCCGGCTGTCGCCGTCGCTGGACGACGTGCTGGCACTGGCGCCGCCCATCCTGCGTCACCGCATGGCGCTGAATTTCGCCGCCCGCGCCGACGGCCTGACGGTGGACAACATCATCGCCAAGCTGCTTGAGGTGGTGGGGTGACCGGAGCGAGCGTAGCGAGGGACTGGCGCGTTGAGCGCCCGCGAGCTTATGCGAGCGTAAGCCGTGCCGCCCCGCAGGGGCAAACGACGCCCACAGGGCGGCCCGAGCATTGCGAGGGTGGGCGTCGCCCACAAGCACGCGGAGGCGTGCGCCGGCGCCTGAGGGGCTGCTAAATGAACCCTCTCCAGGGGGCAGCTCAGGACCTGGCGGCCCGCCTGCCGCCGCTGCTGCTGGCCGCCGAGCGCGTCGCCGCCACCGTGGCCGGGGGCAGCCACGGGCGGCGCCGCTCCGGTTCCGGCGAAACCTTCTGGCAGTACCGTCACGCCCAGCCGGGCGATGCCGCCGCCGCCATCGACTGGCGGCAATCGGCCCGCGCCCAGGGGCTGTTCGTGCGCGAAACCGAGTGGGCGGCGGCCCAGGTGATCGGGCTATGGCGCGACGGCTCGGGGTCGATGGCGTGGCGTTCGTCGGCGGAACTGCCGGAAAAGCGCGAGCGCGCCGAATTGCTGGTGCTGGCGCTGGCGGCACTGTTGCTGAAGGCGGGGGAAAAAGTGGCGCTGCTGTCGGGCGGCCTGCCGCCGACCACCGGCACCCAGGCGCTGGGCCGGCTGGCGCTGGCGCTGGCGGGCGATGCCGCCGCCCTGCCGCCGCCGGGACGGTTGCCGCGCCATGCCGAGCGCATCCTGGTGTCCGACTTCCTGATGCCGCTGCCCGAGTTGGCCGCGTGCCTGCGCGCCTTGGCCGCCGAGGGCGGTGGCGGCCATCTGGTTCAGGTGCTGGACCCGGCCGAGGAGAGCCTGCCCTATGACGGCCGCGTCCGCTTTACCGGACTGGAGGACGAAGGCGAGATGCTGGTGCGCCGCGCCGAGGACGTGCGCGCCGCCTATGGCCGCAAGCTGGCCGCCCACCGCGACGGTCTGGCGGCGCTGGCGCGCTCGCTGGGCTGGAGCTTCACCACCCATCATACCGACCAGCCGCCGCAGGTGCCGCTGCTGGCGCTGCACGCCCGGCTGTCGACGCCGACCACGAGGCGCCGCTGATGCTGGCGCTGGGATCGCTCGCCTTCGCCTCGCCCTGGGTGCTGGCCGCCGCCGGCCTGCTGCCGGTGCTGTGGTGGTTGCTGCGGGTGATCCCCCCGGCGCCGCGCCGCCAGCATTTTCCCGCCATCCGCCTGCTGTTCGGGCTTGAGGGGCACGAGGACAGCGCCGCCCGCACGCCGTGGTGGGTGCTGGCGCTGCGGCTGATCCTGGTGCTGCTGGTCATTGTTGCCGCCGCCCATCCGCTGCTGGACCCGGCACGGCCGCTGGCGGCGGCCGACGGGCCGCTGGTGCTGGTGGTGGATGACGGCTGGGCGGCGGCGCGCGACTGGAACGACCGCCGCGCCTATGCCGACGACGTGCTGAGCCGGGCCGAGCGCGCCGGACGTCCCGTGGTGGTGGTGCCCACCGCGCCGCCGGCCGATGGCGGCCCGATCCAGGCCAGCGCCATGATGAGCGCGACCCAAGCCCGGCCGCTGGTGGCGGCGCTGGCGCCCAAGCCGTGGCCGACCGACCGCGCCGCCGCGCGCCAGGCGGTCCAGACCATCCCGCGCGACCGCATTGCCGGGGCGGTGTGGCTGAGCGACGGCATCGACGACGGCCAGGCCGTCGCGTTGGCGCGCACCCTGCAAAGCCTGGGCGGCAGCGTCGAGATGGTCGAAGGCGTCAGCGGCCGCCAGTTGCTGCCCCCCATCGACAGCGCCGCGCGCGACCGCCTGGAGGTGCCGCTGCGCCGGCTGTCCGGCGGGGCCGAGACGGTGGCGGTGCGCGCGCTGGATGGCGCCGGCCATGTGCTGGCCCGCGCCGAGACGACATTGGCCGCCGACCAGGCGGCGGCCAGCGTGCCCTTGCGCCTGCCGCCGGAATTGCGCAACCGGCTGGTGCGACTGGACATCGAGAACGAGGCCGGCGCCGCCTCGACGGTGCTGCTGGATGAACGCTGGCGCCGCCGCCCGGTCGGGCTGGCCGGCGACACCGAAGGCGGCGCGCCGCTGTTGGCGCAGTTGACCTATGCCGAACGCGCCCTGGCGCCGTTCGCCGACATCAAGCACGGCGAGATCGGCGACTTGCTGGCCGGCGAACTGGCGGTGCTGGTCTTGGCCGACATGCCCGCCGTGCCGAACGCCACCGCCGACCGGGTCGCCGCCTGGGTCGAGCGGGGCGGCGTGCTGGTGCGCTTCGCCGGGCCGCTGCTGGCCCAGGCCGCCGGCACGCCGGGCGACGACCCGTTGCTGCCGGTGCGGCTGCGCGGCGGTGGCCGCTCGCTTGGCGGCGCCATGAGCTGGACCAACCCGCAGGGGCTGGCGCCGTTCCCGGCCGAGGGGCCGTTCGCCGGGCTGAACGCCCCCGCCGAGGTCAGCGTCACCGCCCAGGTGCTGGCCGAACCGACGCTGGATTTGTCGGAACACACCTGGGCGCGGCTGGCCGACGGCACCCCGTTGGTGACCGGCGCCCGCAAGGGCAAGGGCTGGGTGGTGCTGGTCCACACCAGCGCCAATGCGTCCTGGAGCAATCTGGCGCTGTCCGGCCTGTTCGTCGACATGATGAAGCGGCTGGTCGAGCTGTCGGCCGGGACGGGGTCCCGCCGTGACGGCGGACCGCTGCCGCCGGCCCGCATGCTGGACGGGTTCGGCCGTCTGGGGCAACCCAACCCGGCCGCCACCGCCTTGACCGGCGACCCAGCGGCGGTGGTGCCGGGGCCGCGCCACCCGCCCGGCCTGTATGGCGAGGGCGGCGGCAGCGTCGCCGTCAATCTGGCCCCCGCCTTGGCCCGGCCTGCCGCGCTGGCGCCGCCCAGCGGCGTCGTCCGCAGTTCGTTGGACGGCCATGCCGCCGAGCGCGACCTGCGGCCGCCGCTGCTGGCCGCCGCGCTGGTGCTGCTGATCCTTGACCTGCTGGTGGCGTTGCGCCTGCGCGGAGTGCTGGGGCTGGGTACGGCGGCGGCGCTGGCGCTGATCCTGCCGCCCGAGGGCCGCGCCGCCGACGCCTTCGCCGCCAAAGCGGCGCTGGAAACCCGGCTGGCCTATGTGCGCACCGGCGACGCCGCCATCGACGGCAAAAGCGCCGCCGGGCTGGCCGCGCTGAGCCGTGTCATCGGCGAACGCTCCACCGCCGCCCTGGGCGACCCCATGGGCGTGGACGTGGAAGGCGACCCGGTATTGTTCTTCCCGCTGCTCTATTGGCCGGTGACGCCGGGCCAGCCGGCACCGTCGGCCAAGGCGGCGGACAAGCTGAACGCCTATATGCGCGCCGGCGGCCTGATCGTCATCGACACCGGGGCGCAATCCGATGCCGCCGGGCAAACCGACGAGGCGCGGCTGCGAAGCCTGACCGCCGGTCTGGCCATCCCGGCGCTGGCCCCGGTGACCGAGGAACACGTGCTGACCCGCTCGTTCTATCTGCTCAGGGAAATGCCCGGCCGTTATGAAGGCGGCGCGGTATGGGTGGCGGACGGGCAAGGTTCGACCAATGACGGCGTCTCGCCGGTGGTGGTGGGCGGCAACGACTGGGCCGGCGCCTGGGCCGCCGACAAGAACGGGCGTCCGCAATTCGCCACCGTGCCGGGCGGCGAGCGCCAGCGCGAGCTGGCCTATCGCTTCGGCGTCAATCTGGTGATGTATGCGCTGACCGGCAATTATAAGGCCGATCAGGTCCACGTCCCCGCCATCATGGAGCGGCTGGGGCGATGAACACCCTGTCCACCATCACCCTGGCACCATTGCTGCCATGGCCCTGGCTGGCCGGGCTGGCGGCGTTGGCCGTGGCGGTGTGGGCGTTGGCGCTGGCGCGGCGCGCGCGCGGGGCGTGGCTGCGGCTGCTGCCGCTGGCGGTGTTGCTGCTGGCGCTGCTCGATCCCCGGCTGGTCAGCGAAGACCGCCGACCACTGCCCGACATCGCCCTGGTGGTGGTGGACGACACCGCCTCGCAGCGCATCGGCGACCGCCGTGCCCAAACCGAAACGGCGCTGGCCGAGCTGCGCGAGCGGCTGGCGCGCCAGCCCAATCTGGAAGTGCGGGTCGAACGGGTGGCCGGAGCCAAGGAAGAAGGCGGCGAAGACGGCACCCGCCTGTTCGCCGCCGTCGACCGCGCCCTGGCTGACGTGCCGCGCCATCGCCTGGCCGGCGTGGTGATGATCACCGACGGCCGCGTCCACGACGTTCCCGCCGACAGGGGCGCCACGCTGGGGGCGCCGCTGCATGCGCTGATCACCGGCGCACGCGGCGAGCGCGACCGCCGGCTGGTGCTGACCCGCAGCCCGGGCTATGCCCTGGTCGGCAAGACCGCCACCATCGGCCTGAAGGTGGAAGACAGCGGCGGCGGCAACGGCCCGGTCAACGTGGACGTCCGCGTCGATGGCAAGCCCTATCTGTCGGCCCCCTTCCCCGCCAACCGCGAAAGCACGGTCGAAGTGCCGGTCGGCCATGCCGGCACCACCGTGGTCGAACTGGCCGCCGCCGCCGGTCCGGGCGAATTGTCGCTGGACAACAACCGCGCCGCGCTGGGCATCTCGGGGGTGCGGGACCGCCTCAAGGTGCTGCTGATCTCGGGCGAACCCCATGCCGGCGAGCGGGCCTGGCGCAACCTGCTGAAATCCGACCCGGCGGTGGATCTGGTCCATTTCACCATCCTGCGCCCGCCGGAAAAGGACGACCGCACCCCCATCCGCGAACTGGCGCTGATCACCTTTCCGGTGCGCGAATTGTTCGAGGAGAAGCTGAACGACTTCGATTTGGTGGTGTTCGACCGCTATCGCCGCCGTGGCGTTCTTGCCGGCGCCTATTACCAGGCCCTGGTCGATTACGTGAAGCGCGGCGGCGCCCTGCTGACCGCCGCCGGGCCGGAATATGCCGAAGCCGGCGGGCTGTACGATTCTCCGTTGGGCGCGGTGCTGCCGGCCGAGCCGACCGGCGAGCTGATCGACCGCGCCTTCGTGCCGCGCGTCACCGATCTGGGCCGCCGCCATCCGGTCACCGCCGCATTGCCGGGCGATGGCCGCTGGGGCGAATGGCTGCGCCAGGTGCCGGTGATCCAGCATCGCGGCAGCGTCGTGCTGGCCGGCGCCGACAACCGGCCGCTGCTGATCCTGGACAAGGTGGGCGAAGGCCGCGTCGCCCAGGTGCTGTCCGACACCATCTGGCTGTGGGCACGCGGCTACGAAGGCGGCGGCCCCCATGACGAATTGCTGCGCCGGCTGGCCCACTGGCTGATGAAGGAACCGGAACTGGAAGAGGAATCGCTGGCCGCCGAGATCAAGGGCGGCCGGCTCGAGGTGGTGCGGCGATCGCTGGCCCCCGCCCCCGACAGCGTCACCGTGACCGCCCCCGACGGCAGCACCCGCGCGCTGCCGCTGCAGGACCACTCCGACGGCCGCGCCACCGCCACGCAAAATGTGGACCGGCCCGGGCTATGGCGGGTCGAGGACGGCGAGCATACCGCCATCGCCGCCACCGGCACGCTGTCGCCCCTGGAGGACGCCGAGTTGACGGCAACGCCCGATCTGCTCGCACCGGTGGCGGCGGCGACCAATGGCTCGGTCCGCTTCCTGTCCGAGGGCGGCATGCCCGACATCCGCCGGGTCGCCGAAAACCGCACCGCCGCCGGGCGCGACTGGATCGGGCTGGCGACGCGCGGCGACGCGGTCATCACCGGCCTGCGCGAAGTCCCGCTGCTGCCCGCTTTTGCCGTGCTGGCGCTGGTCGTGGGGGGGCTACTGGCGGCATGGCGGCGCGAAGGCCGATAACGGGCATAACTTATTGAATCACCACCATATTGATCGCCTCGAATTACATCAAATGCGAGGCGTATTTGTTATAGTTCAAGAAAGCCGAACGATCTCATCGTCGGGAGTTATTACCTATAGATTAACACCCCCTCTGCGGATACACTGCCCCCGCCCAAATGCATGGCCAATCCGCAAACGACAGGGGAAGTCACGGTGGCGGAATGGAAGTCCAGACGGTCCTTTGGGGAAGGGGGGCCTGGAAAAATTCGACGCATGCTGTCGCATGCGCTGCCGGACTGGCAGGTGTTCGTCCGCCGCGATGACGGGCGCTCGGACCAGTTCATCGTCAAGCACAGGCATCAGCTCGTGCTGCTGGCCGGCGCCGCCGTGGTGGCGCTGTGGGCCGGCATCAGCACGACACTGCTGGTGACCCAGCCCGACCGCCTTGCCAGCCGCGAACGCGAATTGGAAGAGATGATGGCGTCGACCCGGTCGGCGCAGGCGCGGATGGCCTCGACGGAAAAGCTGGTCGGCGACCTTGCCCACGAGGTCGAGGTGGTGCACGGCAACCTGCTGACCCTGGCGGAATCCTCCGACAGCCTGGCCAAGGACCCGCCCGGCGCCAAGATGGCGCGCGGCGGCGCCAAGGCCCGCCTGATCTCGGACCAATCCTACGACGACAATCAGAACGACGGCGACGACACCAAGGGCATGCGCGAGCAGGTCCGCCGGCTGGAGGAATCGCTGGATCGGCTGCGGCTGTCCTATACCCGCGCCGCCCAGCAGACCGCCGACGCCGCCGCCAGCCGCATCAACCAGACCGAACAGCAGATTTCGCGCCTGGGGATCGATGCCGGCCGCCTGGTCCCGGCCAAGCGCTCGCCCGGCCAGTCCATGGGCGGACAGGGCGGCCCGTTCATTCCCGCCCATCCCGGCGACGACGACCGCTTCGCCATGGACGCGCTGATTCAACGCATGCAGCACTGGAACGGCGTCAAGGCGGCCATGCAGCGCCTGCCGCTGGCCGTGCCGATCCACGGCGAGTTCGAACTCAACAGCGGCTTCGGCACCCGCGCCGACCCGCTCAACCACCGCACCGCCATCCACGAAGGCCTGGATTTCGGCGCCCCCACCGGCACCCCGGTCTATGCCACCGGCGAGGGCGTGGTGGTGCTGGCAGAGCCGTGGGACCGCTATGGCAACACCGTGGAAATCGACCACGGCAACGGCATCACCACCCGTTACGCCCACATGTCCCGCATCAAGGTCAAGGAAGGCCAGCGGGTGAACCGCTCGACGGTGGTGGGCCTGGTCGGCAACACCGGACGGTCCACCGGTGCGCATCTGCATTACGAGGTGCGCGTGGCGGACACGGCCAAGGATCCCATCAAATTCATCTCGGTAGGTCGCGATGCTGCGAAAGCTCACTAAGGGTTCCCCGGGCCTGGGCGGCGCCGCCGGCCGCCCCGCCATCCCGGTGTCGATCATCGGCGCCGATGTCCGCATCGTCGGCAACATCATCACCCAGGGTGAGATGCAGATCGACGGCCAGGTCGAAGGCGACATCGCCTGCGCCCGGCTGATCGTCGGCGAAGGCGGCCGCATCGTCGGCGAAGTCACCGCCGACACCGTGCGCGTGCATGGCCGGCTGGACGGACGCATCCATGCCAACGCGGTCACCATCGCCAAATCGGCCGAGGTGGTGGGCGACATTACCCACGACACGCTGGAGATCGAGGCCGGCGGGCGACTGGAAGGCCATCTGATCCGCAAGGGATCGCAGCCGGCGACGGCCACTCCGCAACTGGCGGCGCCCAAGCCCGCCGTCGCCGAGTCCGAATTGCCCACCGCCGAAGCGGCCCAGTAACAAGAATCGCTTGATCCGCCCCGCCATCATACCCACCATGGCGGCGCCATGATCACGCTTTACACCACCGAAGGCCGATTGCTGCGCGGCGGCCCGGAAATCCTGAGCGCCGAGGCGCTGTGGATCGACCTGCTGTCGCCCACGCCCGAAGAGGAACAGGCGGTCGAGGCCCTGGTCGGGTCCGATGTGCCGACGCGCGAGGAAATGCAGGAAATCGAGGCGTCGAGCCGGCTGTCGCGCGATGGCGACCGCCTGGTCATGACCGCGCCGGTGCTGACCAATTCCGCCGGCACACCGCAGAACGTGGCGCTGACCTTCATCCTGGCCGGCAGCCGGTTGATCACCGTGCGCTACGGCACGCCGCAAGCAGTGGCCGTCTATATGGACCGGCTGTTGCGCCCGCATCCCCCCATCACCCATGCCGGCGAAGTGATGCTGGGCCTGATGGAAGGGCTGGTCGACCGCCTGGCCGACGTGCTGGAGCGCGTCGCGGCGGAGCAGGACGCCATTTCCCGCAACATCTTCCACCATCCGGCGCGCCCACGGCGGCGCTCCAGCTCGCGCGAACTGGAATTGACGCTGCGCACCATCGGGCGCGGCGGCGACCTGCAATCCAAGGCGCACGACACCATCATGGCGCTGAAGCGGATCATCACGTTCCTGCCCGAGAACGCCCTGGGCGTCGCCAGCGGCCCGGCGCGGCTCAACACCCTTGGCCGCGACCTGCAGTCGCTGGCCGAATATGCCGGCTTCCTCGCCAACAAGGTGGCGTTCCTGCTGGATGCCACGCTGGGCATGATCAACATTCAGCAGAACCACATCATCAAGCTGTTTTCGGTGATGGCGGTGCTGCTGATGCCGCCGACGCTGGTGGCCAGCATCTACGGCATGAACTTCCACCATATGCCGGAACTGGACCAGCCCTGGGGCTATCCGGCGGCATTGCTGCTGATGCTGGTGGCGGCGCTGGTGCCCTATTGGCTGTTCAAGCGCAAGGGCTGGATGTAAGAGCGGCCCAGCTTTGGCCGGTTGGCACAAAGCCACGGCCCCGGGGCGTCACCGCCCCGGACCCGGCATTTCCATCACGACATCGTCACACCTTGACGGCGGCCTTGGCCTTGCTGGGAGCCTTTGCCTTGGCAACCTTCGGCTCGGCCGGCTTGGCGGCCTTCGGCGCAGCGGCAACCTTGGCCTTCGGTGCGGCCTTGGGTTTGGCCGGAGCCTTGGCCTTGGCCGGCTTCACCTGGGATTCCGCCGCGAACCAGAATTCCTGATCGCGGCCGTCGGGGCTTCCGGCGTCCTGCCACAGGCGATAGGCGATATCCTTGATCTTTTCCTGCTCCGCACTCATTGCTCGGTTCCCCCGGGGTGCTGGTCTCGGATGCCCAAACTGTAGCCCAGGACGGCGGACGGAACAATCCCCACCGGCTGTTGCCTCTTGCGCTTGCGCGTGAAGATGGCAAGACTCGCCGCCGATCGAGGGGGGAGCGATGAACCAGACCGTGCAGGATCACGCGCTTGAATCCGCCCGCCGCGCCATGGCCGAAGGCGGCGCGGCGTGGAGCAAGGGCGACAGCGAGGCAGCGGCCGCCGCCTATGCGCGCGCCGCCCTGTTGGCGCCCGATATGGCCCAGGCGCATTCCAATCTTGGCGTGGCGTTGCGCCGCCTGGGCAAGGTCGAGGCGGCCATTGCCAGTTATGCCCGCGCGCTGGCACTCACCCCGGACGATGCCGGGCTGCATTCCAACATGGGCAACGCCCTGCGTGCCATCGGCCGGCTGGACGAGGCGGTGGCCCATCTGTCCCGCGCCCGCGCCGCCGCGCCGGACCAGGTGTCCTTCACCTATAATTACGCCCTGGCCATTCGCGACGCCCGCCGCCAGGACGAAGCGCGCGACCTGATGGCGGCGCTGGCCGCCGCCCATCCGACCAACGCGGATTACGCCTGGGATCTGGCGCTGACCGATCTTTACCGCAAGGACTACGTCCGCGGCTTCGCCGGCTACGAGGCGCGGTGGGGGCTGGCGCGCACCCAAAAACGCGACTTGCCCGGCGAGCGCTGGCAGCCCGGCGCCACGTTAGCCGGCAAGCGGGTCTTGATCGCCGCCGAACAAGGCTTCGGCGACGCCCTGCAATTCGCCCGCTTCCTGCCGCTGGTGGCGCGCCAGGGCGCCGAAGTGGTGGTGGAATGCCAGCCCGAGCTGATGGATCTGTTTGCCGCCACCCCCGGCGTCGCCGGCGTGGTCGCCAAAGCGGCGCCGCTGCCGCCCTATGATCTGTGGGCGCCGATGATGAGTCTGGCGTGGCTGTTGGGAGTGACGTGGGCGACGCTGCCGGCGCCGTCCTCCTATCTGCGGCCACCGGGAAGACTGGCGACGCCGTTGGGGCGGCCGGCGGGAACACGGCTTAACGTCGGCTTGGTGTGGGCCGGCAAGACCACCCCGCGCGACCGCTCGTGGCCGCTGGAGCAATTGCTGCCGCTGATGGAAGATCCGCGCGTCGCGTGGTGGAGTTTGCAGATGGGCGAGCGCGCCGGCGACCTTGCCCGGCTGGGCGTCGGCGCGCTGGTGCGCGATCTCGCCCCCCGGCTGAAAAGCTTCGGCGACAGCGCCGCCGCCATGGCCGAACTGGATTTGATCGTCACCATCGACAGCGCCCCCGCCCATCTGGCCGCCGCCTTGGGCCGCCCGACCTGGGTGCTGCTGCGCTACGTCTCGGACTGGCGCTGGCTGGACGAGGGCGACACCTGCGCCTGGTATCCGACCATGCGGCTGTTCCGCCAGCCGACGGCCGAGGATTTCGCCACCCCCGTCGCCCGCATCAAGGACGCGCTGGCGGAGGTACTCCCTTAACGCGCCACGCCGGCCTTCTTCTCGGCGGTACGCAACCAGCTCATGCCAAGCAGCGAGCCGACCAGTCCCAGGATGTCGCCGATGCCCATTTCCGGCATGGGCGGCAAGGTCTGCTGGCCCCAGGCGGCCTGGCACCACATGGCGGTGCCGACGACGAAACGCGGAATGTAATAGACCGCCAGCGAGGCGGCGCAAACCCAGCCGATGGCCGGACGCCAGCCGGCGACGAAGACCGAGGAATTGGCCGCCTCGATCTTGTTCAGCTCGACCTGCAATTCGTCTTCGTGCTGCTTGAGCTTTTCCAGCACCGCCTGCGCCTGAAGACGCTCCTCGTCGCTGGTGAACAGCTTGTCGAACACGTTGCCCAGGGCCTCGATCGGCTTGGCGACGGCATCGCCGCCGACACCCAGGATGCTTCCCAACAGGGACATGGGGATCACTCCTTCGAATGCAAAAAAGCGGCCCCGCCTCCGAATGGGAGACGGGGCCAGAGAACCAAGCGGGGCCGTTCAGCCCACGTCGTTGTAGAAAAGGTGGTTGCCGATCTCGGCCGAGGGCGTGCGGTCGCGCGACCACGCCGGCAGCAAACCGCGCACGTGGTAATGGGTGGCGCCGTTGGTCGGGTCGTCGACGCTGCCGGCAATGGCGCGGCGCGCGATGCGCAGGCAAACGCGGAACTGGCGGTCGTCCTCGTCCACCCGCTCCAGCTTGACGCGGTTGGGGTCGGACGGGTTCCAACAGGAAAACTGCAGGGGCTTCAGGCACACCGTCTCGACGGTATTGCCCCACCAGCCGCCGCGACGGACGCGGTTCATCACCACGGCCGAGACCGCCTCGATGCCGCGCACGGTTTCACCGCGCGCCTCGCCCCACAGGGTGCGGGCCAGGATATCGGCGGGCGAGCCGCGCCGCACCGGGGCGATCTGGGATTCCGCATCCGCCTCGGTGTCGATGATCAGGATGGGATCGGTCATGCCCGTGCCCCCACTCCGCCGACGGCATCCAGCTTGGCCTCGATCCTGACCAGATGTTCGGTCAGGCGGCGTTCCACATCCCGCAGGGTGCCGGTGGTGGCATAGGTCTTGGCCACCTCCAGCTTGTAGGCGGCCAGCGCCTCGCGCAGTTGGCTGCCGGCGACGTCGACCTTGTGGTCGATTTCGTCCATGCGGTCGTCGGCCTCGGTGCGGCCGCGCCAGATCAGCACGAACAACCCGCCCAGCACCGGCAATTCCACCGCCGTCACCCACCAGCTCAGGTCCAAACCCAGGTGTTCCATTGTCTGTCTCCTTAAATCTCGAAATCGGTATGGGCCTTGAGGCCGCCGCCGCCCGGCCGCCATTCCCGCCGCTCGGCCAGGGCCGCCGCCGGCCGGCCCAGGCGAACCGGCTGGGACAACAGGCAACCGGCGACGGCATCCAGGCCGTCGTCGCGCGCCTTGCCGCCGGGCAACCATTCGCGCATCTCGGCGACGAACGGCGTGGCCCAAACGCTGCGATGGGCGTTGAGCGCCCCGGCCGCCAGCACGGCGTCGAAGGCGTCGACGATGCGTTGATCCTTGGAACGGCTGGAGTGGACCTCGACCACGGCGCAGGGAATGCCCGCCGCCGCCAGTTCGCGCCGCAACAAACCGGGCAGGAAGCGGCCCAGCCCGTTGCTTTCCAGCGTCACCGCCGGCAGATACAGCGCGCGCACGAAGGCGACGACGTGGCGGCACAATTGGGTGGCCTCGTCCACGTCGGTCTGCGCCGGATCGTGTTCCAAGTAACGCACCCGATGCAACCAGTAGCCGCCGTCGACATCGGTGAACAGCGCCGCCACCACCGAGGCGTCGCCCTTGCCGGGAGCGCCATAGGCCGGGTCCCACCAGCACGACGCCGACACCAGCCGACGCTCGCCCAACGACAGCACCGGCTGGCCGTTGCCCTCGGCATAGACCAGTTCGCCGTCGTACAGACGCAAGCGGTCGGGATCGAGCCGGCCGTCGGCGATGTTGACCGGCTTCAGCATCATCTGGCTGTCGAACTTGTTCGGTCCGGTGCGGCGGCGGATGCCGGCGATCTTGTCGGGCGGAAAGCGCTCCGGCCAGGCGCTGGCGCCCGATGCATCCATCAACGGAATTTCAAGCCGGGCGAAGCCGTCCAGGAACGGACGCCCCTCGCCCATCTCCAGCCGAGGTTCGGCGGCATAGATGGTGTAGAAGGAATGCGGCGTGCCGACGTAAAGCTGGGCGCCGCCCGGCACCAGCACGTAATCGATCTCGCCCAAACGCTCGCGCAGGTCGACGCGCTTGGGCGCGGTGTCGCAGGTGTTGGGCACCTCGACGTCGTCACAGATGATGATCTCGGCGCGCGAGCCGGTGATGTTGGCACCGATGCCCTTGGCGACCATGGATGGGTCGCGCAGCTCGCCCGGGCGGTTGACGGTGAACTGGTCCGATGCCCAATGCTCGCGCCGCTTCGGCTTGAGTCCCTGGGTCAGCGGGTGCCGTTCGATGATGCGCTTGACGTTGCGCACCATCTTTTTCGCCAAGGCGAAATCGGCGGCCAGGATCATGATGCGCAGATCGGGGTCCAGCATCAGCACCCAGGCACAGAACAGGCCGACGATGGTGGATTTACCGCTGGACCGGAACGCCATCAGCAGCATTTCGCGCTGATGCCCGCGCCAGCGCGCCGCCAGCCACCGGGCCATGCGCAGATGGTGACGCGGTGTGGATTGCCCCAGCTTGGCGTTCCACACCCAGATGAATTCGGGAAAGTCGACGTGCGTCATCCGCCGCCCCCCGCTGGGGAAGCGTGCATGGCAACCTCCTGTGGCTATGACGGAAAGAAACGGCCCCGCCTTCGGGCAGGAAGGCGGGGCCGGATGCTGGTTAATTGCCCTGGGCGTTGGCCGGCGCGCGGCCCTTCGGCCCCACGGTCGGCTTTTGCGGCGAGGCGTAGGTCGCCATCCAGGTGTTGCTGCCCGCCGCGTTATACGACGCGCTGGCCGCCCGGATCTTAAAGCCGGTCGCCAGCTTGTCGGCGTGGGTCCCCCACACGACGGCATTGCCGTTAATGGAGAGCGTCAACGGCACCGCGCCGGTATAGATGCACGGGCCATTGGTACTGCCGTTGCCGATGAAGCTGCCGCTGGTCTGGCCGGTGGTGGCGGGGGAACTGGCCGAACACAGAGGTTGGAAACCCGTGGGCACCGGGTAAAGAAAGGGCTTCTGCCCGAAATTTGTTGTCAGGCCGTTCTCTCCCGAAGAGTACGTCGAGAGGGTGAACCACGGGAAATACGACACCCCTCCGGTCAACGGAATACCGCTTTCCAGCACATCTGGGTTAGAGCCATTCAGCCATGTACCACCTTGGCCGATCCACATACGATTATTCACGAGATCGACCGCGACTTGCACTGCAGATATGGACGACCCAACAGCCCCCCAGCCGGGAACGGCAACCGCGTTCGCATAGACGGCGCCGCGATCATCACCGGTGTCCCGGACTCGAAGGAGGCCCACACTCGTTTGAGTCCAGCCCGCGCCACCACCGTTCGGATGAGTGCCTGCGGTTGGTTTTGTCACATCGGCACTCGTCCCAATTCCGCAGGTAAGCGAAAAATATGACGGCTTCAATACCGCACACTCGAAATAAACCCTTGTCCCCGGCAGGATTGCATGGGTGGCAGCCACTCCGGTCGGATTGGCCCAACTGGACGGTGAGGCACCAATGGAAAAACTTCCATTGCCATCCGAGAAAACCGGCGTTTGCGAGGGTGAGTAGGGTCCTGAGGCGCCAGCACTCTGAAAATACAGCGGATTCAGCGTAGCGTAGATATTGGTCGGGCTGTCGTTCCGCACGTCGTTGGCGGCGAAGCCAGTGGCGGTCCAGTGATTGCCCCGGCCGCTGTAGTCGGTACCCAGGCCGGCACCCTTCCACGGCTTGCCGAGATAGAAGCCGTTGTTGCCCCAGGTGATGCCGGTGATCGCCTTTGGGCGCCACGAGCCGGTGACGGGATCGGTTTCACCAAACCGCCCCGGCGGAAGCGCCTGACCGTCGACGAAGCAGACTTCAGCCATGTAGCCCTTGTAGTAATGACCACCAAAGTTTCGCTCGCCCACCTCATGAACCAGCGCGGTATTGATCCAAGTGATCGCGCCGGCGTAAGAAAACACTTCGACGCCGTTGACACACCCCTTTACGGTTGTGCCGTCACTGGAGACCAGAACGTCATACCAACTGGTGGGATCGCGGGAAACTGCCGTGGACGTAACGACAGATACATCCGAGCTATTTACGAATAGCTGATCGGATGTCGTAAAACCAATGGACGACGACGATCCCGATCCCGATGTTGCACCAAACAAGACCTGCCCGTTTCCGGCAACACCCAACGCCTCGCGGCGAACAAGAGCACGGAATGTCCAGATGTATTGAGCCGTCGGAGTGGTAAAAGTGCGTGACAGCTTTTGCGCCCCTCGGAACAGCAGCGAATTTTCGATGGAATAGGCGGCCTTTCGGCCGCCTCCCAACATCATGGAATCTCCAAGCATGGATCAGGCCTCCACGTCGTTGTAGGCGTACTCGACGCGGTCGAGGGCGCGGATGTGATAGTCGATGCGGCCGACACCGGTGATGACCGAGGGCGAACCGACGTCGCCGACGCGCTTCCAGGCGCTGCCCATGGTGGCGATGGCGAAGCCGGCGGGCACGATGCCGATGGTGCCCTTCTGCCCCACCTGGGCGGCGGACAGGGTCGGATTGGCGAAGGTAATGGCGGCAGTCAGGGTGAGGTCGAAGTTCTGGTAACGGCTGAAATCCAGCGCCACCGAACCACCGGTCGAAGCCACCTGCAGCGCCTGCGAGCGCTGCGGCTGGGTCCAGTCCTGGGCGACGTTCAGATAGGCGACCTGATCCAGGCCCAGATTGGTGCGAGCGGCGGCCTTGTCGTTCAGGTCCGACAGATTGTTGGACTTGAGCACGGCGGCGCTGCGCACCGACTGATTGCCGGCGTCGCTTTCGGCCTTGGAATAGACGTCCAGGTTGGTGCGAGCGACGGCCTTGTCGCTCAGGTCCGACAGATTGTTGGACTTGAGCAAGGCGGCATTGCGCACCGATTGGTCGCCGGCATCGCTTTCGGCCTTCGAATAGACGCCCAGGTTGGTGCGGGCGGCGGCCTTGTCGCTCAGGTCCGACAGATTGTTGGACTTGAGCAAGGCGGCATTGCGCACCGACTGGGCGCCGTCATCGCTTTCGGCCTTGGAATAGACATCCAGGTTGGTGCGGGCACTAACGACATTGGCCACATCGGCCAGATTCTGACCGCTGTGCAGCACCTGGCCCGACAGCATGGCGATGGCATTGTCGGTCTGGGTGGTGGAATAGACGCCCAGATTGGTCTGGGCGACGGCCTTGTCGCTCAGGTCCGACAGGTTGTTGGCTTTGAGCAGGGCAGCGTCGCGCACCGACTGGGCGCCCGCGTCGCTTTCGGCCTTGGAATAGACACCCAGATTGGTGCGGGCGGCTCCAACATCGGCCAGCCCCGCCAGATTGCCGTTCTTCAACAGAGCGGCGTCACGCACCGACTGATCAGCGGCGTCCACTTCGGCTTTGGAATAGACGCCCAGATTGGCCCGCGCCGCCACCTTGTCGGCGACATCGGACAGATTGGCGCCCTTTTCCAGGGCGTCGACGGTATCAGCCGCCGAGATGCGCAGTCGCTGGACGCCGCCGTTCTCGGCGACGGTGGTCAGGGTGACATTGCTGCCCGCCACCAGCTTGTCGGCCAGATGGCCGGGAGCGGCGTCGTTCACGCCGATGGTGACGGCGCCAAGATAGCGTAGCGAGACCACGTCACCCACGGCCGGGGCGCTGTCGAACACCACCACGCCGCCATCGGCGCTGCCGGCGCAATTGATGCGGAAACCTTCCTTGCGCACGGCGTCGTTCACCCGCACTTCCAGCGCGGTTTCGGCCGGAATGGCGAACGGGAAAGGGAAGGCCACGATGCTGGCGTTGCCGGTGTAATCGATCTTGCAGGTCATGAGACGTCCTTTCGTTGAGACAAAAAAAGCCCGCCGGGAATTCGGCGGGCGAGAAGGAGCAATGCGGTACGACGGGCGCC
This sequence comes from Bacteroidota bacterium, assembly GCA_050259735.1. Taxonomy (GTDB): domain Bacteria; phylum Pseudomonadota; class Alphaproteobacteria; order Rhodospirillales; family Magnetospirillaceae; genus Magnetospirillum. The sequence goes on from JBLNBE010000019.1 coordinate 141,429, forward strand.
TAAGCCTCGTCCTCCGCATCGTCCAATTGGTCGAGAGCGGTGCGGGCCTGGCACAGCAAGGTGTCGAGGCCATCCTCGGCGGCGCCTTCGGTTTCGGCGCGGCCTTCGGCCCAACGCATCAGCTTGACCAGGACCTCGACATGGGCCAGTGCCGCCTTTGCCGCCGCGTGCCAGGCGGCAAAGCCCTTGGCGTCAGCCGGAGGCTCCTCGGCGGTGAAACGTTCATAGCCCGACAGCGCGGCACGCACCCGCTCGGGCAGCGAGGTTTGAATCTGCCGCCGCACGGCTTCGGCGCCGTCGAACGAATCGAGCGCCGTCACGGCTTGGGCACCGCCGCCTTGATGGCCGCCACTTCGGCATCGTAAAGCGCCAGCGCCTCGGGGCGTCCCTGGCGGGCGTCCTGTTCGGCGGCGCGCACGGCCGCACTGGGCCAGCGGCCCAGGATCAGCCACCGGCGCCGAGCCTCCCACCCAAGATCGGGCGGGCACAGCGCCAGGGCATCGCGCAACCACGAATCCATGATGTCACTCCTTGTAGAGCGCGGGCGCGGCCACGCGCTGTGCCTTGTTGTTGAACGTCTTGATTCTAAGCCGCATGCTCGTTCCGCTCGGTTGACCAGTGACATCGGCGCGGGCCTTGACGACGCTAAAGGACCCGTCATAGGCGGCAACAATCGTCAACGCTGCCGCCGTCCAGGTGCTGCCGCCATCACGGGAAAGCTCCACGGTCAGATCGGTGCCGAGAACGGCACTCCCACTGCTTTCGCTCCACAGCAGATAGGCGCAAACATAGGATGGAACGGAAGAAACGCTGACAGACGGCGAGAGCAGCACCATGGCCGCCAGAGTCCCGTCGTACAGCTGCAATTCAGTGAGTTGGACCGCGTAGGCAAAGCCGTTATTGGCGGAAATGTTTGCGCGATATTCCTGATACGCCGTTGCGTTCGCGACGCTGAAGACCTGCGCGACGCCTGCCGTCCATGCGGTGACGCTGGTGCGGGTGTCGAGGACGGTCCATGAACCGGAACCGGCGACCGTTCTTGCCTCAAAGGTCCAATTCTTTGGCGCGCTCCCATCGCCCAGCGCGACGATGGAATAGCTCTTGACGACCTTGGAGGCCGGAAAGGCGTAAGAAAGCCAACCGGTTGTCACCGTATTGGCGGAAGTCCACGCCGTTGAGGTATTTCCATCGAAAGCCTTCCACGCCTGCGCGGACGAGCTGTATTCGCTGGAAGCGCTGGCGCTGCCGGATGGCATGGCGTAGCCCGTCATCACGGGGATCAATGGAACGGGTGGCTGCGCGTAATATCCGGGCGAGTTCGCAACGAACGTGTAGCCACTGCTGCCGGACGACCACTCGTCCGTTAGCAATTCCCACTGATATCCCTGCGCCAGAGCGCCAGACGCCACAGAAGTTGAAAGCAGCAGGCGCAGGTTGGTCAGGGCCAATTGATCGCGCGCCGCAACATCCACCAGGCTCGTGCAAGACAGCACGCCGGAAGTCAGCGACAGGCCGCTGCCCAAAGCCAATGATGTCGCCGGACCGGATCCTGGCGCAGACCGGCCGAGGATGGTGGCGGATGGCAAGCCCTCGATCTCCGAAGCCGTCACCGTATTCCGTGCGGCCAGCGTGCCAAGGTCGGTGACTTCCAACCGCAGGGTTTCGTCGCCGCCGCGATTGACCACGGTCACGCCCATATGCGCGCCGGCAACCAGCGTCTCGGCCAGGGCACGAGCCGTGGTGTCGGTCGTGCTGACGCGCACGCCGCCTACCGCCGACTGCGCCACGTTGGCTGCGGCTTGGGCCGTTACGCTGGCCGCCTGGGCGGAGGTTGCCGCAGCAACGGCAATATCCGCCTGAGTGCGGGTAGTCGTGGCTTGCCCGGTGACGATATCCACCACGGTGGCGAAGTCAGCGGGGTCGTTGACCAGACCGCTGCCGTCCACGTTCCAGCCCAACGCCTTGCCCGGTGCCGGATCGGGCAGCGACAGGTCGGCGGTGCTGGCGCTGGTGAACGGCCGCTGCAGGCAGCGCGAGACGTCGTCCGCCACCTGCTGCACCGCCGCGACCTGATAGTCCAGTTCGTCGTTCAGCGTCTTGGCGCGGATGATGCCGTCGGTCTGGAAATCGCTGGTGCGCGCCAGCGCCATGCGGCGGCGCAGCGTCACCCGCCGGCCGGCGGCCGGCGGCACGCCAAACAGCACGGAACCACCCGACGAAATGCCGACCCCCGAGACGGTGATACCGGCGGTCACGCGCTCGTTGTCGACCCAGACCTCCATATCCGCCGCCTTGAACACGGCGAAGGGAAAGGTGAAAGCGGCCTGGACGCCATCGGATCGGTAGCGGACGCAGGGCGCCACGTCGTTGATTTGCAGATGTTCGATCATGTTTTGTTCCTTTGTTAGCCCGCCACCTTCATCTCGGTCGCCACCGCCAGGACGGTACAGGGCAGCGGCACGTCCTGGGCGATGCGCCACAGCGGCTGGAACGCATCACGGCGCCAGCCGATGGCACGGATCTGCACGTCACCGGAAAACGGCGGCGGGGCCGCGTCGAACTGATGGCGGCCGAAGCGGCGGAAGGGGATGGCGGTCAGCCCCTTGCCGGTGTCGATGTGCAGCGCCTTGGTGTCGAGCACGCGGAAATGGGCGCGCACCAGCCGCATCACCGCACCGGCACTGGCGCCGGTAGCGGCCTGCACCACCGGCGGCAACGGCTCGATTTCGTGGGCATAGGCAAGACCGATCTGCACCGTCCGGGCCGGCTCGCGCAGGGTCACCGCGCCAGCCGCCACCACCGCCTGTTCCAATGCGCCGCCATCGGCGAGGACCAACACGCTTTGGCCTTCCAGATGATCGAGGCCGTGCCAGACCGCCTTGGGTTCGGCGGCCTCGCCGGTCATGGCGCCATCCAGCGACACCGCGTCGTCGAACCGCTCGATCATGGTGCCGCCGAGCCGCTCGACCAGCACATAGACCGCCTCGTCCACCACCGCCACCGAACGGAATTTTCCCGCCGTGGCATGCGACGTCCACGCCGTCACCTTCTCGGTGCGATAGATGGTCACCGTGCCCAGGCTGCCGTCGGCCATGACCACATGGAACAAGCGGCGGCCGGCGTCGTAATCCTGGTCCACCGGCGTCGCCATCAGGTGCTTGGCCAGCATGGCCAGGTCGGTCGACTGATAGGCCTGTTCCACGTCGGCATACAGGAACTCGCGCAGGTCGGTGCCGTTGCGCGAGACGTACAAGGTGGCGCCGTCCACGTCACGCGGCGGCACCTGGCGGTCCACCGGCGAACCGACCCGGGTTTGCCGGGTCAACTGGATCTTGGATGGGGTCAGCGGATCGCCCGACACCATCCACTCGGCACCCGAGGTGAACACCTGCAGATGGCGGCCCGAGAACACGGCCCGGATGGCGTTGACCTGATCGGACAGCAAGGCGAACTCGATGGCCTGGTCGTCCTCGCCGGTCCCCAGGTCGAAATTGAACAGGTCCGAGGATTGCGACAGCCACAACCGGTTGGGCAAGTCGCGGGCGCCGCCGATGACCAGTCGGTCCTGGTGGAAGCACACCGAAACCGGCCAGCCGCGCACCGGCGACAAGGCCTGTTCTTCCCAATCGGCATGGGCGGCGGTCCCGACCAGCGTCTGCTTGACCGTGGCGGTGGCCGTCCGGGCCGAGGCTACGGCGGTGATCTCCACCTCTTTCTGCTGCAGGCGGAACCGCAGCCCCACATGCCCGGCGACGAACACGTCGGCCGAGGCGGTCAAGGTGACGCTGCCCGTGGTCGCCGACGCCTGCAGAGTGACGTCGTCGTTCGCGAACTTGTGGGTGGGCTGAGAGATCACCCCGTCCTTCTGATAAAAAGCCCATTCGGCGATGGACCACGCGGTGTGCGATGTCCGTGTGATCTTGCGCGGGGGAACGTCGGGGTGAACCACCAGCAAGGTGTCGGCGGTCTGGCTCCAGCGCAGTTGCGGCAATTGCGCCGCATTCCACGGGCTGTCGAACCCGGCCACTTTGCCGCCATCGGCATAGACGTCGACCCGCTTGTCGGTGAGAACCAGCAGATAGGTCTGTTCGGTGTTGAATTCGAAGGCGATCAGGCGACCCGGCCCACGCGCCACGTCCACGTGCCGCAGGCCGGCGCGGCGCGAGACGCCCCCCACCGGCGCGATGAACACGTTGCGCAGCTTCATGGCGCCGTTGGCATAGGCCGACAGATCGCCGCGACCCAACATGTCCAGGCTGAGTTCGCCGGCGGTGAAGTTGGTCTTGGTCAAAGTGATGGTCATGACCGCACGTCCACCAAGGGGAAATCGGACAGGGCCTGCGGCGTGTCCTGCTGGCCGTCTGCCAGCTTGGCGCGGCGGAATTCGTCCTCGGCCAGCTTGTAAAGCATCTCGGCCCTGGTGCTGCTTTCGGTCAGCGGGATGCAGAACTCGGCCGCCAGCCGGGCGATCAGCGCCTGGTCGAAGAACGGCGGGAACGACGCTTCCTCGGGGCGGAAGATGTAGGTCAGCACCAGATCCTCGGCGTCGGTGTGCAGCCGGCTTTCGGCGATGCGATAGGACACGCCGAAACCCTGGCCGCCGACGCCTGCCGACAACGCCCGCAGGAAATCCGCCGGCAATTGATAGGCATTGGCGTAATCGGCCAGCGGCGCCGCCGCCAGCCGGGGCAACGTCACCTGACCGGTGGCGAAGTTCCACGGATGGGCCGACAACAGGGCGTCGCGGAGAGAGGGATAAAGGTTGGCCGCCACCTCGGCCTCGGCCGAACCCTCGTCGAACGAGGCGATGGTGGCGGCACCGATCTTCAACAACGCGCGCGAACTGAGCGCGATGGCCGACAGCGCCATGGCGAAATTCTCCCTGAAAAGCACGCGGGCCGGCGCTTCCGCTAGGGAAGGCCGGCCCGCGTGGAACACCCCCGGATCAGTCGGCGTTGGCCGCACCAATCTGGGTCATGTCGTTGACGTCGACGACGCCCGCCGTCGCTTTGGACACCAGGAACAGGCCGGCCTTGGCGGCCGAGGCGGTGTCGACGTTGGCGATGATGATGTCACCGGCACGCAGCATGTCGGCGGCGGCGTTGAAATAGCCGGTGCTGTCGACGGTGGCGGCGGCATCGGCGGTGCCGTAATGCCACAGCGTGAAGCCGTTGGCGTAGGCCAGCACCGACAGGTCCTTGGACTGATAGGCCATGGTGTATTTTCCCCTTTTGTTCCTTAAGGTTCCAGGCAGCGCAGGCTGACGATGCCGGCCGGGTCGATCAGCGCCGCGCCCTGGCTCATCATGTTGTTGATGAACCAGGCGGCGCGGTCGCCGTGATAGGTGATCTCGGACTTCACTTCCGAGCCGATGGCGTGGCCCACGGCGGTCTTGTGGAACCAGTAGCAGCGGCGCACGTTGCCGGCTTTGGTCAGGCCGGAATGGGGCAGCCACAAGGTGCCGAGCCAATGCTTGGCCTGGGTGCCCTTCCACGGCAGGTCTTCCGAGCCGACATAGTCGGAATCGGCGAATTCATCGATCTGCAGCAGTTCCGACCACTGCTTCCAGCCAACGATGGCGGTGCGTTCGCCGTCGTCGGGCACGTCGGCCTCGCCCAGCATCTCGAACGCCGCCAGCACCTTGTCCTTGGTCAAGCCGGTGGTTGCGTCCAGCGCATGATTGGTCGACTTGTCCAGTTCCGAGATGATCAATTCGTCGGTCTTGCGGCCCAGCGCATAGGCGCCGGCATTGACCAGCACGGCGCGCTCGTCGTGCTCGATCTTCAACTCGTCCAGCTTGTCCAGCCAGTCGCCGGCGTAATAGTCGTAAAGCTGGCATTCGACGGTCTGGTGGTCGACGTTCATCACCGGCACCTTGCCGTGACGGGCCTTGGTGCTGGCCGACCCCTTGCCGACCTTCTGGAACACGGCGATGGCGCCGGTGACGTTGTTGCGGGTGCGCACGGTGTTGCGCAGCTTGGACCCCTGGCGCTGATAGGCGGCATGGACCTGGGCGCCGTAATCCTTGGAATAGCCGTTGATAACACTGACGGACATGATGAAAAGTCCCTATTGGTTGTGACGACGATGAAGCCCACGCCGGCCGGTTCTGGCCCCCAGCCGGGGGCCGCCGTCAGCGTCGCGTGCGCGTCCGCCGGGCCGGGATCCCGGTTCTCCGGCGGACGAATTCCTGAGGGCAGCATTGCCCATTCCCCCCTCCGCGCCGGGGCGGCGCAGAGGGGGGCGGCGGGCGCTCGACGGCGATGACATCGGCCGGAGCGCCAAGAGAAGGCGAAAATTCCCGCTGTCGCCTGCGGGGAAAATCGTTATGATTGGCGCCCTGAAGGGCACATTTCCCGGGCGGCAAGGGGCTTAACAAACGTCATGAACGAGACTGTCCAAGTGACGCGCACCACCAGCGGCACCCTGCGCACCGAGCGCATCGAGACGCGCGCAAGCGCCCTGCTCGCCGATTGCCGCCGCGCCTTCCATGCATTCGGCGAACTGGACGAGCTGGCGGAAAACCTGCGCATCCTGTCGCTGAACGCCGAACTGGCCGCCGGCCGCGCCGGCGATAAGGGCCGCGCGGTGCGCGCCCTGACCCAGTACACCCGCGAACTGGTCAACCGCCTGGCACAGATCCGCGGCGAGATGAATCAGCAGCGCGTGCGCACCGACAGCCTGTCCGAGCAGATCGAACAAGAGCTGAAGCAGTTGCGCCAGATCGAAGAAGAGTCCGGCAGCGACAGCAACACCTTCGCCGAGGCCATGCGGGCCTTGGTCGAGAAACTCGACACCCTGTCCACCAACGTGGAAGACCTGTCGCGCCGCGCCCATGGCGTCGAGGAAGTGGTGAGCCAGTCGGACTCCATCGCCACCAACATCGCCATCGAAGCCGCCGCCGCCGGCGTCCACGAAAAGGAGTTCCGCACGGTGTCCGACACCATGCGGCGTTACGTGGACGATCTGCGCAAGATGATCGACGAAGCCTCGGACTCGGTGCGCCGCGCCCTGGAAAAGACCGAGTCACTGCGCCGCCTGGGCGTCGAGAACCTCAACGACCTGCGCCGCTGACATTCGAGTCTGCGGCTCCCTCACCCTCCCGCTGCGCGGGTCCCTCCCTCTCCCGCAAGCGGGAGAGGGTGCCGGAGCATAGCGGAGGCGGGTGAGGGAGCCACAAACTCCCCCCTACTCGCCATACAACCGGCGAAAGCCCGACGACACCTTGTCGATGAAGGCCGGGTCGCGGTTCTTCCAGTAGCGCGGATCCTGCATCATGCGCTTCAGCTCGGCCTCGGACGGCGCTTCGTCCTTGGGCTGGGGCGCGCGGCCCATGGCCGGCTCGCCCGACGCCATCATCCGCTCCATCGCCATCACGCCTTCGGACGAACCGGCCAGCGCCTGGTAGACCTCGTCGGGCAGGTTCGCCTTGCCCCAGGCCGACACCTGGCGGGCAGTTTCCGACCAGCGGGCGTCGCCGCCGTAATAGTCCTTCAAGCGGTCGAGGTGACGGCGCTGATCGTATTCATCCGACATGCGGCCCAGCATGGGCAACACGCAGTCGTGGGCGAGGTCGTAGACCAACTGGGCCTGTTCGGGGGTGAAGCCGGCCTGATGCAGGCGGCTGTTGACCTGGGGATCGCTGGTCAGCAATTCGTGCCGGCTCGCGATGTCGTAGCCGTCCGGACTGTCGGGCACACCCAGCGCCCGATGGAAAGCACAGCGGTCCTCGGGGCTGCAATCGGGGCCGGGCACCTTGACCATGCTGTGCATGCGGCGCTCAAGCTCCATATAGGCGCGCAGCAGGGCTTCGGTCCGCACGCCGCCGGTGCGCGGGTCGCGGAATTTTTCCGGGACCTGCGGCGTGGCGCCCGGATCGGTCTCGGGCAGCTCGCCATCCGGAGCGTCCTGCGAATCTTCGTAATACATCACACTCTCCTTGCTGTGGGGATCACCGGCCATCCCGGCCGGACTGGATCAACGCTTGCAGGTGCAGCACCAATTGGCGCTGCCCTTCCAGCGTCCGCAGCGCCGCATCCGAGGCGTCCGGCCCCAGGCAACGCTCGGTGGTGAGCTGGGTCAGATAGGCCAGCGCGGTTTCACCGTCGGCACCGCTGAACAGGCGGGCGAAGATGCGCGCCAGCGCCAGCCGCTGGCCGTCACTCACCGGCGGTGACGGCTCGAACCAGCTCCAGCCGGGATCATTGGCCATTGCCGTCTCCACCCGTCTGCGCGGTCTGGACCATCAATTCGGCCGGGATATTGAAGGCGCGGCCGAGCCACTTGGCCGCCGCCGCCGCGTCCACCACCTGCAACCCGGCGCCGCCCAACTGGCCCAACGAGGACAACCAGGTCAGCATGTTGCGGGCGTCACGCTGAGCCTGGTTCTGGGCCAGCGGCGACTTGTACTGCAGGTCGATCGAGTGGCCGTCGATCAGCAATTCGGGGATTTCGCCCCGCCGCCGCAGCACCGCCACCGCCCGCATGATCAGCGGCGTCAGCAACTCGCATTGCAGGCGGCCGTAGGTGGCGCCCAGCAGCCGCGCCATTTCGGACGACCGTTCCAGCACCTCGGTGGCGGTCATGGTGGGGGCGTTGGCCTGGCCCAGCTTGTCCCCCAGCAACGCGTGGCGGATGCGGCCGCGCAGATCGTCCAGCACCAGTTGCGAGATGTCGAAATTGCCCGGCGCCTGCAGCGGCTGCAGGCCGGCCGAACCGACCGCCTTGGGGATGATGGTGCCCGGCACCAACTTGATATTGGCGGGGTTGAGTACTCCGTCGTCATCGGCCTGCCAGATGCCGGTAACGGCGATGGTGGCGTTCTTCAGCACCAGCTCGACCACCTTGTTGGCGGTCTTGATGTCGGGCAGCGCCTTCATCACCGGCGAGCGGCCATAGGTTTCCCCCGGCGCCTTGAGCCAGCGGAAATTGATGAATGGACTGAGTTCAAAACGCCCTTCGGCGAGCACGCCACCGTCAGCCTCGACCTCCTCCAGCACGGCGGCGTAGCGGTAGAAGTGACCCGATACCGCCGGCACCACCGCCTCGACCACGGCGAAGCGCTGGTCGGGATCTTCCTCGGCCCGCTTGACCATGGTGTCCGGCAAGGTGGCGGCGGGAAAGCGCGCCTTCAGTGCCGTCAGCGTCAGTTCCGACCGGCGGAAGGTGGTGTCGAGGCGACCATCGACGCCCTCCTCCAGCACCACCTGGCCCAACGGCACGGCGGTGAAGCGAAAGGCCGAGGGTTCCCCCGGCGGCGCCTCCTCGAACAGCAGCGAGGCGGTACCGCCGGTGACCACGTCCAGATAGCATTGGTGCATTTCCACCGCGAAGTTGGAACGGTCGAAATGGGACTGCAGCACGGCACTGACCTTGTCGAGCAGCGCCGCGCTCTGTTCGCGCTCTGCCTCCGACAGATCGGCGCCGGCGGTCAGACCGAACCATTGCGCCCAGGGCGGCGTCAGCTCGGACAACAGGCTGGCCGCCAGTTGGTCGACCGCGTCGGGAGCGGTGCCGTCGAACAGGCGGTCGCCTTTCTTTTCTCCCGGATTGGCCTGGTGCAACACGGCGTCGCGCAGCGGCAGGGCAAAGTCGTAGCATTCCTGCCAGTGGGCTTCCCACGCCGAGCGCCGCTGCTTGGCGCGGCTGAACCGTTTGAGCAATTGCGCCGGATCGCGATCGGCGCCCAGCGGATTGTCGACGCCGTCGCCGGATTGGCCGACAGCGGATTGAGAGCGGGGAGCCATGCCTATTCCCCCAGCAACGACTTGGCGCCGTTCGGCACCTGTGCCAGCACGCCGCGGTCGGATGTGGTGACCATGCCTGCGCGACCACGACGGTTGCGGGCGATCGCCTCTTCCCGTTGCTGGCGCGCTTCGGCGTCGGCATCGGCTTGGGTCGTGTTCACGACCGCGGGCGCGGTATAGGTCGGAGTCTTCGCCCCGCCACCGAAGAACCCACCCATGGGAGTCTCCTTTCTCTGAATTTGATCCTTGGCGCCAGAAACGGAAAACCCGGCGGTTCCGTTGATCCGCCGGGCTGAGAACGCAGTTCTGGTGTTGATAAAAAGACTATATCCCTACGACCGCTCCGATGTCAATGGGAATGTTCTGCTTTTGTTCAAGTGTTGGAACAACTGCCACGGCGTAACCACCGAACGTGCGCGAATTCCCAGGATTCGCTTGACGCACTCGACGCAAGAGTACGGCAGGAACGGCGCGACTCCCTTATCAAGGGAAATATTTTGCACGGGAACGACCACGAGGCCGCATTGCCGATACCAGCCCGCAAGATCAAATTCCTGCGGCAGCGGAAAATGTGCAACGCCCGTGCGATGGGACATCGGATCAATGACGACCCAGCCGCCCTCGAAGGCCAGCGCCACGAAGCAATGGCGAAAGCCCGGGCGAAGCCAGCGCAGCCACCACAGATCGGTCGCGTCGGCGAACAGCACCAGGCCGGTACGCCACTCGCCGCGCGCCACCTCGGCCATACCGGGGGCGTTCACGCCACGATCTCCTTGCGACGCAACTCCTCGGCCAGCCGATCCAACGCCTCGCCCCACAGCGCAGCCTCGCCCACGGTGTCGCCAGCCCAGGGATCCGGCGGGGTCAGGCGACAACCGAAGCGCCCCAGCACCGCCACGTGGCTGGCAATCAGCACCCGGCGACGGACCAGGCGATCCACCGCCCGATAGATGTCGTCGGGGTCGCACGGCCGCGCCACATCGCCGCTGTCGGCGGTAAAGCGCACCCCTTCGATGCGCGCCAACTGGCAGCGCGCGAACCACAGCCACGCCTCTTCGGCGGAAGCGAATGGTTGCGCCGCCCGCTCGCTCAGCGGTCTTGCGGAAAACTTCGATGCACGCATCGCGACTCCCCTCGATAGGAACTAATCGCGAACATTGATGCCGAAACAGCCCGCTTGAGTCAAGAATGTTAGGCTGATATTCCTGCTGACCAAAACCAGCGATTGCGAGACGATCTTCCCATGCTCAAACATGCCGACATCTGGGCCGCGATCGACGCCCTGGCACGCGATCATGGCCTGACCGCTTCCGCCCTGGCCCGCCGCGCCGGCCTTGACCCCACCACCTTCAACAAGAGCAAGCGCATCACCCGCGAGGGCAAATCGCGCTGGCCGTCGACCGAAAGCGTCGCCAAGGTGCTGGAAGCCACCGGCGCCACCCTGACCGACCTGCTCAACCACATCGATGGCGAAAGCCGCCCACGCGGCGCCTCGCATCTGCCGCTGATCGGCTTTGCCCAGGCCGGCGACCGCGGCTATTTCGACGATGCCGGCTATCCGGTCGGCGGTTCGTGGGACGAGATCCCTTTCCCCGAGGTGGGTGATCCCAACGCCTATGCGCTGGAGGTGTCGGGCGACAGCATGGAGCCGCTATACCGCGACGGTGACCGCGTCATCGTCTCGCCGGCTGCCTCGGTGCGACGGGGCGACCGCGTGGTGGTGCGCACGGTCGAGGGCGAGGTCATGGTCAAGCAGTTGGCGCGCCAGACCGCCAAGCGCATCGAACTGGCCTCGCTGAACCCAGCCCACCAAGGCCGCAGCCTGGCCACCGAGGAAGTCGCCTGGATCGCCCGCATCCTGTGGGCCAGCCAGTAGCATCTCGACTTTTTGTTCGCATTATGTTCTAATTTGGCCATGATGCTTGCCCAGCGTGACGCCCTGGAACGCCGCTATGACGGCCCCATCCCGCCCGCCGATCCGGCCGCCCCACCGCTGGCGGCGGGGTTGCGCGCGCGGCTGTTCCAACGGCTGGCACGGGAAGCCCGCGAACAGGTGGCGACCCGGCGCGGCACAATGGCCGCCGACGCGGCTGTGACCGACCGCTGGCTGGGGCGGCTCGGCCATGACCTCGGCCATTATCGCCGCCAGGGGCTGGCCTGGCGGACCGGCTGACCACAACAAAAAGGGCGTGGATCGCTCCACGCCCTTTTTCCGTGACCAACCGACAGCGGCTTAACCGACGATGTGGTAGCCGCCATCCACGAACAGGGTGGTACCGGTGACCGAATGGGCCAGATCGCTGACCAGATAGGCGGCGTAGGAGCCGCAATCGTCGATCGTCGCCAGTTGGTGGGTCGGCGCCTTGGCGGCGGCGGCTTCCATCAGCTCGTCGAAATGGTCGATGCCCGAGGCGGCGCGGGTCTTGAGCGGACCGGGCGACAGGGTGACGACGCGGATGCCCTTCTCGCCCAACTCAGCCGCCATGTATTTGGTGCTGGCTTCCAGCGCGGCCTTGACCGGCCCCATGACGTTGTAGTGCTCGACCACCTTGCGGCCGCCGTAGAACGAAATGGTCATCAGGCAACCGCCGTCCTTCATCAGCGGCTCGGCCAGCTTGGCCATGCGCATGAAGGAATGGCACGACACATCCATCGCCAGCATGAAGCCGTCGCGCGAGCAATCGACCACGCGGCCGTGCAGGTCGTCGCGATTGGCGAAGGCGATGGAGTGGATGACGAAGTCCAGCTTGCCCCACGTCTTCTCGATCTCGGCGAAGACCGCTTCCATCTCGCCGTCCTTTTGCACGTCCATGGGCAGGAAGAGGGGCGAATCCAGGCCTTCGGCCAGCGGGCGCACCCACTTCTCGGCCTTTTCGTTCAGGTAGGTAATCGCCACTTCGGCGCCATAGGCGCGGCAGTGCTTGGCACAGCCATAGGCGATGCTCTGGTCGTTGGCGATGCCGACGATCAGCCCCTTCTTGCCGGTCAAATCCAGGGTCTTGACCGACTGATACGGCTTTTGGGTAGCGTCCATGATCTTCCTTTCGGGGTGGAGGACGTGCTGCGGTGCAACATACCTCGGTCGGCACTACCTCCTCAAGGCCCCCTCCCCGCCTTCGTGGCCGATTTAGCCGAATGGTCATACATCTCGTGTGGTTTTGCCACGCTTGACGCCGCGCCGGAGCCGGCGTTATGTCTTGGGAACGTGGTGATTTGACCGACCGGCTTGCGGCCACGATAAAAATAAGCGCTAAAGAGGTTCCGAGCTTGGCATGCCAGGCCCCGACCCCTGCCCCGGTCGGGGTATTTTTTTGCCTGCCACGAAAGGGGCTGGATCATGACCAAGAGCACTCCCACCGACCGCAAGCTTCGCCTGCGCACCCGCCAGGTGCGCGCCGGCCTGTCACGCACCGACTTCTCCGAGACCGCCGAAGCCATCTTCATGAATTCCGGCTATGTCTACGGCAGTGCCGAGGAAGCCGAGGAAAGCTTCGACGGCACGCGCGACCGCATGGTCTATTCGCGCTTCAAGAATCCCACCGTCGCCGTGTTCGAGGAACGGCTGGCAGCGCTGGAAGGCGCCGAGGCCTGCCGCGCCACCGGCTCGGGCATGGCCGCCGTGCACGCCGCCCTGGTGTGCCAGCTCAGGGCCGGCGACCGCGTGGTAGCGCCGCGCGCCCTGTTCGGCTCGTGTACCTGGATCATCGGTGACCTGCTGCCACGCTTCGGCATCGAGGTCGAGTTCGTCGAGGGTACCGACCTGGCGCAATGGACCAAGGCGCTGTCCAAGCCGACCAAGGTGGTGTTCCTGGAGACGCCGTCCAACCCGACGCTGGAAATCGTCGACCTGCGCCGCGTGGCCGAGCTGACCCACAAGGCCGGCGGCCGCCTGGTGGTGGATAACGTCTTCGCCACCCCGATCTTCCAGTCGCCGCTGGCGTTGGGCGCCGACGTGGTGGTCTATTCCGCCACCAAGCACATCGACGGCCAGGGCCGCTGCCTGGGTGGTGCTGTGCTGGGATCGAACGAGTTCTGCAACGACGTGCTGGGTCCGTATCTGCGCCACACCGGGCCGGCGCTGTCGCCGTTCAATGCCTGGGTCCTGCTGAAGGGGCTGGAAACGCTGGACCTGCGCGTCGAGCGCCACGCCGCCAACGCGCTGAAGGTCGCAAGCTTCCTGGAAAGCCGGCCCGAGATCGCCCGCGTCCTCTATCCCGGCCTGGAAAGCCATCCCCAGCACGCCCTGGCCAAGCAGCAGATGTGTGGTTTCGGCGGCGTGGTGGCGTTCGAGCTGAAGGGCGGCAAGGCCGCCGCCTACAAGCTGCTGAACGGGCTGGAAGTCATCGACATCTCTAATAACCTGGGCGATTCCAAGAGCTTGGCGTGTCACCCGTGGACCACCACGCACCAGCGGCTGCCCCCCGAGGACAAGCTGGCCCAGGGCATCACCGAGGGCCTGTTGCGGCTGTCGGTCGGCCTGGAAGACGCCGACGACCTGATCGACGACCTGCGCCTGGCGCTGGAAAGCTGAGCGCCGATGATGGAATTCCTCTGATTCCGGTCTAATATGATCCCGGCGCGGTTCTTCGCGTCGGGATCGTTTTTTCAGTGCGGGATCTTATCGCCATGTATACCGAGACCACTCGCGGCATCACCGTGACGGTCCAGCCCGTCTATCTGGACGACCAGTCCTCGCCGGCCGAGGGCCATTACGTCTGGGCCTACCGCGTCCGCATCGAGAACCACGGCGCCGAAACGGTGCAACTGAAAAGCCGCCACTGGAAAATCACCGATGCGCTGGGCCGCATGCAGGAAGTCCAGGGTGCGGGCGTGGTCGGGGAACAGCCGGTGCTGCAGCCGGGCCAGTCCTACGAATATACCAGCGGCACGCCGCTGACCACGCCGTCGGGCATCATGATGGGCACCTATCAGATGGAGAGCGACGGCGGCGAGACCTTCGACATCGGCATTCCCGCCTTCTCGCTCGATAGCCCACATGAAGTGCACCGCCTGAACTAGCGGGCGCTTGCTCTTGCAATGCGGAAACCGCGTCGCCACATCCCGAAGGCGATAGACCATAAGGGGCAGACGCCCCGGGACCAGGGACACCGATGCCAGGGACACCGATGAGCGATCAAATTACGTTGCCCGCCGAACTCCGCACCGCCGCCGCCGCCACCCCCCAGCGCCCCAGCCGCGCCGAGGCGGAAGCCGCCGTGCGCACCCTTCTGCGCTGGGCCGGCGACGACCCCGACCGCGAAGGCTTGGTCGGCACGCCCGAGCGCGTGGTGCGGGCCTACGAGGAATTCTTCGCCGGCTACGACCTCGACCCGGTGGACATGCTGCAGCGGACCTTCGAGGAAACCGACGGTTACGACGAGATGGTCGTGCTGCGCGACATCCGCCTGGAAAGCCATTGCGAACACCACATGGTGCCGATCATCGGCAAGGCGCACGTCGCCTATCTGCCC
Organism: Bacteroidota bacterium; assembly: GCA_050259735.1. Lineage (GTDB taxonomy): Bacteria > Pseudomonadota > Alphaproteobacteria > Rhodospirillales > Magnetospirillaceae > Magnetospirillum. Next base: position 156,646 of record JBLNBE010000019.1, read on the forward strand.
GACCGCCGTGTGGTCGGCATTTCCAAGCTGGCCCGCGTGGTCGAGGTGTTCTCGAAGCGCCTGCAGATCCAGGAAAAGCTGACCAGCCAGATCGCCAACACCATCAACGAGGTGCTGCAGCCCAAGGGCGTCGCCGTGGTGATCGAGGCGGCGCACGAATGCATGACCACGCGCGGCGTGCACAAGCCGGGTGTGACCATGGTCACCAGCCGCATGCTGGGCGCCTTCCGCAACAGCCCGGCCACCCGCCGCGAATTCATGGCGCTGATCCAGGGCCGCCACGACGGGCTGTCCAACGCCTAACCCAACAGGCGCAATCCCGCCACTTTGGCACAAACTCTTGCCGCCGCCACCTCGTCCGCCGAGGGGCGGCGGTTCAGTTTGGGCGCCCGGCTGGCGCGGTGCTGCGGGGTGTAGCTTTCGAGCACTTGCACGGCGGTGCCGGGCGGCAGACGGGCAAAGACTGCGGCGCTGCCGGCCAGATCGTTGGGCAGCACCAGATGGCGCACCAGCAGTCCGGCGACGGCGCGGCCCGCCGCGTCGCACCGCAAGGGGCCGACCTGACGATGCATCTCGGCCACCGCCTGGGCCGCGACGTCGGGATAATCGGCGACGCCCGTGCAGAAGCGCCCGGCCGCCCCGTCGCCATGCTTGAAATCGGCGATATAAAGGTCGATCACCCCATCCAGCAGCGCCAGGGTGTCCAGGCTGTCGTAAAGGCCGGTCGCCCAGGCCAGCTTGAGGCGAAAGCCGCGCGCGACCACCGTGCAAAGAGCATCGAGGATCTGTGCCGGGACATGGCTGGGGCTGGACAGCACCACCATGCGCCGCCCCTGGTCCTGCGCCGCCAACAGGATGTCGGCGAGACCGTCCGCGTCCACCGCGTCTCCCGCCCCGTCCCAACTGGCCGCCCAGGTCGAACAGGCCAGGCAGCGCAGGTTGCAGCCGGCGAACAGGATGTCGGCGCCCCCCTCCAGCAACGGGTCACCCTCCACCCCGCCCCACGACGCCACCGCCGCCCGTGCGCCGGTCCGGCAGGTGGCGCGGTGGATGCCGCCAATCCGGTCGGCGCCGCACCGGCGGGCGCAAAGGGTGCAGGCGGCAAGTCGGGCCAATGCCGTATCGGCACGTCGGCGCAATTCGCTGGCGGCAAGCCTGGCAAGGATGGGGGCATCGTCCATGCCGGCCATCATAGCGGCGGCACGATTCGCTGGACAGTGCGGCGGAAGCGCGCCAATAGTCCATCCGACACCAGGGGGACCTTCGCGCGTGATCGACTTCAAGCCGGTCATTTTCATCAACGGCATCCTGCTGATCATCCTGGCCGCGGCCATGGGGGTTCCGGCATTGGTGGATGCTGTCTCGGGCGATGCCGACTGGCGGGTGTTCGTAATCTCCGGCGCGGTCAGCATGGTCATCGGCGCCGGCATGGCCCTGGGCGCCCAGCCGGCCCAGCCGCAACCGCTGACCACCCGTCAGGCCTTCCTGTTGACGGCGACGGCGTGGCATCTGCTGTCGGCTTTCGCCGCCCTGCCCTTTATCTTCTCGGCGCTGGACCTGTCGGTGGCCGACGGTTTTTTCGAGGCCGCCAGCGGCTTCACCACCACCGGCTCGACCGTCATCGTCGGCCTGGACAACGCGCCCCACGGCATCCTGCTCTGGCGCGCCCTGCTGAACTGGCTGGGCGGCGTCGGCATCATCGTGTTGGCGGTGGCGATCATGCCGATCCTGCGCATCGGCGGCATGCAGTTGTTCAAGATGGAATCATCGGACAAAAGCGACAAGGTCAAGCCGCGCATCGCCCAGGTCGCCACCTCGATCGCCGTGGTCTATGTCACCTTCACCGTGATCTCCGCCATCGGCCTGTGGCTGAGCGGCATGACCGTGTTCGAGGCCGTCTGCCACGCTTTTGCCGCCCTGGGCACTGGCGGCTTTTCCACCTCGGACCAGTCGCTGGCCAAGTGGGGCGCCGCCACCCAATGGGTCGCCATCGGCGCCATGCTGCTGGGCGGCATGCCGTTCGCGCTGTTCGTGACGCCGTGGAAGCACAATCGCTGGCCCTTCCTCAAGGACAGCCAAATCCGCTGGTTCCTTAATTTCGTCGTCTTCTTCGCCCTGGTGCTGGCGTTCTGGCAGTGGGCGTTCAACGACATGGAACCGGGCGAGGCGCTGACCCACGCCACCTTCAACGTGGTCAGCGTGGTCACCACCACCGGCTTCGCCTCGACCGACTACAACGCCTGGGGCGGCTTCGCCCAATGCGTCTTCTTCATCCTGCTGTTCATCGGCGGCTGCACCGGCTCGACAGCCGGCGGCGTCAAGGTGTTTCGCTGGGAAACGCTGTTCAAGCTGGCCGGCGTCCACCTCAAACGGCTGCTGCATCCGCACGGCATCTTCGTCGTCGACTTCAACCACCGTGTCATGCCGCAAAGCGTGTTGGACTCGGTGCTGGGCTTCGTCGCCGTGTTCTTCCTGACCTTCGCCCTCTTCGCGCTGTCGCTGACGGTGGTCGGCATGGACCTGATCAGCGCGCTGACCGGCTCGGCCCAGGCGCTGTCCAATGTCGGCCCCGGCCTTGGTCCCATCATCGGCCCGGCCGGCAATTACAAGTCGGTGCCCGAACTGGCCAAGTGGATCATGGCGTTCGAGATGATCCTGGGCCGGCTCGAGCTGTTCACGGTGATCGTTCTGTTCACCCGTTCGTTCTGGCGGGAATAGGGCGATGATCGACTTCCGCCCCGTTCTGCATATCGTCGGCATCGTGCTGTGCCTGCTGGCGGCCTCGATGGCGGTGCCGGCGCTGGCCGATCTGGTGGCCGGCCACTGGGAATGGCAGGTGTTCGTCGCCTGCGGCTTCGTCACCGCCGTGGCCGGACTGGGGCTGATGCTGGGGGCGCAAAGCGACTTCCATCGGCTCGACGTGCGCCAGACCTATCTGGTCACCGCGCTGGGCTGGATCGCGCCCTGCCTGTTCGCCGCGCTGCCGCTGATGTTCGGCCCCGCCCACCTGTCGACGGTAGACGCCATCTTCGAGGCCACCAGCGGCCTGACCACCACCGGCTCCACCGTCATCGGCGGGCTGCAGACCCTGCCGCCCGGCCTGTTGCTGTGGCGGGCGCAATTGAACTGGATGGGTGGCATCGGCATCATCGTCATGACGGTGACGGTGGTGCCGGTTCTCAATATCGGCGGCCTGCAGGTGTTCCGGCTGCAGGGCAGCACCGGCGGCGACCGCGCGTTGCAACGCTCGGCCAAGGTCGGCGCCACCATCCTGGGCGTCTATGCCAGCCTGACGGCCGCGCTGGCGGTGGCGCTGTGGCTGGCCGGCATGCCGCGCTTCGACGCCCTGGTCCACGCCTTCAGCACCATCTCCACCGGCGGCTTCGGCACCACCGACGCCTCGCTGGGCAGCTTCAACAGCGCCACCATCGATTTCATCGCCTGCGTCGGCATGGTGCTGGGCGGCATCCCCTATCTGCTGTTCCCCCAGGTGGCGCGCGGCCGCTGGCGCACCATCCTGCGCGACGAGCAGGTGCGCTGGTATCTCGGCCTGATGTCCATGGGGGCGCTGGTGGTGGTGCTGTGGCTGATGATCAGCCGCGGCTTCTCGCCGCTGGCGGCGCTGCACCACGGCGTCTTCACCGTGGTGTCGGTGATGACCGGCACCGGCCTGGTCACCATCGATTACAGCGACTGGATCGGCCTGCCGGCGGCGGTGCTGTTCTTCCTGACCTTCATCGGCGGCTGCGCTGGTTCGGCCACTGCCGGCATCAAGGTGTTCCGCTTGAACCTGTTGTTCGCCAACGCCCGCGTCCAGTTGCACCAATTGCTGCGGCCGCATGGCGTGGAGGTTCCCAGCTTCAACGACAAGCCGCTGTCCGACGAAATCCTGCAATCGGCCATGGGCTTCCTGTTCGTCTACATCCTGGGCTTCGCGGTGATGTCCATGGTGTTGGGCTTCCTCGGCCTGGACTTCCTGACCGCCATCTCGGGGGCGGCGGCGGCCATTTCCAACCTGGGGCCGGGACTGGGCGAGGCCATCGGCCCCGGCTCCACCTTTGCCCCGCTGCCCGACGCGGCCAAGCTGGTGCTGGCCGGCGGCATGCTGTTCGGCCGTCTGGAAATGTTCGTGCTGATGATCCTGTTCCTGCCCAACTTCTGGAAGCAGTAAACCCAAATCCCGATGAATGCCACTTATCGGGATTTGGTTAGGCCCAAGGGGCCGCGCGGCTTATGCCGCGGGAGGCAAGGGTTTCGGAGAAACCCGCCCGCCGCATGAGGGCGCCGGTGATCGGTTCCGATCACCGGGATATGGCATAATCAGCGCCGTGCGTCGACGCTCCACGGTCCTGGTCCGGCGGCGGCGAGGAACAGGAAGACGAAGCAGTACAGCACCGCCAGTTCGCCGCCGTTGAGGATGGGGAAGAAGCCGCCCGGGGCGTGAGCCATGAAATAGGCGAAGGCCATTTCCCCGGACAATACAAACGCGACCGGCCGGGTGAACAGCCCCACGGCCAGCAACACGCTACCCACCAGTTCCAGAACACCGGCGACGCCCACCAGCGACAGCAATTGCAGGCCGTCGAACATGGCGACGTGGGGAAAGGCGAACAGCTTGGCGCTGCCGTGCTGCAGGAACAGCAAAGCGGCGACGATGCGCAGCACGCTGAGCAGGCGCGGCGCCCACCAGACTTGGACTTGGGAAAGCTGCATGGGAGCCTCCGTTACCTATCTCCAACCATAGATGGGAACGGCGGCGGCCTTGGCGAAGCCCCTTTGGGGGCCTTAGTCCGCGCGTTCGGGCTGGTACTCGGTGACGATCCAGGTGCCGTCCTTGGCCTGGCAGGCGGTGACGTCGCGCACCGATTGCTCGCCATTGACGGTGAGGTCCTGCTTCAGCGGCCGACAGGGGCGACCCGAGCGGTCGGCGTATTGATCGCCGATGGCGGTGACCGACCCCTTGCTGCCCTTTTCCGTCGACCACGACACCGGCTTGCCGTCCTCAGCGGTGCTGATGGTGGCGCGGGCGTGCTTTTCCTCGGCCGGCGGGTCCATGTAGGTGCCGGCGGCATAACCGACGACGGCGCCGCCCAACGCCCCGACCCAGGTACCCTGGGTGGCGACGGCGGCGACGGCCCGCCCGATGCCGGCTCCCACCGCGGCACCACCGGCAGTGCCATAGATCTGGCCATTGGTGGGACCCGACGACGAACAGCCGGCCACCGCGATCACCAGAGCCATTGCGGCCACCCCGTTACGCACCATGTCCCCCTCCTCGCGAAACTTGCGGAGGGGATGATAACGCAAAGGGGTGATGCCGTCACCGCCCGGCGACGGTCAGGCCATCGACACGCACGGTCGGGCAGTCGACGCCGTAACGGAACACCAGATCGTTGGCCGGCGTCAGGTTGAGCAGCATGTCCTTGAGATTGCCGGCGACGGTGATTTCCGACACCGGATAGGCGATCTCGCCGCCCTCGATCCAGAAGCCGGCGGCGCCGCGCGAATAATCGCCGGTCACCATATTGACGCCCTGACCGAACAGATCGGTAACGTAGAAGCCCGAGACGATGTCGCCGACCATCTCGCCCACCGTCACCGGGCCGGGTTCCAGGTAGAGGTTGCTGGCCGACGGGCTGGGCGGCGACGTGGTGCCGCGCGCGGCATGGCCGGTGCTCTTCATGCCCAATTGGCGGGCCGAGCGGCAATCCAGCAGCCAAGAGGTCAGGATACCGTCCTCGACCACCGCCAGCTTGCGCGACTCCACCCCCTCGCCGTCGCACGGGCGCGAACGCAGGCCGCGAACACGCAGCGGGTCGTCGATCACCCGAATGCCGGGGGCGCACACCCGCTTGCCCAGGGCGTCCTTGAGAAAGCTGGTGCCGCGCGCCACCCCGGCGCCGTTGATGGCGCCCGACAGGCTGCCCAGCAGGCCCCGGCTGACGCGCGGGTCGAACACCACCGGCACCTGGCAGGTCTTGACCTTGCGGGCGCCCAGGCGGCGCACGGCGCGGCGGCCGGCCTCGTGCCCGACATCCTCGGGATCGCGCAGGTCGCTCATATGCACCGCCGAGGTGTAATCGTAATCACGCTCCATGCCGCTGCTGCTCTCGCCCGCCAGCACCGAGGCCGACAGCGACCCCGAGGTCACCGCATAGGCATGGGAAAAGCCGTTCGAGGCGACGATGGCAACCTGCGAGCGCCCCCACCCGGCATCGGCGCCTTCCGAATTGGTGACGCCGGCGACGGCACGGGCGGCGTCCTCGGCCCGCTGGCACATGTCCAGCAAGCGCTCGGCCGACGGCTCGGCCGTGTCGCAGGTGTCCAGGTTGGGGAAGCTGCGCGCCAGCTCGGACGGATCGGCCAGACCGGCATAGGGGTCCTCGGGCACGGTGCGGGCCATGGCGGTGGCGCGCTCGACCAGTTCGTCCAGCGCCGCCTGCGAGCGATCCGACGACGACACCATGGCCTGGCGCTTACCGAACAGCACCCGCAAGCCGACATCGCCGCTTTCCGAACGCTCCAGCCGCTCCAGCTTGCCCAACCGCCAGCCCACCGACACCGAGATGGAATCCAGCAGCACCGCATCGGCGGCATCGGCACCGGCCGACTTCGCCTTGGCCACCAGGCTCTCGAGCAGGGCAAGCGTGTCGGGCATCGGGAATCCTCCGTGCAATGGGGCGTAAACGGGAACGGTGCTGAATGGGAACGCGGCAAACGATGCCGGGCGTCGATCAGGTACGCTAACACGGGGGCCGTCGCCAGGGAACCCGGCCCGTTCGAGGCATAAGGCGCGGGGCATCGCCGACGCCTGAACGCCCGCTCTACTGGCCGCCTGGTGCGGCCATTCCCATATGTGCGGCGAACCGGGGACACCGCCATGCATGACCGCCCGACCTCATCCTTTCGCGCGCCGCCGCTGGCCGGGTGGTTACTGCTGGTGTCCGCCATGGTGGCGATCATGGTCGGCTTGGGTGGCGCCACCCGGCTGACCGGGTCGGGCCTGTCCATGGTGGAATGGAACCCACACCACCTGCTGCCGCCGCTGACCGAGGCGGAATGGCAGGACGCCTTCGCGCTGTATCGCGGCTCGCCGCAATACCGGCTGGTCAATGCCGGCATGGACTTGGCCGGGTTCAAAGGCATCTTCTGGCTCGAATATGTCCACCGCCTGTGGGGGCGGCTGATCGGACTGGTCTTTGCCGCGCCGCTGGTGCTGTGGATGTGCCGCCGCGCCCTGCCCGGCCGGCTGGCGCGGCGGTTGCTGCTGATCCTCGCCCTGGGCGGCCTGCAAGGAGCGGCAGGGTGGTTCATGGTGGCAAGCGGCCTGGCCGACCAGCCCCAGGTCAGTCATTACCGCCTTGCCCTGCACCTGTTGTTGGCGCTGCTGCTGTTGGGCCTAGTGCTGTGGACGGCGCTGGACGCGCTCGCGCCCCGCGTCGAGACCGGCGCCGACGCCGCGACCGCCCGCCGCCTGCTGTCGGCGCTGATGGCACTGGCGCTGGTGGTCATCACCTGGGGCGCGCTGGTCGCCGGCCTGCATGCCGGCACCATCCACACCACCTTTCCGCTGATGGACGGCGCCGTGTTCCCCACCGGCGGCCTTGCCCTATCGCCATCGTGGCGCAACCCGGTGGAAAACCCGTCGGCGGTGCAGTACGTCCACCGCATGCTGGCGCTGACCCTGGTGGCGTGCCTGACGCTGGCGGCGGCGTGGAGCCGGGTGGCGCGGCTGTCGGCCACCAGCCGCCGCATCATGGCGCTGGTGGCATTGGCCGGCTGGGTCCAGGCCGCGCTGGGCGTCACCACACTGCTGCTGGCGGTGCCGCTGGGGCCGGCGGTGCTGCATCAGATGGGAGCGGTGACGGTGTTCGCTCTGCTAACATGGGCGCGGCACAGCGTACGGAGTGAATGATGAAGGCGTGGGGTGTTTTGCTGGCCGTGCTGGTGGCCGGCACGGTGCAGGCGGCGGAATTGGACGGCCGTCTGGAACAGGGCGGCCTGGCGCGCGGGCAGGCGCGGCCGGGCGCCGAGATCCGGTTGGACGGCCGCCCGGTGCCGACGGATGCCGAGGGACACTTCCTGCTCGGCTTCGGCCGCGACGCCCCCGACCATGCCGTGCTGGAGATCGATGGCGCGCGTCAGGACCTGACCATCACCAAGCGCACCTGGAAGGTCCAGCGCATCGAGGGCCTGCCGCCAGCCAAGGTGACCCCGGACCCGGCCGAACTGGCCCGCATCAAGGCCGAGAACGAGTTGGTGGCGGCGCGGCGCGGCGTCGTCACCCCCGTCGCCCATTTCCTGGCCGGGGTGACCCGCCCGGCCGACGGCCCGGTCTCGGGCGTGTTCGGCAGTCAGCGCGTGCTGAACGGCGAGGCCCGTGCCCCCCATTCCGGCACCGACATCGCCGCCGCTGCCGGCTCTCCGGTGCGTGCCATCGCCGACGGCGTGGTGACGCTGGCCCATCCCGACATGTTTTTTACCGGCATCACCGTGATGATCGACCACGGCCTGGGCCTGCAAAGCGTCTATGCCCACATGTCGCGGCTGGACGTGGCCGAGGGCATGGCGGTTCACCGGGGCCAGGTCATCGGCACGGTCGGGGCCTCGGGCCGCGCCACCGGCCCGCACCTGCATTGGGGTTTGTCCTGGCTGGACGTTCGGCTGGACCCCGAAACCGGTTTGGCCGCCTTGGGACATCTCTAAAAACCCACCCCATACTTCAGGCATAATTGGCGGTGATTTTTTGTCACCATTCGCGGCGCCGAGGCTTTGCGCGGGGTTGCGCCCGACGGCCTCGGGCGCCCACCCGAGGACCGCCTCGCCGCCCCCGTCACAGACGTTAATAAATTGTAAATATGCACATGCCGGCAAGAATTGACCATAATCAATAAAGGGATAATCATTCCAATCAGCACCTTGGAGGGCAGGAAAATGGCGCAACAGATCCACCACGCGACAACCGGCGACACCACGCGCTGCCGGAAGTGCCGCTTCTGGTTCGATCGCTGTTGCCATGGGCTGGCCCTGCTGGAGGGAGGCAACATCCTCCCGAACGAATGCCATCACTTCGTGACGGAACACGCACCGCCCCATCGCCTGATGGAGGTATCGCCATGATCAGCCGCGTGCTTGTGGAGTCGTTTTCCGAACTGCTGCGCGACGCCCTGGTGGCGCTCGGCCCCGGCCTTTGCCAACTGTTGGCAGGCTGGGTGATCCTGGGCTAGGTCCCGGATCGCCCTTTCACCCCAAGTCTAAGCCGCTTGCGCGGTCCCGGCCGTGCGCACCCCGTTGAGGAAGCGTTCGACGTGCCGGCGCAGCTCGCTGGCTTGGCCGGATAGCTCGCCGGCGGCTTGCAGCACATCGTTGGCGGTGCTGCCGGCGGTGTGGGCGGCCAGGCTGACCTCGACGATATTGTCCGACACTTCCTGGGTGCCGCTGGCGGCCTGTTCCACGTTGCGGGCGATTTCGTGGGTGGCCGCACTCTGCTGCTCCACCGCCGCCGCCACTTCGGCCGAAGTGCGGCTGATGTCGCGGATAATGCCACCGATGGCGCCGATGGCGTCGGCCGCCTCGCGGGCAGAGCCTTGGACGGCGCCGATCTGGGCGGTGATCTCGGCGGTGGCCCGCGCGGTCTGGGTCGCCAGGCTTTTCACCTCGTTGGCGACGACGGCGAAGCCCTTGCCGGCGTCACCGGCACGGGCCGCCTCGATGGTGGCGTTCAGCGCCAGCAGGTTGGTCTGCGCGGCGATGGCAGAAATCAGTTCCACCACCTCGCCGATGCGCCCGGCGGCCTCGGTCAGGCCGGCGACGATCTCGCCCGAGCGCTGGGCTTCGCGCACGGCGGTTTCGGCGATGCGCGACGAACTGTCCACCTGACGCGCGATCTCGGCCTCGGTCACCGTCAGTTCCTCGGTGGCGGCCGCCACGGTCTGCACATTCATGGCGGCCTGGCCGGCGGCGGACGCCACCGCCGACGACTGCACCCGCGTCTGCTCGGCGATGGCCGACATGGACTGGCTGGTGGACTGCATCTGGGTGGCGGCGGCGGTAACCGACTTGGCCACCTCGGCGATCTGAATGTCGAATTCGGCGGCCAGATGCTCGATCGCGCGCTGGCGGCACAACTGCGCCTCCTGCTCGCGCAGGCGCTCGGCGGCGGCACGCTCGGCGGCTTCCACATGCTCGCGGAAGATCACCAACCCGCGCGCCAATTCACCGATCTCGTCGGGCCGTTCGGTATGGGCGATGGCGAAGCTGTGTTCGTCGTTGGCCAACCGGCGGATGGCGACGGTGACATCGCCCAGCGGGCGGGTGATCTGGCGGCCGATCAGGGTGGCGATCAGGCCGATCACCGCCAGCACCGCCATGGCGCCGCCGCCGAACAGCAGCGCGCGGTCCTGGAAGGCGGCGTCGACGTCGTCCACATAGATGCCCGAGCCGATGACCCAGCCCCACGGCTCGAACCCGGCGACATAGGACAGCTTGGGTACCGCCTGGTCCGAACCAGGCTTGGGCCATTGATAGGGGACAAAGCCGGCGCCCGAGTCGCGGACACGGCGATTCATCTCGCGGAACAGGAAGGTGCCGGCCTTGTCCTGCATGGCGTCGAAACTGCTGCCGACCAGCTTGGTGTTGGAATGGGCCAGCATGACCGAATCGGCAAGGCGATGGACCCACAGATATTCGGCGCCGTCATAGCGAAGCGCCGACACCGCCGCCAAGGCCTGGGCCTGGGCCTCCTCGCGGGTCAGGCTGCCGTCTTTTTCCCGTTGCTGGTAATGGGTCAGCAGGCTGCGGCCAAGATCAACGATGTGCCGCGTCTTGATTTCGCGGTCCGCCAACAGGTCCGACCGCATCTGGAATACACTGAACGCCATCACCGCCAACGTGCCCAGCACGGCGGTGACGACGATCAGCCATAGCCGACCGCCAATGCGCATTGCTTCCTCCCCCGAGCGAGCGTTGCTCTTCGGCAACTGTCTCGTGCAGATTTGGAGTATCTTCAAAACAGCGCGCACCAGTCAACTTTAGGATAGGCCATCTATCCTATTGGCATAGGGGCTGTGCGTTACGCCTTCGCCTTCTTCAACGCCGCCTCCAGCGCGTCGCACACGGTGTTCAGCACCTTGACGCGGGCATAGGGCTTGTCGTTGGCCTCGACCAGGGTCCACGGCGCCATGGTGGTCGAGGTCTTCTCGACCATGTCGTTGACCGCCGCCTCGTAGTCGCCCCACTTTTCGCGGTTGCGCCAGTCTTCGTCGGTCAGCTTCCACTTCTTGTATTCGATTTCGCCGCGCTGGTTGAACCGCGCCAGTTGCTCCTCTGGCGTGATGCTGAGCCAGAACTTGCACAGCACCGTGCCGGCCTGGACCATCTGTTCCTCGAAATCGATGATCTCGCCATAGGCGCGCTGCCACGCTTCGTCGCTGGCGAAGCCCTCGACCCGTTCGACCAGCACACGGCCGTACCACGAGCGGTCGAAGATGGTGACGCGGCCTGCGCGGGCCAGGTGGCGCCAGAACCGCCACAGGTAATGCTGGGCGCGTTCTTCCTCGGTGGGGGCGGCGATGGGGATGACCTGGTAGTCGCGGGCGTTGAGCGCATTGGTCAGGCGGCGGATGGTGCCACCCTTGCCGGCGGCATCCGAGCCTTCGAACACCAGCACGGTCGAAATGCCGTGCTCCTTGGCCTTGCGGTGCAGTTGCGACAGCCGGGCGCGGCCTTCCTGCAGCGCGCGATTGTAGTCGTCGCCGGCAATGGAGAGCGACATGTCCAGCGAAGACAGGATCGACGGCTGGTTGAGCAGCGCCGCCGGCTTGGCGGGCTTGGCCTTTTTGGCCGGCTTCTTCATTTCGGCGGCCACTTTCTTGGCCACTTCGCGCGCTTCCAGATGGCGCAGGATCGATTCGCGCACCGTGTTCAGCACCACCGAGGTGCGATAGCGCGCGTCGGCACCCTCGACGATGTGCCACTGGGCGTGGCCTTTCGAGGTCTGCATGATCAAACGCTCGGCGGCGCCGATGAATTCGTCGTAACGCTTGTAGTGCTTCCAGTCGGAATCGGACACCTGCCACGCGGTGAGCGGGTCCTCCTCCAGCTTCTTCAGCCGCTTCTTCTGCGCCTTCTGCGACAGATGCATCCAGAATTTGAGGATCAGCGCGCCTTCGTCGGCCAGCGCCTTCTCGAAGTGCTTGACGCGCTCAAGCTGCTCCTCCATCTCGGCCAGGGTGGTTTGGCCCAGCGCACGCGACAGGAACGGGCGGTGGTACCACGACGACAGGAACAATCCGATCTTGCCCTTGGGCGGCAAATCGCGCCAGAACCGCCAGTATTCCGGCCGCTCGCGTTCCTCGTCCGACGGCGGGCCATAGGCGCGGGTGACGATCCAGCGCGGGTCCATCCATTCGTTGAGCAGATTGACCGTCTCGTTCTTGCCGGCACCATCGACACCGGCGAAAACGATGATGACCGGAAAATCGGCCAGCCGCAGCCGTTGCTGCAAATCCAGCAGCTCGGTCCTGAGCTGCGGCGCCATGGCGTCGAATTCCTCGCGCTCGACCTTGCGGCCCAGTTCCGCGGCCTCGAACATGATGGTCCCCTCCCCGAAAATCAGGGGAGAACGCTATGCCTTTCTTATGGGTTGCTCAAGAGGCGAACTGGTTGAGCGCGAATGCAAGCCCCGCGCAAATGCCCAGGCAAAGGACGATGGCGACAGCCAGCTTTTTGGGATCGTTTTTCATGGGGAACTCCATATCTTCCCCTCGCCCGCTTGCGGGAGAGGGAGGGACCCAGCCGAAGGCTGGGAGGGTGAGGGAGCCGGAGACTCGGTCGTCCTTGGCTCCCTCATCCAGCCCTTCGGGCCACCTTCTCCCGCTTGCGGGAGAAGGACGTTACTTCCAGATCGGCTTGCCGCTGCCGGGCAAACCATATTCCGCCCAGCGCTCGGTAACCTTCCGCACCACATCGTCGCTCATGGACAGCTTGACGCCCCATTCGCGGTGGGTTTCCGGCGGCCATTTGTTGGTGGCGTCCAGGCCGATCTTGCCGCCCAGGCCGGATTCGGGGCTGGCGAAGTCCAGATAATCGATGGGCGTGCCCTCGACCACGGTAATGTCGCGCGCCGGGTCCATGCGGGTGCTGACCGCCCACATGACGTCCTTCCAGTCGCGGGCGTCGATGTCGTCGTCCACCACGATGACGAACTTGGTGTACATGAACTGCTTGAGGAAGCTCCAGATACCGAACATCACCCGCTTGGCGTGGCCGGGATAGGCCTTCTTGATGCTGACCACGGCGATGCGATAGGAACAGCCCTCGGGAGGCAGCCAGAAATCCTTGATCTCGGGGAATTGCTGGGCCAGCAGCGGGATGAACACCTCGTTCAGCGCCTCGCCCAGCACGCTGGGTTCGTCCGGCGGGCGGCCGGTGAAGGTGGACAGATAGATCGGGTCGCGGCGCATGGTGATGGCCGAGACGCGAAAGACCGGGAACTCCTCCACATTGTTGTAATAGCCGGTGTGGTCGCCATAGGGGCCTTCGGGGCCGAATTCGTCGAGCATGACGTGGCCTTCCAGCACGATCTCGGCCTCGGCCGGCACCTTGAGCGGCACCGTCTTGCAATCGACCAGCTCGACCTTCTTGCCGCGCAGCAGGCCGGCGAATTGGTACTCGCTCAGCGTCTCGGGCACCGGCGTCACCGCCGCGATGATGGTGCCGGGATCGGCGCCGATCACCACCGCCGCCGGCATCGGCTCGCGCTTCTGCCCGGCCCAGCGCTGGTAATGCTGGGCGCCGCCGCGATGCTTGAGCCAGCGCATCAGCGTGGTGTTGCGCCCGGTCACCTGCATGCGATAGATGCCGAGATTGAAAGCGTCGCGCTTGTCGCCCTTGCTGTCGGGACCTTGCGTCACCACCAGCGGCCAGGTGATCAGCGGCGCCGGCTCGCCCGGCCAGCAGCCCTGGATCGGCAGCGCCGACAGATCGACCTGATCGCCGGTCAGCACCACCTGCTGGCACGGCGCGCTGCCCACCGTCTTGGGCTTCATCGCCATGACCGTCTTGACCAGCGGCAACATGCCCCAAGCCTCGCGCAGATCGCCGGGCGGTTCGGGCTGCTTGAGGAAGGCCAGCGTCTCGCCCACCTCGCGCAATTGCGCCGGCTCGCGGTCCATGCCCCAGGCCACCCGCTCCACCGTGCCGAACAGGTTGACCAGCACCGGCATCGCGTATTTGGAGCCGTCGGCGCGCACCACATTCTCGAACAGCACCGCCGGACCTTGTTCGGCCAGCAGACGGGTCTGGATCTCGGTCATTTCCAGTGCCGGCGAAACCGGCGCGGACACCCGCACCAGGCGGCCGGCAGCTTCCAGTTTGTGGATGAAATCGCGCAGGGATTCGTAGGGCAAAGCGGCCTCCGGCAGAACGGCGCTGAGCTAAGCGCCAGATGGCATCGGGCGTCAACCCTAATGCCATGAGCGGCTTGGCCTAATGTGCGTTTCCCTGTACGCTTGGCCTAAGTCCAAAGGGGGATTGGGGGCGCCGTCGGCGCCAAGGAGCAGGGACATGGCGGCGGCCTCGCAGGAACAGCGCTATCGCACTTTGATCGAGCTGGGCATCGCGCTCTCGGCCGAACGCAACCACAACCGCCTGATGGAGAAAATCCTTCTGGGCGCCAAGTCCATGACCAATGCGGACGGCGGCACGCTGTACCTGGTGACGGACAAAAAAGACTGTCTCAAGTTCGAGATCATGCTGAACGACACGCTGGACGTCGCCATGGGCGGCACCACCGGCAAGCCGATCCCGTTCCCGCCCCTGCGTCTGTACGACGACGAGGGCACCCCCAATCACAAGAACGTGTCGTCCTATTGCGCGTTGTCGGGCACCACGGTGAACATCGCCGACGCCTATGACGTGGACAAGTTCGACTTTTCCGGCACCAAGACGTTCGACGCCAAGACCGGCTATCGCTCGAAATCGTTCCTGACGGTGCCGCTGAAGAACTACGAGAACGAGGTGATCGGCGTCCTGCAGCTGATAAACGCCCGCGACCGCAAGAACAACGTGGTCGCCTTCGGCCCCGACATCACCCCACTGATCGAGGCGTTGTCCAGTCAGGCCGCGGTGGCGCTGGACAATTCCCGCCTGATCGAAGCCCAGAAACACCTGTTCAAAAGCTTCATCCAGGTGATCGCCGGCAGCATCGACGCCAAAAGCCCCTATACCGGCGGGCACTGTAATCGCGTCCCCGAACTCACCTTCATGCTGGCCCGCGCGGCGTGCGAAAGCACCGAAGGCCCGTACAAGGACTTCATGCTGACCGAAGACGAGTGGTACGAGCTGGAGGTGGCCGCCGGCCTGCACGATTGCGGCAAGGTGGTCACGCCGGAATACATCGTCGACAAGGCGACCAAGCTAGAGACCATCTATAACCGCATCCACGAGGTGCGCATGCGTTTCGAGGTGCTGAAGCGCGACGCGGTGATCGATTACCTGCAGGGCGTTGTCGCCGGCGAGGAAGCCGAACCGGCACTGAAGGCGCGCATGGACGACCGCCTGGCCCAGTTGGACGCCGATTTCGCCTTCGTTGCCGAATGCAACGTGGGCGGCGAGTTCATGGCGCCGGAAAAGATCGAGCGCGTCAACGCCATCGCCGAGCAGACCTGGGTGCGCACCATCGACGACACTCTGGGCCTGTCCATCGACGAGATGCGCCGGCGCAAGCCCGACGAACCCAAGCCTCCGATCGAGGAAAAGCTGCTGTCCAACAAGGACTGGCACATCATCCCGCACGACAAGCCCATCGACCTGGCGCTGTACGACGCCGAGGGTTTTTCCATGCGCCCGTGCGCCGACAAGTACAATCTGGGCGAACTCTACAACCTGGCGATCGGCCGCGGCACCCTGACCGCCGAGGACCGGTTCAAGATCAACGAACACATCACTCAGACCATCCTGATGCTGAAGGCGCTGCCCTTCCCCAAGAACATGGCCCGCGTGCCGGAATGGGCCGGCGGCCACCACGAGAAAATGGACGGCACCGGCTATCCCAAGGGCCTGAAGCGCGACCAGATGTCGGCCCCCGCCCGCATGATGGCCATCGCCGACATCTTCGAGGCGCTGACCGCCGCCGACCGTCCGTACAAGAAGCCGAAGACGCTGTCGGAATCGCTGAAGATCATGTCGTTCATGGTCAAGGATCAGCACATCGACCCGGAACTGTTCCAACTGTTCCTGACCTCGGGCGTGTGGAAGGCCTATGCCGACAAGAACCTGCGGCCCGACCAGATCGACGACGTCGACATCTCTGCCTATCTGCCCAAGCCGGCGGCGTGATAGGACGTTGGGAAACCACAACGCGGATTGTTCATGGAAACGCTGAACTTCATTTCCCTGCCGCTGGCGGTGCTGCTGGGCCTGATCGGCACCCCCGTCCTGCTGCGCCGCGCCGGCTATCCCATCGGCAAGACGGTGTTTGGCACGCTGACCACGATGATGGTGCTGTTGGGAGCGTGGGGCATCGTGTCCTCCATCCAGAATCACACCGGACTGGCAGCGGTGCCGCTGGGCTGGCTGGTGCCGCTCGCCGCCGTCTTCGCCGCCTGGCGCTGGCGCGAACAGCTTTAGGGTTTGTCTGGTTCAGGTTGATGCTTCATTCCTACCGTTACCCTCGGGCTTGACCCGAGGGTCCATGGATGACCGGGTCAAGCCCACTGCTGTCCGGTTGAGGCTTTCGCGGAACGTGCTGGCCCGTCGAGGCCGTGCCCAGGTAACACGGACGGCACGGACGCCCCGCTGTCGCGGGCCACGGACGAACCCGGACGGTCGCCGTGTCCAAAGTCCTGAAACCCTAAGAAATCCGCGTCACCCCGGACGCGCCCCGCGCGATCCGGGGGCCATCGGTGTGCACCACCATGGATGCCGGCTCGAAGGCCGGCATGACGAATTTTCTTTTGTCCGTGTGATCCGTGGCCGCGAAGCGGCGTCCGTGTAGTCCGTGTTATCTGGACACAACGGTATCCGTCGAAGCCAAGCTGGCCGTGCTCCGCGCCACCCAAGCCCCGCAACGGAACCGGACAGCGGTGGGCCAAGCCCGGCCATGACGGTAATGGGATACCCCACTTAAACGACAAAGGCGCCGCCGGATCGCTCCGGCGGCGCCTTTTGCATTCATGGGGCCTATTGGACCCAGCGGTTCAGATAGGAACGGATCAGGCCGTCCATCTGGGTGTCGATATCGCGGATCAGCGATTCCGAGATTTCGTACAACACGCGATCCCGTTCGTTCAGCGACACGCCCTCGGGCACCGTCCGGGTGCGGGTGGCGCGGGCGACCACGTCGGCCACCGGCATGTGGCGTTCGTCCAGGATCTGGATGGCGACGTCCAGGCTGGCGTCGTAACGCTCTTCCTGTTCCTGCTTGAACATGCCGGTAAAGCCCTTGTCGGTCTTCAGCGGCACCTCGACCACCTTGGCGTCCTTGATGACCACGCGGGCGAAGCCGCTGCGGCCGACCGGACGCAGACGGTCCTGCGCCCAACGCACGGTGGCGTTTTCGGGGCTGACCGGCATCAGGTGCTCGATATTCGGGCGCTTACCCGGCGAGATGTATTCGGGAACGATTTCCAATTGCCCCACGTCCAGCATGAACGGGCGCTTGTCGGCGAAGCTGATCTCGGGGAGCTTCTGCACCGGCGGCTTGTTTTCGCAGGCGGCCAGGGTCAGGGCGCAAAGCAGCGCCATCGCCACGCGGGAAGGACGGAACAACATGGGGGGCTTCCCATTCTCAAGTGGAAATTTCGCGCCATTTTCGCATTTGGCGCCCGCCCGTCAAGCCATGTCAGACATTTGACTCGCGGCTGGTGGGCGGCATATAGACCCGCTCCAACGCCTCGTCATCAAAGGCATAGGCAGTTCGGCAGAACTCGCAGGTAATCGAGACCTTGCCATGCTCGTCCTTGAGCGCGACGATTTCCGCCCGCGGAATCGAACGCAGCGCGCTGGCGATCTTGGCTTCCGAACAGCGGCAGCTTGCCCGCAACGCCTTGGCGTCCCACGCCTGCAACCCCTCGCCGTGGAACAGGCGATAGGGCACCTGGCCGGCCTCCAACTCGGTATCGAGCAGTTCCGCCTCGGTCAGGCTGGCGAGCAGGATGGTGGCGGTGCGCCACGCTTCCATGGATTCGTCGGCGGTCATGATGGGCGAACCGGGCTGGCTGCCGGGCATGCGCTGGATCATCAGCGCGGCGGCGGCGGGCGACGGCTGCAACCGCGACACCAGCATCACCTCGGTATCCAACTGTTCGGACTGCGAGAAATACTGCTTGGCACAATCCGCCAGCGTGGCGCCGGTCAGCTCGACGATGCCCTGATAGCGCTCGGTCTGGGGTCCCTGGTCGACGGTGAAGGCGAGATAGCCGGTGCCCAACAGGGCCGGAACACTGTCGCCACCGGCGGCGGCCAAGGCCGCCTCGTCGAAACGGGCATAGCCGCGCAGGTCGCCAGCGCTGGTGACGTCGGCCACCAGCAGGGAGACCGCGCCGTTGCCCTGGGCCTGCAGGGTGAAGACGCCGTCGTATTTCAACGAGCCGGCCAGCACGGCGGCCAAGGCCAGCGTCTCGGCCAGCAGGCGCCCCACCGGCGCCGGATAGGAATGACCGGCCAGGATGGTCTCGACCGCCGGGCCGAGACGCACCATCCGGCCGCGCACCGCGCCGCCGGCAACCTGGAACGGAAGGATCACATCAGTCCGGGTGCTGCTGCTCACAACAAACACCAGGTGAGGATGCCCTTCTGCACATGCAAGCGGTTTTCCGCTTCGTCCCACACCACCGATTGCGGGCCGTCCATCACCGAATCGGTGACTTCCTCGTTGCGGTGGGCGGGCAGGCAATGCATGAACAGGGCCGACGGATCGGCCTTGGCCATCAGGGCGTCGTTGACCTGATAGGGCGCCAGCAGCTTGGGGCGGCTGGCGTCCTGGCAGCCCATGGACACCCAGGTGTCGGTCACTACCAGATGGGCGCCGGCGACGGCGGCCTGGGGGTCGCTGCCGATGCTGACCTGGGCGCCTTGCTCGCGCGCCCAGGCGACCACGCCCGCATCGGGGCACAGCGCGGCCGGGCAGGCGATGCGGATGGCGCAGCCGAAATGGGCGGCGGCCTGAATCCAACTGGCGGCGACGTTGTTGCCGTCACCGATCCAGGCGACGGTCTTGCCCTCGAGCGAGCCACGATGCTCCTCGAAGGTCATGATGTCGGCCATCACCTGGCACGGATGGGTGCGGTCGGTCAGGCCGTTGATCACCGGCACGCTGGCATATTCCGACAACTCGGCCAACTTGTTGGGATCGTCGGTGCGAATCATGATGGCGTCGACATAGCGCGACAGCACGCGCGCGGTGTCGGCGATGGTCTCGCCACGGCCCAGTTGGCTGTCGCCCTTGCTCAGCACGATGGCGTCGCCGCCCAACTGCTTGATGCCGGTTTCGAACGACACGCGGGTGCGGGTCGACGGCTTTTCGAAGATCATCGCCAGCACGCGGCCGGCCAGCGGCTTGTCCTTGCCGAACGGCTGGTCGCCGCGCTTGTAGGACGCGCCGAGATCGAGGATGCGCCGCAGAGTCTCGGTATCGAAACGGTCGAGATCCAGGAAGTGCCGGGTCTGCCCCGCCCGGGCGCGGCCGGGATTGACGGTCATGGAGTCACCTCGGAAAGGGTCCGCGTCAGAATGTCGAGGGCTTCCTCGATCTCGCGTTCGCGGATGATAAGCGGCGGCAGCAGCCGCACCACGTTGTCGCCGGCGCCAATGGTCAGCAGACCGTTGGCCAGCAGCTTGGCCTGAAGCTCGGTGTTGGGCATGCGGCACTTGAGGCCGATCATCATGCCGGCACCGCGCACCTGCTCGATGGCGTGGGGGAAGCGCGCCGGCAGGTCGGCCAGCTTGCTCCGCAGCACGTTGCCCCAATGGGCGACCTCGGCCAGGAAGCCGGGCTGCAGCATGACGTCCAGCACCGCATCCGCCGCCGCCATCGCCAGCGGATTGCCGCCGAAGGTGGAGCCATGGGCGCCGGCGGTCATGCCGCGTGCCGCCTTTTCCGTCGCCAGGCAGGCGCCGACCGGGAAGCCGCCGCCCAGTCCCTTGGCCGCCGCCATGATGTCGGGGGCGATGCCGGCATGTTCGTAGGCGAACAGGGTGCCGGTGCGGCCCATGCCGGTCTGCACTTCGTCGAAGATCAGCAGGATGCCGAATTCGTCGGCGGTGGCGCGCAGACGCTTCAGGTAATCCGGATCGCCCGGAATGATGCCGCCCTCGCCCTGCACCGGCTCGACCAGGATTGCCGCCGTCTGCGGGCCGATGGCGGCGCGCAGGGCGTTCAGGTTGCCATAGGGCACATGGACGAAGCCGGGCATGGAGGGGTCGAAGCCCTTCATGTGCTTTTGCTGGCCGCCGGCCGCCACGGTCGCCAAGGTGCGGCCATGGAAGGCGCCGGTGGCGCAGATGATCTCGTGCCGGCCCTTGTCGCCGCCCTCGTAGTGGTACTTGCGCGCCATCTTGATGGCGCACTCGTTCGCTTCCGCACCCGAGTTGCAGAAGAACACGGTGTCGGCGAAGGTGTTGGCCACCAGCTTGGTCGCCACCTTTTCCTGTCCCGGCACGCGGTACAGGTTCGAGGTGTGCCACAGCTTGCCGGCCTGCTCCTGCAGGGCCTTGACCAGATGGGGGTGGCAATGGCCCAGCGCGGTCACCGCCACGCCGGCGCCGAAATCCAGGAATCGTCGCCCGTCGGTCGACCACAAAATAGCACCTTCGCCCCGTTCGAAGGCGACATCGGCACGCGCATAGGTCGGCATAACGACAGGAAACACTTGGTCCACCTCCCCAATTGCAACGCCGGGAGCCATCGTCCCCAACGGACGATCAGGACCAGCGTGCATGAAAAGGAAAGGCGCGACTATCCCCGCATCGGCAACGAAAGTCAACCTTCGCGCGGAGAGTTCACGGAGCGAGGCGCAGCCGAGGGACTGCCCCATTGAGGGGCCGCGAGCCGGTGCGAGCGTGAGCCGTGCCGCCCCGCAGGGGCAAACGACGCCCGCAAGGGCGGCCCGAAGCTCAGCGAAGGGTGGGCTTTGCCCACAAGGGCGCGGAGGCGCCCGCCCGGCACCTGAGGGCCAGCATCTACGCCCTGAGCTTGTAGCCCGTCGCCAGCATACGCCAGGTCACCAGCAGCAGCACCGCATCGGCGGCGGCGACCATGGCCATGCCCGGCCAGACCGGGCCGTCGGCATGGCCGATGAAGCCATAGCGGAAGCCGTCGATCATATAGAAGAAGGGATTGGCCAGGGCGACGGCGTGGAAGCCCTCGGGCAGGCGGTCGATGGAATAGAAGGTGCCCGACAGGAACGACAGCGGGGTGACGATGAAGTTGGTCACCGCCGCCATGTGATCGAACTTGTCGGCCCAGATACCGCCGATCATGCCCAACAGCGACAGCAGCAGCGAGCCGCCCACCGCGTGGAAGACGATGAACAGCGGGTCGTGGACGTGGATGCGCACGAACAGCGCCATGCCCGCCGTCACCGCGACACCGACCACCAGCCCACGGGCGACACCGCCCAGCGCCACGGCAAAGGTTTGTTCCGCCGCCGACAGCGGCGGCATCAGCATGTCGACGATGTTGCCCTGGACCTTGGCGATGATGATCGAGGACGAGGTGTTGGCGAAGGCGTTCTGCACCATCGCCATCATCACCAGGCCGGGCACCAGGAATTCGACGAACGGCACACCGCCGACCTGGGCGGCCACCCGCCCCAGCGCCAGGGCGAACACCGCCAGGAACAGCAGGGTGGTCACCACCGGCGCCAGCACGGTCTGGAAATAGACCTTGAGGAAACGGCGGATTTCCTTGGTCAGCAGGGTCCAGAAGCCCAGCCAGTTGACGGCACCATAGGTGCGGGGCTGGGGCGGCAAGGTCTGGACATGGTCGGTCATGGCGCGCTCTGCGTGTTCGGGGTAAAATCGGGAACATGGCAAAAGTTCCCAGCAAGATCACCCCATCCTACCTGGAAAATGCCGCGTTGCATTACCTGGAACGCTTCGCCTCGTCCAGCGCCAACCTGCGGCGCGTGCTGCTGCGCAAGGTCGATCGCAGCGTCGGCCATTGGGGCGGCGAGCGCACCGACCATGTGGGCCAGGTCGACGCCACCATCGAGAAGCTGTCCCGCCTGGGCTATCTGAACGATGCCGCCTATGCCGAGGCCAAGGTGCGCGCCCTGCACCGCGCCGGCAAGGGCAGCCGCACCATCCGCGCGACGCTCGCGGCCAAGGGCGTCGGCGGCGAACTGACCGCCGTCGCGCTGGATCAACTGGCCGAGGACGTGCCCGAACCCGACCTTGCCGCCGCCATCCGGCTGGCGAAGAAACGCCGGCTTGGCCCGTTCCGCCGCGAGAACCGCGACGACATGCGCAACAAGGACCTCGCCGCCCTGGCCCGCGCCGGCTTCGGCTTCGACATCTGCCGCAAGGTCATCGAGGCGGACAGCGCCGAAGCGCTGGAAGACGCCTAGTCTGCCGCTTCTTCCCGCGCCGGCTCGGGCAGCGCCAGCCTGACCGCCTTGCCCTCGCCCAGCCACACAGCGGTTTGCGGCAATGGCCGATCGATGCCCAATTCGTCGAAGCGCCGCTTGAGGCGGCGGTTGAATTCACGCGCCACCGTGCTGCTCTTGCCGGGCAGGGTCTTGAAGCGGCCGGTGATGACCATCGACGACGCCTCGAACCGCTCCAGTCCGAACACGTCCATGGCGTCGACGATCAGCGGGCCGATGGCGGCATCGGCGCGCAAGCCCTCGCCCACCTCGCGCATGATCGCCATCACCCGGTCGACGTCCTCGCCATAGCCGACGGCGATCTCCAGATTGGCGAAGGCATGATCGCGGCTCATGTTGACCACCGAACTGACCGAGCTGAACGGGATGGAATGCACCGCGCCCGAGCCGTCGCGCAGGCGGATGGCGCGGATGGTCATGGTTTCCACCGTTCCGGCGGTGCCGTTGACCTTGACCGAATCGCCCACCGCCATGGTGTCCTCGAACAGGATGAAGGCGCCGGTGATGACGTCCTTGACCAGGGTCTGCGAGCCGAAGCCGATGGCGACACCGACGACGCCGGCACCGGCCAGCAGCGGCGCGATGTTGACGCCCAGTTCCGACAGCACGATCAGCGCCACCATCACCACCAGCACGACGAACAGGGCGTTGCGCACCAACGGCAGCAGAGTGCGGATGCGGGCCGAGCGCTGCACCGTGTTGCCATCGTCGTCGGTAGCGGCGAGATAGCGTTCGATGGTGCCCGCCACGACCTCCCACACCACCAACGCGCCCAACAGGACGGCGCCGATGCTGATGATCGACGACACCACCCGGCGGCCACCGTCGGACGACAGCACGCTGATGGCGTCCAGACCCCAGGCCTGAGCCAGCACCAGCACGGTGACCACCACCACGGCGCCGCGCAGCACCACATGCAGCACCGGCAGATAGCGGTTGGCGCGGGCTTCGAGCCGGGGGAAATGGATGCGCGCATCCTGGCTGATGGCGAAGCCGCGCTCGATCAGCCGGCCCAGCCCCGCCGACAGCATGGCGGCGACCGACAGGATCAGCACCGACAGCAGGCTGGCGCGCAGCATGAAGTCGAAACCGCCGCGCACCTTCAGCGCCCACACCGCATAGCCGGCGATGACATACAGAACCGCCAGCACATGCCAAATTTCCGCCAACCGGCTGCGCAGTCCCTGCAGGCGCCCTTCGGCCAGGGCGTTGCCCCGCAGGGCGCGCGCCACCGCGTGGCGGTTCTGCAGGATGAAGATGACCAGCATGGTGGTGATGGCCAGCCCCAACGCCTTGAGCGAAAACGTCGCGGCGCCGCGCGGCAGGCCCAACAGACGCGCCGCCTCGACCGCCAGGGTGCCGAACACGCCGATGCCGGCCAGCCGGCGCGACCAGATCACCAGATATTCGGCGGTTTCATCATCCACCGGCAACAGCCGCAAGGCGGCGGTGCGCGGCGCCGCCAGCAAGCGGGCCAGCACCATCAGCAGCCGCACCGAGGCATAGGCGGTCACCACCATCACCCCGGCGACGCGGGTATTGCCGGTCAGCCCAAGCAAGGTCAGCACGCCATAAGCGGCGGCCGCCGCGCCCGCCACCGGCAGGGTGCGGATGGCGGCACGGGCCAGCGCCAGCGGCAGCCGCACCAGGATGGGGGCGCCGTCACGCGGCACGGTCAGCCGTTCGGACCGCCGCAGCAGCCACGCCAGCAATTGATCGGCGACGATCCCAGCCGTCATCAGCGCCAACAGGCGCCAGCCGGTATCGGCCCAGCGGTTGCGCAAGGCGGGATCGGCCAGTTGCTGCCCGGTCCACGCCACCAGCTTGGGGGTATCCTTCAACGCCGCCACCGCGTCCATGGCGTCGTCGCCGAAGGTTTCCAGCCGCTCGGTGACGATGCCGAGCAGGCCGGACTCGGCCTCTTGCTCGGTGTGGCGCTGCGCCGCGATCAGTGCCTTGAGCTGATGCACCAGCAGCTTGCGGTCGCCGTCGCTTTCCAGCGTGTCGACCAGCTTCTGCAACTCCTCGACCTTGACGGCGCCAGCGGGCGGCGCGCCCTTATCCTGGGCAAAAACGGGAAAGGCGAAGGTCAGCGCCAGCAGCACGACGGCGCAGGCGTTCACGAGGGATCGTGTCATGGAACTCGGCATGGCTGTATGATTGGCGGACGCCAGAATGGACGGCGACTTTGACGAAAGTGGGGCGGGCGCCTACCTTGCAGTGCAACGCAACCAACATCAAGGGGCGCCCCATGGCCGAGGTCACCATCTATCACAACCCCCGCTGCAGCAAATCGCGCGAGACGCTGAAGCTGATCGAGGACAGGGGCATCGTCCCCACCGTGGTGGAATACCTGCGGACGCCGCCTTCGGCCGAGGAATTGACCCGTATCCTGGCACGCCTGGGCAAGACGCCCGCCGAGATCGTGCGCAAGAAGGAAGCCGCCGAAGCCGGCATCGACCCCGCCGCGCTGTCCGAGGCGGAACTGGTGCGCGCCATGGTCGCCCATCCCACCATCATCGAACGCCCCATCGTGGTGGCCGGCGACAAGGCGGCTTTGGGTCGGCCGCCGGAAAGCGTGCTGGACATCCTGTGACGCCCTACCCTTTTCGCGCGTTGGGGTCATCCCCACCTTTCCCCGAGTGGGGATGACCTATCCCGGATGCATGCTTGCATCAAAAGGACAACACGGCGCAGCCTTCCGCAGGTCCCCCCCCCGGACGAATGGCCTGGATGAGTGGTCAGGGCAAGCGGAGTGTCGCCAATGGTCAGGGATGCCTACCAGATCGCCATGGAACAACGCCTGCGCGACCTGTCGCTGCAAATCGACAGCGTCCGCAGCCGGCTGATCGACAGCCCCAATACCGGCCTGCGCCAGGAACTAGCGGAACAACTGGGGTGGCTGGCCCACCGCCGCGATCTTGTGCGCGAGAAGCTGGACGCGCTGTCGGACGAACCGGACGGCACCTGGGAAGACCTGAGGGCCGAGGTCGACGACGCCTGGGATTCCCTGGTGCAGGACTTCGAGGAACGGGTCGCCGGCCTCGCCTAAACCTGAAGCGCCAGTGGCACCGACACCGTCGCCATGCCGACGTCGGTGAACGTCCCTTGGATGTCGGCGCCGGCATCGTCGATCTGCTTTTTCAGACGGTCCAACTCGGCATCGCTGCCGCCCTCCTGCTCGGCACGGCGGCGCTGTTGGGCGAAGATGGACTTGGCCAGGGCGTGCAGACGGCGGAGTTCGGCGGCGAATTCGGTGTCCTCTTTGCGCTCGGCGCCCTTTTGCGCAATCTTGGCGGCGTCCTCGCGGAAATGCGCGGTCTTGGCGTCGCGGGCGGCGGCTTCGTCAGGCGCCGCTTTGGCTGTCGCGGCGGCTTCGCTGGCGGCGGCCTCCGCCTTGGCTGCTTCGGCCTTGGCCTCAGCGGCTTCACCCGCAGCCCCGGCTTCCCCCACGGCCTCTTCCCCGGCTGCCTCGCCCCCCTGCTCGGCGGCCTGGCCGTCTTCGGCCCCGGCGGCAGTGACCGCGCTATCGCCCCCCGCCTCGGTTCCTGCCGGCAACCCAAGGCCGGCTTGGCCCTTGGACGCGGCATATTCCTTGGCCGCCGAGGCCAGCTCGCGGCTGATCTGCGCCGCGCGGCGGGCAATCGCCTTGGGATCGCCGCCCATCAGGCGCAGATTTTCGAGTTCCTTCTTCAGCCGGTCGACCTTGGCCTTGGCGTTGGCCTTACGCTGCTGCGCCTGGCTGGAATTCGCCTGCTTCAGCGTGTTGAGCGCCTGCTGCGACCGCTGCAGCGCCTCGGAGGCGGGCGTCTGGTCGTCGGCGGTCTGGGCCGATTTATTGGGTTGCGCCTGCGCTATCCTGGCCCGGATGTTGGCCAAGAGGACGTCCGCGCCCGAAATTTTTCCGAGCATCAGCATTCTCCATTCTGGATCTGCCCGCCCATTATGCCTCGTGATTGATAAACGAGTCTTAAAAGTTGTGCGGCGCGACTAAAAAAAGGGGCGGCCCAAAGGCCGCCCCAAGGTGATTCGCTGTTTAGGCGGTCTTAGGCCGCCCTTGAACTCCCCTCCACCAGGGTGACGATGTCACCCATGATGGTGGTGATGTCGTAATCCTTCGGCGTGTAGATGCGGGCGCAACCGGCCGCCAGCAGGGTCTTTTCGTCCTCAGGTGGGATGATGCCGCCAGCGACCACCGGGATATCGCCCAGGCCGGCGGCGCGCATGCGGTCCAGCACCTCGGTGACCAGCGGCACGTGGCTACCCGACAGGATGCTGAGGCCGACGACGTGAACGCCTTCCTCCAGCGCCGCGTTGACGATCTGCGCCGGGGTCAGGCGGATACCCTCGTACACCACTTCCATACCGGCATCCCTGGCGCGCACGGCGATCTGTTCGGCACCGTTGGAATGGCCGTCCAGGCCGGGCTTGCCCACCAGCATCTTGATGCGGCGGCCCAGCTTGGCCGACACCTCGTCCACCCGGCCGCGCACGGCGACGATCTTGTCGCCCTTGGCGGCGGCGGCGGCGCGGGCGACACCGGTGGGGGCGCGGTATTCGCCGAACACTTCGCGCAGAGTCTGCGACCATTCGCCGGTGGTGACGCCGGCATGGGCGGCGGCGATGGACGGCTCCATCACGTTGCGGCCCTCTTGCGCGGCGGCGCGCAACTCGGCCAGCGCCTTCTCCACCGCCTTGCCGTCACGACCGGCCTTGAACGCCTTCAGGCGTTCGACCTGCTCGGCCTCGGCACGCGGGTCGACGGTCAGGATCGAGCCGTCACCACCGGTCAGCGGGCTAGGTTCGGTCTCGGTCCACTTGTTGACGCCGACGACGATCTGCTCGCCCGATTCGATGCCGGCGATGCGCCGCGCGTTGGATTCCACCAGCTTCTGCTTCATGTAGCTGGATTCCACCGCCGCCACCGCGCCGCCCATGCCGTCGATGCGGGACAGCTCGTCGCGGGCCTGGCTCATCAGCGCCTCGACCTTGCGGGTGATCTCGACCGAGCCGTTGAAGATGTCGCCGTATTCCAGCAGGTCGGTTTCGTAGGCCATGATCTGCTGCAGGCGCAGCGACCATTGCTGGTCCCACGGCCGCGGCAGGCCCAGCGCCTCGTTCCACGCCGGCAACTGCACGGCGCGGGCGCGGGCGTCCTTGGACAGCACCACCGCCAGCATTTCCAGCAGGATGCGGTAGACGTTGTTTTCCGGCTGCGGCTCGGTCAGACCCAGGCTGTTGACCTGGACGCCATAGCGGAAGCGCCGCGCCTTCTCGTCGGTGATGCCGTAGCGGGTGCGGCAGATTTCGTCCCACAGATAGGTGAACGCCCGCATCTTGCACAATTCGGTGATGAAGCGGATGCCGGCGTTGACGAAGAAGCTGATGCGGCTGACCACCACCGGGAAATCGGCTTCCGGCACGGTCGGACGCACGGTGTCGAGCACGGCGATGGCGGTGGCGAGCGCATAGGCCAGCTCCTGCTCGGGCGTCGCGCCGGCTTCCTGCAGGTGGTACGAGCAGACGTTCATCGGGTTCCACTTGGGAACCTCGCGATAGGTGAAGGCGATGACGTCACTGGTCAGCTTCAAGGACGGCTGCGGCCCGAAGATGTAGGTGCCGCGCGACAGGTATTCCTTGATGATGTCGTTCTGGGTGGTGCCGTTCAGCGCGGCGCGGGCCGCGCCCTGCTTTTCCGCCGTGGCGATATAGAGCGACAGCAGCCAGGCGGCCGGCGCATTGATCGTCATGGAGGTGTTCATCTTTTCGAGGGGTATGCCCTCGAAAAGGGTCTGCATGTCGCCAATATGGCACACAGGTACGCCCACCTTGCCCACTTCGCCGCGCGCCAACACGTGATCCGAGTCGTAACCAGTCTGGGTCGGCAGATCGAAGGCGATGGACAGGCCGGTTTGGCCCTTGCCCAGGTTAGTCCGGAACAGCTTGTTGGATTCCGCCGCCGAGCTGTGGCCCGAATAGGTGCGGAACAGCCAAGGCTTCTCGCGGGCGGGGGTGTTGTCGCTCATTCCTCATCACCTTTTTCTTCGCGGGGCTTCTGCACGGGCATTGGTCATCATGCTACCGGATGGGGTGGCACATACGACCTAAAATTTCTCGACATCCGAACTTCGCGAAACAAACTATCATTTTGTGCATTGCGAAGAAAGCCGCAAAACGTTACAACGCGAAAGTCGTCGGGACACCCCGAGCGGAGAGCGGCGACGGAACGAGGGACCCCGAAGGTTCCCCAGGAAATGACGAACAGCGTGGTTTTCGGAGACGAGGAGTGACTCGGATGAGCGAAGCGGCGAATTTGGCCGACATCCGGCCCGGACAGGCGGTCAAGGACCTCTATGAGGTCGGCGAGATCCCGCCGTTGGGCCACGTGCCGAAGCAGATGTATGCCTGGGCCATCCGCAAGGAACGGCACGGCAACCCGGATACCGCCATGCTGGTCGAGGTGGTCGACACCCCCGAGATCGATCCGCATGAAGTGCTGATCATGGTGATGGCCGCCGGCGTGAACTACAACGGCGTGTGGGCCGCGTTGGGCAAGCCCATCTCTCCGTTCGACTACCACAAGGCCCCCTACCACATCGCCGGCTCGGATGCCGCCGGCATCGTGTGGAAGGTCGGCAGTAAGGTGAAGCGCTGGAAGGTCGGCGACGAGGTCGTGGTGCATTGCAACCAGACCGACGGCGACGACGAGGAGTGCAACGGCGGCGACCCGATGAACTCGCCGACCCAGCGCATCTGGGGTTACGAGACCCCCGACGGCTCGTTCGCGCAGTTCACCCGCGTGCAGTCGCAGCAGGTCATGGCCCGCCCCAAGCACCTGACCTGGGAAGAGAGCGCCTGCTATACGCTGACGCTGGCGACCGCCTATCGCATGCTGTTCGGCCACCGTCCGCACGTCCTGCGTCCCGGCCATAACGTGCTGGTGTGGGGCGCCGCCGGCGGCCTGGGGTCGATGGCGATCCAGTTGATCGCGGTGTCGGGTGCCAACGCCATCGGCGTCATCTCGGAAGAGGACAAGCGCGACTTCGTCCTCGGCCTGGGCGCCAAGGGCGTCATCAACCGCAAGGGCTTCGATTGCTGGGGCCAGTTGCCCGACGTCGACGGCGACCAGGCCGCGTTCGGCGCCTACATGAAGAAGGTGCGCGAGTTCGGCAAGGCCATCTGGGACATCACCGGCAAGGGCAACGACGTCGATTTCGTGTTCGAGCATCCCGGCGAGGCCACCTTCCCGGTGTCGTGCAACGTGGTCAAGCGCGGCGGAATGGTGGTGTTCTGCGCCGGCACCACCGGCTTCAACCTGACCTTCGACGCCCGCTTCGTGTGGATGCGTCAGAAGCGTATCCAGGGCAGCCACTTCGCCAACCTGCTGCAGGCGTCGCAGGCCAACCAGTTGGTGATCGAACGCCGCATCGACCCCTGCATGTCCGAGTGCTATTCGTGGGAGGACATCCCCAAGGCCCACATGCAGATGCTGCGCAACCAGCATAAGCCCGGCAACATGGCGGTGCTGGTCCAGGCCAAGAAGCCCGGCCGCTACACCGTCGAGGATTGCATCGAGGGTGAGTGATAAGAAGCCCTCTCCCGCATAGGCGGGAGAGGGTGGCGCGAAGCGCCGGGTGAGGGAGCCAAGGACTCCCGAGTGTGCGGTTCCCTCACCCTCCCGCTTCGCGGGTCCCTCCCTCTCCCGCAAGCGGGAGAGGGCAATACGCGCAAGGACAATCATCCCATGACCACCGTTCTGCTGCCCGACCTGATCCCCACCTGCGCCGCCGCGCTTGACACCCTGCGCGGCCTGCACGCCGCCGCCAAGGTTTCGGTCACCGCCATGGTGAGCAAGGACGGCAAGATCGATTCCGCCCTGTTCGAGGCCAATCAGGAGGCCGCCCACGGCTTTGCCTGGCTGACCACCTATGTGTCGGCGCTGGAGCAGATGCTGGAATGGGCGCGGCGGTTGGACGCGGCCGGCAAGCTGGGCGAGCTGGAAGCGCTGATGCTGCAATCGGCCTTCGGCGAATACGGGTCGCAGATTTTCGGCGGCATCCCCATGAGCCAGGGCGAATACATCCGCCCCATCGACATGGGCCTGGACACCAAGGTCTGCCATCAGTTCCACGGCGACGAGCTGTCGCTACTGCGCCGCCAGGGCAACGCGCCGGCCGTGCGCGTGCGCATCGCCCAGTTGATCGAGGACGGCCATCATTTCGGCGAGCTGGGCCTGGACGACGAGACGCTGGACATGATCCGCGATCAGTTCCGCAAGTTCGTCGAGGCGGAAGTGGCGCCCCATTGCCACGAATGGCACCTGAAGGACGAGCTGATCCCGCTGGAGGTGCTGAACGGCGTCGCCGAGATGGGCGTGTTCGGCCTGACCCTGCCCGAGGAATACGGTGGCCTGGGCATGGGCAAGATGTCCATGTGCGTCGTCACCGAGGAATTGTCGCGCGGCTATATCGGCGTCGGCTCCCTGGGCACCCGCGCCGAGATCGCCGGCGAGCTGATCCGCCTGGGCGGCACCGAGGAACAGAAGCAGGAATGGCTGCCCAAGATCGCTTCGGGTGAAATCCTACCGACCGCCGTGTTCACCGAACCCAACACCGGGTCGGACCTGGGGTCGTTGCGCACCCGCGCGGTCAAGGACGGCGATGATTACGTGGTCACCGGCAACAAGACCTGGATCACCCATGCCAGCCGCTCCGACCTGATGACCCTGCTGGTGCGTACCAACCCCGACAGCAAGGACTGGCGCGGCCTGTCCATGCTGTTGGCCCCCAAGCAGCGCGGCACCGAGGGCGACGCCTTCCCCACCCCCGGCATGACCGGCGGCGAAATCAAGGTGCTGGGCTATCGCGGCATGAAGGAATACGAGCTGGGCTTCGACGGCTTCAAGGTTCCCGCCGCCAACCTGTTGGGCGGCGTCGAGGGCCAGGGCTTCAAGCAGTTGATGGAAACCTTCGAATCGGCCCGCATCCAGACCGCCGCCCGCGCCGTCGGCGTGGCGCAGAACGCCCTGGAAGTCGGCCAGCAATACGCCAAGGACCGCGTCCAGTTCGGCAAGCCGATCTATGCCTTCCCGCGCGTCGCCTGCAAGGTGGCATGGGCTGCGGTGGAAACCATGGTCGCCCGCCAGTTGACCTATTTCTCGGCGCGCGAAAAGGACGGCGGCCACCGCTGCGACATCGAGGCCGGCATGGCCAAGCTGCTGGGCGCCCGCGTTGCCTGGTCCAACGCCGACAACGCGCTGCAGATCCACGGCGGCAACGGCTATGCCGAGGAATACCAGATCAGCCGCATCATCTGCGACGCCCGCATCCTCAACATCTTCGAGGGCGCCGCCGAAATCCAGGCCCAGGTCATCGCCCGCGGCCTGCTGTCGGGAGCCAGGAACTAAGCTCAAAGAAGCAAGAATAAGCCGTCGTTCCGCACCGCCTCGCAGCAACCGGAATGACGGAGCCGCCTTCAACCGGCAGGCCGATCACGTTTCGGCCTGCCGGCTTTTTTTCGGGTTCATCGCGGAATTCCGGGGAAATGGATGCTTCCCACGAGGCGTCATTCCGGGCGTAGCGCAGCGTAGACCCGGAATCCATGGTGGGAAACGGCACCATGGACCCCGGCTCGCGCTCCGCTTGGCCGGGGTGACGCCCGTTAAAGAGCCGTTCCCCGCAAATTGGCGATGAAGCTTTTTCGCTGCGGTGGGTCCTGCTACGCCTAAACTTCCGCCGGTTGGCGCAGGCGGGCCAGGTCCCCCTGCAGGTCGGCACGAATCTGCTCCCACACGGCCTGGAGCCGGCGCCCCCGTTCCGCCAGGAAATCGCGGCCGTCTGCTGCGGCGGCCGCTTCCACCTGGGCGGTTGCCTGCGCCAGTTGGGTGCCGCCGAAATAGGCCGACATGCCCTTGAGATCGTGGGCCAGCGGCGCGATCTCGGCGGCTTCACCCCCGCCGCTCGCCAGCGCCACCATGCGTTCGACCAGGCCGCCGCCGTTGTGCAGGAACAGTTCGAGCATCTGCGCCGTGCTGTCCGGTCCAAGGTGGGGCAGCAGCGCCTGGGTGCCCTGCGGCTTTGCCAGATCGTCCAATCCCAGCACCCGCGCGATGGTGGCGTTGAGCAGCATGGGGTCGAGGGGTTTGGCGACGTGGTCGTTCATGCCGGCGTCGAAGCAGCGGGCAATGTCGGCGGACATGGCGTTGGCGGTCAGGGCGATCACCGGCACCAGACCGGCCGGCGGCGGCAGGGCGCGAATGGCGCGGGTCGCTTCCAGCCCGTCCATCTCGGGCATCTGCATGTCCATCAGCACCACATCGAAGCCGCCCGCCCGCGCCAGCTCCACGGCCGCGCGGCCGTCGAAGGCGGTGGCGACGCGATGGCCGTTGCGCTGCAGGAACCCCAGCGCCACCAGCCGGTTCACTTCGTTGTCCTCGGCCAGCAGGATGGAGAGGGGCGGCAACGGCGTGGCCGGAAGGACGACGACGGTTTCCGGCGGCGGCGCGGCCTCGGTCAGCGGCAGCAGGAACCAGAAGCGGCTGCCGCGGCCGGGCGTGCTGTCGACGCCGATGCTGCCGCCCTGGCCTTCGATCAGGCGCTTGCAAATGGCGAGGCCCAGCCCGGTGCCGCCATAGCGGCGCGAGGTGGAGGCGTCGGCCTGGGTGAAGGCGTCGAACACCCGTGCCGCCGTTTGCGCGTCCATGCCGATGCCGGTGTCGATGACCTCGAACAGCATCTGGGCGCCGTCCCGCCGGCCGACCCGCAGACGGACACTGCCGCGATCGCTGAACTTGAGGGCGTTGCCGACCAGATTGAGCACCACCTGACGCAGACGGACCGGATCGCCGGCCACCGCCTCGGGCAGGTCGTCCGCCACCTCCAGCAGCAGCACCAACCCCTTTTCCCGCGCCCGGTTCTGCATCAGCTCGACGATGCCGGCCAGCAGCGGGCGCAACCGGAACGCCGCGTGCTCGAATTCCAGCCGCCCGGCCTCCAGCTTGGACAGGTCGAGGATGTCGTCGAGAATGGTCAGCAACGATTCCGCCGACGACACCACCACATCCAGCCGCTCGCGCGCCGCCTCCGGCAATTCGCCGCCCAGCACCAGCCGGGTCATGCCCAGCACGCCGTTCATCGGGGTGCGGATTTCGTGGCTCATCACCGCCAGGAACTCGGACTTGCTGCGGGCGGCCGCTTCGGCGGTTTCCTTGGACGCCCGCAGCGCCTCGTTGGCGGTGCGCAGTTCTTCCATGCGCTCGGCCACGTGCTGTTCCAACTGGGCGTTCTGTTCCCGCAGGGCGGTTTCCAGCAACCGGCGGCGGCGTTCCTCGCGCAGCACCAGCGCCAGTACCAATCCCATGGTCAGCGCCATACTGCTGAACAGCACGCCGCGCAACAGGGTCAGCGGCCGCTGCAACTGGCGTTCGATGGCGGCGGCGGGAATAGTGCGCAACACCACGCCGTCCATCATCGCCAGCCGGGTGGCCAGGACATAATCGCCCTGACCGAGCCACACCACGGTGTCGCGGCCATCGCCCTCGGCCAGCTTCTGCCGCGCTTCGGCCACGCGCGCGGCCAGATGGGCGTTGCCGGTGTCGGCCACCTTCAAGGCGCCGCCCGCCCGCTCGATCATGGCGCCGAACGTGCTGGAAGCGACCAGCAGTTCGGGACCGGCGACCACGTGCAAGGCGCCGTCATGGGTCATGCCGTCGTGATCGGCCGGCAGGAAGGTGCGCAGCATGGTGGTGAGCAACAAATCGTGGCCGACCGATCCACTCCAGCGGCCGTCTATGGTAACCGGAGCCACCACGCTGATCATCCAGTGCTTGGCCACTGGATCATAGGATGGCGGCGTCCAGCGCGGCAGGCCGGTGGGATTGGTGGCCGGGTTGGTCAGTTGCACCCATTCGGTGTCGCGGTAATCCTGTTCGGCGGTGGCGTCGTAGATGAATTCCGGCAGTTCGGGGCCGAACGTCACCTCGCCATTGGTCAGCGGCAGCAGCCAAGTATCGAAGAACAAATTATTGTAAGCACCGAGGCCGAACAGCCCGATCACCCGTTCCGAGCGGACGAAGAAGCGTTCGTCGGTCGGACCGAGAACCGAACTGGGCGGCACCCAAATGCCGGCCTGGGTGGCGGGATCGAAGCGCCCGCGCGGAGTGCGCCGGCTGCCATCGGCATCGCGCTCGACCCGGGCCGCCAGTGGAACCGCCTCGCGCGACAGCTCGGCTTCGGTGGACGACACCGCCCTGGCCAACCGCAGCACGCTGGCCTCGGCCCGCTGGACTTCTTCCTTGAACAGCCCCAGCCGCTGGCGCTCGGCCGCCACTTCCACCGCGACATGGTCGGCGACCAGGGCGTCGGTCAGCGATTGTTCGATCAGCAGCACGATCGGCAACAGGGCAAGGGCGGCAAGAGCCAGCACCCCGCCGATCAATAACGGCAGGACACTGCGGCGCCCGTTCAACCCGCGATCCGGAAATCTCGCCACGGCCCATCCCCCTGATGGCGGCTCCACCATCAATAGTCCGCATTGTTCTCGCCCCCCTGCCGCTGGGCAACAAGAAAGATCGCCGTCGTCTGCACCGGCTTGTGGTGGACGCCGTCCCGAAAAGGGTTTATGTGCGGTGAGTGTAGCTACCCTCCCTGACAGCAGGCCATTTCATGCGGGATGTGTTAATCCGTCTGGCCGAGAACGACCGCCGACTGCGCAGCCAATTGGCGCTGTCGGGGCATCTGTTCGACGGCTACCATCCGTCCATGCGCACCCTGCACGAGGCCAATGCCCGCGAACTGGAATTGCTGGTGGACGAGGACGGCTGGCCGTGCCAATACGAATCGGGAGCCGACGGCGTCGAGGCCGCCTTCCTGATCGCCGTGCACGCCATCTCGCGCCCTAATTTCCTGCGCCGCTGCCTGACCCTGATGAAGTCGGCGGCCAATCGCGGCGACATCCCGGCCTGGCACCCGGCCACGCTGGAGGATCGCATCCGCAGCCTGGAGGGGCGGCCGCAAATTTATGGCACCCAGTTGGATTGGGACGACGACAACGTGCTCAGCCCGCTGCCCATCGAGAACGAGGCCGAGGTCGAGGAACGCCGCGCGCGGGTCGGCCTGCCGCCCTTGGCCGAGGCCGTCGCCGAAGCCCAGGCCGCCGCCCAGGCCAATGGCGAAATGCCGCCGGCCGAATGGCTGCATCTGCAGCACGCGCTGGACGGCTTCGCCCGCGAAGTGGGCTGGCGCTGACAGCGGGCGCCGGACACACGGAACCGCCCGGCGGCGGCCCCGTGTGCGGCAGCACTCAGAACTTCAAGCTATCCTGCACGCCCGAGGCGGCGACCGCCGCCGCGTTGCGGGCGGCCTGGCCCTGGGCCGCCAACAACGATTGCAGCGATGGTGATGCCGACACGGCGGCATAAGGAGCGATCTCGGGGACGCCTAGCAGCGGGAAATAGGCTTCGACGTGCTGGTATCCCATCTCCTTGAGGAACTCCATGATGTCGTCGATGGTGCCCGGCCGCTGCGTTCCCTGCAGAACCAGGTTGGACAGCCCCGCGTAGTCGGGTCCCGCCGTATAGAGGCAATAGGCGACGATGGGGATGAGTTCGGCCTTCACCAGCTTGCTGGAATGATAGAGCGTCGGCACCTTGACCATCCGGTCGAGGCACCAGGCGTGGGGCACCACGTCCAGCCGGTTCCACAGCAAGGTGTTCCAGCGTTGCCACGGCTGGCTGCCGGTGGTCTGCGGCGGGAATTGTTCGGCGAAAGCCCTGGCGAACGCGGCGTTGCCCGGGCTGGCGCCGGCGGTGGGATAGACCAGCACCTGCTTCCATTCCTGCCGCGCCGACTGCGTGCCGTAAAGCAGCATGGCCAGACTGGGCGACAACGCCCCCGCCAGGCTATGGCCGGCGAAAATCAGGCTGGTGCCGGTGGACGCTTCCGAGTTCAGGTAGTCGGGCAGGAACGCCCCGGTCTGGGGATCGCGCAGGGTCAGCAGCATGCCGATGCCGAAATTGGTCGCCGCCGACAGCCACGGCACCCCGTCGGCAGGCGAGTACTGCCAGCGCACCTTGTCGCTGACCCAAAAGTCCTCGACCGCCCAATCGAAGATGGAGTTGGCGTTGGTCGCGGCGATGGCGCACACGGTGGTGTCGCTGGCAGCGTTGTGGAAGACGGCGATGGCATTGTCTGAATAGCCCCGCAGGTCGAACGGGTGCTGCCACACCGCCGGCCCCCAGACGAGCGACCATTCGCCGATGAGATCCTTGATGGCGGCGGTGCCCAGCAAGGTCTGCAATTTTTGCTTCAGCGCCTTTTCGATATCGCGGGCGGACCCCTTTTCGCCGGAGGCGAGGTTCACCGCCATGGAAAGCACGAAGGTTTGCTGATGAAGGTCGTATCGAGCCATCTACCCCTCCTGGATTACACCCAAAACTGCAGAGCACCAGGAGTATTTGCCCTAAATGGTTGCATACACAACCCTCGGCTTGTGACACGCATCCGGATAGTGCCCCGCGTCAAAAAGGTATAGGCTGCGGCTACCCGCCCGCGTGCGTGGCGAACCCATCTCGAAAGCCGTAGAATAGCCTCCGACATGACTGATCAAGCCAAAGCTCCGCGCCCTGTCGTCCTGTGCATCCTCGATGGCTGGGGCCATCGCGATGACCCCACCGACAACGCCATCGCCCAAGCCGACACCCCCACCTGGGATCGCCTGCTGGCGACGTCTCCGCACGCCTTGCTGCTGACCTCGGGGCTGGCGGTGGGCCTGCCCGACGGGCAAATGGGCAATTCGGAAGTGGGGCACATGAACCTGGGTGCCGGCCGCGTGGTCATGCAGGACCTGCCGCGCATCGACCAGGCGGTGGCCGACGGCTCGCTGGCCGTCAATCCGCAACTGACCGACGCCGTCACCAAGGTCAAGTCCGCCGGCGGCACCTTGCACCTCATGGGGCTGCTCAGCCCCGGCGGCGTGCACTCGCACCAGGACCATCTGGCGGCGCTCGCCCGCGTCGCCGCGGCGGCGGGCGTGCCGGTCGCCGTCCACGCCTTCCTTGACGGCCGCGATACCCCGCCGTCCTCGGCGCGCGAGTTCATGGCCCGCTTCCTGGCCGACATCGCCGGCACCGGCGCCCGCGTCGCCACCGTGTCGGGCCGTTATTACGCCATGGACCGCGACAAGCGCTGGGACCGCGTGCAACTGGCGTTCGACGCCATGGCCTTGGGCCAGGGGCCGCGCGCCGCCGACCCACTGGCCGCCATCGACGTCTCTTACGCCGCCGGCAAGACTGACGAGTTCGTGCTTCCGGTGGTGATCGGCGATTATGCCGGCATGAAGGACGGCGACGGCCTGCTGATGGGCAATTTCCGCGCCGATCGCGCCCGCGAGATCCTGCACACCCTGGTCGACCCCAAGTTCGACGGCTTCGCCCGCACCCGGGTGCCGGCGTTCTCGGCCCAACTGGGCCTGACCGAGTACTCCAAGGACCTCAATGCCTTCCTTGGCACGCTGTTCCCGGCGGAAAGCCTGACCAAGCTGCTGGGCGAGGTGGTGTCCGACGCCGGCAAGACCCAGTTGCGCATCGCCGAGACCGAGAAGTACGCCCACGTCACCTTCTTCTTCAACGGCGGGCGCGAGCAGGTCTATCCCGGCGAGGACCGCATCCTGGTGCCCAGCCCCAAGGTCGCCACCTACGACCTGCAGCCCGAGATGTCGGCCCCCGAAGTCACCGACAGGCTGGTCGAGGCCATCGGCAGCGGCAAGTACGACCTGATCGTCGCCAATTACGCCAATGGCGACATGGTCGGCCATACCGGCATGCTGGACGCCGCCATCAAGGCGGCCGAGACGGTGGACGGTTGCCTGGCGCGGCTGGAGAAGGCGGTCGCGGCCGCCGGCGGTGCCATGCTGGTAACCGCCGATCACGGCAATGCCGAGATGATGACCGATCCCGACAGCCACGAACCCTATACCGCCCACACCATCGGCCCGGTGGACGTGCTGCTGGTCAACCCGCCGGCCGGCGCCAAGGGATTGGCCAGCGGCAAGCTGGCCGACGTGGCCCCCACCCTGCTGGCATTGCTTGGACTGCCCCAGCCGGCCGAAATGACCGGCCAGTCCCTGCTGAAGGGCGACCGTGCGGCGTAGCAGCCCACCCCTGCTGGCTTGTTTGACCGTCTGGCTGGCGGCGGCTCCGGTTCTGGCGCAAGCGCCCGACCCGGCCGCCGCCGACCGGCGCCTGCATGAATTGGAAGACCAGCTCAAGCGCTCGCGCGCCGAGCACGAGGAAATCAAACGCAAGGCGCGCGCCATCTCGGACGAGCTGGCGCAAATCCGCACCGACATGGTCAACGCCGCCCGCGCCGCCCAGGAAAGCGAAGAGGTGCTGTCCGAACTGGAAAACCAGTTGGAAGACCTGAAGACGCTGGAGGGCGACAAGGGCGAGACCCTGCGCCGGCGCTCGCAACAGATGACCGGCGTGCTGACCGCGCTGCAGCGCCTGGCGTGGCGCCCGACCGAGGCCCTGATCGCCCAGCCGCAAAGCCCGGCCGATACCGTGCGCTCAGCCATCTTGCTGCGCGCCGCCGTGCCGCAGATCGAGCGCTCGGCCCAGGACCTCAAGGGCGAGATCGACATGATGGGCCGGCTGCGTGCCGACATCATCGCCCAGAAGAAGCGCATCGCCACCACCGCCGCCCGGCTGGAAGAGGAACACGGCCGGCTGAAGGATTACTGGATTCGCAAATCCAGCCTGCAGACCGCCGCCCAGGCCGAATCCGACGCCGCCGAGAAACGCCTGCAAAGCCTGGCCGGCGAGGCCGAGGATTTGCGCGACCTGCTGAACCGGCTGGAACAGGAAAAGCAGCGCCGCGAAGCCGAGGCCGTCGCCAAGGTCGCCGCCGAAAAGGCCGCGCGTGAGGCCGAGGCCGCCGCCCGCAGGGCCGCCCACGACGCCGAAATCGCCGCCCAAAAGGCCGCGCGCGACGCCGAGATCGCCGAAAAGAAGGCGGAGAAGGAACGCAAGGAGCGCGAGGTCGCCCAGGCCCGCGCCGCCCGCGAGGCCGAGCAGAAGGCCCAGGCCGAGGCGCGTGAGATGGAACTGGCGGCGCAAAAGGCCGCCCGCGCCGCCGACACCGCCGCGCGCGAGGCCGCCGCCAGCCGGCCGGTATCGTCGGAAAGGTCGTTCAGTCAGGGCCAGGGCCACATGCCCTTCCCGGCACGCGGCCGCATCATCACCCGTTACGGCCAGACCAACGACGTCGGCGTGGTCAACAAGGGCCTGGAGATCGCCACCCGCAAGGGCGCCCAGGTCACCGCCCCATACGATGGTCAGGTGGTCTTTTCCGGGCCTTTTCGCGGATATGGCCTGCTCTTGATCATCGAACACAGCGAGGGCTATCATACCCTGCTGGCGGGAATGGCCCGGATCGACGCTTCTGTCGGCCAACGTCTGCTGTCGGGCGAACCCGTCGGCGTCATGGGCCAGGACGAGGCCAAACCCACGCTGTATGTCGAAATGCGCCGCAATGGCCAACCCGTGAACCCGTTGCCTTGGCTCACCGCTCAGAAAAGTAAGGTTAGTGGATGATTCGCAAGACTCTGATTGCTGCGGGTGCGGTTGCCCTGCTGGCTGGCACGTCGCTTGTTCCCGCCCACGCGGCTACCGAGCGCAAGGAAACCTACAAGCTGATGGAACTTTTCGCCGAAGTGTTCGAGAAAGTCCGCTCGGACTATGTCGAACCGGTGAATGAGGAGGAACTGATCGAGGCGGCGCTGAACGGCATGCTGACCTCGCTCGATCCCCATTCCAGCTATCTGAACCCGAAGAATTCGCGGGACATGGACATCAACACCAAGGGCGAGTTCGGCGGCCTTGGCATCGAGGTGACCATGGAGAACGGCTGGGTCAAGGTGGTGTCGCCCATCGACGACACCCCGGCCTTCCGCGCCGGCATGCAGCCGGGCGACTTCATCACCCATCTGGACGGCGAGCCGGTGCAGGGCCTGACCCTGTCCGAGGCGGTCGAGCGCATGCGCGGCCCGGCCAATTCCGACATCCGCCTGACGGTGCGCCGCAACGGCGTCGAACCCTTCGACGTCAAGCTGACCCGCGCGGTGATCCGCATTCAGACGGTGCGTTCCAGCGTCCAGGGTAATATCGGCTATATCCGCATCACCCAGTTCAGCCAGTCCACCCACACCGATCTGGTCAAGCACGTCAACCAGTTGAAGAAGGACATCGGCAAGGACCTGGCCGGTTTCGTCATCGACATGCGCAACAATCCCGGCGGCTTGCTGGACCAGGCGATCGCCGTGTCCGACGACTTCCTGGAAAAGGGCGAGATCGTCTCGACCCGCTCGCGCAAGGCCGAGGACACCCAGCGCTTCAACGCCCGCCCCGGCGACATCGCCGACGGCCTGCCGCTGGTGGTGCTGATCAACGACGGCTCGGCCTCGGCGTCGGAGATCGTCGCCGGCGCGCTGCAGGACCATCGCCGCGCCCTGCTGCTGGGCACCCGCTCGTTCGGCAAGGGATCGGTGCAGACGCTGATCTCGCTGCCCGGTCACGGCTCCATGCGCCTGACCACGGCGCGCTATTTCACGCCGTCGGGCCGCTCGATCCAGGCGGTGGGCATCGAGCCGGACATCAAGGTGCTGCAGTCCAAGATCGAGCCGATCAACGTGCCCGAGCGCGAGCGCCGGTCGGAAGCCAGCTTGCGCAAGGCGCTGCAGAACCCCGATGCCAAAAACGGCAACGGCAACGGCAAGGACGCCCCCAAGGACAAGGCGCCCGAAACCAAGTCGGCTCCCGAGTCCAAGGCCACCCCGGCTCCGGCTGACGCCGAGGGCAGCGCCGCCACCACCCCGGCCGACGGCAAGCAACCGCCGGCGGTCATCAAGATGGGTGACCCCACCCAGGACTATCAGATGGCCCGGGCGCTGGACCTGATCCGCGGCCTGTCGCTGTACCGCGCGCCGACGAACTGATCGGCGACGCCGCCTCTTTCCGTGCGTCATGGCCGGGGTCATACCCGGCCATGACTCAGGAAGGGCGTGAGCATCCGTTCAAGGAATGCTCTAACTTATTGAATTCTTAACCGAACACTTCGCATGGTCTGGCATCATGTGAAGAATTTTGCGTGCAGGGATGGTTATGCTCTCGTTGGACGACGAGGAGGATCTGATCGCGGAACGGATGATCGGTACGGCACAGCCCGAACCGCGCCGCCGCTTCAGCCTGCGCCCGGTATTGATGGGATTGCTGGTGCTGATGCTGGGCGGTGCGCTCGGCGGCGGCGCCTATCTGCTGTCCAACATGGATACCCGCGACCTGATCGCCCTGCTCGACATCGGCGACCAGCCCCGGCTGGCGCTGGAACTGCCCGGCCTGTCGCGTGAGCCGGCGCCGTCCAATCCCGGCAGCGGACCGCTGCTGACGCCGCCTGCGCCGCCCAGCGGCGCCGCCCCCAGCCTGACGCCGCCGCCCTTGGCCGCCAGCCCGGCCACGCCCCCCGCTGCGACCGGCGAGGCAGGCGGCGTTGCCGCCATGCCGATGACGCCGCCGCTGCGGCCCGAGCCGCCGCCGATGATCGCGCCGCCGGTCATCGCCCCACCGATCCCCGCCGGCCCGGTGACCACCACCCCCGCCCCGGCAGCGGCCACCGCCGCGCCGCCGGCCCAACCGATGCCCGCCACCGGCTATCAGGCGCCGACCTATGCCTCGCTGCCGGCCCGTGCCGGCGACCCCAAGCCACTGCCGCCGGCGCCGTTGGAAGCGCTGGTGCGGCAAAGCGCCTACGGCCTGCTGCCGGTGGTGCCGCGCGACGCCAAGCAAGTGCCGTGGAAGGCCTATGCCCGCCCGTTCGACGCTTCCGCCGGCAAGCCGCGCATGGCCGTCGTCGTCACCGGCCTGGGCCTGGACAAGGACGCCACCGAGGCGGCCATCGCCAAGCTGCCGCCCGAGGTCACCCTGGCCTTCAGCCCCTATGCCGGCGGCCTGGACAAGTGGGTGAAGAAGGCGCGCGACTTCGGCCACGAGGTCATGCTGATGCTGCCGGCCGAGGCGCTGGGTTATCCCGCCCGCGATCCCGGCCCCTGGGGCCTGCTGGTCAGCAACCCGCCCGAGGAAAACGTCGCCCGCCTGGAGCAGGTGCTGGCCCGCGCCCCCGGCGCCGTCGGCGTGCTTGCCCCGGATGGCGCTTTCGTGCGCTCGGGCAAGCTTGTCCCGGTGCTGATGGCGCTGAAGGAGCGCGGCATGGTGTTCGCCGGCGAAGGCGCCAAGGTGGACGTGGATGTGGCCAGCGCCGCCGTCAGCGCCACCCTGGACGTCGATCTGTTCCGCGACGCCATCGAGGCCCGGCTCAACACCGCCGCTCGCGCCGCCAAGGAGAGCGGCAACGGCCTGGTGGTGGTGTCGCCCCGCCCGGTGGCGTTCGACCGCCTGCTGGGCTGGCTGGATCGCCTGGGAGACCAGGGCCTGGTGCTGGCCCCGGCCACCGCCGTCGTCAAGGAAACCGGCGCCGGCAAGCAATCGGGAAAGTCATGAGCAAGCTGATCCCCTATCACGACCGCCCCTACCGCCCCAATGTGGGGCTGGTGCTGTTCAACGCCGACGGCCTGGTGTTCACCGCCCGGCGCATCGACACCAGCCAGGATGCCTGGCAGTTCCCCCAGGGCGGCATCGACGACGGCGAGACGCCACGCACCGCCGCCCTGCGCGAGTTGGAAGAGGAAATCGGCACCGCCAAGGCCGAAGTGATCGGCGAAAGCGCAGGCTGGTATTCCTATGACTTGCCGGTGGATGTGGCCGATACCTGGCAAAAGGGCCGGTGGCGCGGCCAGAAGCAGAAATGGTTCGCGCTCCGCTTCCTTGGCACCGACGCCGACATCAACATCGCCACCGAACACCCGGAATTTTCCGAGTGGCGCTGGATGAAGCTGGCCGATGTCCCCGGCGTCATCGTTCCGTTCAAGCGGGCGCTGTACCAGCAGGTCGCCGCCGAATTCGCCGCCATCGCGCGTTCGCTGGGCGGCTGATATCGGCCGGACGGTATCAGGCAGGTCGCGCCCCCGGATCGCCCGTGCTAGATTGCCGGGAGTGATTCGCAACGCGACATGGGTATGACATCCTCTGCCAGCCGACCGCCCGAAGCCGATTTGCGGGCCGTCCTCGACAACATGACCGACGTGTTCTTCCGCACCGACCGCGATGGCCGGCTGGTGATGGCGTCGCGTTCCGTCGAGAACCTGCTGGGCTGGCCGCGCGACGAGATCCTGGGCAAGGATGTCCGACCGCTTTACGTCGATGCCGTCAACCGCCAGACCATGATCGCCATCGTCGACGCCCAAGGCGGCCGTATCAGCGGTTTCGACATGCCGATGCGCCGCCGCGACGGCAGCACGGTATGGGTCTCCATCAGCGCCCGCCGGCTGAGCGAGGCGGAAGGCGGTGGCCTGGAAGGCGTGCTGCACGATGTTTCCGACCGCCGCCAGGCCGAGCATCGCCAAAGCGAACGCCGCACCTTGGTGCAGGCGTTGCTGAACGCCACCTCGGACGCCACCATGTTGACCGATGCCGCCGGCACCCTGCTGGCCTGCAATCAGGTGTTCGCCGACCGCGTCCATGCCACCGTGGACGAATTGATCGGCCGCGACCTCTATTCGCTGTTCCCACCCGACATTGCCGAACGCCGGCGCGCCGCGGTCCAACAGGCCGCGGACAGCGGCAAGACCGTGGAGCTGCGCGACATCCGTGGCGGCCGCCATCTGCTCAACACCGCCACGCCGGTTCCCAATGGCGACGGCGCACCGTGGGTGGCGATCTTTTCCCGCGACATCACCCAAGAGGTCACCGACAAGGCCAGCATCGAGGCCCACATGGCGACCATCCGCCGCTCCAACGAAGAGCTGGAGCAGTTCGCCTATGTCGCCTCGCACGATCTGCGTGAACCGCTGCGGCAGATCGCCAGCTATATCGGCCTTCTGGAGCGGCGCTATCTCGACAAGCTGGACGACGAAGGCCGGGAATTCATGGCCTTCGCCCGCAACGGCGCCCAGCGCATGGATTCGTTGATTCTCGAATTGCTGGCGTTCTCACGCGTTACGCGGGGCGCCGCCGAAATGGCGCCGGTCACGCTGCACGACGCCATCACCGAA
This sequence comes from Bacteroidota bacterium, assembly GCA_050259735.1. Lineage (GTDB taxonomy): Bacteria > Pseudomonadota > Alphaproteobacteria > Rhodospirillales > Magnetospirillaceae > Magnetospirillum. The sequence continues at coordinate 201,408 of JBLNBE010000019.1, forward strand.
GCGCTGACCCTGCTGGACTGCGCCGCCACCGTCGAGGTCGAGGTTGATCCCGCGCTTGCGGTCATGGGCGATCAGGGCCAATTGACCCGGCTGTTCCAGAACCTGATCGGCAACGGCCTGAAGTATCGCGCCGCCGACCGCCCGGCACATGTGGTGGTGCGGGCGCGCGCCGCCGGCGCCATGGCCGAGGTGACGGTCAGCGATAACGGCATCGGCATCGAGCCGCAGTATTTCGAGCGCATCTTCCGCATCTTCCAGCGCCTGCACAGCACGACCAAATACGAGGGCACCGGCATCGGCCTTGCCATCGTCAAGCGGGTGGCGGAGAACCACGGCGGCTCTGTTTCCGTGGCCTCCACCCCCGGTGCCGGCAGCACCTTCACCGTGATGCTGCCGCTGGCAGGTTAGTTTTTATGGTTCCTAGGCGGATTCCGGGAAAGGCTCTTCAACGAGCGTCACCCCGGCCAAGCGCAGCGCGAGCCGGGGTCCATGGTGCCGTTTCCCGGCATGGATCCCGGCTCTCCGCTTCGCTGCGACCGGGATGACGCCACTTGGCAAGCATCAGTTCCCCCGCAAATCGGCGATGAAGCGTTTTTACTCCCGCGCCAGCACCAGGGCGATGCCCTGGCCGCCGCCGATGCACATGGTGACCAGGGCGTATTTGCCGCCCACCCGCTGCAGCTCGTACGCCGCCTTGACGGTGATGATGGCACCGGTGCCGCCGATGGGGTGACCCAGGGCGATGGCGCCGCCATTGGGGTTGGTCCGGTCGGCCGGCAGGTCGAGATCGCGGGCGACGGCCAGCGCCTGGGCGGCGAAGGCTTCGTTGCTTTCGATCACGTCCATGTCGGCGATGGTCAGATTGGCCCGCGCCAGCGCGGTGCGCACCGCCGGGATCGGTCCCAGGCCCATCACCGCCGGCTCGACGCCGGAATGGGCATAGGCGACGATGCGCGCCAGCGGCGTAAGGCCCTGGCGGGCGGCGGCATCGGCCGCCATCAGCACCACGGCGGCACCGCCGTCGTTGAGACCCGAGGCGTTGCCGGCAGTCACGGTGCCGTCCTTGGCAAAGGCCGGCCGCAGCTTGGCCAGGCTGTCCAGGGTGACGTCGGCGCGCACGTGTTCGTCACGCACCACCTGCACCACTTCCTTGCGGGTCTTGACCGACACCGGCACGATCTGCTGATCGAAGCGGCCGGCGGCGATGGCGGCCACCGCACGGCGATGGCTTTCCGCCGCCAGGGCATCCTGCGCCTCGCGGGTGATGCCATAGCGCTTGGCAACGTTCTCGGCGGTGACGCCCATGTGGCCGTTGCCGAACGGATCGGTCAGCGCCCCCACCATGGCGTCGATCATGACGCCGTCGCCCATGCGCTGACCCCAGCGCATGGCCGGCACCAGATAGCCGGCGCGGCTCATGCTTTCGGCACCGCCGGCCACCGCCACCTCGGTGTCGCCCAGCATGATGGCCTGGGCCGACGAGATGATGGCCTGCAGCGCGCTGCCGCACAGCCGGTTCAGCGTCAGCGCCGGCACGTCGGTCGGCAAACCGGCTTCGACGGCGGCGACACGCGACAGGTACATGTCGCGCGGCTCGGTGTGGATGACGTTGCCCATGACCACATGGCCGACGCGATCGGGCGAGATGCCGGCGCGCGCAACCGCCTCGCGCACGCAGGCGGCGGCCAGTTGGGTCGGAGGCACGTCCTTGAGCGCCCCACCGTAATCGCCGATGGCGGTGCGTGCGCCGGACAGGATGACGACGTCCCGGGTCTGCATAACGATCCTCCCTCATTTTTTGCTTCGAAACTGGCGTGTTTCAAGGCGGGGAAGATGCGCCCACAGCGTCGCGGCGAACAGGCGGCCAGACGGCCAAGAGCGGTACTCGGACGGCCTATTCCGATGGACGGAGAACGTCGCCGAAGGTCAGGCCCCAAATGAAAATCGCCGGGACACTGCCCGGCGATCGTCATTGCTCAGTATTGGCCCTAGCCGGGCGCGCCCATCCGGGCGCTTGGCCGCGGCCTCAATGGCCGCAGGTCGCGGCGTGCGTCAGATTGTGACGCTCACCGCTCCCACACTGCTTCAGTGCCTCAGGCGGCACCGTGGCAGTGCTTGTACTTCTTGCCCGAACCGCAGGGGCAGGGCGAGTTGCGCGGAGTCGAGGCCCACGAATTGGGGTCGGCGGTCACCACGCCGGCGGCTTCCGCCTCCTCGGCGAAGGCCGGATCCATGCGCGATTCGTGCATTTCCTGCGGCGCATGCGGCGCCAGGCTTTGCTCGACATCGGCCGGACCGACACGCAGCTCCACATGGGCCAGCACGTCGGTCACCCGCTCGCGCAGGTCGTGCAGCATCTGTTCGAACAGGTTAAACGCCTCGCGCTTGTACTCGTTCAGCGGATCGCGCTGGGCATAGGCGCGCAGGCCGATGCCCTGGCGCAGATGGTCGAGCTGCAGCAGGTGTTCCTTCCACGCCTGGTCGAGAATCTGCAGCAGCAGGCTCTTTTCCACCATGCGCATGACTTCCGGGCCATAATCGGCGGCCTTGGCCGCCATCTTGCGGTCGGCGGCATCGACGACGCGGTGCTTGATCTCCTGGTCGGCGATGCCCTCTTCCTTGCCCCACTCCACGATGGGCAGGTCCAGGTTGAAGACGCGCAGCACTTCCTCGTGCAGGCCCGGCAGGTCCCATTGCTCGGCGTAGGCGCGCTCGGGGACGCAACGGGCGACCATCTCGTCGATGACCTCGTGACGCATGCCGACGATTTCGTCCGAGACGTCCTCGACCTGCATCAGTTCCTTGCGCTGTTCATAGATGACCTTGCGCTGGTCGTTCATGACGTCGTCGAACTTCAGCAGGTTCTTACGGACGTCGAAATTGCGCGCCTCGACCTTCTGCTGCGCCTTTTCCAGCGCCTTGTTGATCCACGGATGGACGATGGCCTCGCCCTCCTTCAGGCCCAACTTCTGCAGCATGCCGTCCATGCGCTGCGAGCCGAAGATGCGCATCAGATCGTCTTCCAGCGACAGGAAGAACTTCGAGGCGCCCGGATCGCCCTGGCGGCCGGAACGGCCACGCAACTGGTTGTCGATGCGGCGGCTTTCGTGGCGTTCGGTGCCGACCACGTACAGACCGCCGGCCTCTTGCACCTTCTGCTTGTTGGCGGCGACCTCGGCACGGATGGCGTCGGCCTTGGCCTGGTCGGTGGCGTCCTCCAGCTCCAGGCGGATGCGCATGTCGGCATTGCCGCCCAACTGGATGTCGGTGCCACGGCCGGCCATGTTGGTGGCGATGGTGACGGCGCCGGGCATGCCGCCCTGGCTGACGATGAACGCTTCCTGCTCGTGATAGCGGGCGTTCAACACATGGTGCGGAATCTTCTTTTTCTTCAGCAGTTCGCTGATCAGCTCGGACTTCTCGATCGAGGTGGTGCCGACCAGCACCGGCTGCATGCGCGTGCGGCATTCCTCGATCAGGGTGACGATGGCGTCGTACTTCTCGCGGGCGGTGCGATAGACCTCGTCGTCCTCGTCCTTGCGCGACACCGGCAGGTTGGTCGGCATCTCGACCACTTCCAGGTTATAGATTTCCTGGAACTCGCCGGCTTCGGTCATGGCGGTGCCGGTCATGCCCGACAGCTTGGGATACAGGCGGAACAGGTTCTGGAAGGTGATCGAGGCGAGCGTCTGGTTCTCGTTCTCGATGGTGACGCCTTCCTTGGCCTCCAGCGCCTGATGCAGGCCCTCGGAGAAGCGGCGGCCTTCCATCATGCGACCGGTGAATTCGTCGATGATGACGACCTTGTCGTTCTTGACGATGTAGTCGACGTCGCGCGTGAACAGCTTGTGCGCCCGCAGCGCCTGGTTGGCGTGGTGCACCAGGCTGACATTGGCGTAGTCGTAGAGGTTGCCGCCGGCCTTCATCAGCCCGGCCTCGGCCAGCAACTGCTCCATATGCTCGGTGCCGACCTCGGTGAAGGTCACGGCGCGGACCTTCTCGTCCTTCTCGAAATCCTCGTCGACCAGCGACGGGATCAGGCGGTCGACCAGGCGGTAAAGCTCGGAATTATCCTCGGTTGGACCCGAGATGATCAGCGGCGTGCGCGCCTCGTCGATCAGGATCGAGTCGACTTCGTCGACGATGGCGAAGTTGAACGGCCGGTGGACCATCTCCTCCAGGCGGAACTTCATGTTGTCGCGCAGGTAGTCGAAGCCCAACTCGTTGTTGGTGGCATAGACCACGTCGCAGGCATAGGCCGCGCGGCGCTCGTCGTCGTCCATGCCGTGGACGATGACGCCGGTGGTCATGCCGAGGAAGCGGTAGACCTGCCCCATCCACTCGCTGTCGCGCTTGGCCAGGTAGTCGTTGACCGTCACTACATGGACGCCCATGCCGGGCAGCGCATTGAGATAACCGGCCAGGGTCGACACCAGGGTCTTGCCTTCACCGGTCTTCATCTCGGCGATCTTGCCGGAATGCAGCACCATGCCGCCCATCAACTGGACGTCGAAATGACGCTGCCCCAGGGTGCGCCGGGCCGCCTCGCGCACGGTGGCGAAGGCTTCGTCCAGCAGGTCGTCCAGATCGGCGCCCTCGGCCAGCCGGCCGCGGAATTCCTCCGTCTTGGCCTGAAGCTGGGCGTCGGTCAGCGCCTGGAATTGCGGTTCCAGGGCATTGATGGCCGCGACGTGCGACGTCAGACCCTTGATGATGCGGTCATTCGCGGTTCCGAAGAGCCGCCGGGCGATTGCGCCGAACATGCGTTGAGACCTCGGGAATTCAGTGTATGGGCCGCCGGGCGCGGGGCCTTTTTCGACCGGCAACAGATAGAACCCATGGGGGGTTCTGTCAATGTCAGGCCGCCGTTTCCCCGCTTGCCCCGTCGCCATCTTCCATCGCGGCAGGCAGGGTGAAGCAGAACATGGCGCCGCCGTCCTGGCCATCTTCGACCCAAATACGGCCGCCATGGGCCTCGACCAGCTTGCGCGCCAGCGCCAATCCGGTGCCGTTGCCGGGGATGCGGTCGCGGGTGTGCAGGCGTGAGAACAGCGAGAACACCGCCTCGCGGAATTCGGCGTCGATGCCGATGCCATTGTCGCCCACCCGCACCAGCCAGTCGCCATTGCGGCGGCTGGCATCGACGGTAATCAGCGGCGGCCGGCCGGGCCGGCGGAACTTCAGCGCATTGTCCAACAGGACGTGCAGGATGACCGCCAGCTTGCCGGGATCGGCCTGCACCCACGGCAAATTCTTCATCTCCACGATGGCGCCGCAGAAATCCACGGTGCCGCGCAGATCGTTGACGACGTCGGCCACCACCCGTTCCACCGATACCCGCATGGGGGCGAAGGCGGTGGTCTGGGAAAAACGCTCGACGTCGCCGATCAGGGTTTTCAAGCGCACGATGCCTTCGACGGCAAAGCCGATGAACTGGTGCGCCTCGGTGTCCAACTGGCCTTCATAGCGCCGGGCCAGCAACTGGACGAAGCCGCTGACTTGGCGCAACGGCTCCTGCAAATCATGCGACAGGGCATGCCCCAGTTCGCGCATGCGTTCGTTGGTGGCGGCGACCTCTTCCATGCTGCGCAACAATTCATGCTCGGCGCGCAAGCGGGCGGTGACGTCGACGATCTGCACCAGCCGCAACTGGCGGCTATCGACCGTCACCATCTGGCCCTGGCTCGCCACGTCCACCTCGCGGCCGTCCTTGCAGCGCATGCGCCAGACGCCACCGCTGCGGCCGTTGTCGGTCAGGCGCGGCACCTGGCTTTCGAACAGGCGGCGGGTGTCGCGCGGCATCATGTCGGTCAGCAACATGCCGCGCGTCTCGGCCGGCTCGTAACCGAACAGACGGCCGGCGGCGGCATTGATCTCGACCAGCCGCAGGCTGTCGGGTTCATACAGCGCCAACGCCTCGGGACTGTCGGCGAACAGCATGCGATAGCGCTGCTCGGACGCCTCGATGGCGCGCAACAGACGCACGCCGATCCCATAGATCAGGGCGGCGCTGGCGGCGACGAAGAACCAGCCCTTCCAGGTCTGGATGGTGGTCAGAGTGGCCGGGTCGGAAACCAGCGAGGCGACCACCATGTCCGAGGCCGCAATCCACACCGCGCCGAACGCCCCGTACAACAGGGCCAGCACCAAAGCGAACGATATGCTTTTCGTTGCGGGAAAAGGCCCCATCCACGACCCTCCGCTGGGGGTTCCCCATACTTTAGCACTGTTCGAGGGCGATGGTCAGCATCCATGCGCCGCGCGCAAATGAGGACCTTGCAGAGCCTTCACTTGTGCAGGCGGGCCGGTTGTGCTTCAACCGGAATTGTCGAGGTGCCGGCTGCGCCGTGGCGAAACGCCCCGCCCACCGGAAATCGCCTTCATTTCATGCAAGGAACGTCCGACCGATGAAGATCTTCTCCGCGCGCTGCGCCGCCCTGGTGCTGAGCCTCGGCACCGCCATCGCCGCCCTGCCGGCCGCCGCCGCCGACAAGGACCCGGTGGTCGCCGTGATCAACGGCACCGAACTGCACGCCTCGGCGCTGGCCGCCTATCGCCGCACCCTGCCGCCGCAGATGGCGAGCCAGGTGCCCTATGACGCGCTGCTCGACAGCATGATCAACAACACCCTGGTCTACGAGCAGGGCAAGAAGGACGGCTTGGACAAGGACGCCGACGTCAAGAAGGCGCTGAAGGACATCGAGCAGCAGTTGGTGGTCAAGGCGTGGATGGGCAAGAAGCTGAAGGCGGAAATCACCGACGCCGCCGTCAAGCAGGCCTATGACAAGTTCCTGGCCGAGTACAAGCCGGCCGAGGAAGTGCGCGCCCGCCACATCCTGGTCGAGAGCGAAGAAGCCGCCAAGGCGGTGATCGCCGACCTGAAGAAGGGCGCCGACTTCAGCGAGACCGCCAAGACCAAGTCCAAGGACCCGTCGGCCAAGCAGAACGGCGGCGACCTGGGCTACTTCTCGAAGGACGAGATGGTGCCGCAATTCGCCGAGGCCGCGTTCGCCATGACGCCGGGTTCGCTGTCGGACACCCCGGTCAAGAGCCAGTTCGGCTGGCATGTCATCAAGGTCGAGGATCGCCGCCTGTCCTCTCCGCCGTCCTTCGAGCAGGCTCAGCCGGTCATCCGCGAGAAGCTGGCCGAGGAAACCGCCGAGCGTCTGGTCACCGACATGCGCACCAAGGCCAAGGTCAAGCGCTTCGATCTGGACGGCAAGCCGCTGGCCGAAGCCAAGTAAGTTCATAGGCCCCGCCGCGGACACGCTTGCGCGTCCGCGGCGGGGCCTATCGTCTGTCGTTCGTCTATTCAGGGGACCCGCATCATGACCGCGCTTTCGCCGCTTGCTCCCGCCGCCTTTCCGACCATGCCGAGCCTGGCCGGCGTCCGTCTGGCCAGTCATGCGTGCGGCATCCGCTATCAGGGCCGCACTGACCTGCTGCTGGTCGAGGTCGATGCCGGAACCCATGTCGCCGGCGTCTACACCAAGTCGCTGACCTGTTCGGCGCCGGTGGATTGGTGCAAGCAGGCCAGTGCCAAGGGCAAGGGCCGGCTGCTGATCGTCAATTCGGGCAATGCCAACGCCTTTACCGGCGCCGCCGGCATCGCCTCGGTCGAGCGCACCGCCGCCAAGGCGTCCGCGCTGTTCGATTGCAAGAAGTCGGAAATCTACATCGCCTCGACCGGCACCATCGGCGTGCCGTTGCCCGACGAGAAGATCACCGAAAGCCTGGAGGCCGCCCGCGCCAAGCTGGCCGACGATGCCTGGGCCGAGGCAGCCAAGGCGATCATGACCACCGACACCTTCCCCAAGGGCAGCACCCGCACGGCGGTGATCGACGGCCATCAGGTCACCATCAACGGCATCGCCAAGGGCGCCGGCATGATCGCCCCCGACATGGCGACCATGCTGTCCTTCGTCTTCACCGACGCCGATCTGCCGCACGACGTGCTGCAGGAGCTGCTGACCAAGGGCACCGACCGCTCGTTCAACTGCATCACCGTGGACAGCGACACCTCGACCTCGGACACCCTGCTGCTGTTCGCCACCGGCAAGGCCAAGCACGCCAAGATCACCGACGCCAAGGACAAGCGCCTGGCCGATTTCAAGGCCAAGCTGTTCGATGTGCTGCTGGACCTGGCCCATCAGGTGGTCAAGGACGGCGAAGGCGCCGGCAAGTTCGTCGAGATCACCGTGACCGGCGCCGCCGGCAACAAGGCGGCCAAGACCATCGCGCTCGCCATCGCCAACTCGCCGCTGGTCAAGACCGCCATCGCCGGCGAGGACGCCAATTGGGGCCGCGTCGTCATGGCGGTGGGCAAGGCCGGTGAAAAGGCCGACCGCGACCGCCTGAGCATCAAGATCGGCGGCGTCGAGGTGGCCAAGGACGGCCAGGTCGTTCCCGGTTATGACGAAGCCCCGGTGGCCGAGCACATGAAGGGCCGCACCATCGTCATCGAAACCGACGTGGGCGTCGGCAAGGGCAAGGCCACCGTGTGGACCTGCGACCTGACCCACGCCTATATCGACATCAACGGGTCGTACCGTACGTAGTCGCCCCGAAGCGTATCGTCATGCCCGGACTTGATCCGGGCATCCACGTGGATGGCCGGGTCACGCCCGGCCATGACGTTTTTCCGGGAATGAGGGCGTTTCATGTCCGACGAAGAATCAGGCTGCTGGTCCGTAGGGTCCGTCTGGCGCGGCCAGCCGCTGCTGTCGGCGCGGCTGCGGCTGCGGCCGCTGGCGGCGGAGGACGCCCCCCGTCTGGCCGAACTGCTGGACGATTGGGAAGTGGTCAAGCACACCGCCGCCATTCCCCATCCCTATACCCTGGCCGACGGCCAATCGTTTGTCGCCACCATGGCGAACAAGCGTCAGGCCGGCAGCGGCATCGCCCTGGCGATGGAGCGCACGCTCGACCGCCAGGTGATCGGCGTCATCGGCTTCGGCCTGGACACCGACGGCAGCCCCGAACTGGGCTGGTGGGTCGGCCGCGCCTATTGGGGCGACGGCTATGCCACCGAGGCGGCGCGCCGGCTGCTGCGCCATCTGTTCCGTGATCTCGGCTTCACCTCGGTCTGGGCCGCCGCCCATCCCGACAATGCCGCGTCACGGGCGGTGATGGCCAAGCTGGGCATGACCCTGGCCCAGCACCAGCGCGTCGGCCAACCGACACGCGGCGAATCGGTGGTGATGCCGGTCTATACCCTGGATGCCGAATCCTGGGCCGCCGCCCACGCCGCCCGGCCGACCCTGCTGGTGGCCGCCGCCGCGTTGATCGACGTGGACGGCCGCGTGCTGATGGCGACCCGGCCGCCGGGCAAGATGATGTCGGGATTGTGGGAGTTCCCTGGCGGCAAGCTTCATGCCGGCGAGACCCCCGAGGCGGCGCTGGTGCGCGAGCTGGCCGAGGAACTGGGCATCGACGTGCGCGAAAGCTGCCTGGCGCCGCTGGCCTTCGCCTCGCATGATTACGATACCTTCCACCTGCTGATGCCGCTTTACGCCATCCGCCAATGGCAGGGCGACGTCACCGCGCGCGAAGGCCAGGGCCTAACCTGGGTGCGGGCCAGCCGCATGGCCGATCTGCCCATGCCGCCGGCCGACATTCCGCTGGTCGCCCTGTTGCGGGATTGGCTATAATTTCCGACGCTCACATCCGTCATACCACCGGACGAACCCGCTGACAGGGCCGATGGCGTCACCATCTTTTTCTTGGTGATGGGGTAGGCGGGACGGAGGTCGTCCGTGGCGTTGAACAGCAAGGAACGTGAGGCCCTGCGCTATCTTGGCGCCCATCTGGTCTATGGCCTGGCGGCGGCGATGACTTTCGGCATCGCCGTGCTGATGACCAATCTGGGCAATCTGCGCACGCTTGCGCTGGAATCCAGCAGCCCGGTCACCGTGCTGATGCTGTTTTTCTTCGGCCTGTGCGTCACCTTCGGCAGCGTCGGCATGGGCGTCGGCATCATGAGCCTGTCCAGCGACGACGATTCCGATCCGGACTGAACCCGCCCCCCGGCAGGCTTTACCGTCCGACCGGCAGTTTTTTCCCGTCCCGGCGCCAATCTGGCGGCACCACCAAACGTCAACCTGTTGATTTAGCGTCATTTTTTCAATTCTCCGACTCTGGCACACCCCCTGCATGTTGATGTCGTGCCAGAGGCTCCATCATGGGGAACCGGAAATGACGGTTTATTCGATCAACAAGCGGACGCTCGAACAGTCCAACAGCACGACGGCGGCGGCCAACCCGACCGCCAAGTCGGGCGACGACGCCGCCGCCGAATTCACCAGCGCGCTGCAGCAGGCGACCTCGTCGCTGTTCGGCAATGTCGAGGCCAGCGCGACCCGGTCCCCTAACGCGGAAGCCGCCCTGCAGACCCATTTCGACCGCAAGGCCGAAGCCGCCGACAAGGCCAAGAGCGCCGACACCACCCCGCGCGCCGACGCCAAGTCGAGCCAGCGCAGCCGTGGCCGCGACGACGACAAGTCGGCTCAACGCGCCGACAGGCCCAAGGCCGCCAAGAACGACCGCAAGGACGACAAGGTCGAGGCCAAGAACGACAACTCCGACACGACCGACGCCGCGCCGGCCAACAAGGCCGACGACAACACCCCCGCCAACACGGACGACACCACGGTCCAGGCCGCCCCCACCGCCGAGCCGCAGCCCCAGGTCCAGGCCGTCGCCGCGGTCGTCGCCGCGCCGCAGCAGCAGGCGCAGACGGCCGAGAGCAAGGCGGCCGACACCGCCCCGACCGAGACCGCCCAGGTTCCGGCGCAGCAGACGGCCGCGCAGCAGGGTCAGAACACCCAGAACGCCGATGCCGACAAGGGCGCCGACGCGAACGATGCCGATTTCGCCGGCCAACTGGCCGCCAACACGGCTCAGACCGCCGCCGGCACCGCGACCGGCCAGAGCGGCAACAAGGCCGCCACCGCCGCCCAGACCCAGGCCGACGACCTGGCCCGGCGCCTGGACGACACCGGGGCGCAGGTCAACGTCCAGGTGCAGGTGTCCAACACCGCCGAGGCCCAGAGCCAGACCGAGACCGTGACGACGACCGCCACCGCGTCGACCACCGACACGCCGCTGTCGCAGGACCTGCCCGCCACCACCGCTCCGGCGCAGACCGCCGCCACCGACAACCAGACCTCCGATCAGGATGCCGGCCTGGCCGCCACCGCGCAGCCGAATGCCGCCCAGGCCAACGCCGCCCAAACCGCCGCCACGTCGCAGGCGGGCCATGCGTTCGACGCCATCCTGGCTGCCCAGGCCGAAGCCACCACCGGCCCCAAGGCCGACGGCGCCGCCCCGCAGACGCAAACCAACGCCCCGGTCGCCGCGCTGGCCGGTGTCGGCGCCACCACCGGCGCCCAGAAGGCCCAGGCGCCCCAGGCGGCCCAGACCGCGCGCCTGCCCCAGCAGGCCCAGGCGCAGCAGGTGATGGACCAGGTTTCGGTGCAGATCGCCAAGCACGGCAAGGACGGCGGCGACACCATCAAGGTTCAGTTGAAGCCGGTCGAACTGGGCACCATCGAGATCAAGGTGGACGTGGCCAAGGACGGCACCGTCAGCACCGTGGTGACCGCCGACAACAAGGACACGCTAGAAATGCTGAAGAAGGATCAGGGCAGCCTGCAGAAGGCGCTGAACGATGCCGGCCTGAAGGCCGACACCGGCTCGATGACCTTCAACCTGCGCGAGGGCAACCAGCAGCAGGCCCAGCAGCAACAGAACAACGGCAGCAATGTCGGACGCCGCCGCGCCCGCCTGGAAGCCGCCGCCGCCGCCGATGCCGCCAGCGCCAGCGCCGCCGCTGCCGCCCAGGCCCGCTGGGGCGTCGGACGCTCCGGCGTGGACATTCAGGTCTAAGGAAGGGGCACGAGCATGACCACCGCCGCCGCCGTCAACAACGCCGCCAACAACACCGCCGCCGCGACCTCCAAGTCGGCCGCCAGCGGCAAGTCGCTGGCGCAGAACTTCGACACCTTCCTGACCATGCTGACCACGCAGTTGAAGCATCAGGACCCGCTGTCGCCCATGGACTCGACGCAGTTCACCAACCAGTTGGTGCAGTTCGCCGGCGTGGAGCAGCAGATCAACGCCAACTCCAACCTGGAGAAGCTGATCAGCGCCACCTCGATGAACACCGGCGCGCAGGCGGTCAACTACATCGGCCGCGCCGTCGAGGCCGACACCAACCAGGTGCCGCTGCAAGGCTCGGTCGACACCCAGTCGAACACCATCCAGCTCGCCAACGGCAAGGCCACCTTCAAGTACGCGCTGAGCGAGACCTCGACCAGCACCCTGCTCCGCATCAAGGACAGCACCGGCGCCGTCGTCCGCACCCTCAGCGGCGACGTCACCAAGGGTATCCACGAGATCACCTGGGACGGCGAGGATTCGGCCGGCACCGCCATGGCCGCAGGGTCCTACACGGTCGAGCCGGTGGTCACCAACAGCAAGGGCGACAAGGTCGCCACCACGACCTACACCAGCACCCGCACGGGCAACGCCGCCTTCAGCTATACCCTGGCCAAGGACGCCAAGACCTGCTCGGTGGTCATCAAGGACAGCACCGGCACCATCGTCCGCACCCTGCCGGGCGACCTGACCAAGGGCCGCCACGAGGTCAAGTGGGACGGCAAGGACAAGAGCGGCAACGACCTGCCCGACGGCAACTACACCGCCACCATCGCCGCACTGGACGGCGGCGGAGAGACCATCGACAGCGCGGTGACCGTGTACGGCAAGGTGACCGACGTCGCTAGCGACGACACCGGCACGCTGATCGGCATGGGCCAGGTCGTCGTACCCATGACCAAGATTTTGACAGTTCGGGACAGCGCCAGCCTGCTGCTGGGTTCCGATGCAACAACCACGACCAAGTAACGGCTGGCGTCTCGAATAGGAGGTTCACATGAGCTTGTACGGCGCTCTCTACTCTGGTGTTTCCGGCCTTTCGGCACAGTCGTCCGCCATGGGCGCGATCTCGGACAACATCTCGAACGTCAACACCACCGGCTATAAGGGCGCGAAGGTCAACTTCAACACCCTGGTCACCAAGCAGGTGTCGCTGACCAACTATTCGCCGGGCGGCGTCCAGTCCAAGCCGCGCGCCAGCATCGACGTCCAGGGCCTGCTGCAGGCGACCAACTCGGCGACCGACACCGCCATTTCGGGCCAGGGCTTCTTTGTCGTCAACGAGGCCGCCAATCCGGGCAACGGCGACATGTTCGCCTATACCCGCGCCGGCTCGTTCAAGGTGGACAAGGAAGGCTATCTGCAGAACGTCTCGGGCTGGTACATGCAGGGCTGGCCGCTGGAATCGTGGGATAACTCGCTGCAGGCGTCGACCGTCACCATCGGCAACGACACCTACATGAAGGGTTACAAGGACGATAAGGGCAATCAGGTCTACATCAACGACAACATCGTGTCGTCGACCCACCTGCGCCCGCTGAACCTCAACAACATCGGCGGCACCGCGTCGCAGACGCGCAACCTGCGCATGGGCGCCAACCTGCCCAACGGCGACCTGATCGGCGCCACCCACAAGCAGCCGGTCACCCTGTACGACAGCCTGGGCGGCGACGCCACGGTGCAGTTCAACTGGAAGAAGACCGCCGCAAACAACTGGGACATGGAAGCGATCCCGCCCTACGGCGCCAAGTCCATGACCCTGAAGAACAAGAACGCCGCCGGCAACGCCGGCAACGTCTACAGCTCCATGGGTCGCCTCGACTTCCAGAATCTGCCGACCAACGCCACCTCCAGCGCCATGTCGATGCAGATCAACGGCATCAATTATTCCTTCGCCACCCAGACCGGCACCGACGGTCTCGGCGCCTCGCAGGACATCACCATCGGCGGCGTGGCGGCCGGCACCAAGCTGAGCATGTTCCTGAACGGCAGCGCCACCCCGACCACCATCACCTTGAACTCGGCCACCGCCAGCACCCAGGCCACCGTCGATGCCATCAACGACCAGCTTTCGGCGTTGGGCGTGTCGGCGGGTGTGGTCGCCAACGGCGGTACCATGTCGCTGTTCGGCGGCGTGCCGCTTACCGTGAACACCGCCGGTTCGACCGGCGCGTTCGCAACGGCCGCCAACTGGACCTCCAGCTCGGTCGGCTACCAGTTCTACTCCAGCCCCAGCAACACCTCGCTGGGCAGCTTCGTCGGCGGAATGGCCGGTGACATCAACACCGCGTTCAACTTCGAGTATAACTCGCTGTATGCCAACGTCGGCGCAGCCATCGGCGCAGGCAACGCCCTGAACGTCACCGTGGCCGGCGCCACCACCAACTTCAATGCCGCCGGCCAGCTCGACGGCTTGACCGCGTCCGCCGCCGCCGCCGCACTGAACGGCAATACCGCCTTCAGCTCCTTGGGCCTGACGGCCGCCGCCAACGGCAACGAGCTGCGTTTTTACAGCACCAAGGCCATGACTTTCGGTGTCTCCGGTACCGGCGACTTCGCCGCCGCCAACGTGATGGACGGCACCACGCGCACAGCCGCCGCCAGCAAGACCACCAACGGCATCCAGTATTGCGAACAGTTGGCCGGCACCAACTCGCTGATCTTCCGCCAGTACGATGCCACCAAGGCGATCAACGTGGGCAATATGAGCAGCTTGGTGGCCGCGGACGGCACTCCGGCCACCATGCAGGCCCAGGACCTGAATTCGCCCAACGCCTTCACCGTGGCGGCAGCGCCCGACAGCTCGTTGTCGGCCATCGAATTCAATGGCGACGGTACGCCCAAGACCATCAATGTCGGCTTCATGGACATCGACTGGGCCAACGGTTCCAAGGATATGACCGGTGCCGACAGCATCGGCCTGTTCCTGGGCAACACCGGCGTCCGCGACGGCATGAGCCAGTTGAACGGCGACTACCAGTTGTCGTACTGGAGCCAGAACGGCGCCAAGTTCGGCAACTTCTCGGGCGTGTCCATCGGCGCCGACGGCATCGTCACCGCGCTGTTCGACAACGGCGTCACCCGCCCCGTCTTCCAGATCCCGGTGTCCACCTTCGTCAATCCCAACGGCATGGACAGCCTGACCGGCAACGTCTTCATCGCCACCGACAATTCGGGCGAGCCGACCCTGCGTTCCGCCGGTTCCGCCGGTGCCGGCTCGGTCCAGTCGGCCTCGTTGGAAGCGTCGACCGTCGACATCGGTACCGAGTTCACCACCATGATCGTGACCCAGCGCGCCTATTCGGCCGCCGCCAAGATCATCACCACCGCCGACCAGATGCTGGACGAGCTGGTGCAGATCAAGCGTTAACCCAGTTTACCGCGCAAACTTGAGGGACCGGGCCTGTGCCCGGTCCCTTTTTTTATTTCGCCCTCAGCCGGCGGGCGCGCGCCTCCGCGCGCTTGCCTTACGCTCGCTGTGGCTCGCGGGGCCTCAACGGCCCAGTCCCTCGGCTGCGCCTCGCTCCACTTTTTTCGTTTGCCCCTGCGGGCGGGCGCATCCGCGCGCTTGCCTTACGCTCGCTGTGGCTCGCGGGGCCTCAACGGCCCAGTCCCTCGGCTGCGCCTCGCTCCATTCCCCCCTCACAGGGGAGCGCCGGGGTGGCTGCTGCCACACTCGGCAATTCTTGCCCACTGTTAACCTCCCGTAAATCCAAAGGAGCATAGGCTCGCACCGTGTGGCTCCGTGCCCTGAACTGGCGATCCGGGTGGTATCGACGTGAACGCGTTCCTGCAGATGATGCGCGGCCTTGGGCCAATGCGGCTGGCCGCGATCGCCGGTGTCGGCGTGTCGATCCTGGGCTTTTTCATCTACCTGATGAGCCGTGTGGCGGCGCCGCAGATGGAATTGCTGTATGGCGACCTCGACCTTGGCGATTCCAAGACCATTGTCGACAAGCTGTCGGCCGAAAAGGTCCCCTACGAAATCCGCAAGGATGGCGCCGAAATCTGGGTGCCCAAGGACCGCAAGATGGACTTGCGGGTCAAGATGGCCGAGCAGGCCATGCCCTCCATGGGCCGCGTCGCCGGTTACGAGTTGTTCGACAAGCAGGACGCCCTGTCGTCCACCAGCTTTCAGCAGAACATCAACTACGTCCGCGCCCTGGAAGGCGAACTGAGCCGCACCATCCGCGCCATCGACAAGGTCAAGACCGCCCGCGTCCACCTGGTGCTGCCCAAGCGCGAGGCGTTCGCCCGCGAGGCCAACGAGCCGTCGGCCTCGGTCATTCTCAAGATGCAGGGCGCCGGACGCCTGGAGCGCGGCCAGGTGGTGGCGATCCAGCACCTGATCGCCGCCGCCGTGCCCAAGATGAAGCCGTCGCGCATCTCCATCATCGATGACAAGGGCACCCTGCTGGCCAAGGGCTTCGAGAACGACCAGGAGATGGCGGCGCAGACCGCCGAGGAATTGAAGCTCAAGACCGAGAACCGGCTGGCGCGCACGGTCGAAAGCATCCTTGAGCGTTCGCTTGGCCCGGGCCGCGTCCGCGCCGAAGTGTCGGTCGAGATGGACATGAGCCGCGCCGTCACCACCGAAGAGGTCTACGACCCCGAAAGCAAGGTGGTGCGCAGCCAGGTCACCACCAACGAAGACGAAAGCAGCGCGGATGGCGAGCCGCCCGGCGTCTCGGTCACCAACAACCTGCCCGACCCCAATTCCAGCTCGTCGAACAACCGGTCGTCGTCGAAATCCGCCAAGACCCAGGAAACGGTCAATTACGAGATTTCCAAGAAGACCAAGAACACCGTGCGCGAGATCGGCGAGGTCCGCCGCGTCACCGCCGCCGTGCTGGTGGACGGCATCTACGACATCGCCGCCGACGGCAAGAAGACCTATCGCGACCGCAGCCCGGAAGAGACCACCAAGCTGGAAGACCTGGTGCGCAACGCTATCGGCTACGACCGCACCCGCCAGGATCAGGTCAAGGTCATCTCGATGCAATTCGCCGGCGGCGAGGAGCAGTACGCCGCCGAGGAACCCGGCGAGTTCATCTTCGGCATGCGCCGCGACTTCGTCGAGAAGGTCGCCTCGAACCTGGGCCTGTCCATCGTCGCCATCCTGTTCCTGCTGCTGGTGCTGCGGCCGCTCATCGGCCGCGCCATCGAAAGCATGCAGGGCCAGGTCGGCCCCGACGGCCGCCGCCTGCTGACCGCCGACGGCCAGGTGGTGCCCCAATTGACCGGCCCCGGCGCCCCCGCCACCCCCGCCCCCGCTTTGGGCGGCGAGGAAGAGGTCATCGCCGACGAGTTGATCGACATCGACAAGGTGGAAGGGCGCGTCAAGGCGTCGTCCATCCGCAAGATCGGCGAAATCGTCGACAAGCATCCCGAGGAAGCGCTGTCGATCATCCGCAATTGGCTTTACCAAGAAGCTTGAGCTTAGGAGTCCCCCACCATGGCCCGCATGAAAGAGGACTACCGCTCGCTGACCGGCCCGCAAAAGGCCGCCATGCTGATGCTGTCCCTGGGTGAAGAGCACTCCACCAAGCTCTTCTCGATGATGGACGACGACGAGATCAAGGAACTGTCCCAGATCATGGCCAATCTGGGCACGGTCTCGGCCAACCTGATCGAGCGCCTGTTCGTGGAATTCGCCGACCAGCTGTCCTCGACCGGCTCGCTGGTGGGTTCGATGGAAAGCACCGAGCGGCTGCTGATGAAGTCGCTGCCCAAGGACCGCGTCTCGACCATCATGGAAGAAATCCGCGGCCCCGCCGGCCGCACCATGTGGGACAAGCTGGGCAACGTGAACGAGGCCGTGCTGGCCAACTACCTGAAGAACGAATACCCGCAGACCGTCGCCGTCGTGCTGGCCAAGATCAAGGCCGACCACGGCGCCCGCGTGCTGTCCCTGCTGCCGGAAAACTTCGCCATGGAAGTCATCATGCGCATGCTGCGCATGGAGGCGGTGCAGAAGGAAGTGCTGGACGGCGTGGAAAAGACCCTGCGCACCGAATTCATGAGCAACCTGGCCCGCACCCAGCGCCGCGATGCCCACGAGATGATGGCCGACATCTTCAACAACCTGGACCGCAACGCGGAAAACCGCTTCATGTCGGCCCTGGAGGAACGCAACCGCGAGTCCGCCGAGAAGATCAAGGCCCTCATGTTCACCTTCGAGGATCTGGTTCGCATCGACGCCTCGGGCATCCAGACCCTGCTGCGCCAGGTCGAGAAGGACAAGCTGGCCATGGCGCTCAAGGGCGGTTCCGACGCGGTCAAGGACCTGTTCTTCAAGAACATGTCCGAGCGCGCCGGCAAGATGCTGCGCGAGGACATGGAGGCGCTTGGCCCGGTGCGCCTGCGCGACGTCGACACCGCACAGTCGCTTATCGTCGTCATGGCAAAGGAACTGGCCGCGTCGGGCCAGATCGTCATCTCGGAAGGCCGCGAAGAAGACGAGCTGGTGTATTAAGCGATGGCAAGCTATCGCAAATACATGTTCGACCTGGATTTCGACCCGCCCCACCAGCGGGCGCAGACGGTCGAGGCCGAACAGCAGCAGATCGAAGCGGCGGCGGCCGAGCCGGAGCCGGAACCCGAACCGCCACCCATGTTCACCGAGGAGGAGCTGGCCTTCGCCCGCGACGCCGCCTACGAGGAAGGCCGCCTGGCCGCCCTAGCGGAACACGAGTCGCAGACCGAACGGCTGACCGCCAACGCGCTGATGGCGCTGTCCGACCAGATGGCCGGCCTGTTCCACCAGCAGGAAGAAGCCAACGACGCCAACGCCCGCGCCGCCGTACGGGTGGCGCAGGCGGTGCTGAAAAAGGTTGTGCCCGCCGCCTGCGAAGCCAACGCCTTCGAGGAAGTCACCCGGGTGGTGGAGGAAGTGGTCGTCCATATCCTGGACGAACCCCGCATCATCGTGAAGGTAAGCGAACCGCTGGTCGAGGCGGTGCGCGAACGGCTGGAGGCGGTGTGCCAGTCCCACGGCTTCGAGGGCCGCGTGGTGGTTCAGGCCGATAACCGTCTGATTGCCGGCGACTGCCGGGTGGAATGGACCGATGGCGGCGCCGAACGCGATCAGGTCCGCCTGATGGAAGAAGTCGACGCGACGATCGAACGGGCCTTGGCCCCGCCGGAACGCCGCGTCGAAACTGCCGACGAGTTCGCCGGCACCTGAGTTTTTTGTGAAAGGGTGATCCCATGGCCGATTTCGACCTGAACGACTTCAATACCGAGGAAGAACGCCCGGCCGACGTGCCGGAAGGTCCGCGCTCGGCGCGTGATCTCGAAGCGGTCTACGACATCCCGGTGCAGGTGTCGGCCGTGCTGGGCAAGTCCAGCATGCAGGTCAACCAGTTGCTGAAGCTGGGACGCGGCGCCGTCGTCGAGTTGGACCGCAAGGTCGGCGAGGCCATCGACATCTACGTCAACAACCGCCTGGTGGCGCGTGGCGAGGTGGTGGTGGTGGAAGATCGCCTGGGCGTGACCATGACCGAAATCATCAAGACCGACCGCGCCTGATTCGCGAAGGGGGACTGTAGCCATGCGACTTCTGATCATCGGCGCCATGGACGGCCAGATCGGCGCCGCCAGCCAGATCGCCATGGGACGCGGCGCCAAGGTCAGCCTGGCCGAGGACGTCGACCAGGGTCTGGATTTCCTGCGCAGCCAAGGCGCCGATCTGGTGATGATCGACGTCCGCCGCGACGTCCAGCGCCTGATGGAATGCGTCGAGGTCGAGCGCATCGCCGTGCCGGTGATCGCCTGCGGCGTCGCCTCGGACGCCTCGGCCGCCGTGCGCGCCATCAAGGCCGGCGCCAAGGAATACCTGCCGCTGCCGCCCGACGCCGAAATGATCGCCGCCGTCCTGGCCGCCGTCACCGAGGAAAGCCACGCCATCCTGTTCAAGGATCCGCGCATGGCCCAGACCATGAAGCTGGCCGAGCAGGTGGCGAACAGCCATGCCTCGATCCTGGTGACCGGCGAATCGGGCACCGGCAAAGAGCTGATGGCCCGCTTCATCCACAACAAATCCCCGCGCGCCAAGGGCCGCTTCGTCGCCGTCAACTGCGCCGCCATCCCGGAAAACCTGCTGGAATCCGAACTGTTCGGCCACGAAAAGGGCGCCTTTACCGGCGCGGTGGCACGGCGCATCGGCAAGTTCGAGGAAGCCAATGGCGGCACCCTGCTGCTGGACGAAATCTCGGAGATGGACTTCCGCCTGCAGGCCAAGCTGCTGCGCGCCCTGCAGGAAAAGGAAATCGACCGCGTCGGCGGCAATCAGCCGGTCAAGGTGGACGTGCGCATCATCGCCACCTCGAACCGCAACATGGAAGCCGAGGTCCAGGCCAAGACCTTCCGCGAGGACCTTTACTACCGCCTGAACGTGGTCAACCTGGTGCTGCCGAGCTTGCGCGAGCGTCCGCTCGACATCGCGCTGCTGGCCGACCACTTCAACAAGAAGTATTCCGAAAGCAACGGCATCGCCTTCAAGCCGCTGTCGGCCGAGGCGCGCCAGATGCTGGTGCGCCATTCCTGGCGCGGCAACGTGCGCGAGCTGGAAAACACCATGCATCGCGCGGTGTTGCTGGCCTCGGGCGGCGAGATCGGCCCCGACGCCATCATCCTGTCGAGCGGCCCGCTGGGCGGCGTGCAGGACCCGGTGGTGGCCCAGGCCGCATCCGCCGCCGCGTCGGTGATCTCGGGCGCCAAGGCCACCCTGGTCGGCAAGACCGTGGCCGAGGTCGAACGCGACCTGATCATCGACACCCTGTCGCACTGCCTGGGCAACCGCACCCATGCGGCCAACATCCTGGGCATCTCGATCCGCACGCTGCGCAACAAGCTCAAGCAATATTCGGACGAAGGCGTGCCGGTGCCGCCCGCCGGCGGCGAGGCCGCCTGATGCTTACGACTGCGAACTCCGTTCGCCGGCGGCGAGGCCGCCTGATGCTTACGACTGCGAACTCCGTTCGCTGGCGGCGAGGCCGCCTGATGCACGGCTTCATTTCCGGTTCGGAGCGCTAGGGCATGGCCGAGGGCGCCGCCAATCCGGCCGACACCGCCAAGGAGACATGGGGGCGCTTACACGCAGCCCTAAGGCGCGGCGACGTCATCATGGCGATCGGCGTGCTGACGATTCTGACCGCGCTGATCCTGCCGCTGCCGCCATGGGCGCTGGATATGGGTCTGGCCCTCTCCCTCACCTTCTCGGTGCTGGTGCTGATGGTCGCCATCTTCATCGAGAAGCCGCTGCAGTTTTCGTCCTTCCCGACGGTGCTGCTGCTGGCGACGCTGATCCGGCTGGCGCTGAACATGGCGTCGACCCGCCTGATCCTCAGTCACGGCCACGAAGGCGTCGAAGGCGCCGGACAGGTGATCGCCGCCTTTGCCAGCTTCATCATGAGCGGCAATTTCGTCATCGGCATCATCGTCTTCGCCATCCTGGTCATCGTCAATTTCGTCGTCATCACCAAGGGTTCGACCCGTATCGCCGAAGTGGCGGCGCGCTTCACCCTGGACGGCTTGCCCGGCAAGCAGATGGCCATCGACGCCGATCTGTCGGCGGGCATGATCGACGAGGCCACCGCCAAGGCGCGGCGCAAGGAGCTGGAGGCGGAAAGCCAGTTCTTCGGCTCGATGGACGGTGCGTCGAAATTCGTGCGCGGCGACGCCGTCGCCGGCCTGATGATTACCTTCATCAATGCTATCGGCGGCATGATCATCGGCATGGCCCAGCAGGGCCTGACCTTTTCCCAGGCGGCCGATTTCTACACCAAGCTGACCGTCGGCGACGGTCTGGTCACCCAGGTGCCGGCGCTGCTGGTGTCGGTCGCTGCCGGTATGCTGGTGACCAAGGCCGGCGTGCAGGAAGCGGTCGACAAGGCCCTGTACGGCCAGTTGGCCGGCTATCCCCGCGCGGTCGGCACCGCCGGCGGCCTGATGTTCCTGATGGCGCTGGTGCCCAACATGCCGTTCCTGCCCTTCGCCATCCTGGGCGGCGGCATGGGCGCGGCGGCCTATCTGTTGGACCGCAACCAGCGCGCCCGGGCCGAGCGCGAGGCCGCCGAAAGCCAGGCCAACGCGCAGATGGAAGCCCCGGTGGCGGAAGAGCCGATCTCGACCGCCTTGCGCATCGACATGGTGCGGCTGGAGCTGGGCTACGGCCTGCTGCAGATGATCAACAATCCCAAGGGCGTCAAGCTGACCGACCAGATCAAGAGCTTGCGCCGCGCCATGGCGTCCGAGCAGGGCTTTGTCATGCCCAGCGTGCGTATCCAGGACAACATGCAGCTGCCGGCCAACGCCTACGTCATCTACATCAAGGAAGTGGAATCCGGCCGCGGCGACCTGCGCCCCAACCAGTTGCTGATCATGGACCCGCGCGGCGACGACATCACCCTGCCGGGCGAGAAGACCAAGGAACCCACCTTCGGCCTGCCGGCCATGTGGATCGAGCCGAGCAACCGCGAAGAGGCGCTGTTCCGCGGCTATACCGTGGTCGATCCGCCCACCGTGGTGACCACCCATCTGACCGAGGTCATCAAGGACAACATGTACGAGCTGTTGTCCCACGCCGAGACCCAGAAGCTGCTGGACGAACTGGACAAGGAACAGCAGAAGCTGGTCACCGAGCTGATCCCGTCGCAGATCACCGTCGGCGGCCTGCAGCGCGTGCTGCAGAACCTGCTGGGTGAACGCATCTCGATCCGCGACCTGCCCACCATCCTGGAAGGCATCGCCGAGGCGTGCGGCCATACCCGCAACGTCACCATGATCACCGAGCATGTGCGCGCCCGCCTGGCTCGGCAAATTTCCGACTTCCACACCGGGCCGGCGGGTTTCATCCCGCTGGTGACGCTGTCGCCCGATTGGGAGCAGGCCTTCGCCGAAGCCCTGGTCGGGTCGGGCGAGGAGAAACAGCTCTCCATGCCGCCGTCGCAGCTTCAGGACTTCATTACCAAGGTGCGTCAGACTTTCGAGCGCTTCGCCATGCAGGGCGAAACCCCGGTGCTGCTGACCAGCCCCATGGTGCGCCCCTATGTGCGGTCGATCATCGAGCGCTTCCGCCCCATGACGGTGGTCATCAGCCAGGCGGAAATCCATCCCAAGGCCCGCATCAAGACGTTGGGGCAGATATGAGCAGACGGCACCCCCTTTCCGCGTCATTCCCGCGAAAGCGGGAATCCATGGTCGCGGGCGGCACCATGGACCCCGGATCTGCACTCCGTTTGTCCGGGGTGACGCATTCTTGTGAGGGCCACCGCCCATGCGCCTGAAATCCTTCACCGCCCCCACCATGGCCGAAGCCATGGAAATGGTCCGGGCCGAGTTGGGCGACGACGCCATCATCGTCTCGACCCAGCGTGCCGCCGGCAGCAAGGGCGTGCGCATCACCGCCGCGCTGGAACCCGCCGACGCCGATCTGGCGGTAGCCGAGATGCTGGAGGAAGGCCACCCGTCGACGACCGCCGACACGGTCAAGGCGGCGCTGGAAAACCACGGCCTGCCCCAACGTCTGTTGGAGCGGCTGACCAACGCCGCGCGCACCGCCGACCTGTCCGACCCGACATTGGCCTGCGCCGCCGCGCTGGAAGCCGGCTTCACCTTCGCCTGCCTGCCCGAACATGCGGCGCCGCGCCCGTTCATGCTGGTGGGGCCGCCCGGTTCCGGCAAATCCATCGCCGCCGCAAAGCTGGCGGCGCGCTCGGTGCTGAAGCAGCGCCATGTGGGCGTCATCACCTGCGACAACCTGCGCGCCGGCGCCACCGAGCAATTGGCCGCCTTCACCCGGATCCTGGAAATCGACCTGGTCAAGGCGCGCGGCCCCGAATCCCTGCGCCGTGCCGTCGAGGCGGCCAACGGCGCGTTCGACCTGATGCTGATCGACAGCCCCGGCCTGAACCCGTTCCGCCAGACCGATCTGGACTACCTGACCGAGCTGGTCGAGGCCGCCGACGTCGAACCCATCCTGGTGATGGCGGCCGGCGGCGACGCCATCGAGGCGGGCGAGGTGGCCGAGTCGTTCGCCACCATCGGCGCGACCCGCCTGTTCACCACCAAGCTGGACACCACCCGGCGGCTGGGCGGCATGCTGTCCGCCGCCGAACTGGGCCAACTGGCACTGTGCGACGTTTCCGCCAGCCCGCATGTGGCCAGCGGATTGGCGCCGATTTCCGCCATGTCCCTGGCCCGCCTGCTTCTGCCCCAGGCTCCCATCCCCGAGCCGCAACAAGACGAAACCTTCTGGACCGACGAGGCACACGCACCATGACGACGCCCGAAGCCCCCACGCTTGCCCCCCGCCCGGTCCAACGGGCCAAGGGCCGCAACGTCGTCGCCGTCGCCTCGGGTAAAGGCGGCGTCGGCAAGACGTGGTTCTCCATCACCCTGACCCATGCGCTGGCCCGCGCCGGCAAGCGCGTGCTGCTGTTCGACGGCGACCTGGGCCTGGCCAACGTGGACATCCAGTTGGGCCTGATGCCCAAGACCGATTTGGGCAGCGTGGTCGCCGGCCGGCTGACCCTGAACCAGGCGATGACCCGTTTCGCCGATGGCGGCTTCGACATCATCGCCGGCCGGTCGGGATCGGGCACCCTGGCCAACATCCCGTTGTCGCGCCTGCAGATGCTGGGCGACGATCTGGTGCTGCTGTCCAACGGCTACGACAAGGTGGTGGTGGACCTGGGCGCCGGTGTCGAAAAGACCACCCGCAACTTCGCCCAGCAGGCCGGAACCATCCTGGTGGTGACCACCGACGAGCCGACCTCGCTGACCGACGCCTATGCCTTCATCAAGGTCACCCACATGGAGCGGCCGGGCACCGACATGCGCATCGTGGTCAACATGGCCAATTCGACGCGCGAGGGCGAACGCATCTACAACACCCTGCTGAAGGCGTGCGAGGGCTTCCTCAAGATCAGCCCGCCGCTGGCCGGCGTTATCCGCCGCGACCTCAAGGTGCGCGAGGCCATCCGCAACCAAACCCCGATCCTGACCCGCAGTCCCAATTCCGAGGCCGCCACCGACGTGGAAGCCTTGGTCGAACGGCTGCTCCGGAGCTAGGCCCCCGTCATGGCCGACGCCATCGTCCCCACCCAGACCACCGTGATGCTGTCCATCTCGGGCAGCAGCGGGCCGGTGGCGGTGACGGTGGTGTCGGATGCGGCGGCCGCCGCCCAATTGCTGGACGGCATGATGGTCGAGGGCGAGGCCCAGACGCGCGCCACCAAGGGCCTGCTCGAGGTGGTCACCGCCAACGGCGTGCTGCAGCTCAAGGCGGCGCCCGGCGCCACCCTGCCGGCGATTCCCGCCGGGGCGAGGCTGACCCTGCAGATGGTCGGCCAGGGCGACAGCGGCCAATTGTTCCTGGTCGGCGTCAACGGCCGCGTGCTGGGCGGCGGGCCGGCCTTGCCCAATCTGGGCGGCCTGCTCAACCAGGGCGGCGTCCTGGGCGGCCCGGCGCTTGCCGACACCGCGACAGGCGGTCGCGCCCTGGCCGGCGCCACGGCAGCCGGCGGATCGGGAACCGCCACCCCGGGCGCGCTGGGGCTGACCGCCACCGTGATCCGCCCGGCGCTGCCCGGCCAGACCCTAGCCGGGCCGACGATGGCCGGCACGCCCGCCGGATTGCCGCTCGACATGCCCGCCGGCACCCGCTTGACCGTGCGCATCGCCGGCATCGAGCTGCCGACGGCGCCGGGATCGGCCCCCTCATCTCCGGTTCCGTCGGCCGGCCAGGGCGGCATGCCCGGCGCCACCGGCGCACAACCGGCCATGCCCGGCGGACCGGCCACACCACAGCCCGGCATGCCGCAAGCCGGATCTCCGGTCCAGACCGCGCCGGGACAAGGCATCCCCACCACCGTGTCGCCTGGCGCCGCGCCAGCCGGCACTATATTGACCGGCACCGTCACCGCCCAGCCGCCCAACGGCCAAGCGGTGGTGCAGACCGCCGTCGCCACCCTGTCGGTACCGACCCAGGGCGACCTGCCGGTGGGCGCCCGCCTGACGTTGGAGGTGGTGGGCGCGCCGCAACCGCCGCTGCCGGCGCCGCCCGTGGCCTCGCGCCCCGAAGGACTGGGCGCGCTGGGCTGGCCGGCGCTGAGCGAGGCGCTGGACACGCTGGCCACGTCCAACCAGCCGCAGGCGCTGGAACAGTTGCTGCGCGCCATTCCCCAGCCCGACACCCGGCTGGCCGCCGCCATGGTCGCCTTTACCGGTGCCGTGCGCGACGGTGCGACCACCCGCGCGCTGGTGCCGGAGAGCGCCGTGCGTGGCCTGGAAAAGGCCGGGAAGAAGGACGTTGCCGCCCGCCTGAGGGGCGACCTGGAGGCGCTGACCGAGGAATCCGGCCGGCCGGTGGGCAACGGCGAGTGGCGCGCCTTCACCATGCCCATGCTGCATGGCGGTGTGGTCGAGCCGGTGCGGCTGTTCGTTCGCCGCCCGAACGGCGACGACGACAGCGCCAACGGCCGCAACGGCGGTCGCGGCGACAAGGCCAACGATCATCGCTTCGTGCTTGATTTCAAGCTGACCCAATTGGGCCGCCTGCAACTGGATGGGCTGGTGCGGCGCGAGGACAAGCTGTTCGACCTCATCATCCGCACCGACCAACCGATCAGCAGCGACATGCGCCGCGACATCCTGGGCATCTTCACCGATGCCAGCGAATTGGTCGGCACCAAAGGCACCGTCAACTTCCAATCCGGCGGCCGCTGGATGGAATTCCCCCCCGCCCCGCCGGCACCGACCCGCATCGAGGTTTAGAGCGGCGAGCGCCAAACCTGGCGCACTCCGCGACCAGCCGCCATTGAGGCGGCGGCCAAGCGCCCGGATGGGCGCGCCCGGCGAGGGGAAAACATATAGTTAAACCATCGTGCGTCATACTTGGCGCTCGATGGTTTAACCCGCTCCGGGATCGCTGCGTTCGATGAAACGGCGCATGGCCGGCGTCAACCGATGCTTGATGCGGTTCAGCCCGTGCGACAGCGGCGGCAGAGTGCGGCGCACCCATTTCACGCCGCGCCGTGCCAGCTTGGAGCCACGGGCGGCGAAATACAGCCCGGTGGCGAACAGCACGAAACCGATCGGCAGCGGCGACGGTACCGAGACGATGCCGGCAACCATGCAGGCGGCACCGGCACTCACCAGCGCGGTGCGCTTGGCGGTGACCATGGTGCGGCGGCGCAGCCGGCGGCGGCGGCGCGCTTCCCATTGGCTGCTGGGCCATTGGCTGTAGTGGGAGAAGGACCGGCGGTCACTCATGGGGGCCTGAGGGCATGGGGTCCTGGGGCATCGAAAGGAGGGTCACTGTGCGGGGATGGCGGGCTGCTGGCAAGCGTCAAGAGCGTTGGCGACGGCGATGCAGCACTTTATGGACCCAGCGTTCCGAACTGACGCGGGCGCGGTCGAACACCTTGGCCGAACGCGGGAAGCGGCGGTGCAACCACGTTAGCAGGCGATGCGCCCATACTTGTTCCGTCGCCAGAATGGCCAGGCCGATGGCAAGAAACAGCACGCCCTGCAGGATGGGCAGGAACAA
Organism: Bacteroidota bacterium; assembly: GCA_050259735.1. Taxonomy (GTDB): domain Bacteria; phylum Pseudomonadota; class Alphaproteobacteria; order Rhodospirillales; family Magnetospirillaceae; genus Magnetospirillum. Next base: position 228,898 of record JBLNBE010000019.1, read on the forward strand.
CCCCAGGACGCCCAACACCAGGAACACCCAGCCCAGGGCGATCTTTCCGGCACGGACGGCGCGCGGACTCATGGGCCGACCTCGACCGTCACCGTGCGGGTCTGCGGCGGCTGGCCGGCGCGTTCCAGACTGATGCTGCCGCTATAGCGGCCCGGCACCCAGCCGACCGGCGGCCGTTTGCGCCCGGCGCCCCATACCCGCCATGCCTGATCGCCATCGACCACACTCGCCTTGTCCAGCAGCGAGGCGCCGTCGGGGCCGGTCAACCGCACATGAATCTGGTCGCCGCGCGCGGCGCCGAACATCGCCCCCCACACCACCAATGCCGGCGCGGTGCCGGGCAGATGGACGGCGCCCTCGGCGTGGTCCTTGATCTCCGGCCCGCCGGGAACGTGGTCGGCGAAGCCGGCGGCATATAGCTCGCCAGCGTCATAGGGGATCGCCGTCGCCCACAGCGGGTGGCCGGGATGTCCGCAACCGGCGGCGGTCTCGGCCCCGGTGAACGGATCGACCGGCTGGCCGTCCTTTGCTCCGGGGGCGAAATGAAGCACCCCCATATGGGCGTGCGGGAAGTCGGTCATGCCCGAGGTGCCGACCAGACCGATGGGCTGGCCGGCGGCGACGCTGTCGCCCAGCTTGACCCGAATGGACCCCCGCCGCATGTGGCAGTAATCGGTGACCCACCCGTCGCCATGGTCGATGACGACCCGATTGCCGCATTGACGGCGGGCCTGGACGATCTCGTTCTGGCGCCCGGCCAGCCACGCGCCGTCCTCAACCCCGTCGCGCGCCGCCACAACCTTGCCGGCCGCCGCCGCCAGCACCGGCACGCCACGCCGCGCCGCCGCCAGATCGCGCAGGGCGAAGTCGGTGCCGGAATGGTCGTTATAGCTGCGCGGCCGACAGGTGAAATCACGTGCCGCCGGCCCGGGATCGTCGTCGGCGTAATTCATGATCCAGCAAGTCTGTCCCAACTGGCATTGCAAGGGCAAGCCGAGCGAAGGCGGATCAGCGAATGCTGGAGTGGCAATGAACCACAAGAGGGCCGCATGCAGGCGCATGCACGGGAGATGGCCCCCGCCCGAAACAAAAACCCTCCCCCGTAAGCGGGAGAGGGTTCATGCGAAAGGCACCTCGTCCGTGGCTCCCTCACCCTCCCGCTCCGCAGGTCCCTCCCTCTCCCGCCCGCGGGAGAGGGTGGCCGCAGGCCGGGTGAGGGAGCCGAGGACTCGGTCTACACGTGCAGGGCGCGACCCAGGACGGCCAGGCAGGCCTCCTTGACCGACTCGCCCAGGCCCGGATGGGCATGGCAGGTGCGGGCAACGTCTTCCGACGCGGCGCCGAACTCCATGGCCATCACCAGCTCGGCCAGCAGGTCGCCGGCATTGGCGCCGACGATGTGGGCGCCCAGGACCTTGTCGGTGGTGGCATCGGCCAGCACCTTGACGAAGCCCTCGGTCTCGTTCATCGAGCGGGCGCGGCCATTAGCGGTGAACGGGAACTTGCCGGCCTTGTAGGCGACGCCTTCGGCCTTCAACTGTTCCTCGGTCTTGCCCACCGACGCCACTTCCGGCCAGGTGTAGACCACCGCCGGGATGGCGTCGTAGTTCACGTGGCCGTGCTGGCCGGCCAGGATCTCGGCCAGGGCGACGCCCTCTTCCTCGGCCTTGTGCGCCAGCATGGCGCCGCCGACGACGTCACCGATGGCATAGATGCCGGGGACGGTGGTCTGGTAGTGGGCGTTCACCGGAATGAAGCCGCGCTTGTCGGTGGCGATGCCGACATTCTCCAGGCCCAATCCCTCGGTGTAGGGCTTGCGGCCGATGGCGACCAGGACGACGTCGGCCTTGATCTCCTCGGGCGTGCCGCCGGCGGCAGGCTCGACGGTCAGGATGGCGTGCTTGCCTTCCTTCTTGGCCTTGGTGACCTTGGTGCCCAGCTTGAAGGTGAAGCCCTGCTTGGCCAGGATCTTCTGCATGGACTTCGACACTTCGCCGTCGTTGAACGGCAGGATCTTGTCGAGGAATTCCACCACGGTGACTTCGGCGCCCAGGCGGCGCCACACGGTTCCCAATTCCAGGCCGATGACGCCGCCGCCGATGACGACCATCGACTTGGGGGTCTTCTTCAGGTTCAGCGCGCCGGTCGAGGAAACGATCACTTCCTCGTCGATCTCGACACCCGGCAGCGGGGTGACGTCGGAGCCGGTGGCGATGATGATCGCCTTGGCGGCGATGGTCTGCTCGGCGCCATCCTTGGCGGTGACCTTGAGCTGACCCGGCGCGGTGATGGTGCCGGCGCCGATGATGTAGGTCACCTTGTTCTTCTTGAACAGGAACTCGATGCCCTTGGTGTTGTCGGAGACCACCTTTTCCTTGTGGCCCTGCATGGCGGCAACGTCCATCTCGACCTTGCCGACCTTGACGCCGAAGGCACCGTAATGGTGCGAGGCGGCCTCGAAGGCGTGGCTGGCGGACAACAGCGCCTTGGACGGAATGCAGCCGACGTTGAGGCAGGTGCCGCCAAGGGCGCCGCGCTTCTCGACGCAGGCGGTCTTCAGGCCCAACTGAGCGGCGCGGATGGCGGCGACGTAGCCACCGGGGCCACCACCGATAACGACGACGTCGAAAGTGTTCTCGGACATTCGGAAGTCCCCTGATTTTTTGTGACGCACAGCCCCGTTCTTCGCGTCACCCCCGCGAAAGCGGGGGTCCATGGTGCCGCCTGTTTCGGTGGCTGACCATGGATTCCCGCCTGCGCGGGAATGACGCCAAGGACGATGGCCGCCGATTACATTTCCAGCAGGATGCGCTGCGGGTCCTCGATGCACTCCTTGACGCGCACCAGGAACGACACCGCCTCGCGGCCGTCGATGACCCGGTGATCGTAGGACAACGCCAGATACATCATCGGACGGGCTTCGATCTTGCCGTCGGGCATCACCATCGGGCGCTGCTGCACCTTGTGCATGCCCAGGATGCCCGATTGCGGGGTGTTGAGGATCGGCGTGCTCATCAGCGAGCCGTACACGCCACCATTCGAGATGGTGAAGGTGCCGCCGCTCAGGTCTTCCATGCTCAGCTTGCCGTCGCGGGCCTTCCGGCCCAGGCCGGCGATGGTCTTTTCCACGTCGGCGAAGGACAGCTGGTCGGCGTTGCGCACCACCGGAACCACCAGGCCCGAGGGCGTGCCCACGGCCACGCCGATGTCGTAGTAGTTCTTGTAGACCAGATCGTCGCCGTCGATCTCGGCATTGACCGCAGGCCAATCCTTCAGCGCCGAGATGCAGGCCTTCACGAAGAAGGACATGAAGCCCAGCTTGGTGCCGTGCTTCTTCTCGAACTGATCCTTGTACTGGTTGCGCACGGCGAACAGCGCGGTCATGTCCACTTCGTTGAAAGTGGTCAGCATGGCGGCGGTGTTCTGCGCTTCCTTCAAACGGTTGGCGATGGTCTTGCGCAGGCGGGTCATGCGCACGCGCTCTTCCAGCGCTGCCTTGGCGCGCGGACCGGACGGAGCCGCCGGGGCCGGGGCCGCCGGCTTGGCGATGGCTTCGAGCACGTCACCCTTGGTGACGCGGCCACCCTTGCCCGAACCGGCGATGGCGCCGGTGTCGACACCCGCATCGGCGGCCAGCTTGGCGGCCGACGGGAAGGCGGCAGCAGCAGCCGGAGCGGCGGCCACCGGAGCCGGAGCGGCGGCGGCGGGAGCGGCAGCCTTGGCGGCGGGAGCGGCGGCGGCACCGGTGCCGGCACCGATCACACCCAGCTCGGCACCGATGTCGACGGTGGCGCCGACCTGCACCAAGATTTCGGTCAGTACGCCGGCGGCGGGGGCCGGAACCTCGGCGGTGACCTTGTCGGTTTCCAGCTCGACGATCGGCTCGTCGGCCTTCACCACGTCACCGACATTCTTGAGCCACTTGGCAACGGTCGCTTCGGTGATCGATTCGCCCAGGGTGGGCACCGTGATCTTAGTCGTCATTTTATGGCGTTCCCTATATTGAATCCTAGGCGGTCAGACGGCTGAGCTTGGAAGCCCGGCGGAACGGCTGCGGCAGATTGGCGATGTCGCCCGACAGGGCCATGTCGCAAATCCATGCTTGTTCGGCATTGTGAGTCTTGTACAGGCCGGTCGCCGGAGAGGCGGCGGCACGACGGCCGCAGAACACGGCGCGCTTGGCCTTGATGTCCAGTTCCTCGCAGAGGAACTCGATGCGGCGGTCGACGAAGGTCCACGGCCCCATGTTGGCCGGCTCTTCCTGCACCCACACCAGCTCGGCGTCGGGGTAGCGGGCCAACTGATGCTTGATGGCATCCTTCGGCCACGGATAGAGCTGCTCGATACGGACGATGGCGACGTCGTCGATGCCGCGCTTCTGGCGCTCCTCGAACAGGTCGTAATAGACCTTGCCCGAGCACAGCAGAACGCGGCGCACCTTGGCGTCGGCGACCAGGCGCTCGGTTTCGGGCAGCACGCGGTAGAAGCGGGTGCCGGTGGCGAAATCGTCCAGCTTGCTGACGCAGAGCTTGTGACGCAGCAGCGACTTCGGCTCCATCACGATCAGCGGCTTGCGGAAATTGCGATGGATCTGACGACGCAGGGCGTGGAAGAAATTCGCCGGGGTGGTGCAGTTGATCACCGACCAGTTGTCCTCGCCGGACAGCTGGAGGTAACGCTCCCAGCGCGCCGAGGAATGCTCGGGACCCTGGCCTTCATAGCCATGCGGCAGCAGCATCACCAGACCCGACATGCGCAGCCACTTGGACTCGCCCGAGTTGATGAACTGATCGATGATGACCTGGGCGCCGTTGGCGAAGTCGCCGAACTGGGCTTCCCACAGGGTCAGGCCGTTGGGGGTGGTCAGCGAGTAACCGTATTCGAAGCCCAGCACAGCCTCTTCCGACAGCGGGCTGTCCAGCACCTCGAAATAGGCCTGGTTGCCGGGACGGATGTGGTTGAGCGGCTCGAAGCGGTTCTCGTTCTCCTGATCGGTCAGGCGGCAGTGACGCTGCGAGAAGGTGCCGCGACCGCAATCCTGGCCCGACAGACGGACCGGATGGTCTTCGATCAGCAGGGTGCCGAAGGCCAGCGCCTCGGCGGTCGACCAGTCGATGCCGGCACCGCTCTCCATCATCTCCTTCTTGGCCTGGAGCTGACGGGCGATCTTGCGGTTGAGGTTGAAGTCGGCCGGCACCTCGGCCAGCTTGGCGCCCACTTCCTTGAGGACTTCCGGCGCGACGCCGGTCTTTTCCTCGCGGTATTCCTCTTCCTCGGCCAGTTGGACAATGCCCTGCCACTTGCCCTCAAGCCAGTCGGCCTTGTTGGGCTTGAAGCTCTTGGCCGCCTCGAACTCCTGCTCCAGGTGCTCCTGGAACGCGGTCACGATGCCGTTGGCCTCGTCCTCGGTCATGGCGCCCTCGGCCACCAACTGGCGGGCATAGAGCGTGCGGGTGGTCGGGTGGCTGGCGATCTTGCGATACATCAGCGGCTGGGTGAACGCCGGCTCGTCCGCTTCGTTATGGCCGTGGCGGCGATAGCAGATCATGTCGATGACCAGATCGGTGCCGAATTCCTGACGGAACTCGGTGGCGATGCGGGCGACGTGAATCACCGATTCCGGATCGTCGGCGTTGACGTGGAACACCGGCGCCTGGATGCCCTTGGCGATATCCGACGAGTACGGACCCGAGCGGGAGTACTGCGGGCTGGTGGTGAAGCCGATCTGGTTGTTGATGATGACGTGGATGGTGCCGCCGGTGCAGTAGCCCTGCAACTGCGACAGCAGCATGGTCTCGGGCACCACGCCCTGGCCGGCGAAGGCGGCATCGCCATGCAGCAGAATGCCCATGACCTGGCGGCGCTCGGTGTCGTTCAACTGGGTCTGCTTGGCGCGGACCTTGCCGACCACCACCGGATCGGCCACTTCCAGGTGCGACGGATTGGGCATCAGCGACAGATGGATGATGTTGCCGTCGAAGTCACGCTCGGCCGAGGTGCCCAGGTGATACTTGACGTCGCCAGACCCCTGCACGTCGGTCGGATTGGCCGGATTGCCCTGGAATTCCGAGAAGATCGCCCGATAGGGCTTCTTCATGAAATTGGCGAGGATGTTGAGGCGGCCACGGTGGGCCATACCCAGCACCACGTCGGTGACGCCCAACTGGCCGCCGCGCTTGAGGATCTGCTCCAGCGCCGGGACCACGGACTCGCCGCCTTCCAGGCCGAAGCGCTTGGTGCCGGTATACTTCAGCTGCAAAAAGCGCTCGAAGCCCTCGGCCTCGGCCAGGCGTTCCAGGATGGCGCGCTTGCCCTTGGGGGTGAAGTCGGTGTGGTTGCGGACCGATTCGATGCGCTTCTGGATCCACGCCTTCTGGTCGGGATCCTGGATGTGCATGAACTCGACGCCGATCTTGCCGCAATAGGTGGCGCGGACAAGGTTGACGATCTGGCGCAGCGTGGCGGTTTCGAGACCGAGCACGTGATCGATGAAGATCGGACGATCCAGATCGGCATCGGTGAAGCCGTAAGTGCGATAGTCCAGTTCGGGATGCGGCTCGCGCTTGGTCAGGCCCAGCGGGTCCAGGTCGGCTTCCAGATGGCCGCGCACACGATAGGCGCGGATCATCATCAGGGCGCGGATGGAATCCAGCACGGCCTGACGCTGGGCGGCGGGATCGACGGCCGGCGCGGCGGCGGCGGGCTTGCCACCCTTGGCGGCGGCTTCCTTGGCCTTCTTGGCGGCGGCGGCGGCTTCTTCGGGATCAACGGCGCCGACGATCTTGACGTCGCGCGGCGCCCAATCGGTGCCCTTGAAGTCGCGGGCGATGGCCGCGCCTTCATCCTTCAGGTCGTGGAAAAAACGGACCCAGGAGGCATCGACCGAGGACGGGTCCTCGACGTAGCGAGCATACAGCTCGGCGATGAACACGGCGTTGCCGCCGGTCAGGAAGGACGTTTCGTCGAATTGCTTCGTCATCGTCGGGGGCTGATACGGGATTTTCCCGCATCCCTTTCCTTCTTATGGGACGATGGCGGCGCCGCCGGGCGCCGCCATCAGCGGCGCACTCTATAGAGACCTCACGGCCCGATGCTCCGGCGGGTGCATCGGGCCGCGTAACCGGGCTTAGCCCTTAAGCAACTTCAACATGGTCGACCCCAGCGAAGCCGGGCTGTCGGCGACGGCGATGCCGGCCGCACGCAGAGCCTCGACCTTGAAGTCGGCGGTGTCGTTGCCACCCGAGATCACCGCGCCGGCATGGCCCATGCGGCGACCCGGAGGGGCGGTACGGCCGGCGATGAAGCCGACGGTCGGCTTCTTCACCTTGGACGACTTCAGCAGCTCGGCGCCCTGGACCTCGGCGTCGCCGCCGATTTCGCCGATCATGATGATGGCTTCGGTCTCGGGATCGTCGAGGAACATCTGCAGCGAGTCGACGAAGTTGGTGCCGTTGATCGGGTCACCGCCGATACCGATGCAGGTGGTCTGGCCCAGGCCGGCGGCAGTGGTCTGCGCGACGGCTTCGTAGGTCAGGGTGCCCGAACGCGACACGATGCCGACCTTGCCGCGCTGGTGAATGTGACCGGGCATGATGCCGATCTTACACTCGCCGGGGGTGATGACACCCGGGCAGTTCGGGCCGATCAGGCGGGTCTTGGACCCCTGCAGGGCGCGCTTGACGGCCAGCATGTCGGCCACCGGGATACCCTCGGTGATGCAGACGGCCAGTTCGATCTCGGCGTCGATGGCTTCCAGGATGGCGTCGGCGGCGAACGGCGGCGGCACGTAGATCACGGACGCGTTGCAGCCGGTCTTGGCCTTGGCCTCGGCGACGGTGTTGAACACCGGCAGGTCCAGGTGCTTGGTGCCGCCCTTACCGGGGGTGACGCCGCCCACCATCTTGGTGCCGTAGGCGATGGCCTGCTCGGAGTGGAAGGTGCCCTGGGCGCCGGTGAAGCCCTGGCAGATCACCTTCGTGTTGGAATTGACGAGAACGGCCATTTATGCAGCCTCCTTCACGGCCTTGACCACCTTTTCGGCGGCATCCGCCAGATTGTCGGCGGCAATGATGGGGAGGCCCGACTGAGCCATGATCTTCTTGCCCAGCTCGACGTTGGTGCCTTCCAGGCGAACCACGAGCGGAACATTGAGCGAGACTTCACGGGCAGCGGCGACAACGCCTTCGGCGATGACGTCGCAGCGCATGATGCCGCCGAAGATGTTGACCAGGATGCCTTCCACATTCGGGTCGGACAGGATCAGCTTGAACGCGGTGGTGACGCGCTCCTTGGTGGCACCGCCGCCGACATCGAGGAAGTTGGCCGGCTCGCCGCCGTACAGCTTGATGATGTCCATGGTGGCCATGGCCAGACCGGCGCCGTTGACCATGCAGCCGATGGCACCGTCCAGCTTGATGTAGTTGAGCGAGTGGCGGGCAGCCTCCAGCTCGGCCGGATCTTCTTCCGACTCGTCACGCAGCTCTTCGATGTCCTTGTGACGGAACAGCGCGTTGTCGTCGAAGTTGACCTTGGCGTCCAGCGCGATCAGCTGATCGTCGCCGGTGACCACCAGCGGGTTGATTTCGATGGTCGAACCGTCCAGGTCCATGAACGCCTTGTACAGCGAACCCATGAACTTGACGGCGGTGTTGACCTGCTTGCCGACCAGGCCCAGGCCGAAGGCGACCTGGCGACCGTGGTACTGCTGGAAGCCCTCGACCGGGTCGATGGCGACCTTGATGATCTTTTCGGGGTGGCTGTGGGCAACCTCTTCGATCTCCATGCCGCCCTCGGTCGAGGCGACGATGGTGACCTTGGAGGTGGCGCGGTCGATCAGGAACGACAGGTAAAGCTCGCGACGGATGTCGCAGCCCTGCTCGATGTAGACGCGCTTGACTTCCTTGCCGGCCGGACCGGTCTGGGCGGTGACCAGCACCTTGCCCAGCATCTGGTCGGCGTTGGAGCCAACGTCCTCGACCGACTTGACGACGCGGACGCCGCCCTTGCCGGACGCATCGTCCTTGAAGTGACCCTTACCGCGGCCGCCGGCGTGGATCTGCGACTTGACGACCCACACCGGACCACCGAGTTCCCGGGCCACCGAAGTGGCCTCGGACGGAGTGTACGCCACGCCGCCCTTGAGCACGGCGACGCCGTACTTGGCCAAGAGCTGCTTGGCTTGATACTCGTGAATGTTCATTCTTGGACTCCCCCTGGAGTTATTAGCCCATCAGGCCCTTGGCGACCTTCACCAGGCCGCGAACCGCATCAGCGGACTTGTTGAACGCGGCCTGTTCTTCGGCCTGCAGTTCGATTTCAACAATACGCTCGACACCGTTCTCGCCGATCACCACCGGCACGCCGACGAACACGTCGTCAGGCTGACCGAAGGTGCCGCCCTTGACCAGGGTGGCGACGGGCATGACGCGCTTCTGGTCCTTGAGGTAGGCCTCGGCCATGGCGACGCCCGAAGCGGCCGGAGCGTAATAGGCGGAACCGGTCTTGAGCAGGTTCACGATCTCGGCGCCACCGTCACGGGTGCGCTGCACGATCTGGTCCAGCTTCTCCTGGGTGGTCCAGCCCATCTTCACCAGGTCGGGCAGCGGAATGCCGGCAACGGTGGAGTAGCGCACCAGCGGCACCATGGTGTCGCCGTGGCCGCCCAGCACGAAGGCGGTGACGTCCTCGACCGAAACGTTGAACTCTTCCGCCAGGAAGTAGCGGAAACGAGCCGAATCCAGCACGCCGGCCATGCCGACGATCTTGTTGGCCGGAATGCCCGAGAAGTGCTGCAGCGCCCACACCATCACGTCGAGCGGGTTGGTGATGCAGATCACGAAGGCGTTCGGGCAGTTGTTCTTGATGCCTTCGCCGACGGCGGCCATGACCTTCAGGTTGATGGCAACCAGGTCGTCACGGGACATGCCGGGCTTGCGCGGCACACCGGCGGTGACGATGACGACGTCGGCGCCCTTGATGGCCGAATAGTCGTTGGCGCCGGAATAGCGGGCGTTCACACCCTCGACCGGGGTCGACTCGGCGATGTCGAGACCCTTGCCCTGCGGGATGCCTTCGGCGATGTCGAACATCACCACATCGCCCAACTCCTTCAGGCCGATGAGATGCGCGAGCGTGCCGCCAATGTTGCCGGAGCCGACGAGAGCGATCTTCTTGCGTGCCATTGAAATTCCCTCAGGTGGTGTTCGTAGTTCTGGTCGAACGGGTGGGCTGCGACGCGTCGCAGCATAAGCCATGGGGGGCCTTGGTAACGCGATTCGCGGTTCAGAGCAAGGGGATTGGAGTATGCCAAACGAACATTAACTTCGCCTAATATAAACCGTTTTCCCTTGGCTTGCGGGGCCGCCAGCCCCCCTCTGAGGCTAAGCCCTTGGAGTCCTTCGAAAAGTCCCTACCCGGGAGGGGATTTCGCCCACCCCAGAGGGTGGTTCGCGCCATAATGACCGAGGAACCCATCAACAGGCAAGGGCGCCTTTCGGCAGGGACACCGGAGCAGTGGAGTTGTGTCAGTCCAGCCCCACCAGCGAGCGGGCGAAGGCTTCCGCCTCGAACGGGCGCAAATCCGTGACCTTTTCGCCGATGCCGATGGCATGGACCGGCAGCTTGAACTTTTCCGCCAGGGCGATCAGCACGCCGCCACGGGCGGTGCCGTCCAGCTTGGTCAGCACCAAGCCGGTGACGCCGACCATTTCGCGGAAGATTTCGACCTGGGAATGGGCGTTCTGGCCGACGGTGGCGTCCAGCACCAGCAACACGTCGTGCGGCGCGGTCTCGTCCTGCTTCTTGATGACGCGGACGATCTTTTCCAGTTCGGCCATCAGGTCGGATTTGTTCTGCAGGCGACCGGCAGTGTCGATGAACAGCAGGTCGTCGCCGCGCTTCTTGGCCTCGGACAGGGCGTCGAAGGCCAGGCCGGCGGCATCGGCGCCGGTATCGCGCGACACCACCGGACAGCCGGTACGCTCGCCCCACACCTTGAGCTGCTCCACCGCCGCCGCGCGGAAGGTGTCGCCCGCCGCCAGGCTGACCGACTTGCCCTGGTCGCGGTAATGCTTGGCCAGCTTGCCGATGGTGGTGGTCTTGCCGGCACCGTTGACGCCGACAACCAGCACCACATGGGGCTTGCGGCTGAAATCGGGCGTCAGCGGCACCGCCACCGGCGCCAGGATGTCGGTGATTTCCTCGGCCAGGGTTGCCTTGATTTCCGCAGCGTCCACGTCCTGGCCGAAGCGGGTCTTGGCCAGCCGCTTGGTGACGCGGGCCGCCGTGGCGACGCCCAGATCGGCGGTGATCAGCAGGTCTTCCAGTTCCTCCAGCGCCTCGTCATCCAGCTTGCGCTTGGTGAACAGGTCGCCGATGCCCTGGGTCAGCTTGGACGAGGATTTGGCGAGGCCGGATTTCAGACGGGCGAACCAGCCGGGGCCGGCCTCGGCGGCAGGCTCCGGTTCAGGCGCCGGCTCCGGCTCGGGCGCCGGCTCGGGTTCAGGCTCGGCGACGGGCGCGGGCGCCGCATCATCCTGCTCGGCGGCGGCGACGGGTTCCTCGGCCGGCGCCTCCGCCTCGCCCTTGCGCCCCAGCAACCGCCCGAAAAAGCCCGTCTTGCTCATGCCTCACTCCCCGCTTCCCCGGTCTCGCCACCCCCGCGAAGGCGGGGGTCCATCGGGGTGCACCGCCTATGGATTCCCGCTTGCGCGGAAATGACGGCCCTAGATTGGTTGCGCCACCAGCTTGCCACCGTCCAACGCGATCACACGGGCGCGGACGATGCTGCCGTCGGCCGCCGACGCGCTTAACCGCACCGGCAGGTAATGCTCGCAAAAACCGGCATTGTCGCCTTCCACCAGCACCGATGCCTCGCGGCCGACGCGCGCGGTCAGGAAAGCGGCCATGGCGGCCTCTCCCTTGGCGCGCAGACGGGCGGCACGCTCCTTGACCACGTCGCCGGGCACGCGCGGCATGCGGGCGGCGGGCGTGCCGGGCCGGGCCGAGAACGGGAAGACGTGCAGATGGGTCAGCCCGGCCTCGTCCACCAGATCCAGCGAGCGCTGGAACATGGCTTCGTCCTCGGTGGGGAAGCCGGCGATGATGTCGGCGCCCAGCGCCACGTCGCCACGCAATTCGCGCAGGCGGGCGGCCAGGGAGATGACGTCCTGGCGCAGATGGCGCCGCTTCATGCGCTTCAGCACCATGTCGTCGCCGGCCTGGACCGACAGGTGGAAATGCGGCATCAGCCGGGGTTCTTCGGCCACCAGCTGCAGCAGATCGTCGTCCACCTCGACCGGATCAAGCGAGGACAGCCGCAGACGCGGCAACTCGGGCACCTGCGCCAGCAGGCGCCGCGCCATCTGACCCAGGGTCGGCGCCCCCGGCAGGTCGCCGCCATAGGCGGTGATGTCGACGCCGGTGAACACCACCTCGGCGAAGCCCTGCGCCACCAGCGCGCGCACTTGGTCGACGATGCGCCCCATGGGCACCGAGCGGTTGTTGCCCCGACCGAACGGGATGATGCAGAAGGTGCAGCGATGGTCGCAGCCGGTCTGGACCTCGACGAAGGCGCGCGCCCGGCCCTCGAAGCCGCTGACCAGATGCTCGGCGGTTTCGCGCACCTGCATGATGTCGGTGACGACGATGCGGTCCTCGGGCGGCGCGGTGAAGATGGTGGGCTGCATCTTCTCGGCATTGCCCAGCACCTGATCTACCTCGGGCATGGCGGCGAACTTGGCCGGGTCCACCTGGGCCGCGCAGCCGGTCACCACGATGCGGGCGGCGGGATTGTCGCGGCGCAGCTTGCGAATGTTCTGCCGCGCCTGGCGCTCGGCCTCGGCGGTGACGGCGCAAGTGTTGACGATGATGGTTTCGACGCCACTTTCCGCCGCCTTGGCATGCTCGCGCATCACCTCGGATTCATAGGCATTCAGGCGGCACCCGAAGGTAACGACTTGGACTTTATCGGAAGTCATGACCAGTCCCTCGCTGCGCTCGCTCCGGTCATGTCTAGCCCCTCAAGCGCCGGGCGCGCGCATCCGCGCGCTTGGCTTACGCTCGCATAAGCTCGCGGGGCCTCAACGGCCCAGTCCCTCGCTACGCTCGCTCCGACCATGTCTAGCCCCTCAAGCGCCGGGCGGGCGCATCCGCGCGCTTGGCTCACGCTCGCATAAGCTCGCGGGCGCTCAACGCGCCAGTCCCTCGCTGCGCTCGATCCGGTCACGCCAGCAGACTCGGATCAAGGGTACCCTGGAACGCCAGCGCCACCGGACCGGTCATCAGCACGTGGTCGTCGGCCAGCCATTCGATGCTCAGCACGCCGCCATCCAGCACCACGTCGGCCTTGCGGCCGGTCAGACCGCGCCGCGCCGCCGCCACCAGGGTGGCGCAGGCGCCGGTGCCGCAGGCTTGGGTGATGCCGGCGCCGCGTTCCCACACCCGCATGCGCAGCTTTTCCGGCGACAGCACCTGGACGATTTCCACGTTGGTGCGCTCGGGGAACAGCGGGTGGTGTTCGATCCCCGGTCCCAGCGCCGCCAGGTCGATGGCGGCGACATCGTCGACGAAGAACACCGCGTGCGGATTGCCCATGCTGACGCCGACCGGATCGGCCAGCGGGCCGGCGGAAATGTCCATGTGCAGGGTGTCCACCGCCTCGGCCAGCGGAATTTCGCGCCAATCCAGGCGGGCGCGCCCCATGTCCACCGCCACCAGACGATCGCCGCGCCGTTCCGCATCAAGCAGGCCGGCCTTGGTCTCGATCACCACCTTGTCGGTGCCGGCCTGCTGCATCAGCAGCCAGGCGACACAGCGGGTGGCGTTGCCGCAGGCGCCCGATTGCGAGCCGTCCGGGTTGTAGATGGTCATCCAGGCGTCGCTGACCGCATTGCGCGCCGGCTCGATGACCACCAACTGGTCGCAGCCGACGCCGCGATGACGGTCGGCGATGGCGCGCACCGCCGCATCGGACAAGACAAGACCGGACGAGCGGACGTCGAGAACGACGAAGTCGTTCCCCAGTCCGTGCATTTTCAGAAAGGCATGGTCGGATACGGGCATCATAAGCCGGTTATATGGGCGGAAAGCGGCAGGAGTCCAGCATCAGCCGCCAAGGGCCGCGCCACGTCGGGGCGGTTCAGAACAGGGCGTATTGCCCAATGGCGCCATGGGCACGGCGGACGCGCGGCTTTTTCTCGGCCGCCGCCTCCGGCACGAACGCGGGCGGCGCGGCCGCGCGGGCTTCCTCCAGCTCCACCGTCAAGGCATGGTTGGCGTGCAGCAGGCGGCGGTTCTCCACCTCCAGCCGCATGCGGCGGGAGTCGCCGTCGGACAATTGCGCCTTGGCGTGGGCGGCCTCGGCCAGGGCGTCTTGCAGCGCGTGGTGCAGCGCCGCCTCGTTGGCCAGCACGTGGCGCAACTGGGCGCGGTCGTGGTCAAGCACCTCATGCAATTCCGCCAGTTCGGCCCGCAGGCGGATGACGTCGCCGGCAGCGCGGGCGGCGTCGAACATGCTGGACGGCACCGCCGCCGACGGCAGCCCCCGCGCCTGCTTCAGCCGTTCGTTCTCGCACCGCAGGTCGCGGATTTCGTTGCGCATGTCGAAGACGGCGTTTTCCAGCGCGGCGCGGCCGACGCCGTCATCGCCGGCGACGCGGTTGGCAAGCTCGACGAAATCGCCGCCCTCGGCCTCGAGCAGACGCTTGGCGGTGCGCAACGCATGCAGTGCCTCGGCCTCGTTGTCCGAAGCGGCCAAGGCCAGCACCTTGGCGATCTTTTGCAAATCCATGGCCAACATCTCGCGGGGTGCGATGGAAACAACCCCAAGACTGTGAGTCAGGCCCGCCGCCGACGCAACGAAATTCGGAGATGGCCGATGCCCCGAAAAGGACAACCCCGCCGAAGGGCGGGGTTGTGGGGGCCGTCAGCCGTCGGCGTTGATCTTGGCGGTGATGTCCCGGAGTATGGATGCCGCCTTGTCGTTGGCGACTTGGCAGGTGCCGGCCTTTTCGTGGCCGCCGCCGCCATAGCTCAGGCACAGCTCGCCCACATTGGTCTTCGAGCCGCGGTCCAGGATCGAGCGGCCGATGGCAAACACGGTGTTCTGCTTCTTCAGGCCCCACATGACGTGGATCGAGATGTTGCACTGGGGGTGCAGGGCGTAAATCATGAAGCGGTTGCCGGCGAAGATGGTTTCCTCTTGCCGCAGGTCCAGCACCACCAGATTGCCGTGCACGGTCGAGCAGCGCTTGATCTGCTCCTTGAAGTTTTCCTCGTGGGCGAAATAGAGGTCGGTGCGTTCCAGCACGTCGGGCAGGGCGAGGATTTCTTCGATGGAATGGTTCCGGCAATAGTCGATGAGGTTCATCATCAACTGGTAATTGGAAATGCGGAACTCGCGGAAACGGCCCAGGCCGGTGCGGGCGTCCATGATGTAGTTCAGCAGGGTCCAACCGGTCGGCGACAGGATGTCGTCCAGCGAATAATGGGCGGAATCGGCCTTGTCGACCTCTTCCATCATCTTGTCCCACGCCGCCGGGAAGCGCACGGCGCCGCCGTAATAGTCATAGACCACACGGGCGGCCGACGGCGCATCGGGGTGGATGATATGGTTGTCGCGCTTGCCTACGCGGATCGTTTCGGAAAGATGGTGGTCGAAGGCGATGTTGACGCCGTCCACATAGGGCAGGTTGGTGGTGATGTCGTTGGGACCGATATCGATCAGGCCGTCCTGCATGTCCTTGGGATGGACGAACTTGATCTCGTCGATAATGTCCAACTGGCGCAGCAGCACGGCGCAGACCAAGCCGTCGAAATCGCTGCGGGTCACCAGACGGAACTTTTTGGTTTCGGACATCTATACCTCCTACCCACCCAGATGGGAGAAAACATTATCCGCACTCGCCCGTCGAGACAACGGCCGCCGACACGGAAGCGGCTTTCCCTTGCCCGGCGCCTGGGCTAAACAGAAGGTCCACCGTGACGATCGAGCCAGACCATGCGCGTTGACCGCCCCCTGCTGCTGTTGCTGTCCGCCCTGACATTCGGTTGCGCCGACGCCGAACCGTTTGTCGACGTGCAAACCACTACGGTCACGTCGCCGAGCAAGCCGCAGGACCCCGTGCTGACCACGGGTCGCCTCAATATCTGCTTCAGCGACAAGACGCCGTGGGCCGAGGTCGAGCAACTGGCCACCGAGCGCTGCGCCGCCCACGGCCTGACGATCTATTCCCGCTCGGTACAACGCTGGCAGTGCCGGGCGACATCGCCCCACATGGCCTCGTTCCAATGCTACGACCCCGAGATGCTGCACCCCAACGGCACCCCGGTGAACCCGTTCGATCCCAACGACGTCGAGAAGTGGGAAAAGGAAACCGGCAAGACCGCCAAGCCGCATAATGCCATGACCGCGCAGTCAAAGGGCCTGCCCGGCGCGCCGCCGCCCGCGACGAACACGCCGGCTGAGGCCGGCGCAGGCGCATCGGTTGCCGTTCCCGCCGTTCCCGCCGCGCCGTCGGCTCCGGCCCCGGCCCCGGCTCCGGCCCCGGCGCCAATCGCGCCGCTCAGCCCCGCCGACATCGCCGGCAAGCCGCCGATCCCCGCCTTGCCGCCACGCCCGGCAGCGCCGCAGCGGCCCGCCGAGGGCGCCTATCCCACCGACGGCTTCACCCTGCCGCAGGGCAGTTGGGGCGACAACTTTCAAGAATAGGGCGCGCCACGCCGCCTGAGGCGAAGACGAAAAAGGCCCGCCGGTTTCCCGACGGGCCTTTTGCCGTGCCGTGAAGGCTGGAGCTTAGCTCCGGCGCTCCAACAGCTTTTCCTTGATGCTGCCGATCGCCTTGGCCGGGTTCAAACCCTTGGGGCAGGTCTTCGTGCAGTTCATGATGGTGTGGCAACGATACAGCTTGAACGGATCCTCGAGAGCGTCGAGACGCTCGCCGGTGAATTCGTCGCGGCTGTCGTGGATCCAGCGCGCCGCCTGCAACAGGATCGACGGGCCGAGATACTTTTCGCCGTTCCACCAGTAGCTCGGGCACGAGGTCTGGCAGCAGAAGCACAGGATGCATTCCCACAGGCCGTCGAGCTTCTCGCGCTCTTCCGGCGACTGCAGGCGCTCGCCATCGGGCGGGGTCGGCGACTGGGTCTGCATCCACGGCTTGATCGAGGCCAACTGGGCATAGGGCACGGACAGGTCGGGGATCAGGTCCTTGACCACCGGCATATGCGGCAGCGGGTAGATCTTGGCGTCGCCCTTGATGTCCTCGATCGGCTTGAGGCAGGCGAGCGTGTTGGTGCCGTCGATGTTCATGGCGCACGAACCGCAGATGCCTTCACGGCACGAGCGGCGGAAGGTCAAGGTCGAGTCGATCTCGTTCTTGATCTTCAAAAGCGCGTCCAGAACCATCGGTCCGCAGGCGTCGAGGTCGATCTCGTACGAGTCCAGACGCGGATTGGAACCCGAATCCGGATCGTAGCGATAGATCTTGAACACCTTGACGTTCTTGGCACCGGCGGCGGCCTTGTGGGCCTTGCCGGGCTGAACGCGGGAGTTGGCGGGCAGGGTGAATTCAACCATGGCTGTGTCTCCTTACCCTTGCCTTAGTACACGCGCTTCTGCGGCTTGATGTACTCGACCTCGTCGGTCAGCGTGTAGGTATGCACCGGACGGTAGTCCAGGGCCACCTTGCCATCGCTCACCCGAGCCAGGGTGTGCTTCTGCCAGTTGACGTCGTCGCGGTCCGGATAATCCTCGTGGGCGTGGGCGCCGCGCGATTCGTGGCGGGCTTCGGCCGACACGATGGTCGCCAGCGCGCAATCCATCAGGTTTTCCAGTTCGAGAGCTTCGACCAGATCCGAGTTCCACACGGTGGAACGGTCGTTGATCTTGATCTGCGGCAGGGTCGAGGCGACCTGAGCCAGCTTCTCGCAGCCCTCGGCCAGCGTCTTGGAGGTGCGGAACACCGCAGCGTCCATCTGCATGGTCTTCTGCATGCCCAGGCGGATTTCGCTGGTGTGCAGCGAACCGTTGGCATTGCGCAGGCGGTCGAAGCGAGCCACCGAGGCTTCGCCGGCATCCTTCGGCAGCGGCTTGTGGGCCGTGCCGGGCTTCAGCGTCGCACCGGCGCGCAGCGCGGCGGCGCGGCCGAACACCACGATGTCCAGCAGCGAGTTGGTGCCCAGACGGTTGGCGCCGTGCACCGACACGCAGGCGGCCTCGCCGATGGCCATCAGGCCCTCGACGGTGGCATCCGGGTTGTCGGCAGTCGGGTTCAGCACCTCGCCGTACAGATTGGTCGGGATACCGCCCATGTTGTAGTGCACGGTCGGCAGCACCGGGATCGGCTCCTTGGTCACGTCCACGCCGGCGAAGATCTTCGCCGTCTCGGAAATGCCCGGCAGACGCAGCTCCAGGGTCTCGGCGCCCAGGTGCTCCAGGTGCAGGTAGATGTGGTCGTTTTCCTTACCGACGCCACGGCCCTCGCGGATTTCCATGGTCATGGCGCGGCTGACGACGTCGCGCGAGGCCAGGTCCTTGGCGGTCGGGGCATAACGCTCCATGAAGCGCTCGCCGGCCGAGTTGGTGACGTAGCCACCCTCGCCACGGGCGCCCTCGGTGATCAGGCAGCCCGAACCGTAGATGCCGGTGGGATGGAACTGCACGAACTCCATGTCCTGCAGCGGCAGGCCGGCGCGGGCGACCATGCCGTGGCCGTCGCCGGTGCAGGTGTGCGCCGAGGTGCACGAGAAGTAGGCGCGGCCGTAGCCGCCCGACGCCAGCACCACCTTGTGGGCGCGGAAGCGGTGCAGCGAGCCGTCGTCCAGGTTCCACGCCATCACGCCGCGGCAGACGCCGTCTTCCATGATGAGGTCGAGGGCGAAGTACTCGACGAAGAACTCGCACTGGTGCTTCAGCGACTGGCTGTACAGCGTGTGCAGGATGGCATGGCCGGTGCGGTCGGCGGCGGCGCAGGCGCGCTGCACCGGGGCTTCGCCGAAGTTGCGCATGTGGCCGCCGAACGGGCGCTGGTAGATCTTGCCTTCGGGAGTGCGCGAGAACGGCACGCCGAAATGCTCCAGCTCGTACACCGCCGGCACGGCCTCGCGGCACATGTATTCGATGGCGTCTTGGTCACCCAGCCAGTCCGACCCCTTCACGGTGTCGTACATGTGCCACTTCCAGTTGTCCTCGGCCATGTTGCCGAGCGACGCGCCGATGCCGCCCTGGGCGGCCACGGTGTGGGAGCGGGTGGGGAACACCTTGGTGATGCAGGCGGTCTTCAGGCCGGCCGCACCCATACCCATGGTGGCGCGCAGGCCGGCGCCGCCGGCGCCGACGACCACCACGTCGTAGGTGTGGTCGATGATCTTGTAGGCAGCCATGTCGTCAGACTCCGACAGCGACTTTGAGGATCGACACCGTCATGAAGACGGCGAGGAAGGCGGCGACCAGCTTGATGGCGACCAGGGTGCCGAACTTGATGCCTTCGCCGTGGACGTAGTCCTCGACCACCATCTGCACGCCCAACTGGGCGTGGTAGATGACCATCAGGACGGTCAGCACGAACATCGAGGCATTGAACGGACCCGACAGCCAGCCCTTGAAGGTGGCGTAGTCGGCGCCATGCAGGCCGGCCAGCGAGATCACGAACCAGAGCGACAGCGGGATCAGGCCGATGGCGGTGACCTGGGTGCTCCAGTGGTGGCTCACGCCTTCCTTGGCGGAACCAAGGCCGCGAGCGCGGCCGAGCGGATTGCGCAGGGTCATGTTTCCCTCCCTCAGACCAGAGCGACCAGGACGACGAGCGTCAGCACGCAGGCAACGCCCAGCGACACCTTGGCCGAGGCGTAGGCCTGCGGCAGCTCGTAGCCCCAACCGGAATCCCACAACAGGTGGCGGACACCGTGGCCGAGATGGAAAAACAGAGCAAAGCTCCAGCCCAGCAGCAGGAGCTTGCCGAGAATGGAGCCGAACAGGCTCTGGGCAACTGCGAAAGCCGCCGGGCCGGAGGCGGCGGCACCCAGCCACGCGGCAAGCGCGAGCAAACCGACCACCAGGCCGACGCCGGTAATGCGGTGGGTGATGGACATCAGCGCCAGCAAAGGCAGCCGATAAACCTGCAGGTGTGGGGAAAGCGGCCGGTTGCGCGTGGTCATGGCAAGAAGCCCCCAAAACGGTCGTGACAGGCCCAAAGGCCCAAATAGCGGCAATGGGGCAAGTGTTTAACGGTTGGGGGGCGCGGAGTCAACGAGGCGATGCCACACTTTCTGGCAGGGTCCACCAGCACCACCCCACCCTAACAGGTAGGCCACCCGCGATGACTGCCGCCAAGGAGCGCGGAAACCCTGACTTTTCCGTAATGTTGCAGATGGAATATTTTTCGCGGCGGGTGGCACGCCCGGCCAAACCGGCAGACAGCATCAAAAATGATGTGGCAAGAATACTGTTCTACCGTCGATTTTGCTGCAACGCACAGCTTTCACTGTAGTGCAACGCACATATACTTCAGTCCTATTTAATTTAATACAGAAATTACCAGTTAAAGGATACACTACCAAAATTAGAACATGTTTTGGATGGCTCGCCATGGACGCCCCATCTCGCCGCCCCCAGGATGCGGAAACGCTGTCTGAGGAACTCCGCCACGTCCATCACCACTTGGCGGCGCTGCATCAGCAAGGCGCCCTCATGCTGCGCATGTTGTCTGCCATCATGAATAAATTGAATGAACTGAGCAGCCATGAAGAAGGACTCGAGCGCGAAATTGGCACAATCGAAAATGAAATAGCCCAACTTATCGCGTCGCCTTCGGCACCCGCGTCTTGCCCGGCTTGCGGTGGACCACTCGACCACCATCGTGCCGCCAGCGGTGAACTGCACGTCTGTTCCGCCTGCGGCTTCAGCCAATTCGTCGACAGCCGCGGCATGGTCCGCAACACCACCGCGCCGGTCGCGCTGCCGATGGGCGGCGGGGAAGCCGTACCACCCTCCTGGGTCGGCTGAGAGGAGCGGTGGCCATGTTCACCCTGCCCCATCTATTCCGCCACACCCCGCCGCCCGAGCCGGACGACGAGCTGATTCATTGGGACGAGGATTTCTCGGTCGGCAACGGCCTGCTGGACAACGAACACCGCGACATTGTCCGCGTCCTCAACACGCTCTACCACCACCAGCTTCGCGGTGGTCCGCCACTTGACGGCGAGGCTTTGCTGGCGCGGGTGCGCGAAACGGTGAGCGTCCACTTCGCCAACGAGGAGGACGTGCTGGCGCGCCACCATTGCCCCATGCTGACCAAGCACCAGACCGCCCACGCGGCGTTGCTGCAAGACCTTGCCGACCTGACCACGGCGTTGCCCGGCCTGACGGCGGCGGCGGCGCTGGCGGCGCTGGCGCGGCTGATCCGGCGCATCGTCGTCGACCACATTCTGGTCGACGACATGGATTGCCGCGAATACCTGCGGGAATAGCGCGCCGCCCCCAGCCAAGCCGGGACAGCCGTTACTTCCAGTCGGTCACGCCATAGGCGGAGAGAATCTGCTTGAGACGGCCCGAGGCGCGCATCTCGGCCAGCCCTTTGTCGAGGATGGCGGCATATTCCTTGGACTTGGGATTGGCGGGCGAGAAGGCGATGTAAATCTCGCTGGGGTCGGCCGAACCGGCGAACTCCACCTTGTCGGCCAGGTTCATCTTCATCAGCTTGTAGGCCAGCACCGGCTTGGCGTCGACGGTGGCGTCGACACGTCCGGCGACCAGCTTCTTCAGGTTCATTTCCAGCGCATTGTCGCCGCCGACCATGTCGACACGGGCGGTGTTCTTGGCGTTGGCGGTGAAATAGTCACCCACCTCGCCGGAATAGGAATAGCCCTGGATGGCGCCGACCTTGATCTTGTCCAGCGAGGCCGGGCCGGCGTATTTCCACGCGCTGCCCTTCTTCACCACGAAGGTGTTGTCGATCACCGCGATGGACTGGGCGGGGAAGACGAAATCCGCCGCCTCGACCTTGTCGGCGCCGATCACCGCGTTGATGGCGCCCTTGCGGCCGTCTTCCAGCGCACGCGCCCAGGCCATGGTCTTGTAGTCCACGGTGTGGCCGGCCTTGCTGAAAATTTCCTTGGCCACCTCGATGCCATAGCCCGGCTTGTCCGCGCCTTCGGCGCAGTTGTAGGGACAGAACTCGTCGGCACGCAGGGTGATGACGTCGGCGCGCGCCGCCGCAGCGGTCAGGGCGGTGCCGGCAACCAGGGTGGCGGCCAGGGCGAAGCGCTTCAACATGGGCGTACTCCTTGTGTGGAAAGGATCAGGGCCGGGCCAGCCGGGCAAAGAACTCGTCGACGGCGGCCCGCAACTGGCCGGCTTCGTTCAGCAGGTCCGAGGCGCTGCCGTGCAGTTGGGTGGCCAGCCCGCCGGTGGACTGAGCCTCGGCGGCGACGTCGACCATATGCACCGCCACCTCGCCATTGCCTTGGGCGGCGTGGCGGGCGTTGACGCTGATGTCGCCGGTGGCCTGGCGCTGTTCCTCGGTGGCACGCATGACGCCCTGCACCGCATCGCTGATGCGCTCGATGCACGACTTGACCGACTGGATGGCGGCGATGGCGCTGTCGGTGGTGGCGCGGATGTCGGCGACCTGCTGGCCGATTTCCTCGGTGGCGCGGCTGGTCTGGTTGGCCAGGTTCTTGACCTCGGCCGCCACCACGGCGAAGCCCTTGCCGGCCTCACCGGCCCGGGCCGCCTCGATGGTGGCGTTCAACGCCAGCAGATTGGTCTGGCTGGCGATGTCGTTGATCAGGCTGACCACCTCGCCGATGCGGCCGGCCGCTTCGGACAGGCCGGCGATGGTGCTGTCGGCGCTGCCCACCATGGACACCGCCTCGTCGGTGACGCGGGTGGTCTCGCCCATGCGGGCGCTGATGTCGCACACCGAATGGTCCATCTGTTCCACCGCCGAGGCCACCGCCTGCACGTTGGCGACCGATTCCTCGACCACCGCCGACACCTGGGTGGTCTTGGCCTCGGTGGCGGCGGCGCTGGTCTTCAGCCGGTCCGAGGTGCCGTGCACCGCGTCGACCGTGCGCGACACCGCCTCCATCAGGCGGCTGACGACGCCGTTGAATTCGCCGGTGATGCGCTCTTGCTCGGCCATGCGGGCGACGTTGCGAGCCTGGGCCTGCTGCTCCGCCTCGGCGTGCTGCTTGTTGGCCAGCATGTGGTCGCGGAACACCGCCAGCGCCCGCGCGATGTCGCCGATTTCGTCGTCGCGGCCGGTGTGGGCGATCTGCACCCCGGTGTCGCCTTCGGCCAGGCGGCGGATGTCGGCGGTGATGCCGCCCAGCGGCCGGGCGATGCGGCCGAAGGCCAGCATGACGGCGCCGGTCACCGCCAGCAACAGCAGGGCCAGCGACACCGTGCCCTCGATCAATTGGGTCCGGACGACCGCATCAAGGGCGCGGCGCGAATAGGATACTTCCAGGGCGCCGACGTCGATGTCCTTGTCGCCTTCGCGAAAGGTCACCTTGCGGCTGACGACGATGGGATGGCTTTCGCTTGCCGGCACCTCGCCCGCCTGGGCGACCACGGCGCCGTCCACGCCGGTGACCTTGGCGGCCAAAAAGGCCTCGTCGCCGCGGAAGGCGTCGATGGCGGCGGCAACCTGGGTGTCGTTGAAATCGTAGAGCGGACGGCTGACGGTCAGGGACTGGATGCCGGCCAGCATGTCGACCCGGCGCACCAGTTCGGTCTCGGTCTGACCATAGGCGCGCCACAGGCCGATGGCGGTGCCCACGGTGACGATGGCGGCGATGGTGGCCAGGATGACCACAAGGACGCGCACGGACAGACTCGTGCGGCGCGCACCGTCTTGCTGTGCCATATGACTTCCACCCCAAATCCCTTGTTCCCAAACGGATACAAGCAAGTCACCGGCCGGACGTCAACCGACGGAGTGTGTCGAGGCCGCCAAACCGCGCCAAAAAGCAGGCCGCCACCATCCCCCTGCGGGATAGCGGCGGCAAATAGCCCTAGCGACGCGGGACGTAGACGGTGTAATCGAAGTCCAGGACCACCGCCGGCTCGTATTCCTTGCCGTCTTCCTTCTTGAACGGGAAACCGGCGGCCGGCTGGTTCTTCAGCGCGACCAGACGCAGGCGCAACGCGCCAAGATCGGAGCGGCCAGGCAGCGCGATCTTCTCCAGCACTTCCGACCAGGCATAGATGGTGTCGCCGGCAAAGGTCGGGTTGACGTGGCGGCCACCGTTGATGGCGGCGATCTTGAAGGCGTTGCCCAGGCCGTTGAACGACAGCGCCCGGGCCATGCTGATGATGTGGCCGCCATAGATCAGGCGGCGGCCAAAGCGGCCCTGGCCCTCGGTGTGCTGGTTGAAGTGCACCTTGGCGGTGTTCTGCCACAGGCGCGTCGCCATCATGTGCTCGGCTTCCTCGATGGTCATGCCGTCCACGTGGTCGATCTTCTCGCCCACCGCGTAGTCGTCCCACAGATGGGGGCTGCCGGCCAGCACGGTATCGTAGTTGGCGGTGCTCAGGCCGGCGGGCGCCATCAGGTCGGCAGCGGCGACGGAACCGGGCAGCTCCGGCACCTTCTCCTCGGCGATGGCGGCGCTTTCGTCGCGCTTCTTCACCATCACCCAGCGGACATAGTCCACCACCATCTCGCCGCGCTGGTTGCTGCCGACCGAACGGACATAGACCACGCCGGTCTTCTTGTTGGAGTTTTCCTTGAGGCCGATGACGGTGGACACCGTGGTCAAGGTATCACCGGCCAGCACCGGCACGCCGAAGCGGCCGTTGGCATAGCCCAGATTGGCCACGGCGTTGAGCGAGACGTCGGGCACGGTCTTGCCGAACACCACATGGAAAGCGGCCAGATCATCCAGCGGCGCCTCGGGCAGGCCAAGCGAGCGGGCGAATTCCGCCGAGGAATTGAAGGCGAAGCGCGAGCCGTACAGCGCGGTATACAGCGCCACGTCGCCCGCGGTCACCGTGCGCGGGGTGGCATGGCGGATTTCCTGGCCAAGGCGGAAATCCTCGAAGAAATTGCCGGAATTGGTCTTGGTCATGACAAGCCCCTAAAGAATGAACCACAGAGGCACAGAGACACAGAGAGGGCGTTCAGATCGGCCCCGGCACAGCCTCTCTGTGCCTCTGTGTCTCTGTGGTAAATTTTCCTTACTTGTTCAGGTCCGCTTCCAGCGCGGCGATCTGTTCGGCCAGGCGCACGATGCGCTTGGCGTTCTCGACGTGCAGGTTCTCCACCAGCTTGCCGTCGACCACCACGACGCCCTTGCCGGCGGCGGCGGCCTCGGCGTGGGCGGCGATGATCTTCTGCGACCAGGCGATCTCGGCCTCCGACGGCGCGAACACGCGGTTGGCGGCGTCGATGGTCTTGGGATGGATCAGGGTCTTGCCGTCGAAGCCCAGTTCCAGCCCCTGCAGGCACGACTCCGCGAAGCCGGCATCGTCGGACAGGTCGAGATAGACGCCGTCCAACACCGCCAGGCCATAGGCCCGCGCCGCCAGCAGGCACAGGCCGAGCGAGGTGATCATGGGCAGGCGCAGCGCGGTATGGGCGCAATGCAGATCCTTGGCGAGATCCGAGGTCCCCATGACGAAACCGCCCATGCGCGGCGTCGAGGCGGCGATCTCTTCCGCCTTGAGGATGCCGCGCGGGGTTTCCATCATGCACCAGATCGCCATGGACTCGGGCGCGCCGGCGGCGACCATGATGGCCTCGACCTGACGCACGGCGTCGGCGCTTTCCACCTTGGGGATCAGGATGGCATCGGCGCCCGAGGTGGCGGCGGCGACCACGTCGGCGTGGAACCACGGGGTGTTGAGGCCATTGACGCGCACCAGCAATTCGCGCCCGCCATAGCCGCCGGCCTTGACCGCTTCGACCACCTGGGCGCGGGCGACGTCCTTGGCGTCGGGCGCCACCGCGTCCTCGAGGTCGAGGATCAGGCCGTCGGCCGCCAGCGTGCGCGCCTTTTCCAGGGCGCGGGCGTTGGAACCGGGCATGTACAGCACGCTGCGGCGGGGACGGGTGACAGTCGCCATGGGGATGGACCTCCGATTGGAAATTGTCCGGACCCTAGCAAGTCGGGACGCCGGAGGCAAGGTTGCAGCGCAACATTCCTTCGCATATAGCCCGTCAAGATGAAGATTCTTTCGTACGACCCTCACCCCCTTGTCGCTGCGCCCGCTTTCTGCTTTGCTGCCGCCGCCTTCCAACCCCAACCAGAGTCCGCCGGGTGGACGTCCCCCTTTACCTGCGCTGTGTCGGCATCGGCTTTGCCATTGCCGCTCCCATCGGTCCGGTGGGTCTGATGTGCATCCGCAAGGCGCTGGCCGACGGCCGTCCCGCCGCTTGGATGGCGGGATTGGGCGCGGCGCTGGCCGACACCCTGTTCGGTGCCGTGGTCGGCCTGGGCCTGGGCGCCGTTTCCATCTTCCTGCAGGGGCACACCGCGTTGCTGACGCTGGTGGGCGGCCTGTTCATGGTCGTCATCGGCCTGCGCACCTGGGCGGCGGCGGCCGTCGGGTTGGACGCGGACGAGGACAAGGGGCCGGGCGCCTGGCGCGATTTCGTGTCCACCTTCGCCATCACCATCACCAATCCCGGCACCATCCTGGGCGTCACCGGCGTGTTCGTCGCCATGGGCGCCGCGGCGCAGCCGGTGGATTTGGCGCAATCGTGGCAATTGGTGCTGGGGGTGTTCACCGGCTCGGCGCTGTGGTGGGCCATGCTGACCGAGCTGACCATTCTGGTACGCGCCCGTTTCACGTCCGAGCGCATGCGGCTGTTCAACCACCTGTCCGGCGCTTTGCTGATCGTCTTCGGCCTGGGCGCCCTGATCTCGCTGCTGCTGTAAGCACAGGCATCACCAAGGTCGTAGAACGTGCGCCAGGGTTGCACGACCGGCCCAGTGCGCGTTCTATGCCCGGCGATGTTCAACTCGCCGCTCTCTCTTCGTGTACGCTTGCTAAGCCTCGCCCTGGTGGCGGTGGTGCCGCTGGTGATTCTGGTGTTGCCCACGGCTTGGGGCGTCGCCCATGGCGATCCCCCTCCGCTGGACAACATGCGGCTGCTGACCATCGGCTTGACGTTGCTGCTGTCACTGTCCATCGCCGCTATCGGCCTGCATCGCCTGGTGCTGCGCAAGCTGTCGACGCTGGAAACCGCCGCCGCCCGCATCCGCGCCGGCGAGATGGGCGTGACCAGCGGCCTGACCTGCGATCGCGGCGAATTCGGCCGGCTGGCCCGCACCTTCGACAGCATGGCCAATGTGCTGGATCAGCGCATGAAGTCGTTCCAGCATACGTTGCGCGAAAGCGAGCTGCGCTTCACCCAGATGGCCGGGGTGGCTCCCACCGGGATTTTCCGGTTGGACCCGCAATGGCGGCTGACCTACGCCAATCCGTGGTTCCAGCGCATCACCGGGCGGTCCGAAGCCGAATTGCAGGGGAAGTCGTGGCTAAGCTGCCTGCATCCCGAAGACCGGCCATGGGTCGAAGAGGTGGTCGCCCGCGTCCGCGCCCGCGATACCGAACTGGAACTGCGGGAATGCCGGATAGTGCAGCCCAACGGTGCCATCGTCTGGGTTCTGGTGCGCGATATCCCCGAACGCAACGCCCAGGGCCGCGTCAGGGGCCGCATCGGCACGCTGGTCGACGTCTCGACCCTGAAACAGGTCAGCGAAGCCTTGCGCGAAAGCGAGGAACGCTTCCGCAAGCTGGCCCGCATCGCCCCGGTCGGCATCTATCGCACCGATGCCGGCGGTACCTGCACCTATGCCAACGATTCGCTGTCCATGATCCTGGGCCGGCCCAAGCACGCCATGAGGGGACAGGATTGGCGCGCCATGGTCAATGCCGGCGCGCCCCAGCCCCTCGACGGCATGGAGGGGCAGCACGAGGTGCACCTGCGCCGTCCCGACGGCCGCGACATCTGGGCGCTGGTCAACGAAGTGAGCGACCGTGATCTGCGCGGCGAGGCTGTCGGCCGCATCGGCATCGTAGCCGACATCACCGGCCAGATCATGGCACGCGAGGCCCTGCGGGCCAGCGAGGAACGCTTCCGCGTGGCGCTGAAGCATTCGCGGGTGACCATGTGCGCCTATGATGCCGACTTGCGCTATGCCTGGATGTTCAACGGCCTGCCGGGGACCGAGGGCGCCGAGGGCCGCCGCGTCACCGACCTTTACGATGCCGAGGCCGCCGTCCGCCTGATGGCGATGCAGCGCACGACGTTGGACAGCGGAGTCGGGCAGCGCGGCACCGTGCCGCTGGTTTGCGCCGGCCACTCACGGGTCATGGACGTGTGGTACGAACCCATGATGGACGAAGCCGGCACCGTTCGCGGCCTGGTCGGCGCGGCGGTGGACATCACCGACGAAGTGCGACTGCGGCAGGACCTGATGGAGGCGAGCGAACAGGCGGAACGGGCGAACCAGGCCAAGTCCCGCTTCCTCGCCGCCGCCAGCCACGATCTGCGCCAGCCGTTCCAGGCCATGCGCCTGTTCCGCGCCGCGCTGACGCCCTATCTGTCCGATCCCCGCGCCGACAGCGTGGCCAGCAAGCTGGACGAGGCGATGAATGCCGGCGAGCAATTGCTGAACATCCTGCTGGACGTCTCGACGCTGGAAGCCGGCATCGTCGCCGCCAAGCCGGCGCCGGTGTCCGCCGCCGGCCTGTTGGAACGGCTGGCCCGCGAATTCCAGCCCCAGATCGAGGCGCGCGGCCTTCGGTTCAGGGTCAAGGCCCGGCCGGCGCTGATCCTGACCGACGAGGTCTTGCTGGAACGCATGCTGCGCAACCTGCTGCACAACGCCGCGCGCTACACCGAGACGGGCGGCATCCTGATCGGCGCCCGGCGGCGCGGCGGACGGCTGGTGTTCCAGGTGGTGGATACCGGCATCGGCATCGCCGACAACCAGCAGGACAAGATCTTCGAGGATTTCTATCAGGTCGGCAACGCCAGCCGCGACCGCGCCTGCGGCCTGGGATTGGGGCTGTCGGTGGTGGCGCGCATGGCCCGCCTGCTCGACCATCCGGTCACGCTGTGCTCCCAGCCCGGACGCGGCTCGACCTTCTCGGTCAGCGTGCCGTTGCTGCCGACGTCGGATCAAGCCGCCGCCTGAGCAGGATTTCGTCGGCCCCGTCGGCGACCAGATCGGGCAGCGCCGTCACCTCGACGAACCCGGCGCGGGCATAGAAGGCGCGGGCCGCCTCATTGAAGGCCGAAACGCAGGCCCACAGATTGCCGCCGCCCTGGCTCGCCGCCCATTCCACCAAACGACGCCCGGTACCGCCGCCCTGGGCATCGGGCAGCACTGCCAGCAGCTCGATATACGGCCCGCGCAGCCAGGGCCGCCGCAGCGCCAGCACCGCCACCGGCCGGCCGTCGCGCTCCGCCACCACCCGATGGAGCGCCCCGTCGTCGCGGCCAAGATAGGCCGCCAGCCCGATGGCGGTGAAACCGAGCGTCCGCCACGGGTCCATCGCCGCCAGGGTGGGAGCCAGCACGGCGATATCGGCAGGACACAGCGGGCGCAGGCTCATTTCACCACCTCGTCCAGGCGGACGAAGCCATAGCCGCGCCGGCGCAATTCGGCCACCACCTCGGGCAGCGCCACATGGGTGGCGGGGGCGCGGCCATTGATATGGAAGATCAGCACGTCGCCCGGCTTGACCTTCGACAGCACCCAGTCGCGCAGATGGGCCGGCTCCAATCCCTTCGCCGGGTCGCCCGACGGCCAGCGCCAGTGCACCACCTTGTGGCCGCTGGCCTCGACCTCGGCCAGGGTGGCGGCATCGTAATTGCCGGCGGGAAAGCGAAAGAAGGTCGGCTTGCGGCCGGTGGCGGCCATGATGGCGGAATCGGCCTGCTCCACCTCGGCAGCGACGCGGCCGGCATCCAGCCGCTCCATGTGCTGGGGATGGTCGAAGGAATGGTTCTCGACCTCGACCAGCGGCGATTTCGACAGCCGCGCCAGCTCGCCGGCATTGCGCTGGGCGAACAGGCCGCTGGCGAAGATGGTGAAGGGCAGCTTCTCGCCTTCCAGATAGGCCAGCAGCGGCTGATCGAAGAACGCCGGGGCATTGCGTGCCTCGCAAGCGTCGAACGTCAGCGCCACCACCTTGTCCCGGGTCGGCAGCCGCTCGATCACCTCGGCCTGGGCCGAGGTGGCGAGGAGGAAAGCGGTAACGAAAGCAACGAAGCGCATGGGGGATTCCTTAGGCCCCTCTCCCGCAAGCGGGAGAGGGAGGGGCCCATGCAAAGCATGGGAGGGTGAGGGAGCCGGAAGCTCCGGAGTCCTTGGCTCCCTCACCCGACCCTGCGGGCCACCCTCTCCCGCTCGCGGGAGAGGGAAAATCAGAAATCCAGATCGGCGTAATGACGCGGCGGCGGCACGCCGGGCAGGTGGTCGGCCAGCAGCGGGCGGAAGCTGGGGCGCGACTTGACGCGGGCATACCAGTCCTTGGCGCCGGGATGGTTCTCCCACGGCACGTCGCCGATATAGTCGACGCAGGAAATCTGGGCGGCGGCGGCGATGTCGGCCATGGAATAATGCGAGCCGGCCAGCCAGGTGCGGCGCTCGGTCAGCCAGCCGACGTAATCCAGATGCTGGTGGATGGCGGCGAAGCCGGCGCGGATCAGCCGCGAATCGGGGGCGGCATGGGCGCTGGTCAGACGCTTGTGCACCTTTTCGCCCACTAGGTTGATGGTGACGTCGCGATGGAACTTGACGTCGAACCAATTGACCAGGCGGCGAACCTCGGCACGCGCGGTGGCTTCGGCCGGCAGCAGCGGCGGCTCGCGGTGGACCTCGTCCAGGTATTCGCAGATGGCGGTGGAATCGGCCAGCACGGTGCCGCCTTCCTCGACCAGCACCGGCACCTCGGCCGCCGGGTTCAGCGCGAGGAATTCGTCGCGGCGTTCCCAATAGCGTTCGAGATGGGTCTCGAATTCCAGCTTCTTTTCAGCCAGGACCACGCGCACCTTGCGCGAGAACGGACAGAGCGGATGGTGATAGAGCGTCCTCATGCGCCCCTTCTAGCTCTTTTTGCGCTGCGGGAACAGGGGGCGTCCACCCGATGTCACAGCGACTTTTGGGCCACAGCGATGTCAGGCCGCCCGGCTGGCCGGCGATTCGGTCAGCAAGGCGAACAGGCCGTCGGCGTTGTCGGTGCCACGCAGTTTCTCGCACACACCCTTGTCGCGCAACAGCCGCGATACGCGGGCCAAAGCCTTGAGATGGTCGGCCCCAGCCGATTCCGGCGCCAGCAGCAGGAAGATCAGGTCGACCGGCTGTTCGTCGATGGATTCGAAATGGATGGGCTTTTCCAGCCGGGCGAACAGGCCGTACAGGCGCGTCAGGCTGGGCAGCTTGCCATGGGGAATGGCGATGCCGTTGCCGACACCGGTGGTGCCCAGGCGCTCGCGCTCCAGCAGCACGTCGAACACGGCGCGCTCGCTCTGGCCGGTAAGCTCGGCCGCCTTCTTGGCCAGATCCTGCAGCGCCTGTTTCTTCGACGTCGCGCGCAGGTTCGGGATGACGGCAGCCGGGGTGATCAGATCGGCGATGTCCATGAAAACAACCCTCTGTTGGGCCTGCCTGGCGACCATGAAAGCCGGTTCGCCTTTTTCCACAAATCTCGGTCGCGCCGGGCCGAACTCAAGGCCTAGGGGACCGGTGCAAGGGCGGCGGGAACATAGTTCCGCCCCCGACCGAAGTCAAGCATCGCCCCGGCCGCCTCCGCCCGGGCTTTCTTTTGCCCTCGCCGGGCGCGGGCATCCGCCCGCTTGGCCGCGGCCGCAATGGCCGCTGGTCGCACCGCGCGTCAAGTCTGACGCCCGCCGCTCTATGCACTCAGCGATTTCTCGCGCCGGCGCTGAACCGAAGACGGGATATTCATGCCCTCGCGGTACTTTGCCACCGTGCGCCGCGCGATGTCGATGCCTTCGGCTTTCAGGATTTCGACGATGCGGTCGTCGGACAGCACCGCCTTGCCCTCGGCGTCGATCAGCGCCTTGATGCGGTGACGCACCGATTCGGCGGAATGGGCGTCGCCGCCGTCGTTGGAGCCGATGGCCTGGGTGAAGAAGTACTTCAGTTCGTAGATGCCGCGCGGCGTCGCCATGTACTTGTTCGAGGTGACACGGCTGACCGTGCTTTCATGCATGCCGATGGCGTTGGCGATGTCGCGCAACACCAGCGGGCGCAGATGCTGGACGCCGTGGCGGAAAAAGGCGTCCTGCTGCCGCACCAGTTCGGTGGCGACCTTGAGGATGGTGGTGGCGCGCTGGTGCAGCGACTTCACCAGCCAATTGGCCGACTGGAAGCGTTCCGACAGATAGGTCTTTTCGTCCTTGTTGCGGGCGCCGGCCGACACCTTGGCGTAATAGCGGGCGTTGACCAGCACGCGCGGCAAGGTGTCCGAGTTCAGCTCCACCAGCCAGGCGCCATCCTGGGCGCGGCGCATCAGCACGTCGGGCGTCACCGGCTGGGCGACGGCGGTGTCGAAACGTAGCGCCGGCTTGGGGTCGAGCGCCTTGATCTCGCCGATCATGTCGGCCAGGTCCTCGGCGTCGATGCCGCACACCTTCATCAGCCCGGCCAGGTCGCGGCGGCCCAGCATTTCCAGGTTGTCCAGCAGCGCCGCCATGGCAGGGTCCAGGCGGTCGCGCTCGGCCAGTTGCAGCGCCAGGCATTCCTTGAGCGAGCGGGCGAACACGCCGACCGGGTCGAAGCGCTGCACCCGGGTCAGCACCCCTTCCACCGTCGCCAGCGGACAGCCCAGCTTTTCCGCCACCTCGCTCAGGTCGCCGACCAAATAACCGCATTCGTCCAGCATCTCGATCAGATGCAGGCCGATCAGGCGGTCGGCGGGGTCGAGGATGTCGACGTTGAGCTGGGCCACCAGATGGTCGCGCAGGGTAGCGTCGCCAGCCAGCGTCTGTTCAAGATTGGACTCGCCGTCGTCGAAGCTGGTGGAACCGCCGGTGCGGCTCCATTGGCCGAACGCCTCGCCGTCCAGCGAATCGCCGACGCTGTCGTTGTTGAACAGGTTGTCGTAATCCACGTCCATGCCGTCGGCGGCGGACGTTTCGGTCATACCGTCAAGCATGGGCGCCTCGGCCGGCGCCTCGGGCTGCTGCTCACGCGCTTCGGCCGCCTCGGCCTCGGCGCCGGGATCGCTGCCGTCGACGCGGTCGCCGTCCTCGCGCTCCAGCAGCGGATTGCGCTCGAGTTCCTGATCGACGAACGTTGTCAACTCCAGGTTGGACAACTGCAGCAGCTTGATCGCCTGCTGCAATTGCGGCGTCATCACCAGAGCTTGAGTCTGGCGGATATCCAACCGGGGGGAGAGCGCCATGGACGGAGCCGTCTTTCGCTAGCGGGGCTGGATCAGAGACTGAAATTCTCGCCCAGATAGACCCGTCGCACCCCTTCATGGGCGACGATCTCCTCGGGCGGGCCTTCCATCAGCACGGTGCCGTCGTGCAGGATGTAGGCACGGTCGATGATATCCAGCGTCTCGCGCACATTGTGGTCGGTGATCAGCACCCCGATGCCGCGATGCTTGAGGTGGGCGACCAGATCGCGAATGTCGGACACGGCGATGGGGTCGATACCGGCCAGCGGTTCGTCCAGCAGGATGAAATGCGGCTTGGACGCCAGCGCACGGGCGATTTCCACGCGGCGGCGCTCGCCGCCCGACAACGCCATGGCCGGCGCGCGGCGCAGATGCTCGACGCCGAATTCGGCCAGCAGTTCGTCCAGCCGCGCCTCGCGGGCGTCGCGGTCGGGTTCGACCACTTCCAGCACCGCCATCAGGTTGCCTTCGACGGTCAGGCCGCGAAAGATCGACGCTTCCTGCGGCAGATAGCCGATGCCCAGGCGGGCACGGCGATACATGGGCAGGCCGGTGATGTCGTTGCCATCCAGTTCGATGGCGCCGTCATCGGGATTGATCAAGCCGGTGATGCAATAGAAACAGGTGGTCTTGCCGGCACCGTTGGGACCAAGCAACCCCACCGCCTCGCCCCGGCTGACCTGGATGGAAACGTCACGCAGCACGGCGCGGCGCTTGAACCGCTTGCCGATATTGGTGGCCTTGAGGCCGCTGCCGGGCAACACCGAACGCGCCGGCGCGGCGGCTTGGCCGTCGGCAACCTGTTCGTCGGTGGGATTGATCGCGTCCATCCGCATTCCTTTAGCGCCTGCCTGCGTCGTTGTCCTGGGAGGAGTCGCCCTGGCTGGGACCGGCCCCCCGGAAGATGGCACGCCGCTTTTCGCCTTCCTGCTTTTCCGGGATGAAAGTGCCGTGGGCGCGGGTCTCGCCGTCCTTGCCACCGGGAGCGGCGCCGAACAGCTTGCTGATCCCGGTGTTCAGGTTGACGTGGGCGTATCCGCCGTTCAACTCGTTCCCGTCGCGGGTCAGTTTAACCGAACCGGTCACCGTGGCGATACCGCTTTCCAGATTGTAGTCGCCACGGTCGCCGGTCACCTGTTCCTTGGAGGTGACCAGCACCACATGGCCATAGGCGTCGGCGCGCTGCAGTTCCAGGCTGCCGCTCTGGGCGGCGCCCGCCCCCTTGCCGGCCGGCTTGCGCGCCGGGGCCGCGCCCGACTTGTCCTTGAAATGGGCGGTCAGCACGTCGGCCTTGATGCTCTTGTCGGCACTGGTCGCCAGCGCATCGCCGCGCGCCACCGCCATGCGTTCCTTTTCCCAATATTCCAGCGTGTCCTTGGCGGTCACCGTGTCGGTCGGCGTCACCAGCTTGGACGGCTGGCCGCGCAGCACGAAGATGGCCTTTTCCAGGTCATAGGTCGCCTTGGTGCCGGTGGCGGTCTCGGTCGGCGTGGCGATGGTGACGTTGCCGTCGGCATCCAGGCGCCAAATCTCGTTGCCGCCGGCACCGTCGCGGTAATAGGCGGTCAGGGTGTCGGCGGTGACGGTGACGGTGCCGCGGATGGCCTTGGCGTTGCCGTGGGCGATCACCCGATTGGCCTCGGACACCCATTCGATGCCGTCATCGGCGAAGACCTGGATCTGCTGGTCGTTGTCGCGGCTCATGTTGAAGCCCTGAGCCGCCGCCGGTGCGGCGGCCAGCGCGGCGGCCACGGCCAGCGCCCAAGCGATTGCACGCATCATTTGGCGCCAGCCCCCTTCAGATTCAACTTGGACTTGCCGGTCACTTCGACCTTGGTCCCCTTGTCCCGGATGCGGAAGCCGGTGCCGTCGATCAGGCCCTGCGGGCCGCGCCCCTGGACCGGGACAGTGCCGACCACTTCCGAGGTCTTGAGGTCGATGCGGGCCTTTTCCGTGTGCAACTCGTAGCCATCCTCGTGAAACAGGCTGACCTCGCCCTCCAGGTCCAACACCTGCAGCTTCTGCTGATAGAAGCCGCGCCGGGCTTCCACATAGACGCCCTTGCCGCCGCTGGTGACGAAATCGCCCTTGGGCTGGTCCAGCACGATCAGGCCGGTCCCCGGTTCGTCCTCGGTGGCGACGTCGGCGGTCAGGGTGAACGGCTGGTTGCGCCGGTTCAATCCATAAAAGCGGGCGTTGACCATGGACAGGTTTTCGACCGAGGACGACGACAGGCTGGAAATGCCCAGTTGGAAGCGATCGTCGGTGCCGGTCAATTGCGGCCACGCCACCACCAGGCCCAACAGGATGGCCGCCAGCGCCGGCAACACCAGGCGCAGGGTGCCGACCATGCGGGAATAGCGGTGATGGCCGCCGGCCTTGGCCGATTGGGCGGCGCGCAGCGGATGGCGCCGAAGCGTGATACGCGGGCGAGGAGTCGACGGATGCATATCGCGGTCGGCGTGCAGGCTCATCCCCGCCCCGCTCCGCTCAGGCCACGCCAGAGCGCAGCAGGTCGTGCACGTGCAACACCCCCACCGGCCGGCCGTCATCCACCACGAACAACGTGGTGATGGATTTGGAATTCATGATGCGCAACGCTTCGGCCGCCAGCATGGACGGCGGCACCGTCTTCGGCCCCCGCGTCATGATCTCGGCGGCGGGACGCCCCAACAGGGTATTCAGTCCGTCCTTGGCCTGCATGTGACGGCGCAGGTCGCCATCGGTGATGATGCCGGCAAGCTGGCCGTTTTCGACCACGCCGACGCAGCCCAGCCGCTTGGCGCTCATCACCAGCAGCGTCTCGGCCATGGGAAGGTCGGGGCCGACCAACGGCACCGCGTCGCCGCCATGCATCAGGTCGGCGGCCTTGAGCAGACGCTGACCCAGCTTGCCGCCGGGATGGAAGATGCGGAAATCGGCGGCGGTGAAATTCTTGCGTTCCAGCAGCGCCACCGCCAGCGCGTCGCCCAGCGCCAGCATCAGCGTGGTCGAGGTGGTGGGGGCCAGCCCCATGGGACAGGCTTCGGGGACCGGCGGCAGGATCAGCCCCACGTCGGCGGCCTGGGCCAGGCTGCTGCCCGCGCGCGAGGTGATGGCGATCAGCGGGATTTCGAAGCGGCGGGTATAGGCGACGATGTCGCCCAGCTCGGGCGTCTCGCCGGAATTGGACAGCGCCACCACCGCGTCGCCCGGCATGATCATGCCCAGGTCGCCGTGGCTGGCCTCGCCCGGGTGGACGAAGAACGCCGGGGTGCCGGTGCTGGCCAGGGTGGCGGCGATCTTGCGCGCCACGTGGCCGGACTTGCCCATGCCTGACACCACCACCCGGCCCGACGCGGCGGCCAGCGCCGCGACGGCGGCGACGAAGGCGTCGCCCAGCGAGGCGGCCAGCGCCTCCAGCGCGGCGGCCTCGGCGGTCAGCACCCGGCGGGCGGAAAGGATATCGGCGGAGACGGCCCCGGTGGCGGTGGTGACGTCTTCCGGCACGGCGATGGTCATGAACGGGTCCTGAACAGAACTTGCAATTGGCGCGCCAAAGCGGTAGCGCGGCCCCTCACTATACGAATCGCGCGGCCAATCGGAAGGTCAAAAGAGGAGAGCGCAAAGAAATGCGCCCCACCCCCGCCTATCCGCCCGCCCCGTCCGGTCCCCGCACGCCGTTCTAGTGCGAGAAAATATCGACTTCGTCCCAGTCCAGCAGGTCCAGTTCCGCCCGCGTCGGCAGGAAGCGGAAGCAGGCCTCGGCCACCTCGCGGCGGTCCTCGCGGTCAAGCAGCACTTCCAGCTTGGCCTTGAGCGCATGCAGGTGCAACACGTCCGAGGCGGCATAGGCCAATTGCTCGTTGGTCAGCTCGGGCGCGCCCCAATCCGAGGTCTGCTGCTGCTTGGACAGATCGACGCCCAGCAATTCGCGGCACAGATCCTTGAGGCCGTGGCGGTCGGTGTTGGTGCGGGTCAGCCGCGACGCCAGCTTGGTGCACCAGGCCGGCTGGCAGCGCACGCCCAGATGCTTGTGGATCATGGCCAGGTCGAAGCGGGCGAAGTGGAACAGCTTGGTCACGGCCGGATCGGCCAGCAGGCGCTTGAGGTTGGGCGCGTCATAGACCGGAATGGGGAAATGCACCACATGGGCGTTGCCGTCGCCCCCCGACAACTGGATCACGCACAAACGGTCGCGCACCAGGGACAACCCCATGGTCTCGCTGTCGATGGCGACAACGGGGCCGAGATCGAGATCAGCGGGAAGGTCACCGACGTGGTAAGTGATAGACATGCGAACGGCTCCTTCAGGGTTGATCCCCAAAGGAGCCGTTTGGCATAGCCCCCTGGGGGGGCTTGGCCCTCGGTGTTGGTAGTCACCGAGGAAGTGGTGCCCAGGAAAGGACTCGAACCTTCACGCCTCGCGGCACACGGACCTGAACCGTGCGCGTCTACCAATTCCGCCACCTGGGCAGGTGGCCCAGCATTGCTGCCGGTCCCCAGCGTTTCCGCTGGTTCTCGGTGGGTCATCCCCGCCGAGGCCGAGAGAAATATTCGGATCGGCCCGCACTGTCAACGAGGTTTTTTCGCCCTGCTGCGACTTTTTTTCCGCAACCCTGTGCGTTCGCCTTGCCGTTGCGTTCGCGGCGGGAAACGAATAGCCTTTCGCCCCAATGACATAAGCCCGCCGAAACGGTCTCGGCGCGGGAATATGCGGAGGTCCATATGCGGCGCGTGGTGACGGTCTTTGGGGGATCGGGCTTCATCGGACGGCAGGTGGTCAAACGCCTGGCGGCCCAGGGATGGATCGTACGCGCGGCAGTGCGCGACCCGGTCGGCGCCGGCTTCCTCAAGCCCATGGGCGAACCCGGCCAGGTCAACCCGGTCGCCGCCAACGTCGCCGACCCGCAATCCGTGCGCGCCGCCGTGGCCGGCGCCGACGCGGTGATCAATCTGGTCGGCATCCTGTTCGAAAAGGGCCGCGCCAGCTTCGACGCCATTCACCACCGAGGCGCCGCCAACGTGGCCCAGGCCGCACGCGAGGCGGGCGTCACCCGGCTGGTGCACATGTCGGCCCTGGGGGCAGACAAGAACTCGGCCTCGGCCTATGCCCGCAGCAAGGCCCAGGGCGAAGAGGCGGTGCACGCCGCCTTTGCCGGCGCCACCATCATCCGGCCGTCGGTGGTGTTCGGCCCCGACGACGATTTCTTCAACCGCTTCGCCAAGCTGGCCCGGCTGTCGCCGGCGCTGCCGGTGTTCACCGGCGACGGCTTCAAGCCGATCCACACCGAGAACGGATATGGCGTCGATTGGTATGGCTCGGGCGGGCCGACCTTTCAGCCGGTTTATGTGGGCGACGTGGCCGACGCGATCGTCCGCGCCCTGGCCGAACCCAAGGCCGCCGGCAAGGTCTACGAACTGGGCGGACCGCGCCGCTATACCCTCAAGGAAGTGCTCGAGCTGATCCTCGGCATCACCGGCCAGAAGGCGCTGCTGGTGCCGCTGCCCTTCGGCGTCGCCAAGCTGCAGGCGGCATTCCTGCAATTCCTGCCGACGCCGCCGTTGACGCCGGACCAAGTCAAGCTGCTGCGAGTCGACAACGTGGTCCGCGGCGGCAAGCCCGGCCTGGCCGATCTGGGCATCGCCGCGGTCGCCGCCGAAGCGGTGTTGCCGACCTATCTGCACCGCTATCAGGCGTAAGCGCGCGCCAGGATAGGCACGAGCCGCCGCCCAGGGTCACTCCTCGGCGGCGGTGCCGACAGGGGTGAAGCATTCCGGGTCGAACAGCATGGACATGGCCACGGTCATGGCCCGGGCGCCGCCCTGGCGCTCGACCAGGCGAACATGGCGCGGAATGTCCGGATATTCGAACACCCGCTCAACCACCCAATCGCTGCCATAGGTGCCGACCTTGCGGAAGACGTCGCCGGGGGCAACCTCGTTGCTGCGGGCGCGGCGTCCGAACAGGCTCATGATCTGTGACCCTTTTGATAAGATACTGATTGTCAACTCGTTCTAACCCGCTCGCGCGTTTGTTGTCGAGCGTCCTTCACGCGCCGAACAAATCGGGCGGATCGGCCTCGGCCGCTGCGCACAGGTCGGTGACGCCGATGCCGATCAGGCGAAACGCGCGGCCATCGGCTTCGCGCTCCAGTAGGGAGAGCGCCACCCGCAGCAGCAGATCACCCCGCGCCGTCGGCACCGGCAGACGGTGATTGCGGGTCAGCACCTTGAAATCGGCGGTCTTGAGCTTGAACACCACGGTGCGCCCGGCCAGCCCGGCGCGCTGCAGCCGCCCCGCCACCTTTTCCGCCAACGGCGCCAGCGCCGCCGCCAGCCGGGCGGCATCGCGAATGTCGCGGGCGAAGGTGGTTTCGTTGGACACGCTCTTGGCCGGACGATCGGGCTGGATGCGGCGGCCGTCTTCACCGCGCGCCATCAGATAAAGCGCGCGGCCGAACTTGCCGAACCGGGCGACCAGCTCGGCCTCGGCCATGCCCTGCAATTGGCCGATGGTGGTGATGCCGGCCTCTTCCATCCGCCCCGCCGTGGCGGCGCCGACGCCGAACAGCGCCGCCACCGGCATGGGCGCCAGCAGGTCGCGCGCCTCGGCACGACCGATGACGGAAAAGCCGCGCGGCTTGTTGCGGTCGCTCGCCATCTTGGCCAGGAATTTGTTGTAGGACAGGCCGACCGAAACGGTGATGCCGACACGCCGCTCGATGGCGCGCTGCAACCGCGCCAGCAGCACCGCTGGCGGCCGCTCGACCAGGCGCACGCCGTCGGACAGGTCCAGATAGGCCTCGTCCAGCGACAGCGGCTCCACCAGCGGCGTCGCCTTGGCGAACAGCTCACGGATGGCTTGCGACACCCGACGATACTTCGCCATGTCGGGCGGCACCACCACCGCTTGCGGACACAGTTCCAGCGCCTTGAACATGGGCATGGCCGAGCGCGGACCGAACTTGCGGGCGATGTAGCAGGCGGTGGTGACGACGCCGCGCCCGCCGGGATGGCCGACGATGACCGGCTTGTCGATCAGATCGGGGTTGTCGCGCTTCTCGACCGAGGCATAGAAGGCATCGCAGTCGATATGGGCGATGCAGAGGTCGAACAACTCGGCATGCTCGACCACCCGCGCCGAACCGCAGCGCGGGCAGTCGTCCCCCAACCGGAATGGAATGCAGCAATCTCGACACAGGGCGGCCATGGCGCCGCCATCATAGCCGCCGACGACGCGGCGGCGAAACCCGGATCAGCGCCGCGGCGCGGACGCGCGCAACTCGGACTCGAGGTCGCTGATGCGCTTGGCCAGCGAGGTCTTGACCGCCTCGGCCACCCACGGCTTCAACTGGGCCTGCTGCTCCTTGAGCTGAACCAGCAGCCGCTTCTTTTCGTCGGCCGAACGCTTGATCGGCATGCGGTCCGAATGCTGGCCGTCATGGGTGCGAAAGCCGCTCATCCTTGTCCTCCCTGACAAAAGCGGTGTGTTTGGGGCGCGGACCATGACCGAACCCACGCCCCGAGGCAAGCGTCAAAATGACGCCCGCCCCGCCCATCGTCGCAGCGTTTGTCCCCCGCCCCCGACAATGCTATAACGCCCCCAACCGCCCACACGGCACCCGCGTCCCGGTAGCTCAGCAGGATAGAGCAACGGTTTCCTAAACCGTAGGTCAGGGGTTCGAATCCCTTCCGGGACGCCATTTCTCAACCTTGATTTTCCTCGATTTTATCGCCCGTTTTGGGCGAGGGTTCGCGCTGTCCCGCACTTGCGTTTGCGACTTCGGTTTGCGACTGCCCCAAACCAAGGGTCGCGTTGAACGCTTCGCGCACCGAATCGTCGGCCACCTGGGCATAGCGCATGGTGGTGGACAGCGAGGCATGCCGGGCCGCCGCCTTCAGCGTCAGCGGATTGTTGTTGGCCGCCAGCACGGCGGTGCAGAAGGTCGCGCGCAGATCGTGGAAGCGATGGGGCGGGCTGATCCCCGCCGCGCGCTGGGCCGTCAGCCAGGCGTGCCGCAACGTCTTGATCGGGCGGAAGCAGCCATCGGCCTGCCGGTATGCGACCACCCAGTCGCAAACCCGCGGCGTCTCGACCAGTACCTTGGCCAGTTCGGCATTGATGTGGACCACCTGCCCCACCTTGGCCTTGGTCGTGCGGCTGGGCAGGCGGATCACCTGCGCGCTGGTGTCGATCCAATCCCAGCGCAGGCCCAGCGTTTCATCCAGCCGCATCCCGGTGTGGACGGCGATTAGGATCGCCAGCCGCAGATGGGGCAATGCGTGACCGAGGATGGCCCGGACCTGATCCAGGCTCACCGGGTTGGGCAAATCGGCGGGTTCTTCCAGATGGCGGACCTTGAGCGCCGGCATCTTGCCATGGGCCACCGCCCAATTGGCTGCCGCTCGCAGAGTGGTCAGGTAGCGGTTGGTGGTGGAATCTGTGCGGAAGCGGGGCGCGTCGCGGGTGGCCAACTCGCCGCCCTTGCGCGGCCCGCCCACATAGACCGCACGGGGTTGGGCACGGGAATGGGCGATGAAGCGTTCCACGTCCTCCACCGACAGCGCGCTGGCGGCGGTGGCGCGGCCGAAGAACTCCAGCAGTTCCTCCACATAGCGCCGCATGTTGGTGCGCCACGACCGCAACTGCCCGGCATGCTGGGTGACATAATCGGCGAACATCTGCTCGACCGTATAGGCGCCGGAAACGACCACGCCCCGGGGAATGGTTTTCAGCGCCTTTTCGACGTCGCGCTTGATCCTCGCCTCGCAGGCTTTCGCCGCACGTTTGGTGGTGACGTCCTGGCCGCGCTCATCGACACAATAGGCGGAATAGCGCCGGCCGCCGCGCTCGAAATTGTAAAGCCACTTGCCGCGCTTATCGTTGAAGTAAACGCTCAAATGCCGAATTCCTTGAGGGCGAGGGCGGCCTCGGTTGGCCCCTGATATCGCCGCCTGGGCCGCTCGGCCGGCGCCGGCAGCGACAGCCGGGGCACGATGGCGTGGCGATCCTGATAGCCGATCAGGCTGGCGACATAGACCCGCTTCTCCCGCCGCAGATAATGGCCCTGCAGCTCGCCCGTCTCAAGGAGGCGGACGATGATGTTCTTGGAGGTCGACATCAGGTCCGCGGCTTCGGCCACGGTGAGCGAGCGGCGCGCATGCATGCGAACGACCCCGGCAGATCATGGATTTCGCCACTGTGCCACGGGCCGATTCGCTTGCGGGCGAGCGCAAACGCCAGTGTCTTCGCCTCCGTTGGCTTAAGCGGATCGGGTCTGGCCGAACGGGAAGCCATGCTTCCCTTTTCGCCATTGGGGCATGGCGAGCCCCCGCCGGGCCGATTGAGGCGGGCAGTCAAGGGCGGCGCCAGACCGCCGCCGCCGCAGGCGGTCGCAGACCCTTGACGGCCCGACGCGGCCCGGCCCCCTCGCCGCCCAGCCCCGATGACGTTTCGCCGCGGGCACCATCGACATGCCACTTTTGATGAAATATTCGCCTTCAAATGATTGGACGTGCAACGCGTGACACTGGAGCGGCCTCACGCTCCAGCGACTGCTTGCCGGCCAAGAAGCTCGCAAGACGCCTTGATCCGAATCACTCGCATGACGGTAGCGGCAGCCGTCGCCCGTGTATTGGCTGACCACGCCTCACCCCAGGTACTAAAACCATTGCCCGACTTTAATTATTAAACAGAAGCTACAGATGGATCATTAAGTCACTTGAGAGGTTGGAGGATCGGATGCTGTCCTCGGTACGCGCGCTCGTCGGCATGGCTATCACGCTTTCGGGCCTCGTCCTTTCCCAAGGAGTACGCGCCCAACGCCCAGAGGATGCCATGAATATGGCCTTTGCGGTCGATCCAAAGGCCGCGAAAACCTTTGCATTCGAAAAGCCCCTAGACCGCAGTGACATCGTCCTTTTGGGGACGACTGTTACGATAGACAGAGAGCTGAGAAGCAATGGCGGCAATATTTTGATCGTTGCCGACCGCCTTTTTGTCGATGCTCCGATCGACACTCGCGTATACGCCACTCCTATTCCAAGATACTGGGATCTACCTGAACCGGGCGTTCGCAGTCAAAGTCTGGAATACTGGACCCAATGGGCACCAAATATTCGTCGCGCATTTGACAATTTATACCTCTGGACGGAAAAGTACGACCCCAAAAGCCACAGTTACAAATTCTTCTCAGCAACCAGATCTGAGATGAGCAAGAAAACACTGGCCTTTCCCACCATGCCGTACGGATTCGTGCCGTTGTCGAGCAATGGCCTACCCCCCTGGGAGGGCATCCCCGCTAATGGACCGAAGGCGCCAGATGATTTTGATAGAGAGGCATTTAAGTCTGGTGATATTAACATATATGCGAGAGAAATAATATTTTGCAACGAATGTGTTCGGCCACAGTTTACTTTTCGCAATTCGCAAGATGGCGATCCATTTGACAAAGAATCAATCCGTTTTCTAGTGGCCGCCGGCTTAAAAGGTGGGAGGGGAGGAATAGGGTCGATCCTTCCATGCACCTATGACCAGCCCTCCCCAGGTCGATTCCAGCTGGACTGTGAATCTCATAACATCCGAGACATTCTCGGGGGGCTGTCTGGCGCACCCGGCCGAGGGGGAGATGCCGGCAATATATTTATTAGGTTTATAGGAAACAATGCTGCGGCCGAACGGGAGCGTGCTTTGCAACGTGGCCTGAACGAGTGCGCACCGGATGATTGTGCTTCCGCAAATTTTGAAAGTACATTTGGACGCTCCATTGCGGCACTCACCGACGTGGCAGGCGGGCGACCAGCTCATACAAAGCTTTTGAGGACACCGTCCTTCAATTCTTTAGCGCGGGAGGGAACACGGACACTTTTTAGGGGCGAAGGCAATGATATAGCCCCGCTCGAGCAACTACTCGGAAAGGCCGGCTCCCTTACTATCGAAAGTTTAAGCCCTGAAGAGGCGCTCGGTCAGATCGCGGTTCATCTGACGGGCATCGACAACAACCCAAAATATAACGTCCAGCTGTTGATCAAGGACTTGGCAGACCATCGGCAGGCAAATTCGCCGGTGGTCCGAGATCAGTTGGCGACGTTCCTGACCAACTTGTTGATTCGGCGCCAGCTTGAGCTACTAGCTACCCTACCATCTGCACTTGAGACCGATTCGGAGGGAATTATTTCAGGCGATTTGTTGTCCGGGCTCGAATGCGAGGGCAGTTCGGTGCCAGGCCTTACAACCGTCGAATTTGAACTGGTGCGGCGCATTTGTGAATTCAGGCCGTATCGGAATGAAGGCGCTTTGCGCAGCTATTTTTATCGGACTGGAGGGCTATTTCGCCCGGTCGAGGTGGCAGCAACCACCGATTTTCAGAGTGAACGTATCGTCGCAGCCGTCCAGCAAAACACGCGGGCGCTTGAGGAACTCAGAGATGCAACAGACCAAGTTGCACAAATGCTGTTCGATTATGTAACGGAGGAGACCCGCCAGCGTTACCTTGTTACACTCCA
Organism: Bacteroidota bacterium; assembly: GCA_050259735.1. GTDB lineage: Bacteria > Pseudomonadota > Alphaproteobacteria > Rhodospirillales > Magnetospirillaceae > Magnetospirillum. The sequence continues at coordinate 273,776 of JBLNBE010000019.1, forward strand.
ACGGATGGAAACTTCGCTTGCCGAAGCAAATGCGGCGTTAGCCTCACAAGGAGATTCTCTCAAGCATCTGCTCGCCATTGGACGCCTAGCGGAAGGAGCAACCAAGGGGGCGATCGCGGCTTGGGGAAGCGGGAACTACGTCGCGTTTTCTGGGGCCGCTGTGGAGGCAGGGGGCAAGGTCGTAGAATTTTTCGGAGTGCTCAACGGCAAGGACATTACCGCACCTCAGCGCGAAGCTATTGCCCGCATTAAGCGCCAAATTAGCAATGTGGAAAGGGAGTTCCTGGCGTTTCAACAGGAGAGTGCTGCTATCAAAGAGCGCTTGATGGCACAGAGAAATGAGCTCTTACGTCAAGTCCTGACCGCACGCGCAGTCATCCAAAATGCCCGTAGGAATGTGGTTTTCGACTTTGAGGGGCTGCTCCGCGGCGCCCTAATCATGTACTTAGCGGACCCCTACCGTCAGCAGAACACCTTGCTTTCAGCAATTTATGCCATTCAAGACGCGGTAACGAACTTTCCAAATCAGTCTTTGTCATTTCTGCCACTGCGGCATGTCATTGATTGCCGTGGACAACAACCAATTTCGGAATTCGGTTCCCTACCGCCGAAGACGCCCATCGGCTGTTTCGTGGTCTCCGCTCCGAACGTCAACACGTTTGTAGTAACCTCGCGTCGAGGACGTCTCCGGAATTTTCCCCTTGCCGTCGTCGCAGCCGGCTCCGGATCGTTCTTAATGTCCTTTAATTGGCTGTTTTCACCCGAGGACATCGACAAACGGTTTACCGGCGCAGTAGTTCGAGGGTGGCTCCCTGATAAAGCCGCACTTCGGTTGCCATAGCGCCAGTTATCACAACCAATCTAGTGGTAGCGACGATGCTGCGGCCACCGCAAGACTGTTAGTCCCTCCGGTCGGCTCCTCATCCATGCGAAGCTAGCGTAGACCGACGGCACCTCCGCTATTTATTTCGGGAGCTGGTCGCGCCGCAACGTGACTGACCGACTTCCCAGCGCCCCGGTCTGATCTTTTGCGCGGGGAAAGCGGGCGTTCCCCCGCTCTCCCCCGCGAGAACCGCCTCTCCGCCGGGCAGGGTCGCTTGCACGCGCGGGCTGCAAGAAGCCCGCTGGCGCGCAACCCGGTCCGGCGCGCCGGCCCTCGCCCCCCTCTCACCCCACCGCTCACGCGGCCCCGGGAAGCAGCGCGAGGCTGCTTGCCTTGCGGCAACTGGGAAGAGGAGAGAGGATCATGCACTCCGACATGGAAGCCGGCCCCCAGGTGTCCGGCGCGTTCCGGGTGGATGTCAGCCGGGGCGCCAACGTCGGCCGGGTGGCGTCGGAATGGTATTCCCGCCCCGCCGATCAGCGTTTCCTGAGCCTGTCCGATCTGTACGCCTCGGTGCGCGGCCGCGCCGATCGCTCGCACACCCGCACGGTCGAAAGCCGGGCGGTGCGGGTGGAGGCATCGCGCGACGACATGGAAAGCCTTGCCTTGCTGCTGCCCGGTCAGGACCAGCCCACCGCCGCCACCCACTGGAGTTTTGGGCAATTGTGCTCGCTGGTGGGCGCACCGTCGGGCTATCTGCGCCAATTGCCGGCGCCGCTGGCCGGGATCAATCTGCAATACGGCCTCAACCATCACCGCGCCGAGCAGGTCAAGACGCTGGAAACCGAGGACGGCCGGCTGGAACTGCGCGCCGTCACCGGCCCCGATTACGGCCGCATCTACGACCATGAACTGGTGTCCGCCGTGCAGCGCATCGCCGGCAATGGCACCGGGGACACGCGGTGGAAGGTGCCGGGCACGCTGGATTGGGCCAGCGGCACCCACAACCCCTTCGTCGACGTGACCACCGACACCACCACGCTGTACGCCAGCGACCGCGACGTCTTCCTGTTCCTGGTGGACGACACCCACCCCATCGAGGCCGGCACACTGGCCGACGGCTCGCCCGACCTTTATTTCCGCGGCTTCTATTGCTGGAACAGCGAGGTTGGCTCCAAGACCCTGGGGATTGCGTCCTTCTATCTGCGCGGCGTGTGCCAGAATAGGAATCTCTGGGGCGTCGAAGGCTTCGAGGAAATCACCATCCGCCATTCCAAATATGCCGCATCCCGCTTCGCCCATGAGGCCGCCCCGGCGCTGGAACGCTTCGCCACCTCCAGCCCGGCGCCCTTCGTCGCCGGCATCCGCGCCGCCCGCGAGCGCATCGTCGCCCGTACCGACGAGGAACGCACCGATTTCCTGACCAAGCGGGCCGGCTTCGGCCGCACTGACGCAGCCAAGATCATCGACACGGTGCTACGCGAGGAAGGCCGGGCGCCGGAAAGCATCTTCGATTTCGTCCAGGGCATCACCGCCGTGGCGCGGGCCAAGGAACACCAGGACGCCCGGCTAGAGCTGGAACAGCGGGCCAAGCGGCTGCTGGATAAGGTGAACTGACATAAGGGGCCGCGCCTCGCAGGGGGCGCGGCTTCCTTTCTCCACTGGACTACCCCGAAAGGCATAGGCCTCCGGCGCGCCGGCCTGGCGGCCGGCGCACTGTCTGAAACAGTGGGACGCGCCCCATCTTCTCGCTGGACCTACTGCGCTTCAGAAGTCAGTGGCGAAGTCTAAACCCATATAACGGCACATCCTATCTTTCGGCCGTTTCGGATATTGCGTTTATTGCGGTTGGGTGCCATATCAGAAGCGCGGGACAAATCCCGCGCCGACCGCAAACCAGGAGACAGCGATGGCGGATGTGAAGGCCTATGATCCCGTCGTGCCGACCGAGGCTGACACCCGGATCGCCGAGGAATCGGGGCGCATTCTGGCCGCCCATGCCCGCGATGAATTGCGGGTTCAGCTTGACGATGGCCAGACCCTGGTGCTGCCCAAATCGGTGGCGCGGCTTTTGTCGCACATCCTGACCGAGATGGCGGAAGGCAATGCCGTCACCATGATTCCCATCCACGCCGAGATGACCACGCAGGAAGCCGCCGACTTCCTGAACGTCTCGCGCCCCCACCTGATTAGCCTGCTGGAACGGGGCGACATTCCTTTCCACAAGGTGGGAACCCATCGCCGGGTCCGGTTTCAGGACATCAAGGGCTACAAGGACCGTCTGTTGGTCGATCGCTCCCATGCCCTGGACGAGTTGGCCAAGGCGTCCCAGGACTTGGGAATGGGCTATTGATGGCCGGGCGCTTCACGGTCGTTCTGGATGCCTGTGTGCTGTATCCGGCGCCGCTGCGCGACCTGTTGATGCAACTGGCGACGGCCGATTTATTCCGCGCCCGCTGGACCGACCAGATCCACGCCGAGTGGATGAACAACCTGCTGCTCAAGCGGCCCGACCTGAAGCGCGCCGATCTGGAGCGGGTGCGCGACCTGATGAACCTGCATGCCCGCGACAGCCTGGTCAGCGGGCACGAGGCTCTGATCGACCTGATTCAGCATTGCCCCGACGCGAATGACCGCCATGTCATCGCCGCCGCCTATCACTGCCGCGCCGATGCCATCGTCACCTTCAACCTGCGGGACTTCCCGGCCGCCGCCCTGGCGCCCTATGGGCTTGAGGTCATCCACCCCGACGACTTCGTCCGCTATCAGCTCGACCTCGATCTGGCCCGCGTGCTGGAGGCCGTGCGCACCTGCCGGGCGCGATTGAAGAACCCACCGAAATCCGTGCAGGATTATCTGGATACGCTGGAGGCGCAGACCCTGCCCAAGACGGCGGGCGAGTTGCGCCGCTATTCCGCCATCCTTTAAGCCAGGACCAGCACGCCGCCGCCCGGTCATCACCCCGACGCGAGCAAATCCATCCTCGCCCGTACCCTCCGCCCCGCCTCGCGTCCGCCCGCTTCCGGCCCCGTCCCCCAGGGGCGGCCCTGCCGGGCCTGCCCCGGGCCGGACCCGATCGCCTGGGCGGCCCTCGGCGGTGCGCGGCGCCGTCGCGCCGGTCATGGGCTGCTGCCGCAGCCGGGCGACTGCGTCGCCGTTAGGAACCTCTTTTATTCCAGCGGAAGGCTGCACCGAATTCAGCACATAATTGCTGCTGACTGGCCGTTCGCCCAGGATCTCAGAGGATGTAGAGCGTCCCGCCAATGGCTCGCGTCCGCGCCGGCCGCTACGCTGCCGGCATGGCCGCTCCCATCTTCGACCCGGACATCCCCCGCTATCAAACCGTCGCCCTGCAGCGTCTGCTCGACGGAGTGACCACCGGCTATGGCCATCACACCGGCGGCATGGTGCCGGCGGACCGGGCGGGTGCGCTGGCCGAGAAGTTCCAGGCGCTTTATGGAATCGGCATCACCCGCAACCAGCGGGCCTATCGCAAGACGCGCGGCCTCGCCAATGCCCGGCTGCAGCTCTATCCCCACACCGACGAGGCGCCCGCCTTCCGCTGGTGGCTGCAGGCCACCCCCGGCACCGGCGAGATCCACGCGCGCGAGCATCTGAAGGATGCCGCCCTGCCCGGCGAGCGGCTGTGCTGGGGCGACCGTTTCGAGCTGGTGCATCTGCCCCGCCCCGGCGCCTCGGCGCGCTGGACCTGGCGCATGACCCGCACCGAATACCAGGCCTGGCACGAACGCATCCGCATCGCGGTGCGCCAACGCGACGGCGACGATCTGGTGCGGCAATTGATCTGGTCGCTGTTCCGGGTGCCCGGCTTTGGCGGCCTGCGCGATCAGGTCAAACTGCTGCGCCGGCAACTGGTCAAGGAATGGCAGCGCTCGCGCCGCGCCTCGGACCCGCTGCCGCCGGTGCCGGCCTTCATCGGCTGTGTCCGCCGATCGGGCGGCGAGAGCTTCCCGCTCAGCCTGATCGCCGAACGCATGGCCCGTGGCCTGCGCCCCTTCCCCAACCGCCCGACGACGGCGACCGAAGACGCGGAGCACGCCGATGGTCCGTAAGCTGCTGGTGGTATTTCTGTTGCTGCCGGTGGTCGCCCTGCCGGTGGAGCGGATCGTGTATTTCAAAGCCGGGCAGCCTGCCGCCTTAGTGGCGGGATGGTTGGCCGCAATCGGCCTGGGTATCGCCGTCTTCCGCCTGATGCGCGAGCCGCACGGCCCCAGCGACATCACCCGCATCACGCCATTGCGCGGCGCCCGCTTCGACCCGGCTCGGCATTGGCGCCCCAGCAGGGGTGTCTTCCTCGGCCTCGTCCATCCCGCAAAGAAGCCTCTCTATATAGAATCGGCTCTCTACCGCGAACGCCACATGCAGATCATCGGTCCCACCGGCAGCGGCAAGGGCGTGCTGCTGGGCAATCTCGCCGCCCAGGCGGTAGCCGCTGGCAGCGGGCTGGTGGTGATCGACCCCAAGCGCGACGAGTTCATGCCGCACATCCTGGCCGAGGCCTGCGACCGCGCCGGCCGGGTTTTGCACATCGTCGATCTGCAGGAGGGCCGCCCCGGCGGCTGGCAACCGTTCCGCGCCGGGCGGGCGCATGAACGGGTGGCCCGCGCCATCGAGGCTTTCGGCCTGGAGCCGTCGGGCAGTACCGCCGATTTCTACAAGGTCGAGGGCAAGGAATTGCTCACCCGGCTGATGGGCAAGACCGACGGCAGCATCGGCAAGGCTTTGGCATGGCTCGACGCCGACGAGCGCAATCTGCGCCCCGGCCAGAAACTGCCCGGCATCCTGGAGCGCAACTATTTCCGCATCTGGGGCCGGCGCCGCAACCTCAACCCGCCGGGCGGCGGCTTCAATCTCAACAAGGCGCTGGCGGTGGGCGACGTGGTCTATCTGCGCAGCGACCCCGTTGATCCCGAGCTGACCATCCCGCTGCGCGCCTTCCTGATGCAGATCGCGCAATGGAAGTTCGCTCACCCCGCCAGCCCGCACCTGACCATCATCGCCGACGAGGTCAGCTTGTACGCCTCCGCTTATCTCGCCCAGATGCTTGCCACCATCCGCGCCACCGGCACCACCATGATCCTGGCCTACCAGTCGCTGACCGACCTGGAGGCCGCCGCCCCCAACCCGGCGGAAGGCCGCATCATCCGCCAGCGCATCGACCAGAACTGCCAGATCAAGCTGTTCTATGGCAGCCAGGACAATCTGACCGTCGAGGCGGTGGAGAAGATGTCGGGCACTCGCCAGGTTTGGCGCCGCCAGGAAAGCCGCAGCGGCCTGTCGCGCAGCCATGGCCGCGCCCAGATGACCGAGGCCTACATCCCCGCCAATGTGATCCGCCGGCTGGGCCAGGGCGTGGCGCTGTGCTTCCTGCCCGCCCAACTGGCGCAGCTGGTGGTAACCGCGCCGGTACCCGTCGCGCGCCGCTTCGATCTGGAGGCCGATCCGCGCTTCTACACCCTGTGCCCGCAGCCCGAACCCGCCGGACCGGGGGCGAGTGGGCCGATTTCTGCCAATTAACCGACAGCCAGCTAATCGCCGTCGAAGCCATCGACGGTCGCGGCGACGCAGCGCCTGGCAGGGGGAAAGCCCCCCCGCCAGGCGCAAAATGAGCGGCACCCCTAAAAAGGGAATTGGGTCACGTCCCCCCGAGTGGTGTAGCAGCGTTTGCCTGGGGATGATGGCGCAGGGCGCGGAGCGCCCGGAGGCATCATCCCCAGGCGGCCCCGAATTCGGGGTGGT
>JBLNBE010000020.1:0-211544 GCA_050259735.1 Bacteroidota bacterium
TCGTTGACGCCCTGCAGTGCCACCGCGTTGATCTTGATCGCCAACCCGGCGGCCTTGGCCGCCATGATGCCCTCCAGCACCTGATCCAGTTTGCCCCAGCGGGTGACGGTGGCGAACTTGACCGGGTCCAGCGTATCCAGCGACACGTTGATGCGGCGCACGCCGGCGGCGGCCAGGCCTTCGGCATGCTTGGCCAGTTGGGTGCCGTTGGTGGTCAGCGTCAATTCGTCCAGCGCGCCGTCCTGCACCAGCCGGCCCAGGCCGCCGATCAGGCTCATGACGTTGCGGCGCACCAGCGGCTCGCCGCCGGTCAGCCGGATCTTGCGAACCCCCTTGCGCACGAAGGCGCCGCACAGCCGCTCCAACTCTTCCAGCGTCAGCACCTCGGCCTTGGGCAGGAACGCCATGTCCTCGGCCATGCAATAGACGCAACGAAGGTCGCACCGATCAGTGACCGATACGCGCAGATAGCTGACGTGGCGCCCAAAGGGGTCGATCATCCGCGTTCTCCCGACGACCGCTTATTTGGTACGGTCCGACTAAATTGTAATATGGGCGAAGCGAAGAAAACGAGTCTTAGCTTTGGTCAAGACCCCTTGTATTCTTTAAGGAAATTGACGTTTTTTACGCGATTGCGCATATTTTCCCGACCCCATCGGAAAGAATGCATGACGGGAGCAAAATGATGCCTGAACGCCTGCCCGTCCCCGCCGCCATCGGTGCCGTCGTCTATGGTCCCGACCATCCGCCCGAGACGCTGCTGGACGGGTTCGCCGCCACCCTGGCGGCACGCGGGTTCCGTGTCGGCGGCCTGACCCAGCAGACCGCCCAGGCCGATGACGGCTGCGTCTGCCGCATGGACGTGACCGAGCTGGATACCGGCCGCCGGCTGTCGCTGTCGCAGGCGTTGGGGGCGGGGTCCAGTTCGTGTTCGCTCGATCCCAACGCCCTGGCCGAGGCGTCGGGGGCGCTGCGCCGCGCCGTCGCCGCCGGGGTCGACCTGCTGTTCGTCAACAAGTTCTCCAAAGCGGAAAAGTCCGGACGCGGCCTGTCCGCCGAAATGCTGGAGGCGATGGCGGCCGGGGTGCCGCTGCTGACCGCCGTGCCCGGCGTGTTCATCGGCGAATGGACCGCCTTCACCGGCGGCATCGGCCAGGTGCTGATGCCGACCGAACGGGCGCTGTGGCGCTGGTGGGGGCCGGAACGGCTGTACGACGACCTGGCGCTGGGGGTGGGCGACGGTGTGGCGTCGCGCGTGGTGGTCGGCTTCAACTGGACCATGGTGGAAGGGCCGCACGGCATCGGTCTGGCGCAGACGCCGGAACGCGGCAGCCCCGCCTGCAAGGCGGCGGCGGGCGGCTGGAGCGGCCGGCCGCTGCGCGAGCTGGCGGCCCTGGTGCGGTCGTGGGACCCGGTCGAGGTGGCGGTCGGCGTCGCCGCGCTCAACGCCCATTACAACCGCTTCGATCTGGCCGGCGACGACGTCAACGGCCTTGATGCGCTGGAGTGCGACCCCGCCGGCTTGGTGGTGATCGGTGCCTTTCCAGGCCTGGCCGAGCGCCTGCCCGGCGCCCGGGTGATCGACCGTAATCCCGCCGCCGGCCAATTCCCGGCCGAGGCGGCGCAATGGCTGCTGCCGCGCGCCGAGGGCGCGTTGATTACAGCCTCTGCCCTGGTCAACCGCTCGCTGCCCGGTCTGCTGCGGGCGTGCGGCGAGGCGCCGGCGGTGCTGGTGGGGCCGGGGGCGCCGTTGACGCCACGGCTGTTCGACTATGGCCTGGCTGCGTTGTCCGGCCTGGTCGCCACCGATGCCGACGGCATGGCCCGCGCGGTGGCGGAAGGCGGCGGCGCCAAGGATCTCAAACGCTTTGGGCGCCAGGTCACGCTGCGCGCGCCGCAACGATAATTTGCTGGTCAGCCCGCCGCCGAGAAACTATGAACACTCTGGCCCAGTTGATCCAAAGACGGCGGTACGGAATGGACGTCAAGAAGCTCTCGGTTGTCATCCCTTGTTACAACGAGGAGCGCACGCTCGACACCGTGGTCGGACGTGTCTTGGCCGCCCCGCGCTGCGGCCTTGAGATCGAGGTCATCATCGTCGACGACGGTTCGCGCGACCGCTCGGCCGAGGTGATCAAGGCGCTGGCCGAGACCCATCCCCAGGTGGTCGCGGTGTTCCACGCCGTCAACCAGGGCAAGGGTGCCGCGCTGCGCAGCGGCTTCCAAAAGGCGACCGGCGACGTGGTGCTGGTGCAGGACGCCGACCAGGAATACGACCCCAACGAATACCCGAAGCTGCTGGGTCCCATCCTGGATGGCCGCGCCGACGTGGTGTTCGGCTCGCGCTTCAAGGGCGGCGAGGAATGCCGGGTGCTGTATTTCTGGCATTCGGTCGGCAACAAGCTGCTGACCCTGGCATCCAACATGTTCACCAACATCAATCTCACCGACATGGAGACCTGCTACAAGGTCTTCCGCCGCGAGATCATCCAGGCGGTGACGATCGAGGAAAACCGCTTCGGCTTCGAACCCGAGATCACCGCCAAGGTCGCCAAGATGCACCCGCGCATTTTCGAGGTCGGCATCAGCTATAACGGCCGCACCTACGAGGAAGGCAAGAAGATCGGTTGGCGCGACGGCGTGCGGGCGCTGTACTGCATCGTCCGCTACAACCTGTTCGCCTGATCGGGGGCGTCGTTGGGCATTTCGTGGTCGCTGGGTGACTGGATACCGGTGCTGCGCCGCCTGCCGGCCGCCGCCGGTCGCGCGGTGGCGCTGACCATCGACGACGCGCCGACGCCCGAGGCGACGCCGCAGGTGCTCGACTTGCTCGACCAGTACGGCGCCAAGGCCACCTTCTTCCTGTCCGGTTGCCGCGCCGAGCCGCATGTCGAGCTGGCCGCCGAGATCGTGCGGCGCGGCCACTGGGTCTATGCCCATGGCTGGGATCATATCCGCCTGGACAAGGCCGGCACCGAACGGCTGCTGACCGACATGGAGCGCTCGGAAGCGCTGCTCGCCCGCCTGCGGCCGACTCCGTTTCCCTATCTGGTGCGGTTGCCGCAGAACGGCGGCTATCGCAAGCCGTCGGTGCACCGGGCGCTGAAGCGCTGGCAGCCCGGCTGCCAGTTCGCCCATTGGGGCGCCTCGACCGAGGATCACCTGATCTCGCCGCGCTGCCGCCGCCCCGAGGACGTCGAGCCGGAATGCCGGAAAGAGGTCGAGCGCCTACTGGCCGCGCCGACGCTGGCCGGGTCGATCCTGCTGATGCACGACCAGCCCATCAACGAACGCCCCGGCGCCGAGTTCAAGGCCGCCGTCACCGTCACCCTGACCCGGCTGCTGCTGGAAGGGCTGAGCCGTGACGGCTATGGCTTCGCCCCCATTACTCCCCTCCCCGCGCAGTCCTGGTGGACGCGCTTTGCCCTGGTTTAGGTCTGGCTCCATGCGCATCCTGCACACCATCCCCGGCCGCAATTGGGGCGGCATGGAACACCGGACCATCGAACAGGTGCGCTGGCTGGTCGGCCACGGCCACCCGGTGTGGCTGGCGGCGCCCGAGGACGGCGAGCCGTTCAAGCGGGCCAAGGCGCTGGGCCTGCCGGTAGTGGCGATGAATTTCGACCGGCCGTGGCGGCTGTCCACGGTCAAGGCGTTGCGCGCCTTCGTCCGCGCCAACAAGATCGACGTCATCGACGCCCATGTTACCCGTGACGCCAAGGCGGCGCTGGCCTGCATGGATCTGTGCGCGTTGGTGCGGTCGCGCCACGTCAACCAGTACCTCAAGCCGTCGCTGCTGCGCCGGCTGCAGTGGCGGCTGTCCGACCATGTCATCACCGTGGCCGAATGCACCCGCCAGGATCTGGTGCGTGACGGCATCATCGACGCCCGGCGTTCGTGCTCCATCGGCGGCTGGGCCGACGAACGCTTTTTCGACCTGCCCGACCCGGTGGCGACCCGTGCCCGGCTGCGCGCCGAAATCGGCATCGCCGCAGCAGAGCGCACGGTGGTGTGCGTCGGCATGATCCGGCCCGACAAGGGGCAGAACTTCCTGCTCGACGCGCTGGCGTTGCTCAAGGCGCGCGGCCTTGACCTCACCCTGGTGCTGGCCGGCTCGGCCACCGCCGAAAGCGCCGAATACGAAACCGGCCTCAAGGCCCAGGCCGAGGGGCTGAAGGTGCATTTTCTCGGCTATCGCGACGACGTGTCCGAGCTGATGCAGATGGCCGATCTGGTGGTGATCCCGTCGCTGACCGAGGCGCAGCCGCGCGTCGCCGTCCAGGCCTTCGCCACCGGCCGGCCGGTGATCGCCAGCGCGGTGGGCGGCGTGCCGGAAATCGTTCATGACGGCAAGACCGGTTGGCTGGTGCCGCCGGCCCAGCCGCAGGCGCTGGCCGACGCCATCGCCCGCGTGGTGGAACACCCGGACGAGGCCGCCACGGTGGCGCAAGGCGCCCGCGCGCTGGCCGAAAGCCGCATGCGCTTCGACCACCGCATGGCCGAGACCCTGGCCACCTACGAAACCGCCATCGCCCGCGCCCAGGCGCGGACGCTGGTGCGGGTGCGGGAGGCACGCCATGGATAAGGCCATCGACGTCTACGGCACCGCCCGCACGCTCCGGCCGCAGGTCAAGGCCAAGCATCTGCGCCAGTTCGACCGCGAGTTCCTGGTTCCCGCCGCCGCCGATCCGGCCATGAGCGTGCTGGAAATCGGCTGCGGCACCGGCATTTTCCTGCGCTATCTCAAGGCGCGCGGTTTCACCGACGTCACCGGGCTGGATTCGGATGCCGGACTGGCGCCGGTGCTGGACGATCTCGGCGGCTTCGCCATCCACCTGACCGACGGCGCCAGCTTTTTGGCCGGGTGTCCCGATGCCCGCTACGACCGTGTCGCCCTGTTCGACGTCGCCGAACATCTGACCCCGGCCCAGCTCAAGGAGCTGATGCTGGCGGTGCGTCGCGTCCTCAAGCCCGGCGGGCGGGTGGTGCTGCGCAGCCCTAATTGCGCCTCGCCGTGGGGGCTGAAGATGCAGTTCGACACCTTCGACCACATCACGCCGATCACCGCCGGCCGCCTGCGCGAACTGGCCGCCGCTACCGGCCTGGGTTTCGTCACCGCGCTGGGCGGCCAGATCGGCGGCAGCGGCCTGCGCCGGCTGGCGGAACGGGCGTTGCACCGCCTGCTGTCGGCCTGCCTGACCTATCGTCCCGATTTCTGGGAAGCCACCATCGTCGGCGTGCTGGAGAAGGCGCCATGACCCGGCTGTCCGCCCTGGTGGTGGCCCATGACGAGGAAGCCCGCCTGGCCTCCTGCCTGGAAAAGCTGGCCTTCGCCGACGAGATCGTGGTGGTGTGCGACAAATGCACCGATGCCACGCCCGACATCGCGCGGCGCTTCGGCGCCCGTGTGATCGAAGGCAGTTGGGACATCGAGGGCGACCGCCGCAACACCGGGATCGCCGCCTGTTCCGGCGACTGGGTGCTGGAGGTGGATGCCGACGAACATGTGCCGCCGGCCCTGGCCCGGGAAATCCGCGATATGATCGCGGTCACATCGTTCGATTGGCACGAAATCCTGGTCGACAATTACATCGGCGACCGTCTGGTGCGCCACGGCTGGGGCGCCAGCTATGGCAAGGCAGCCTATCCCGGCCTGTTCCGCAAGGGCGTCAAGGTGTGGGGGCGCGACCGCGTCCATCCCAGCCTGACCTGGACCGGTCGCAAGGGGCCGATGCTGAAGAACCGGCTGAACCACTATGTCGACCGCAACATCTCGGACATGATCCGGCGGCTGGATTCCTATTCCACCGCCAAGGCGCGCGACTTGCGCGACAAGGGCCAGACCTGGGGATCGACGGCGTCCAACGTGCGCCGGCTGTTCAGCCGATTTTTCAAATGCTATGTGCGGCGCGGCGGGTGGAAGGAAGGCGGCTACGGCTTCATCATCGCCGTGTGTGCCGGGCTGTATCCGCTGCTGTCGCATTTCAAGGCGAAGTACGAGAGGGAATAGGTTTTCGGGGCTGCCGCCCCGGTCCCCGCTTGGAGGCTACGCCTCCAAACCTCCTCTTGTTTAATTCATAAAATCAAAGGGGGTCTGGGGCATCGCCCCAGGCAGGTTCGGGCGGCAGCCCGATCATCAAGGAGAGGTCCCATGGCCCGCATCGTCATGACCGACGACGGCATCAGCTTCGACGGCCGCACGCTGGAGGAACGCCCGCTGGGCGGCGCCGAGACCAGCTTCATCGAGATGGCCAACGCGCTGGCGGCGCGCGGCCACGACGTGCTGGTGTGCAACAAGTGCGAGGCCGAGGTGGTGCATCGCGGCGTCACCTGGCGCCCGCTGTCCCAGGGCGTGCCGGATCAGGCCGACCTTTACATCGCCAATCGCGGCGACAAGCTGCTGAAGCTGTGCCGGGGCGCCAAGCGCATGGTGTTCTGGATTCACAATCCGGCCGGCTATCTGCTCAAATGGCGCTATCAGTGGAAGCTGGCGTGGCGCCGGCCGACCATCGTCTTTTCCGGCGCCAGCCATGCCGGCACCTATCCCGCCTGGGCCTTCGCCGGTGGGCGTGAAACCGTGCTGTACGGCCTGACCGATCTGTTCTGCCATGCCAGCGAGCGCGCCACCGCGCCGGCGCCCAAGGCGGTGTTCACCTCGAACCCCATGCGCTCGCTGGATTGGCTGCTGGACGTGTGGGAACGTCGCATCCACCCCGCCGTTCCCGCCGCCGAGCTGCACGTCTTCGCCGGCATCGCCACCTATGGCGCCGCCGGCCAGGCCAAGGCCGGCAAGATGGGGCCGGTGCTGGAACGCGCGGCGGCCCTGGCCGACAAGGGCGTGCTGCTGCGCGGCCCGGTGCCCAAGGCGCAATTGGTCGGCGAACTGGACTCGGCCCGCGCCCTGCTCTATCGCGGCGACATCGGCGAAACCTTCTGCTCGGCGGTGGCCGAGGCCCAGGCCATGGGCCTGCCCGCCGTGCTGGAAGACATCGCCTGCATGAAGGAGCGCGTGGTCGAAGGCCGCACCGGCTGGGCGGTCAAGGGCCAGGACGCCTTTGCCGACAAGGCCATCGCCGTCCTCGGCGACGACGATCTGTGGCTGCGCATGCACCGCGACTGCCTGGCGCTGCAGCGGTCGTGGCGCTGGGATCAGGCGGCGGCCGAGTTCGAGCGTATTGCCGGGCTGCGCGCTTGAACTCGGGCCAGCGGCACTTAGTTCACTAACCGCCCGTTTATCCACCATTGTGGTTTCGCCATGAGTACCGCCAAGACCGCCATTCTGCTTGCCGCCCTCACCGCCCTGTTCATGGCCATCGGCGCCATGATGGGTGGGCAAGGCGGCATGATGATCGCTTTCCTGCTGGCGCTGGGCATGAACGTCTTCGCCTATTGGAACTCGGACAAGATGGTGCTGGGCATGTACGGCGCCCAGCAGGTCGACCGCCACTCCGCCCCCGGCTTGGTCGCCATCGTTGAGCGCCTGACCAGCCGCGCCGGCATGCCTATGCCGAAGGTGTTCATCATCGATTCGGACCAGCCCAACGCCTTCGCCACCGGCCGCGACCCCGAACATGCCTCGGTGGCGGCCACCACCGGCCTGCTCGACCGCCTCAGCCCGGAAGAGGTCGAGGGCGTGATGGCGCACGAGTTGGCCCATGTGCGCAACCGCGACACCCTGATCATGACGGTGACGGCGTCCATCGCCGGCGCCATCGGCATGCTGGTCAACATGTTCGCCTTCTCGTCCATGTTCGGCGGCCACCGCGACAACGAGGAAGGCGGCGGCGGCCTGGGCGTGGTCGGTGGATTGCTGATGATGGTGCTGGCGCCCATGGCCGCCGGCCTGGTGCAGATGGCGATCTCGCGCACCCGCGAATACGCCGCCGACGCCGAGGGCGCGCGCATCTGCGGCAATCCGCTGTGGCTGGCCAGCGCGCTGGAGCGGCTGGAGCAGACCGCGCAGGCCATTCCCAACCCGGCGGCGGAACGCAGCCCGGCCACCGCCCATCTGTTCATCGTCAATCCGCTGCATGGCGGCAATATGGACAACCTGTTCTCGACCCACCCGGCCATGGCCAACCGCGTCGGCGCCTTGCGCGCCATGGCGGCCGAGATGGGCATGACCTGGGGTGTTCGCGCCCAGCAGCCGGCGGTGCCGCCGGCCGCCTCGGGGCCGTGGGGTGGCGGCAACAACCGCAAGAACGGCCCGTGGGGATAAGCTGCTGGGGATGATGGATAATCGCGCGAGGATGCGGTAAACCGGGCGTCATGAGCCGCTCTCGCACCCCGCGCGCCGATTCGCGCACCGTCGCCCTCGATCTCCTCGCCGCCGTCCTGGTGGACAAGCGTCTGCTGGACGAGGCGCTGGACACCAACACCGCCCTGTCCCGGCTGGAGGATCGCGACCGCGCCTTCACCCGCCTGCTGGTCGCCACCGTGCTGCGCCGGCTGGGGCAATTGGACGACGTCATCCGCCGCTGCCTCGACAAGGGCCTGCCCAACAAGGCACGCCGCGCCCAGGACGTGCTGCGCCTGGGCGCTTGCCAGCTTCTGTTCCTAGGCACGCCGCCCCATGCCGCCATCGCCACCTCGGTCGATCTGGTCAAGGGCACGCCGCTGGCCGGCTTTTCCGGCCTGATCAACGCCGTGTTGCGCCGGCTCGACCGCGAGGGCCGCGACTGGGTGGCGGCGCAGGATGCCGGCCGCCTCAACACGCCGTCCTGGCTGTGGAATTCCTGGGTGTCGGCCTATGGCGAGGACACCGCCCGCGCCATCGCCGCCGCACACCTGACCGAAGCGCCGGTGGACATCACCGTCGCCGGTGATCCCGCCGATTGGGCCGAACGGCTGCAGGCCGAACTCCTGCCGACCGGCTCTTTGCGCCGCGCCGCAGGCGGCGACATCACCGCCCTGCCCGGCTTCACCGCCGGCAATTGGTGGGTGCAGGACATGGCCGCCGCCCTGCCCGCCCGCCTGTTGGGCGACGTCAAGGGCAAGCGGGTGGCCGATCTGTGCGCCGCCCCCGGTGGCAAGGCGCTGCAATTGGCGGTGGCCGGCGCCCAGGTGACGGCGGTGGACCGCTCGGCCAAGCGGCTGGTGCGCTTCCAGCAGAACCTGGAACGCCTGAAGCTGTCGGCCGAGATCGTCGAGGCCGATGCCGCCGGCTGGGTGCCGGCGGAAAAGTTCGATGCCGTGCTGCTGGATGCGCCGTGCACCGCCACCGGCACCCTGCGCCGCCATCCCGACGGCCTGCGCCTCAAGGGGCCGGGCGACGTCGCTGCCCTCGCCGACCAGCAGGCGGCGCTGTTGCGTGCCGCGCTGGCCATGCTCAAGCCCGGTGGCACCCTGGTCTATTGCGTCTGCTCGCTGGAGCCGCAGGAAGGCGCCGCCCAGATCGAGCGCCTGCTGGCCGCCGAGCCGGGCGGTCGCCGCCAACCCATCGCCGCCGCCGAACTGGGCGGGCTGGCCGAGTTGGTGACGCCGTTGGGCGACGTGCGCACCCTGCCCTGCCATCTGGCCGACAAGGGCGGCATGGATGCCTTCTTCGCCGCCCGCCTGGTGAAAGCATGAAGCGTTTCGTCCTGATCGACCGCGACGGCACGCTGAACGTCGAAAAGCACTACCTGTCCGATCCCGACCAACTGGAACTGTATCCCGGCGTGGGCGCCGCGCTGAAGCGGTTGCGGGATGCCGGTTTCGGCCTTGTCGTCGTCACCAACCAGTCGGGCATCGCGCGCGGCTATTTCGACATGGCGCGGCTGGAGCAGATCCACGACCGCCTGCGCGCGCTGTTGGCGGCCGAGGGCGTGACGGTGGACGGCATCTATGTCTGCCCGCACGGCCCCGACGACGATTGCGCCTGCCGCAAGCCGTTGCCCGGCATGGTCGATCAGGCGGTGGCCGAACTGGGCTTCGATCCCACCCAGGCCTATATGATCGGCGACAAGGAAGTGGATGTGGAACTGGGCCACGCGGTCGGCGCCACCTCTTTCCTGGTGCGCACCGGCCATGGCGCCAAGTTCGTCGCCGGCACCACGGCCGACCATGTGGTCGACGACCTGGCGGCCGCCGCCGAGGTCATTCTGGCTTCCGTTCAGCCAGAATAGCCTGGGCGAAGGGGAGCCTCCTATAGGCACCAGAAGGCGAAACCCTGCGTGATCTCGGCGGAATTGCGCCAGGTGCCCTTGATGTCGGCGATCAGGCCGCCCGCCTTCAGCAGGACGTTGAAATTCTCCTGGGTGAAGGCGGCGTAGGGCTGGTGCGGCACGGCGCCGACGATGCAATCGTAGCCGGCGGCGCCATCCAGCGACGGCATCAGCGTCTCGCCATACTCGTGCAAGGCTTCGTTGGCGTCGGCGAAGGGGTCGTGGACGTCGACCGTATGGCCCTGGGCGCGCAGGGCGCCGATCACGTCCACCACCTTGCTGTTGCGCAGGTCGGGCACGTTCTCCTTGAAGGTCAGGCCCAGCACCAGGATGCGCGACGGGCCTTTCAGCTGGCTGTGGATGCGCTCGGCGATCCAGGCGCCCATGCCGTCGTTGATGCGGCGGCCGGCCAGGATGATTTCCGGGTGGTGGCCGTTGGCCTGCGCGCATTGGGCCAGATAGAACGGATCGACGCCGATGCAGTGGCCGCCCACCAGGCCGGGGCGGAACGGCAGGAAGTTCCATTTGGTGCCCGAGGCTTCCAGCACGTCGTAGACCGAGATCCCCAGCTTCTGGAAGATCATGGTGATTTCGTTGATGAAGGCGATGTTGATGTCGCGCTGGGCGTTCTCGATCACCTTGGCCGCTTCGGCGACGCGGATCGACGTGGCGGGGAAGACGCCGCCCGTGGTGACGCTGCCGTAGACGCGGGTCAACAACTCGACCACCTGGGGCGTCTGACCCGAAATCACCTTGGTGATGCGATCGACGGTGTGTTCCCGGTCGCCCGGGTTGATGCGTTCGGGGCTGTAGCCCAGGAAGAAATCGACACCGCATTTCAGGCCCGACTGCTTTTCCAGCGCCGGGCCGCAGATGTCTTCGGTGACGCCGGGATAGACGGTGCTCTCGAACACCACCACGGCGCCCTTGGCCATGGCTTGGCCAACCAGGCGGCATGCCGACAGCACCGGCCCCAGGTCGGGCTGGTTGTCGGCATCGACCGGGGTGGGCACGGTGACGATATAGACGTCGGCTCCGTTGATGCGGGCGGGATCGTCGGTCAGTTGCAGCGTGCTGCCGCGCAACTTGGGTCCGTCCACCTCGCCGGTGCGGTCGAAGCCGTTGCGCAGTTCGCCGACGCGCGCCTGCGAAATGTCGAAGCCGGTGGTCGGGAAATGTCGGGCGATGGCCACCGCCAGCGGCAGACCCACATAGCCCAGTCCGATTACAGCGATCCGCTCGGTCCCGATCATCAACTTCTCCATGCACGCAAGGTGCGCCACTCTTGGCTTCCCCGTTGTCCGGTGTCAAGCCGTGGCTGCGGAACGCGGGGCGGCGGGGGCTGGCAATGCCCATTCGAAGGTGATAAAACCGCCGCCATTCAAGGAGATTTCCATCCGTGCGAGCTGGCCCGACATCATCCCCGACTTATCAGCCGGAAGTTATCGCGCTGGTCGGCCTCGCAGTTTTCAAGTTGGTCCTGCTGGCAGTCTTCGGTCCGACCTGGGAACCCGATTGGGGGTCTTACAGCAGCTTCGCCGACACTATCCTGGCCGGCGGCGACTGGTTGCACGACGCGGGCCTGGCCTCTGACGCCGTTCCGCTCACGCTGTTCCGCTCCATCGGCTATCCGCTGGTCGTCGCCCTGTTCCGCGCCGTGTTGGGGAATGGGTCGGTCCATTTGTACGCCATCGTCCTGATGCAGATCGCGCTGTCGCTGGTCGCGACCGTGCTGGTGTGGCGGTTGGCATTGCTGTTGACCGGCTGCCGGCGCGCGGCGTTGCTGGCCAGCGGCGGCCATGCCGTCGCGCTGACCATGCTGTACGACCAGTCGCTGCTGAGCGACAGCCTGTACGCCAGCCTGTTCGTCATCTGCTGGAGCGTGCCGCTGATCGCTTTCGCCGCTCGCCGGCCGGTGTGTCTGGCGACCTTGGCCGGGTTGGGGCTGCTGTACGGGTATTCGTGCCTGCAGCGCGGCACCGGCTTGGTGTTCCTTGTCTTGGTCCTGCCGGGCGTCGTCGCCTGGGCATGGCGCGGCGCGCGGGGTTTCAAGCGGGCCGGCGCGCTTGTCGCCTTCCTGATTCCGATGGCGCTGGTCACCGGCGGCGACATGGCCTGGAACCACAGCCGCACGGGCCAGTGGATCATGACCACCGGCGCCCAGTTCGTGATGATTCAGCCCATGGTCAAGGCGGCCGGGCGCGGCTTCCACGTCTTCGACGGCGACACGCCCATCGACGCGCTCGCCGCCAAGCATCTGCGGACCTATGACTATAACGAGGTCGGGCCGATCGTCGACGGGCTGTTCAGCGAATATGGGTTGAACGCCATCCAATCGGCCGAGCTGCACAAGCAGGTGTTCGTGCGGTCGTGGCTGCGCCATCCCTGGGCCATGACCCACAACATGCTGCAGAACTTCAACAACTCCATCTTCTTCCAGTTCTTCGACCCGCTGGACAGTGCGTTCTTTTATTCGCGCATGGTGACCGGCGACCGTCTGTTCCCCGGCTTCGGTGCGGCGTGGGCCAGCGTGCGCGGTGGAAATCCGTTGCCGCTGGTCGCCATCGTCGCCGTCAGCCTGTGCCGCGCCGTTGCCTATCTGGCTTTCGCCACCCTGCTGGTTGGCGGTCTGGTGACGGCGTGGCGAGCCATTCGCCGCCGGGGCCTGAGCGAGGCGGAATGGATGGCGCTGGGCCTGTGGGCGCTGTTCTTCGGCTATACCGGCGTGCTGTGCGCCATTCACATGGTCGGCCGCTTCCTGCCGGCGGCCCTGCCGGCCGGCCTTATCGCCGCGCTGTTCTTCGCCAACCAGGCCCGTGCGGCGCTGGCGGCGCGCAAACTGGGGGTAGCATGAACCAGCAGCCCTTCGACTACGCCACCATTCCGGTGGGTTATTACGACCGCGTGTTCGCCAGCCAAGCCGGCGTTCAGAGCAAGTGGCACCATCTCAAGTTCGAGCGCATGCGCGCCGCCATCGCCGGGTGCCGCCGCCACCTTGACATCGGCTGCAGCGCCGGCACCTTCATCGGCACCTTGGCGCCGGGGCAGGACTCGGTGGGGATCGATCTGGCGGAAGCGCAGATCGACTACGCCCGTCAGCATCATGGCGGTCCCAATCGCCGCTTCGAAGTGGTGCCCGCCGGGCCGTTGCCCTATGCCGACGGCGCCTTCGACGCGGTCACCGTGGTGGAACTGATCGAGCATCTGCCCGCGGCCGACAATCTGGTGCTGCTGCGCGAAGCCGCGCGCGTGCTGGAACACGGCGGCCGGCTGGTGGTCTCGACCCCCAATTACGGCAGCCTGTGGCCGGTGCTGGAGGGGCTGGTCAATCGCCTGGGCGAGGTGGATTACAGCGACCAGCACATCACCCACTATACCCGGTCCAGCCTGGCTGCCCTGATGGCCGAGGCCGGCTTGCGGGACGTGCGGGTCGAGGGTTACCTGTTCGCCGCTCCGTTCGCCGCCGCCCTGGACTGGGGCTTGGCCGACCGCGTCGACCGGCTGGAACCGCGCTTCCTCACCGACCGTCTGGGCTTCCTCTTGATCGCCACCGGAACCAAATGACCACCGCTGAACTCGTCGTCGTCCTGCCGACCTTCAATGAACGCGACAACGTCGCCGAGATGGCCCGCCGGCTCGATCTGGTGTTGGCCGGCATCCGCTGGGAAGCCATCTTCGTGGACGACGATTCGACCGACGGCACCCGCGAGGTCCTGGCCGGGCTTGCCGCCGCCGACAGCCGCATCCGCTTCATCCACCGCATTGGCCGGCGCGGGCTGGCGTCGGCGTGCATCGAGGGCATGCTGGCGTCCACGGCGCCGCTGATCGCGGTGATGGATTCCGACCTGCAGCATGACGAGGCCCTGCTGCCCGATATGGTGGGCGTCCTGCGCGACGGCGGCACCGACATCGTCATCGGCAGCCGCTACGTGGATGGCGGCGGCATGGGCGAATGGGACGCCAAGCGCATCGCCATCAGCCGTTTTGCCACCGTTCTGGGCCGCACGGTGCTGAAGGCCGATGTCACCGACCCCATGAGCGGCTATTTCATGCTGACCCGCGAGCTGCTGCAGCGCTCGGTGCGCCGGCTGTCGGGCAAGGGCTTCAAGATCCTGGTCGACATTCTGGCCTCGGCCACAGGCGCCGTGCGTGTGCGCGAGCTGCCTTTCGTCTTCCGCACCAGGGTGGCCGGCGACAGCAAGCTGGACGCCATGATCGCCTATGAATTCGCCTTGCTGCTGTACGAAAAGCTGTTCGGCCACGTCATTCCCGCGCGCTTCCTGATGTTCGTCTCGGTCGGCTTCATCGGTGCGTTGCTGCACCTTGCCGTGCTGGGCGGGGCGCTCAAGGTGCTGGCGCTGGGCTTTGGCTGCGGCCAGGCGATGGCCACGTTGGCGGCGATGGCGCTGAACTTCGGCCTCAACAACGTCTTCACCCATCGCGACCGCCGCCTGAAGGGCGCCAAGCTGCTGCGCGGCCTGCTGGCCTTCGTTGCGGTGTGCAGCGCCGGCGCGGTGGCCAGCGTCGGCATCGGCGACTTCCTGTACGACCATCAGGTGCCGTGGTGGGCTGCCGGGTTGCTGGGCGGGACCGTGGGTGCGGTGTGGAATTACTCGGTTTCGTCCATCTTCGTGTGGGGTCGTCGATGAGCAACGAGCGTCTGACCAAGCTGGAGAGCCATTTCGCCTTCGGCGAAAATTGGGCGGCGTTCTCCGCCGCCATCGACCAGGGCCGCATCGATCAGGCCGCCACCGATTTGCAGCGCCTGCTGCCCGAGGGCGAGCTTGCCGGCAAGAGTTTCCTGGACATCGGTTCCGGGTCCGGGCTGTCGTCGCTGGCGGCCATCCGCGCCGGCGCCGCGCCGGTCACCGCGCTCGACATCGACCCCAACTCGGTGGCGACGACGCAAGCCACCTTGACCCGCTTTGCCGGCGACGCCCAATGGACCGCGCGCCAGGAATCGGTGTTCGAGCTGTCGCCGGAGCGCACGGGCACCTTCGACGTGGTGTATTCCTGGGGCGTGCTGCATCACACCGGCGATATGTGGCGGGCGGTCCGCACCGCGGCCTCGCTGGTCAAGCCGGGCGGCCGTTTCGTCCTGGCACTGTACGTGAAGTCGCCGGTCTGTCCGGCCTGGAAGGTGGAAAAGCGCCTCTACACCGCGCTGCCGCGCTGGCTGCAGCCGGTGATCCGCTGGCCGTTCACCCTCGCCTATCTCGCCGGCATCGCCATCACCGGGCGCAATCCGCTGGAATACGTGCGTAACTATCGCAGCAACCGCGGCATGAGCTTCCACCACGACATCCACGATTGGCTGGGCGGCTATCCCTATCAATCGGCGTCGACCGAAGAGATTTTGTCGTTCTTGGCGCCGCTGGGCTTCTCGGCGGTGCGCTCTTTCGCCAAGCCTGCCCCGGTGGCCGGGCTGCTCGGCTGCCCGTGCAACGAGTTCGTGCTGGAACGGGTTGCCTGACGTCTGGACCGCAGAGGTTGGCAGCGCCAGCGGGGGGCGACTATGATGCCGCCCCTACCGAAGGGGGTGCATGTGGATCCGACAGAACTTTCCAGTCATTTCCAGTTTGGCGAGAACTGGCAGTCCTATGCGGCCATGGTCGACGAGCAACGCGTCGCCGAGGCGGTGAACGAACACCCGCATCCCGGCAGCGGCCTGTTTGGAACCGGTTGCGACGAATACGTGTTCCGCCGGGGTGCACCGGTCCCGGCCTGACTCAGGCCAACGCCGCCGCGATGGCTTCGGCGCAGGCATTCTGGCCGGCGTCGGTCAAATGCAGGCGGTCGATGAACAGCCAGTCGGCGCGGTGGCGCAACGCCGCGTTGGTGTCGATGAAGCCGATGCCCAGTTGCCGGCAACGGCTTTCGATGGCGTCGCGGTACCACTGGTAATGATCGGCATCGGAGATCTGCCCGAGCATGCGATGCCACGGCAGTCCAAGGGCGTCGCGTTCATCCAGCAGGGCGGTTTCTTCCGGGGACAGCGGCTTGCCGGTCCAGCCCAGGATGGGCTGAAGGGCGTAGACCGGCTGGAAATTCATCCCGCGTGCCAGCATGGCCCACACTTCAAGGATGCGCCCGACGTGATCGATCACCACGTCGCGATTTTTCCGCCGTTCGGCGGCATTTTCCTCGATAGCGTCGGCCACGGCAACCGGTTCGCCCGTGGTGCGGTGGGAAAGGCGGAAACCGAAGCGGTCGGTGTTGATGACCGGAGAGGCGTAGTTGTTGGCATGGAAGAACATGATGTATGGGCGCCAGTCGATCTGGGCGCCCATACATCATGTTCTTCCATTTACGGCGCCAGGGCGCGTTCAACAGCGGTGCTGTGCTTCATTCAAACAACTTGAATTGTTGAGTGGACGTTCGGCTGAAAGCCCCGCCTTGATCGGGGTATCCATAGCCAAATTTGAGAGGGGCCGCAACCGAAGCCGTCCGCGCGGAACGGGGGATGCCGGGGTTTTTGCTATTTCGTTGACAGCTTGCGCACGGCTCTCAAAGTATGGGCCGGGCGTCTTGCGCCCGTCGGGGGGGGGCGTGGCCTGATGCGTCCTGTTGGCCCAGTCACCTGTTCAAGAACGTCTTGCGAGTAGGCATGAAATGATCGCGTTGCTGGTGTCTATTCCGATCCGGCCAGAACCTACGGAATTCCCACCGTTCGGGGTGCTCAGCATCCTCAATTACCTTCGGCGCTCGGGTGTCCCCGAGGGCGAGGTGGGTTTCTATCACATCGACGGCTTGCGCCCCGCCTACGAGGACGTGCTGGCCAAGATCGTGGCCGCTCGGCCCCGTGTCCTGGGGGTCAGCGCCGTTGTCTCGACGTCGTACGCCTATACCAAGCGTCTGGTCCTTGATGTGAAGCGGGCGCTTCCCGATACCCTGGTGGTGGTCGGTGGCAACATGGCGGCCAGCGCCGAGGTCCTGTTGCGCCGGGCGGGCGTGGATATTTGCGTCGCCGGTGAAGGTGAGCGCATTTTCGCCAATATCCTCAAACGGTCGGACACGACCCTGCGCGCCCTGGACTATGCCGATATTCCCGGGCTTGCGCTGTTGGATGCCAAGGGGGATATCGTTTTTACCGGTTACGAGGCGCCTCTCGAGAAGTCCGAAGTCTATGACATCGACTGGGCCGACCTGGAAAAGGCGGTGGATGGCGACATCGGCCGTTATGTGCTTCCCGCTTTCGATGAAAACGGCCATTTTGGCGATTGGTCCCGCGATGACCCGCGCATCTATGAACCGCACCGGCGCCAGCAGCGCACCGTGAGCTTGCCAGCATCCAAGGGATGCGTGTCGCGCTGCACCTTCTGTCATCGCTTCGACAAGGGTATTCGCTATATCCCGCCCGCGCTGGTGATCCAGCGCATGAAATATCTTCAGGAAAAATACGATGTCGGTTTCTTCCGCATGGCGGATGAGAACTTCGGTACCGACAGACGATGGCTGGCTCAGTTCTGCGCGGGCGTAAAGGAACTCGGTGTTCTTTGGAACGTCAGCGGAATGCGGGTGAATTGTGTCAATCCGGACATCATTGCCCAAATGAAGGATGCGGGCTGCATCGGCATCGTCTATGGCATGGAAACCGGCAGCGAGGCCATGCTTGAGGTGATGGAGAAGAAGGTCAAGCTGGCCGATAACTACAATGCCGTGCGCTGGACCGTCGAAGCGGGTATTTCCACGGTTGTGCAGTTGGTGATTGGAATGCCGGGCGAATCGTGGAGCACCGTTCGCGAAACCGCCGCTTTCGCGTCCTATGCCCTGACCCGTTCCGCCAGCCAGAGTCCGTTGCAACTCAGCATCAACTTCGCCCAGGCCCTTCCCGGCACTCCGCTCTACGAATACATGCGCCACCACGGGGTCATTGGTCCCCATCTGGATGACGAGGAGGCGTATCTGCTCAAGATTTCAGATCGGGATGCGGCCGATTCCTCGACCATGAATTTCACCGGGTACTCCTTCGATACCTTGATGGACTGGCGTCCGTTCATCGTGAGCCGCGTCAATCATGCCTATCTCAAGCAGTTCGGCTGGAACACCTACCTGGCCGCGCTCCAGCGCGAGTCTGCACATATGCTCGACTTCTGCCGGGAGCAGGGTTACTTTGCCCCGCCGCGCGCCGTGGCCGGCAAGGAGAAATTGACGGTCCGGCGGCCGAACTTGTGGGCTTTGGCCCGCGCCCGGCGTATGGATCTTGCCGTTTATTTCCATCCAAAACTGCACGGCGCCGTGACTTTCGGCCTCCCGCTGGCGGTCGTCGCCAAGGCTCTCCTTCGGGGGCGTTGGCGCCGGGCGTGGGAATTGGCCGGAGCTTATTCGCGGCGTGTGCGGGAGGACCGCAGGGCGGCCATGAAACAGCCGGAATTCAGGTCGTTGCGCAAGGTGGTGCGTGAAGCCGCCCCGTTCGCTTGGGAATCCCCCGAGGCGCGGCCGCTTCGCGACGGCCGCTAAGGCAATCAGGTGCATTTCAAAGAAGTGGGGATGGTATGAAGGTCCTTGTTACCGGGGGCAGCGGGTTCCTGGGAAGCCACATCGTCGATGCGCTCACCGAGCAAGGGCATCAGGTCACCGTCTTCGATAGCCGGCCGTCGCCGTATCTGAGCGGCAACCAAGAGATGATCGTCGGCGATATCCTGGACGGCGATGCGCTGATGGCGGCCACCCAAGGCAAGGATGTCGTTTACCATCTCGCCGCCCTGGCCGACATCAACACCGCGATCAACCAGCCGCGCCGTGCCGTTTCGCTCAACGTCATGGGCACGCTGGAAGTGCTCGAGGCCTGCCGCCAAGCCGGCGTCTCGCGTCTCGTCTATTCCAGCACCATTTACGTTTACAGCGATCAGGGGTCGTTCTATCGCACCAGCAAGCAGGCGGCCGAACACCTGATTTTCGACTATGCCGAACGTTTCGGCCTTGAATACACCATCCTGCGCTACGGTTCGCTGTACGGTCCCCGCGCCGATGCCAGCAACTCGGTCTACCGCATGCTGAAGCAAGCCCTGAGCGAGGGGCGCATCGATTATGCCGGTACGGGCAAGGAGGTGCGGGAATACATCCATGTGGCCGATGCCGCCTCCATGTCCGTGCATGCGCTGGACTCGCACTACGCCAATCAAATCCTGCATCTGATGGGCCGCGAGCGCATGACGACTGCCGATATGCTGGAAATGATCAAGGAGATGATGGGCGACGGCATCGAGCTTCAATTCGGCAGCACCACCAACGTCGGGCATTACACCCAGACGCCCTATAGCTACGTGCCCAAGCTGGGACGCAAGCTGACCCAGGACACCCATATTGATCTCGGTCTCGGGTTGTTGGACTGCCTGCAGCGCATGCACCGCGAAGTGTGTGCCGATGACGATCTGGAAGGGTGACGCATGGAACATTCCGCCGGGGAGGTTCTTGATCTCCGTGCGGGGAGGTTGACCGCCGACCAGGACGCCGTTCTGGTTTCGGTTATGGATGCCGCTAGACAGGCCTACACGCGCATGATCGCCGAGGTTTCGGCGTCGCGTTCCGCCAGTCCCGACTGGTGGGCTACCGTCACGGCCTCGCGGAATACCTATCGCAGTACGATTTTTCGCCTGTGCACCCATATCGCGCTGGTGCGCGCGTTGCGCGCCCAGGGGCGGTTGCCGTCCCGGATCGTTACCGACCAGTCCGACTTCGTCGCCCCCCTGCGCCAGGTTGCCGGCCTAGCCCGCGTTGTTGCCGTCGGCTGCCGGTCGCGTCGCAACGACCTGCGCAACTTCGTTTCCGCGGCGGCAGAGGCGGTGCGCGTGGCTTGGCAGCGGTGGCGGGCCGGGCAAAAGCCCCGCCGGTTCGACCAGCCGGTAATCCTGCTTGATGTGTTTGCCTTTGACGGCGACCTGACGGCGAAGGGTGTCCATGATCGCTATTTCGCCGGCATCGACGACACCATGCCGCCGGCTTGGCGCGACCGCTTGCTGCGTCTTCCCACCTGGTTCGGCATGCGGGATGTGGGGGCGGCCATCGCCGCGGCGCGCGCGTGCCCGCGGCCAGTGTTGTTCAAGGAGGATTTCCTCCGGCCCTCCGACTACCTTTACGCGCTGACGCACGTGTTCCGCCTGGTGCTCGCCCGCCGCCCACGTGCCATCTTCGAGTCGGTGGCGTTGGGGGGGGTGTTGTTCCGCGAGCAATTGGCTGACGTCTTTTCGCTATCGACGCAAGAGGCCCTGCTCAACTATCGCCTGTGCCGGCGGCTCAAAGAGAGGGCCGTTCCGGTGCGGTTGGTGGTGGATTGGTTCGAAGGCCAGCAGTTGGACAAGTGCCTTCATCTCGGTCTGCGCCATTACCTGCCAGAGGTCGATGTGGTGGGCTATCAGGGGGCGGCGCCGCGACGGGCCTATCATTCGTATTTCGTGGCGGCGCACGAACTGGCCGCCCATGTCGCCCCCGCACGGCTGGTGGTGCCGGGTGCCGCCCATCCTCAACTGGCGCGCCTGTTGGCGCCCGAGTTGGACGCCGTTCCCGGACCGGCATTTCGGTTCCAGCCGCCCGCGACGTTTGCGCGCGTGCCGCCGGATCGTCGGGCCATCATCGTGATGCTGCCGGTCTCCATCCCCGACAGCAGCGCCGTACTCGAGGCGCTTGCCGCCTCGCGCCTGCCCGACTGTCCGGTTGAGATCAAGGCCCATCCCACCCATGGGGCGGGCGAGCGATCGGTCCTTGCGGCGCTCGTTCCCGCCGTTGCCTGGACCGATCAACCCGTGCTGGAATGCTACGCCCGCGCCGCCGTGGTGGTGACCTGCGGTTCCAACAGTGCGCTGGAGGCCCTCGCCCTGGGCATTCCCGTCGTTCTGGCCGCGTTCACCGCCGAAATGGCGGAGGAGATTCCGCTGCCCGACGATCTCGTCTTCCGTCATTTGCAAATTTGCCGCGACCGAAACGGCTTGGGTCAAGCTATCGCCGCGCTTGCCCGATTGGAGGTCGACGCGGCCGAGATCGAGCGCTGCCGGCGCGCCTGTTTCGGCCCGGTAACCGTCGGGTCCACCGCGGTTCTGCTCACAGGGATTCCTTGACGAGGATGAATGGCTGCGAGTAGGAAGGGTGCGGAAAAGACGCGTTTCAGGTAATGTCGGAACTATGCGCTATGCCCTAATCACCGGTGCGAGTTCGGACATTGGAATCTCCACCGTTCGCGCCTATTTGGATTCCGGCTGGGGCGTCTACGCCCATTACCGCACCCCGCGCCCTGAATTGTTGCACCTGCGGGACGGTGGCGCTCCCGTCATTCCATTTTCACTGGATTTCAGCGACGCCGCTGTTGTCGAGCGCGAGCTGGCCATGGGGCCGGATTGGGCGCTGAAGGCCGATGCCCTGGTGACCTTGGCGGCCGACGCCCGTCCCACCCGTTTTGAAACGTTCGCCGCCGCCGAATTGGCGCAGGTTCTGGCGACGAACGTGATTTCGACCCTGTTGGTAACCCGCGTGTGCGCTCAGGCCATGGCCGACCGCGGCTGGGGCCGCATCGTCCACGGGTCGAGCATTGGCGTGAAGTTCGGTGGCGGAGCCGATAGCTTCGCCTATTCGCTGTCCAAGCACGCGCTGGAATTCCAGCCCGAGGCCTATCGGCGTCTCGCCGCTGCGGGGGTGCTGGTCAACGTGGTGCGGATTGGCGTTACCGATACGCGCATCCACCAGCATTTTCCCGGCAAGGACATGGCCGCGCGCGCCGCGAAGGTGCCGATGGGCCGGCTGGCGACGCCCGACGAAATTGCCCAGTCCATCCATTGGCTGGGGTCCGAGTTGAATACCTTTACCTGTAACCAAATCATCAGTGTGAGTGGTGGCGAATGAGCGCAAAGGGAATTGTCTGTGCCCTGGCAATCGGGCGCGAAGGTTCGACCGGTTTTCCCGGCAAGAACGTCCTGCCGGTGCTGGGTCGGCCGTTGGCCGCCTATTCCATGCTCGCCGCCCTGGGCGCTCCCGAGGTCGACCGCCTTTACCTGTCGACCGATTCGCCCCGATTGATGGATATCGGCCGTGAATTGGGCGCGCGCATCATCGAGCGGCCGGCCCATCTGTGCACCAAGCAGGCGCTGGGCGAGCACGCCTATCAGCACGCCCATGAGGTGATCGCCGAGGAACTGCGCGGCGAAGGGCTGGAACTGGAAATTCTGGTGCTGCTGATGGCGAACGCTCCCACGGTCACCAGTGCGCAGATTTCGGAGGGCATCTGGGTCCTGCGGGAACGGCCCGACGTGGATTCGGCGGTCACCGTCTCGTGCTACAACATGTGGAGTCCGCTGCGCGCCCGGAAGGTCGGCGATGACGGCCTGCTGCATCCGTTCGTGCCGTTCGAAACCTTCGGCGATCCCAAGACGCTGAATTGCGACCGCGATTCGCAGGGCGACGTATGGTTCGCCGACATGGGCGTTTCCATCATCCGTCCCCGTAACCTGGTCCACCTCGAAGACGGGCTGTTGCCTCAGAAGTGGATGGGCCAGAACATCTGGCCGCTCAAGAACGAGGGCGGCCTCGATGTCGATTACGAGTGGCAGTTGCCCCAGGCCATCCACTGGCTGCAAAAGAACGGCGTGAGTGGAGCCTGAGCATGCAGTCTCCGCCCTCATCGCGTCTGTATAACAAGGCCGACAGCATCGTCGAACTGAGCGGGACCCGTGGCGATGCCTCGGTTCAGGCGGCACGGGTCGCGGCCCTGGCGGCGCGGCTGGACACCCTTGCGCTGGACAGTTACCGGCGGACCATCCTGGAGCGTGCCTGCCGCGCCATCGCCGGCACCGCGCAGGCGGGCGAACCGGCCTTCGGCCTGAAAAAGCAGGTGGTGGAGGAACTGGAGCGGGTGTCGGACGCGGATTTGCCGCGCTACCTGCACTACCGCTATCGCTACGAGGTGTTTCCGGTCAGCCGCGAGATCGACGACTTTCCGCCGTGCGTGCAGATCGAGCCGACCTCGATCTGCAATTACCGCTGCGTGTTCTGCTATCAGACCGACCGCAACCTGACCCAAGGCCGGAACGGTCACATGGGCATGATGCCGCTTGAGACCTTCAAACGGGTGGTCGACGAACTGACGGGGAACGTCGAGGCGGTGACGCTGGCGTCGCGTGGCGAGCCTTTGATGTGCCGCGACATCGAGGCGATGCTTGAATATGTCTCCGGGCGTTTCCTTGGCCTCAAGATCAACACCAACGCCTCGCTGCTGACCGAGTCCAAGGCGCACGCGCTGTTGGCCGCCGATCCCAATACCTTGGTGTTCTCGTGCGACGCCGCCGACCCCGAGCTTTATGCCAAGTTGCGGGTCAACGGCAAGTTCGACCAGGTGGTGGAGAACATCCGCCGCTTCGCCGAGATCAAGGCCAAGCATTATCCGAACTCGCAGATCATCACGCGCGTGTCGGGCGTGCGCTTCTCGCAGGATCAGGATTTCGAGACCATTCGCGCGTTCTGGGATGAACTGGTCGATCAGGTCGCTTTCGTCGATTACAACCCGTGGGAAAGCGCCTATGTCGCTCCCGCCAATGGCGTGACCCAGCCGTGTTCGGATCTGTGGCGCCGCACATTCGTGTGGTGGGACGGTCGCATCGCCCCGTGTGACGTCGACTATCTGACCCACCTGCAGACCGGCAACGTGAGCGAGGGCGGCGTCTCCGCCGCTTGGCGTGGCGAGGGCTACGAGCGTTTGCGCCGAACCCATCTGGACGGCGGCCGGCAGGGGCTTAGCCCGTGCAAGGGATGCGCCCTGCTGTGACCGCCTCGCCTCGCATCAGCGTTTGCATGACCGTTTATAACGGCGAAGACTATCTTCGTCCGGCCATCGACTCTTTGCTGGCGCAGGATTACGCCGATTTCGAAATCCTGGTGGTGGACAACGGCTCGACCGACGGCACCGCGGCGATCCTGGCCGGCTATGACCATCCCCGCTTGCGCAAGCTGTGGTGCGAGCATGTGTCCTACACCCAGGTCAAGAAACTGGTCACCGCCGAGGCCCGGGGCGAGTTGCTGGCGGTGTTGGATGCCGACGACGTCGCCCGCCCCGACCGCCTGTCGCGTCAGGCCGCCCTGTTCGACGCCGACCCCCAATTGGCGCTGGTCGGCAGTTGGGTGCGGCTGATCGACGGGCAGGACCAAGAGTTGGGGCAGTTGTGGCCGCCGGCCGACCACGCCGATCTGGTCGATCGGATGCCGTTCGAAAATCCCATCGCCCATTCCTCGTTCATGTTCCGCAAGGCGGCCGCCATGGCGGTCGGCGGTTATCGCCAGGATTTGGGGTACGCGCCGGATTTTGGACTGGAGCTAGCCTTGTGCCAGGCGGGCTACAAGCTTGCGGTAGTCCCCGAACTGTTGATCGGCCTGCGTCAGCATGAGGGCCAGTCAACCTATTCTCCGGCCTTCGCCGCGACCCGCAACGGCGAGACCTACGGCCTGTTCCTGTCGGCGCGCCAGTTGCCGGGAGTGTCGGCCCAGGCGCTGGCGCAGGGGCGCGAGACCCTGGCGCTGAGTGCCTTGCGCCAGGCCTGGGCGCTGTTGCGCCTGGGGCGGCCGTTGCACGCCGCGACTTGGGCCTTGCGCGGTGTCCGCTGGGCGCCCTACCGTGCCGCCTATACCATCGCCCAACAATGCTGGGGTTGCATACGACGCTGTGCGGGACTGAGCTGATCCTTGTCTGAATTGATGTAAAAATATAGCGGGACTAATGTCATGAAAGTCGTGATTCTCTGTGGCGGGAAGGGCACTCGTATTCGTGGTGTCGATGACGATGTCCCGAAGCCGATGATTCAGATCGGGAACCTCCCCATTCTGTTTCACATCATGAGATATTACGCTTCGTGGGGGCACAAGGAATTCATCCTGTGCCTTGGCTATAAAAGCGACGTCATTAAGCGCTTTTTCCTGAACTATCGTGCCCACATCAGCAACTTCAACATCGACTTCGGCCGCCAGGGCGCGCTGACCTATTTCGGCGGCGCCGAGGCCATCGACTGGTCGGTGACCATGGTCGAGACGGGATACGAGACCTTGACCGGCTCGCGCCTGAAGCGGGTGGAACAGTGGATCGGCGCGGACGAGCAGTTCATGCTGACCTATGGCGACGGCCTGTCGAACATCGATCTTTCGGCCCTGGTCGGTTTCCACAACAACCACGGCCGCATCATGACCGTCAGCGGCGTGCGCCCGCCGGGACGGTTCGGCGAACTGGACCACGACAGCAGCGGTCGCATCACTGAATTCAACGAGAAGCCGCAGGCCGTGGGCGGCCGTATCTCGGGCGGATTTTTCGTGTGCCAGCGGCAAATCTTCGACTATCTGGCCGACGGCTGCGACGACGAGATGCTGGAGCTGGCGCCCATGCGCAAGCTGGCCCAGAACGGCGAACTGATGATGTATTCCCACGACGGCTTCTGGCAGTGCATGGACACCTACCGGGATTACATGCTGCTCAACGAGCTGGACGCCACCGGAACCCCCCCTTGGGAGCGACGCGATGAAACCCGTTGATTTCAGCCTGTTGCGGGGCCGGCGCGTTCTGGTCACCGGCTCCACCGGCTTCAAGGGAAGCTGGCTGTGCACCTGGCTGCTGGGATTGGGCGCCGAGGTCTCGGGCCTCGCCCTCGAGCCTGCCGCCGATGCCCCGTTGTTTGGGCAATTGGGGCTGGGCCAGCACGTGCGGCAGCATTTCGGCGACATTCGCGACGCCGCGTTCGTCGACAAGGTGATGGCCGAGGAACAGCCGGAAATCGTCCTGCACCTTGCGGCCCAAGCGTTGGTGCGGGTGAGTTTCGAGGACCCCCGAACCACCTTCGAGACCAACGTTTCCGGCGCCGTCAACCTGCTCGAGGCGGTGCGGCGCTGCGACAGCCTGCGCGCGCTTGTCTTCATCACCTCGGACAAGTGCTATCGCAACAAGGAATGGATCTGGGGCTATCGCGAGAACGACGAACTCGGCGGCTCGGACCCCTACTCCGCCTCCAAGGCCTGCGCCGAACTGGTGTTCACCTCTTACCAAGAATCTTTCCTGCAGGCCCGGCCGCGCCTGGGGGCGGTGACCGCCCGCGCTGGCAACGTCATCGGCGGCGGCGACATGTCGCGTGACCGCATCGTGCCCGATTGCATTCGCGCGCTGAAGGCCGGCCAGCCGATCGTGTTGCGCAATCCCGCCTCGACCCGGCCGTGGCAGCATGTGCTGGAACCGTTGTCGGGCTACCTGTCGCTGGCGATCGGCCTGCTGGCCGACGAACGGCGCCCTGCGGGGGCGTGGAACTTCGGTCCGGACGCCGAGAACGTGCGCACGGTCGGCGAACTGGCCCAGCGTCTGACCGATCTTTGGGGTGGCAGCGAAGTGCGGGTGGAACGCGACCCCAACGCCCCCCACGAAGCCAACTTGCTGATGCTGTCCAACGACAAGGCCAAGACCCTGCTGGGCTGGCGCCCGCGCTGGAGTTTCGAGCAGGCGGCGGCGGAAACGTTGCTGTGGTACAAGCGGGTGGCCGAGGGCGAGGACCCGTTGGCGGTGACTAACCAGCAGATCGCCGCTTATATGGCGGTCACGCCATGATCGCCGGCGTCCTGCTTCGGCCGCGGCGCCAAATCCGGGATGACCGCGGCGCGGTTTATCATTGGTGGCGCGCGGACGATCCGGCTTTCGCCGGCTTCGGCGAGGCCTATTTCTCGGTGGTCAACCCGGGCGCGGTCAAGGCGTGGAAGCGTCACAACCGCATGACCATGGTGCTGAGCGTGCCGGTGGGCCGCGTTCGCTTCGTGCTTTACGATGATCGCCCCGACAGCCCGACACGGGGACAGGTCCAGCAGGTCGTGCTGGGCGAGGATGCCGACGAGTACGCCGCCCTGGTGGTTCCGCCGGGCATCTGGAACGGCTTTGTCGGCATGGCGTCGGGTCCGTCCTTGGTCGGCAACTGCGCCTCGATCATGCACGATCCCGCCGAGTCCGATCGTCTGCCCGCCGACAGCCCGGACATCCCCTATCGCTGGCTGTCTGGAGATTTGTCATGAGCACGCCGGTTCGGCTGTCGAAGTGCAACCTGTCAGAGCGTGAAGTCGCGGGCGTGCAGCGGGTCATGCAGGCGGAATTCCTCGGCATGGGGCCGGAAGTCCGTGCGTTCGAGCAGGAATTGGCAGCCTATATCGGCGGCGAGCGTGAGGTCATCTGCGTCGCCAACGGGACTGCGGCGCTGCATCTGGCGCTTCAGGGGGCGGGGATCGGTCACGGCGACGAGGTGCTGGTTCCCACCATCACCTATCTGGCGTCGTTCCAAGCGATTTCGGCCACCGGCGCGCGGCCGGTCGCCTGCGACGTGCGCCGCTCCGATCTGTGCCTGGACGTGGCCGACGCCCGCCGGCGCATCACCAGCCGCACCAAGGCCATCATGGCGGTGCATTACGCCAGCGGCCTCGGCGACATTGACGGTATCTACGACCTGGCCCGCGAATTCGGCCTGCGCGTGGTCGAGGACGCCGCCCACGCCTTCGGGTGCCGTCGCGACGGCCGGCTGATCGGGTCGTTCGGCGATCTGGTGTGCTTCAGCTTCGACGGGATCAAGAACATCACCTGCGGCGAGGGCGGCGCGTTGGTGACGTCCGATGCGGCCGTCGCCGCGCGGGTGCGCGATGCCCGCTTGCTGGCGGTACAGAACGACAGCGAAAAGCGCTACGCCGGACAGCGCAGCTGGGAATTCGACGTGCACGACCAGGGCTGGCGCTACCACATGAGCGACGTTTTCGCCGCCATCGGACGGGTCCAACTGTCGCGCCTGGACACCGAATTCGCGCCCAAGCGGGTCAAGGCGGCGCGCCTGTATAGCGAGCGTCTGTCCGGTGTCGAGGGCGTGCGCCTGCTCGGCCTCGATTATGGTCCGGTGGTGCCGCACATTTTCCCGGTGCTGATCGAGAACGGACGCCGCGACGCGGTGCGCGCGGCGCTCATCGCCGCCGGCTACGGCGTTGGCATCCATTACAAGCCCAATCACCTGCTCAGCTATTTCGCCGATGGGGAAAGCCGGCCGGTGGCTGAAACGCTTTATGACCAGATGCTCACCTTGCCGATGCATGTGGACCTGGTGCCAGAGGATCAGATCGCGTTGGTGCAGGTGCTGCGCGCGCACCTGGTCGGGGGGACCGCACCATGATGTACGGCTTGCTCAAGGCGCCGCTTTACCAGACGGAATGGAACGGCATTCCCTTGTCCGAAGTGGCGGCGATGGCGGGCTTGTCCGAAAATGCCCTGGCCAGTTCGAATTTCTATGGCGCCTTCTACCGCGAATTCCGCCAGCGGGGTTTTCCGCTGCAAGCGGGTTGGGTGGAAACCAAGGCGCGCACCAGCACCCGCGTTCGCGCCGTGCTCGACGAAACCCTCCCGCGCTTTCGCGAGGAAGGGCGAGTGGCCCTCGCAGTGGGCGCCGGCCTCGGCATCGTCGAGTTGCCCCTGGTTGCCGACGGCTATCGAATTCATCTGCAGGAATGCCAGGGCGAAAGCCTGGCTTATTTCACCGATCGCAGTGAGCGGCCGGTCGAGAAAGTATGGATCGCCCCGACCCTGAGCGACGTTCCCGACGCCAGCTACGACGCGGTCTATTTCAATCAGGTCCTCTATGCCCTCGACGACAGCCAGTATCAAAGCGCCATGGCGGACGCTTTCCGCGTCCTCAAGCCGGGCGGCGTGCTGGCGGTCTGGGATGCGGAATGCCCTCTGAGGGACGTGCTTGGACGGCTGTATCGCCGTCATGGCGGTGTGTTCTGGGGCTGGCTGCGCAGCCGGTGGCTCCACGAGGCTTCGGCCCGCCAAGCCGGGTTCAAGCACCTGCGCACAACCGAACTGGCCGGTGACAACACTCCGGTCGGCACACCGTCAGGTCGCTTTCTCGGGTGCCTGGTCAGCGGCAATGCGCGCGAGCAGGAACTGGTGTTCCGGAAGCTATAGCGTGTTCCATATGGTCTTTTGTCGTATCATGCTCGAACGCTTGACGCTGGTGCCCCGGGAGTGAAATGTGAAAGTCTTGATTACGGGTGTCGGCGGGTTCATCGGCCGCACGATCGCCAGCCGCCTTCTGGCGGACGGGCATCAAGTGGTCGGCCTGGGGCGCAATCTGGCGCTGAAGCCGCTTCCCCCGCTGGTCCGCGAGCAGGCGCAATTGGTGGAAGCCAGCGTCGTCGTCGCCTCCGAGGTCCTTGAGGCTGCCACAGGCTGCGACGTCATCTTTCACTGCGCCGCCGTGGTCGGGGCGCAGCAATACGTCCAGCGGCCCGTGGAAACCATGGAAATCGAGACGCGAAGCCTGCGTTTCGTGTGCGCTGCCGCCCTTCGGCACGGCGCCAAGGTGGTCTATATGTCCAGCAGCGCGGTCTACGGCCAGTTGCAGCCGGCGGGCCAGATCGCCGAGGATGTTATCGCCGGCCCGGTATCAAGCTATGGCGTCGCCAAGCGTTACAACGAACTTTACCTGGCCGCCCAGCACGCCGAGAACGGCCTGTCCTCGGTCTCGCTGCGCATTTTCAACGTCTATGGCCCCGGGCAAAGCGAGTCGATGGTGGTCCCGCGCTTCATCAGGCTTTGCCTGAGCGACGCCCCGCTAAAGCTATACGGCGGTGGCGAACAGACCCGCGATTTCGTCCACGTGGACGATGTCGCCCAAGCGGCCGTCATCTGCGCGACCCAGCCCATCGCCTTCGACACTTTCAACGTCGCCACCGGTACCGAAGTGTCGATTCGCAGCCTTGCCGAAAAATGCGTGGCGGCGACCGGTGCGCACTCGCCGATCATCATCGAGGCGACGCCCGCCTTGCGTAGCGCCGTCGAAGTGGATCGCAGCGTCGGCTCGCCGGCGCGGCTGTTCGCGCACACCGGTTTCCGGCCGGAAATCACCCTGGAGCATGGCTTGCAGACCTGCGTGGCAGCCGCCCGTGCCACGGTGTAGTGACCCGTCGGTCGCTCGGCCGGAGGCGAGGCCCGCCGAGCAGTTCGCCAGCCTTCCTCACTTTCCCGCACCGGTCGTCGTCGCCGCCGACCGACCGGTTGACCAATTGGCACCGATTTTGGCCGAGGTACGGACCTGCGGCATCATCGCCCAGGATACCGACTTCCCGTTCGGCGAGCGGTCCTGGCGGGTGCCGCGTGGCACTGACACCCTTTTGCTGCTGGAGCCACGGCAGCGCTTGTGCCTGACCATGATGCGCCAAGCCTATGCCGCGGGGATTCGCTGGCTTGTGCTGCCGTGGGCGACCGAATGGCGGCGCATGCACCTTGGTGCTCTCATCCTGCGCCAGGTGGCCGGCAAGATGAAGCACGTGGCCGAGCGGCGCTTCGACCGTTGGGCTGCCGCGCAGCGTAGCGCCGGCCGTCTCGGCCGTCTGGCCCGGCTGTTCGGCCTTCCACGCGAATGGCGCCTGCGCGGCATGTTGGCGCGCGCAAGTGCGTCGGCCGCCAATCCCGGCCGGGTCCTGGTGGTGACCGACAATCTGGCGTCCGGCGGGGGCGAGCGTCTGGCGGTCAATACCCTGCGCGCCCTTCGCGATGCCGGTATCGACGTCGATCTGTTTTGCCGCTCCCTCGATCCGCGCAAAGGCCACGATTTCTATCTGTCCACGGTGCGTGAATCCGGGCTGGAGCCGCACACGACGGAGAATTTCCTGGGGCGGCCGGTATCCCCGTCGGACCGCGCGTTGACCGCCCCGGTTCCGGCGCGCTTGCTGCCCGACGTATTGCTGTATCTGGCGGTGTTCCGATCCCTGCGGCCCCAGGCGGTTCACGTCTGGCAGGATTTCACCAGCGTCGCCGCAGGTCTGGCCGCCGTTCTGGCGGGGGTGCCGCGCGTGGTGCTGAATGGGGTCAGTCTGGCGCCGTGCCATTTTCATTTCTACGCCTGCGACATGGGGGCGGCCTATCGGGTTCTGGCCCGTCGGCCCGATGTCCGCCTGGTCAACAACAGCCTGGCCGGCGCCATGGATTACGAGCGCTGGCTTGGCCTGGCGCGCGGGACGGTGGGGGTCCTGTACAACGGCATCGCCGACCCCCGCAGCCAGTGTCCGCCACAGGCGCGAGCGGCCTTTCGCCGGCACTGGGGACTGGCCGAGGATGCCCCGGTGGTCGGCGTGGTTCAGCGCATGGACGCGATCAAGGACCCCGATTTGTGGCTGCAGACCGCCGCCCGCGTCGCCGCCCGGTTACCGGCGGCCCGCTTCGTCCTGGTCGGCGACGGTCCGGCTCTCGACGGCATGAAGGCGGCCGCCCACAGCCTGGGGATCGCCGACCGTCTGACGTTCACCGGCGCCATGGCGGCGCCTTGGGCCGCCTACCAGGCCATGGACGTGTTCCTGTTGACCTCTCGCCAGGAGGGGCTGCCTAATGTGATCGCTGAAGCGCAAATGCTGGGGGTGCGGGTCGTCGCCGCCGATGTGGGGGGCGTTGCCGAGGCGGTCTGCCCGGACTCGGGCCGGCTGGTCGGCGCGCGTTCGCCCGCCCGGTTCGCCGAGGCTGTACTGGCCGTGCTGTCGGATGCCGCCACCGATCGGGTGACAGAGCATGGCCGACAATGGACCATCGCCCGCTTCGGTTTCGGCAGCATGGTGTCCGCCGCCTTGTCGGCATACGGGATCGAGAGGGAATGACCCGCATTCTGCTGCTCATCAGCGATCTGAATACCGGTGGCGCGGAACGGCACATCAGCTTGCTTGCGCCGGCACTGCGGCGGCGTGGCCACGATGTCGCCGTCTATCTGTTCGGGCCGGGCCGCGCCTTTGCCGATCCGTTGCATGACGCCGGCATTCCCATCATCGACGGCACCGTTCTGGCGCAACGCTTTCGGTTTCTGCCAAGCCCGGCGCGCGGTGCGATGATGCGGGCGGCCATGGTCGTTCAGCTCGCCATGCACCTCCGGCGATGCCGCTACGACCTGCATCATGCCTTCCTGCCGCAGCCTTGCGTGCTGCTGGCGTTGGCGGCCAAGCTCGCGCAGGTCGGCCCGGTTCTGCTCAGCCGTCGCAGCATGAATAATTATCGCGACGCGACGCCGTGGGAATGGAAGCTGGAAAGCCGGCTGATGCGGCGGGCCGATTTGGTGCTCGGCAATGCCCGCGCCATCTGCGAGCAACTTGCCGAGGAAGAGGGGGTGCCGCGCGAGCGGCTGGTCTGCATTCCCAACGGGGTGAACCCGCAAGCCTTCCTGCCGCCCGCCGACCGGGCCGCCTTGCGCCGGGCCGAAAATATTGCCGACGACGCCGTGGTCATGGTGATGGCGGCCAGCCTGTCCGCGCGCAAGGGGCACGCCGTCCTGTTCGAGGCGTTGCAGCGGGCGCAGTCCCGGCTACCGGAAAACTGGCTGCTGCTGTGCGCGGGCGAGGGGTCGCCCGACGTGGCACGCGACTTGGCGCAACGGGCGCAGTGTTTGGGCGGTAAGGTGCGCATGCTGGGGCGGCGTGCGGACGTTTTCGCCCTCAACCACTTGTCCGATATCGGCATCCTTTGCCCCGTGCATAGCGAGGGGATGTCCAACAGCGTGCAGGAAGGCATGGCCGCGGGCCTGCCCTTCATCGTCACCGACGTGGGCGGCAACGCCGAATTGGTGGCCCATGGCGACACCGGTCTGGTCGTTCCGCCGGGGGACGCGGCGGCGCTAGCGGAAGCGCTTGTCACCCTGGCTGCGGACTCGGCGGTCAGGCAGCGTCTGGGCGCGGCGGCACGCCGCTTTGCCGAATGCGAATTCTCGCTGGATCGTTGTACCGATCGATACGAACAGGTTTACCGGTCCGTACTCGCGGGGGATGCCGTGCCGCAGGAACTGTCATGCGCCTGACCATCGTGCTTCCCGATGTCGGGCTGGGCGGAGCGCAGCGTATCGCCTTGACGTTGGCTGCGGAATGGAAACGGCTGGGTTGGACGGTGTCGATCGTCACCATCTGCCCCGATTCGCCGGTTTTCGCCCTGCCGGACGGGGTGGACTGGCACCCATTGCCGGAGATCCCGCCGGGGCGCCCCGTTCGCGGCAATTTGGCCCGTTTCCGCCAGCTCCGGCGGATGTTGGACAGCCTGTCGCCCGAGGTGGTGGTTTCCCTGCTGCCCACCGCCAATGTGCTGGCGCTGATGGCCGGGCTTGGCCGGCCCTGGCGGACCGTGGTGGCGGAGCGCGCGCACCCCACCCACGCGCCCATTTCCCGCCCCTGGGCAGTCCTGCGCCGTTTGTTTTATCCGTTGGCCCATGCGGTGGTGACGCAGACCAATACGGCGAAGCGCGCGCTGGGCCGCGTGAACCGGCGCATGGTGGTGATTCCCAATCCGGTCGCGGCCATGCCGGCCGCCGCCGGGGCGGTGAGCGACCTGCCGCGGCCCTACATTCTGGCGGTCGGACGTTTGTCGGAAGAGAAGAGGTACGACAATCTGATCGACGCCTTCGGCGTGGCGGCCTCGCGCATTCCCGCCTATCACCTGATCATCGCCGGACCGGGAGAGGCCCAGGCGGAATTGGAGGCCCAGGCGCGGCGGCTGGGGCTGGCCGAGCGTGTGCATCTTGTCGGCTTCGTGTCCGATGTCGGTACGCTTTACGGCGGTGCCGAGCTGTTTGTGATGTCGTCGCGTTACGAGGGCTTTCCCAACGCGCTGTGCGAGGCGATGGCGGCGGGCGTTCCCGTCATTTCCACCGATTGCGAAAGCGGACCGGCCGATATCGTCCGACCTGGCGTCGACGGCGTGCTGGTACCGGTGGGTGACATCACCGCCATGGCCGACGCCATTGCTGCCATGGCAGCCGATGACGACAAGCGGCGGGCGATGGGGCTGAGGGGGCGGGAAATTGCCGATCGCTTCGGGCTGAAAACCATTTTGGCAAAATGGTCCAGGGTGCTAGAACCCACCAATATCGAGGGTTGATCCCGATTGTACTGTCGGGATCGTTAGATTTTCCCCGTTTGTCGCCCGCCCATCCTGTTCTGCGTCTTGAAGTCAACCGGTTACGATGAAGATCGCATTTCTCGTTCGCTCGTTGAACGTCGGTGGCGCCGAGCGGCAAGTCTCGTTGATGGCCACGGGCCTGGCAAAACGCGGGCATGAGGTCTGCGTCGCAGTCTTCTATCCCGGCGCACTCGACGCTCGAATCGCCGCGGCTGGCGTTCGCGTGGTGCAATTGGGCAAACGCGGCCGTTGGGACCTGCTTGGCTTCGGCCTTCGCGCATACCGCTTCCTGCGCGCCGAGCGGGCGGACGTCGTTTATTCGTTCCTTCCGGTCGGCAATATCGTCGCCGCTTTGCTTCGCATCCTCATCCCGTCGCAGAAGGTGGTTTGGGGGGTGCGTGCCTCGCGGCTGAATCTCGGCTGCTACGAAGGGATGGTTCGCGCTTCCCTGTGGGCGGAAACCCTGCTGACAGGCATTCCCGACGGCATCATCTCCAACTCCGCCGCGGGTCTGGACGGTTTGACGCGAAAGCGTCCGGGCTGCACCGCAATGATTCCCAACGGTGTCGACCTTGATTATTTCAAGGCTGATCCCACCGAGCGTCAGCGCCTGCGCCGTGAACTCGGGGTCGATGACGGCCAGATACTGGTGGGAATGGTTGCGCGTATCGACCCCATGAAGGACCACCGCACATTCCTGCGCGCGGCCATGCAGATGCGACAGCAGATGGATGGCCTTCGTTTCCTGTGCATGGCCGACGGTTCAGCCGAAGCAATGGCTTCGCTGCGCGCCCTTGCCGAGGAATTGGGGCTTGCAGACCTGATTTGGCTGAATAGCCGGCGCGACGTCGTCGGCGTCTACAGTGCGCTTGATCTGTTGGTGCTGTCCTCGGCCTTCGGCGAGGGGTTGCCCAACGTCATTCTGGAGGCCCATTCCTGCGGTTTGCCGGTGGTCACCACCGATGTCGGCGGTTCGGCCGAGGCGGTCGGACACCCGTCATGCGTGGCACGGCCGGGACATCCTCAGGAATTGGCGGAAGCCGCTTTGCGCGTCATCCGCTCCAGTGAGTTCGGGACACCGGCGGCAGCGGAGCGTCTGCGTCAGCGCATGGCCGAGACCTATTCGGTCGATCAGCTGCTTGATCGGACGGAGCGGTTCCTCGCCAACGTGGTGACGGCATCGCACCGGAACAACAATCGGGTGCTGTTCGTCATCGGCAGCCTGAAGCTGGGGGGGGCAGAGCGGCACCTGCTGGGTGTGGCGCCGGATTTGTTGCAGCGCGGCTGGGCGCCCGAGGTTTACGTATTGAGTGAACCCGGTGTGCTCGCTCCGGCGATGCGGGCCATGGGCGTCCCGGTGCGCGGCAGCGTTGGTCGCTCGCCCCGTTTGCGGTGGTTGCCGCGCCCGGTCAAGGGCGTGTTCGTTGTGCTGGATCTGTTGTGGCGGCTGTTGCGCCTGCGCCCTGCGGTCTGCCACTGTTTCTTGCCGCACGGCTGCATCGTCGGCGGCGTCGCCGCCCTGTTGGCTCGGGTCCCGAAGCTGGTGATGAGCCGATTGTCGCTGAACAATTACCAGGCCGCTTCGCCGTTCCAGGCCCGTGTCGAGCGCTTTCTCATGCGGCGGGCGGATGCCGTTCTCGGAAATGCGGGCGCCGTGGTGGCGCAATTGCGCCAGGAAGGCATTCCCGACCATCTGCTCGCGACGATCTACACCGGTCTGGATATGTCGGGTCAGCAGAAGGCGCCCTCGCGCGAGGAAATTCGTAAGGCCGAAGGCCTAGCTCCGGATGCGCTGCTGCTGATGATCGTCGCGAACCTGCACGACTACAAGGGGCATGCCTTTCTGTTCCGCGCCCTGGCATCCATCGCCGATCGCCTGCCGTCCGGGTGGCGGTTGGATTGTGTCGGCGAGGACGCGGGCATGCTGGCGGAATTGACGGGTCTGGTGCAGCACCTGGGCATCGCCGCCAACGTCCGCTTCCTGGGGGGACGGCCCGATGCGGCGCAACTGTGGCGGGGCGCCGAT
Organism: Bacteroidota bacterium; assembly: GCA_050259735.1. Lineage (GTDB taxonomy): Bacteria > Pseudomonadota > Alphaproteobacteria > Rhodospirillales > Magnetospirillaceae > Magnetospirillum. The sequence continues at coordinate 36,062 of JBLNBE010000020.1, forward strand.
ATCGGCTTGCTGGTGTCGTTGCAGGAAGGCTTTTCCCTCAGCATCCTCGAATGCATGGCGTCGGGGGTGCCCATGGTGGTGACGGATGTCGGCGGCAACGCCGAGGCGGTGATCGACGGTGAATGCGGCCGTGTCGTTCCGCCCGCCGACGTTCCGTCCCTTGCCGCCGCCATCCTGTCCTATGTCGAGGACCCGGAACGCCGCCGCGCCCACGGCCTGGCGGCGTGCCAGCGGGTCGAACGCAACTTCACCCAGAGCATCAGCGTCGACGCCTATTCGCGTCTCTACGCCTCGCCAGGAGCAATGCCGAGCGTGGCCCCAGAGGGTGGCGACCCCGTATGACGGCGCTGGTCGTCCATCTCATCACCGGGTTGTGGACCGGCGGGGCCGAACGCCAGCTTGCGCGCCTGGTCATGGATTCCCGGGGGGACGAGGGCCGGCATGTCGTCGTTTCCATGACGGATGTCGGCAATATCGGGCCGATGATCCGCGCGGCGGGAATCCCGCTGCATACGTTGGGCATGCGGCGGGGGCGGCCGACGGTGTCGGGTCTCTGGCGTCTGGTCCTGCTGTTGCGCCGCCTGCGCCCGGCGGTTCTGCAGACCTGGCTTTATCACGCGGATCTGCTCGGCTGGGTGGCCGCCAGGCTGGCGGGCGTTCCGCACGTCGTCTGGAATTTGCGCTGTTCCGACATGGACATGGCCCGCTATTCCCGCCTGTCGCGGTTGGTCGTGGCCATTCTTGCGCGCCTGTCTCCGTGGGTGGACGCCGTCGTCTACAATTCCTCGGCAGGGCGCGAGGCGCATGCGCGCCTGGGCTATCGCCCCCGGCAGTGGCAGTACATCCCCAACGGCTTCGACCTGGACGAATTCGCGCCCGCCCCCGCCGCCCGCGAGGCGCTGCGCCAATCGCTCGGCCTGGCATCCGACACGCCGGTGGTCGGTTTGGTGGCGCGCCACGACCCCATGAAGGACTATCCGGGCTTTTTCCAGGCCGTCGCGCGGGTTGTCCGCCAAAACGACGCCGTGCGGTTCGTCTGTGCCGGCGCCGGCGTGACCTTGGAAAACCCCGAGCTGCGGCTCGTGTTGCAGGACCTTGGCCTGATCGGCAAGGTGTTCCTGCTGGGGCGCCGCGACGACATTGCCGCCGTCACCGCCGGTCTGGACCTTGCGGTTTCGGCATCGGCCTTCGGTGAAGGTTTTCCCAACAGCCTGGGCGAGGCGCTGGCCAGCGGTGTGTGTTGTGTCGCCACCGACGTGGGCGATTCCGCCACCGTGGTCGGGGCAAGCGGGCGCATCGTGCCGGCAGGCGATCCGTCGGCGCTGGCACAGGCCATCGCCATCATGCTGGACATGACGGCCGCCGAACGCCACAAATTGGCCATGGCGGGGCGGGAACGGGTCGAACGGGAATATTCGGTTCGGGCCATGGCCCGACGCTACAGCGAACTCTATTCGACTGTGTTGACGAAGGGTTGATAGGTCATGTGTGGACTGGCCGGATATTTGAACAGGGTGGGCGGCGAGTCCGAAGACGCCATGCAAGCGCTGGCGCGGCGGATGGGCGACAGCATCATCCATCGCGGCCCTGACGATGGCGGATGCTGGGTCGACCCGCAGGCCGGCATCGCCCTTTCGCACCGCCGGCTGTCCATCGTGGATTTGTCGCCGCTGGGCCATCAACCCATGGTCTCGGCCTGCGGCCGCTTCGTCATCGCCTATAACGGCGAGGTCTACAATTTCGACGAACTGCGCCGCGAGCTGTCCGTCTCCTGCAAGGGTCATTCCGATACCGAAGTGATCCTTGAGGCCTGCGCCGCCTGGGGGGTCGAGGCCACGGTGCGCCGTCTGATCGGCATGTTCGCCATCGCCCTGTGGGATCGCGCCGAGCGCACCTTGTGGCTGGTGCGCGACCGTCTCGGCATCAAGCCGCTCTATTGGGGTCAATTCGGCGACCTGGTGGTGTTCGGCTCGGAACTCAAGGCGTTGGTGGCGCAGGGCGGCTGGACTCGCGAGGTGGACCGCGAGGCGCTGAGCGCCTACATGCGGTTCGGCTATGTTCCGGCGCCGCGCAGCATTTGGAAGGGCGTGCGCAAGCTGCAGCCCGGTCATATCCTGTGCTTGCGGCCGGGGGCCGATCCGGTGGATACGCGCTTCTGGGCCGCCGAAAGCGTCGCGGCCGCCGGTCTGGACAGCCGCGGACGCTTCGCCATGTCCGACGAAGAAGCGACGGACGCCCTGGAAACCTTGCTGAAGGACGCCGTCAAGCGCCGCATGGTCGCGGACGTGCCGTTGGGCGCTTTCCTGTCGGGAGGGATCGATTCGTCGACCGTCGTCGCGCTGATGCAGGCGCAAAGCGATCGGCCGGTCAAGACGTTCGCCATCGGCTTTCACGAAAAAGGCTACAACGAAGCCCAGCACGCCAAGGCGGTCGCCGCCCATCTGGGCACCGAACATACCGAGCTGTATGTGGATCCCGCTCATGCGCAGGAGATTATTCCGCGCCTGCCGGAATGGTACGACGAACCTTTTGCCGACTCGTCACAGATCCCGACCTTCCTGGTGTCCGAGATGACCCGGCAGCACGTGACCGTCGCCCTGTCGGGCGACGGTGGCGACGAGCTGTTTGCCGGCTATAACCGTTATGCCCTGGCGCGTTCGATCTGGGCGAAACTCGGCAAGCTGCCGCTGCCGGTGCGGCAGGTCGCCGCGCGTCTGATCAAGACCTTGCCGCCGACGGCGTGGGACCGCATTTTCGGCGTCGTGCCGCCGTCTCTGCGGCCGCCCCAACTGGGTGACAAGCTGCACAAGCTGGCCGACATCCTGCCGAAAGTCGACGATGAGATTTATCTTCGGCTGGTGAGCCTGTGGAATAATCCTGAAACCGTGGTGCGCGGTGGGTTCAAGCCGGACCTCATTCATCTGGATCGCCGGGTGGCGGCGCAATTCCCCGATTTCCTCGACCGGATGCAATACCTTGATCTGGTCACCTACCTGCCCGACGACATCCTGACCAAGGTCGACCGCGCCAGCATGGCGGTGGCGCTCGAGGCGAGGGTGCCGCTGATCGACCACCGGGTGGTGGAGTTCGCATGGTCGCTTCCGCAGAAAATGAAACTTCGCGGGACGACCTCCAAGTGGCTGTTGCGCCAAGTGTTGTATCGTCATGTTCCGGCGGCCTTGGTGGAGCGGCCCAAGATGGGCTTCGGCATTCCGCTGGACCAGTGGCTGCGCGGGCCGTTGCGGGATTGGGCCGAAGACCTGCTCGACGAACGGGCAGTGGAATCGGGCGGCTACTTCGAGACCGCTCCCCTGCGCACCATGTGGGCCGATCATCTGTCGGGGCGCCGGAACTGGCAATATCCGCTGTGGGCGGCGCTGATGTTCCAGAGCTGGCAACGGAGGAACGCGGGATAGCGTCTTCGACGCGCCCTATTCCAGCCCGATCACCGCGCCAAGGCGGTGAAGGTCCGGCAAAACCAGTGTTTCCGCTGGAAAACACGGGGGATCGCCCGGTGCGACGATGCCGACGAAACGGGTGCCGGCCCGCGCGGCGGCCTGGTAGTCGGTGTCGGCGTCGCCCACCATGACGATGTCACCCGGTGGGCAGCCGGTGTCCGAGGCGATCATCGCCAGGATGTCGGCTTTGTCCTGCGGGCTGCCATAGACGCCCGCGAAGCAGCGCTCCAGGCCGCGCGCCGCGACGATGTCGCGCAACTCTTCGCTTGGGGTGCCCGAAGCGACGTAAAGCGGGACCTTGGCCTGGGCGGCGGCCAGAAACTCCCGTGCGCCGGGGACGAATGGACTGGCGATCACCCGTTCCTTCACTTCGGCCTGGAAGCGTTCGGCCAACTGGGCCATGTCGTGCTCGTTTACCGGCAGTCCGAGAATATCGCGGTAAATCAGGCGGAACTTGGTATGGCGGCTGATGCCGCCCAGGCGCAGGTGCAGCGCCTCGATGGCGTCCTGATGCTCGGGATGGGACGAGAACAGCGCCCGGAATGCGGCGGTCTTGATCGATACCGACTGCAGGATGACGCCGTCGAAATCCAGGACGACGACGCGCGGGCCGTTATTCCGCCTCACCACGGGCCTCGTATTCGCCTTCGGGCACCGGGCTGGCCAGGGGCTGTCCGTCGAGGAAGCGGATGGCTTCCATCACCGCTTCCAGTTCCATGCGGACCCGGCAATCGGCGGTCATCGACCCCATGTGACAGGTCAGAACCGCGTTGTCGTGCTGGACCAGCGGGCCGCCATAGGGTTCATCGACGAACACGTCCACCGCCACGCCGGCGATTCGCCCCTGCCCCAGGGCGTGCGCCAGGTCGGCTTCGTTGATGATACCGCCGCGCGCCGTGTTGACCAGCACCGCGTCGGGCCGCATCATCTCGATCTGCGGGGCCGAAATCATGCCGACGGTGTCGCGTCCCAGCGGGACGTGCAGGGTGATGACGTCGCAGCGGCGCCAGATTTCCTCTTTCTCGACCCATTCCACGTCCAAGGCACGGGCCTCGTCGTCAGGGGCGATGTCGTTGGCGAGGATGCGCACGCCCGGGAAGCCATTGCGCAGATGGCGCGCCACCCGCTTGCCGATACGGCCCATGCCGACGATGCCGACCACCGATGTCGCGATCCGGCGGCCGGTGACGCGGGTCCAGACGCCCCCACGCAACGAGCGGTCGGCGCGGCCGATACCCCGCAGCAGGTCCAGGATCAGGCCGACCGTCAGTTCACCCACGGCCGCCGACGGGCCGTCCGGCGTGTACGAGACGGCGACGGATTGTCGGCGGGCGGCCAGCAGGTCGACGCCGTCCAGGCCGATGCCCACGCGGCAGATGGCCCGCAGGTCGGGGCACGAGCGGATGGTCGCGGCGTCGATGATCTCGGTCCCGGCGACGACCACGGGAAAGCCACGGATGATGTCGCCTACTTCCTCGGGCCGCAGCTTGCGGCCAAGCGGGTTGATGACGCACTCGACACCGGCCTGCCGCAGCAAGTCCAGCGGCCGGGGGTCGATGGTGCCGAAGGGGACGGTGGTGACGATCACACGCCGGGGCAGGCCGTTCATGCTTGTTCCTCGTCCTTCGCGTGCTCGTGGTTTGCCTCGCCTTCGTCCTCGTCGTCGATCAGGTCCAACTGCTGGTGCATCAGCATCTCCCAGTACATTCCCTTGCGTTCGATCAGTTCGGTGTGCCGGCCATGTTCGACCACGCTGCCGTTCACCAGGACGATGATGCGGTCGGCCTTGCGCACGGTGGACAGGCGATGGGCGATGACCAGCATGGTCCGGTTGCGGCTGAGATTGTCCACCGCCCCCTGGATTTGATGCTCGGTGACCGAGTCCAGGTGGCTGGTGGCCTCGTCCATGATGAGAATGGCCGGATCGGCAAGAATCGCCCGGGCGATGGCGATACGCTGTTGCTGGCCACCCGACAGGCGGACGCCGCGGTCGCCCAGTGGCGTGTCATAGCCTTGTGGCAAGTTTTCGATGAAACCGTCGGCCGCCGCCATGCGTGCCGCAGCGACCACCTTCTCCTGCGGAATGCCGGTGTGCGGAAAGCAGATGTTGTTGGTGACGGTATCGTTGAAAATGAAGCCGTCTTGGGTGACGAAGCTGATCTGGCGCCGCCAGTCGCCGACTCGGTAGTCCCGCAGATCGGTCCCGTCGATCAGGATGCTTCCCTGCGTCGGGTCGTACAGGCGAGCCAGCAGGCTGGCAAGCGTACTCTTGCCGGCGCCCGACGGGCCGACGACGGCCACAAGCTCGCCCCGCTTGACGGCGAAGCTGAGGTCGCGCAACACGGTTGTGTCCGTGCCGTAGGCGAATGAAACGTGATCGAAGGTGATCTCGCGGGCAAAGGCCGGCAACGCTTTGGTGCCGTCTGGCTGGCGGCGGCTCGCGGTCGTGCGGCGGAATTCCTCCAGGCGGTCCAGCGCATCCAGGTCGGACAGGATACGGACGCGGGCATTGTTGATCGCGCTGATCGGCCCCAGCATGCGGAACAACAAGAACACGAACATAAGGATGCTGCCAACCCAGGTGCCATTGCTGCCCGAGTTCACAATCGCCGCCGCGCTCAACAGAACGCAGATAAAAATGCCGGCAAGGGTGGAGAAAAATGGAGATGAGGTGGCGGCAACCGCGGCCATGTGCCTTTGGGCGCTCACCTGCCTTTTTAGGGTTTTCTGGAATCGCTCGTTGATCAATTCTTCCGCTGCAACCAGGCGGATGAGTTTCAGTCCGTTCAGACTTTCCTGGACGAGTGAGCCGAGTTCGATGTTCGCATGGCTCAGTTCTTGTCCCGCGCGTCGCATCGGCCCGGCAGTGAAACGACGCAAGAACAAAAACATCATGACAACAAAAATGAGCGCCATGATGGTCATTTGCCATGACACCACCATCATTAAGGCGCCATAGGTGAACAAGACAAAGGTGGATGCGATAAGCGCCGCAAAATTCGTCAATAATAGTGTGACGCGCCCGGGATATGCGTTCACTGCTGATAGCAATTCGCCACGATTTGTTTCGTTAATGTATGTCATGCTGACATAAAGCAGGTCGGAAAAACTTTCCTGCGAAAAGCGCTGCAGCAATCGCAGCGGCATGTTGGCGCCAAGAAAATCAACGCTGAACTGCAGCGCGCCACGAATTATCAGCACGGCAGCCAAAACCCCGGCCAGCGCGATGATGCGCCACTCTCCATCTATGGTGGAGAAATATTGACCAATCGTGCCAAGCAATGGGACGCCGGAGAAAGCCGTTCGACCAGAAGCTGGATTAATGGAGTCGAGCAATGGTGCAATAAGGGATACGCCGGCTCCTTCGGTCAGGGCGGCGGCCACCGACAAAATGATAAAAAATGTGAAAATCCGAGGATTGTGCGCCATGTGCCGTAGGCATCTGCGGCTGAATCCTGAAATTTCCGAAAGTTTGCTCAAGATTATTATCCTTTCAGGAGCCGAAGTATTAAAATATCAGATGGTGCTCTGTTTCATACTGTGGCTCGTTCCTTCTTCCAGTGCCTGAAGCACGGCTCTGCAAACGGAGTAGCTGTCGGACCTGGACGACAATACATATGCGTTCAGGAATTTGTCATCAGGAGTGTAGGACTTCGAAAGCCCCTGGTGAAAGGCTTCATGAATTGCCCGTGGAAAATCTTCCAGGCTAAACGCAACGCATGCGCGATCCATCACCATATCTCGTGCTTCTGGCTTCAGGTGCTTTTCCATAACGAAAGCCGCTATAGGCTTGCGAGTCAAGGCAGCCTGAACGAAAACAGTTGTTGGGTTGTCAACTATAATCACATCAGACCATAATATCTGGTCGATAACTGGCGGCCTTCTATCAAATTGAATATTGTAATTCATATCTTGTGCATATTCTTGCAAGGGATTTCTACACCCCATATTTGCCTGCCCAGGGTATGTCCTAATCGTTACATTCGCATCGAGGCACCCAAGCGTGTCGACGGCGATTTTCTGAATTTCTGCAATGGTGTGGTCGCGAATGATTGCTGGAGTTATGTAGCTTTTATCCCCGTGCAGCGCTCCGGAAATATAAAGGACGTTCAGTTTGCGGTCTGGTGGGGTAATGCGACATTTTGCTCTTTTTTCAACCTGCCGCTTGGCCAACAGTAACTCGTACGGGGTGCAGGACAGGATCTCCGGGGCAACATCCCGATTGGGAAATTCCTGAAACTCGGAGCGGAGGCTTTCCTTGGCGCGCGCCCCCCATCCGATGAAGTAGTCCGCTCGTTTCAGGTCTTCAATTAGCAGAATCGGATTTCGCATATAATGTCCGAACCCGCCATGCTGCAAAACAAAGACCGGGATGCCAAGAGATTGTGCGGCATCCACCACGGTTACATGTTGCTTCAGCACCGGAGAATAGGTCAAAATAAAAGGATTTTTTAGTTTCTTGAGTAATGTTGACGTCTCGGCCGCTGCCGCTGCATATTGCGGGGCAATCTGGCAGATAATGTAGTTCAGTACATGGAATATGACGGGGGAAAAATCTATCCCCCAAATATTCCATCCGCTAACAAACCATTTACTATTTGCGACATCATCAAGCAAATATCCCCACGCTGGGTCATGTTTTTCTTCGCCCTCGCGATAGATGTCGCGAAGCGTGGCCACGCTGCAGCCAGCGAAGCGAAACATGTTGGCATAGTAAGAGGAAAGGGCATTGTCCAACACCGCGGTTCGCCCCTTTCCATTGTGGGGGGCAGAGGGATATTCTTTAATGAACCCAAGCACGCGGCTTATTTTATTTGATATGCGCTGATGAAGTGGCAATGGCGCCGGGGCGAAAGTATCCTCATCCGGCTGCCCCGGTTGCGATGGCGATCTGTTTTCCCAGGCAAAAATCTGAATTGAATTGCCTCTGGCGACTTCCTTTGCCACCACGGGGAACAATCCGCCGCCCAAGAATTGTTGGTCGTCCAAATTTTTTGCCGGCATATAAGAGTGGGCTACGCCGCGCAATGTAAATTCGCGCACTGCACGCTGTATCGCATATGATTGAATTGTTATGCGATCCAACAGCATTTTTAATGTAGAAGCGTGATCCCAAATATTGAAATTGAGGTGGCTATATTTGTTTTTTGCGAGAGAATTTATTTCTTGAAATATAAGAAATGCTTCCTGCTCCACTCTATGCCCAGCTTCTTCGATCTCGGCGCTGTCGAAAAGCGACGAAAACGGGACGTGCTCCAACCCGGCCTTCGTGCAGTGAAACTCAGCGTCAACACTCAATGGCAAGAGCACGACGGGATGTGTAACGGTTCGGGCAAATGCCACATCCTCTCGTGAGAGCAAGAGCAGCCCGATCTTTCCATTGACCTCCGAAAAAGCGTCCTCAAGGGGCCTCACCAACACGTCCGTCCCCCGTCGACGCTGAGAACGGCTCCGTTCATGTAGGAAGAGGCATCGGAAACCAGAAAAGCGACGGCGCCCTTGTATTCATCCTGGTGGGCCATACGGCCCAGGGGGATCAAGGAATTCAGGCGGACGAGAAAATCTTCGTTCTGGCCGGCATAGACCCCGCCCGGGGCGATGGCGTTGGCGCGGACGCCCTTGTCCGCCCAATAGGTGGCGAGATAGCGGGTCAGGCCGATCAGACCGGCCTTGACGACAGAATAGGTCACCGGCTTCACCGGTTGTTCGTCGTCGGCGAGGCCGGGCTTGGCGTACAGGCGCTGGTCCGGCGCGATCACGCCCAGGTCCGAGGCGACGTTCAGAATGACGCCACGGCCCGCCGCGGCCATGTACGCGCCGAAGGTGCGGCTGCAAAGAAAGGCGCCGGTCAGGCCGACGGCGATGTCACTGCTCCACGCCTCCACGGGAAAGTTTTCCAGGCGCGAGAAATGGCCCTTGCCCTGGGTCGAAGGCTCGACCTTGGGGTTGTTGGCCGCATTGTTGATCAAGACATCGACGCGCCCGAAACGCTCGATCACCGTGGCCGCCAGCGCGGTGACCGCAGCGGCGTCGGTGATGTCGCACGCCAGCCCGACAGCTTGCCCGCCCCAGCGATCGACAATCTGCTGGGCGGCTTGCGCGGCCCGCGCGGCGTCCAGATCGACCAGCACGGCGATGCCGCCCAGTTCGCACACCGCCTCGGCATGCTTGAGTCCCAGCAGGCCGGCGCCGCCGGTGATGACGACAACGCGACCTTCCAGGTCGAAGGCCGCACGAACCGAAGACGGGGCGGGATCGGGAATGCGTGGGGGCACGGGATTTTCCTCAAATGACTGACGACACGGGGCGGAACGGAGCCGAGGCTAGGAACGGGTTTGACCGCCGTCAACCACCATGATCGTTCCGGTGCAGAAGCTGGCCTTTTCCGAGGCCAGAAAGACCACGGCGGCCGCGATTTCGTCGGGAGTGCCGAACCGCCGGAGCGGGACTTCGGTTCGCAAGAGTTCGGCGCAGAACTCGGGGCGTTCCCGCAGCTTGGTTTCCCAACTGCCGCCGGGGAACAACACATTGCCCGGAGCCACCGCATTGACCCGAACGCCCTTGGCGCCCATCTGGCGGGCGTAGCCTTTGACCGCCTGATTGAGCGCAGCCTTGGCGGAGGCATAGGCGATGGGTGCGCCGATCGCTTCGACGCCGGCAATGGACGAGATGAAGGTCAGGCTACCGCCGCTCACCCTCTCCAGTCGGGGCAGTGCCTCGGTGGCAAGCGCGGTGGCCCCCAGCAGGTTGGTCCGTAACACCGCCAGCCAATGCTCTTCCGGAATGGCGACGCCCGGCAGAGAGGTGCCGCTGCCCAAGTTCCCCACCACGGCGGTCGGCGGGCCGGCCAAGTCCTCGGCCTGGTCGAGCGCGGCACGAACTAGTGCCGGGTCGCACATGTCGGCGCGGATGGCATGGATCGTGGCACCGGTTTCGGCCAATTGCCGCCGGGCATGCTCCAGGGAATCGGGGGTGCGGCCGGTGATCGTCACAACGGCGCCTTCCGCCGCGAAGGCGTGGGCAATGGCAAGCCCGATGCCGCGGCTCGCGCCGGCAAGGAAAGCATGGCGACCGGCCAGAGCCAGGTCCATCAGGCCCGCCTGTCGCCCGCGCGGGCGGCAAAATCTCGCGTCGTGGCGGCGTTCTGGCGAATCCACTCCAGCTCTTCGCCCTCCGCTCCGCGCGCCACCTGTAGAATGAACCAACGGTCGAAGCCGGCGGCGACGATTTGCTTGAAGCACTCTTCCAGGGGTGCGGCGCCGGTTCCCAGCGGAACAGTGCCGCCCCCCAGGCGGCGGTCCTTGACGTGGACGCTGCCCAGCCACGGTGCCAGAAGGCGCAGTTCCTCGATCTGATCGAATCCCAGCGAGGCGCTGTTGCCGATGTCGTAATTGGCCTTCACGTTGGCGGTGCCGATGCGGTCGAGCAGCCAGACGAACAGCCTTGGCGACAGGGCGGTTTCCAGATGCAGCTCCACGCCGGCGTCGGCGGCCACGGGCGCCAGCTCGCGAAGCAGCGCGATGACGCCTTCGTATTCGGCCGGTCCATTCAGCGCCGAGGCATCGACGAACGGCAACACCATATAACGCGCGCCCAGCCGCCCGGCACGGCCGATCAGCCAGCGCAGATGTTCCGCCACCTCGGGGTCGCGGCTTCCGTCGCGCGCGACCAAGCGGCGTTCCATGTAATAATCGGCGCAGATGGACCAGATGCCGATGCGGTGATCGCGCGCGACCGCCAGCAAATCGTCCATGGCCGCATCGGTCCGCAGCGGATTATCGGCTTCGTTGGGAACCTCGTAGATCCACTCGACGCATTGCAGGCCGGCCTTTTCCGCCAAGGCGATCTCCTGGCGCCACTGGGTGGCGGGAAAGGCCTGGAAGCGTCCCTGATAGGGCGGCAGCAGCCGCCCCTGCATGATGCCGACGGGAATCATTTCTTGGTCTTGAACCGATAGGGGGTCGGGGCGTCACCGGTCGAACCGGCTTCGTCGGTGGCGTTCCACGCCTTGATCTGCCCTTCGACGTCGACGCCGACGTTGTCCGACCAGGCGTCCAGCAGGCGGCGGGTGATCGGCCCCATGGTCCCGTTGCCGATGGGCAGGCCGTTCAGGCGGGTGACCGGCAGGACGCAGAAGGGGGTGGCGGTCATGAACGCTTCGTCGGCGTTATAGACGTCGTAAGGTTCGATGTTGCGCTCGACGGCGGGCAGGCCAAGCTGGCGCGACAGCTCTTCCATGACATAGGCGCGGCTGATACCGCGCAGGATGTTCCGGCCCTCGGGGCTGATGATGGTGCCGTCCTTGACGATGAAGAAATTGTCGCCGCTGCCCTCGGCCACGAAGCCATCGGGGTCCAGCAGCAACGCCCAATTGTCCTCGCCGGCGATCTGGCTGGCCTCGATGTTGGCCATCAGGTAGTGGATGCGGCTGCGATTCTTGATCTTGGGGTCCAGCAAGGTGCCGGGGATGGCGCGCTGCGACGTAATCGTGGCGTTGATCCCTTGGTCGAACAGCTTGCCCATGCCCGCGACGGTCCAACGCAGCGGAAAGTCGGCGATGATCACGTTGGGGCCGCTACGCAATCCGGGCACCCGCTGATAGATGCCCAGCAATCCGCGCGATACGTCGATCATCAGGCGATGTTCATCGTCGGCGCCGAACAGGTGGTCGTTGCGTTCGATGGTCTCGTAGCAGGCGCGTTCCATCTGCTCGATGGTCATGTCGATCGGGATCCGCAGCACCCGCAGGCCCGCATAAAGCCGCTCGAGATGCTCGCGCAGTTTGAACTGCTTGCGGGCGAAGGAGCGGGTCATCTCGAACACCATGTCGCCGAACATCAGCGCCGAGTCGTAGACCGAGATCTTCGCCTCGCTCTCGGGCACGAATTCGCCGTTGAAATAGACGACGCGGCCGGACAGTTCAGACATTTTTTAACCCCTTTTCGCCGTGGCAAGGTCCAGGTCGAAAACGCGAGAACGCCAGGCGTCGGCGTTGATTGCCTTGTCGTCCACGTAAACGTCGGCCGTTGGCTTGCCCAGATGCAGTTCGTGGTACTTCACGCCCCATTCCCGCATCTGCCGCTCAGTGGTCGGGCGCCAGTCGATGCCGGTGGTCGAACCGCGGGCCGTCATCAGGATGATGCGATGGCCGGCCTCGAACAGACGGTTGACCTCTTGCACCACGTCGGGAAACGGCTGGGCGTTCTCGTAATCGCCTTCGGTATTGGTGCACAAGGTGCCGTCGATATCGAAGCAATAGATCAGAGAGGATTTCATTGGTCCGTGCCCTTGGTCTTCCATACCCCGTCATACCAGCGGATGATATCGGTGATGTGGAAGTTGGGGTTGGCCGGATAGAGGGCCTCGTACAGGGCCTTCAGGAAGGCGTACTGTTCGGCCGTGTTGACGTCCAACACAAGGTCCGGGCGGCTGAATGCCGAGGGACAGGGGATGGTGCCGACACGGGTGCCGTCGACCGGCGCCTGATCCTTGTAATTGAAGAAGCTGAGATGGACGTGCTCGCGTCGTTCCGGATCAGTAACGGTATCGTGGACGCGCGCGAGGGAGTCGAAATCGAACACCTCGGCGCCGATGCCGTCGGGATAGCCGTTGCCGAGCACCTGCGCCAGATTGGAGGAAAAGTCCACGTCGGCCTGGCGGTGATAGGCCAGGATGCGGTCGATTTCCTCGGGTTCGGGCACAGGATTGTCGGCAGGCAGGCGCAGGACGATGTCGGCGCCGTGGGCGCGGGCGGCCTGATAATAGCGATCGACCAGATCGTTTTGCGATCCGCGGAACAGCGTCACGCCGTAAGTTTCCGCCAAAGGGGCGAGGGGCGTGTCGGCGTCGCCTTCGGGAATGGCGAGGACGATCTGCCCCAGAGTGCGGCAGCGTCGAACGCGTTCCAAAATGCGGCCGACCAAAGGCGCCCCCGCCAGGTCCATCAACGACTTGCCGGGCAAGCGCGTGGACCCCATCCGGGCCTGGATGATCAGGACGGCCTTGCCGTCCTGCCGTTCGGCCCGGTTCATTCCTGGCCGCTTTCCGTCGGCCAGTACCGCAACTTGGCGGCCACCGCAGCTTCCTGCTTGGTGATGCACTTGACGCCGGTGCCCATCACCGCCGGGATCTTGCGGATCTGACCCACCATGCTCTGCAGGCCGGCGCGTTCGAGCGAGGCGGCCTGGTCCGAACCGTACATCGAGCGATCCAGGGTGATGTGGCGCTCGATGGACGTGGCACCAAGCACAGCCGCCATCACCGACGGCGACACCGACGATTCGTGACCGGAATAACCCACGGGCAGGCCGTAACGCTGGCGCAGCGCCTCGATCACGGCGAGGTTGAGGTCTTCCTCGGGCGAGGGATAGGTCGAGACGGTGTGCATCAGGCTCAGCGGGCAATCGTGCTGCTTAAACAGTTCGACGGCCTCGTCGATTTGCTCAAGGGTGCACATGCCGGTGGACAGAAAAGTCGCCTTGCGCTCGCTCGCCACTTCCTTGAGGAAGGCGGGGTTGGTCACCATCGCCGAGGCGACCTTGTTGTACTTGAGGTCGTACTTGCGCAGGAATTTCTGGCTGGGGACGTCCCAAGCCGAGGCAAACCACTCGATGCCGACCTTGCGGCAGTATTCGTCGATGACGTCGTACTCGGCCTCGCCGAATTCCAGGCCTTCCTTTTGCTCGCGCTGGGTGGTGCCCCAGGGGCTTTCGCGCGACTGCGCCAGGACTTCGGGCGAATAGACGATATCGATCGTGCGCTTCTGGAATTTCACCGCGTCGCAGCCGGCATCCTTGGCCATATCGATCAGTTGCTTGGCGATATCCAACTGGCCGTTATGATTGATGCCGATCTCAGCAATGATGAAGACGTGCTCGGGAAATTGCCACGGCAGACCCGGAACCGACTTGGCGGAAATACCGAAGGCAGTCTGGGTGCGAGAATTTTGCAGAGACATTGGACGGACGGTCCTTCCAGTTTTTAAGCGCTTAGGGTGAAACCGGACAAGCGGCGGTAATCTAACCAATCGCCCCCGGCAATGCCAGAGTTTCCCTGTTTCAGGGGGTGGCCGAAGCGCCGAAGGCAACCAGTGTGTCGGTACAGTCGAGGCCGTTTAACGCGGCCTGGTAAGATGCCTCCAGGGCCTCGCCGGGCCGCCTGAAGAGATTGCCGCGAATGCAGCACCAAATACTCGCTTCACAGCGGAACGGCCCGATAAGGCTCGCAATGCTCGTCGCACAGGCCAAGACGCTTCAACCGCTGCAAGGTGGTGTTTGCCGCTAGCGTTTCGTGCATGGCGCCGCTTCTACCCTGGTGCGACGCCGGGCAGGGCCTTCCCCTGTCCGGCGTGACGCATGCTTAGTGGCGGAAGTGGCGCATACCGGTGAACACCATGGCTAGGCCGGCCTCGTCGGCGGCGGCGATGACTTCGGCGTCACGCATGGAACCGCCCGGCTGGATCACCGCGGTGGCGCCGGCGGCGGCGGCGGCCAGCAGGCCGTCGGCGAACGGGAAGAAGGCGTCCGATGCGACCACCGAGCCGACGGTGCCGGGCTGGGCCAGACCGGCGGCGGTGGCGGCTTCCTGGCTCTTCCAGGCGGCAATGCGCGAGGAATCGACGCGGCTCATCTGGCCGGCGCCGATGCCGACGGTGGCGCCGTTCTTGACGTAGATGATGGCGTTCGACTTGACGTGCTTGCAGATGCGGAAGGCGATCAGCAGGTCGGCCAGTTCCTGGGCGGTGGGGGCGCGCTTGGTCACCACCTTAAGCTCGGATTCCAGCACGCGGCCATTGTCCTTGTTCTGGAACAGATAGCCGCCGGCGACGGCGCGCAGCGTCATGCCGGGCGCCGACGGGTCGGGCATGCCGCCGGTGACCAACAGGCGCAGGTTCTTCTTGGCGGCGAAGGCGGCCACGGCGGCCTCGTCGGCCTCGGGGGCGATCACCACTTCGGTGAACAGCTTGCAGATTTCCTCGGCGGTGGCGCCGTCCAGCTTGCGGTTCATGGCGACGATGCCGCCGAACGCCGACACCGGATCGCAGGCCAGTGCTTGGCGATAGGCGTCGACGATGTTGCCGCCGACGGCGACGCCGCACGGATTGGCGTGCTTGATGATGGCGACGGCGGGCTGGTCGAACTCGGCGGCCAGTTCGAAGGCGGCGTCGGTGTCGTTCAGGTTGTTGTAGCTGAGTTCCTTGCCCTGCAACTGGCGCGCGGTGGCGATGCCGGGGCGCTGGTCGCCGGTGACGTAGAACGCCGCCTTCTGGTGCGGGTTCTCGCCGTAGCGCAGGCTTTGCTTCAGCTCGCCGGCGACGACGACGCGGCGCGGGAAGGTTTCGCCGATCTGGCCGGCGAACCACGCCGAGATGGCGGCATCATAGGCGCCGGTGCGGGCATAGGCGGTGGCGGCCAGCCGGCGGCGCAGCTCCAGCGTGGTGGCGCCGCCATTGGCGGACATGGACTCCATCACCGCCTGGTAGTCCTCGACGTCGACCACGACGGTGACGTCGTTGTGGTTCTTGGACGCGCCGCGGATCAGGGCGGGGCCGCCGATGTCGATGTTCTCGATGCAAGTTTCGAAGTCGGCGCCCTTGGCGACGGTGGATTCGAACGGATAGAGGTTCACCACCAGCAGGTCGATGGGCTGGATGCCGTGCTTGGCCATGGCGGCCTCGTGCTCGGCATTGCCACGGATGCCCAGCAGGCCGCCATGCACCAGCGGGTGCAGGGTCTTGACGCGGCCGTCCAGCATTTCCGGGAAGCCGGTGTAGTCCGACACGTCCTTGACCGGCAGGCCGGCGTCGCGCAGCGCCTTGGCGGTGCCGCCGGTGGAAAGGATTTCGACCCCGCGTTCATGCAGGAAGCGACCGAACTCCACCAGTCCGGTCTTGTCGGACACCGAGAAAAGGGCGCGGCGGATGGTCATGGCGGGCAAGCCTTTCTGCAACGGAAGTCGGGGATGTGAAGGGTCGGGATATAGCATGAAGCCAGGGCGAACGTCAGGGTTTTTCCCCGATCATGCCGGTTCCAGTACCATGCGCTTGAATTCGGGGACCACGGTCAGGACGTGGGTCAGGGCGTCAGTTTCGTTTCGGTTCAGGCACGATTCCTCCAGCGCCTGGAAGCGGGACTGCAATTCGTCCAGATGCACCGAACGGGGCGAGGCCAGCAGCACGCCGTCGCGGGCGGTGGGCACCGGCGCCTCGGCGCCGTGGAAGATTTCCTCGAACAGCTTCTCGCCCGGTCGCAGCCCGGTAAAGGCGATCTTGACGTCCACCTCGGGGCGCAGCCCGGCCAGTCGGATCATCTGGCGGGCCAAATCGACGATCTTGACCGGCTTGCCCATGTCCAGCACGTAAATTTTGCCCTGGTCGTGGTGCTGCAGCACGCCCAGCGCCGAGGCTTGCAGGACCAGCTCCACCGCCTCGCGGATGGTCATGAAATAGCGTTCCATGTCCGGGTGGGTGACGGTGATGGGGCCGCCGGCGGCCAATTGCGCCTGGAAGCGCGGCACCACCGAACCGGTGGACCCCAGCACGTTACCGAACCTTACGGTCACGAAACAAGTTCCGGTCTGGGCCATATCCAACGCCTGGCAATAGCTTTCGGCGACGCGCTTGGTGGCGCCCATGACGTTGGTGGGGTTGACCGCCTTGTCGGTCGAGATCATCACCATGGCGCGCACGCCGGCGGCGACGCAGGCGTCGGCGATATTGCGGCTACCGATGGCGTTGGTCAGGATGCCCTCGACCGGATTGGCCTCGACCAGCGGCACGTGCTTCAGCGCGGCGGCGTGGAACACCAGTTCGGGCCGTTCCTCGGCGAACAGGCCGTTGATGACGGCGCGGTCGCGCACATTGGCGATCACCGCGCGGCGGTCGATGGCCGGGAAGCGTTCGCACACTTCCATGTCGATGGTGTATAGCGCGTATTCGCTGGCCTCGACCAGCACCAGGCGCGACGGCCCCAGATCGGCGATCTGGCGCACCAGTTCCGAGCCGATGCTGCCGCCCGCCCCGGTGACCAGCACGCGGCGGCCCTTGACCAGCGCCAACGTGCCCTCGCGGTCCAGCACCACCTGCGGCCGGCCCAGCAGATCCTCGACCGCGATCGGGCGAATCTGCAGCTTCTCTTCCGCGTCGTGAAAATCGGTCAGGCGCGGCAGGCGCGCCATGGTGATGCCGTGCGCGTCGGCGATTTCCAGCAACTGGCGCACGCTGTCGCCATCGACCAGATCGGGTGACAGCAGCAGGCGCTGCGGCTTGGCGCCGGCCTGTTCCAGGCGCGCCAGCACGGTGTCGGCGTCGGCCAGGGTGCCAAGCACCTCGACGCCGTGGATATGGCGGCCGACGCGGCCGGAATCACGGCCGATGATGCCGACCACGCTATAGCCGGCGGCGGGATTGCTGGCGCAATGGCGGATGAACATGTCGGCGGGGTCGTCGGCGCCGACCAGCACGACCGAAACCTGGCGGCCGTTGGCGCGATGGCGCTTTTGCTGATGGCGGTCCTTGAGGATGCGGTAAAGGAAGCGCGGGCCGCCCAGGGTGGCGAGCAACACCAGCGCCTGCAGCAGCGGCAGCGAGCGGGGAATGCCGTCCAGCCGGGTCACTAGGAACAGTACCGGCACGCTGACGGCGATGGACAGCAACGTCGCCTTGCTGATGGCGATCAGGTCGTTGATCGAGGCATAGCGCCAGACCCCGCGATACAGGCCGGTGGTGTGGAAGATCACCGCCGCCAGCACGGTGAACACCGGCGTCGCCACCATCAGGAACGAGTCATAGGGCGTCAGATCGCCGGCCCGCAGCCACAACGCGATGGACAGCGACACGGCCGCCCAGGCGACGTCATGCAAAAAGGCTACGTTGGCTCGGGACAACATCGCTTGTGCTCTTGCTCTCAAGAAATGGCAGACCTTAGCAGACTGTCGCTCGGGTGCAAGGGCAAGGCCCGTCAGCGGCGGCGGGACTGGCCCAGCACCCCGTTGTAGATGGCGAGAATGCGGTCGTGCACGATGTGGTCGGCGAACTCGTTCTCGATCCGACGGCGTGCCTCGGCGCCCAGGCGGCGGCGGTCGTCGGCCGAGCGGGCCAGACGTTCCAGCGCGTCGGCTAGCGGGATCGACTCGCGGACCGGCACCAACAGGCCGTTGCGGTCATGCTCGACCAGTTCGCGGCAACCGGGGGCGTCGGTGGTGACGGCGGGGCGGCCGCAGGACGCCGCTTCCAACAGCGCCTTGGGCAAACCCTCGCGATAACTGGGCAGAACGGCGATATGGCTGTCGCGCCATACCTCGTTGATGTCGCTGCGATATCCCCACCATTCGACAATGCCCTCGCGCTGCCACTCTTCCAACTGTGCCTGCGGAATGCAGCGCGGATTGGCGGAATCGGTGTCGCCGACCAGGGCAATGCGGATGGGCACCCGGCGCTGGCGCAGCAGGCGGGCGGCCTCGACCAGCTCACCCACTCCCTTGTCCCACAACATGCGGGACACCAGGGCCGCCACCGGCGTGCCTTGCGGTTCGGGTAGTGGCGCGTATTGCTTGGTGTCGACGCCCGATCCCCGAACCAGCACCACTCGTTCGGGGGCGACCAGCCGTCCCGCTACCGCCTTCAGATCATCGTGGTTCTGAACGATGATCGCGGTACCGCGTCGGTCGATCAGCGTCCGGAATCCGGCGACGATGACGCCGCGCAGCAGGCGGGCCTTCAAAGCCTGGTTGATGAAGATATAGCCCATGCCGGCGATGGTGTTCACCACGGCGCGGCACCCCGCCAGCCGGCACGCTAGGGTTCCGACCAAAGCCGGTTTCAGCGCGAAATTGTGCACCACGTCGATTCGCCGCCGGCGCAGTTCGCCGGCGATCTGCCACGTTGCCTTCAGGTCATGCCACGGGGCGCGCAGGTCGCGTCGCAGGATGGCTCCCAGCACATCGAAACCCTCGGCGCGGATGGTGGCGACCTCGGGGCAGTGCGGCAGGATCACGGTCACCGCCCATCCGGCATCGCGGGCGGCGCGGGCCAGCCCGAGGCGATGGCTGAGAAAGCTCTTGCCGTCGGCGACGATCAAGGCGAGGCGGCGGGGGGCGCTCACGCTGTCTCCTCGCGCGCGGCCTGCACCAGCACGGCCAGCAGGGCGGCCGAGGCGGTCCACCATATGGCCCAGAACGAAAAGTTGAACATCGAGGCCACCCAGAACGCCGACCACAGGCTCAGCCAGGTCAGCGTCTCGATCCGTTCATGCCGCCGCCATTGCATGCAGGCAGTGACGAACACCCACGAGACCACGGCGATGGTGGGCAAGGCGCCGACCAGCCCGCTTTCAAGCAACAATTGCACCACCCAGTTGTGGGGGTGGGACGGGATCAGCTCGTATCCCATGCCGGGGATCAGGTCCTGTCCGCCGGGAACCAGGTCGGCGGTGTTGAGGCCCCAGCCCAGCCACGGCTTTTCGGTGAACTTCCCCATGGCGAATTGCCAGATGACTTGGCGATGGCGATCGACCAGCCACATGGGAAGCCGCACGGCGTAATCGCCGTAATAGGTCAGCGGCGGTTGCGACAGCAGCCAGGCCAGCCATCCACCCAGGGCGGCGATGGCGGCGGCGGCGGCGGCCACCACCACGCGGCCGTCGAAGCGGCGGAACAGCCTCAGTGCCAGCGCCACCACCAGGGCGATGAGAACGCCGGCCAGCGAGGACTTGCTTTGGGTTTCCAGCATGATCACGCTGCCCAGTCCGCACGCCAGCAGCGCCAACCAGCGCCAGTGCCCGCCAAGGCGCCACCCGCTATAAAGCAGGACCGGCAGCGCGCAGGCCACGACCGAGGCGGCGGCCTTCAATTGCAGTCCCGGCGACGGATTGGCCGTGCGAAAGGCGATGATGCGCGGGTCCACCAGCAGGGCGTAGGCGCCGAAGATTCCGGCTACGACCATGCCGGCGACGAAGACCAAGCGGGCGATTCGAAGGTTGCCCTGATCGGACGCGAAGAACGCCCAAACCACAATGGCGGTGACGACCAGCGCATCGGTGCGCAGCCAGGTTCCCAGCGATACCAGCGGGGTGGGTGAAACCAGCAACGACGGCAGCCACAATGCCGTGGCTACCAGCAAGACCTTGAGCGCCCGTTGCGACCCCGGTGAGACCAGCGGCCATCGCCGCCCGGCGCCATAGGCGACCAGCAGGGCCAGGGCCAGCAGCGCCCAGGCCACCCCCATGGCGGCGCGGCCAATAACGATCACCGCCGGGATGGCGGCCCCGGCAAAGACGGCTGCGGCGATGGCAGCGTGGTCGGCGAGGCGGGGGGCGGTGGTGACCGAACGGGGCAAGGAAAATTTCCGCATATATAAGTCGGGGCCGCAACATACCACCAACCTCAACCGCTCGGGAACGGCTATCGCGACCCGGCTTCCGGGCGGCCGGATGGCGGCGCCTTCACGGGGCGTGGGCGCACACCACCGCGTGCACCGGCACGACGCCTTGCGTCAGCACGCGGGCAACCGGCAAGCGGGTGTCGCCGGCCAGGGCGCGCTCGAACACCCGCGCCTTGGCCTTGCCCAGGATGCACAGCACGATCCGCCGGCTGGCGAACAAGGTTGGAAAGGACATGCTGATGCGTTCGGGTGGATCGCGCGGCGCCACCGAGGCCACCACCGGCGTGGTCGCCGACAGTTCCGGCCCGCCGGGAAACAGCGAGGCGACGTGGCCATCGTCGCCCATGCCGAGAAAAACGGCGTCGAACGGCATGGGCAGCGTCGCCAGCCGCCGGGCGACTTCGGTGCCGGCCTCGGCGGCGCGCGTGTGGCCGGTCTTCAGTCCCACCAGGGCCATGGCAGAGGGCAACAAGGAGCGGACCAGAGCTTCGTTGCTGGCCGGCGACGTCACATCGACCCAGCGCTCATCCGCCAGCGTGCCGGTGATTCTGCTCCAGTCCAGGTCCTGCGCGGCGAGCTGCGGCAGCAACCGGCGGGCGGTGTCGCCGCCGCAAGCCACCAGTGACGCCCGTGGCCGGTCGGCCAAGGCGGTTTCCAGGGCGTCGGCCAGAGCGCCGGCAGCGTCCCGCAGGGCGGCTGCCGGGGTATCGGCGTGGCGGATATCAAGCATGGCGGGTTGTCGCGGCAAGTGGAGTCGCGCGACTAAAACCCAGGCGGACAGGCGGCGCAACATCAATTCGATGGGCGGGTCCGCCCCTTGACAAGCGCCTAACCCCATCCCCATGCTGGCCCCGCCTTGCCGGGCAAAGCCTGCGCGGCCTTGGCGCGGGTCATACTGGGGAGAGTTTCGCCTGTGTCTGACGTAATTCCGGTCATCCTCTCCGGCGGCGCCGGTACCCGTTTGTGGCCGCTGTCGCGCGAACTGCGCCCCAAGCAATTGCTGCCCCTCACCTCGGACGAGTCGTTGCTGCAGGAAACCGCGCGCCGGGTGCCGGGGCGGCCGATCGTGGTCTGCAATCGCGAGCACCGCTTCATCGTCGCCGAGCAATTGCGCGAAATCGATATCGAGCCGCGCGGCATCGTCATCGAACCGGTGGGCCGCAACACGGCGCCGGCCGTGGCGGTGGCGGCACTGGTGGCGCAATCCGACCCCGACAGCCTGCTGCTGGTCATGCCGTCCGATCATCAGATCAAGGACAGCGATGCTTTCCGCGATGCCGTGGACAAGGCCATTCCCCTGGCCCGAGCCGGGATGCTGGTGACCTTCGGCATTCAGCCGACCGAGGCCAACACCGGCTATGGCTATATCCGCTGCGGCGCGGCCGTCGACGGTGGGTTCCGTGTGGACCGCTTCGTCGAAAAGCCCGACCTGGCCACGGCCGAACAATACCTGACCTCCGGCGACTACCTGTGGAACGGCGGCATCTTCCTGTTCTCCGCCCGGGTCTACCTGGAAGAGCTGGAACGGCGCCTGCCCGACATGGTGCGCCAATGCCGCCAGGCGCTGGACGACGGCGCGACGGACCTGTTCTTCTTCCGTTTGGCCGATGGTCCTTTCGCCGACATTGCCGGCCAAAGCATCGACTATGCGGTGATGGAGCATACCGACAAGGCGGCGGTGGTGCCGGTGGACATGGGCTGGTCGGATATCGGCTCGTGGTCGGCGTTGTGGCAGGAAAGTCCGCAGGACGGCGACGGCAACGTGCTGTTGGGCGACGTCCAGGCCACTGAAACACGGAACAGCTATATCCGCAGCGAGGGGCGCCTGGTCGCGACCATTGGCGTGGAAAATCTGGTCGTGGTCGCCACCGATGACGCGGTGCTGGTCGCCGACAAGCGCCATGACCAGGACGTCAAGCTGGTGGTCGAACGGCTCAAGGCGGAAGGACGATCCGAGGGACAGCAGGGAACGCGCAGTTGGCGCCCCTGGGGCTGGTTCCAGACCATCAACGAAGGCGGCCGTTTCCGGGTCAAACACATCCAGGTCGATCCCGGTGCCAAATTGTCGCTGCAAAAGCACTGGCACCGCAGCGAGCATTGGATCGTGGTCACCGGCACGGCGCTGGTCACGTGCGGCGATCAAACCTTCGTGCTGCGTGAGAATGAATCCACCTTCATCCCGGCCGGCACACCCCATCGGTTGGAAAACCCGGGGAAACTGGCGTTGCGCATGATCGAGGTGCAGTCCGGCGAATACGTCGGTGAAGACGACATCGTGCGCCTTGAGGACGTCTACGGCCGGGCGCCGGAGCAGCAATGAGCATGGTCTGGCCGGGCGCGCTGGGGGTGGCATTTCTCGCCTTTGCCGCCAGCGCGGGTTCGGTCCGCCTGCTCATCGGCTATCTGAACAAGCGCCAGATCCTGGACCTGCCCAACCACCGCTCCAGCCACAAGGTGCCCACGCCGCGCGGCGGTGGCCTGGGGGTGACGCCGGTGGTGGCGCTGGCGTGGGCGGTGCTGGCGGGGCTGGGCGCGGCGGGACCGCTGCCGTGGCTTGCGGCCAGCATCGGCGGTGCGGTGGTGCTCTTGCTGACGTCGTGGTGGGACGACCGTCACGATCTGCCGGCCCTGCCCCGTTTCGGCATCCATGTCGTGTGCGTAATGGCGGCGTTGGCTGTGCTGCCCGATGACGCACTGGTGTTCCAGGGCTGGCTGCCGTGGGGGATGGATCGCGCGGTCGCCCTGGTGGGCGGCGTGTGGTTCATCAATCTCTACAATTTCATGGACGGCATCGATGGCATCACCGGCGTCGAGACCGCCTCGCTGGGCATCGGCATCGCGCTGGTCTCGGCCCTGTCCGGCGCGGTGCCGGGGGTCGTCGCCCCGGCTTTGGCTTGCGTCGGCGCGGCGCTGGGCTTCCTGGTGTGGAACTGGCACCCGGCGCGGATTTTCCTGGGCGATTCCGGTAGCGTGCCGCTGGGCTTTCTCATGGCCGGCCTGCTCATTCAACTGGCGACGGCGGGGCAGTTGGCAGCGGCGGTGATCCTACCGCTCTATTACCTGGCCGATGCCACCATCACCTTGGGCAGGCGCGCGGCGCGCGGCGAGAAGGTGTGGCAGGCCCACCGCCAGCACTTCTATCAGGTCGCCCTGAACGGCGGGCGCCGCCACGATCAGGTGAGCGGCGCCATCTTGGGCTGCAACGCCCTTCTGGTGGGATGGGCCGCGCTGGCGGCCCTGGGATACGGCCTGCCGGCGCTGGCAGGCGCGGTGGCGACCGTCGCGGGGTTTCTCGCCCTGCTGCAGCGCTGGGCCAGAAACCCCGTCTGATCAGTCCAGTTCGAAGGCGTTCTTGTAGTCGAGCTTCAGCGCCGGGTCTTGCTCTTCCTTCTTCAGGTGGCAATTGCCGACGGTCAGCACCTCGATCTCGCTGCCCATGAAGCAGCGGAAGGCGTCTTCCGGGGTGCAGACGATGGGTTCGCCGCGCACGTTGAAGCTGGTGTTGACCACCACCGGACAGCCGGTCTTGGCCTTGAACGACGAAATCAGCGCGTGGTAGCGCGGGTTGGTCTCGGCGTGCACGGTCTGGATACGCGCCGAATAATCCACATGCGTAACGGCCGGGATGGAGGAGCGCGGCACGTTCAGCTTGTCGATGCCGAACAGCTTTTCCTCGTCCGCCGTCATGGCGCGGCGGTGCCGTTCCGCCACCGGGGCGACCAGCAGCATATAGGGGCTGTCGCCGTCCAGTTCGAACCAATGGGCGACGTCCTCGCGCAGTACCGAGGGCGCAAACGGGCGGAAGCTCTCGCGGTACTTGACCTTGAGGTTCAGTACCTTCTGCATGGTCGGCGACCGCGGGTCGCCCAGAATGGACCGGCCGCCCAGGGCGCGCGGGCCGAATTCCATGCGGCCCTGCATCCAGCCCACCGCCTTCTCCTCGGCCAGGGCCTGGGCGGTTTGCTCGATCAGTTCGGCATCGGACAGCACGCTGAACTTGGCGCCGGCCTCGGTCAGGCGGCGCTCGATGTCGGCCTGCTGCCACACCGGGCCGAGATAGGAGCCTTTCATGGCGTCCTTGCCGTTGCCGCCGACCTTGCGCGGCTGGCCCTTGTGGATGTGGTAGCCGGCCAGGGCGGCACCCAGCGCGCCGCCGGCATCGCCGGCCGCTGGCTGGATCCAGATGTTGTCGAAGATGCCTTCGCGCAGAAGCTTGCCGTTGGCGACGCAGTTCAGCGCCACCCCGCCGGCCAGGCACAAGTTCTTCGCCCCGGTCTCTTTCTTGATGCCCTGCGCCAGCTTGCTGACGATCTGCTCTGTCACCGCCTGCACCGACGCCGCCATGTCCATGTGGAACTGGGTCAGCGGGTCCTTGTCGGCCCGGCGCACCGGCTGGCCGAACAACGCGGCGAACTTGTCGTTGGTCATCCGCAGGCCGGTGCAATAGTCGAAATACGACTGATCCAGCCGGAAGCTGCCGTCCTCCTTGACGTCGATCACCCTGTCCAGGATCAGTTGGGCGTATTTCGGCTCGCCATAGGGCGCCAAGCCCATGACCTTGTACTCACCGGAATTGACCTTGAAGCCGGTGTAGTAGGTGACGGCGGAATACAGCAGCCCGAGTGAGTGCGGGAAATGCAGTTCCTTGTGGATTTCCAGCCGGTTGCCCGACCCCATGGCCAGCGAGGTGGTGGTCCATTCGCCGACGCCGTCCATGGTCAGCACCGCGGCGTCCTCGAACGGCGACGGGAAAAAGGCGCTGGCGGCGTGGCTGAGGTGATGCTCGGAGAACAGCAGCTTGTTCATCCAGTCGAAGCCGGGCGCGAACTTCTGCAGTTCCTTGCGCAGCAAATCCTTCTGGAACAGCTTTT
Source organism: Bacteroidota bacterium (assembly GCA_050259735.1). GTDB lineage: Bacteria > Pseudomonadota > Alphaproteobacteria > Rhodospirillales > Magnetospirillaceae > Magnetospirillum. Next base: position 61,768 of record JBLNBE010000020.1, read on the forward strand.
CCTTCAGCCAAACCGGCATCGCCGCGCGGAACGACGAAAATCCCTTGGGGGCAAAGGACAGATAGGTTTCCAGCAGGCGCTCGAACTTGAGGAACGGCTTGTCGTAGAAGACAACGGCGTCGACGTCCTCGAGCCGGCAGCCGGCCTCGGCCAGGCAAGCGCCGATGGCGTTCGCCGGGAAGCCGGCATCGTGCTTCCTGCGGGTGAAACGTTCTTCCTGGGCGGCGGCGACAATGACGCCATCGTCCACCAAGGCGGCGGCACTGTCGTGATACAGCGCGGAAAGGCCGAGAATCTTCACCTTTGCCGCCCCTGACCTAGAACAGAGTGTAGATGAAAGGAGCGACGGCCGGGCCTTGGACCAGCACCATCACCACCACGGTCGGCAGCAGCCGGTATTTCTTGCGGGCGCCCAAGACGGCGACGAGTTCAAGAAGAAACGACATCGTAACGAATCCTAGAACTGGGTCTTCATGGACTCGGCGGTGGGGCCGGGCGGGGTGCGGACGATCCAATAGCTGCCGGCCTTGGCGTCGCGTTTCAGCCGCAAGGGGTCCTTGCCGGTGGCCCGCATCAGCAGAGCGACGGGGGTGACGGCCAGGAAGAACAGCAAGCCCATGACCACCGGCGTGGCCACCTGCTGCAACAACGCGCCGAATTCGAACCAGACGATGTTCAACGGCCGCAGCGTGCGCGGCAGCAGCAGCGCCAGCACCAGGAGGGCCGTGGCGGCGCCGGCCGCCCACAGGCGGATATCGCCGCCCGACTTTAGCGGCCATAGGGCGACGATGGCGAGCACGGCAGCGAAGACCAAGCCGAACGACCGATCCGACCCCATTTGCACCGGGGCGGCGTGCGCCTGGGTCTCGTGCATGGGCGATGCCATGGTGGCGGGTGCTTCGTTCGCGGCTTCAGTGGGCCTGGACGCCCGGGCGATGCCGGTGTTCCAGGATGTCGCACAACGCATGACCCAGCAGAATATGCATTTCCTGAATGCGGGCGGTAACGGCCGACGGCACCACGACCAGCGGGTCGGCGACCCCAACCATCTTGCCTCCATCGCGGCCAGCCAGGCCGGCGGCGGTTCCGCCAAGGGCGCGGGCGACTTCCAGCGCCTTGATGACGTTGGCGCTGTTGCCCGAGGTGCTGATGCCGATGGCCACGTCCTCGGGCTTCATCAACGCCTCGACCTGGCGCGAGAAGATTTCGTCGTAAGAAAAGTCATTGGAGCAGGCGGTCAGCAGCGACGTATCGGTGGTGAGCGCGATGCAGGCAAGCGCGCGGCCGTTGACGCGATAACGCACCACCAGTTCGGTGGCCAGATGCTGGGCATCCGCCGCCGAGCCGCCATTGCCGAAGAACAGGATCTTGCCGCCGGCCTCAATGGTGCGCGAACAAGCATCCACCAGCGCGGTGAAGGCCGGGGCAACCGCTTCGCGGGTGGTCTCCACGGTACGCATATGCTCGGTGAATTGATCCGCAAGGAACTGGCGCGTGTCCATCATGACTCCGGCGAAAAATGTTCCCCTTGGTAACGCAACCACTCCCGCGCCGCAAGGCTTCCTTCCCGCTCAGGCCTCAACCAGGGTCTTCAACTGGCGCCCGGCGACGGTCAACATGGCCAGGTCGATCTGGCGGGCGGCGTGCACTTCGGCCAGCACCGCATCGCTGCGCTCGACGGTGACGCGGTGGCCGGCGATCCACGCGGCCAGCGCTTCGGCGGCGGCCAATCCCGGCGCTTCGGCGGCCACCGCGGTGGTGATGTCGCGTTGGCTGCCGTACAGGTCCTCGATGGCTGCCGCCGCCGCCAGCTTCTGCCAATGGCCGCCGACGGCCAGCTTCTGCGCCGCCGCCCGCAATGCCCCCAGGCCGAAGCGGTGGCCGATGGCGAAGTACAGGCTGCCGGCATCCTCGACCGTGCTGCCCTGGCGGGCGGCGATGCGGACGATGTCGGCGGCCGAAGCCAGCACGATCAGGTCGGCGACGGTGGCGGCCAGATCGGCGGGCACGCCCTGGGCCTCGTAGTCGCGCCGCCGCGCCGCCACCGCCTCGGCGGTTTCGGCCGGCAGGATCACCGGCAATGCCGCCTGCAGCGCGGCGATGCCCGGCTTCAGTTCGGCGATGGCGGCGCCGATATCGAACGGAATCGGCACACAACGCAGCACCCAGGCGGTGGCCCGCTCCAGCAGGCGGCCCGATTCCGCCAGCATGGCGGCTTGGATCGATGCCGGAACGGTGCCGTCCAACGCTTCGATGCGGCCCCAGACATCGCGCAAGGCATAGGCATCGCGGGCGACGATATAGGCGCGCGCCACGTCGGCCGGGCCGTGGCCGGTCTTTTCCATCAGGTCGGCGACGAAGCTGACGCCGACGCGGTTGACCATGGAATTGGTCACGGTGGTGGCGATAATCTCGCGTCGCAGCCGGTGGGCCGAAATTTCGGTGGCGAAACGGCCTTGCAGCGCGGTGGGGAAATAGCGCGCCAGATCGCCGGCCAGGAAGGGATCGTCGGGCAACGGCGAGGCGAGCACGCCATCATGCAGCCACAGCTTGGCATAGGCGAACAGCACCGCCAGTTCCGGCCGGGTCAGGCCCAGGCGCTTGGCGGCGCGCTCGGTCAAGGTTTCGTCGTCGGGCAGGAATTCGATGGCGCGGTCCAGCCGTCCGGCCTTTTCCAGCAGGCGCATGAAGCGGGTCTGGCCGTCCAGCAAGTCGGGTCCCTGCTCGGCCATCACCGACAATGCCTGGGTCTGCAGGTAATTGTCGCGCAGCACCAGTGCCGCCACTTCGTCGGTCATGCCGGCCAGCAGCACGTCGCGCTGCTTGCCGGTCAAATCGCCGGCCGCCACCAAATCGCCCAGCAGGATCTTGATGTTGACCTCGTGATCCGAGGTGTCGACACCAGCGGAATTGTCGATGGCGTCGGTGTTGAGACGCCCCCCCTTTCCGTCGCAACCATTCAGGGCGTATTCGATGCGGCCCAGTTGGGTACAGCCCAGATTGGCGCCCTCGCCCAGCACGCGGGCGCGTAATTGGTTGCCGTTGACCCGCACCGCATCGTTGGCGCGGTCGCCGGCCTCGGCGTGCGACTCGCGGCTGGCCTTCACATAGGTGCCGATGCCGCCGAAGAACAGCAGGTCGACCGCCTGGGTCAGTAGCAGGTGAATCAGCGCGGTGGGGGTGATGGTGGGTGTATCGATGCCGAAACGGTCGCGCATCTGCGGGCTGACGGCGATGGTCTTGGCGGCGCGGCTGAACACCCCGCCGCCGGCCGAGATGAGTGCGGTATCGTAATCCGGCCACGCCCTGGCGGCGGCGAACAGGCGCTGGCGCTCGGCGAACGAGGCGGCGGCGTCCGGTTCGGGGTCGATGAAGATGTGGTTGTGGTTGAACGCCGCCACCAGCCGGATGTGGCGCGAACACAGCATGGCGTTGCCGAACACGTCGCCCGACATGTCGCCGATGCCGATGACGGTGAAATCCTCGGCCTGGATGTCGGTGCCCAATTCGCGGAAGTGGCGCTTGACCGCTTCCCAGGCGCCACGGGCGGTGATGCCCATGGTCTTGTGGTCGTAACCCTGGGACCCGCCCGAGGCGAAAGCGTCGCCCAGCCAGAAGCCGGCTTCCAGCGACAGCGCGTTGGCGATGTCCGAGAAGCTGGCGGTGCCCTTGTCGGCAGCGACCACCAGATAGGGATCGTCGCCGTCGTGGCGCACCACCCCGGCCGGCGGCACCACGGCGCCGCCCTTCAGATTGTCGGTCAGGTCGAGCAGGCCACGGATCAGCGTCTGGTAACAGGCGATGCCTTCCGCCTGCAGCGCCGCGCGGTCGTTGGTCGTTTGGTTGCGCGGCTGCGCCAAGACGGGTGGCCGCTTGACGACGAAGCCGCCCTTGGCGCCGACCGGCACGATCACCGCGTTCTTGACCATCTGCGCCTTCATCAGGCCCAGGATCTCGGTGCGGAAATCCTCGCGGCGGTCGGACCAGCGGATGCCGCCACGCGCCACCTTGCCGCCGCGCAGGTGGATGCCTTCCATGCGCGGGCTGTAGACGAAAATTTCCACCAGCGGCCGGGGCAGCGGCAGGTCTTCCACCGCCCGCGAATCGAGCTTGATGGCCAGGTACGGCCGCTCCAGGCCGTAATTGGTGCGCAACGACGCCCGGATCAGGTTGAGGAAACGACGCAGGATGCGGTCGTCATCGGCATTGGCGACGCGCTCCAGGGCGGTTTCGACCCGCGCCAGCGCCTCTTCCTCGCTGTCCTCGGCCAAGCCGAAGCGGGCCAGGAACAGGCCGACCAGGGCGGCGGCCTGCTCGGGGTGGCCGGCCAGGGCGCGCTCCACATAGGCTTGGCTCAAGGTGCTGCCGGCCTGGCGCAGGTACTTGGCATAGCTGCGCAGCACCACCACCTGGCGCCACGACAGTCCCGCCGACAGCACCAGCCGGTTGAAGCCGTCGCTTTCGGCATCGTTGCGCCACACCGCCAGCAGCGCCGCCTCGAAGGCGGGGCCGCGCGCCGCCAGGTCCAGCGGCTGCGGCAGTTCCAACTGGAAATCGTGAATCCACACGGCCTGGGGGCCGTCGGCCGGGCGCACCTCGTGCGGGACCTCGGCGATGGCGCGCAGCCCCAGGGCCTCCAGCAGCGGCAGCACGTCGGACAGCGGCACCGTGGTGCCGGCATGGATCAGCTTCAGCCGCGCCTCGCGCTCGCCCGCCTCGATCGGGCGGTACAGGTTGACGCTCAGATCGGCGCCGGCCACCACCGCCTCCAACCGCTCGACCTCGGCCACCGCCGCCAGGGCGGTATGGTTTTCGCGATAGGACAGCGGAAAGGCGTCGCGCCAGTGCCGCGCCAGCCGCAGCCCCTCACCCTCGCCATGGGTCTGGACCAAGGCGGCCTGCAGATGATCGGACCACGACCGCGCCACCTCGGCGATACGGGATTCCAACTCGTCCTCGTCCACCGCGACGGTCTGGCCCGGCTGGGTGCGGATCAGCACATGCAGCCGCGCCAGCGGCCCGTCGGCGACCTGGGTGTAATAGGCGTCCAGTTGGCCGCCGGTGGCTTGCTCCAGCAGGCGGATCACCGCCAGCCGCAGCGGCGTGTCGTAGCGGTCGCGCGGCAGGAACACCAGGCACGAGACGAAGCGGCCGAATTCGTCGCGGCGCATGAACAGGGCGACGCGCGGCCGGTCCTGCAGGTGCAGGATGCCCAGCGCGCAGGCGGTCAGTTGCTCGGCGGTGATCTGGAACAGCTCGTCGCGCGGATAGGTCTCCAGGATGTTGGTCAACGCCTTGGCGTCGTGGCCGAAGGGCGGCACGCCGGCGCGATCCTGCACCTGCGCCACCTTGCGCCGCAGCAGCGGAATGCTGGACGGGTTGCGGGTATAGGCGGCCGAGGTGAACAGGCCGAGAAAGGCGTGCAGTCCGACGACGCGGCCGTCGCCATCCACATGCTTGATGCCGATGATGTCCATGTGGACCGGGCGGTGCACGGTGGATTGCCGCGCCGATTTGGTCACCAGCAGCAGTTCCGGCCGGGTCAGGAAGGCGCGGATTTCCGCCGGCATGTCCGACAGCGCCAGTTGTTCGTCGAACACATGGGCGCATTGGTCGCGCAGGATGCCCAAGCCGGTGGCCGCCTCGACCTCCACCTCGGGGGCGTCGGCGGCGCCCGACAACAGGAAATGGCGATAGCCCAAGAAGGTGAAATGGTCGTCGTGCAGCCAGTCGAGGAAGGCGACTTCCTCGTCGATGGCGTCCCCCGTCAGTTCGGCGGTGACCTGTTTGATGCGGGCGCGCATGGCCTGCCAGTCGGTGATGGCGGCGCGCACCTCGGCCAGCACCTGGGTGATACGTTCGGCCAGGCGCGCCTGGGCCGCCGCGTCCTGGCGGTCGATCTCCACATGCATCAGCGATTCGGCGGTGCCGCCGTCCAGCCCGGTCAGCCCGCCGTCGCCGTCGCGCCGGGCCGCCAGAATGGGATGGACCAGCAGATGGATCGCGATGCCGGCATTGGCCAGCACCATCGCGACCGAATCCACCAGGAACGGCATGTCGTCGTTGACGATCTCGATGACGCTGTGCGGCGACGCCCAGCCGTTGCGGTCGGGATCGGGGTCGTACAGGCGCAGCTTGGGCTGTCCGGGCCGACGCTCGCGGGCAAAGGCCAGCAGGCCGACCACCACCGCAAACACGTGTTCGCCGTCCATGCCGTCCAGATCGTCGGCGGGGATGCCGGCCAGATAGGATTGGGCCAGGGTCACGGCCAATCCGGCGCGGTCGCCGTCCAGGCGGTCGCGGGCGCGTAGCGCCACGTCCTCGGCCAATCCTGATCGCAGGAAATCGGTGGCTTGGCTCACGGCGCCCTCCCTGACTGCGCGGTCGTCCCACTCCACAGGTGGTGTCGGGATACCGCCACGTACAGGCTAGCGCCGCCCCGCCGCCCTGGCTAGCTGCATCACCGCGCGGGAACACAGTTCCTCGGCCGGCATGCCGGTGGTTTTGCACTCGGCTTCGGTTTCGATCAGCACTTCCAGCGCGCGGCCGACGCGGTCGGCCGGCCAGCGGCCCAATTGGCGGCGGAAGCGGTCGGCCGCCTTGAAGATCACCGGCGGTTTCAGCGCCGCCATGGCCTGGTCGGCGGACTTGCCCTGGGCCATCAGGCCCGAGGCGTAGTGCAGGCGCTGGAAATGGCGCGACAGCGCCCGCAGCACCGCCACCGCATGGGTGCCCTCGCGGAACAGGCGGTCGAGCACGCGCTGGGCGGTGGCATGGTCGCCCTCGGCGGTGGCCAGCGCCAGATCGTCCATGGACAGGGCGGCGGTGTCGCCGATGCAGGCGACCGCATCCTCCAGCCGCACGCGGCCGGGTTCGCCCATATACAGCGCCAGCTTCTGCAACTCGGCGCGAGTCAGCCGGCGGTCGCCGCCCAGATGGTCCATCAGGAAGGCCAGCGCATCCGGCTCGGCGGTCAGGCCGGCGGTCTTCAATTCCTCTTGGATGACGTGGCTCAGGCTGCCGCCTTCGTCGCCATAGCTGGCCAGCGCCGCCCCGGTGTCGGCGCCTTCGAACAGCTTGCGCAGGGACGAACGGGGGCCAAGGTCGCCGGCCTCGACCACGACCAGGGCGTCGCCCATAGGGCTGGCGAGAAAACCTTGGAACAGCGACGATACCGTGTCGCCGGCATCGCGCACCACCACGACGCGGCGGCCGCCGGTCATCGCCATGGCCGCCGCCTCGTCGGCCAGGCGGGCGGGGTCGTCCTTGAGGATGGCGGGGGACAGTTCGGCGACGCGGAAGGGATCGCTGGGATCGGCGACCACGGTCTTGACCAGTCGCGTCACCCGCTCGCGCACCAGGCCGCTATCGGGTCCGAACACCAGCACCACCCGCACCTTGGGGTCGGGCGCCTTCAGGAACGCCTCGGCCTTGGCGCCGGTCAGCTTCACTGTTCTTCCCAGTCGCCGGCCGGGCGCTGCGGCGCCAATGTCGGCATTTCCCGCTGCGTGTTCTGGCGCTTGGTGAACGTCTCGGGGTCGGAGAAGAAGGCGGCCAGGCCCGAGCGGATCTCGTCGCCGATGTCGGCCAAGGCGGTGCTTTCAGCCTCACGCTCCGATGCCGTGCTTGCATAGCGTGGGCCGAGATAGCGGTAGCCGCTGAAGGCGCGCGTGCGGCCGGAATAGACCGTGGAGCCGCTGCGGATGTCCTGCAGCGTATAGGTCGCGTCGATGTTGACGCGACCGATGGTGGCGTTGCCGTCCTTGCTGGTCGCCATGCTTTCCGGCGTCTGGCTCAACTTCACGATCAGCAGATAGGTCGGGCTGGCCGGCTCGCCGCGCGGGGTGAGCGTCATGACCAGATGGTTGCGCAGCTTCTGGCCCGGGCGGTCCTCGATGGCGGCGACGCGCACCGACGCCAGTTGATCGGCCATGGCCGACGAGGTGGCGCCGCCGGAACGGGCATAGATGGGCTGGAAGCCGCAGCCCACCGGCCCCAGCGCCAGCACCATCAGGCAGACAAGAGTTCTAGACCACCACATTGACGATCCGATTCGGCACCACCACCACCTTGCGCGGCGGTTTCCCCGACATTGCCGCGACCACGGGGGGTTGCGCAAGAGCCAACTCCTCGGCGACCTTGGCGTCGGCATCCTTGGGCAGTTCGATGGTGGCGCGCAGCTTGCCGTTGACCTGCACCGCTACGGTGACGCTGTCCTCGACCAGCAGGGCGGGTTCGGCCTCGGGCCACGGCGAATTGACCACCGGCACGGCATGGCCCAATTCGGCCCACAGCTCCTCGGCCAGATGCGGCATCATGGGCGCCGCCAGCAGGATGGCGGTCTCCAGGCCCTCGCGCAGCACCCATGCCAGGTCGGGGGTGTCGGCCTTGACCTCGCCCAGGGCGTTGGTCAGCTCGCGCAGGCGGGCCACCGCCTTGTTGAAGGCGAAACGCTCCAGGTCGTCGGACAGGCCGGCGATGGTCTTGTGCACCAGGCGGCGCAGCTTCAGCGCCGGCTGGCCCAGTTCGGGCATGGCGGTGCCGACCGGCGGCAGCGCGTCCAGCGCCGTGCCGACCAGGCGCCACAGGCGGTTGACGTAGCGCCAGGCGCCGTCGATGCCGGCCTCGGTCCATTCCAGGTCACGCTCGGGCGGGCTGTCCGACAGCATGAACAGGCGCGCGGTGTCGGCACCATAGGTGTCGATGATGTGCGCCGGGTCCACCGTGTTGCGCTTGGACTTCGACATCTTCTCGGACCGGCCCAGGGTCACCGGCTTGCCGGTTTGGGCATGCACCAGCCCGGCATCCTGCTTGACCACCTCGTCCGGATAGAGCCAGGAACCGCCCTCGTCCTTGTAGGTCTCATGGCAGACCATGCCCTGGGTCAACAGGCCGTCGAACGGCTCCTTGACCTCAAGATAGCCGCAGGTCTTCAGCGCGCGGGTGAAGAAGCGGGAATACAGCAGGTGCAGCACGGCGTGTTCGATGCCGCCGATATACTGGTCGACGGGCAGCCAATAATCGGCCTCGGCCTTGTCGAAAGCTACGTCCTCGCGCGTCGGCGAGCAGTAGCGGCCGAAATACCACGACGATTCGAAGAAGGTGTCGAAGGTGTCGGTTTCGCGCCGCGCCGGCTTGCCGCAGCACGGGCAGGCCACGTCCTTCCACGTCGGGTGGTGAGCCAGCGGGTTACCCGGCTTGTCGAAGGTGACGTCCTCGGGCAGGCGCACCGGCAGGTCGGCCTCGGGCACGGGCACCGGACCGCAGGTGTCGCAATGGATGATGGGGATGGGGCAGCCCCAGTACCGCTGGCGCGACACGCCCCAGTCGCGCAGGCGCCAGTTGACGGTGCGCTCGCCCAGGCCCTGCTGTTCGATGCGGGCGATGGCGGCGGCCTTGGCGGCCTCCACGTTCAGACCGTTCATGAAGTCGGAATTGAACAAGGTGCCGTCGCCGGCATAGGGTTCGGCGCCGACCGCATAGATGGCGGCGTCCGCGTCCGGCGGCAGCACCACGGCCTTGATCGGCAGGCCATACTTGGTGGCGAAGTCGAAATCGCGCTGGTCATGGGCGGGGCAGCCGAAGATGGCGCCCGAGCCGTATTCCATCAGCACGAAATTGGCGACATAGATGGGCAACTCCCAGCCCGGCACGAAGGGATGCTTGGCCTTCAGGCCGGTGTCGATACCCTTCTTCTCGGCGGTTTCCAGCGCCGCTTCCGAAGTGCCCATGCGGTTGCACTCGGCGATGAAGTCGGTCAGGACGGCGTTGCCCTGGGCCAGCTCGGCGGCCAGCGGGTGGTTGGGCGAAATGGCCAGGAAGGCGGCGCCGAACAGGGTGTCGGGGCGAGTGGTGAAGATCTCCAGCTTATCGGAACGTCCCGAAACCTCCCAGGTCAGCTTGGCGCCTTCCGAGCGGCCGATCCAGTTCTCCTGCATGATGCGCACGCGGTCGGGCCAGCGCTCCAGCGTCTTCAAGGACTCCAGCAGGTCGTCGGCGAAGGCGGTGATCTTCAGGAACCACTGGCTCAGCAGGCGCTTTTCCACCAGCGCGCCCGAGCGCCAGCCGCGGCCGTCGATCACCTGCTCGTTGGCCAGGACGGTGTTTTCCACCGGGTCCCAGTTGACCCAGGATTCCTTGCGATAGACCAGGCCGGCCTTCAGGAAATCCAGGAACATTTTCTGTTCGTGGCGATAGTATTCCGGCTCGCAGGTGGCGACCTCGCGGCCCCAGTCGTAGGACAGGCCCATGGACTTCAACTGCACGCGCATGCTGGCGATGTTCTCGCGCGTCCACTTGGCGGGATGCACGCCGCGCTCGATGGCGGCATTCTCGGCCGGCAGGCCGAAGGCGTCCCAACCCATGGGGTGCAGCACGTTGAAGCCTTTGGCCCGCTTGTGGCGCGCCACCACGTCGCCGAGCGTGTAGTTGCGCACGTGGCCCATGTGGATGCGCCCCGACGGATAGGGGAACATTTCCATCACATAGTATTTCGGGCGCGCGGGATCGACGGCGGCGACGAAGGCGCCGCTTTCCTCCCACTGGCGCTGCCACTTGGCTTCGGTTTCCTTGAAATTGTAACGCTCGTCGGTGCGCGACATGGCCGTCCTTGATTTTCCGAATGCATGATGCCCGGAACGGGTCCGGGCATCCAACTTGCGACATGAACGAAGGGGCGCGGATTATTCGGTCGAAACGATACGCAGCTGGCGGGCGCGGGTCAGGATCGAGTTCTCCAGGTCGGTGGCCATCTTCGGCTCGACCTTGATGTCGACCCACTGGCCGGTGCCGTCGCGCACCTGCTTGAACACCGACACCTTGACGCCGTCGGCACGCAACGTGCGGTCCAGAATGAAGACGTTGACCTTGTACCGCTCGGCCGGCGATTCCGGCAATTGGTACCAATCGGTGATGATGGTGCCGCCGAACGGGTCGGCGGTGGCGATGGGCATGAAGGCGATGGTGTCGAGCGAGGCGCGCCACAGAAAGCTGTTGACGCCGATGCCGGTGGCTTCGCCCTTGTCCTTCTTCTTGTCGCCGAACATGCCTTCGGGGCCGAACACGGTTTCGCGCGGCTCGTTGCTCATGCGCGGCGTGGACGAATATTTATCGCGGGTTGGGAACACCGCCTTGCTGTCGCCACAGCCCGACAGGGCCACGGCGGACAGGGCCAGGGCCGACAACACCGCAACCTTCGCCAACTTGGTCTTCATCGCTTCGTTACCTTCAACAATACCCGTCGATCCGAAGGGGCCATCGGACACGCGATGGCGCTGAGAATGCTACGGCCGCTCTTCGGCGGCAAGCCGGCAATTGACCGAGACGGCTGTTGCACATTCGCCACAGTGCGGGGCTTTCGACACAGACCCACCCGTCCGTTGCTTGACTCGACCCCTTCGACGTGGCGAGATCATGGCCGTTCGTTCATTTGGATAGTGGATGTGATTTCGCATCCCCGTGCCAAAGAGAGGAGATAACATGAAGAAGGTTCTTATCGCCAGCACCGCGCTGGTCGCCGCGACCATGTTCTCGGCTGGCGCTGCTTCGGCCTCTGAGAAGATCAAGCTGAACCTGGGCGGCTTCTCCAAGTGGTGGGTCGTTGGTCAGTGGCAGGAAAACAAGTTCCAGAACGCCACCCAGAGCGACTACAACAACGTCGACGTCAAGGGTGACAACGAAGTCTACTTCGGTGGTTCGACCACCCTGGACAACGGCCTGCAGGTCGGTATCGACATTCAGCTGGAAGCCGGTGGCCACACCGACCAGACCTCTGACACCATCGATGAGTCCTACGTCTTCATCGGCGGCGGCTTCGGTAAGGTCCTGATCGGTTCCAAGAACAACGGCACCTACCTGATCCACAACACCGCTCCGGACGCCGCTGGCAACTGGAACGAAGGTGGCATCCTGTCGGGCGGCTATGCCCTGGTGAAGCCGACCAGCGTGTCGACCATCACCCCCGGCAACGGCGGCGGCAACACCACTGCCATCCTGACCGACGACGACTCGGAAGGCCTGACCTACGTCTCGCCGACCTTCTACGGCTTGACCTTCGGTGCTTCGTACAAGCCGAACACCTCGCAGGACAACCGCAACACCACCGACCTGCACAGCGTCGTTGGCAGCAACGTCCTTGGTGCCGGCGTGCTGTACGCCAACACCTTCGGCGGCGTGGGCGTCAAGGCCGACTTCGGTGCCGCCACCTACCAGGTCGAGGCCGTGCCGGCCAACTTCTCGGGTCTGGGCAATGGCAGCGCCATCCCGTCGGCCACTTTCGGCAAGTCGAAGGTCAACGAGTACTCGACCGGTCTGAACCTGTCGTACGCCGGCTTCACCCTGGGCGGTTCGTACCGTCAGGTGGTTGCTGCCGAGAGCCTGAACGCTCTGGACGGCAAGGCCTGGGATATCGGTCTGCAGTACGCCTCCGGCCCGTACGCCGTGTCGGCTGCTTACTTCAACTCGAAGGTTGAAGGCTTCGGCGGCAACGGCGACGACCAGATCGACATCTACCAGGTGTCGGGCAAGTACACCCTGGGCGCCGGTGTCGACGCTCTGGCTTCGGTTGGCTACGCCAAGTACCAGGACGAAGCGAAGACCGCCTCGGGCGAGAACAAGGGCTGGGTCGCTATGACCGGTCTGTCGCTGTCCTTCTAATCGAAGGTCCGCGAAAGCGTTCGGGAAAGGGCGGCTTCGGCCGCCCTTTCTTTTTTTGCGAACACATCCCCGTCCGGCTTCCGGCGGGGATTTGTTTTTTGCTTCTTCGGGATTGGCGGGAAAGCGGCTGCCACCAAGTGCGTGCGAACAGGCTTGAATTCACCACAGAGACACAGAGGCACAGAGATATTTGCGGTGGGGTGATGCAGGCGTCTCCCGTCCGGCAGGACCTCTCTGTGCCTCTGTGTCTCTGTGGTTTTCCTTTCGTGTCGTGCCCGAAGGGCTTCGCACGCCGCCCAAACAAAAACCCCCGCCACAGGGGCGGGGGTTTTGTCGGGACCCGGTGGATTGGGTCGTCGTTCTACTTCAGGCCATCCAGTTGCTGCTGGATCTCGCCGCGTTCCTCGGACCCTTCGGGCAACAGGGTCAGCAGGCGGGTCCACAGATCGCGGGCCTTGGCGCTGTTGCCAAGCTGCGCCTCGGCCAAGCCGGTGAAGTACAGCGCATCGGGGTTCTTGGGGTCGACGGCCACCACTTCGCGCATCAGGCGGACGAATTCCGGCGGCAGGGCGCCGCCCTGAGGCACCTGGGCCAGCAGCACGGCGCCGTATTCCAGCCGCACCTGGGTGTCGCCGGGCAACAACGCCACCGCCTTCTTATAGGCGGCTTCGGACTTGTCGGTTTCGCCCATCACCCGCAGCGAGCGGCCAAGCATGGCCCAGCCCTTGCCGTCGTTGGGGTCCTTTTCCAGGCGGGCGGACAACTGCGCCACCATGGTCTTGATCATGTCGGCCTGGCCCTGCATCTCGGCGATCTTGCCGGCGCGGCTGCTATAGGGCTGGTCGGGCAGGCCCGGTTGCCCCAGCACCAGATAGACGCCAAAGCCGATCAGCGGCACCACCGCCGTCACGATGGCGATGGCGGCGGTCTTGGTGCCGGCGGACGCGGCGGTGCCTTTGCCCAGTTCGCCCAGGGCAAGGATGCGGCGCTGAATCTCGGTGCGGGCGGCACCGGCCTGATCGGCCGACAGGGTGCCGCGCTCGACCTCGCGCTCGACCTCGGCCAACTGGTCCTTATAGACGGTCAGGTCGTAGGCGGCGCGCGACAGCGCCTGGGGCCGGTGCCGCAACAGCGGCAGCAACAGCAAGGCGACGGTTGCCGCCGCCATGACGGCGAAGATGAACCAGATCATTCCGGCGAACCTTTTTCTGTTCGCCGGAATGCGGCCGCCATTGCGGCGGCGGCCAAGCGGGCGGATGCCCGCGCCCGGCGAGGGGCAATACGGGGAAGCACGAAGTGGTTCACCGGTATCATTTGTCGTCTTTCAGCAGGGCGGCGAGGCGGCGCTGTTCGGCCTCGGTCAGCGGCGCCGGCTGGGGCGGAGCGCCGGTGGTGGTGCCGCGGCGGCGATAGAAGGTGAACGCCGCGACCAGGCCCAGAGCGAACAGGGCGAACGGGCCGACCCACAGCACCAGGGTGGTGGCCTTGAACGGCGGCTTCAGCAGCACGTAATCGCCATAGCGGTCGACGACGAATTTCTTGACCTGTTCGTCGGTGGAACCGGCCTGGATCTGCTCGCGCACGATGATGCGCAAATCCTTGGCCAGGTCGGCGTTGGAATCCTCGATGGATTCGCTTTGGCACACCAGGCAGCGCAATTCCTTGCCAAGCTTCTCGGCGCGGGTTTCCAGCGCGGGGTCCTTCAGCATTTCCGATGGATCGGCGGCCCAAAGCGGTGCGTTCAGGGCCAGCAGCATGGCGCAGGCCAGTCCAAGGCGCCTCATTTGTTCAGCTCCTGGATGATCGGCAGCAGGGTGGTCTTCCACGCCTCGGGAGTGACCGGACCGATGTGCTTGTAGCGGATGACGCCGTTCTTATCGACGATGAAGGTCTCGGGCGCGCCGGTGACGCCGAAGTCGATGGCGGCGCGGCCGGGGGCGGGGTCGGCGCCGACGCGGTCATAGGGGTCGCCGTTCTTCTGCAGCCACTTGGCGCCCTCGACCGGATCGTCGCGCCAGTCGATGCCGTAGATCGGCACGATGCCGGCCTTCTTGAGCTGCACCAGGGTCGGGTGTTCCTGCACGCAGGCGATGCACCACGAGCCGAAGATGTTGACCAGCGACACCCGCCCCTTGAGGTCGCTGGTCGCCAGCCCACTATCGGCCGGGCGGCCGGGCAGGGGCGCCAGCGCCATCTCGGGCGCCGGGCGGTCGATCAGCATGGACGGCAGCAGGCGCGGGTCGTGCCCCAGGCCCCACTTGAACACCGCCGCCAGGCCCAGGAAGCCCAGCAACGGTAGCAGATACATCAGGCGGCGCATGGGCGTCGTCTCCTCAGGCCTTGGCCGGCTGCGCCGCGGCGCGGGCGCGGGTGGGGGCGCCGACGCGGTGGCGGCGATCGGACAGCGAGGTCAGGCCGCCGATCACCATGATGAAGGCGCCCGCCCACATCCACGGCACCAGCGGGTTGAAGTACAGCCGAGTGACATAGCCGCCGGCGGCATCCTTGTCGCCGATGACGGCGTAGACGTCGCCCCAGAAGGTGCTCACGATGGCGGCTTCGGTGGTCGGGCGCGGCGGCATCTTATAGACCCGCTTGGCGGGCGTCATGGTGGCGAACGGCTTGCCGTCCTTGGTCACCGCGAAGCTGCCGGTGGTGGCAATGTAGTTGGGGCCGGGGATGTCCTTCACCTCGGTCAGGGTGAAGGTATAGCCGGCGACGGTGACCGCCTCGCCCACATGCTGGCTTTGCACCGATTCCACCTTCCACGCTGACGAGGCGGTGGCGCCGGCGATGAACACCGCCAGGCCGGCATGGGTCAGCGTCATGCCCCAGGCGGCGCGTGGCAGGCGGGCGGCGCGGCCCAGCGAGTCGCCCAGCGGCGCCCGGAACAGCTTCACCCGCTCGGCCCATTCGGTCAGCGTGCCCATCAGCAGCCAGCCGGCCAGCGCCATGCCGCCGGCGGCCCACCACGGCGCCGCCGAACCGCCCTGCAGAATCCAGGTGGCGATGGCGATGACCACGGTCACGGCGACGGCGATCTTGAGGCGGCCAAGCACGCCCGCCAGATCCGACCGCTTCCACGACATCAGCGGGCCGATCGCCATGGCAAGCACCATGGGAACCATCAGCGGCACGAACACGGCGTTGAAGAAGGGCGGCCCGACCGAGACCTTGCCCAGGTCCAGCGCGTCGGCGAATAGCGGATACAACGTGCCCAGCAGCACGGTGCCGGCGCCGGTGGCCATCAGCACGTTGTTGAGCAGCAGCGCGCCTTCACGCGAGATCGGCGAGAACAGGCCGCCGGTTTTCAGGCTGGGCGCCCGCAGGGCGAACAGCGCGAACGAACCGCCGATGGCGACCACCAGCAGGCCAAGGATGAAGATGCCGCGCGTCGGGTCGCTGGCGAAGGCATGCACCGAGGTGATGACGCCCGAACGCACCAGGAAGGTGCCCAGCAGCGACAGGCCGAAGGCGATGATGGCCAGGAAGATAGTCCAGCTTTTCAGCGCGTCGCGCTTTTCCACCACCACGGCGGAATGCAACAGCGCGGTACCGGCCAGCCACGGCATGAACGAGGCGTTCTCCACCGGGTCCCAATACCACCAGCCGCCCCAGCCCAGCTCGTAATAGGCCCACCACGATCCCAGGATGATGCCGCAGGTCAGGAACACCCAGGCGGCCAGCGTCCACGGCCGCACCCAGCGCGCCCAGGCGGCGTCGACCCGGCCCTCGATCAGCGCGGCGATGGCGAACGAGAACGCCATCGAGAAGCCGACATAGCCGAGATAAAGGAACGGCGGATGGAAGGCGAGGCCGGGGTCCTGCAGCAGCGGGTTGAGGCCGCGGCCGTTGAACGGCGCCGGGTCCAGCCGCTCGAACGGGTTCGAGGTGAACAGGATGAACAGCAGGAAGCCGACGGTGATCATCGCCTGCACCGCCAGGGCACGCGACTTCAGTCCCGGCGGCAGGTTGGTGCCGAACAGGCTGACCGCCAGGCCGAACACCGACAGGATGGTGATCCACAGCAGCAGCGACCCCTCGTGGTTGCCCCACAGGCCGGCCACCTTGTACAGCATGGGTTTGTCGGTGTGGCTGTTCTGCGCCACATTCAGCACGGAAAAGTCCGAGGTGACATAGGCGTGCATCAGCGCGGCGAAGGCCACGCCCACCAGCAGGAACTGCACCATCGAGGCGGGGCCGGACAGCCCCATCAGCACGGGGTCGTTGCGGCGCGCGCCGACCAGCGGCACGGTCGCCTGCAGCAGGGCGACGCCCAGCGCCAGGATTAGGGCGAAATGGCCGATTTCGGCGATCATGGACTACCTCGGGTCGGCGGAAAGGACTATTTGGCGGGCGGGTTTTCGCCCTGCCAGTGGCCGGACTTCTTCAAGCTCTCGGCCACTTCCTTGGGCATGTAGTTCTCGTCGTGCTTGGCCAGCACCTCGGACGCCAGGAACAGGCCGTCCTTGCCCATGCGGCCTTCGGTCACCACGCCCTGGCCCTCGCGGAACAGGTCGGGCAACAGGCCGGTGAACAGCACCGGCACGCCGTGGACGCCGTCGGTGATGGTGAAGCGCACTTCGGCGCCGGTCTTGGCGACGCTGCCGGTTTCCACCAGACCGCCCAAGCGGATGCGGCGGCCCTCGGTCGGCACCTTGGCCTCGACGATCTCGCTCGGGCTGAAGAAGAAGACGATGTCCTGACGCAGCGCGGTCAGCACCAGCGCGGCGGCGGCGCCCACGGCCAGCACGCCCAGGACGACGAAGTAAAGACGACGTTGCTTGCGGGTCATGACGCTTGCTTTTCCGGTTCGGCCGGGGCCTGGGCCGCGTCGCGGCGGCGGGCGCGGTTGGGGCGCATCTTCTGCAATTGCTCAAGCTCGGCCTCGCGCAGGCGCGCGGCACGCAGCGAGGCGACGACGACGACGGCCATCACCACCACGGTCAGGGCATAGGCCGGCCACACATAGCCGCCATAGCCGCCCATGGCCAGGAACGAGGTCACGGAGTCCATGTCAGCCTTGCTCCTGAGGGGAGGCGATGTTCGCCTGGGCGTGGACCTGGGCCATGCGCAGGGTGCGCACCTTGGCCGCGGCGATTTCCGCCCGCGTGCGCAGGATCAGCACCACCAGCCAGAAGGCGTGGAAGCCCACTGCCATCAGGATCAGCGGCACCATCATGGTCTTGTCGATGCTGGGGCCGCCCATCTTCATGACGCTGGCGGGCTGGTGCAGCGTGTTCCACCAATCGACCGAGTACTTGATGATGGGAACGTTGACGACGCCGACCAGCGACAGGATGGCGGCCGCCTTCTGCCCGCGCTGGGGATCGTCGAAGGCGTCCGCCAGCGCCATGTAGCCGAGATAGAGGAACAGCAGGATCAGCATGCTGGTCAGCCGCGCGTCCCACACCCACCAGGCGCCCCACATGGGTTTGCCCCACAGCGCGCCGGTGACCAGGCAGATGAAGGTGAAGGCGGCGCCCACGGGCGCTGTGGCGCGGGCCAGCAGATCGGCCAGCGGGTGCTTCCACACCAGCGCCATGGCCGAACACAGCGCCATGGCGACATAACAGAACATGCCCATCCAGGCCGACGGCACGTGGATGTACATGATTCGGACGCTCTCGCCCTGCTGGTAATCGGCGGGCGAGCCGACCAGGCCGAACCACAGTCCGGCCCCCAGGGCAAGAATGGCGACGCCCACGGCCCAGGGGTGGACCAGTGCGGCGATCCGCATGAAGCGGGCAGGGTTGGCGAAACGGTGCATGGGCTAAACCTTTACCGTCCTTCCGCGCTCAATTCCAGCACGGCGACAAACGCCAATGGATATGGCGCCCAAAGCGCAGAATTCCATGGCCTGCCCACGCAAAGCTTTGACGAAGGTCAGGCGTCGGGGACGAGGTGCAACGCCTTGTCCGGGCGCGCGCCGGCCAGCCAGCGTTCGGCCAGCCGGGGCTGCGCCAGCAGGGCCGCCACCGCCGCCGTCAGTTCCAGCGACACCACCGCCTTGGGCGCTGCCTTGGACAGGGCCTTGAGCACGCCGCCCAGGGCGCTGTCGTAAATGCGTTCGGGCGTGTCCAGATAGACCGGCTTCAACTCGCCGGCCTCCAGCTTGCGCCGCATGCCGTCCAGGTCTTCGTGGCAGGCGATGCAGAAATCAACGTCGATGGAATGCAGGCCGCGGCAGCGCAGCGGCCGCACCGCATAGATCATGCAGGCGCCGTCGGCGCCCAGGAAGGCGCAGGCGACCTTGCTGGTGGCGCGCTGATGCGTACTCATGCCGGCCGTGCGCCGGGCGGTGTCGGTCACCCGTGCGGTCATGGCGGCGGCCTCGGCCTCGGGCAGGGCGCGCATATGGGCGGCGATGCGGATGGCTTCGGGCGCCGACACGCCGACCTGCTGGTGACAACACCAGCCGCAGCCGGCCTTGCAGGCGCTGGCCGGAGCTTCCAGCACATAGCGCAAGTTGGACCGCCGAGCGTTCCAGGTGGCGTCGGCCAGACGGAACACGGCATCCAGGGCATCGCACAAGGTGGCGACGGTGGGTTTGGGCCAGCAGCGCGAGAGTTCCCCGCGGGCGGCCTCGATCAGGAAGTCCTCGGAGGCGGCGAGCATGGCGAGAGCCTATGCGTTCGCGGCTCCGGTTGCAACGGTGGCCGCGCCTGTGCCCGAACCGGGGGCGCCCATGCGGTTTTGGGTCTTTGCATTGTGCGCAATCTGGACGATGATCCGCGACGGGAAAGACCACATCGAAGATAGGGCCATGGCTCGATCCTGGCGGCATCTGGCGGCGGCGGTTCTGGTTGGGATGGGAATTGGCGCCGCGCCGCCTCCAGCGGCGGCGCAGGGGCTTGCCGTGACCGCAGGCGACCGCAGCCACGAAGCGATCCGGCCGCTGCGGCTGCCGGACGGTCTCGACCCGAAAAAAATCGAACTGGGCCGTCGGCTGTTCCACGATCCCATGCTGTCGGCCGATGGGCAGGTGTCCTGCGCCACCTGTCATCCGCTGGAAAAGGGCGGCGTCGACCGCCTGCCGGTTTCGGTCGGCGTCAACGGCCAGCGCGGCACCGCCAACGCCCCCACCGTGTTCAATTCCGGCTTCAACTCGACGCAATTCTGGGACGGACGCGCCGCCACGCTGGAAGAGCAGGCGGGCGGGCCGCTGACCCATCCGTCGGAAATGGCGACGGATTGGGGCACGATCCTGGCGCGGCTGGCCGCCTCGCCCTATGCCGCCGAATTCCGCCGCATGTACGGTTCCGCGCCGACCGAGGCCGCCGTGCGCGATGCCATCGCCACCTATGAACGCGCGCTGGTGACGGTGGATTCGCCGTTCGACCGCTGGCTGGCCGGCGACGACCAAGCGCTGAACGCCGAACAGAAACGCGGCTATGCCCTGTTCAAGTCCTATGGCTGCGCCTCGTGCCACCAGGGCGCCAATGTGGGCGGCAACATGTTCGCCCGCTTCGGCTATTACGGCAATTGGTTCGACGATCGCGGCCACTCGACCAAGGCCGAGCTGGGCCGCTTCAACGTCACCGGGCGTACCGCCGACCGCTATGTGTTCAAGGTGCCCAGCCTGCGCCTGGTCACCCTGACCCCGCCCTATTTCCACGACGGCAGCGTTGCCGACCTCAAGGAGGCTATCCGCCTGATGGCGCGTTATCAGTTGGGCCGCGACATTGTCGACGGCGACATCGATCCCATGGTCGCCTTCCTCGGCAGCCTGGTCGACCCGGCGCGGCTGCCGTCGCCATGAACCGGGTGTTGCGGCCGGCGCTGACCGTGTTCCTGGCCGTCATCGTGGCGGCGGTTACCGTCTTCATCCTGCTCAGCCGCAGCGGCGGCGACGCCCGCCGCCATACCGAGACGGTCGGCCTGTTCGACGCCCTGGCCCAGGCGGAAACCAGCCTGGATCGCGATCTGTTGCAGGTGATGGCCGGGCTGCTGCCCCATTACGACACGGTGGTGACGCACAGCAACACCCTGCGCCTTCTGTTCGGCCAGATGGATGCCGCCCGCGATGGGGCGGGGTTGCCGGTCGAGGCGCTGGAAAGCTATCGCCGCCTGGTCGACCTCAAGCTCGACACCGCCGAGCAGATCAAGGCGGCGGCGGCGTTCGCCCGCAAGGAAACCAGCTACCTGCCGTTCGCCGTCGCCGATTACGTCGCCGCCGCGCCGGCCCAGGCGCTGGAAATCCAGGACGCGCTGATCGGCCTGACCCTGGGCGAACCCGGCGACGAACGGCTGGTGGCACCGGTGCGCCGCTTCGCCGCCGCGCCTGACCCGGCCCTGCGCGGCATCGGCCTGCATATGCAGGCCCTGATGAAACAGCGCCAGGCGCTGACCGACGCCACCCAGGCCTATTTCGCCATCGACAGCCGCGCCGCCCTGGACGACGCGCGCAGCCAATACATGACCGCCTTTCGCGAGCGCCAGGACCGTGCTGCCCTGGTCGAGCGGGTGTTGCAGGTGCTGACCATCGGGCTGTTCGCCGCCCTGGGCATCGCCATCTCGCGGCTGGGTCAGGCGCACGAGCGGGCCGAGCAGGCCCACACCCAACTGGTCGACGCGGTCGACAGCCTGCAGGAAGCCTTTGCCCTGTTCGATCACAGCCGCCGACGGGTACTCAGCAATGCCCGCTACGATGCCCTGTTCGCCGGCCATGGCCGCATCGACAGCTTCCGCACCCTGGCGGCGGTGTTGCGCGCCCACGCCGATGGCGACGAGGCGGCGGCCGTGATCGACGGCGCCGTCGCGCAAGAGCTGCTGCTGCGCGACCCGGTCGACGGCCGCAGCCATCTGTTCCGCAGCCATCCCACCGCCGATGGCGGCAGCGTCTGCCTGTTCACCGACCTGACCGAGCATCGCCGGGTCGAGGCACAGATCCGCAAGCTGAGCGCGGCGGTGGAGCAAAGCCCGGTCGCCATCGTCATCACCGACGCCGACTCGCGGATGGAATACGTCAACCCGCGCTTTCAGGAGATGACCGGCTACAGCCAGGCCGAGGTGCTGGGCGAGACGCCGCGGCTGCTGAAATCGGGCGAGGTGCAGCCGGCGGTCTATGACGAGATGTGGCGGACGATCACCGCCGGCCTGACCTGGCGCGGCGAGCTGATCAACCGGCGCAAGAACGGTGAGCTGTATTGGGAAAGCGCCACCATCTCGCCCATTCGCGACCTTGCCGGCCGCATCACCAATTACGTGGCGCTGAAAGAGGACATCACCCAGCACAAGCGCAATGCCGATATGTTGCTGGACGCCAACACCGACATGGAACGCATGCTGTTCGCCGCCTCGCACGATCTGCAGGAACCGGTGCGGCTGATGCAGACCTATTGCCAGAAGCTGGGGCGCCAATTGCCCGATGAAGTGGGCGCCGACGCGCGCGAAAGCATGGGCTTCATCGTCGAAGCGGCGCGTCAGCTCGGCTATCTCATCACCGGGCTGGCCGCCTATGGCCGCAGCGGCCGTCCCACCGAGGTGTTCGCGCCGGTGGAATGCACCGCCGTCGTCAACCGCGCCATCGCCGATTGCCTGCTCCGCAGCGAGCACCAGCACCCCCACATCCGGCTGAAATCGCTGCCGGTGGTGCAGGGCGACCCGGTGTTGCTGGTCATGCTGTTCGAAAACCTGATCGACAACGCGCTGAAGTTCCGCCACCCCGAGCGGGTGCCGAACATCACCGTCAGCGGCCATCGCGACGGCACCGGCTGGCGCATCGACGTCAGCGACAACGGCCTGGGCATCGAAGAACAATACCTGCCGGCGATCACCCATCCGTTCTCGCGGCTCTATTCGCGCTCGACCCATCCCGGCGCCGGGCTGGGGCTGGCGTCCTGCGTCAAGATCGCCCGCGCCCATGGCGGCCGGCTGTGGCTGGAATCCGAGGCGGGACGCGGCACCATCGTCCATCTGTGGTTGCCCGCCGCCGCCAGCGCGCCGCCGGCAATCGCCGAGGCGCCACCGGAAACCGAGATGGCCTGAGCGTCACGCTAACCTGACCGTCATGGTAATTTGCCTTGGCTTGCGCGCGCCCAGGCTGCACCATACCAACGGCTATATCCGGCCTGGCGAGGTTTTGCGATGCGTACCCTGATGGCGTGGCTGTTCGGTCTCTGCCTGTTGTCTTCCGGCGCCACCGCGGCCGAGGTGCTGCACGCCGCCTTCGAGGACAAGCCGTTGCCGCCGTTCTACATGGGCAGCGGGCCGGATTTCGATCCGACCGCGCCGGGCGTGTCGGTGGAATTGCTGCGCGAGGCCGCCGCCGCCGCCGGCATCGAAATCCAGTTCGAACGTATGCCGTGGGCGCGTTGCCTGAAGTCGCTGCAGCGGGGCGAGGTCGACGCCATCTTCAATGCGTCGTTCAAGGAAGAACGGCTGGAAATCGGCGTCTATCCCATGATCGGCGGCAAGCCCGATTCGTCGCGGCGCATCACCACGCTGGCCTACATGCTGTACCGCCTCAAGGGCGGCCCGGTGACGTGGAACGGCAAGGTCATCGGCGGCCTGGGCGATTCGCCGGTGGGGGCGCAGGCCGGCTATTCGGTGATCGAGGATCTGGTCCACATGGGCGTCAAGCCCGAGGAATCCGCCGACACCGTGACCAATTTCAAGAAGCTGTCGTCGCAGCGCATCCAGGCGGTGGCCCAGCTCGAAGCCTCGGGCGACGCCGCCCTGGCCGGTGGCGATTTCCCCGCCATCGAAAAGGTCAAACTGCCGCTGGTGACCAAGGACTATTTCCTGATGTTCAGCCACCAGTATTACGACGCCCATAAGGACGCCGCCGAGCGGCTGTGGACCAAGCTGGCCGAAATCCGCGACCGCCGCTCGCCCGCCTTGTTCGCGAAGTACGCCCATTAGGGAGATCTCATGGGTGGGCTTGTCCCACAGCAGTGCGGTTTGGATTGCGGAAGTGATGCCGGAAAACGATGACGGCCCCGGTTCTTTCCGAGTAACACGGACGACACAGACGCGGCTGCGCCGCCACAGACCGCACGGACTTGTCTTGAATGCGCCTCATGCCAGACGCTTGCGCGCCTCCCCGGCAGCTGTGGTCTTGGACCATAATGGAAGCCGGTTTTTTTCGTCCGTGTTGTCCGTGGCGCGCGTCAGCGGGCGTCCGTGCCGTCCGTGTTGCATTGGCACCGCGTCAGACGCGGCAGGCACTCTCCGCGACGGTGTAACCGTAAAGCCATGCGTCCCTAATCGCGCAGGAATTCCATGGCCTGGTTGAGCTGGCTCATGCGGTGGTGGCTGCCGTAATTGCTGTCCGGATGGTGGATGGTGGCCAGCATGCGGAAGCGGGCGCGGATCATGCGTTTGTCCGGGCGGGCGCCGGGCGGGAAGCCCAGGACGTGCAGGGCTTCGTCGCGGTTCGAGACACCGTGCGGCAGCGGGTCGAAGGCCAGCACGCTGATGACCGCCTTCATGCGCTCGACTTCCTCGCTGGCGGCTTCCAGCGCCCGGCTGCGGTTGTCCGGTTGCGGCGGCGGGGGCGGCGGGGGCACCGGCTCGGGGCGGGCGTTGGGGTCTTCCAGCTTGAGGCGCAGGCGGCCGGAATCCATGGCCAGGGCCAGCGCCAGGGCGCGGCGAATGAAGGTGACCTCATAGCCCGGCGCCATGCGCACCTGCAGGCGCGGCTTGCGGCGCCAGGGCCGGCCCTCGGCCGGGCCGGACTTCAGGATCACCGTCTCGCGGTCGCCGGCCTCGGGGTCGCCCGGGTCGGTGACGGCGGCGATCACCGGCGCCGGCATCACCAGCAGCACCGAGCGGGCGATGTCGCCGACATTGACGCGGCGCTTGGCCGCCAGCGCCTCGACGGCGTCGCGGAAGGCCGAGGCGCAGGGGATGGTATAGGAATGCTTGACGGTGCCGCCGGTCGGCTGGGCGGCGTGAGGCTCGGCGTTCATGGAAATCCGATTATGCCCTGCGGCGGGTTTCGGTGAAATGAAGGCGGCGGCCCTCGGCCAGCAGATTGCCCATCTCCTCGGCCGGCAGCGGCCGCGAGAACAGGTAGCCCTGCATCTGCTCGCAGCCCAGGCCGCGCAGGAATTCCAGGTGCTGGGTATGCTCGACGCCTTCGGCGATGACCTTCATCTTCAACGCCTTGGCCATGGCGACGATGGCGTCGACGATGGCGGCGTCGTTGGGATCGGTGATGATGTCCATGACGAAGCTGCGGTCGATCTTCAGCTTGGAAATGGGGAAGCGCTTCAGCACCGACAGCGACGAATAGCCGGTACCGAAATCGTCGATGGCGCAGGCGATGCCCATTTCCTTCAGCGTCTGCACCACGCCGATGGCGCTTTCGGCGTCGCGCATGGCCGAGCTTTCGGTCAGCTCGATCTCGAGGTAGCGCGGGTCGAGGCCGCTTTGCGTCAGCGTGTTCTCCAGCGCGGCGATCAGGCGGCGCGGGTATTGGAACTGGCGGCCCGAGACGTTGACCGCCACCGGGATGGCCGGCAGTCCGGCCTCTTGCCACGCCTTGTTCTGGCGCGAGCACTGGGTCAGCATGACGTCGCAGATGGCGTCGATCAGGCCGGATTCCTCGGCCACCGGAATGAACTCGCCCGGCGCCACCATGCCCATTTCCGGGCTTTTCCACCGCACCAGCGCTTCCATGCCGACCACCGCGCCGGTGGTCAGGTCGACCTGCGGCTGGTAATAGGGGATGAACTCGCCATGTTCGACGGCGCGGCGCAGCTTGTTCTGCATCGTCAGCGTCTTGGCGGCGCGCGAACTCATTTCCTTGGTGAAGAACTGCAGCGTCGCCGGCCCCTGGCCCTTGGCCCGTTGCAGCGCCGCCTCGGCATTCTTGATCAGGGTCTCGGCGTCCTCGCCGTCGCGCGGGAACAGGGCGACGCCGCTGGACGCGGAAATCTCGAATTCCTCGCCCGCCACCGACACCGGGGCCTGGGCCAAGGCGTGCAGGGCCTCGACCGCCTCGGTCAGTTCGCGCTTCGAGGCGTGGCCCGAGATCATCAGCAGGAAGCGGTCGCCCGAGGCGCGCGCCATGACGTCCTCGCGGCCAATGGCGGCCTGCAGGATGTCGGCGGCCGCCATCAGGACCTGGTCGCCCACCGAATGGCCCATGGTGGCGTTGATGATGCCGAAGCGGTCGATGCCCAGGCTCATCACCGCCAGCAGGGTGTGGCGCTGGCGTGCGATCTCACGCGCGGCGGTGAAGCGCTCCAGGAAGGCCGGGCGGTTGGGCAGCCGGGTCAGCGGGTCGTAGAAGGCCAGGAACGACAGCCGCTGTTCCGCCACCTTGCGGTCGGTGACGTCGATGATGATGCCGTCCCACACCACGTCGCCGTTGTCGCGCTTGGTCGGGCGCGACTGGCCGCGTAGCCAGCGCCGGCGCCCATCGCCGCCGATGGCGGCGACTTCTTCCTCGAACGGCTCCATGGTGCGGGCCGAACGGCCCAGCGCCGCCAGGAAGCGCTGGCGTTCGTCGGCCGACACCGCGCTCAGGAACAATTGGGAATCGGCCATCAGCTCCTCGGGTTCGACCCCCAGGAAGTCGCGGCACCCGTCCGAGACATAGGTGAAATCCAGCCGGCCGTCCGACCGCAGCACGCGCTGGAACACCATGCCCGGCATGTTGGCGGCGATGGCGCCCAGCCGCTGTTCGGTTTCGCGCAGCGCCGCCTCGGTCGCCTTGCGCGCGGTGATGTCGCGGCCGATGCCGACGAACAGCCGGTGGCCTTCCATGCGCACTTCGCTGGTCGACAGTTCCAGCGGAAAGGTGCTGCCGTCCTTGCGCAGGCCGATCAATTCGCGCGGACCGCCGCTGACCAGCCCGCCCGACCCGTCCAGCATGTCGCCGCACAGCAGGTGGGGGTGGCGCTCGCTTTCGTCCAGCAGGATGCTGAAGCACTGCCCGGTCAACTCGGCGCCGCTCCAGCCGAACAGCCGCTCGGCGGCGGCGTTGACGGTATCGATGATGCCGGCTTCGTCCAGGATCAGAATGGTGTCGGCGGCATGCTCCATCAGCATGTCCAGCCGGAATTCGGCGCGGCGGCCGTCGGTGACGTCGATCAGGGCGCCGTCCCACACGACGACGCCGTCGGCCAGGCGGCGCGGGCGCGACGCGCCCTTCAGCCAGCGCACCTCGCCGGTGTGGGTGACGGCGCGGAATTCCTCGACGCAGGTGGACAGGTCGGTGGCGGAACGGTGGATGGCGGCAAGATGGGCGTCGCGGTCGGCCCAATGGACGACGTGCAGGCACCCCTTGGCGTTGACCGCCATGGACTCGGCGTCGACGCCCAGGATCGCCCGTAGGTTGCCACTGAAAGAGGGATAGCTGAGGGTGCCGTCGCCATCCAGCCGGCGCTGGAAGGCGAATCCCGGCAGGCTGTCGGCGATCCCCTCCAGACGGGCGGCCAGATCGGCTTGGCTGGCGGCAAAGGCGTCGCCGCCGGTGCTGCCGCCGCCGGCTTTGGCCTTGCTCTTGCTGGTTTCCCTGCCCTCGGTCACCCCGTCGCTCCGCCCGCCGGCGTGAACCCGCTCCACCCCCGGCGCGTCGATGGTATCGGCGTTGCCGTCATCTGGCAACGGCGTAGAGTTTTAGAAGGAGCTAATGCAGCCAATGGCTAAGCGATCTTCGCCTTAAAGTAGTCGATCGTCCGTTGCAGCCCCGCTTCCAGGGCGATGGTGGGCTGCCAGCCCAGCAGCTCGCGCGCCTTGCTGATGTCTGGCTGACGCTGGCGCGGGTCGTCGGCGGGCAGCGGCAGGAACACCAGCTTGGACTTGGAGCCGACCAGGCGCAGCACCGTCTCGGCCAGTTGCAGCATGGTGAACTCGCCCGGATTGCCCAGGTTGATCGGCCCGGTGACGGTGTCGGGCGACGCCATCAGGCGGATGAAGCCCTCGACCAGATCGTCGCAATAGCAGAACGAGCGGGTCTGGCTGCCGTCGCCGTAAATGGTGATGTCGCGGCCTTCCAGCGCCTGGACGATGAAGTTCGACACCACGCGGCCGTCGTCGGGATGCATGCGCGGGCCATAGGTGTTGAAGATGCGCGCCACCTTGATGCGGGTGCCGTGCTGGCGGTGGTAGTCGAAGAACAACGTCTCGGCGCAGCGCTTGCCCTCGTCGTAACAGGCGCGCGGGCCGATGGGATTGACGCAGCCGCGATATTCCTCGACCTGGGGATGGACCTCGGGGTCGCCGTACACTTCCGAGGTCGAAGCCTGGAAGATCTTGGCGCCCACCCGCTTCGCCAGCCCCAGCACGTTGATGGCGCCGTGCACGCTGGTTTTGGTGGTCTGCACCGGGTCGCGCTGGTAATGCACCGGCGAGGCCGGGCAGGCCAGGTTGTAGATTTCGTCCACTTCCACATAAAGCGGGAAGGTGACGTCGTGGCGGATCAGCTCGAAATACGGATTGCCCATCAGATGGGCGATATTGTCCTTGGAGCCGGTGAAGAAGTTGTCGACGCACAGCACGTCGCAGCCCAGGCCCAGCAGGCGTTCACACAGATGGGACCCCAGGAAGCCGGCACCACCCGTCACCAGAACCCGCTTGCGACCGTATTTCATCTGACACCTTTGAACCGCAGAAGAGCCGAACGGTTCATATTCCCGTTGTCGACCGGCGGCAAGCGTGCTGTTGACTCCGTGACACGACAAGCGTAGAAACTCAGCCTCTCCAGGTTTCCGGGAGAAATCCGCCACCACGGTGGCACGCCAGTCCGCGAAGGTACGCGCACTGGCGCGTTTCCGTTTGGGGCGAGTCGTTAGGAGTTTCGATGTTCGAGTCCTTGAGCCAACGTCTGTCCGCTGTCTTCGACAAGCTCACCGGTCGCGGTGCGCTGTCCGAAGTCGACGTGACCGAGGCGCTGCGCGAAGTTCGCGTGGCGTTGCTGGAGGCCGACGTCGCCCTGCCGGTGGTCAAGGATTTCGTGGCGCGCGTGAAAGAGCGCGCCGTCGGCCAGGACGTGGTCAAGTCGGTGTCGCCCGGCCAGATGGTGGTCAAGATCGTCCATGACGAACTGATCGCCACCCTGGGGACCGAAGGGGTCGAGCTGAACCTGAACGCGGTGCCGCCCGCCGTCATCCTGATGGTCGGCCTGCAGGGTTCGGGCAAGACCACGACGTCCGGCAAGCTGGCTATCCGGCTGAAGAAGGACAAGAAAAAGGTCCTGCTGGCGTCGCTCGACGTCTACCGCCCCGCCGCCCAGCAGCAGTTGCAGATTCTAGCAGGCCAGGCCGATGTTGGCAGCCTGCCCATCGTTATGGGCGAGATGCCGGTGGCGATCACCAAGCGCGCCTTGGACGTCGGCCGCAAGGAAGGCTACGACGTCGTCATCCTCGACACCGCCGGCCGCCTGCACATCGACCAGGAGCTGATGGCCGAGGTCGCCGCCGTGCGTGACGTCGCCAAGCCGGTCGAGACCCTGCTGGTCACCGACGCCATGATCGGCCAGGACGCCGTGACCCTGGCGCGCGAGTTCAATGAAAAGGTCGGCGTCACCGGTATCGTGCTGACCCGCGTCGACGGCGATGCGCGCGGTGGCGCGGCGCTGTCCATGCGCGCCGTCACCGGCCGTCCCATCAAGTTCCTCGGCATGGGCGAAAAGCTCGATGCCCTCGAAGTCTTCCATCCCGATCGTATCGCCGGCCGCATCCTCGGCATGGGCGACGTGGTGTCCCTGGTCGAAAAGGCCATGGAGAACGTCGACCAGGAAGAGGCGGAAAAGCTCGCCAAGCGGATCGAGAAGGGCAAGTTCGACCTCAACGACATGCTGTCGCAGTTCAAGCAGGTCGAGAAGATGGGCGACCTCAAGGGCATTCTCGGCATGATGCCGGGCATCGGCAAGATGGCCGCCCAGCTCAAGGACGCCAAGATCGACAACAAGGTGGTCGGCCGCCAAAAGGCCATCATCCTGTCCATGACCGCGTCCGAGCGCCGCAATCCCGACCTTATCAAGGCGTCCCGCAAGAAGCGTATCGCTTCGGGCGCCGGTGTGTCGGTGCAGGATGTGAACAAGCTCCTCAAGCAGCACCAGCAAATGGCCGACGTGATGAAGAAGGTCGGCAAGCTGGGCCAGAAGGGGCTGATGCGACATGGCCTGGGCGGGCTGCTGCCCCCCGGCATGAAAGGGTTCGGCCGCTGAACTTCGGCGACCGGTTGGTTTTGATAAGTTTGTTTAGAGGGAAGTTCGAAATATGGCTCTGAAGATTCGTCTCGCCCGTGGCGGTGCCAAGAAGCGTCCGTTCTACCGCATCGTGGTTGCCGACGCCCGCAGCCCCCGCGATGGCCGCTTCATCGAGAAGATCGGCACCTACAACCCGCTGCTGCCGGCCGATCACGCCGAGCGCTTCGTGCTGAACGCCGATGCCGCCAAGAAGTGGCTGGCCGTTGGCGCCCAGCCGACCGACCGTCTGGTCCGTCTGTTCTCGAACCTGGGCCTGGTTGCCGCCCCGGTTCGCCCCGAGCAGACCAAGAAGAACGCCCCCAAGGCCAAGGCCCAGGAGCGCGCCAAGCAGGCCGCCGAGCGTGCCGCCGCCGCCGCCGAAGAATCGGCCGCCGAGTAATTGGCCATGGACACCCGCGTGTGTGTTGGCGCCGTCGCTGGCGCGCACGGGGTGCGCGGTCAGGTCCGCATCAAAAGCTTTACCGCCGATCCGGCCGACGTGGCCGCCTATGGTCCGGTGGAGAGCGAGGATGGGACCCGCCGCTTCAAGCTGAAGGTGATGGGCGAGGCCAAGGGCCTCATCATCGCCAGGCTGGAAGGGGTGAACGACCGCAACGCCGCGGAAGCCATGCGGGGCACCCGGTTCTTCGTCGCGCGTGAGCGCCTGCCGGAATTGGAAGAGGACGAGTTCCTCTATACCGATCTGGTCGGCCTGAAAGCGGAAGGCGAGGACGGTGTGGTGCTTGGCACGGTCAAAGGCGTGGCCGATTTCGGTGCCGGCGAACTGCTGGACATCGTGCTGAAGGAAGGGGGAAGCCTGATGGTTCCCTTCACCAAGGCGGCGGTGCCGGTAGTGGATATAGCCAACAAGCGTCTGGTGGTGATCCCGCCGGTGTTTGTTGGGGGTGAGGAAGAAGGTCAGGAAGGGGAAGGCGGTGACTGAATCGTGGCATGCCACGGTACTCACCATTTTCCCCGAGATGTTCCCGGGACCGTTGGGCCAGTCGCTGGCCGGGCGGGCCTTGGCGAAGGGAACGTGGGCGTTGGACGCGGTGAACATTCGCGATTTCGCGACTGACAAGCACCGCTCGGTCGATGACGTTCCTTTCGGCGGCGGCGCCGGCATGGTGATGCGTCCGGATGTTCTGGATGCGGCCATCCGTGGCTGTGGCGGCAGTGGGCCTTTGATTTACATGACCCCGCGCGGGCGGCTGATGGATCAGGCGCTGGTGCGGGAGTTGGCGGCAGGGCCGGGAGCCACCATCCTGTGCGGCCGCTTCGAGGGAGTTGACCAGCGGGTGCTGGACGCGCACGGCGCGCTCGAGGTTTCCTTGGGCGATTTCGTGCTGTCGGGGGGAGAACTCCCGGCGCTGGTCCTGCTGGACGCCGTCGTCCGCCTGTTGCCGGGAGTGATCGGCAACCAGGAGACGCTGGCCGAGGAAAGCTTTGAGTGGGGATTGCTGGAATATCCCCACTATACCCGCCCCGCCGATTGGCAGGGCCGGGCGGTGCCCGAGGTTCTGATCTCGGGCCACCATGAAAAAATACGCGACTGGCGCCGTCGTCAGTCGGAGGATGTAACTAGGACACGCCGACCGGACCTGTGGCTCCGGTATGCCTCTGCCAAGGATAGTGAGGGCAAGTAGATGAACATCATTCAGCAGCTCGAGCAGGAGCAGATCGCCAAGCTGACCGAAGGCAAGACGATCCCCGAGTTTTCCCCGGGCGACACCTTGAAGGTCAACGTGAAGGTGATCGAAGGCAACCGCGAGCGCGTGCAGGCCTATGAGGGCGTATGCATCGCCCGCAAGAACGACGGCCTGAACAGCCACTTCGTCGTGCGCAAGATCTCCTACGGCGAGGGTGTGGAGCGTATCTTCCCGCTGTACTCCCCGAACATCGCCTCGATCGAGGTGATTCGCCGTGGTGACGTCCGTCGCGCCAAGCTGTACTACCTGCGCGACCGTCGCGGCAAGTCGGCCCGTATCGCCGAGCAGACCACCGGCTATTCGGCCAAGGTCACCGCCGGCGAGCGCGTTGCCGCCGCCGCCGCCAAGGTCGAGGCCGATGCCGCCCAGAAGGCTGCCAAGGCCGCCAAGGCTGCCGCTGCCGCCGAGAGCGCCGAGTAATCTTGCTCCTCGTCACCCCCGCGAACGCGGGGGTCCATGGCGCCGCTCCCGCAGTCGGCTGGCATGGATTCCCGCTTTTGCGGGAATGACGCCGAAGGTCGATGCCCCGCTTCGTTCCGGTCACCAGGGAATCCCCCAGGTGACCGGAGCCGCGGGGTTTCGCTATAAAGGCGACACGACGGCGGAGCCGTTTCCGCCGCACTGATTTCTGTCAGTAGGAAGACCCATGTCCAAGCCGCGTACTCTGTTCGACAAGATCTGGGACGCCCACCTGGTGGACGTTCAGGACGACGGCACCTGCCTGCTCTACATCGATCGCCACATGGTCCACGAAGTGACCAGCCCGCAGGCGTTCGAAGGGCTGCGCATGGCCGGCCGCAAGGTCCGTCACCCGGAAGCCACTCTCGCCGTCGCCGACCACAACGTGCCGACGACCGATCGCTCCAAGGGCATCGAGAACGAAGAGTCGCGCATCCAGGTCGAGACGCTGGAACAGAACGCCAAGGATTTCGGCGTCGAGTACTACCGCATGGATGACATCCGCCAGGGCGTCGTCCACATCGTCGGCCCGGAACAGGGCTTCACCCTGCCCGGCACCACCATCGTCTGCGGCGACAGCCACACCGCCACCCACGGCGCGTTCGGTTCGCTGGCCTTCGGCATCGGCACCTCGGAAGTCGAGCACGTGCTGGCGACCCAGACCCTGGTGCAGAAGCCGGCCAAGAACATGCGCATCACCGTCAAGGGCAAGGCCCCTGCCGGCGTCACCGCCAAGGACATCGTGCTGGCCATCATCGGCAAGATCGGCACCGCCGGCGGTACCGGCTATGTGGTCGAGTTCGCCGGCGAGGCGATCACCAGCCTGTCGATGGAAGGCCGCATGACGGTCTGCAACATGGCCATCGAGGGCGGCGCCCGCGCCGGCCTGATCGCCCCCGACCAGACTACCTTCGATTACGTCGCCGGCAAGCCGCGCGCCCCCAAGGGCGCCGCCTTCGAGGCCGCCGTGTCGTATTGGAAGACCCTGTTCACCGATCCGGGCGCCAAGTTCGACGCCGAGGTCGAGATCGACGCCGCCACCCTGGTGCCGCAGATCACCTGGGGCACCAGCCCCGAGGACGTGATCGCCATCACCGGCACCGTGCCGGTGCCGGCCGACATCAAGGACGAGGGCAAGCGCAAGGCGGTCGAGCGTTCGCTGGCCTATATGGGCCTGACCGCCGGCATGAAGGCCACCGACATCGCCATCGACGTGGTGTTCATCGGCTCGTGCACCAACGGCCGCATCGAGGACTTCCGCGCCGCCGCCGAGATCTTCAAGGGCCGCAAGGTGGCCGCGGGCGTGCAGGCGCTGATCGTGCCCGGTTCCGGTCTGGTCAAGGAGCAGGCCGAGGCCGAGGGTCTGGACAAGATCTTCATCGAAGCCGGCGCCGAGTGGCGTGAACCGGGCTGTTCCATGTGCCTGGCCATGAATGCCGACCAGCTCAAGCCGGGCCAGCGTTCCGCCTCGACCTCGAACCGCAACTTCGAGGGCCGTCAGGGCCGTGGCGGCCGCACCCACCTGGTCAGCCCGGCCATGGCCGCCGCCGCCGCCATCACCGGCAAGCTGACCGACGTGCGCTCGCTGTAAGGAATTCGGACAATGGAAAAGTTCACCGTTCTGACCGGCGTCGCCGCTCCGCTGCCGATGATCAACATCGACACCGATATGATCATCCCCAAGCAGTTCCTGAAGACCATCAAGCGCACGGGCCTGGGCAAGAACCTGTTCGACGAGATGCGTTACACCCAGGACGGCAAGGAAGTCGCCGACTTCGTGCTGAACAAGGCGGCCTATCGCGGCGCCAAGGTGCTGGTGGCCGGCGCCAATTTCGGCTGTGGCTCGTCGCGTGAGCATGCGCCGTGGGCCATCGCCGATTTCGGCATCCGCTGCGTCATCGCCCCCAGCTTCGCCGACATCTTCTTCAACAACTGCTTCAAGAACGGCATCCTGCCGATCAAGCTGCCGACCGAACAGGTCGACGCGTTGCTGAAGCAGGCGGAGAACGGCGCCAACGCCACCTTCACCATCGATCTGGAAAACCAGGTGGTGGTCGCTCCCGACGGCGCCAAGATCGCCTTCGACGTCGATCCCTTCCGCAAGCATTGCCTGCTGAACGGTCTGGACGATATCGGCCTGACCCTGATGAAGGCCGACAAGATCGAGTCGTTCGAAGCCGCGCGCGCCAAGTCGTCGCCCTGGCTCTGACACTCTTTCCCTGCCGTCATGCCCGGGCATGACCCGGGCATCCACGGCGGTGGGGGTGATGCTACGTGGATCGCCGGGTCAAGCCCGGCGATGACGCTTTAAGAAAGGATAGGACACATGGCCGCCAAGAAGCTTCTCATTCTGCCCGGCGACGGCATCGGCCAGGAAGTGATGGTCCAGGTTCGCCGCATCATCGACTGGCTGGGCAAGAAGCGGGGCATCGAATTCGACGTCACCGAGGGTTTGCTCGGCGGCGCCGCCTATGACGTGCACGGCACGCCGTTCCCCGAGGAGACCCTGAAGGCCGCCCTGGCCGCCGACGCGGTGCTACTGGGCGCGGTGGGCGGTCCCAAGTGGGACGACCTGCCGTTCGACAAGAAGCCCGAGCGCGGCCTGCTGGGCATCCGCAAGGAAATGGGCCTGTTCGCCAACCTGCGTCCGGCCACCGTGTTCGACGCCCTGGTCGACGCCTCGACGCTGAAGGCCGACGTGGTCCAGGGTCTGGACATCATGATCGTGCGCGAACTGACCGGCGGTCTGTATTTCGGCCAGCCGCGCGGCATCGAGACCCTGCCCAACGGCGAGCGCAAGGGTGTCAACACCCTGACCTACACCACCAGCGAGATCCAGCGCATCGGCCGCGCCGCCTTCGACCTGGCGCGCAAGCGCAACAAGAAGCTGTGCAGCGTCGACAAGGCCAACGTGCTGGAATGCACCGTGCTGTGGCGTGAAGAGATGATCAAGCTGCAGCAGACCGAGTACCCGGATGTCGAGTTGACCCACATGTACGTGGACAACGCCGCCATGCAGTTGGTGCGCAATCCCAAGCAGTTCGATGTCATGGTCACCGAGAACATGTTCGGCGACATCCTGTCCGATTGCGCCGCCATGCTGACCGGTTCGCTCGGCATGCTGCCGTCCGCCAGCTTGGGTGCCGCCGACGCCAACGGCAACCGCAAGGCCCTGTACGAGCCGGTGCATGGCTCGGCCCCGGACATCCAGGGCAAGGACATCGCCAATCCGCTGGCGACCATCCTGTCGTTCTCCATGTGCCTGCGCTACTCGTTCAACATGGACGCCGAGGCCGATCTGATCGACAACGCGGTCAAGAACGTGCTCAAGGGCGGCCTGCGCACCGCCGACATCATGGCCCCCGGCAAGGCCAAGGTGTCGACCACGGTGATGGGCGAAGCCATCGTCCGCGAGATGGACAAGCTGTCCTAAGCGTTCCGCTGGAAAAGGCCCCGTCGCAAGTCGCGTGCTTGCGGCGGGGCTTTTTTTTGGTTCATCGCGGAATTCCGGGGAAACCCATCTGCCCATACATCGTCATGGCCGGGCTTGACCCCACTGCTGTCCGGTTCCGTTGCGGGGCTTGGGTGGCGCGGAGCACGGCGAGCTTGGTTTCGACGGATGCCGCCGTGCCCAGGGTACACGGATGACACGGACAAAAGAAAACTCGTCATGCCGGCCTTGAGCCGGCATCCATCGTGGTGCACCCCCATGGACCCTGGATCGCGTGGAGCGCGTCCGGGGTGACGCGGATTTCTTAGGTTTTTTGGACTTTGGACACAGCGACCGTCCGGGTTCGTCCGTGGCCCGCGACAGCGGGCGTCCGTGCCGTCCGTGTACCCTGGGCACGGCCTCGACGGGCCAGCACGTTCCGCGAAAGCCTCAACCGGACAGCCGTGGGCTTGACCCGCGCATGACGGGCTAGGTGCTCCACGCACATTCGCGATGAACCTTTTTTGTCCGCCCTATCCCTTGCGGCCCATGCCGTCGCCGTCGAACGGCATGCCGAGGATCTGCGCCAGGCCGGCATAGCAATCCTGCAGGGACGTGGCGTCCTTTTTGCCCTGGACCAGGAATTCCTCGATCATCGGGTAATAATGGATCGCTTCGTCCACCGCCGGGTCGGTGCCGCGGCGATAGGCGCCCAGGCGGATCAGTTCGGCCATGTCCTCGTACGTCGCCAGCAGCTTGCGGGCGCGGCGGATCAGGGCGTTTTCCTGCTCGTTGTTACAGCCCGGCATGGTACGCGACACCGACCGCAGGATGTTGACCGCCGGATAGCGGCCACGGTCGGCGATGGCGCGGTCCAGCACGATGTGGCCGTCCAGGATGCCGCGCACGGCGTCGGAAATGGGTTCGTTATGGTCGTCGCCGTCCACCAGCACGGTGAACAGGCCGGTGATGGAGCCTTGGCCCACACCCGGCCCGGCGCGCTCCAGCAGGCGCGGCAGCTCGGCGAACACGGTGGGGGTATAGCCCTTGGACGCCGGCGGCTCGCCGGCCGACAGGCTGATCTCGCGCTGGGCCATGGCGAAGCGGGTGACCGAATCCATCATGCACAGCACGTCCAGGCCCTGGTCGCGGAAGAATTCCGCCACCGACAAGGTCAAATAAGCGGCTTGGCGCCGCATCAGCGGGCTTTCGTCCGAGGTGGAGCAGATCACCACCGACCGCTTCATGCCCTCCTCGCCCAAATCGTCCTCGATGAACTCGCGCGCCTCGCGACCGCGTTCGCCGATCAGGCCAATCACCGAGACGTCGCAACTGGTGTTCTTCGCCATCATGGACAGGATCGACGACTTGCCGACGCCCGAGCCGGCGAAGATGCCCATGCGCTGGCCCCGGCACATGGTCAGGAACGAGTTCACCGCCCGCACGCCCAAATCCACCTTGCCGGCGACACGGCTGCGCGAGGCGGCCGGCGGCGGCCGGTTGCGGATGGGATAGGCGACGTCGCCCAGGCCCAAGGCGCCCAGGCCGTCCACCGGCTGGGCGAAGGCGTTGATGACGCGGCCCAGCCAGCTGCGCTCGGGGAAGACCACCGGCTCGGTGTCCTGCACCTCGGTGCGGCAGCCCAGGCCGACGCCGTTGACGTCGACGAACGGCATCAGCAGCGCGCGGCCGTTACGGAAGCCCACCGCCTCGCACGGGACGCGGCGGCCGTCGCGGGCGATGACGTGGCAGCGGTCGCCGACCGAAATCTGGCGCTGCACGCCGCCGGCTTCGATCAGCATGCCCTGGACGGCGGCGACGCGGCCATAAACCTGGATGTCGCTCAGGCGTTCGACGTCGTTGACGAGGTTGCGGACCAGAAATTTCAACCGGAAAACCCCATGTTTGCGCCAAACGGATGAGGCAGCTTGTCCCCCTGGATACGAAATCATCCTTATTCGTGAGGGGCTTACATGCCGCGCGCCTTGAAGTCGCCACGATACCCCCTTATGGTTACCACATCCTCAATACGCGGAAAAACGGGGATATTCCCATGCGAGTACTGGTGGTCGAGGACGACCGTATGATGGCCCAGGTCATCGAGACGATGCTGAAGGCCGAAGGTATGGTCGTCGACACGACGGCACTGGGCGAGGATGGCCTCGAAATCGGCAAGTTGTACGATTACGACATCATCCTGCTGGACCTGATGCTGCCCGATATGGACGGCTATGAGGTTCTGCGTCGCCTGCGTGCCGCGCGGGTGGAGACTCCGGTCCTGATCTTGTCCGGCCTGACCGAGTCGGACAAGAAGATCAAGGGGCTGGGCTTCGGCGCGGACGACTATCTGACGAAACCCTTCGACCGTGGCGAATTGGTGGCGCGCATCCAGGCCATCGTCCGTCGCTCCAAGGGCCATGCCCAATCCATCATCAAGACCGGCAAGCTGTCGGTGAACCTGGATACCCGCACGGTGGAGGCGGCCGGCGATCCGCTGCACCTGACCGGCAAGGAATACGGTATCCTCGAGCTGCTGTCGCTCCGCAAGGGCCAGACGCTGACCAAGGAACAGTTCCTCAACCACCTTTACGGCGGTATCGACGAACCCGAGCTGAAGATCATCGACGTCTTCATCTGCAAGCTCAGGAAGAAGCTGTCCACCGCCACCGGCGGCGACAGCTACATCGAAACCGTTTGGGGCCGTGGCTATGTGCTGCGCGACCCGGAACCGGGCGCGCCGCATGCGGCCGCCGGGATGCCGGAACAGCACGCCGGGGCGTGAGTTTTGCGGCTCGACCGGCCCGTCAGGGCCGGTCGAGCGCGCGCCTTCGCCAAAACGAAGCTTGACGCTGGCGGGCGTCTAAGCGTTTGCTACCCTGGCAATCTGTTCTCGAAAAACCCCATACAGCCAGGGTCTTGCCATGTCCGCACCCGCCAAACCCAGTGGCGAGCCGATTACGTCCCGCCGCCAATTGGTCGAGTACCTGGAATCCGGCAACAAGCCGGCGGACCAGTGGCGCATCGGCACCGAGCACGAAAAATTCGCCTATACCCAGGACGATCTGCGGCCGCTGCCCTATGAGGGCCAGCGCGGCATCAAGGCCATGCTGGAAGGGCTGCGGCTGTTCGGCTGGCAGCCGGTGTTCGAGGGCGGCAACATCATCGCCCTGCTGGCCGCCGACGGCGCCTCGGTGACGCTGGAGCCGGGCGGCCAGCTCGAGCTGTCGGGGTCGCCGCTGGACTCCATCCACCAGACCTGCTGCGAAACCTACGAACACCTCAAACAGGTCAAGCAGGTGGCGGCGAAGCTGGGCATCGGCTTCCTCGGCATGGGCTTCCAGCCCAAATGGGCGCGGGCCGACATCCCGTGGATGCCCAAGGGCCGCTACAAGATCATGCGCGAGTACATGCCCAAGCGCGGGTCCAAGGGCCTGGACATGATGCTGCGCACCTGCACCGTGCAGGTGAACCTGGACTACGCCTCGGAAGCCGACATGGTGAAGAAGTTCCGGGTGTCGCTGGCGCTGCAGCCGCTGGCCACGGCGCTGTTCGCCTGCTCGCCGTTCATCGAGGGCAAGCCGTCCGGCCTGCTGTCCAGCCGTTCGGACGTGTGGACCGATACCGACCCCGACCGTTGCGGCATGCTGCCTTTTGTCTTCGAGGACGGCATGGGCTTCGAGCGCTACGTTGATTACATGCTCGACGTGCCCATGTACTTTGTTTATCGGGACGGCCAATACATCGACGCCTCGGGCCAGTCGTTCCGCGACTTCATGGCCGGCAAGCTGCCGGCCCTGCCGGGCGAGCGGCCGACCCTGGGCGATTGGAGCGACCATCTCACCACCGCCTTCCCCGAGGTGCGCTTGAAGAAGTACCTGGAGATGCGCGGCGCCGATGGCGGACCCTGGCGCCGCCTGTGCGCGCTGCCGGCGTTATGGGTCGGGCTGCTGTATGACGGCGGCGCGCTGGATGCCGCCTGGGACATCGCCAAGGACTGGACCATGCCCGAGCGCGAGGCCCTGCGCGCCGACGTGCCGCGTCTGGGCCTGCGGGCGGAAATTCGCGGTCGCAGCGTGCGCGACCTCGCCCGCGAGGTGCTGGCGCTGTCGGCGCAGGGACTGAAGAACCGCAAGCGCCTCAACGATTCCGGCCGCGACGAATCGGTGTTCCTCGATACCCTTCAGGCCATCGTCGGTTCGGGGCGCACTCCGGCCGAGGAAATGCTGGACGCCTATCACGGCCGCTGGCAGGGCAGCGTCGATCCGCTGTTCAAGGAATACTCATATTAGGAGCTGCCGGAATGCCGGAGTGCAAGGATCTCGCCGACGTGCGCGAGCATATCGACCGCCTCGACCGCCAATTGGTGCCGCTGCTGGCGGAACGCGCCGGCTATGTGGAGCAGGCGGCCCGCTTCAAGGCCAACAAGGCGGCGGTGGTGGACACCAACCGCATCGAGCAGATCATCCTCAAGGTGCGCCATCTGGCCATCGAGGAAGGCATGTGCCCCGATCTGATCGAGCACATCTACCGTTCCATGATCGACGCCTTCATCATCCACGAGGCCAAGGTCTACAAGAAGCTGCACCCCGAGGAGTGACGGGGGCCGGCGCGATGGGGGAGATCGTCGAGGCGCCCCGGCCGGTCGGCAGCGCCGCCCTGATCCAAGCGACGGTGTCGCAGGACCTGCGGCGGGTTCCCATTTTCGAGCATTGCCTGGTGCTGGTCGAGGATGGCGCCAAGGAATTGCTGACCGAGGACGGTGCCACCGCCCGCCTGGCGGTGGGCGATGTCGCCCTGCTGCTGGCCGGCGGCCAGCCGACCATCGGCAATCGCCCCGATCCGGCCGCCGGGCGCTATGCCGCCCTGGTGGTGGCGCCGGGGCACGAGGCGGTTGCCGCCTTTCGCCACCATTATCCCGAATTGGCCCGCCCACCGGCATCTTGTTCGGCGCCCTGGCAGCTATGCCTGGGCGACGCCGCCTTGCCGGCAGCGCTGCGCCATGCCGCCGCCGGGCTGAACGATGGCGGCCTGTCCCAGCGCGTGGCCCTGCACCGTTGCGTCGAGGTGCTGGCCGCCCTGGCCGAACGCGGCCTGTTCCTGCCGGCCGAGGCCGAACCGGGCGCCGCCGCCGTCATCCGCGCGCTGGTGGCGGCGCGTCCCCACCTGCCGTGGACGTCGGCCGACGCTGCCCGCGCCCTTGGCGTCTCGGAACCCACCCTGCGCCGCCGCCTGGCGGCCGAAGGCACCAGCTTTCGCCAGATCGCCGTCGACGTGCGCCTGACCCACGGACTGATGCTGCTGCAGACGACGCGGATATCCATCCTGGAGATCGCCCTGGCCTGCGGCTACGAATCGCCGTCGCGTTTCGCCACGCGCTTCCGCGAACGCTTCGGCATGTCGCCGTCGGAATTGCGGGGCTGAGCGATACCGGACAGCGGATGAGCGGCGGCGGCGCGCCAAGACCTTTCCGCCTGCGCTAGCGTTCCTGCACCCTCACCGGTCGCAAAGGAACGCACCATGATCCACCGCTTCGTCCTCGCTACCTTGGTCATGCTGGCCGCTGCGCCGGCCGTTGCCGGCGGCTTCCGCCTGACCAGCCCCGACATCGCCGACGGCAAGCCCATGGCCGAACGCTATGTCTTCGCCGGCTTCGGCTGCACCGGCGACAACGTCTCGCCCGCCCTGGCATGGAGCGATGCGCCGGCCGGCAGCAAAAGTTTTGCCGTCACCGCCTACGACCCCGACGCCCCGACCGGCAGCGGCTGGTGGCATTGGGTGGTGTTCAACGTGCCGACGGCCACGCGCGCGTTGCCCGCCGGCGCAGGGGCCGGTGGGGCGTTGCCGGCGGGGGCGGTGCAAAGCCGTACCGATTTCGGCACCCCGGGCTATGGCGGCCCCTGTCCGCCGGCCGGCGCGCCGCATCGCTACGTCTTCACCGTCCACGCGCTCGACGTCGACAGCCTGCCGCTCGATCCCCAGGCGTCGGCGGCCATGGTCGGCTTCATGGTCAACGCCCATTCGCTAGGTCACGCCAGCCTGACGGCGCTGTACGGGCGGTGAAATAGACACAACCTGTGCGCAAATAGAATTTTTCTAATTATCACATGGCAGACATGTAAACTCCCGGATTGCATCCAATTCGCTCCCAATTTCCAATCCCCCTGGACACAAAGGGGGAAGCGTTATGCGGGATTGGACGATCGGGAAGCGGCTGGCGGCGGCGTTCGCCGTCATGGTGGTGCTGATGGGTGTTCTGGCGGCGTTGGCCATGCGCACCTTCCAGACCCTGGCCGACGGTACGGTGGCGTTGACGGCCGAAACCGACGTGCTGAGCGCGGCGCAATTGGTCGACCACGACGCCACGGTACTGCGGTTCGCAGTCCGCGAACTGGTGCGCGACACCACCGACAAGAATGCCGAAATCCAGCGCGCGGCGCGGGATGCGCTGGAACAGCGGCTGGTGATCATGCCGTCCAGCGATGCGGCCCAAGCGGCGCTGGTCGAATCGTTGCGCGGCGAGTTCGGCCGCTACAAGGCGGGCATCCAGGTGGTGGCCGATAACCTGGCCCGCCGCAAGGCCGCCCACCTGGACATTCGCAAATTCGGCGACATCGCCGCGCCGGGCATCGAACGCGAGGCCGACCGAACCGGCAATGCCGGTCTGGTCAAGGCCCATGCCGCCATGCTGGAAGCCCGTCTGTTCGTCCGCCGCACCCTGGACGCCAGCGCCGGTGCCGAGGTCGACCGCGCCCGCGTGCTGATCGCCCGCACCGCCACCCTGGTTCAGGCCGCCGGCCTCGACGACCTTGCCGCAGCGGTGCGTGACTACGGCCAGTCCTATGAGGCGCTGATCGCCCGCAACGTCGACCTGACCGAACACATGACCGCGCAGGTCGCCACCGGCGAACGCATGTCGGCGCTGACCGCCGACCTCAAGCGGGCAGCGGAACAGCGCCAGACCCAGGTGCGCGAGCAGGTGAAGACAGCCGAATCGCGCGCCCGTCTGCAGGTCTTGCTGCTGTCGTTGGCGGCGGTGGCGGTCGGCTGCTGCCTGGCCTGGGTCAGTGGCCGCAGCATCAGCCGTCCCGTCCGCGAGCTGACCGCTGCCATGGGCCAACTGGCCCAAGGCCAGTTGGAGGTTGCGGTAACCGGCGCCGATCGTGGCGACGAGATCGGTGCCATGGCGCGCGCCCTCGCGGTGTTTAAGGATAATGCGAAAGCGGTGGCACAACTGCGCGAACAGCAGAGCCGCGCCGCCGCGCAAAGCGAAGCCGAACGCCGTGCCGCCATGGCCCAGCTTGCCGACACCTTCCATGCCAGCGTCGCTTCGGTGGTGGGGGCGGTGTCGCAGGCCGCCGCCGACATGCAGGGCGCTGCTCAGGACATGCGAACCGTCACCAATCGCGCGGCGTCGACCGGTGACGCCGTGGCGGCGGCCTCGGCTGAAGCGTCGGCCAACGTGCAGACGGTAGCGGCGGCGGCCGAGGAACTGGCCGCCTCCATCGCGGAAATCGGCCGCGAAGCCGCCCAGGCCAATTCCATCTCGGCCGAAGCGGTGGCCGAGGCCGAGGGCACCAGCCAGTTGATCGGTGGCCTGGCCCAGTCGGTTGGCCGCATCGACGAAGTGGTCGCCATGATTACCGCCATCGCCAGTCAAACCAATCTGCTGGCGCTGAACGCCACCATCGAGGCGGCGCGGGCGGGTGAAGCCGGCAAGGGCTTTGCCGTGGTCGCCAACGAAGTCAAGGCGTTGGCCACCCAGACCGCCAAGGCGACCGAGGAAATTTCCCGCCAGATCGAACAGGTGCAACAGGCCACCGACCGCGCCGTCGGTGCCGTCTCGGCCATTTCCGGCACCATCGTCAAAGTCAACGAGATCAGCGCCACCATCGCCGCGGCGGTGGAACAGCAACGTGCCGCCACCGAGGAAATCGCCCACAACGTGGACAGCGCCGCCAACAGCTCGGGCACCGTCAACACCTCGATCAGCGGCCTGCGCGACGACGTTCGCCACACCGGCACCCGCGCCGACGGCGTCCTCGACTCGGCCGCCCGGCTGAGCGGTCAGGCGCGGGTCCTGGAGGACGAGGTGGAACGCTTCCTGGCGCAGGTACGAAGCTAACAGGCTGCGGAAAAACTATTCTCGCCACCCTTCATCGCGTCACCCTCGCGAAAGCGGGGGTCCATGTTGGGGCGGAACATTCAATGCAACACCACATGCTGTGCCGCCCGATGCGTGGATTCCCGCCTTCGCGGGAATGACGAAGAAAATTGGCTCTTTTCCGCACCCCGCTAGGGCCTGAGGGGCGGCGGTCAGGCCCTACCAGCGCAGGACGCCGCCGATGGGTTTTTTCTTGGCTTGTTCAAAGCCGCGCTTGGTCACCAGCACCCATTCGTTCACCTGCATGAAGCGCGGCGCCAGGAAGCTGTAAAGGTCGCGGATGCGGACGATGTTTTCCTCGGATTTGACGACGAAGATGGTCTTCCACACCGGGATGATGTCTTCCCACGGCAGCAGGCGGCGGTGCACCTCGTCGCGCACCTGGCGGATGTATTCGATCTGGTTGTCGATGTTCTTGAGCATGGCGAGGATTTCGCCGGTCTGG
Source organism: Bacteroidota bacterium (assembly GCA_050259735.1). Lineage (GTDB taxonomy): Bacteria > Pseudomonadota > Alphaproteobacteria > Rhodospirillales > Magnetospirillaceae > Magnetospirillum. The sequence goes on from JBLNBE010000020.1 coordinate 105,772, forward strand.
GCATCGACCTGGTCGAAATAATCCTGGAACACCTTCATCGCCCGCTGATACAGGCGCGCCACCTGGTCGGTGGTGTCGATCATGCCGCGGTCGGAACTGTACAGGCGGCGCAGGCCCTGGACCTTTTCGTCGATACGGCGGATTTCGGCATAGATGTCGCGCTCGGCCTCGATATAGGCCAGTTCCTTCGCCAGCGTCTCGATGAACTGGACCACCTTTTCGCGGTTGTCGCGGCCAAGGCCCAGCGCCTCGGCGGCTTCCGAGAAGGCAAGGCTGACGTTCTTCTTGACCTGGGGGTCCTCGGCGATCTGCATCAGCTCTTCGGCCGAGGTGAAGATGTGCTCGTTGCCGGTCAGCCAGGTAACCAACTGCATGGTCAGGCGCTGGCGGGCGATGCGCAGATGGCGTTCCGACGGTTCCCACGACGCCTCGCGGGTCAGGATTTCCTTGGGCAGGGAATCGCCGACGCGCAGGCCGCGCACGAATTGCAGGCCCTCGGCGACCTGGGTCAGCATGCGGCCGTCGGCGGTCTGGTCGGTCAGCATGAATTCGCGGCGGATGCCGTCGAAGCCCAAGACGGCTTCGTTCGACGCCAGCTTGATGACCGCCACCGCCTCGCCGGTATCGGTCAGGCGGAAATAAAGGTCTTCGAACGAGCCGAAGAACTTGTGTTCGAAATAGACGATGCCGTCAGCCGGCCGCGGGCCGGGACCCTTGTCGGCGGTCGGTTCCTTGCCCGATTTCTTGTCGGTCTTCGATTCTGCGGCCATCCAACGGATCCTTGCCTGACCCCGGAACCACGCAACCCCAAGCGCACGGCCCCCCCCTGCCCGGCAGTATGCCGGGCTGCGCCACCGCCGACAAGTGCCCGCCGGTGTCGGCTCAGGCGTCCGCCTCGAGATAGCGATGACCTTCGCGGCCATGGATATAGCCGTTGGCGAATTCGGCACGCGGGCACAACTCCGACAGGCGGTCGGCGGCGACGGCGGCGTCGATTTCGCCGGCCACGGCCTGGCGGAACAGCGCCGCCACCGCCACCATGTCCGCCGTCTGCGGCCACAGCCGGAAGCGGCGCACGCCGGCGGCGCGCAGGGACTGCAGCTCCTGCACCAGGCTGAGGTAGTGGTAGGACATGGTCTGGGTGCCGTTGACCGCCAGGAACGGCTCGTCGTCGAGCGTATCGACCGCCATGCCGTCGGGGTCCTCGGCGCAGACGTACTGGCAGCCGTCCTTGGCCAGATTGCGCGAGCGAGCGTGATAGCAGCGCGCCGAGATCGCCAGCGGCAGGCGGCCGAAGGCCTGGACCTCGATCTCGGCCTTGGCCGACTTGGCCAGGGTGGCGATGATCTCGGCCGGCAGTTCGGCCGGCAGGCAGACGCGGCTGGCGCCGATGCTTTCCAGATAGGCCAGGGTGCCTTCGTTGTAGACGTTGACCAGCGGGCCGACGACGAACGGCTTGCCGCCCATCATCGACGCCACCGAGATGTCGTTGGCCTCGACCAGCCAGTCCTCGGTGCCGGCCAGCTCACGCGCTTCGCGCAGCTCGCGCTCGTTCATGATCAGCGCCAGCGACGACAGCACCACCTCTTTGCCGGCGGCGGCCAGACGGCCGATCACCTCGGGCAGGAAGGGGGTGAAGAACGGGCTGCGCTTCGAGCACACCACTTCGCCGACGTAGACGCTGTCCACGTCGGCTTCGTCGGCGATGCGGAAATAAAAATCACGCAGACGTTCGGGTTGCCAGTTGAACAGAACGGGGCCAAGCGTCAGCTTGGGCTGGGACTGGATGATGTCGGTCAACGCCACGCCCTCTCATAGGCGCCGGTGGTCTGCCGGCCGCCTTCGGTGATGCGGTCAAGGTCCATGTCGGGCAACGGCCGGCCGGCCAGCACCGCGTCGACGCCGGCGCGGAACGCCTGCACCACCGCCGCCACATAGGCGCGGCCGCGCTGGCGGCCTTCGATCTTGAAGGCGGTGACGCCGGCCTTCATCAACTCGGGTAGCATGGCCAGGGTGTTGAGCGAGGTCGGTTCCTCGAACAGATAGCTGGTCTTGCCGTTGGCGTTGAAGCGGCCCTTGCACAGGGTGGGATAGCCCGCCGGCTCGCCGTTGCCGAATTCGTTGATGGTGAAGCCGGCCAATTGCGACTTGGTGCCCGCGGCGGTGTCCACATAACGGACATGGGCGGCCGGGCTGCACACGCCGTTCATGTTGGGCGACTGGCCGGTGGCATAGGACGACAAGGCGCAGCGGCCCTCGGCCATGACGCACAGGCCGCCGAAGACGAAGACCTCGGTCTCGACCGGGCGGATCTGGGCGTTGACGGCGGCGATTTCCTGCACCGTCAGCACGCGCGGCAGCACCACCCGGCTGACGCCGAAGCGCTCGGCATAAAAGCGGATGCTCTCGGGGTTCGAGGCGGCGGCCTGGACCGACAGGTGCAGGCGCAGATTGGGGTGCTTGGTGGCGGCGTGGGCGATCAAGCCGACATCGGCCAGGATCACCGCGTCGGCGCCCAGGCGGTCGGCGTCGGCCACGGCGGCGTGCCAGATTTCCGGCTGGCCGGCGCGCGGGAAGGTGTTGATGGCGACCAGCACCTTGGCGCCGTGGTCATGGGCGAAGGCGATGCCCTCTTCCAGTTCCTTGCGGCTGAAATTCAGGCCGGGAAAGTTGCGGGCGTTGGTTTCGTCGCGAAACCCCACATAGACGCAGTCGGCGCCGGCTTCCACCGCGCTTTTCAGCGCCGCCGGGGTGCCGGCCGGGCACACCAGCTCGGGGCGAATCAATTGGTCCATCTCAGGCATGTCCTCGACGATTGGCCTTGCGCAGCGCCTTGACCTCGGCTTCCAGTTCGGCCAGGCGGGCATCGCGTGCGGCGGCGCCCTGCACCGCCGGGGCGATCAGGGCCTGGCGCAGGGTTTCCACGTTGTGGCGCAGGTGCGACATCGCTTCCAGCGCGGTGTCGGCGACGCGGCGGGCGGGATTGGCCAGCGGCCCCAGCACGCTGGTCAGATCGGCGATCAGGTCGATGCCGGCGCCGTCGATGGCGTTGCGCAGCGCCACCACCACCTCGGTGTCGCCCTCGATCAGCAATTGGCGGGAAAAGAACAGCGCGTCGCCGTCCATCTTGCCCTCGGCCAGGGCGATCAGCGTCTCCAGCGGGCCGCGGATGACGGCATGCGCCTCGTCCGGGTCGACGGCGCGGCGCACGGTCAGGCGCGGCGCCTCGGTCAGCGGCTCCAGCAGCAGGGCGAACGGCAGGTCGACCGGGTCGATGCACACCACCTTGTCCTGGAACGGCTCCATGCGCTCCAGAATATCGGGGTGGCGCTTCTTCACCACCCGCAGCATGGCGTCGAACACCGGCTGCAGCACGGCGGGGCGCAGCGGCTTCAAGGCAAGGCCCAGCAACAGGACCGGCGAAAACGGCGGCGTCATGGCTTTTCCACCCGGCCGATACTGCCCTTCCATCATGGCGTGCTGGTCCTCTGAACGATGGTGTGCATTGTCCCGACGGTCATATCCCCCCTCCTTGACCGCCGTCAAGCGACGCCCCTTGGTTCCATGGGCGATTACGATTAGAAAAGGGGGTCAAGAGGCGCTCGCTGGGGCCAGCGCGCTGGAAATTGGGGTTTTCATGATCGTCGACATCGACCTCAGCCCGGTCAATGTACTGATCATCGACGACAGTCGGTATGCGCGCTCGTTCATCAAATCGGCGCTGCATTCCTTTGGCGTGCGCAACATCGCCGAGGCCGCCGACGGCCCGGCCGGCATCGAGATCCTGCTGGCGCAGAAGATCGACCTGGTGCTGGTCGATTACGACATGGAACCCATGGACGGCGTCGGCTTCACCCGGCTGGTGCGCGGCGGCAGCGATTGCCCGTTCCGCGACGTGCCGATCGTCATGGTCTCGGGCATGGCCGAGATGGAAAAGGTGGTCGAGGCGCGCAACGCCGGCGTCAACGAATTCCTGGTCAAGCCGGTGTCGACCGATTCGCTGTTCCGCCGCGTGCGCAATTGCCTGGTCAATCCGCGCCCCTTCGTCGTGTCCGAGGACTATACCGGACCGTGCCGCCGTACCGTCCTGCGGACGCTGCCGGACACGCAGGATCGCCGCGTCGCCCAACCGCTGCCCAAGCCCCGGCCGCTGGTCGAGGTGCCGCCCGGTATCGCCCAGCCCACGGTGCGACGCGCCGTTCAGCAGGGCCAGCAGGCGGCCAAGGCCGGCGGCTCGGACAAGACCTCGCGCAAGCGCTTCAAGGCCGGCACGGTGATCTTCCGCGAGGGCGACACCGGCGAGGAAGCCTATGTGGTGGAAAGCGGCCGCGTCCTGATCGTCAAGGAAGTGGACGACCGCACCGTGGCCCTGGGCGAGATCGGCCAAAGCGGCGTCTTCGGCGAAATGGCGCTGATCGACGACCACCCGCGCATGGCCTCGGCCCGGGCGGCCGAGGACACCGTGTGCATGGTCATTCCCAAGCCGGCGCTGAAGGCGCAGATCAACCGCACCCCCGATCTGGTCATCCTGGTGGTGGAAACCCTGCTGCACGACATCCGCAAGATGGGCCGCGAACTGGTCGAAGCCCGCTCCCGCGTGCGGGCCAAGCGGGCAGGACAGGGTTAATCTATTTTTTGCGGGTGGGGGGCGGCAGGGGCTGTTGCCAGTGCATCCATGATGATCTGCACCACGCCGTCCGTGCCGTGCAGAATTTCCTCGTTCCAGAATCGCAACAGCCGAAAGCCTTGCTCGATCATCCATTGGTCGCGGCGAATGTCGTGGGCGCTTTCCGCGTGCTGACCGCCGTCGGCTTCAATGATCAGGCGGCGTTCATAGCAGACGAAATCCACGATGTAGGGACCCAATGGGCATTGGCGGCGGAAACGGGCGCCAAGGCGGTTCTGCCGGAGCACCTGCCACAAGCGGCGTTCTGCCGGCGTCGGTTGGCGGCGCATGAGGCGAGCGCGTTCGGTCAGGATATCGGGCATCGTGCCTCCTCCGTGCAGCCCCCCACCCAACCCTCCCCCGCAAGGGGGGAGGGCTAATTACTCCCTCCCCCCTTGCGGGAGAGGGCCGGGGTGGGGGCGCGCTCAATCACAGCAGACTGCCCTGCCGGCCGTCATCCTTGCCCTTGGCCTTGCGCGTCGTCGTGGGGGGCGGCGAGGACGGAGGGGCAGCGTGGCCGACCACCACCTCGGTCTTGCCGTCGGTGAATTCGACGCTCCAACCGGCGCCGGGCTTGGCATCGGCGGCCGCGACCACCGCGCCGCCATGGTCGCGCACCACCGCATAGCCGCGCGCCAGCACGCCCTTGTAGCTGAAGCTGTCCAGCAGCGACCCCAGCGACTCAAGCTGGCGCCGGCGGTCGCCCAGGCTGCGTTCCAGCGCCGGGCGCAGCCGGTCGCCGACCTGCTCCAGCTTCAGTCCCGCCTTGTCGATGGCGGCTTTTTCCGCCGCCAGCGCGCTTTTGATCGCGTGGTCCAGCCGAGTCGCCGCCTGGGCCAAAGCGTGGCTCTTATCGGTCAGCAATTCGCGCGGATGCTTGAGCCGGCCGGCCAGCCGCTCGACATCGGCTTCGCGCCGGTGCAACAGGTTGGGCAGGGCTAGGCGCAGGCGTTCGACGCGGTCGTCCAGCCGCAGCGTGCAATCCTCGATCACCCGGCGCGGATTGGGCAGGGCGCGCGACAGGTGCTCGACACGAAGGCGGCGTTCCTCCAGCCCGCGTGTGCCGGCGCCGACCAACCGGGCGCCGCAATCGGCCACCTGCGCCAGCAGCTCGGCGCGGACGGGAACCGCCTTTTCGGCGGCGGCGGTGGGGGTGGGGGCGCGCAGGTCCGAGGCGAAGTCGATCAGCGTGGTATCGGTTTCGTGCCCGACCGCGCTGATCAGCGGGATGGCGGAATTGACGGCGGCGCGCACCACCACTTCCTCGTTGAACGCCCACAGATCCTCGATCGAGCCGCCGCCGCGCGCCACGATCAGCACGTCGGGGCGCGGCACCGGGCCGTGCGGGGGCAGCGCGTTGAAGCCGTCGATGGCGGCGGCCACCTGTTGCGCCGCGCTGTCGCCCTGCACCGCCACCGGCCACAGCAGCACCCGACGCGGGAAGCGGTCGGCCAGCCGGTGCAGGATGTCGCGGATGACGGCGCCGGTGGGCGAGGTCACCACGCCGATGACGTCGGGCAGGAACGGGATGGCGCGTTTGCGCCCCGCGTCGAACAGCCCTTCCGCCGCCAGCTTGCGCTTGCGGTCCTCCAGCAGCTTGAGCAGGGCGCCCTGGCCCGCCAGCTCCATGCGCTCGACCACCATCTGGTATTTGGACCGGCCGGGATAGGTGGTCAGGCGGCCGGTGGCGATCACCTCCATGCCGTCCTCGGGGTTCATGCCCAGGCGCATCGCCTGGCCGCGCCAGCACACCGCGTCCAGCACCGCCTCGGCATCCTTCAGCGCGAAGTACAGGTGGCCCGAGGAATGGCGCTTGAAGCCCGAAATCTCGCCGCGCACCCGGACATGCGAAAAGGTCTCCTCCACCGTGCGCTTCAGGCTGCCGGACAGCTCGGAAACGGTGAATTCGGGGACGTTGCTGGCGGGGGCGGTGGGTTGGTCGGTCATGGCCGGATGATGGCGCGGGCGGCCAAGGATTGCAAACCCCTGCCGCCGTGTTAAAACCCGCGCAGCAATCTTGTCCCTTGAGGTGTGCCATGAAGGTGCTGGTGGTGGGCGGCGGCGGCCGCGAGCATGCGTTGTGCTGGAAGCTGCGGCAGTCGCCCCTGTTGACCAAGCTGTGGTGCGCCCCCGGCAATGCCGGCATCAGTGAGGTCGCCGAATGCGTGGACATCGGTGCCGAAAAGGTCGACACGCTGGTCGCCTTCGCCCGCGACCATGCCGTCGATCTGGTGGTGGTCGGCCCCGAGGCGCCGCTGGTCCTCGGCCTGGCCGACAAGCTGACGGCGGCCGGCATCAAGGTGTTCGGTCCTTCGGCCGCCGCCGCCGCGCTGGAAGGCTCCAAGGGCTTCATGAAGGACGTGGTGTGGAAGTCCGGCATCCCCACCGCCTGGTACGGCCGCTTCACCGACATCGATGCCGCCAAGGCGTTCATCCGCGAAAAGGGCGCCCCCATCGTGGTCAAGACCGACGGCCTGGCCGCCGGCAAGGGCGTGGTGGTTGCCATGACCTTGGACGAAGCCCTGAAGGCCGTTGACGACATGATGGGCAGCAAGGTGTTCGGCGAGGCCGGTAACGAGCTGGTGATCGAGGAATTCCTGGATGGCGAGGAAATCAGCTTCTTCGCCCTGTGCGACGGCAAGACCGCGCTGCCGCTGGTCGGCGCCCAGGACCACAAGCGCGTCGGCGACGGCGACACCGGCCCCAATACCGGCGGCATGGGCGCCTATTCCCCTGCCCCGGTGCTGACGCCCGAACTGCAGGCCGAGGTGATGGAACGCTGCATGCTGCCGGCGGTGCGCACCATGGCAGAAGACGGCACTCCGTTCACCGGCGTGCTGTTCGCCGGCCTGATGATTACCGCTCAGGGTCCCAAGCTGCTGGAATACAACGTGCGTTTCGGCGACCCCGAATGCCAGGTGCTGATGGCGCGCATGAAGTCGGACCTGCTGCCGGTGCTGCTGGCCGGTGCCGAGGGCCGGCTCGACCAAGTCTCCATCGAGTGGAGCGACGATTGCGCCCTGGTGGTGGTGATGGCGGCCGAGGGCTATCCCGGCAGCTATAAGAAAAACACCGTCATCGGCGGCCTGGACGAGGCCAACGCGGTCGAAGGCGTCGCCGTGCTGCATGCCGGCACCGCGCGCAACGACCAGGGCCAGGTGGTCGCCACCGGCGGCCGTGTGCTGGGCGTTACCGCCCGTGGCGCCACGGTGAGCCAGGCGCGCGAGCGGGCCTACCGGGCGGTGGATTGCCTGCGCTGGCCCGAGGGCTTCTGCCGTCGCGACATTGCTTGGCGTGCCTTGGCGCGCGAATCCTAAAAATCGTGGGGGAGGCCCATGACCCGCAAAGGCGCCCGCTCCCGTGCTGACATCGACCCGGCGGTGCTGGCGGAATTGAACGCCGGCACCGCCGAGACGCTGACCCTGCCGGAATGCCTGGCGGTGGATTTCGCCGCGCTGATGGCGGCGGTGTGCCCGGATGTCGATCCGGCGCCGTTGCAGGACGCGGCTGCCGACGGCATCACCCGGCGCATGGCGCTGGCGGCGCGGCTGGTGCTGGACGCGCGCGGCGGTGCCGCCGTGGTCGATTTGGCCGGGCATGGCTCCGACACCGTGCGCGGCTGGGCCGCCTATGCGGTGGGGTTGCTGCCGCACCTGACGCTGGACGAACGGCTGGTGATGATCCGGCCGCTGGCCGGCGACCCCCATTTCGGCGTGCGCGAATGGGCGTGGCTGGGCATCCGCGCCGCCGTGGTGGCGGAGCCGCTGCGGGCGCTGGAATTGCTGGCCCCTTGGACGGCCGAGCCGTCGCCCACTCTGCGCCGCTTTGCCAGCGAGGCGACACGGCCGCGCGGCGTGTGGTGCGCCCACATCGGCGCCCTGCGCGCCGACCCAGCCCCCGGCCTGGCCGTGCTGGAAGCGCTGCACGCCGATCCCGAACGCTATGTGCAGGATTCGGTCGCCAACTGGCTCAACGATGCCGGCAAGGACCACCCCGACTGGGTGCGCGCGTTGTGCACCCGCTGGAGCGACAGCGCCGCCAAGCCGACGGCCTATATCGTCAAGCGGGCGCTGCGGAATTTGTAAGAACCGCGTGTCGGCAGGACCTGTTGATGGTTCATCCCGGCCACCGTCAGCGGTGGCGGAACGATCCAGCCGCAACACGGATAAACACGGATAGGCGCAGATGGGCACGGATGAAATCAAGCATCACACCCGCGAAGGCGCATAAGCGCTAACTTAGCGGCATGTGACGAAAATTAATTCACCACAGAGGCACAGAGATACCCGCCAGAATTGGGGCAATTCGTTTGCCACGATCCCGATCTCTCTGTGTCTCTGTGCCTCTGTGGTTCAATCCCTTCTAAAGTTAGTGCCTGTGCGCGAAAGCGGGCGTCCAGCGGTGGTGGGAACGGCTCCATGGACGCCGGATCAAGTCCGGCGTGACGCTCAAAAAAAATCCGTGCCCATCTGTGAACCGCGTAGCGGCATCTGCGTTCATCCGTGTTCCATGGAAAGTCGTGGGCCAAATCCGCGCATTACGGCGCTACGGGCGAGCAAAAAAACGGCCGCCGGTTGCCCGGCGGCCGCAAGGGTTCCCTCTGAGGCACGGGGAATTTACAGGCCGTATTTTTCCGCCAGGACCGGGTCCTTGGCGGCCACGCGCTTGGCGAGGTCGACGATCACCTTGGCCTGCTTCCAGGTGGCGTCATCCTGCATCTTGCCGTCGATCATCACCGCGCCGGTGCCGTCGGGCATGGCCTCCAGGATTTTCTTGGCAAAAAGAACTTCGTTCACGTCGGGGCTGAATACCGCCTTGGCGATGTCGATCTGGTTGGGGTGCAACGACCACGCGCCGGCGCAGCCCAGCAGGAAGGCGTTGCGGAACTGCGCCTCGCACGCCGCCGAGTCCGAGAAATCGCCGAACGGGCCATAGAACGCCTTGATGCCGGCGGACTGGCAGGCGTCGACCATCTTGGCGACGGTGTAATGCCACAGATCCTGCTGGAACAGGGTGCGCGGGGCGTCGCCCTTGGCGTCCTCCAGCACGCCGTAGAACGGATGGCCGCCGCCGACGCGGGTGGTCTTCATGCCGCGCGAGGCGGCCAGGTCGGCCGGACCCAGGCTCATGCCGTGCATGCGGGGCGACGCCTGGGCGATGGCGGCGACGTTTTCCACGCCCAGCGCGGTTTCCAGGATGGCGTGAATCATGATCGGCCGCTTGACGCCATGCTTGGCCTCAAGCTGGGCCAGCAACTGGTCGAGGTAATGGATGTCCCACGGCCCTTCGACCTTGGGCAGCATGATGACGTCGACCTTGTTGCCGGCGGCGGCGACGATCTCGGTGATGTCGTCCAGGAACCACGGGCTGTTCAGGCAGTTGACGCGGGTCCACAAGCTGCAGCCGCCCAGATCGGCATTCTTGGCGACCTCGACGAAGCCGGCGCGGGCGGCTTCTTTGGCGTCGGCGGGAATGGCGTCTTCCAGGTTGCCCAGCAGCACGTCCACGTTCTTCGCCATGTCGGGCACCTTGGCCCGCATCTTTTCCACATGCGGCGGGAAGAAGTGGATCATGCGCTCCAGCGTGACCGGCACCTCGCGATAGGGGGCGGGGGCGCCGATGGCCAGCGGCTCGAAGAACTTCTTGGGCGGCTTGACGGTCATGGGAAACGTAATCCTCTTACCTGCGAAACGTCGTTCTCGTAATATTATTCCATTTTGTGCGCCGCACAAGGCGGAAAATTAGGATATGTCGCAATCCTGCCGTAGCCCCCGGACGATCTCCAGATAATCCGGTTCGGTGTCGGGGCACAAACGGCCGTGGCGGATCAGGAAATCCATCAGCACCAGATTGACGTTGAACTTGAAGTCGTCGCTGTCGCGCACCCGGGCCGCCACCTCGTCCAAATCCATGGGGCGGAAGTTTTCGATCTCGCCGTCGGTGTTGCGTGGCACAAAGCCGGCGGGGACCTCAAGGTCATAGCAGAACATGATGTCGGGCTTCAGGCCCCAGGCGTCCTCGTGGCAATAGCTGATGGCGCCGACCGGGTGCGCGGTCAGCGCCACCGCCTCGGCAAGGTCGGCCTCTTCCGCCGCTTCCTTGACCAGATTCTGCTTCAGGCTCAAGCCGGCCGGCTGGCCGCCGGCGATCATGTTGTCCAGCTTGCCCGGCGCCACCGCCTTGTCCACCGCCCTTTTCGCGATCCACAGCCGCATGTCGCCGCCGTCGCGGATGATGCCGTTGACGTGGATGCCATAGGCGCGGACGCCGAACAGGCTGACCACGCCGCGATCGACCTCCATCACCGCCGGGTCGCCCCAGCGCCGCGCCACCGTATAGCGCTCGCCGCGCAGGCGGGGCAGGCCGTCGCTGGCGGCCAGGGCGGTGCAGGCGTGCTCGACCGCCTCGGTGCGGGCGGCGGGGGTGTCGAGGCGGGGATGCAGGCTGACGGCATCGTCGCCGACGACGAACACGTCGGCGTGCTTGGCCAGCAGCTTGGCGCGGTCGTGACGGACCCAGCCGACCGCCTGATCGGCCACCACGAACGGGCGGAACTTGCAGATGTCGTGGCTGTTGCAGGCGACGATGTGGTCAAGGAACGCCATGGGGGCCTCCGTGCTGTCTGGTGCAGCGCACCTGGGTGCTGTCCGGCGCGGCGCAAAGGTGAGCATCCCCCCGAACAGTCGTCAAGAGCCGCAGCCGGCGGGGCAAGCAAACCAACAATCCCGCCGGTGAATTGGTATGACCATCAATGATGCATGCCCATATTGCGCAAGGAAATTACGCGCGCGCATGGACGAACAGGTGGCGGGTAGGTATAGTTGCGCGCTCCCGGATGAGGAACACGGGGAATTTGGAGGAGAGGACATGACCGAATTTGCCAAGAAGACCCTTGCCGACTGGGACGCGCTTGCGACCAAGGACCTCAAGGGCGCGTCGCCGGAGACCCTGAACTGGGAGACGCCGGAAGGCATTCTGGTCAAGCCGCTCTACACCGAAGCCGATCTGGAAGGTCTTGAGCATCTGGGCGGCCTGCCCGGTTTCGCTCCCTTCACCCGTGGCCCGCGCGCGACCATGTACGCCGCCCGGCCGTGGACCGTGCGCCAGTACGCCGGCTTCTCGACCGCCGAGGAATCCAACGCCTTCTATCGCCGCAACCTGGCCGCCGGCCAGCAGGGCATCTCGGTCGCCTTCGACCTGGCCACCCATCGCGGCTATGATTCGGATCATCCGCGCGTGGTCGGCGACGTTGGCAAGGCCGGCGTGGCCATCGATTCCGTCGAGGACATGAAGATCCTGTTCGACGGCATCCCGCTGGACAAGATGTCGGTCTCGATGACCATGAACGGCGCCGTTCTTCCCGTGCTGGCCGGCTATATCGTCGCCGCCGAGGAACAGGGTGTGAGCCAGGACAAGCTGTCCGGCACCATCCAGAACGACATCCTCAAGGAGTTCATGGTCCGCAACACCTACATCTATCCGCCGGCCCCCAGCATGCGGATCATCGCGGACATCATCGACTACACGTCGAAGAACATGCCGAAGTTCAACTCCATCTCCATTTCCGGCTACCACATGCAGGAAGCCGGCGCCACGGCGGTGCAGGAACTGGCCTTCACCCTGGCTGACGGCCTGGAATACGTCCGCGCCGCCCTGGGCCGTGGCCTCAAGATCGACGACTTCGCCGGCCGCCTGTCGTTCTTCTGGGCGATCGGCATGAACTTCTTCATGGAAATCGCCAAGATGCGCGCCGGCCGCCTGTTGTGGGCGCGCATCATCAAGCAGTTCGATCCGCAGAAACCCATGTCCATGGCGCTGCGCACCCACTGTCAGACCTCGGGCGTGTCGCTGACCGAGAAGGACGCCTACAACAACGTCGTCCGCACCACCATCGAGGCGATGGCGGCGGTCCTGGGCGGCACCCAGTCGCTGCATACCAACGCGCTGGACGAAGCCATCGCCCTGCCGACCCCGTTCTCGGCCCGTATCGCCCGCAACACCCAGTTGATCATCCAGGAAGAGACCGGCATCCCGCATGTGGTCGATCCGCTGGCCGGCTCGTACTACGTCGAAAGCCTGACCCACTCGATCGCCGAGGAAGCCTGGAAGCTGATCCAGGAAGTGGAAGCGCTGGGCGGCATGACCAAGGCCGTCGAGTCGGGCATGCCCAAGATGAAGATCGAAGAGGCCGCCGCCCGTCGTCAGGCCCGCATCGACCGTGGCGAGGAAGTGGTCGTCGGCGTCAACAAGTACCAGCCGGCCGAAGAGGCGCCGATCGAGATCCTGGACGTGGACAACGCCAAGGTCCGCGAATCGCAGATCGCCCGTCTGAAGCAGATCAAGGCCACCCGTGACCAGGCCAAGGTGGACGCCGCCCTGGCGGCGCTGACCGCGGCCGCCGAATCGGGCGAAGGCAACCTGCTGGAGCTGGCCGTGGTCGCCACCCGGGCGCGTGCCACCGTCGGCGAAATCTCGGACGCGCTGGAAAAGTCGTTCACCCGCCACCGCGCCGTCAACCGCACCATCTCGGGCGTCTATGGCGGCGTCTATCAGGGTGACGAGGCGTTCGCCAAGCTGAAGGCCGACATCGACGCCTTCGCCAAGGAAGAAGGCCGCCGCCCGCGCATGCTGGTGGTCAAGATGGGCCAGGACGGCCACGACCGCGGCGCCAAGGTGATCGCCACCGCCTTCGCCGATATCGGCTTCGACGTCGACGTCGGCCCGCTGTTCCAGACCCCGGAAGAGGCCGCCCGCCAGGCGGTCGAGAACGACGTGCACATCGTCGCCGCCTCGTCGCTGGCCGCCGGTCACAAGACCCTGGTTCCGGCCCTGATCGCCGACCTGAAGAAGCAGGGCGCCGGCGACATCCTGGTGGTGACCGGCGGCGTCATCCCGCCGCAGGATTACGACTTCCTGTACAAGTCGGGCGTCGCCGCGGTCTACGGCCCGGGCACCAATATCCCCAAGGCCGCCGCCGAAATCCTTGAGCTGCTGAAGAAAAAGAAGACGTCCGCGTAAAAACGACGGACATTCCGACGCGCGATGGCCGGGCTGCGAAGCCCGGCCATTTGCGTTTGGGGGGGCTGAGTCTGTCTCGGCGGTGTCTGATTCGTCGGACGCATCCAGCCGCAACACAGATGAACACGGATTCCCACGGATGGGCACGGATAAGGATTAAACCTTCATCCGTGCTCATCCGTGCAGCCGCATAGCGGCATCGGCGTGCATCTGTGTTGCGGCTGGATGCTTCGGCCGCTCAAGCGTATGCCGTGGCGCGGGGCCGCCCCTACACTCCGGCGCAGGCCGCCTGTTTCCATTCCTGCATGGGCGGCAGCGACCAGATGGCGTCGCAATAGGCCTGCGACACCGGGTCGAGCGCGATGGCGAAGGTGGTGAAGCGGCTGACCACCGGCGCGAACATGGCGTCGGCGATGGAGAAGCGGCCGAACAGGAACGGGCCGCCGCCGGAGGCGCCGAAGCGGCTGCGGCAATCGTTCCACAGCGCCTGGATGCGGTCGATTTCCGCCTGGACCTCGGCCGGCACCTCGGCTAGCGGGGTGACCGCGCACATGTCCATCGAGCAGACGTTGCGCAAGTTGGGGAAGCCGGCATGCATCTCGGCCGCCGTCGAGCGGGCGACGGCGCGGGCCTCGCGCCCTTCCGGCCACAGGGTGGGGTGCAGCTCGGCCAGGTATTCGCAAATCGCCAGCGAATCCCATATGGCGAGGGACCCGGTCAGCAGGCACGGCACCTTGCCCGACGGCGAATGCTTGAGGATTTCCGCCTTGGTTTCGGGCTGGCGCAGGGCGATCAACACCTCGTCGAACTCGATTCCGGCCATCTTGGCGGCCAGCCACGGCCGCAGCGACCAGGACGAGAAGCGTTTGGTGCCGATGACCAGGGTCAGGGATGCGGGCATGACGGGACCTCTGCCGTTCGAAGGATCGGCAGGCATGATCAACCGGGAACCGCCAGGCCGCAAGGTGGTCTTTCCAACCCCTTCCGTCTGCGCCATTGTGGGGGGCGGGGCACAACAAGAGGATGCACGCGGTGTTGGATCATGTGGTGGAAACGGCGGCGGCGCCCGTCGATCTGATCCTGGTGGGCAAGGGCGAAAGCGACACCTGGCTGGCGGCGCAGCCCGCCCATGTGCGCGCCTGGACCCAGGCCAACGGCTTTACCGGCGAGTCCGGCCAGGTGTGCCCGGTGCCGGCGGTGGACGGTTCGCTGGCGCTGGTGCTGGTCGGGCGGCCCGATGACGACGACCCGTGGGCCTTCGCCGCGCTGCCGGGCAAATTGCCGGCCGGCGCCTATCGCATCGCCGCGCCGCTGAGCGCGCGCAACGCCAGTTGGGCGGCGGCGGCGTGGCAGTTGGCCACCTATTCGTTCACTCGCTACCGCAGCCGGCGCGAGCGCCCGTGGCCGACGCTGGTATGGCCCGAGGCCGCCGATCGCGGCTGGGTCGAGCGCGTAGTCGACGCCACCTGTCTGGTGCGCGACCTAATCAACACTCCGGCCGCCGACATGGGGCCGGCGGAACTGGCCGGCGCGGCGGAAGCGCTGGCCGCCCAGCATGGCGCCGCCGTGCGCGTGGTGGTGGGCGACGGCCTGCGGACCGAAAATTACCCCGCCATCCACGCCGTCGGCCGCGCCGCCGCGCCCCACCGCCAGCCGCGTCTGATCGACCTGACCTGGGGTGACGAAAGCGCGCCGCGCCTGACCCTGGTGGGCAAGGGGGTGTGCTTCGATTCGGGCGGCCTCGACATCAAGCCGTCGTCGTCCATGAAGCTGATGAAGAAGGACATGGGCGGCGCCGCCCACGTGCTTGGCCTTGCCGCCATGGTGATGGCGGCCAAGTTGCCGGTGCGCCTGCGCGTGCTGATCCCGGCGGTGGAAAACGCGGTATCGGGCGACGCCATGCGGCCGCTGGACGTGCTGGCGACGCGCAAAGGCGTCAGTGTCGAGGTGGGCAATACCGACGCCGAGGGCCGACTGGTGCTGGCCGACGCGCTGTGGGAAGCCTCGCAGGAGCAGCCCGCTTTGCTGATCGACATGGCGACCCTGACCGGCGCCGCCCGCACCGCCCTGGGCGTCGAGCTGGCGGCGATGTTCAGCAATGACGACGCCCTGGCCGCCGACCTGGCCACCGCGTCCGAGGTGCAGGCCGACCCGCTGTGGCGGCTGCCGCTATACAAGCCCTATCGCCGTATGCTCGACAGCAAGGTGGCCGACCTCAACAACGTGTCGGACGGACCTTATGCGGGTGCCATCACCGCCGCGCTGTTCCTGCAGGAATTCGTCGGCGCCGGAATTCCGTGGGCGCATTTCGACATCATGGCGTGGAACCCGTCGTCGCGCCCCGGCCGGCCCGATGGCGGCGAGGCGCTGGCGCTCAGGGCATTGTATGCGGTGATCGTCCAACGCTTCGGCAGTTAAGGTTTTTTTCACGGCTTGTGCGCAGTTTTTCAGGAAAATCCCGGCAACGGCCTTAAGTGTTGTTGCCGGGACGCTTGCGACAGGCTAAAAGATTTCGTCCACGGAATGACCGGACCGGGGGAAATGGGTTTTCAACTCAAGGCAGTTCAGGCTCTGGATTTGTGGCGCGGCGCTATCGTCGAAAGCGTGCGCCGCGACGGTCCCGACCTGTCGGCGCGCCAGATGGCGTTGTTGCTGACCGTCTATCTCACCCCGCCGCCCCACACCGTGCGCGGCCTGGCCCAGACGCTGAACGTGTCGAAGCCGGCCATCACCCGCGCGCTCGATCGCCTGACCGAGCTGGGCCTGATCAAGCGCAAGGTCGACGATGCCGACCGCCGTTCGGTGCTGGTGCAGCGGACGGTCAAAGGATCGGTTTACTTGCGCGAGTTCGGCGACATGATCGTCGCCGCCGCGACCACTGCCGGCGACGACGCCGTCACGTCATAAGCCCGGTCTTATTTCTCGACCGGAATGTTGACTCGCACCGTCGTGCCGCTGCTGCCGGGGAATCCGGTGAACAGGGCCTGCACCAGATAGGGCACCACCGGGGTGATCTCGCGGCGGCCGCCTTCCGCCACCGCACGGCCTTCGAACAGCACCTTGCGGCCACCGCCGCCGCTCTCGACCATCTCGACCGCCAGCCAGCGCGGATAGGTGGTCTGGCTGCGGGTTTCCCAATAGGGGAAGGGGTCGTAGAAACCACCGCCATACCACGCCGAACGCGGCCCCCAGCCCATGCCGGTATAGACCGAACTCGGGCTTTGCCAGGTCACGGTGGTGGCCGGGCCGGTGCCCCAGTGAACGCTGACCAGGGCGTCGGCGTGGCCGCCGCCGGGCGGCACCGGGCGCCAGCCATGCGCCTGCAGCGCGGTGGCGACCTGGCTGGCGTAATCCTGGAATTCCAGGCTGCCGACCTGGGTCGCGTCGGGAACGATGGTGAAGCTGCCCGGTTGCGCCGGGTTGCCCAGCACGTGAAAGCGGGTGACGTCGGTCTGCACGATGGGCGTGGTGCAGGCGCCCAGCAACAACACCAGGACAAGGATCAGGCGGTTCATGGCCGACCTCCCGCGCGACATCACGTCTGAGTATAAGATGGCATGCCGCAGTGGCGATTTCATGGCGGCACGACCGTTCGACAAAATCGAATGAAATAACGATATCGTTCGATTGGACTGCTGGACAGCGGCGGCGGATGCTGCGTCATCATGCTGAACACCCGCACCCTCCCCGTCATCGACCGTCCGTTGGCCGCCGGCCTTGTCTTCGTCGTCCTGTTCGCCTGCGCCGCCCAGCAGGTGGCACAGATGGCGCCGGTCGCCGCCCTGGGCATCAGTCCGCTGATCGTCGGCATCGCCCTGGGGGCGTTGTGGGGCAATACCCTGCATACCCATGTCCCGGCGGGCTGGCGTTCGGGCATCGTGTTTTCGTCCAAGACGCTGCTGCGGCTGGCGGTGGTGTTCTACGGCTTTCGCGTCACCCTGCAGGACGTGGCGCTGGTCGGCGTCGAAGGCTTTGCCGCCGCCGCCATCATGCTGGTCTCCACCTTTGTCCTGGGTGCCGGGTTGGGCATCCGGCTGTTCCGCCTGCCGCCGTCGCTGGCGCTGATGATCGCCGCCGGCAGCGCGGTGTGCGGCGCGGCGGCGGTGCTGGCGACCGAGCCGGTGGTGCGCGGCCGTCCCCATGAAAGCGGCATCGCCGTTGGTACGGTGGTCATCTTCGGCACCCTTGCCATGCTGCTTTATCCGCTGGCCTTCGCCTCGGGGCTGCTGAGTTTCGATCCCGCCACCTATGGCCTTTATGCCGGCGCCAGCCTGCACGAGGTCGCCCATGTGGTCGCCGCCGGCCGTGCCGTCGGTCCCGAGGCCGCCGCCAATGCGGTGATCGTCAAGATGCTGCGGGTGATGATGCTGGCGCCGCTGCTGGCGGTCCTTGGCGTCGTGCTGGCGCGGCGCGGCGGCGGCAAGGGCGAGGGCAAGGCACCGTTTCCGTGGTTCGCGGTGGGCTTCCTGGTCTGTGTCGCCGTCAACTCGCTGCATGTGGTGCCGGCGCCGGTGGTGGCGGTGATCAACGATCTCGACCTGTTCGCGCTGACCATGGCCATGTGCGCGCTGGGGCTGGAAACCAGCCTGGACAAGGTGCGTGCGGTGGGGGCACGGCCGTTCGTGCTGGCGTCCTGTCTTGCCCTGTGGCTGGCGGTGGGGGGATATTGGGTGACCGCGCTGCTCCATCGGAGTCTGGGCGGGGTCTGATCCCGATCACAGGATGCGCCGCCGGTGACCCTCGACCAACTACGTGTTTTCGTCACCGTCGCCCGCCTGGGCCACGTCACTCGCGCCGGCGAGGCGTTGAACCTGACCCAGTCGGCGGTCAGCGCCGCCATCGCCGCGCTGGAAAGCCGCCACGGCACCCAATTGTTCCACCGCGTCGGCCGCGGCATCCAACTGACCGCCGAGGGGGCCTTGTTTCTGTCCGAGGCCGAGGCGGTGCTGGCCCGCGCCGCCGCCGCCGAGCGGGCGCTGACCGAGCTGTCCGGCCTCAAGCGCGGGGCGCTGCGCCTGTTCGCCAGCCAGACCATCGCCGCCTATTGGCTGCCGCCGCTGCTGCACCGCTTCCACCTGCGCCATCCCGGCATCGCCCTGGAACTGCGCCAGGGCAACACCGCCGAGGTGGCGGCGGCGGTGGCGGCCTGTGCCGCCGACATGGGGTTCATCGAGGGCGCCATCGACAATCCGGCACTGGTGGCCGAGCCGCTGGCGACGGACGAGATGGTCTTGGTGGTCGGCGCTCACCATCCGTGGGCCGGCTCGGGCCGCCCGGCGCTGACCGTGCTGGCCGAATTCGACTGGATTTTGCGCGAACGCGGCTCCGGCACCCGCCAGGTGATGGAGACGGCGCTGGCGGGTCTGGGGCTGGCGCCGGGGGTGTTGCGGGTGGCCCTGGAACTGCCCAGCAACGAAGCGGTGTGCGCCGCCGTCGCCGTGGGGGCGGGCGCCACCATCATCTCGCGGCTGGTGGCGGAACCGCGCGTGCGCCTGGGTGAATTGGCGATCCTCGGGCCGGCGCTGTCCACCCGCGACTTCTGCGCGCTACGCCCCGGCGACCGCCGCAAGGGCCGGGCGGAAGAAGCGCTGCTGGCGCTGCTGCGCGAAGGGTGAATGCGAGTTGGTGCCGTCAGGCCGGGTGACGGACAACCAGCAGCAACACGGATAAACGCGAATAGGCACGGATGGGCACGGATAGTATTAACTATCTATCCGTGCCCATCCGTGCAGCCGCGTAGCGGCATCGGTGTCCATCCGTGTTGCTGCTGGGTGCACCCGCGCAGAATGGCTGCGGTCAGGGCGCAAGATCGCCATACACCAAAAATACCACCCGCGCCGCGCCATAGGTGCGTTCGTCTTCGATGGTGAAGCCGGCGGGTGGCGCCAGGGTTTCGCGCGCGGCCACCTCGACGACGGCGAGGGCGCCGGGGGCCAGCCAGCCCTTGGCGGCCAGGGCGGCCAGGCACGGCGCCGACAGGCCCTTGTCGTAGGGCGCGTCCACCAGCGCCAGGGTGCAGGGCTGCACCGGCGGCGGCGGTTTGGTGGCGTCGGCGCGCAGGATGGTGGCCTGTTCGTCCAGGCGCAGCGCGGCGACGTTGGTGCGGATGGCGGCCAGGGCGG
This sequence comes from Bacteroidota bacterium, assembly GCA_050259735.1. GTDB lineage: Bacteria > Pseudomonadota > Alphaproteobacteria > Rhodospirillales > Magnetospirillaceae > Magnetospirillum. The sequence goes on from JBLNBE010000020.1 coordinate 125,578, forward strand.
CGTTGTCGCGCTCGATGAAGACCGCGTGTGCGGCGCCGCGCGACAATGCCTCCAGCCCCAGCGCGCCAGAGCCGGCAAAGGCGTCCACCACGCGGGCGCCGTCCAACGCCACCAGCGGCGAATGCGCCAGGATGTTGAACAGCGATTCGCGGGCGCGGTCCGAGGTTGGGCGGGTATCGCGGCCGTCGGGCGTGGTCAGCCGCCGGCCCTTATGGCTTCCGCCGACGATCCGCATTCGACTTCTCGGGTTTGCCCGGGCGCTTGCCGCCCGCGTTGTCTGGTGACGGGCGCTTGCCGCCCGCGCTGTCATTAGAAGGTCGGCTCTTGTTCGCCGCGCCTTCCTTGGCCGCGCGGCCCCGGCCGCTCAGGCTTTCGTTGAACGGGCGGTCCTTGCCGCCCTCGACCTTGGTGCGACCGCCCTTGCGGGCGCCGGCGGCGTGCGGCAGGTGCGGGTGTTCGTCGGCATCGGCCTTGGCCCATTTGGAATCTTCCAGGCCCAACTGTTCCTTGAACACCTTGCCCGGCACCTCCTCGACGCCGCCTTCTTCCAGGTTGCCCAACTGGAACGGGCCATAGGCGACGCGGATCAGGCGCAGTACCGGCCAGCCCAGATGGTCGAAGACGCGGCGAACCTCGCGGTTCTTGCCTTCGCGGATCGACACGGTGACCCAGGCATTGGCGCCCTTCTGGCGGTCCAGCAGCGCCTTGATCGGCTCGTAGCGCACGCCGTCGACGGTGATGCCCTTTTCCAGCTCCAGCAGGCGTTCCGGGTCCACTTCGCCATGGACGCGGACGCGATAGCGGCGGGTCCACGAATTGGATGGCAGTTCCAGCTTGCGCGCCAGCTCGCCATCGTTGGTCAGCAGCAGCAGACCTTCCGAGGCATAGTCCAGCCGGCCCACCGAGATCACGCGCGGCATGCCCTCGGGCAGGCGGTCGAACACGGTGGCGCGGCCCTCGGGGTCCTTGTGGGTGGTCATCAGGCCGGCCGGCTTGTGATAGCGCCACACGCGGGTGCGTTCCGGCTCGGCCAGGGGCTTGCCGTCGACCACGATCAGGTCGGCGGGCTGGACCAGGAAGGCCGGGGTGTCCAGCTTCTTGCCGTTGACGACGACGCGGCCCTCGGCGATCCAGCGTTCGGCGTCGCGGCGCGAACAGATGCCGGCGCGGGCCAGCCGCTTGGCGATACGCTCGCCTTTTTCCGGGCCACCTTTGTCGGCGGCATCCTTGCCGGTGGCGGCGTCTTTTTCTTCACTCATGTGCGGCAAGCCTCGATGAAAGCGGTAAATAGCGCGGCGTCGGCCGCGCTCAGAATGAATTCCGGGTGCCATTGCACGCCGATGCAGAAGGGACGGCGCGGGTCCTCGATGCCCTCGATCACGCCGTCGGGCGCCACCGCGTTGACCACGCAGCCCGGCGCCACCATGTCCACCGCCTGATGATGACTGCTGTTGACCGCCAGACGCAAGCTTCCGGCGATGGCGGCCAGTCTGGTGCCGGCGACAACATCGACGTCGTGGCCGGGCTGGTCGCGCCGGTTGGGCTGTTCGTGGGCCAGGCACTCGGCCACCGCGTCGGGGATATGCTGCACCAGGGTGCCGCCCAGCGCCACGTTCAGCAATTGCTCGCCGCCGCAGATGCCCAGGATCGGCAGGTCGCGCGCCAGGGCGCCCCGCATCATCGCCAGTTCAAAGGCGGTGCGGCGGGTCTTCAGCGTGACGGTGGCGTGGCGTTCGCTGGCGCCGAACAGCGCCGGGTCGACGTCGAAGGCGCCCCCCGTCACCACCAGCCCGGCGATGCGGTCCAGATAGGCCTCGGCCAGTTCGGGTTCGTGCGGCAGCGGCAGCGGCAGGCCGCCGGCAGCGGCGACGGCGTCGCAGTAATTCCGGCGCAGCGCATACCAGGGAAAGGGCGAATAACCGCCGGGTTCCTCGGAATCCAAGGTGATGCCGATGGCGGGAAGGGAAGTCATCAACACGATCCTCGCGGCTGCAGGGCTTCGTATAGTGCGCTGCCATCCCGGCGGCAATGTGTTAGATCAGACGCATGAGCGAATTCATGGCCCAGGCGGTGGAACAGGCCCGGCTTGCCGCCGGGCGCGGCGAGGTGCCGGTGGGCGCCGTGTTGGTGCGCGACGGCCGTGTGGTCGCCGCCGCCGGCAACCGGGTCGAGGAACTGTCCGACCCCACCGCCCATGCCGAGGTGCTGGTGCTGCGCGCCGCCGCCGCCGTCGCCGGCTCGCCCCGGCTGGAGGGCTGCGACCTCTACGTCACCCTGGAGCCGTGCCCGATGTGCGCGGCGGCGATCAGCTTCGCCCGCCTGCGCCGGGTCTATTTCGGCGCCTATGACCCCAAGGGCGGCGGCGTCGAGCACGGCCCGCGCGTGTTCGACCATCCGACCTGCCACCATCGGCCGGAGGTGGTGGGGGGCCTGAGCGAAAACGCCTGCGCCGACCTGTTGCGCGCGTTCTTTCGCGATCGGCGCTAGACAATAAATTAGAATAAGCTTATATATGCTCCAACATTCTCATGATGGAGCGTTTCCCCATGTCTCATGATTGGCCGGATCTGGCGAAGGAACTGTCTGGCATGCTGGGCCAGTTGCGCGGCGGCATTCCCGACGTGATGAAGGGCTTCTCGGCCATGGCCAAGGCCGCCGGCACCGCCGGTGCGCTGGACGCCAAGACCAAGGAACTGGTCGCCATGGGCATCGCCATCGCCGCGCGCTGCGACGGCTGCATCGCCTTTCACACCAAGACCGCCATCGACCTTGGCACCACGCGCGAGGAACTGATGGAAGTGGCCGGCATGGCCATCTACATGGGCGGCGGCCCGTCGCTGATGTACGCCGCCCTGGCGCTGCAGGCCTATGACCAGCACGTCGCCGCGACCAAGACCGCGTAAATTTCACCCCTCCGTCATTCCCGCGAAAGCGGGAATCCATGTTGGCCGCGTTCCAGACGGCGCCATGGACCCCCGCTTTCGCGGGGGTGACGATTTGAGGTGTGGCAACGAAAACACCCCCGGCCGCGCTCGCAGCCGGGGGTGTTTTTTTGTGTTGTCGTTTTACGCCTGATCGAACAGGGCGGTGGACAGGTAGCGTTCGGCGAAGCTGGGGATGATGGCAACGATCAGCTTGCCGGCGTTTTCGGGGCGCGACCCCAGTTCCAGCGCGGCGGCCAGGGCGGCGCCCGACGAAATGCCGACCGGCACGCCTTCCAGCTTGGCGGCCTTGCGGGCGACGGCGAAGGCGGTTTCGTTGCCGATCTGCAGGATCTCGTCGATGACGCCGCGATCCAGGATGTCGGGCACGAAGCCGGCGCCGATGCCCTGAATCTTGTGCGGGCCGGGGGCGCCGCCGGACAGCACCGGGCTGTCCTCGGGTTCGACCGCCACCACCTTGACGCCCGGCTTCTTGGCCTTGAGCGCGCGGCCGATGCCGGTGACGGTGCCGCCGGTGCCGACGCCCGACACGATGATGTCGATCTTGCCGTCGGTGTCCTTCCAGATTTCCTCGGCGGTGGTCCGCTCGTGAATGGACGGGTTGGCCGGGTTCTTGAACTGCTGCAGCACGACCGCGCCGGGGATTTCGCCCTGCAGGCGCTCGGCTTCCTTGACCGCGCCGGTCATGCCCTTGGAGGCCGGGGTCAGCACGATCTCGGCGCCCAGATGGGTCAGCATCTTGCGGCGTTCCAGCGACATGCTTTCCGGCATGGTCAGGATCAGGCGATAGCCCTTGGCGGCGGCGACGAAGGCCAGCGCGATGCCGGTATTGCCCGAGGTTGGCTCGACGATGGTGGCACCGGGCTTCAACGCGCCGGCCTGCTCGGCCGCTTCGATCATGGCGGCGCCGATGCGGTCCTTGACCGAGGCCAGCGGATTGAAGAATTCCAGCTTGCCGACGACGTCGGCCTTGGCGCCGGCCTCGGCGGCCAGCTTCTTGAAGCGCACCAGCGGGGTGCCGCCGATGGTGTCGACGATGGAGTCGTAGATGCGACCGCGAAACTCGCTCATGTCAATTCCCCATTCGAGAGGTGTAGTTCAATCATTAACTACAGTGTACACCAACGAAACGTCCGGGCAAGGGTCAGATGATGAAATCCAACTTGGCATGGGCTTCGGACGGGATTCCCGCCTTGTAGGAGCGCATGCACAGATCGTCGACGGTGATGGCGTCCAGCCGGGTCATGATCTCGTCGGCCAGGTCGCCCCACATGGGGCGGATGACGCTTTTGCCCAGTTCCGACGCTGGCATGTCTTGATAGGGGTCCTCGGCGGTTTCCATGGCGCGGACGACGCGGACGATCTCGCCCACCGAGATGCGGCGGCGTTCGCGGGCCAGCCGATAGCCGCCGCGCGGTCCGCGCACGCCGACCAGAAGGCCCGAGCGCACCAACTGCTGCAGCGTCTGCTCCAGATAGCGGCGGGGAATGCCCTGGCGCCGGGTGATCTCGCGGCTCTGCACCGGCTCGCCGCCGGCGTGATAGGCGATGTCCAGCACCGCCTCGATGGCGAACAGCATCTTCTTCGACGGACGCAGCATCTTATCGTATCTCCCTAACCCTACTTGGTTCCGGTCGAACCGAAACCGCCGGCGCCCCGTTCGGTCGCCGGCAACTCAACGCTTTCCACCAGCACGGCCTGGGCCACCGGCGCCACCACCATCTGGGCGATGCGCATGCCGCGGCTGATGGTGAAGGCGGCGTCGCCCAAATTGACCAGGATGACGGCGATCTCGCCGCGGTAATCGGCGTCGATAGTGCCGGGCGAGTTCAGCACGGTGATGCCGTGCTTGGCCGCCAGACCGGAACGCGGCCGCACCTGGGCCTCGTATCCCGGCGGCAGGGCGATGGCGAAGCCGGTGGGCACCAGCACCCGCTTGCCCGGCGCCAGGGTGATGTCGGCGGGGATGCAGGCGGACAGGTCCAGCCCGGCGGCATGCTCGGTCTCGTAGCGCGGCAGCGCCAGGTCGCCGGCATGGGGCAGCCGCTGGAGGGCGACGGTGACGGTCATTCTCCCGCTCCTTTCAGGGCGTCGACGATGCGCCAGGCCAGCCGCTCGGCGATGTCGGCTTTGGTAGTGCGCGGCCATGGCTCGATGCCGGCGCGGGTCAGCAGGTGGACGGTGTTGTAGTCGCCGCCGAAGGTGCCGCTGGCCGGCGACACGTCGTTGGCGACGATCCAGTCGCAGCCCTTGCGCTCAAGCTTGGCGCCGGCATGGTCCAGCACCTTCTCGGTTTCGGCGGCGAAGCCCACCACTAGGCGCGGGCGGGCGGCGCCGCGCTCGGACAGGGTCGCCAGGATGTCGGGATTGGGCGCCAACTCGATGGCGGGCGGCGCCCCGCCCGGCTCCTTCTTGCGCTTTTCCTTGGTCGCGTTGGACACGGTCCAGTCGGCCACCGCGGCCGCGCATACCGCCACATCCACCGGCAGGCGGCCCAGGCAGGCGCCCAGCATCTCGCGCGCGGTTTCCACGTGCAGGGTGGTTACGCCGGCGGGATCGGGCAGCTTGACCGGACCGGTGACCAGGGTGACCTCGGCGCCCAGCCGCGCCAAAGCGGTGGCGATGGCGTGGCCCTGCTTGCCGGACGAGCGGTTGCCGATGAAGCGCACGGGGTCGATGGGTTCGAAGGTGGGGCCGCTGGTGACCAGCGCCTTGATGCCCTTGAGCGGGCCGGCGGCCAGGATGGCTTCCACCGCCGCCAGGATTTCGGCCGGCTCGGCCATGCGGCCCATGCCGGTCTCGCCCTCGGCCAGCATGCCGGCATTGGGGCCGACGATACGGGCGCCGCGCTTGACCAGCGTTGCCAGATTGGCCTGGGTGGCGGGGTGGTCCCACATGCGGAAGTTCATTGCCGGCGCCACCAGGATGGGCTGGTCGGTCACCAGCAGCGCGGTCGAGGCCAGATCGTCGGCCAGACCGGTCGCCATCTTGGCGATCAGATTGGCGGTGGCCGGCGCCACCACCACCAGATCGCAATCGCGCGCCAGGGTGATGTGGCCGATCTCGTGCTCGTCGGTCAGGGAAAAGGTGTCGGAAAACACCTTGTCGCCCGACAGCGTCTGCACCGCCAGCGGGGTGACGAATTCCTGGGCGTTCTTGGTCAGGATGCAACGGACCCGGGCGCCACGCTCGCGCAGACGGCGAATCAGGTCCAGCGACTTGTACGCGGCAATGCCGCCGGAGACGACCAGAAGGATGCGTTTGCCGTCGAGCACTGGAAATACCCCAGCTAATTACGGAACAAAAGGTGTGGTTAACCTAATGCCGGGGGTGGTCTGACGCAAGCGGGAGAGGGGAAATTCCTTACTTCCACAGATACAGCGCGCCCAATGCCGCCACCAGCGCCCAGGGCAGCCAGCCGGGCAGGCTTTTGCGGCGGCCCTCGCCGCGCATGGCGGCGACGGTGTCGGGGTGGAGCTTGAGGCCGCCATTCATCATGGCGTTATAGGCCCGCTCGGTGTGGGCCAGCATGCGCGGCAGCCGTTCCAGGGTGGCGACGGCGTTGGTCACCGTCTCCTTGACCCGCGCCTGCGGACCCAGGTTGGACATCATCCACGTCTCGATCATCGGCCGCGCCAGTTCCCACATGTTGACGCGGGGGTCCAGCGTGCGGCCGACGCCTTCGGCCACCAGCATGCTTTTCTGCAGCATCAGCAATTGCGGCTGGGCCTGCATGGCGAATTGCTCGGTGATCTTGAACAACTGACCCAGCAGCTTGGCGATGGAAATCTCGTGCAGCGGCTTGCCCATGATCGGCTCGGCGATCGAGCGGCAGGCCTGGGTGAAGGTGTCGACGCTCTTGTCGGCGGGGACCCAGCCGGCCTCGAAATGCACTTCGGCGGCGCGGCGGTAATCGCCGGTCAGAAAGCCGATCAGCATTTCGCCGAGATGGCGGCGGGTGGCCATGTCGACCCGGCCCATGATGCCGAAATCCACCGCGACCAGATTGCCGCTGTAATCGACGAACAGGTTGCCCGGGTGCATGTCGGCGTGAAAGAAGCCGTCGCGGAACACCATGTTGAAGAACGCATTGGCGGCCTTCTGCAGGATTTCGTCCAGCGACAGGCCGGCGGCGACCATGGCGTCGGTTTCGTCCACCGGAATGCCGCTGACCCGTTCCAGCGTCAGCACCCGCTTCGAGGTGCGGCTCCAGTCGATGACGGGCACGCGGAAGGTGTCGTCGCCGGCGAAATTCTCGGCCATCTCGGCGGCGGCGGCGGCCTCGAAGCGCAGGTCCATCTCCAGGTGGATGGAGTCCTCGAAGGTGCCGACGCTTTCTTCCAGCCGCAGGCGGCGCAGTTTGGGCTGGGTCAGCTCGGCCCATTCGGCCAGCCAGCGCAGCAGGTCGATGTCGCGCTTGAAGGCGGCCTCGACGCCGGGGCGCAGCACCTTGACGGCGACTTCCTCGCCCTCGGCGGTGACGGCGAAATGCACCTGGGCGATCGAGGCGGCGGCGACGGGAACGTCGTCGAAGCTCTGGAACAGCACCTCGATGGGGGCGTCCAGTTCTTCCTCGATGATGCGCCGCGCCTCGGCGGCGGGGAACGGCGGCAGGCGGTCCTGCAACTCGGACAGGTCGGCCGCCATTTCGTCGCCCAGCAGGTCGGCGCGGGTGCTGAGCGCCTGGCCCAGCTTGATGAAGGTGGGTCCCAGCTCGACCAGGGCGGCGGCCAGACGCTGGCCGGGGCGGCCGCAATGGCTGGGCGCCCGGCCCAGGCGCAACACCTTGGCCCCCAACTGCGCCAGCGGCAGCTCGATCGCATCCAGCGCGTCGTGGCGCGCCAGCACGCGGGCGATGGTCAACAGGCGGTGCAGGTTGCGGGCGGCGCGGATCATACGTTTACAACCGCCAGCCCGAGTGGATGGCGGCGATGCCGCCGGACAGGTTGCGCACCTCGACCCGCTCGAAGCCGGCGGCGCGGACCATGGCGGCCATCTCTTCCTGCGGCGGGAACTTGCGGATGCTTTCCACCAGATACTGATAGGCTTCGGCATTGCCGGTCACCATGCCGCCGATCTTGGGCAGCACGTTGAACGAATACATGTCGTAGAACTCGCGCAGGCCCGGCACCACCACCTTCGAGAATTCCAGGCACATGAAGCGGCCGCCGGGCTTGAGCACGCGATAGGCTTCGGCGATGGCCTTGTCCCAATGGGTGACGTTGCGCAGGCAGAAGGCGATGGTGTAGCGGTCGACCGAGCGGTCGGCCACCGGCAGGCATTCGGCATTGCCGCACACCCAGCCCAAATCGCCGACCAGATTGCGGTCGAAGCTGCGGTCGCGGCCGACCGCCAGCATTTCCTTGTTGATGTCGCATACCAGGGCCGGGCCGCCGCCGCGCTTTTTCCAGCCGAAGGCGATGTCGCCGGTGCCGCCGCCGACGTCCAGCAGGGTCTGATCCGGGCGCGGCCGCAGCCAATCCAGGAACGACGACTTCCACAGCCGGTGGACGCCGACGCTCATCAGGTCGTTCATCAGATCGTATTTGGGCGCGACGGAATCAAACACACCGCGCACCAGCGAGGCTTTTTCCTCCTCGCGCACGGTCTTGAAGCCGAAATGAGTTTGGCCGGAGCCTTGGTTCTGCGTATCGGTCATGGTGGCGGCACCTTATTACAACTGCGCCCGCCTTGCCAGAGTGCGCGCGGCTCTTTAGGTTGGAGTCATGCCCGAGCTTCCCGAAGTCGAAACCGTCGCCCGTGGATTGGCTGCCGTGTGGGAAGGCCGCACGCTTGCCCGCGTGGTGTGCCGCCGCCCCGATCTGCGCAAGCCGTTGCCGGTGGATTTCGCCGCGCGGCTGAGCGGCCGCGTCATCGAAACCGTCGGCCGCCGCGCCAAATATCTGGTGGTGCGGTTGGGCGGCGGGCTGGTCATGCTGGGGCATCTTGGCATGTCGGGCCGCATGGTTATCACCAAGGGCCGCAACGAGCCGCCGGGGCCGCACGACCACGTGGAATTCGTCACCACCGACGGCACCATGGTGACGTTCTGCGATCCGCGCCGTTTCGGCCTGTTGGACCTGTGCGCGGCCGAGGCGCTGGACGCCCATCCGCTGCTGGCCTGCCTGGGACCCGAGCCGCTGGGCGACGACTTCACCGCGGACGTGCTGGCCGAGCGGTTGGCGGGCAAGAACACCCCGATCAAGGCGGCGCTGCTGGACCAATCCATCGTCGCCGGACTGGGCAACATCTATGTGTCGGAAAGCCTATATCGCAGCGGCATTCTGCCGACCCGCAGCGCCGGATCGCTGACCGGGCGCGAGGTCGCGCGGCTGGTGCCGGCGATCAAGGACGTGCTGCGCGCGGCCATCGCCGCCGGCGGCTCGTCACTGAAGGATCATGTGCAGCCCAGCGGCGAGTTGGGCTATTTCCAGCATTCCTTCGCCGTCTACGACCGCGAGGGCCAGCCTTGTCCGGACTGCGACTGCGATGTGACCAAGACGGGGGGAGTGCAGCGCATCGTGCAATCGGGGCGCTCCACTTTCTACTGTGCGAAAAATCAACGTTGATGATATAGCCGTGGATGCCATGCGGACGTTTCTCACACTCTCCATCGCCCTCGCGCTGGCTCTCGGTTCGGCGGTTTCCGCCCACGCCGAGGGTTTTCTCGGCGTTTACGAGGATTTGCCGCTTGCTCCCGGTCTGACCGAGGTAGAGGGTTCCGGGCTGGCTTTCGACAGCCCTGGCGGCCGAATCGTCGAGGGATATGCAAAAGGAGCGGCAAAAGCCGCCGACATCCTGAAATTCTATGCCGCCACACTGCCCCAACTGGGCTGGACGCGCGAATCCGATACCCTCTATCGCCGCGAGGCGGAGGTGCTGAAGCTGGGCACCGAGGCGGATGGCCGTGCGCTGGTGGTCCATTTCACCATTTCGCCGGAATGACCGGTAGGGGAGACCCCACAATGCCGTTCGAGAACATTATCGTCGAAACCCGTGGCCAGGTCGGCCTGATCACTCTGAACCGCCCCAAGGCGCTGAACGCGCTGTGCTCGCCGCTGATCCGCGAGCTGGGCCAGGCGCTCGACGCCTTCGAGGCCGATGCCGAAATCGGCTGTATCGTGCTGACCGGCTCGGAAAAGGCCTTCGCCGCCGGGGCCGATATCAAGGAAATGGCGACCAAGACCTATATGGACGCCTATCTGGAAGACTTCATCACCAATGGCTGGGAGCGCGTCACCAAGTGCCGTAAGCCGGTGATCGCCGCCGTGTCCGGCTATGCCCTGGGCGGCGGCTGTGAAATGGCCATGATGTGCGATTTCATCCTGGCCGCTGACAACGCCAAGTTCGGCCAGCCGGAAATCACCATCGGCACCATCCCCGGCGCCGGCGGCACCCAGCGCCTGACCCGCGCGGTGGGCAAGTCCAAGGCCATGGAAATGGTGCTGACCGGTCGCATGATGGATGCCGCCGAGGCCGAGCGCGCCGGCCTGGTGTCGCGCGTGGTGCCCGTCGCCGATCTGGTGGACGAGGCGCTGAAGGTGGCCGAGCGCATCGCCTCGATGTCGCGCCCCATCGTCTATCTGGCCAAGGAAGCGGTGAACGCCGCCTTCGAAACCACCCTGGCCCAGGGCGTGCACCTGGAACGCCGCTTGTTCCAGTCGGCCTTCGCCACCGAGGACCAGAAGGAAGGCATGGCCGCCTTCGCCGAAAAGCGCAGCCCGGCGTTCAAGAACCGCTAGGACTCCTGCCGGTCGCACTAGAAAAGCCCTCGCCGTTTGGCGGGGGCTTTTTTGTTTTGGGGGGCGGAATTCCAGGGGCTGAGTGCAGTCCCAAGATCAGCGTCACCCCGGACAAGCGATAGCGCAGATCCGGGGTCCATGGTGGTGCACCGCGATGGATCCCGGCTCTTCGCTACGCTGCGGCCGGGATGACGAGTCTGGGGATGGTTCTTTCCCTGCAAATCCGCGATGAACCGTTGTTCGGGTATCCAGCCCGGCCCCAGGGGAGGGGACCGGGCTGGATGCGTCCGTCGCCTGACGGGGTGGGGGCAGGGTCAGGCGGCGGCGCTTTCGGCGGGGGCCAGGCGGATCAGGTGGTCGAAGGCGGACAGCGCCGCCTTGGCGCCTTCGCCCATGGCGATGATGATCTGCTTGTAGGGCACGGTGGTGGCGTCGCCGGCGGCGAACACGCCGGGGACCGAGGTCTGGCCGCGGGCGTCGACGATGATCTCGCCGCGCGGGGTCAGCTCGACCACGCCCTTCAGCCACTCGGTGTTGGGCACCAGGCCGATCTGCACGAAGATGCCCTCCAGCTCGACCACATGCGCCAGGTCGGTGGCGCGGTCCTTATAGGCCAGGCCGGTGACCTTGGCGCCATCGCCCAGCACTTCGGTGGTCAGGGCCGAGGTGATGATGCGCACGTTGGGCAGGCTCTGCAGCTTGGCCTGCAGCACCGCGTCGGCGCGCAGCTTGCTGTCGAACTCGATCAGGGTGACATGGGCGACGATGCCGGCCAGGTCGATGGCCGCCTCGACGCCGGAATTGCCGCCGCCGATCACCGCCACCCGCTTGCCCTTGAACAGCGGGCCGTCACAGTGCGGGCAGAACGCCACGCCCTTGTTGCGGTACTGGTCCTCGCCCGGCACGTTCATGGTGCGCCAGCGGGCGCCGGTGGACAGGATGACCGACCGGCTCTTGACCGTGGCGCCGCTGGCCAGCCGCAGCTCGATCAGGCCGCCGGGGGTGGCGGCGGGGATCAACTGTTCCGCCCGCTGCAGGTTGATGATGTCGACGTCGTATTGCTTGACGTGGGCCTCCAGCGCGGCGCCCAGCTTGGGGCCTTCGGTGTGGCTGACGCTGATCAGGTTCTCGATGTCCATGGTGTCCAGCACCTGGCCGCCGAAGCGTTCGGCCACCACGCCGGTGCGGATGCCCTTGCGCGCCGCATAGACCGCCGCCGCCGCGCCGGCCGGGCCGCCGCCCACCACCAGCACCTCGAACGCATCCTTGGCGCTGATCTTGTCGGCGTCGCGCGCCGAAGCATTGGTGTCCAGCTTGGCGACGATCTGCTCCAGGCTCATGCGGCCCTGGGCGAAGGGCTGGCCGTTGAGGAACACCGCCGGCACCGCCATCACCTGGCGCGCCTCGACCTCGGACTGGAACAGGGCGCCGTCGATGGCGACATGCTTGATCCGGGGGTTCAGCGCCGCCATCAGGTTCAGCGCCTGCACCACGTCGGGGCAGTTCTGGCACGACAGCGAGAAATAGGTTTCGAAGCTGTAGTCGCCGTCCAGCGCAGCGATCTGCTCGATCAGGTCCTGGCTTTCCTTGGACGGATGGCCGCCCACCTGCAACAGCGCCAGGATCAGCGAGTTGAACTCGTGCCCCATGGGCAGGCCGGCGAAGCGCACTTCGACGTCGGTGCCGGCGCGGCGGATGGCGAAGGACGGCGTGCGGGTATCGACCTGTTCGACCACGGTGATCTTGTCGCTCAGACCGGCGATGTCGTGCAAAAGCGCGCGCATTTCCTGCGACTTGGCGCCGTCATCGAGGGAGGCGGCCAGCTCGACCGGCTGGGTGATGCGCTCGAAATAGGCCTGCAACTGGCCCTTGATGGTGTCGTCCAACATGATGCTTGCCTTCCCTTGATACCGGTGCGGCGGGACCTTCCCCCGGACCCGGCTGGAGGGGGCAGCCGGGTCCGGGGCGGTCAGGCCGCAGAGTGCAGTTCAGTCCGTGGCTTTAGATCTTGCCGACCAGGTCGAGCGAGGGGGCCAGGGTCTTCTCGCCTTCCTTCCACTTGGCCGGGCAAACCTCGCCCGGGTGGCTGGCGACGTACTGGGCGGCCTTGACCTTGCGCAGCAGCTCCTTGGCGTCGCGGCCGATGCCGCCGGCGGTGATCTCGACGATCTGGATCTTGCCCTGAGGATCGACCACGAAGGTGCCGCGGTCGGCCAGGCCCAGTTCTTCGATCATGACCTCGAAGTTGCGGCTGATGGTGCCGGTCGGGTCGCCGACCATGGTGTAGGCGATCTTCTTGATCGCCGGCGAACTGTCATGCCAGGCCTTGTGGGCGAAGTGGGTGTCGGTCGAGACGCTGTAGATCTCGACGCCCAGCTTCTGGAACTCGGCGTAATTGTCGGCCAGGTCTTCCAGCTCGGTCGGGCAGACGAAGGTGAAGTCGGCGGGATAGAAGAACACCACGGACCACTTGCCCTTGAGGTCGCCGTCGGTGACGTCGACGAAGGCGCCGTTCTTGAGAGCCGAGGCCTTGAAGGGCTTGATGTCGGTGTTGATGAGGGACATTTGTTTTTTCTCCACAGCGTTGAATGACCGGAACGAGGGTCATCCTATGGAGAACGCTCTCATTGGTGAAACGGGTAATATCGATCCAAAAAATCGATGCAATCGATCAAACGGCTATCCTGCCTTACGTTGTCGCTTAGCAATTCTCGTTTGTCCGGCGCGGCCGATCCTTCGTAGGATTTGCCCATCGCACGCGACGATCGGGAGTGACCGCCGTGGACCCCCATGCCATCCACATCCCCTGTGGCGACGGCTTTGAACTGAGCGGCCAGGTGTGGCGCCCGGCGTCCGGGTCCGACAACGGCACGGTTATCGTCAACCCGGCCACCGGCGTCGCCGCCCGCTATTACCACCGTTACGCCCGCTTTCTGGCCGGCCATGGCTTTGCCGCCATCACCTACGATTATCGCGGCATCGGCGGGTCGCGGCCGGCGCGGCTGCGCGGCAGCGGCATCCTGTGGCGTCACTGGGGCGAGTTGGATTTCGACGCCGTGGTGCGGTGGGCGCGGCGGCGCGATGCCCAGGGGCTGTTGGCGGTGGTGGGGCACAGCATTGGCGGCTTCCTGCCCGGCTTTGCCCCGGCGGCGCCCCAGGTCGACCGCATCCTCACCATGGGGGCGCAATACGCCCATTGGCGCAATTACGCCCCGGCGCAACGGCGGCGCCTGCTGTGGCGCTGGCACGTGGTCATGCCGGCCATGGCGCTGGGACTGGGCTATTTTCCCGGCAAGCGCCTGGGCTGGCTGGAAGACCTGCCAGCCGGCGTGGCGCTGGAATGGAGCTTTCGCCGCGACCGCATGGAGCTGAGCTATCCCGCCGCCGACCGTGCCGCCATCCTGCATCGCTTCGCCGCTGTACACGCGCCCATCTTGGCGGTGGGCCTCAGCGACGACGAATTCGGCACGCCGCAGGCAATCCGGCGCGGCCTCGATTACTATACCGGCAGTCCGCGTCAGCAAGTCGAGTTGCAGCCAAGCGATCTCGGCTATGACTCCATTGGCCATTTCGCCCTGTTTCACGAACGCCATCGCGATGATTTCTGGGCCAAATCGCTGCACTGGCTGCGCGACGGCAGCAACCCGTGGCCGCACCGCTTGTTGCCTTCGGCTTAGTCCTGCGCGGGATTACGCCTGTCGACTACTCCCATCGTCCAAATGATCGGAAGTCGTAGCGGGCGACAACTGCTGTTTCACGATTATTCACAGCCGTCATCTTGCCGTCATTCTTGCCGCATGCGGCAGGTCAAGGCAGAGGCAGATCAGGCAATCCGCCGTGCCCACGAATCGGGCAGCGCGCGGCGCTTGAGGCGGGGCGCCGGTTCGCCGCCACGGCCCACAGGTTTTCGACAAAGTTTTCCACAGGTTCTGGGGATTACCCGAAAGAGTGCGCGCACCTCTTTCGGCGGAGTCCCGCATTCGCCGTCGCCTGCCGGTCCGGCCTCGGCGTTTTTCTGGCGACGGGGCAACAGCGTGGGTGAGGTCGACATGCGCCGTTTGCTGTGGGCAATGCTGGTCGCCGCGCCGCTGGCGGCCTGCGCCGCCGACTCCACCGGGCTGGGCCTCGATCTGGTGCCCCAGGCCCAGGTCGACGAGGAAGGCGTGCGCGCCTGGCAGCAATTGCGCCAGGAGGTGCCGGCCTCGACCAGCGCCGAGGCCCAGGCCCGGGCGCGGCGGGTGGCGCAGCGTGTGCTGGGCGGTGCGGGGGAAAACCCGGCACAGTGGGAGGTCGAGGTGTTCAAAAGCGACGAGATCAACGCCTTCGCCCTGCCCGGCAACAAGATCGGCGTCTACGAAGGCATGATGCGGTTGGCCGACAGCGACGACGAGCTGGCGGCGGTGATCGGCCACGAAATCGGCCATAACAAGGCCCACCACGCCGCCGAACGCATGAACACCGACGTCGCCACCCAGATGGGTGTCCAGGTGCTCAGCTCGGTGCTGGGCGGCGGCAATCCCCAGATGGCGGCGGCGCTGCTGGGGGCGGGGGCGCAATACGGCATCGCGCTGCCCTATTCCCGCAACCAGGAACTCCAGGCCGACCAGCTTGGCCTGCATTACATGGCCAAGGCCGGCTATGACCCGCGTGCCGCCATCGCCCTGTGGCACAAGATGGAGAAAGCCACCGCCGGCGGCGGCCCCACCTTCCTCTCCACCCACCCCGCCACCGCCGACCGCATCCGTGGCCTCGAGGCGCAGATGCCGCAAGCCGAGCGGGAATACCGCGGCGGCTGAGCCGGCTCTGTCACGGCGTCGCCTGTGGGGGATTGATGCTGTTCGTTGACAGCCGCCGCCGGCCGGTGAAAGGGTTACGGCGACTTCCATCCCGCGGCGCGAGGACATGAACGACTTCACCGACGACAAGCCCCTGCGTTCCGGTTGGACCACCGGCGCCTGTGCCACCGCCGCCGCCAAGGCCGCGTGTTTGGCCTTGTTCGGCGAAGGGTTCCCACCGCAGGTGACTATCCGGCTTCCGCGCGGCGAGACGCCCACGTTCCCCCTGGCGCTCACGGAACAAGGCGATGGCTGGACGCGGGCCGGGGTGGTCAAGGATGCCGGCGACGATCCCGACGTCACCCACGGCGCCACCATCATCGCCACCCTGCGCCGGGGGCAACCGGGCAGCGGCATCGTCTTCCGCGCCGGGTTCGGCGTCGGCACGGTGACCAAGCCGGGCCTGCCGCTGCCACCGGGAGAGGCGGCCATCAACCCGGTGCCGCGCCGGCTGATGAGCGCCGAGGTGGTGGAGATCGCCAATCGCCTGGGGCAACCCGCCGACATCGAGATCGAGATTTCCGTGCCCGGCGGCGACAAGCTGGCCCAGGCCACCTGGAACCCGCGCCTGGGCATCCTGGGCGGCCTCTCTATCCTGGGGACCACCGGGGTGGTGGTGCCCTATTCCTGCTCGGCGTGGATTCATTCGATCCAGCGCGGCATCGACGTCGCCCGCGCCACCGGGCTGACCCACGTGGTGGGCAGCGTCGGCAACACCTCGGAAAAGGCGGCGCTGGCGCAGACCGGCCTGCCGCTGGAGGCGGTGATCGACATGGGCGATTTCGTCGGCGGCATGTTGAAATACCTGCGCCGCCACCCGGTCGCCCGCGTCACCATTGCCGGGGGCTTCGCCAAGCTGTCCAAGCTGGCGGCGGGGGCGATGGATCTGCACTCCAAACGCTCGCAGGTGGATTTGTCCTGGCTGGCCGGTCATCTGCGCGCCCTTGGGGCGTCCCCGGATATCCTTGCCCGCACCGCCGCCGCCAACAGCGCGCTGCAGGTGCTGGAACTGGCCCAAGCCGCTGGATTGCCGCTGGCCGACGTCATCGCCGCCGAGGCCGCCAGGGTGGCGCGGGATGTTCTGGATGGCGCGCCGGTCCAACTGGACGTGCTGGTGTTCGACCGCAAAGGGGGGCTGGTCGGCGCCAGCCACGCCACACCGATTTGACCGTTGCCCTTAGCCCAGCCAGGCAAGCGCCTCGGCCACGCTGGCGGCGGTGGCCGTATCGGGACGGCGCGGACGGTTCTTGATCACCACCCGCACCCCCAAGTCGCGGGCGGCGGCCAGCTTGGCGTCAGTGGGGCCGCCGCTGTTCTTGCAGACGATGGTGTCGATGCGGCGCGTGGTCAGCAGGTCGCGCTCCGCCTCCGGCGTGAACGGCCCCCGCGCCAACAGGATTTCGGCTTGGGCGAACGGTGGCAGCGGATCGGGGGCCTCGACCGAGCGGATCAGGAACCACACATGGTCCAGGCCCGCGAACGGCTCCAGCTCCTGCCGCCCCAGCGCCATCAGCACGCGCCCGGAGCGGGCGCCGACCAGCGTCACGGCCTGCGCCCAGTCGTCCACCTCGTCCCACAGATCGCCGTCCTGGCGGGTCCAGGCCGGGCGTTCCAGCCGCAGCAGCGGCACGCCCGCATGCCCGCACGCCTCAGCGGCGTTCCAGCCCATGCGGGACGCGAAGGGATGGGTGCAATCCACCACCGCGTCGATGTGGTTGCCGCGCAGATAGCCCGCCAGCCCTGCCGCCCCGCCGAAGCCGCCAACCCGCACCTCGCCCACCGGCAAGCGCGGATTGCCGGTGCGCCCGGCCAATGACGAAATCACCCGCACATCGGGGCGCTCGACCAACTCGCCAGCCAGGGCATAGGCCTCGGTGACGCCGCCAAGGATAAGGATGTTTCGGGCCATTCTGTCTTTCCCAGGCGCCGCCGGATGCCTCCGCGACAGACGACTCGGCGCGCAAAGGGGCTGCGCCAGCGCGAAAGCGCAGGACGACAATATGGCGACAAGGATTTTGGGGCAAATTCAGACTTGGGACGTTGTCCTAAGTCCTTGGAAAGCTTGGCTGGGGCGCCTGGGATCGAACCAGGGAATGGCGGTACCAAAAACCGCTGCCTTACCGCTTGGCTACGCCCCAGCAAGGCGACGCACCATAAAAGGTTCGTCGGGCGGTTTCAACGGGGTTTTTGTGGGTGTCAGGGCAGCAGGGGGGGGGCGGCGATCCACCAGCCGGGTTGGATCGCGGTCAGGGCGGCGGCGGCGGGTTGGGCGGTGGTGGCGTCGGCGAACAGGCCGAAGCAGGTGGCGCCCGAACCGGACATGCGGGCCAGCAGGCAGCCCGGCTGGGCGGCGATCAGGGCCAGCATGTCGGCGAGCACCGGTTCTAGGGTGATGGCGGCCTGGGTCAGGTCGTTGCGCCGTGCCGCCAGGGCGACGGCCAGGGCATGGGCATCGGCGGGGGATTCGGTCAGCGGCGCCGGTGCGGAGAAACCGCCGGTGCGGGCCTTGAACACCGCCGGTGTCGATAGCGGCCGGCGCGGATTGACCAGAACCAGCCAGGCCGGCGGCAACGTCGGCGCGGGGGTCAGGCATTCGCCGACGCCGGTCATGGCGGTGGGGTGGCCGGCCAGACAGACCGGCACGTCGGCGCCCAGCGTCAGGCCCAGCGCGCGCAAGTCGTCCTCGGCGATGTCCAGGCCCCACAGGCGCACCAGGCCGCGCAAGGCGGCGGCGGCGTCGGCCGAGCCGCCGCCGATGCCGGCGGCGACCGGCAGGCGCTTGGTCAGGGTGATGGCGGCGTGCGGCGCGATGCCGGCGGCGGCGGCCAAGGCGCGGGCCGCCTTCAGCACGATATTGTCGTCGGCGGCACTCAGCCCGGCGGCGGTGGGGCCAGCCAGGGCCAGGCTCAGCCCGTCGGCGGCGGCCAGGTCCAGGGTGTCGCCGATGCCGGCGAAGGCCACCAGCGATTCAAGCAGATGATAGCCGTCGGCGCGCTTGCCGGTGACGTGCAGGGTCAGGTTGACCTTGGCCGGCGCCTGGACCGTGACCGCGCTCATTTTTCCGGCGGCTTGGGCGGCAGTTGGCCGTTGCGGATCTTTTCCTGCAACGGCGCCAGCTGCTCCGGCTCGGGGTTCAGGCTCAGGGCGCGCTTCCATTGGAAATTGGCTTCCTCGAAGCGGCTGACCTGGAAATAGGCGTCGCCCAGATGGTCGTTGATGGTGGCGTCCTCGGGCTTCAGCTCGATGGCGCGTTCCAGCACCTTGACCGCGTTCTGGTACTCGCCCATGCGGTACAGCGCCCAGCCCAGGCTGTCGACGATGGCGCCGTCGCGCGGACGCAAGCTGACCGCCTTTTCGATCATGGCGCGGGCCTCGGGCAGATGCATGCCCTTGTCGACCCAGGCATAGCCCAGATAGTTCATCACATCGGGCTGGTCGGGGTGCAGGTCCAGCGCCTTGAGGAAATCGGCCTCGGCCTTGGGCCAGTCGTTGGAGCGCTCGTACGAGATGCCGCGGCTGTACAGCAGCGACCAGTGATGCGGCTCGGGCGTGCCGACGCGGCGGATGGCGGCGTCATAGGCCTGGGCCGCCTCGGCGAAGCGCAGCTTGCGGCGCAGCACGTCGCCCTTGGTCACCAGCGCGTCCAGGCCGGCGGGGCGGGCCTTGGCCAGATCGTCCAGTTCCTTCAGCGACGCCTCGGTGTCGCCCATCTCCTCCAGGTTCATGGCGATGCGCAGGCGGCCGAACTCGGCGGCGGGCGTATCGGCGGGGATGGCGCGATAGGCGGCGTTGGCTTCGACGTAACGGCCCTGCGACGACAGGATGTCGGCCACGTTCATCTGGGCCAGGGCGAAATCGGGCTGCAGCGCCAGGGTCAGGCGTGAGAACACCAGCGCCATGTCCAGCGCGTTGCCCTGGCGCATCAGCGAGGCCATGTCGAACAACGCCTCGGCCATGCCGGCCTTGGCGTCGCCCACCGGGCGGGCGATGGTGCTGCCGGCCTTGAGCAGGCTGGCGCCGTCGAACAGCAACGAGTCGGGATGCTCGGCGCTATAGCGGCCGTAGATCTCCTTGGCGCGGTCGGGACGGCCCGAGCGCTGGAAGAAGGCACCGGCGGCCTCGACCGAGCGGATCGACAGCGTGCCGTCAAGGGCGACGCGGTAATTGTCCTCGGCGGCGTCGGCGCGGCCGGCGACGTCGCTGATCAGGCCGGCATGGAAGGCGCGCATGGGGGCTAGGCCCTGCACCGAGGCCAGCGGCGACAACGCCTCCAGCGCCTGGTCGGTCTGGCCGGCGCCGGCCTTGGCCCAGGCCGACATCAGCGGCGCCAGAAAGCCGAACACGCCGCGCTTGGGCAAAGCGGCGAAGCGGGTGTCGGCCTGGGCGAAATTGCCGTCGCGGGCGTCGCGCAGGCCGGCCACCAGCAAGGGGATGGGGGCGTCGGAATCAAAGGCCAGCAGGCGGTCGGCCAGCGGCCACGCCTCTTCCATGCGGCCCTCGGCCACCAGCAGGGTAAAGGCCCGCTGCAGCAGGTCGACATTGTCGGGGTCGTATTTCAGCGCCGCCAAGTAGTATTCGGCGGCGGCACGGGTGTCGCCATCGGTCTGGGCCAGCCGGCCGGCGAGGAAGGCGCCCAAGGCGGTGCGCCCGATGGCGGCGTTCTCCTTGGCCGGAGCCTGCCCGGAATCGTTGCCCGCACGCGGAGTGCAGGAGGCCGCCAGGACCGCACCCAGGGCGAGAACGGCCGCCGGCCGTCCCGCTCGCTTCCACCAACTCGCCATGATCACCCGTTCGACTCCGGGGAGCCTCTGGCTCCCGCCTTACATGTTGGGGTAGTTGGGACCGCCGCCGCCTTCAGGGACCACCCAGGTGATGTTCTGGGTCGGGTCCTTGATGTCGCAGGTCTTGCAGTGCACGCAATTCTGCGCGTTGATCTGCAGCCGCGGGTTGGTCCCATCGTCCTCGCGCACGATCTCGTAGACACCTGCCGGACAATACCGCTGCTCGGGCGCATCGTACAGCGGCAGATTGATCGCCACCGGCACCGACGGGTCCTTCAGCTTCAGGTGCGCCGGCTGGTTTTCCTCGTGGTTGGTGTTCGAGATGAACACCGAGGACAGCTTGTCGAACGAAACCTTACCATCCGGTTTCGGATAGGCGATTTTCGCGCACTGCGCCGCTTTTTTCAGTTGGTCGTGATCGGAATGGTTGCGGAAGGTCCACGGTGCCTTGCCGCGGAACACATAGGTGTCCAGCGCCGAATAGGCGATGCCGACCCACAGGCCCTTGTGGAAGCTGGGGCGGATGTTGCGCACCTTGTACAGCTCGTCCCACAGCCAGGACTGGCGCAGGGCGCCGGGATAGGACACCGCCTCGTTGCCCTCGCCGGCCAGCAGGGCGACCACCGCCTCGGCGGCCAGCATGCCCGACTTCATGGCGGTGTGGCTGCCCTTGATCTTGGGCACGTTGAGGAAGCCGGCGGTGTCGCCGACCAGCGCGCCGCCGGGAAAGGTCAGCTTGGGGATCGACTGCACGCCGCCCTCGGAAATGGCGCGGGCGCCATAGGCGATGCGGCGGCCGCCCTCGAAGGTCGGGCGGATGGCCGGGTGGGTCTTGAAGCGCTGGAACTCGTCGAACGGCGAAAGGTGCGGATTGCGGTAATCCAGGCCGATGACGAAGCCGACCACCACCTGGTTGTCTTCCAGATGGTACAGGAACGAGCCGCCATAGGTGTCGCTGTCCAGCGGCCAGCCGACGGTGTGGACGATCTTGCCCTGGCTGTGCTTGGCCGGGTCGATCTCCCACAATTCCTTGATGCCGATGCCATAGGTCTGCGGGTCGCAATCGGCGCGCAGGTTGAAGCGCTCGAACAGGGTCTTGGTCAGGCTGCCGCGCACGCCCTCGGCGAAGATGGTCTGGCGCGCATGCAGTTCGACGCCGGGGGTGTAGTTGCCGGTCGGCTCGCCGTCCTTGCCGATGCCCATGTCGCCGGTGGCGACGCCCTTGACGCTGCCGTCGTCGTGGTACAGTACCTCGGCGGCGGCGAAGCCGGCGAACACCTCGACGCCCAGGCCCTCGGCCTGCTCGGCCAGCCAGCGGCACATATTGCCCAGGCTGATGATGTAGTTGCCGTGATTGTGCATCTGCGGCGGGGTCGGCAGCTTGACCGCCTTGCCCTCGGTCAGGAACAGGAAGCTGTCGTCGGTCGCCGGGGTGTGGAGCGGCGCGCCCTTGTCCTTCCAGTCGGGAATCAGCTCGGTCAGCGCGCGCGTCTCGAAACAGGCGCCCGACAGGATATGCGCGCCCACTTCCGAGCCTTTTTCCAGCACGCAGACGCTCAAGTCAGGGTTCAGTTGCTTGACGCGGATGGCGGCGGACAGGCCGGACGGGCCGGCACCCACCACCACCACATCGAATTCCATCGATTCACGTTCCATAGTCATTCCCCTGGACTTGGGTTCTCTTTCGCGCACCGTCCTTGCTTTTCCCCGCTCGGAACGGCACGGTGCCATTTCAAGGCCGCCTCTATAGCATCGAATTTTGAATGATACGAATCATTCAAATGCAGGGGTAGGCCATGATATTTTGTTAGTCGAGATGCCGCTGGACCAGACCCTAGACCAATTGCTGCGCTGGTATATGGATGCCGGCGTAGACGAAGCCATCGGCGAGGTGGCGCTGGATCGGTTTGCCCTGTCGGCAAAGCCGACGAAAGTCGTGGATGCGGCAAAGCCGGCGGCGCCCAGACCGGCGCCGCCCGCGCCGGCCCCGATGTCGCACCCGCAGGGTGCCGCCTTTGCCCATGGCGGCCATGCCATTCCGGGCACGGCGGCCCATATCGCTGCCGAATGCAAGACGTTGGAGCAACTGCGCCAGGCGCTGGAGGCGTTCGACGGTCTGGCGCTGAAGCGCACCGCTCGCTCCACCGTGTTCGCCGACGGCAATGCCGACGCCAACGTCATGGTGATCGGCGAGGCGCCGGGCGCGGAAGAGGATCGCAACGGCCTGCCCTTCGTCGGCAAGTCGGGCAAGCTGCTCGACCGCATGCTCGCCTCCATCGGGCTGGACCGCGACACAGTATATATAACGAACGTGGTTCCCTGGCGCCCGGTCGAGAACCGCAAGCCGACGGCGGAAGAGGTGGCGGTGTGCCTGCCCTTCGTCACCCGCCATATCGAGCTGGTCGACCCGCACCTGCTGATCCTGCTGGGCGGGGCGTCGGCCTCGGCGCTGCTGGCCCGGCACGAGGGCATCAACCGCCTGCGCGGCCGCTGGTTCGATTATGCCTCGCCCGGCCTGCCGCGGCCGCTTCCGGCGTTGGCCACCTTCCACCCCGCCTACCTGTTGCGCACCCCGGCCGCCAAGCGCGAGGCCTGGCGCGACCTGCTGCAGGTGAAGAAGCGGCTGGACGCCGGCCACTGACGGCGGCGGGTTGCGCCTAAGCCGCCACCGGCGAGCAAATTTCCACCAGGAACCCGTTGTTGTCGTGGACATAGGCAATGGTCTGGCCCCACGGCATTTCCGTCGGCGGCTGCACCGGCGTGGCGCCGGCCGCCACCGCGTGGGCATAATCCGCCGCCACGTCGTCGGTTTCGAAGGCGATTTCGAACACCGGATGGTGGGGCTGCGGCCGGCCCGGGGTCTTGCCCAAGCTTTCCATCAGTTCCAGCGACGTGAACGACAAGGTGGTGGCGCCGGTGTCCAATTCGCCGTACTGGCCGCTGTCATGCAGCATGCGGCGCCGGATTCCGAACGCTTTGTCGTAAAAGGCCAGGGTGGCGGCGACGTCCTCGACGGACAGAATGGTATAGCGCAGCTTCATGGTGCCCTCCGGTTCAACCGTTGGCAGCTTAGACGCCCGTCACCCGCGCGGTCTTGAACAAATGCGACGCAGTCGGGTGTGGCGGTTTGATGACGATGGCGGGCACCTTTGCCATTTCCTCGCCACAAATCGGCGGCATCGATAAGCGTGATTGGCGCGAACGGGGTAGGTGCCACCTCGAATGTGGTTTTATAACAAATTGAAATTGCACGA
Organism: Bacteroidota bacterium; assembly: GCA_050259735.1. Lineage (GTDB taxonomy): Bacteria > Pseudomonadota > Alphaproteobacteria > Rhodospirillales > Magnetospirillaceae > Magnetospirillum. Next base: position 149,132 of record JBLNBE010000020.1, read on the forward strand.
TAATCCGCATGCCCTAAGTTTGCCCCATCTTTCGGGGGTTGCTCTGACGCCCTCGGTCATTTATAAAACTGTCCAGACAGTTCGATGTTTCCGATTAACCTTTAGAGGAGAACAGCCTTGCGCGACAGGCTCCTCCCGGCCCTGATGTTGGCGATCATGGCCGTGACAACACCGGTTCTGGCCGGCCAAAACGGCACCGTGAAGGTGGCGATGGCGCAGCCGGTGACCGCGACCACCGGCGACGAAGGAACCCTGACCGCCGCCGTGATGCCCGGCATTGGCCGTGAAGCCCGCATTGCCCCGCTGCCCCGTCCGCTTGCCGCGTCGGATGCGGAAATCTATGCCCGTGCGTTCAAGCTGCAGGCCGAGGGCCAGACCGCTGCCGCCGATCGCGAGCTGGCGCGGGTCAAGGACGACCTTCTCAAGGGCCATGTGCTGGCCGCGCGCTATCTGGCTCCGGGCGCCAAGCCCAAGTACCAGGAGCTGCGCGCCTGGATGGCCGACTATGCCGAACTGCCGCAGGCCGAGGCCATCCACAAGCTGGCCACCACCAAGGGTGTCAAGGGTTTCGGCGCCATCAAGCCGCCGGTCAAGGGTTACCTCAAGGGGTCGGGGATCGACACCTCGGACGATGGCGCCAATTGGGAAGGCGACGTCTACGACACCGATCACGGCAGCGCCAAGGCGCGCGCCCTCAAGGCCAAGTTCCGCTCGTACCTGAAGAAGAACGACCCGGCCGCCGCGCTGGCGGTGATTACCGGTCCCGAGGCCCATATCCTCGATCGCGCCGACGTGGACGAGTTGAAGCTGACGCTGGCCGCCGATCACTTCGCCGGTGGCCGCGACGCCGAGGCCGCCACCTGGGCCGCCCAGGTGGCCGAGCGCTCGGGCACCGAATTCCCCGCCGCCCATTGGGTCGCCGGGCTGGCGCAATGGCGCCAGGGCAAGCCGGAAGAGGCCCGCCGTCATTTCGAGGAAGTCGCCAACCGCGACGACGCTTCGCCGTGGATGGTTTCCGCCGCCGCCTTCTGGGCCGCCCGCGCCAATCTGGTGTCGCGCCGTCCCGAGGTGGTGAACCACTGGCTGGAAATTGCCGCGACCTATCCGCGCACCTTCTACGGCCTGCTGGCCCGCCAGACCCTGGGCTACGACACCCTGTTCTCGTGGGAGACGCCGCCCTTCACCGAGGCCGATGCCGACGTGCTGATGCGGGTGCCGGGCACCAAGCGGGCGCTGGCCCTGCTGCAATTGGGCGACAACCAGGGCGCCGAGGAAGAACTGCGCCGCATCTATCCGCGCGCCACCAAGACGCTGCGCCAGTCCATGCTGGTGCTGGCCCAGTTGGGCGGCATGCCGGCCTTGGCGGTGCGGTTGGGCGGCATGGCCCCCGGCCTGGTCAACGACGCCGCCGCCTTCCCGGTCCCCGACTGGACGCCGCGTGGCGGCTGGCAGATGGACAAGGCGCTGGTCTATGCCTTCGTTCGCCAGGAATCCTCGTTCAATCCCAAGGCCCGCAGCGGCGCCGGCGCCTCCGGCCTGATGCAGTTGATGCCGGCCACCGCCGTGTCCATCGCCGGCAACCACGTCAAGGACAAGCTGGGCGACCCGGAACTGAACCTGAGCCTGGGCCAGAAATACCTGGGCAAGTTGCTGGCGGAAGAACCGGTCAACGGCAACCTGCTGATGCTGGCCGCCGCCTACAATGCCGGGCCGGGCAAGCTGGGCCAGTGGCTGGGCGGTATGAAGCATGGCAACGATCCGTTGCTGTTCATCGAAAGCCTGCCGTCGCGGGAAACCCGTGCCTTCGTCGAACGGGTGATGACCAATTTCTGGATCTACCGTTCGCGGATGGGCCAGCAATCGCCGTCGCTCGAGGCCATTGCCGCCGGTGCCTGGCCGCTCTACGAGGGGGTTGATCCGGTGCCGCGCCGCAAGGGTCCGCGCATCTGACGATCCCTGAGCGAGGGGTGGCCCCAGGACGCCGTGGGCCACCCCATTTTCTTGATCCCGCCCCACCCCATTTTCTTGATCCCGCTAGGGCGCTTGCGCGCTTTTTCTTGCTCCCGGCGGCGGCTGTGGTATGAAACCTCCCCATGCATATCCTTGAATTTGAAAAGCCCATCGCCGAGCTCGAGGGCAAGATCGAAGAGCTGCGGCACCTCGCGGATAACGGCGACGTCAACATCGCCGAAGAGGTGGCCCGGCTTCAGGCCAAGGTCGACAAGCTCTTGCGCGCGACCTACGCCAAGCTCACCCCGTGGCAGAAGACTCAGGTGGCCCGCCACCCCGAGCGGCCGCACGCGCTCACCGTCATCAACGCGCTGATCAGCGACTTCACGCCGCTGGCGGGCGACCGTTGTTTCGGCGAGGACAAGGCCATCGTCGGCGGCCTTGGCCGCTTCCGCGGCCAGTCGGTGATGGTGCTGGGCCATGAAAAGGGCCACGACACCGAATCGCGCCTGACGCACAATTTCGGCATGGCCAAGCCCGAAGGCTACCGCAAGGCGGTGCGCCTGATGGAAATGGCCGATCAGTTCCGGCTGCCGGTCATCACCCTGGTGGACACCGCCGGCGCCTATCCCGGCGTCGACGCCGAGGCGCGCGGCCAGGCTGAAGCCATCGCCCGCTCGATCGAGACCTGCCTGGACATTCGCACGCCGTTCGTGTCGGCGATCATCGGCGAAGGTGGGTCCGGCGGCGCCATCGCCCTGGCCGCCGCCGGGTCGGTGCTGATGCTGGAACACGCCATCTATTCGGTCATCAGCCCGGAAGGTTGCGCCGGCATCCTGTGGCGCTCGGCCGCCAATGCCAAGGACGCCGCCGACGCTCTGCGCCTGACCGCCCAGGACCTGCACAAGCTGGCCGTCATCGACCAGATCGTGCCCGAGCCGCTGGGTGGCGCCCATCGCAATCCGACCCTCGCCCTGCAGAACCTGTCCCAGGCGCTGGATGCCGCCTTGCGCGACCAGGCCGGCCTGGACGGTGGCGTGCTGCGGGCGCGGCGCCGCGACAAGTTCCTGGAAATGGGCCGGGTCGGTTTGGCCTGATTCCATCGTTCCGGCGTCATTCCCGCGCAGGCGGGAATCCATGACGCCGCAGAGTGTGCTGCTGACATGGACCCCCGCTTTCGCGGGGGTGACGAGTCTTTTGAGCGATAGGCACGACCTACTATGACCGTCCCCACTCCGGAACTTGCCGTCGTCATCCCCGTCAAGAACGAGGCCGACAACATCCTGTCGCTGGTGGAGGAAATCCACGCCGCCCTTGAGGGCAAGGTGGAGTTCGAGGTCATCTATGTGGATGACGGCTCGACCGATGCCACCCCGGCCAAGCTGGCCGAGGTTCAGGCCCGGTTTCCTCGTCTGCGCTCGTTGCGCCATCGCTTCAGTTGCGGTCAAAGCCAGGCCATCGCCACCGCCGTCAAGGCGGCGCGGGCGCCGCTGATCGCCATGCTGGACGGCGACGGCCAGAACGACCCGGCCGACATTCCCGCCATGGTCGAACGCTGGCGCGGCGAACCCGAGGCGACCCGGTCCAAGCTGCTGATCGCCGGCTGGCGCGCCAATCGCAAGGACACCGCGTCCCGCCGCTGGGCGTCCAAGGCGGCCAACGCCATCCGCGTCGCCATGCTGAAGGACGACACGCCCGATACCGGCTGCGGGTCCAAGCTGTTCCCGCGCGACCTGTTCCTTGATCTGCCGCGCTTCGACCACATGCACCGCTATCTGCCGGCGCTGACCATCCGGGCTGGCGGCAAGGTGGTGTCGGTCAAGGTCAACCACCGCCCGCGTGGCGCCGGTGCCTCCAACTACAGCAACCTGCGCCGCGCCCTGGTCGGCGTGCCCGATCTGCTGGGCGTCATGTGGCTGATGCGGCGCTCGCGCAACCCGGTTGTCGAAGGCGGCCTGCCGCCGGTGGTCGAATCCCAATCGTGAGCGCGCGTCGGCGCCATCCCTTGCTCGACCCCGCCGTCATCGTGCGCGGGCTGGTGCTGATCGCCACCATGGTGGCCATCGGCTGGCTGTTCGAGGTCGTCGGCATCAAGGCCATGCTGAACACCGGCTGGGTCGACCAGGCGGTGCGCGGCCAACAGGGGCTTTACGGCGAGGCGCTCTATCTGCTGGTGGGCGCCGTCGTCATCGCCATCGGCCTGCCGCGCCAGGCGGTCAGCTTCGGCGCCGCCTATGCTTTCGGCCCGTGGATGGGGCTGGCGCTGGCGCTGCTGTCCACCGTGCTGGGGTCGCTGACCACCTTTTATTATGCCCGTTTCATCGGCCGTGACGCGCTGACCCGCCGTTTCCCCGACAAGATCGCCCGTATCGACGCCTTCCTGACCGGCAACGAATTCACCATGGCCATCATCCTGCGGCTGTCGCCGGTGTCGCACAACGCCACCGCCAACGTGGCCGCCGGCGTGTCCGGGGTGCGGGTGGTGCCGTTCTTCGCCGGCTCGGCGATCGGCTTTCTGCCGCAGACCATCGTCTTCGCCCTGGCCGGTGCCGGCTTCGAGCTGGATAAGATGGTGACATGGTCGCTGTCGGGAGTACTGTTCGTCGCCTCGACCGTTCTGGGTGTCTGGCTGTGGCGGCGTACCCGCGCCGCCAAGGGACTGCCCGACGAGGAAGAAGGGGAAAGCTGATGCGTCGCGCTGCCGCCGTGGTTCTGGTCCTGCTGTTGGCCGCCTGCCAGACGGCGGAATCGCCGTCCCGTCCGGTCGCGACCAACGCCGCCGCTCCCACGGCCGCCGCCGCTCCGGTCTTCGCCGGGCTGGAGCGCACGCGCAACCAGTCCAACAAGGATGACGTACTGGCCTCCATCGTCAGCCGTCGCATCGCCGAACTGGATCGCCGCGCCTATCGCGCCGTCACCGTCGAGGTGTGGGGCGGCCGCGCCCTGCTGATGGGGGCGGTGATCAAGCCGGAGCAGCGTCGCAAGGCGGAACAGGTGGCCGCGTCGGTCGACGGCGTCGCCGCCGTTCACAACGAACTGGTGCTGGCCGAGGACAAGGCGCTGGACGTTTTCGTCGCCGACCCCGAGCGCGAAGAGGCGGTCCGCCGCCAGCTCAACATCGAAGGCCGCGCCGGCACCACCGTGCGTGTCATCAACGGCGTCGCCTTCCTGCTGGGCGCCGCGCCCAGCGCCGAGGCCGCCGGCGCCATGAAAGCCGACGCCACCGAGGTGACCGGGGTCAAATGGGTGGTCAGCCTGCTCAAGACTCCCTGAGCGGACGATTCTTTTCACCTTTCGAATCAGTCTGTTGCGCGTATTCGTGCGAAAAAGCGCACCATTCGCGCTTGACTCTTTTCAACCCCCCTCCTAGATCGTTGGCACTCCTCGACCGAGAGTGCTAACAACGGCGCTTGCGGCCGAGCCAATCTATTCGGCAACGAACCAAACCGTTTGACGGAGGTTTTTTATGAAGTTCCGCCCGCTCCATGATCGCGTGCTGGTGAAGCGCATCGACGCGGAAGAGAAGACCGCCGGTGGCATCATCATCCCGGACACCGCCAAGGAAAAGCCGATGCAGGGCGAAGTCATCGCCGTCGGTTCCGGCGTCCGCGGTGAAGACGGCAAGCTCGTCGCTCTCGACGTCAAGGCTGGCGACCGCATCCTGTTCGGCAAGTGGTCGGGCACCGAGGTCAAGATCGACGGCGCCGAGCTGTTGATCATGAAGGAATCCGACATCCTCGGCATCCTCGCCTAAGACTCGCCAACCCACCGTTTCATTAGAGGTTTACGAACATGGCTGCTAAGGAAGTCAAGTTTTCCACCGATGCGCGCACCAAGATGCTGCGCGGCGTCGATATCCTGGCCGATGCCGTCAAGGTGACCCTCGGCCCGAAGGGCCGCAACGTGGTGATCGAGAAGTCCTTCGGCGCGCCCCGCATCACCAAGGACGGTGTGTCGGTCGCCAAGGAAATCGAGCTGGCCGACAAGTTCGAGAACATGGGCGCCCAGATGGTGCGCGAAGTGGCCTCGAAGACCGCCGACCTGGCCGGTGACGGCACCACCACCGCCACCGTGCTGGCCCAGGCCATCGTCCGCGAGGGCGTCAAGGCCGTCGCCGCCGGTCTGAACCCGATGGATCTGAAGCGCGGCATCGATCTGGCCGTCGCCGCCATCATCGCCGACGTCAAGTCGCGTTCGCGCAAGGTCTCGACCAACGAAGAGATCGCCCAGGTCGGCACCATCTCGGCCAATGGCGAGCGCGAAATCGGCGCCATGATCGCCAAGGCGATGGAAAAGGTCGGCAACGAGGGTGTGATCACCGTCGAAGAAGCCAAGGGCATGGACACCGAGCTGGATGTCGTCGAAGGCATGCAGTTCGACCGCGGCTATTCCTCGCCGTACTTCGTGACCAACGCCGAAAAGATGACCGTCGAGCTGGATGCCCCGTACATCCTGCTGTTCGAAAAGAAGCTGTCCGGCCTGCAGCCGCTGCTGCCGGTGCTGGAATCGGTGGTGCAGTCGGGCCGTCCGCTGCTGATCATCGCCGAGGACGTCGAGGGCGAAGCCCTGGCCACCCTGGTGGTCAACAAGCTGCGTGGCGGCCTGAAGGTCGCCGCCGTCAAGGCTCCGGGCTTCGGCGATCGCCGCAAGGCCATGCTGGAAGACATCGCCATCCTGACCGGTGGCCAGGTCATCTCGGAAGACCTCGGCATCAAGCTGGAAACCGTCACCTTGGACATGCTGGGCACCGCCAAGCGCGTGACCATCACCAAGGAAGACACCACCATCGTTGATGGTGCCGGCGCTAAGGGCGACATCGAAGCCCGCTGCAAGCAGATCCGTGCGCAGGCCGAAGAGACCTCTTCGGACTACGACCGCGAGAAGCTGCAGGAGCGTCTTGCCAAGCTGGCCGGCGGCGTGGCCGTCATCAAGGTCGGCGGCGCTTCGGAAGTCGAGGTCAAGGAGCGTAAGGATCGCGTCGACGACGCCCTGCACGCCACCCGCGCCGCGGTTGAAGAAGGCATCGTCCCCGGCGGCGGTACCGCCCTGCTGTACGCCGTCAAGGCGCTGGCCGGCGTCAGCTTCGCCAACAACGACCAGAAGGTCGGCGTCGAGATCATCCGCCGCGCCCTGCAGGCGCCGGTGCGTCAGATCGCCGAAAACGCCGGCTTCGACGGCGCCGTTGTCGCCGGCAAGCTGCTGGAATCCACCGAAGCCAATTTCGGCTTCGATGCCCAGACCGGCGAATACACCGACCTGATCAAGGCCGGCATCATCGATCCGACCAAGGTGGTCCGTTACGCTCTGCAGGACGCCGCTTCGGTGGCCGGCCTGCTGATCACCACCGAGGCCATGATCGCCGAGAAGCCCAAGAAGGACGCTCCGGCCATGCCCGACATGGGCGGTGGCATGGGCGGCATGGGCGGCATGGACTTCTAAGTCCTGCTGCTCGGCGCTTCCGCTGAGTTGGCAAGCCCCCTCCCGCAAGGGAGGGGGTTTTGCTTTTGTATGCCTCCAAACCGGAACCTTGAGGCGAAAACGCCGCTAGGAAACCTGCGCTCCTTTCGCTAATTTCCCTTAATGGGATGGGGCGTCGCGAGGGGGATGCGCGTGGGCAGGATTCCCGGCTGGCTGGGGGCGGTGGTCACCGCGGCGCTGGTGCTGGCATTGACCATGGTGTTCGACCGCCTGGAATCGGCGCGCTTCCAGTCGGAACAGCATGCCATGGTGCTGGACCGGCTCAGCACCAAGCGCGCGGCGCTGGAGGCCAGCCTCAATGCCCGCCTGCACCTGGTGCGCGGCCTGGCCGCCTTCGCGCAGGCCGGCGACACCGTCACCGAAGCCCGCTTCAACGCCTTTGCCCGCAATCTGGTCGGCGGCCGTGCCGACGTGCGCGGCCTGGTGCTGGCGCCCGATTGCGTCATCCGCTACGCCTATCCGCTGGAAAGCAACGTCACCGCCATCGGCGTCGACTTGCTGGCGGTGCCCCGCTTCCAACCCATCATCCGCCAGACCATCGACACCAACCGCCTGACCGTGGCCGGTCCGGCCGAGCTGGTCCAGGGCGGCAGCGGCCTGCTCGGCCGCGTTCCGGTGTTCCAGGATGTGGGCGGCAAGCCGACGCTGTGGGGGCTGGCGATCATCGTGCTGGACATGCCGTCGCTGCTGGCGGAAGCCGGGTTGCTGGACGATCTGCAACTGGACTATGCCATTCGCGGCCGCGACGGCTTGGGCGCCAAGGGCGAGGTGTTCTTCGGCTCGGCCGGCATGTTCAGCGCCGATCCGGTGCTGCTGGACGTGTCGCTGCCCAACGGCTCATGGCAGATGGCGGCGGTGCCGCTGGGCGGCTGGCCCAGCGCGTCGCCGCGCCGGCCGGCGCTGCTGGCGGTGGGGCTGTGCCTGGCCTTGCTGGCGGCACTGGCGGTGCATGGCCTGCTGTCCCAGGCGGTGCGCCTGCGCAGCGCCATCGACGACAGCCGCGCCAGCGAAGCGCAGTTGCGCCAGGCGGTGGACGCCCTGGTCGCCTCCAACGCCGAGCTGGAGCGCTTCGCCTATGTCGCCTCGCACGATCTGCAGGAGCCGTTGCGCACCATCACCAGCTTCGCCCAGTTGCTGGAACGGCGTTCGGGGCCGCGCCTGCTGTCCGAGGATCTCGACTATCTGCATTTCATCGTCGCCGGCGCCAAGCGCATGCACGCGCTGGTCAACGATTTGCTGGCCTATTCGCGGGTGACCAACAAGGGTGCGCCGTTCGCCCGCGTCGATACCGCCGATCTGGTCGGGCGCGTGCTGCAGAACCTGCATGAAAGCGTGGTTGCCGCTGGTGCCGAGATCGAGGTGGGGCCGCTGCCGGTGGTGCAGGGTGACGAGATGCAGGTGGCGCAACTGTTCCAGAACCTGGTCGGCAACGCCATCAAGTTCCGCCGCCCGGGCCAGCCGCCCCACGTGCGGATCGAGGCGGCGGTGGGCAGCGGCGGCGGTGTGGTGTTCTCGGTGGTGGATGACGGCATCGGCATCGAGGCGGAGTACCGCGAGCACGTCTTCACCATCTTCAAGCGTCTGCACCCCGGCGACACCTATCCCGGCACCGGCATCGGCCTTGCCATCTGCAAGCGCATCGTCGACCGCCATGGTGGGCGCATCTGGGTCGAGGACGCGCCCGGCGGCGGCGCCGCCTTCCGCTTCACCCTGCCGCTTGCCGTCGAGCGCGCCGACGGCGCCCCACGGGCCGCCTGACGATTAACGCTTGCCCCTGGCACCGGGCGCGCCGAGCGGCTACCATCGGCGCAGTATCCATCGCCGGGCCGGAGCCATGTTCGGGTTCCTTAAGGACAAATTCGCCAAGGAAGCGCAGGCCGCCATCGAGCGCCGCGCCCGCCAGTTGGCACCCGACAAGGCGCCGCCCGCCCCGAAAGCGGCGGCGTCCCGGCCGGCCGAGGACGAGCGTGCCGCGGCGATCCGCCACATGCAGTCCCAGGTCAAGGACTTCATCACCCCGGAACGCCAGGCGTTGATCGCCAACGCCATGGCGGTTCACCGCGCCAAGCAACAGATCCTGGCCGACCTGGATGACGAAAGCCGGGCCAAGCTGGTGGCCATGGCCATCACCACCCTGCTTCATTCCGAACCTCCCGCCGACAAGCCGAAGAAGAAATAGGAAGCCGCCCCGTTGTCTCTTGATCCGCTCCACCTTGCCGAGGGTGTGCTGGCCGGCAGCCGCCGCGCCCTGGCCCGCGCCATCACCCTGATCGAATCGACCCGGCCCGACCACCGCGAGGCGGCCGAGGCGTTACTGCACCAATTGCTGCCCCATGCCGGGCGCAGCGTGCGCATCGGCATCACCGGCGTGCCCGGTGCCGGCAAGTCCACCTTCATCGAAGCCTTCGGCCTGCATGTGGTGGACAGTGGGCATCGGCTGGCGGTGCTGGCGGTGGACCCGTCCAGCCCGCGCACCGGCGGCTCGATCCTGGGCGACAAGACCCGCATGGAGGATCTGTCGCGTGACGAGCGCGCCTTCATCCGTCCCAGCCCGTCCGGCTGCACCCTGGGCGGCGTCGCGCGGCGCACGCGCGAGGCCATGCTGGTGTGCGAGGCCGCCGGCTACGATGTCATCGTGGTGGAAACCGTCGGCGTCGGTCAAAGCGAGACCGCGGTGGCCGACATGGTCGACATGTTCCTGTTGCTGCTGGTTCCCGGCGGCGGTGACGAATTGCAGGGCATCAAGAAGGGCATCGTCGAACTGGCCGACGCTATCGTCGTCAACAAGGCCGATGGCGACCTGGCCCAAGCCGCCGCCCGTGCCGCCCGCGATTACACCAACGCCCTGCATCTGCTGACCCCGGCCCATGCCGGCTGGACGGTGCCGGTGCTGACCTGCTCGGCGCTGGAACGCCTGGGCATCGACAAGGTGTGGGACAACGTCGATCTTTACCGCCAGACCATGGAACGGGCCGGCCGCTTCGCCGGTCGCCGCTCGGAACAGGCCCATGCCTGGATGTGGAACGAAGTGGCGGAAACCCTGATGCAGGCGCTGAAGGACGACCCCCGCGTCGCCGCTGTGCTGCCGGCGATGGAAAGCGGCGTCGCCGACGGCTCGCTGGCGCCGGGCCGGGCGGCGCGCCAATTGGTGGCGACGTTCCGCCAGGCTTTTCCCGGCTGATCCGTAGAAAACATCCATTCCCCCTTGGCGGTCACTTTGCGGTGGGCCACTTGTCGGGGTATGGTAGTGAGCCGCCCATGAAAATGCCCCCGGGATTCGAGTCAATGAACCAGCCTAGCGCGCAAGACCTTCTGGTCCTCAAAAAGGAATTGGTTGGTCTCTTCGGCCACCTGCAAAAGATCCGCAAGGAGCTGGCGGCGCTGAACCCTCCGGGTGCACCCGATCACTTCGGCTCGATGTCGGAACAGCTCGACGCCATCGTCAGCGCGACCGAAGGCGCCACCAATACCATCATGGAGAGTGTCGAAGGCGTCGACAATTTGATGAATGAGGCGCGCGTCTACTGCCAGGGCGGCAAGCTGGGCGAGGTGTTCGACCAAGTCACCGACAAGGTCAACTTGGTGTTCGAGGCATGCTCGTTCCAGGACATCACCGGCCAGCGCATCACCAAGGTGGTCAACTCGCTGAAGTTCGTCGAGGAACGCATCAACGCCATCATCTTCACCTGGGGCAGGGACGAGCTGACCAAGGTGGTGGTCGAGATCAAGGAAGACCAGGACCCCGACAAGAAGTTGCTGCACGGCCCGCAACTGCCCGGCCAGGGCGTCACCCAGGCCGACGTCGACAAGATGCTGGCGCAGACCGAAATCGATAAGCTGTTCGGGTAAGGAAGGCGGGGCTTTTCTCTGTTTGGCCTCAGGCGGCGGCGCGGGCCGTCCGGCCCGCTTGCCTTGCGCGCGCAGTGGCGCGCAGGGCCTCAACGGCCCAGTCCCTCGGCTTCGCCTCGCTCCGGGTGCCAAGTGCCTGACGTTGTGTGCGAAGGGACGACTCCAAGCGCCTGACAAAGAATCGGAATCCGCTTGACTGAGGGCGCCGGCCCCCTTAAAAACGCGGCTTCCCCGGTTAACCGCCGGGACCGGATTACCTTGCGCGAGGCACGGCCCGCGCCCGAACACAAGAGGATGCTGCCATGGCCCGTCGTTGCGAAATCACCGGCAAGGGTGTTCTGACCGGTAACAACGTCAGCCACGCCAACAACAAGAGCCGTCGCCGTTTCCTGCCGAACCTGCAGGAAACCTCGGTCCTGTCCGATGCCCTGGGCCAGATGGTCCGCCTGAAGGTCACCACCCGTGGCCTGAAGACCATCGAGCACAATGGCGGCCTGGACTCGTTCCTGCTGACCACCAACGACTCGGTGCTGCCGACCGAGTCGCGCCGCCTGAAGAAGCGCGTGCAGGCCGCTCTGGCCAAGAAGCAGGCCGCTTCCGCCTAATCGGCGTTCGCTTCGGCGAAAAAAGATGTGCCAGGCCCCGGGGGAAACTCCGGGGCCTTTCGGCGTTTGTGCCGGGCTTTCCTGCAACGAAGGCTTTCCCCTGTCCTGCGGACATAACAGGAAAACCACAGAGACACAGAGGCGCAGAGATATCTGTGCTGTGTGAGCGTTGGCGCCTCCCGTCTGGCGGAACCTCTCTGTGCCTCCGTGTCTCTGTGGTGAAATCTGCGGAGGTATATGGGCAAACAAAAAGGGCGCCCGCAGGCGCCCTTTCATGGGATCGGCATGGGCCGGTCGTATTACTTCGCCGCCTCGTGCGGGTCGACGAACAGGACGTTGACCTCGACCGCGCTGGGGTCGGGGCGTTCCAGGATGATGCGGAAACCGGCGGTGCCGCCGGGGTCCAGGGCGGTGACCGGCGGCGGCGCCTGCTTTTCCTGCACCACCGCCTTGTCGCGGTCCAGCAGCACCAGCTTCATCAACGGCACCGGGCGCTCGCGGTCCGAGATGTTGGCGATGATGCCGCGCACGATCAGCACTTCGGTGTCGTTCTGGACGAAACGCTCGGGCGTGCCGGCGTTGCGCAGTTCCAATCCGGCGCCCGGCCGCTCGTGGCGCAGGCCGGCCTGGGTCAGCAACTCGTGGGCCGGCGGCCACAGGCTGACCAGCTTGTCCTGGAAGTAATAGGCGCCGCCGCCGGCGCCGCCCAGCAGCAGCAGGATCAGCAACACCCACAGTGCGCCGGTCCCCTTGTGGGTGGACGGGTGGTGGGTGAAGACGTCGGGAATAGGCTGGGGCGGCGAGTCGGGATCGATATCGTGCTCGCTGACCGTCGGCTGTTCCGAGCGCGGGCGGGGGCCGAAATCGGGGATCGGCGGCTCGTCCAGATCCATGTCCATGTCGGCGCTGATGCGGTCGGCGGCCGACGGGCGCAGCGGCTCGTCCAGATCGTGGTCGTCCAGATCGGGTTCCGGCTCGGGCGGCGGCGCGGTGAACAGCGGCTTGGGTTCGGGGCGCGCCGGCGGCGGCGGGAACGAGCCTTCGTCCAGGCCGAAATCGTTCGATGCCGATTGCACCGACTGGAACCACTTATGGCCGCATTTGGCGCACTTCAGCGTCCGCCCCGATGGCTGTAACGCCTTGTCGGGAACCGAGAAATTAGTCGCGCAATTCGGACAGCTAATCAGCATGGGACGGGACAGCCTAGCCCAAGACGAACTTCCTTATAGGACTATCCCAAAACCAACACAAGCGCGCGCTGGACGAAGGCCAAGCGCGCGTGTCATCCTTCGCGCCGTTGGGAGAAGCTATTGTGCGGCATCGCCCTCGTGGGGAACATATTATCCGATTCGACGGGGTCGGGTTGCGTTATGGCCTGGGACCGGAAGTCCTGCAGGACATTACGTTCGCCTTGCCGTCGGGATCGTTTCACTTTCTGACCGGCCCTTCGGGCGCGGGCAAATCCTCGTTGCTGCGCCTGATGTATTTGGGCATGCGGCCGACGCGCGGACGCGTCGTGCTGTTCGACAAGGACATCGCCCTGACCAAACGCTACGAGCTGCCGGCCCTGCGCCGCCGCGTCGGCGTGGTGTTCCAGGATTTCCGCCTGCTCGACCACCTGTCCGCGTTGGATAACGTGGCGCTGCCGCTGCGCGTGCGCGGGGTCAAGGAATCGGAAGTGCAGAAACACGTGCCCGAGTTGCTGGGCTGGGTCGGCCTGAGCGACCAGTTGCACGCCAAGCCGTCGACGCTGTCGGGCGGCCAGAAGCAGCGCGTCGCCATCGCCCGTGCGGTGATCGGGCGGCCGGACCTGCTGCTGGCCGACGAACCCACCGGCAACGTGGACGATCATATCGCCATGCGCCTGCTGTATCTGTTCGAGGAATTGAACAAGCTGGGCACCACCATCGTTATCGCCACCCACAACCAGGCTCTGGTGGACCGCTTCGCCCACCATCCGCGCCTGCATATCGAGCACGGCACAGTGCAGAGGGTGAGCTGATGCTGGGCCGGCGCTCCGATCTGCCGCTCAAGGGCGACGCCACCTCGCGCTTCCTGCCGTGGCTGGTGGCGCTGATGGTCTATCTGTCGGCGGTGGCGGTGGCCGGGACCTTCGTGCTGGCCGGGCTGGTCGGGCGCTGGGACCACGACGTCGCCGGCACCCTGACGGTGCAGGTGGCGCCCGTCCCCGGCGAGGCCGGCGAGATGCTGACCGACGAACGGGTGCGCCAGGCGGTGGACCTGCTGCGCCGTACGCCCGGCGTCAAGGCCGCCCGCGCGCTCGACAAGCAACAGATCATCGCCCTGCTGGAACCGTGGCTGGGCAGCGCCGAGGTGGTGCGCGACTTGCCGCTGCCGCGCCTGATCGACGTCGCCGTCGACCCCGACGAGCGCATGGATTTGGGCGACCTGGCCGACCGCCTGAGCAACGCCGTGCCGGGTGCCAGCCTGGACGACCACCGCATCTGGCTATCGCGCCTGATCAACCTGTCGCTGACCACGCAATGGGTCGCCATCGGCATCGTCGTGGTCATCGGCGGCGTCACCTCGGCCACCGTGGTCTATGCCACCCGCACCAACATGGCGGTGCATAAGGGCGTGATCGAGGTGCTGCACCTGATCGGCGCCCATGACGATTACATCGCCCGCCAATTCGCCGACCGCGCCTTTTCCCTTGGCTTTGCCGGCGGCCTGATCGGGCTGGCGCTGGCGGTGCCGACGCTGGGCCTGATCGGCTGGGCGGCGCGCCGGGTCGAGGGCGGCTTCCTGCCGTCGCTGGCCTTGCCCATCGCCGGCTGGGTGGTGATCGCGCTATTGCCGCTGGCGGCGGCCGGCCTGTCCATGTATACCGCCCGCCTGACCGTGCACGGAACGTTGGCCCGCATGCCATGACGACCCCTACCGACCGCTCGCTTTCGCCGTGGCGGCTGGCCATCAAGGCCGGCGGCGCCCTGGTCGGTGTCGCGGTGGCGGTGGCGGGTATGTGGTTCATGGGTTTCCTGTGGTTCGTCGCCACCCTGCCGTCGCGGGTCGAGGATGTCACCACCCGCACCGACGCCATCGTGGTGCTGACCGGCGGCAGCGAGCGCCTGACCACCGGAATCGCCCTGTTGCATGACGGGCTGGCCGGACGGCTGTTCATTTCCGGCGTCCATCGCGGTGTCGACGTCGCCGACATCCTCAAGGCGGCACGCAGCGAGCATCCCGATCTGGCCGGCGCCATCGTCCTGGGCCATGCCGCCGACGACACCGTGGGCAACGCCAGCGAAACCGCCCGCTGGGTGGCGCAGGAAGGGGTCGGCTCGCTGCGGCTGGTGACCGGCGCCTATCACATGCCGCGCAGCCTGGTCGAATTTCGCCACGCCTTGCCCGGTGTGGCCATCGTGCCCCACCCGGTGTTCCCCGATACGGTGAAAAGTCGCGAATGGTGGCGCTGGCCTGGCACGGCGGCCTTGCTTGCGACCGAATATTCGAAGTATCTGGCTGCAGAAATCCGCCAATGGTTCCTGCCAAGAAAGCCCGCGCCGTGACTGCGTTCCGCTCCGCCCTCTTCGTCGCCCTGTTCAATGCCTGGACGCTGGTCCTCGGCACGCTGTACCTGCCGCTGCTGCTGTGCCCGCCGCGTCTGGTCGCCGGCCCCGCCCGCTTCTGGGTGCGCGGCTGCTTCACGCTGCTGCGCTGGGTGTGCGGCCTGTCCTATCGCGTCGTCGGCGAGGTGCCCAAGGGTGCCGCCCTGGTGGCGTCCAAGCATCAGTCGACGCTGGAAACCTTCGCCTACCGCCTGATCCTCGACGACCCGGCGGTGATCCTGAAGCGCGAGCTGCTGCGCATCCCGATCTTCGGCTGGTACCTGGGCAAGACCGGGGTGATCGCCATCGACCGCGCCGCCGGCATGAAGGCGCTGAAGGACATGGTCAAGGGCGCCGAGGCCGCCGCCGCCGCCGGGCGCCAAGTGCTGATCTTCCCCGAGGGCCATCGCCAGGATGTCGGTGCCGACCCCGATTATCACACCGGCGTCGCCATGATCTATGTCGGCCTGGGCCTGCCCTGCGTGCCGGTGGCGTTGAATTCCGGCCTGTTCTGGGGGCGCGGCTCGCTGTCCAAGCGGCCGGGCGAGGTCACCGTCGAATTCCTGCCCGCCATTCCGGCCGGGCTGGACCGCAAGGCGTTCATGGCGCAGTTGCAGGCGGCGATCGAACCGGCCAGTGCCCGGCTGGCGGCGGAAGCGCGGGAACGCTGGCCCCATCTGTCCAGGTAATACCACCCCTGTGGATAAGTGTGTGGACTCCGGTGTGCGGTTTTCGTTCTCATCTTGTGGATAAGCGGGATAACCGGCAGGGGTGCTGGCGAATCAATCACTTGTCCTGTGCAAACAAAAAAAGAACGAAATCTTGACGCGGATGCGCGGCTGGTCCTAGACTCCGGCCTTCAAACCGGCAGAAAACATGGGTTTTACAACCATTTCGGTCCACGTGCCGGGACGTGGACCATTGACGCCAAATCGGCAAAGGAACAGGGATGACGCAGGTGGCCTCCATTTCCCAGCAGATCTGGGACATGAAGTATCGGTTCAAGACGGCCGAAGGCGAGCCTGTGGACAAGACCATCGAGGATACGTGGCGACGCATCGCCCAATCCTTGGCCGTGGTCGAAAAAGACTCTGCCGTCTGGGCCGATCGTTTCTATGACGCCATGCAGGATTTCAAGATGCTGCCCGCCGGCCGCATCATCTCGGGCGCCGGCACCGAACGCCGTGTCACCCTGTTCAACTGCTTCGTCATGGGCGACATCCCCGACGACATGGAAGGCATCTTCGAACACTTGAAGCAGGCCGCGCTGACCATGCAGCAGGGCGGCGGCATCGGCTACGACTTCTCGACCATTCGTCCCAAGGGCGCGCCGGTCAAGGGCGTCGGCGCCGACGCCTCGGGGCCGCTGTCGTTCATGGACGTGTGGGACGCCATGTGCAAGACCATCATGAGCGCCGGCTCGCGCCGCGGCGCCATGATGGCGACCATGCGCTGCGACCACCCCGACATCGAGGCGTTCATCGACGCCAAGCGCGAACCCGGCCGCTTGCGCATGTTCAACCTGTCGGTGCTGGTGACCGACGCCTTCATGCAGGCGGTCAAGGACAACGCCGACTGGGCGCTGGTGTTCGACGGCAGCGTCTTCAAGTCGCTGCCGGCGCGCGAGCTGTGGGACAAGATCATGCGGGCGACCTACGCCTATGCCGAACCCGGCGTGATCTTCATCGACCGCATCAACCGGCTGAATAATCTGTGGTATTGCGAGACCATCCACGCCACCAATCCCTGCGGCGAGCAGCCGCTGCCACCTTATGGCGTCTGCCTGCTCGGCTCGATCAACCTGGCCAAGCTGGTGGCCAATCCGTTCGAGGCCGACGCCCATCTGGATACCGAGCGGCTGCACGATCTGGTGCGCACCGCCGTGCGCATGATGGACAACGTCATCGACGTGTCGCGCTTCCCGCTGCCCATGCACGAGGCCGAGGCCAAGTCCAAGCGCCGCATCGGCCTGGGCATCACCGGCCTGGCCGACGCGCTGATCCTGTGCGGCGCCCGCTACGGCGGCAAGCAGGCGGTCAAGCTGACCAGCGCCTGGATGGCGGCGGTGCGGCGCGAGGCCTATCTCGCCTCGGTCGAGCTGGCCAAGGAAAAGGGCGCCTTCCCGCTCTACGACAAGGAAAAGTACCTGGCCGGCGAGAACATCAAGGACCTGGACGCCGACGTCCAGGCCGCCATCGCCGAACATGGCATTCGCAACGCGCTGCTGACCTCGATCGCGCCGACCGGCACCATCTCGCTGTTCGCCGACAACGTGTCGTCGGGGCTGGAGCCGGTGTTCAGCTTCACCTACACCCGCCAGGTGTTGCAGCCCGACGGCACCCGCCGGCAGGAAGAGGTCAGCGATTACGCCTATCGCCTGTTCCGCCGCCTCAAGGGCGAGAACGCCGAGCTGCCCAATGCCTTCGTCGACGCCCAGACCCTCAGCCCGGCCGAACACGTGGTCATGCAGGCGGCGGTGCAGAAGTACATCGACAGCTCCATCTCGAAGACCATCAACGTGCCGGAAAGCATCGGCTTCGAAGCCTTCCGCGACGTCTATGAAAAGGCCTACGAGCTGGGCTGCAAGGGCTGCACCACCTATCGCCCCAACGACATCACCGGCAGCGTGCTGGAGGTGAAGAAGGAAGAGAAGCCGGTCGAGCCGGAGCTGCCGCTGGAAGACCCCAAGGTGCGCGCCGACGACTTCATCGAGGCCGGCGGCACCGCCAACCTGCGTCCGCTCGACCGCCCCGAGGCGCTGCCCGGCAACACCTTCAAGGTGCGGTGGCCCGACAGCGACCACGCCATGTACATCACCATCAACGACGTCATCCAGGACGGCCGCCGCCGTCCGTTCGAAGTGTTCATCAACTCGAAGAACATGGAGCACTTCGCCTGGACCGTCGGCCTGACCCGCATGATCTCGGCGGTGTTCCGTCGTGGCGGCCAGGTCGCCTTCGTGGTCGAGGAGCTGAAGGCGGTGTTCGACCCGCGCGGTGGCCAGTGGATGGGCGGCCGCTATGTGCCGTCGCTGCTGGCGGCCATCGGCGAGATCATCGAGCGCCACATGATCGACATCGGCTTCCTGCCCAACCCCAAGGCGGCGCGGGAAGAACCCGATCTGGTGAGCGAGCCGAAGAACGTGGTGGCCCTGAACCAAAGCAAGCTGCGCCACTGCCCCAAGTGCAACCAGCCGTCGCTGTTGCGCTCGGAAGGCTGCGACAGTTGCCTGTCCTGCGGCTATTCCAAGTGCGGCTGACCTGAAAACACCGAGCGCTCGCCGCTTTATGCCGGCCAACCTTTGATTTGATTCGTTGGCCGGCATCCAGCCGCCATCGTGCTTTGCACGTCTCCGACGTGACGGCGGCGGCGGCCAAGCGGGCGGATGCCCGCGCCCGGCGAGGGGCAATACAACCGGTCAATTCATTGGCCGGTTGGTATCATGCGTCAGCGCTCGGCGTCACCGGCAGCGTGAAGGTGACGGTGGAGCCTTGCCCCGGAACCGACTCGATCCAGATGCGGCCCTTGTGCCGCTCCACCACCGCCTTGCAGATCGCCAGGCCGATACCGGTGCCGGGATAGGCGTCGATGGTGTGCAGGCGCAGGAAGACCTGGAACAGCCGGCTCAGATAGCCGGCTTCGATGCCGATGCCGTTATCGGCCACGGCGAACCACCATTCGTCCGCCTTGCGCTCCGCCGACACCCGAATCTCGGGGGGCACGTTCGGCCGGTGGAACTTGATGGCGTTGCCGATCAGGTTTTGCAGCAATTGATGCATCTGCCAGCGGTCGGCGATGATGGTGGGCAAGTCCACGGCGGTGATGCGGGCGCCGTTTTCCGCGATGGACTCGTGCAGCGCAGCCAGCACCTCGTCGAATACCGCGTTCATGTCGACCGGTTGGTACTGGCTCAGCCGGTCGGACACCCGTGAATATTCCAGCAGGTCGCTGACCAGATCCTGCATGCGCTTGGCCCCGTGGGTGAGGTAATCCAGGGATTCCTTGGCGTCGGCGGGCAGGGCGCCGCCCAACTGACGCTCCAGCAACTGGGCGAAGCTGACGATGGTCCGCACCGGCTCTTGCAGATCGTGCGAGGCGATCTGGGCAAACCTCTCCAGCGCCAGGTTCGAGCGCGACAATTCCTCGACGGTGGCGGCCAGGGCGGCTTCGGCGGCCATGCGCTGGCTGACGTCGCGGCCGACGACGACGGCGTATTTCCGTCCGTCCAGATGGGTCTCGTCGCAGCCCAACTCCAGCGTGGTCACGCTGCCGTCGGTTTGCTTCAGTTGCACCAGCACGCCGCCGCCCTGGCCCAGGTTCGGGTCGCCGTTCCGGCTTTTCCAGGCGTCGCCCAGCAGCACGCTGACGGGTTGCCCCAACAATTGCTCGGGCTTCCAGCCCAGCCGGACGCACGACGCGGTGACGTCGATAATGGTTTCGTCGGTGGTGTCGACCAGCAGGATCAGGTCCTGCGCGCGGTCCAGCAACAGGCGGAAGCGTTCAAGGTCCGCGACGCTGCGCCGGAACTGGCGCCAATAGGATTTGCGGATCGAACTGGCGCCCAGTCCGACGATGCTTTGCTCGGGGGTGTTGCCGTGCGAGTCAGAGGGCGGCGGCATAGATTGCCTCCAACTGCTGCGGACTCAGTCGGCACGGATTGGTGAGGATGCAGACGTCGTCCGCGGCCTGGCGCGCCAATGCCGGCAGGTCGCTCGGCGTCAATCCGTGCGCCCTCAGCGTGCCGCCCAGGCCGACACGGTCGCGCAGCGCGGCCAGTCGCTCGGCGATGGCGGTGGGGCGTGCTGCCGCGTCCAGTCGGGCCATGTCCAGGCCAAGCGCGTCGCTGATGGCATCATAGCGTTCGGCCGCCCCGGCGTAGTTGCTGGTGAACACATACGGCAGCAACAGCGCGATGCATTCGCCATGCGCCAGGTCCAATTGCCCGCCGACCGCGTGCGCCAGGGCGTGGACGACGCCCAGGCTGGTGTTGGAAAAGGCCATGCCGGCCTTGAGGCTGCCCAGCATCAATTGCTCGCGCACGGCCATGTCCGTCGGCCGTTCCAGCGCGTCGGGCAAATAGCGGGAGACGGCGCGCACCGTCTCCAGCGCATAGGTGTCGGTGATGGGGGAATGGGCGGTCGAGACGAAAGCCTCGATGGCGTGGGACAGGGCGTCGATGCCGCTGCATGCGGTCTGATAGGCGGTCAGGGTCACGGTGGTCTCGGGATCGACCAGGGCGACATCCGGCACCAGCGCCTTGCTGACGATGGCCTTTTTGGCGCCGGCGCCGGGGTCGGCGACGATGACGAATTGCGAGATGTCGGCCGAGGACCCTGCGGTGGTGGCGACACAGATCAGCGGCGGGCTGGGCTGGTGGACGCGGTCGATGCCCTCGAACTCAAGGATGTGGCGGCCATGCGCCGCGACGATGCCGATGCCCTTGGCACAGTCCAGGGCGCTGCCGCCGCCCACCGCCACGATCACGTCGCATCCCTCGGATGCATAGACCGCCGCGCCCTCCATCATCTGGCTGGCGCGCGGGTTGGGGCTGACGGACGCGAAGGTGACGGTGCGGATGCCCTCGGCCTCGATGTGGCGCTGGACATCCGCCGCCCAGCCGGCGGCGATGACGCCGTCATCGGTGACCAGCAGAACCCGGGCGGCCCCCAGGTTGCGCGCGTACTGCCCCACCAGGCGGCGGGCGCCATTGCCGAACACGATCTCTGGAGCGACGAATTTGTGCAGGGTCACGGTCCCTCCCATGGGCTGAACGTCCCTAACGGCGAAATATTAGCATGACCAATGTTATCGTCACAGGCGGAGACGTTCTCCGCCTTCAGAAGGACTATTCTTGCCTTGACTTTCAGGTGTGTGCGCTTCGCGGGCATTGGATTTTGTTGATGCTCAAGACGGCAGCAGGCGGGCGGGTTTTCGCGCCCTCTTCGCCAGCGCCCAAAAATGGAGGAGAGACGGCCATTTTCCGTGAAGTTTTGACGACATCGCGATAGAACCCGTGGAGCCGGTCCGCGACCCTGATTACTGTGCGGACGGCTTGCTGACAGCGTGCCGGTGATCGAACAGGGGTGCTCCATGGAATTCTTTCGGCGTCTGACTTTTCTGGTGTGCACCCCGGCCTTCGACGCCGACGATCTGGAAGGCGTGCGCGTCGAGCAGATCATCGGCGAGGTCGAGCGTCTGGGCTTCGAGGTGGTGCGCGCGCGCCGCATCGCCGACGCCGAGATCGCGGTGCAGACCGACGCCGCCATCGGCTGCGTGCTGGTGGACTGGAGCAAGAACAGCCAGGGCGGCGAGGCGCCGGCGCTGATCGACCTGATGCGCCGTCGCGGCCTGGAAATGCCCATCGTCATCCTGGTGCGCGGCGAGCGCTTCGAGGACATTCCGGTCGACGTGCTGGACTATATCGACGGCTACGTCTTCCTGGCCGAGGAAACCCCGACCTTCATCGCCCGCAATCTGGTCAGCCGGCTCAAGCAATTCGCGGAGACGCTGAAGACGCCGTTTTTCGGCGCCCTGGTGGATTATGCCGAGGAAGGCAACCAGTTGTGGACCTGCCCCGGCCATAACGGCGGCATTTTCTATAACCGCAGCCCGATCGGCCGCATCTTCGTCGAGCATCTGGGCGAAGCGGTGTTCCGCGACGACCTGGACAATTCGGTGCTGGAACTGGGCGACCTGCTGATCCACGAAGGCCCGGCGTTGCAGGCGCAGAAGCAGGCGGCGGTCATCTTCGGCGCGGAAAAGACCTATTTCGTCCTTAACGGCACCTCGGCCTCCAACAAGATCGTGCTGTCGTCGCTGGTGGCCGAGGACGATCTGGTGCTGTTCGACCGCAACAACCACAAGGCCGCCCATCACGGCGCCCTGATCCTGGGCGGCGGCATTCCGATCTTCCTGGAAACCGACCGCAACGCCCAAGGCCTGATCGGCCCGATGTATTCCGAGGCCTTCGACGAAGAGGCCATCCGCGAGAAGATTCGCACCAATCCGCTGGTCAAGGACCCCGAGGCGTGGAAGCGCCCGCGTCCGTTCCGCGTCGCCGTGGTCGAGCAGTGCACCTATGACGGCACCATCTATAACGCCGAGAAGATTCTCGAGCGTATCGGCCACCTGTGCGACTACATCCTGTTCGACGAGGCGTGGGCCGGCTTCCTCAAGTTCCACCCGCTGTTCAAGGGCTGCTATGGCATGGGGCTGAAGGAACTGGGCGAGCATTCGCCCGGCATCATCTCGACCCAATCCACCCACAAGCAGATGGCCGGCTTCAGCCAGGCGTCGCAGATCCACGTGCGCGACCGCCACATCAAGGGCCAGCAGCGCCGCATCGAACATCGCCGCTTCAACGAGACGTTCATGCTGCACGCCTCGACCTCGCCGTTCTATCCGCTGTTCGCCTCGCTCGACGTTGGCGCCCAGATGATGCGCGGACGCTCGGGCGAGGTGCTGTGGGACGACACCGTGCGGCTGGGCATCGAGTTGCGCAAGAAGGTGCGCGCCACCGCCCGCGAATTCCGCGAGCGCGAGAAGGACCCGGCGCGGCGCTGGTTCTTCGACCCCTTCGTGCCCGACCGGGTGCCGACCCCCGACGGCACCGGCACCAAGGCGTGGGAGGACGTTCCCTCCGACCTGCTGGCCTCGGACGCGCGCTATTGGGAATTCACCCCCGGCGCCCGCTGGCACGGCTTCAAGCATGTCACCCAGTCCGGCTATGCCATGACGGACCCCAACAAGCTGACGCTGCTGACCCCCGGCTTCGACCCCGAAACCGGCGCCTATGCCGAGTACGGCATTCCGGCCCCGGTGGTGGCGCAGTATCTGCGCGAGAACCGGGTGGTGCCGGAAAAGAACGACCTCAATTCGCTGCTGTTCCTGCTGACGCCGGGCGTCGAATCGTCCAAGGCCGGCACCCTGCTCAGCACCCTGGTGGCGTTCAAGCGCCGCCATGACGAGAACGCGCTGCTGGAAGACGTCATCCCCGAATTCGTCGCCCGCCGGCCGCAGCGCTATCGCGGCCTGCGCATCCGCGATCTGTGCGCCGAAATGCATGCCTTCTTCCGCGCCGCCAATGTCAGCGCGTTGCAGCGCAGCCAGTTCGCCCCGGAACACCGCCCCGACATGGTGATGCGGCCGAACGACGCCGTGCGCATGCTGACTCGCAACCAGGTGGAATACCTGCCGCTGGATCAGGTGGCGGGACGCATCGCCACCACGCTGTGGGTGGTGTATCCGCCGGGCATCGCCACCATCATCCCCGGCGAACGGCTGAGCCAAAAGGCCGAACCCATGCTCAACTACCTCAAGATGTTCGAGCGTAGCGCCAACCTGTTCCCCGGCTTCGAGGCCGAAATCCAGGGCCTGTACCGCGAGGTCGAGCCGGACGGTTCGGTGCGCTTCTATACTTACGTCGCCAAGGAGTAGAGCGGCGAGCGTCATCCTTGACGCTCGCCGCGATCAGCGGCCATTGCGGCCGCGGCCAAGCGGGCGGACGCTCGCGCCCGGCGAGGGCAAAACATAAAACGAGACCATCGTGCGTCATTCTTGACGCTCGGTGGTCTAGGCCGCAGGAGGTGCCGTGGCCGAGGGTCTGCGCATCGACAAATGGCTGTGGTTCGCGCGCTTCTTCAAGACGCGCAGCCTGGCGGCGGCCGTGGTCGCCGAGGGCGCGGTGCTGGTGAACGGCGCGGCGGTGGCCAAGGCGTCGGCGCTGGTGCGGGTGGGCGACGACCTGGTGTTTCCCACCGGCAAGCGCCGCCGCCGCGTCACCGTGCTGGCCCTGGGCGACCGGCGCGGCCCGGCGCCCGAGGCCCAGGCGCTCTATCGCGAGGAAACGCCGCCACCCCCCGAAGACCCGTTCGCGCCGTGCTGAACCTGCCCAAAGTCATCGGCCATCGCGGCGCCTGCGGCCATGCGCCGGAAAACACCCTGGCCTCGTTCGCCACGGCGGCCGACCTTGGCTGTGCCATGGTGGAATTCGACGTGCGGCTGTCGGCCGACGGCATCCCCATCGTCTTCCATGACGACAGCCTGGAACGCTGCACCGACGGGCGCGGGCCGGTGGGGCGGTTGCCGCTTGACCGCCTGCGCCAGTTGGATGCCGGCGGCGGCCAGGTCATTCCCACCTTGGCCGAGGTGCTGGCGCTATGCGGCGCGCGCGGACTGGCGGTGAACATCGAGATCAAGCCCGATCGTGGCGCCGGCGCCGCCACCGCTCAGGCGGCGCTGGCGGTGGCGCGGCAGGTGTGGCACGGGCCGCCGCCGCTGGTGTCCAGCTTCGACCGCGACGCCCTGGCGGTGGCGCGCGACCAGGCGCCGGACTGGCCGCGCTCGCTGCTGGTGAACCGGGTGCCGGCCGCCTGGCCCGATCTGGTGGCCCATTTCGGCTGCGTCGCCGTGGGCGCCCACCATCACGCGCTGACGCCGGCCGTCGTTGCCGCGCTGCGGGACGCCGGACTGGCGGTGCTGGCCTATACCGTCAATCGCCCCACCCGCGCGCATCGGCTGTGGAAACGGGGCGTATCCGCCGTTTTTTGCGATGTTCCCGACCTGTTATTGTGAAATGTCATGAATTTTTCACCTCAGGTGTGGTCAACGGCGCCAAGGGTCTATATATGTGCCCGCTGTCGACTAGTCTCTGTCCGGCGCCGCCCCATCCTGGAGTGAATGGTACTTACATGAAGCTCGACCCCATCGTCATTTCCGGTCGCGAGGTCCTGCCCGTCGTCGAGGGCGGCAAGGGCATCAATATTTCCACCGGCACCAGCTCGGGCGCTTGGGCCGCGGCTGGCGGCGTCGGCACCTTCTCGGGCGTCAACGCCGACACCTATGACGAGAACGGCAACCCGCTTCCCATGGTCTACCATGGCAAGACCCGGACCGAGCGTCACCACGAGCTGATCGCCTTCGGCATCAAGGGCGCCATCGCCCAGGCCCGCATCGCGCACGACATTTCCGGCGGCCAGGGCCGCATGCACATGAACGTGCTGTGGGAAATGGGCGGCGCCGAAGAGATTCTGGAAGGCGCCCTGGCCGGCGCCAAGGGTCTGATCCATGGCGTCACCTGCGGCGCCGGCATGCCCTACAAGGTCGCCGAGATCGCCGCCAAGTACGGCGTCTATTACTATCCCATCGTGTCGTCGGCCCGCGCCTTCCGCGCGCTGTGGAAGCGTTCGTTCCACAAGCACGGCGACCTGCTGGGCGGCGTGGTGTACGAGGACCCGTGGCTGGCCGGCGGCCATAACGGCCTGTCCAATTCCGAGAACCCGGAAAAGCCCGAGCCGCCCTATGGCCGCGTGGTCGAGCTGCGCAAGACCATGCGCGAATGCGGCGTCGCCGACAGCGTGCCGGTGTTCATGGCCGGCGGCGTGTGGGCGCTGAAGGAATGGGCCGACTGGATCGGCAATCCCGATCTGGGCGCCATCGCCTTTCAGTTCGGCACCCGTCCGCTGCTGACCAAGGAAAGCCCGATCTCCGACGCCTGGAAGCAGCGCCTGCTGACGCTGAAGTCGGGCGACGTGCTGCTGCACCGCTTCAGCCCCACCGGCTTCTATTCGTCGGCGGTCAAGAACGACTTCATCAACGAGCTGGTCGAACGCTCGCACCGCCAGATCGCCTATTCCGGCGAGAATGTCGGCGACCACGTGGCCGAGCTGCCGATCGGCGCCCGCAAGCGCGTCGTCTGGGTCACCCCGCATGACCGCGAGCTGGCGTTGGGCTGGATCGGACAGGGCTTCACCGAGGCGCTGCGCACTCCCGACAACACCCTGGTGTTCGTCGACCCGGTGCGCGCCGAGGAAATCCGCAAGGACCAGGTCGATTGCATGGGCTGTCTGTCGCAGTGCATGTTCTCGAACTGGGCGCAGAACGACGCCGGCACCACCGGCAAGAAGGCCGATCCGCGCAGCTTCTGCATTCAGCGCACGCTGCAGAACATCGGCCATGGCGGCAACGTGGAAAACGAACTGATGTTCGCCGGCCACAACGCCTTCCGCTTTGCTTCCGACCCGTTCTATGCCGGCGGCTTCATCCCCACGGTGAAGCAGTTGGTGGACCGCATCGCCACCGGCGAGTAAGCGGCACCGATACGCGATGGTTGGTGGGGCGCCCAAGGGCGCCCCTTTCCATTTGGGGAAGTGCGTCGCTTCCCCGCCGTTTCCCATATGTGGGCCACCATCACAGGGAGGTCCGCCATGCCCGACGCCAATCCGCTGTCGTCCCGTCCGTCACCGCAAGCGCCTCCGGTGCGCGAGGTGGTGGCGCTGTTCACCGACGCCCATGCGCTGGAGGCGGCGGTGCAGGATCTGCTGACCAACGGCTTCGACCATGGCGACCTGTCGGTGCTGGCGCGCGAGAAGGTGGTGCGCGACCGGCTGGGCCATCGGCTGGAGGATACGGTGGCCGCCGTCGATCGCGACGACCTGCCGCGCCGTGGCTGGGTCGAGCCGGAAAGCCGCATGGAAGGGCGCGGTGCGCTGGCCTCGGTGCTGGGCTATTTCGGCGCCGTCACCGCGCTGGGCCTGACCTTTGCCACCGGCGGCGCGGCGGCGGTCGCCATCGGCGCGGCGGTGGTCGGGGCCGGGGCGGGGGCCGGACTCGGTACCGGATTGGGCCGTCTGTTCGACCAGCGGCTGGCACGCGAGTTCCAACACCAGATTGATCAGGGCGGCATCCTGCTGTGGGTGCGGCTGAACGACGCAACGGACTGCGAAACGCGCGCCGTGGATGTGTTGAACCGTCACGGCGGCGCCCATGTCCACCTGCATTCCCGCCCGCCGCAAATACGGACTTGACCAATGCCATGGACATGAAGGAGATAGTCCTTGGATTTCAAGCGCCTCTGTTGGGGGTTCAAGAAAAACACCCTTTAAAACCGGATGGGGTCGGCCCACATCATGACCATGATTACCGTGCGCCCGTATAGCCAAGCCCTCGACCGCCTGCGTGCCGCCGGCTTGCGCCCCACCCGCCAGCGTCTGGCGCTGGCCCGGCTGCTGTTCGACGGCTGCGACCGCCATATCTCGGCGGAACAACTGCATTCCGAGGCGCTGACCGCCAATATCCGGGTGTCCTTGGCGACGGTGTACAACACCTTGCACCAGTTCACCGATGCCGGCCTGTTGCGCGAGATCGTGGTGGACGCCGGGCGTTCCTACTTCGACACCAATACATCCGACCACCACCATTTCTTCTTCGAGAAGAGCGGTAAGCTGTGCGACATCCCGGCCGAGATGGTGGGCCTGACCAAGATTCCCGACGCCCCCGAGGGCTTCAACATCAGCCGCGTCGAGGTGATCGTTCGCGTCGACGGCTGATCCCGGCGGTATTGAAGTCGTGGCAAGCCGCCTCGCGCCCTTGGGTGCGGGGCGGCTTTTTACTTTGCAGCGTGAGGGGTGCGCCGATACGCTGTGCGTTCATAGGTCATTTTCATTAACGATACATAATATTAAATGTTATCAGCGGGGCTTATTCCAAAGTTTTGCCTCATTGTGTCAAATGCTACCCACTTAGATAGTTGTGCCTGTCTGCCTGTGTTGTCATATATATAACGTATTACATCAGGCATTCGGATCAAGGTGTCGGGGGGCACGTTGAAATCACAAAGGGGGGCAGCATGGCCTTCATCGACAACCTTAAAATTCCCCACAAGCTGCTCGCCGCTTTCGGCGCTTTGCTGGCCGTGTTCGCCATCACCTCGGTGGTGACGCTGAAGCTGGTCGACGACATGGATCGCGCCAGCGATTCCATCAGCACCGATTGGTTGCCGTCGATCATGACCGTCAACGATCTGGAAAAGCAGGTGCTGCAATACCGGCGCTTTGAGTTGACGCATGTGCTGGCAACCTCAGCCGAGGAAATCGGGCGGATGGACAATGAAGTCGCCAAGATCCGCCGCGCCATCGACGACTTACGTGCCACCTTCGCCAAGATGGTGTCGTCGCCCGAGGAAAAGGCCCTCTACGAGGAATTCACCGGCCACTACCAGCGCTATCTGCAGGTCAGCGACCGCGTGCTGGAGCTGTCGCGGCGCAACGCCAATGAAGAGGCTTTCAAGCTGGTCGCCGGCGAGAGCCGCGCCAGCTTCCGCAATGTGGAGGAAGCCGCCCAGAAGCTGGTGGTGCTGAACGCCGCCGGCGCCGCCGAGGCCAAGAAGACGCAGGACTCTTTCGCCGACCAGGTGCGCATCGGCATGATCGTCGCCATGGTGGTGTTCGTCGCCGCCGCCATCGGTGCCGGCCTGATGTTGCGCAATGCCATCGCCACCCCGGTCACCGCCATGACCGCAGCCATGCGCAAGCTGGCCGAAGGCGACAAGGGACTGGAAATTCCGGCGCGCGGGCGCGGCGACGAGATCGGCGCCATGGCCGAGGCGGTGCAGGTGTTCAAGGACAATGCCATCCGCGCCGACCGCCTTGCCGCCGAGCAGGCGACCGAGCAGGCCGCGCGCGAGGTGCGGGCCAAAGCCATCGAAACGCTGACCGCGCGCTTCGATGACGCGGTGTCGGGCATGCTGGGGGTGGTGTCGGGCGCCGCCACCGAAATGGAAGTGACCGCCCAGGCCATGTCTGCCAATGCCGAACAGACCAACCGCCAGGCGGCGGCGGTGGCCGCCGCCACCGAAGAGGCGTCGGCCGCGGTGGAAACGGTGGCCGCCGCCGCCGAGGAACTGTCGTCCTCGATCACCGAAATCGGCCGTCAGGTCTCGCAAAGCATGCAGATCAGCCGCGCCGCCTCGGACGAGGCCGGCCGCACCAACGTCACCGTGCAGGGCCTGGCGGAGGCCTCGGCCAAGATCGGCACCGTGGTCAACCTGATCAACGACATCGCCAGCCAGACCAACCTGCTGGCGCTGAACGCCACCATCGAAGCGGCGCGGGCGGGTGAAGCGGGCAAAGGCTTCGCCGTGGTCGCCAACGAGGTCAAGAGCCTGGCCAATCAGACCGCCAAGGCCACCGACGAGATCGGCTTGCAGATCGGCACCGTGCAGACCGCCACCGCTCAGGCGGTCGCGGCCATCGGCGGCATCGTCAGCCGCATCGCCGAAATCAACCAGATCGCGACGGCCATTGCCGGCGCGGTCGAGGAACAGGGCGCCGCCACCCAGGAAATCGCCCGCAACGTCCAGCAGGCGGCGGCCGGCGCGCAAGAGGTGGCGTCCAACATCGGCGGCGTCACCCAATCCGCCTCGGAAACCGGCGCCGCCGCCGGCCAGGTGCTGTCCTCGGCGCAATCGCTGTCGCGTGAGGCGGTGGACCTCAACGGCGTCGTCGAACGCTTCCTGCACGACGTGCGAAGCGCGTAAAACACGACGTTAGAAGCGCGTAACCGGCCTACTCGGCCAGCACCGCCTGGATCGCCGCCTGGGCATCGGCGCCGGCCCAATCGCGCAGGCCGGCGCCGTGCCAGGCGACACGCCCCTGTTTGTCCAGCAGCAGCGAGGTCGGCAGCACGGCGTTGCCGAACTGATTGGCATCGGCGACATAGGCGCCGAGCGCGTGGATTTCGTTGCGCTCGAACCAGCGCTTGACGTGGTCGATACCGCCGCGGTCCAGCGAGACCGCCACCACCTGGAACTGGTCGCCGCCCAGGCGTTGCTGCACCGTGTTGAGGTCGGGCATCTCGGCGATGCAGGGCGGGCACCAGGTCGCCCACAGATTGACCAGCACGACACGGCCGTGAAAATCGGCCAGCCGCAGCGGTTGGCCGTCGCCATCGGCAAAGGCGAAGCCGGGGGCGCTGCGGCGCTGGGCCGCGTCGGCGATGGCGAAGTCGCCCGTGTCGTGCGATGGCGACAGGCTTGGGTTGCCGCGCGGTTCGGTGTAGCTTAGACGCCCATCGGAGCCGAGATAGGCCACCAGCACGCCGCCGCAAAAGGCGAGCGCCAGGGCCAGGCCGATCACGGCGATCCGAACCTGCTTTGTCGACACGTCCATTCCTTTCAGTCCACGGATACCATGAGCGAGAAGAACCAGTCCGCCTCCGGCGCCTCAACTGCCCCGGCTTCCTCGATGTGGGGCGGCCGCTTCGCCGGCGGACCCGCCGCCATTATGCAGCGGATCAACGCCTCCATCGACTTCGACCAGCGTCTGTATGCCCAGGATATCCGGGGCAGCCAGGCGCACTGCAAGATGCTGGTCAAGCAGGGTATCATCACCGCCGCCGATGGCGACGCCATTCTGGCCGGCTTGGCGACCGTGCTGCAAGAGATCGAGAGCGGCAAGTTCCCGTTCAGCGTGGCGCTGGAAGACATCCACATGAACGTCGAGGCGCGGCTGGCCGAGCTGATCGGCGAGGCCGCCGGCCGCCTGCACACCGCCCGCTCGCGCAACGACCAGGTGGCGACCGATTTTCGCCTGTGGGTGCGCGACGCGCTCGACGGCATGGACGTGGCACTCAAGGGCCTGATCGCGGCGCTGCTGGAGCGTGCCGACGAACATGCCGGCACCGTCATGCCCGGCTTCACCCATCTGCAGGCGGCGCAGCCGGTAACCATGGGCCACCACCTGATGGCCTATGTGGAGATGATCGGCCGCGACCGTGGCCGTCTGGCCGATGCCCGCGCCCGCCTCAACGAAAGCCCGCTGGGATCGGCGGCGCTGGCCGGCACTTCGTTCCCCATCGACCGCGCTTTCACCGCCGCGCAGTTGGGCTTCGACCGGCCCATGGCCAATTCGCTGGACGGCGTGTCCGACCGCGATTTCGCCCTGGAATTCATGTCGGCCTGCGCCATCTGCGCCGTGCATCTGTCGCGTCTGGCGGAAGAACTGGTGATCTGGACCTCGGCCCAGTTCCGCTTCGTCAAGCTGTCCGACGCCTTCACCACCGGTTCGTCGATCATGCCGCAAAAGCGCAACCCCGACGCCGCCGAGCTGATCCGCGCCAAGACCGGCCGCGTCATCGGCGACCTGGCGTCGCTGCTGGTGGTGATGAAGGGCCTGCCGCTGGCCTATTCCAAGGACATGCAGGACGACAAGGAACCGGTGTTCGAATGCGCCGACACCATGGAACTGGCCATCGCCGCCATGACCGGCATGATCAAGGACATGGTGGTCAATGTGGACGTGCTGGCCAAGGCGGCCGGGGCCGGCTTCACCACCGCCACCGACATCGCCGATTGGTGCGTGCGCGAGCTGAAGATGCCGTTCCGCCGCGCCCACCACGTTGCCGGCTCGCTGGTCAAGATGGCCGAGGACAAGGGCTGCGACCTGCCCGATCTCAGCCTGGACGAGATGCGTCAGGTCGAGCCGGGCATCACCGAGGCTGCCCAGGCGGTGCTGTCGGTCGCCAGCTCGGTGGCCAGCCGCACCAGCTTTGGCGGCACCGCGCCGGCCAACGTGCGCGCGGCGGTGGCTGCCGCGCGCGCCAAATGGCTGTGAGAGAGGGAGAAACGGTATGCGCAGGCTGACCACGCTGATCCTGGTCGCCGCCATGGCGGTAAGCCTGTCGGCTTGCGGCCGCAAGGGCAAACCGATCCCGCCCGAGGGCAGCACCTATCCCCGGACCTATCCGGATGTTGAATTCCCGCAGCAGCCCAATGACGGGCGCAGCGGTTCGGAGACTCAGACGCAATGAACCATTTCGACTATGTGAACGGCACCCTGCACGCCGAAGGCGTCGCGGTGGCGGACATCGCCGCCCGCGTTGGCACGCCGTTCTATTGCTATTCCAACGCCACCCTGACCCGCCATTACACCGTGTTCGCCGGCGCGCTGGCCAAGGCGGGGCTGGACGCGACCGTCTGTTTCGCCCTCAAGGCCAATCCCAATATCGCCGTGGTGCGCACCCTGGCGTCGTTGGGCGCCGGCGCCGACGTCGTCAGCGAGGGCGAACTGCGCCAGGCGCTGGCCGCCGGCGTGCCGCCCGAGCGCATCGTGTTTTCCGGCGTGGGCAAGACCCGGCACGAGCTGGAATTCGCCGTCGCCAAGGGCATCATGCAGATCAACGTGGAATCCGAGCCGGAGCTGGAGCTGCTGAGCCAGATCGCGGTGGAACGCGGCGTCAAGATGCCCATCGCGCTGCGCGTCAATCCGGACGTGGATGCCGGCACCCACGCCAAGATCACCACCGGCAAGAAGGAAAACAAGTTCGGCATCGAATGGACGCGCGCCCACGAGGTCTACAAGCGCGCCCGTGAGCTGCCCGGCGTCGAGCCGGTGGCCATCGCCTGCCATATCGGCTCGCAACTGACCGAGATCGAGCCGTTCGTCGCCGCCTTCCGCCGCGTGCGCGATCTGGTCGCCATGCTGCGCGCCGACGGTTTCGACATCCAGCGTTTGGATTTGGGCGGCGGCCTGGGCGTTCCTTACCACGATGGCAACGACATTCCGCCCCATCCCGACGAATACGCTCAGACCATCAAGGCCAATCTGGGCGATTTGGGGTGCCGCATCGTGCTGGAGCCGGGCAAATTGCTGGTCGGCAATGCCGGCATTCTGGTCAGCAGCGTCGTCTACATGAAGGAAGGCTCGACCCGCACCTTCGCCATCGTCGACGCCGCCATGAACGACCTGATACGGCCGGCACTGTACGACGCCTATCATGCCATCGACCCGGTGGTGCAGGCGCCCGCCGGCACGGAACTGGTGCCGGTGGACGTGGTCGGCCCGGTGTGCGAGAGCGGCGATACCTTCGCCAAGCAGCGGGCGCTGCCGCCGCTCAAGGCCGGCGATCTGGTGGTGTTCCGCACCGCCGGCGCCTATGGCGCCGCGATGTCGTCGACCTATAACACCCGTCCGCTGGTGCCCGAGGTGTTGGTGAAGGACGACCACTTTGCAGTCGTCCGCGCCCGCCCCACTTACGAGGAGATGCGGGCGCTGGAAAGCCTGCCGGAGTGGTTGGAATAGAGGTGCGATGAAGCTGGTCCCACCCCCGCCCGAGGTCGATTCCGCCCTGTGGGCGGGGCTGGCGCGCCGGCTGCGTCTGGCGTGGGCGGTGCTGCTGTGGGAACGGTTGTGGCCGCTGCTGCTGCCGCCGCTCTGCGTCGCCGGGCTGTTCGTCGCTTTCGCCTTGTTCGATGTGGCGCCGCTGCTGCCGGTGTGGCTGCACGGACTGGTGCTGGCGGCGGCCGGCGGTGGCCTGTCGTTCCTGCTGCTGCGTGGGGCGCTGCGGCTGACCTTGCCCAGCTGGGACGAGGCGGCGCGGCGGCTGGAGCGCGATTCCGGCCTCGACCACCGCCCGCTGGCAGTCCTTAGCGACCGTCCGGCGGCGGCCGACGATCCCATCGCCCATGCCCTGTGGCAGACCCATCTGCGCCGCGCCGCCGGCCGGCTTGGGCATCTGCGTCTCAATCTGCCCCATCCCAACATGGCCGCCCGCGATCCCTGGGGGCTGCGTGCCGCCGTTCTGCTGGTGCTGGTCATCGCGCTGACCGGCGCGCGCGACGACGCGCCGCGCCGGCTGGTGCGCGCCCTGACGCCGGCGGTGTCCGGCTCGATCGTCGGCCCCGACGCGGTCGAGGTGTGGATCACGCCGCCGGCCTATACCCGCATGGCTCCGCTTCTGCTCAAGCCCGGCAGTGGCGCGGTGACCGCCGTGCCGGCCGGCAGTACGGTGCTGGCGGTGCTGTCGGGCGGTTGGGGGGCGGCGCGGCTTGGCCTTGACGGCGGCCAATGGCCGTTCCAGCGCCAAAGCGACGGCAGCCAGCGCGTCGAAGCCAAGATCGACCATTCCGGCCGGCTCAGCATCCGGCAGTCGCTGTTCACCGTGGCGGCGTGGGACCTGCAGGTGGCGGCCGACGCGCTGCCGTCCGCCGCCTTCGCCCAACCGCCCGAGGGCGGCGAGCGCGGCCGGCTGCGGCTGGCGGTCAGCGCCTCCGACGATTACGGTCTGGCTCATGTGCGTGTGCTGGTGCGTCGCCTGGGCATGGTCGCCGACGAGCCGCCGCTGGTGGTGGAACTGCCGCTCTCGGGTGGTCAGCCGCGCAGCGCCGAGATTTCCGGCTGGTTCGACCTGACCGCGCATCCGTGGGCGGGTCTGCCGGTATCGCTGCAGCCGGTGGCCGAGGACGCGGCGGGCCAAAGCGGCGCCGGCGCGGTGGCGGTGATCACCTTGCCCGAACGCCACTTCACCAATCCGGTGGCGGCGGCGGTGGTGGAACAGCGCCGTGCCGTCACCGAAAGCGTCGCCGGAGTTCCGGGCGCGGTGACCTTGCTCGACCGCATCGCCATCGACCCCGAGCTGTTCAACGACGACCTCAAGACCTTCCTGATGCTGCGGGCCGCCCGCCACGCCCTCGATTCCGACACCGGTTTCGATCTGGCCGAAGTCCAGGACCTGATGTGGCAAGCGGCGCTGCGCATCGAGGACGGCGAC
The DNA here is from genome assembly GCA_050259735.1 of Bacteroidota bacterium. Lineage (GTDB taxonomy): Bacteria > Pseudomonadota > Alphaproteobacteria > Rhodospirillales > Magnetospirillaceae > Magnetospirillum. Next base: position 183,906 of record JBLNBE010000020.1, read on the forward strand.
CTGTCCAGCGCCGAGCGCGCCCTGGACGAGGCCCGCCGCGCCCTTGAACAGGCGGTGGAGAACGGCGCCTCGTCGGCCGAGCTGCAGGCGTTGCTCGACCGGTTCCAGCAGGCGCTGGAACGCTATACCCAGGCGCTGGCCGAACAGATGGGCAAGACGGGGCAAGCACCGCTGCCCCAGGCCGACGGCCGGGTGATCGGCGAGGACGAACTGCGCCAGATGGTGGACACCCTGCGCGACATGGCCGAGGCCGGCGCCCGCGACGCCCTGCGCCAGATGCTGGCCGAGATGGGGCAGGTTCTCGACGGCCTGCAGGCCGGCGCCGGGCAGCAGCAACAGGCCAACGGTTCGGCCCAGGAAGGATTGCGCCAGTTGCGTGACCTTGCCCGCAAGCAACAGGCGCTGATGGACGACAGCCAGCGGCAGGGCGCGGCGGGCAACAAGGGCGCCAACGGGACGCAGGCGGCCCAGGCTCAGGAAAACCTGCGCCGCGCCTTGGCCGAGGCGACGCGCAAGCTGGCCGACGGCCTGGGTGAGGCGCCGGCCCCGCTGGCCGAGGCCGATGGCTCCATGGCCGCCGCCAGCGGCCAACTGAACCACGACCGCTGGAACGACGCCGCCGATTCCCAGGCACAGGCGCTGGCCTCGCTGCAGCAGGCCACCCGCGAGGCGTTGGCTCAATTGGGAAACGGCCAAGGCATGCCCGGGATGGTGACGCGCGACCCGCTCGGCCGCTCACGCCGCAGCGGCGCCGTGGGCGACGACGGCACCCGCGTGCCCGACCGGGGTGAACTGCAACGCTCGCGCCAATTGCTTGACGAAATCCGCCGCCGCGCCGGCGAGGTTCAGCGGCCCGAACCGGAGCGGGACTATCTCAAGCGCTTGTTGAAGCAGTTTTAGGGGCCAGGTCCCGTCGCGCGCTTTCCTGCGCGACCGCCTTGATCTGCTGGCGCAGCCAAGAACGCAGGCGGTCGTCGTGGGTGCGTTGGTGCCAGGTCTGGATGACCTCGACCCGGTGCAGCGAAAGCGGACAGGCATGAAGGGCCAGATCGGGGATTTGCCCGCATGCCCGCTCTCCAACCGAGCGTAGGCAGGTCAGCAACAAATCCGAACCGGCCAACAGAAGCGGCGGGGCGAGGAAACTGGATAGGCCGGCAACCACATGGCGGCTGTGGCCCATCGTCCGCAGCGCCTTGTCCACCAATCCGTCCAGATCGCCGGTCAGGGTGGTGACCACATGGTCGCAGGCCAGATAGGCGTCCAGGCTTAACTCACCATCGGACAGCTTGGCATTGCGGCGGCTGGCCAGCACGACGAAATCCTCGTCGAGGATGTGCTGTTGATAGAACGTCTGCGGCAGGCCGTCGAAAAAGCCGGCGATGGCAATGTCGCAGGCACCGTTCTCCAACTCCTCGCGCGGCAACCGCCCGCGCGTGTTGTGGGTAACGATCTGCAGGTTGGGCGCCCGTTGGCGAATTTGCGGAAGCAAGGCGGGCAGCAGAAGCTGTTCGATGTAGTCGGTGGTGTAGAGGTGGATGCGCTCTGCTTTGGTCAGGAAGTCTCGTCCCTCGCAGGCGTCGTAGAACGTCTCCAACTCCGCCAGCAAGCGCTGGACCTGTGGTGCCAGGGCATGGGCGTGCGGCGTCGGGGTCAGCCCGCGTGACGCCCGCACGAACAGCGGATCACCAAATTCCCGCCGCAGCCGGGCCAGTCGGTGGCTCAGGGCGGGCTGGCTGAGTGCCAGGCGTTCCGCTGCCCGTGAAACGTTGCATTCCTCATAGAGCACCTGGAACAGATGCAACTGATTCAGGTCCTTGCCAGAGATATTCGTCATTTGAATGGCCGTGATAAAAATACAAATATCTCTGCATGTTACGGCTTCCGCTAGGGTGGCGCCATCACGAAGGTTCCCATCCCGAAACAGGAGTGCAACCCATGCGTACCCATGTTGCGGCCCTTGCCGCCTCCATCGTCTTCGCCGCGGCCGATCTGGGCGGTGGCGCCGTCGCCCAGGCCGCCGAACGGAAGGTGTTGATCGTCGTCACCAGCCACAACCGCATGGGGGTCACGGACGAGGCGACCGGCCTGTGGCTGTCCGAGATGACGCATCCCTACCACGAACTGGATCAGGCCGGCTTCACGGTGGACATCGCCAGCATCCAGGGCGGCGCGGCCCCTGTCGACCCGCGCAGCATCGGCGGGGATGATCCCGTCAATGCGGCCTTCATGGGCAAGGCCGCCACTCGGGCCAAGCTGGAAAACACCCTGGCGCTCGACAAGGTGTCGCCCGGCGATTACGCCGCCATTCTGTTCAGCGGCGGCCACGGCACCGTGTGGGATTTTCCCTCCAGCCCGGCGGTTGACCGTGTCGCCTCGGCCATCGCGGCGCGTGGCGGCGTCGCCGCCGTCTGCCATGGTCCGTCCGCATTGCTGAACGTCCATGCCCCCGATGGCAATCTGCTGATCAAGGGCAAGCGCGTCGCCGGCTTCAGCAATGCCGAGGAACGGGCGGCCAAGCTGGAAGCGGTGGTGCCGTTCCTGCTGGAGGACCGGCTGAAGGAAGGCGGCGCCCAGTATGTGGAAGGTGCCATGTTCACCCGGCACGTGGTGGTCGACGGCAGTTTGGTCACCGGGCAAAACCCGCAATCCGCCGCAGCGGTAGGCGAGGCAATCGTCGAACTGCTCCGGCACCGGGGCGGCTGAAACAGTCTCGGGTCTGGCTCGCCCGCGGCTTGGACGGGCGAGCCTAGAGCAGCCTGCGTTTAATCGAACGCAGGCTGCGACCAGCGGCCATTGAGGCCGCGGCCAAGCAATCGGAGGATTGCGCCCGGCGAGGGGCAGATGAAACCTGGATCATGATGCGTATGATTTTACGCATCATGATCTAAGTCACCGGGCGGAAGGCCAGGAAAGTCATGTCGTCGCGGCGGCGCTCGTCGCCGCGCCACTCGGCCAAGCGCTGGAACAGAATGTCCATCTGTTCGGTCAGCGGGCGGTCGGCGACCTCGGTCAGCACCTGCTGCAGGCGCTTGCGGCCGAACAACTGGCGCACCGCGGTGCCGACCTGGTCGGTGACGCCGTCGGTGAACAGATAGAAGGCGCTGCCCTTGGTGATGGGCAGTTCGCGCGCGGTAAAGCGATAGTCCTCGGGGCTGTCCATATAGCCCAGGCTCATGCGGTCGCCGCGCAGCAGCGTCAGTTCGCCGTCCTGCAGCACCAGCAGCGGCAGGTTGGCGCCGGCATAGGTGACGGTGCCGCGGTCGCGGTCGAGCACGCAGATGCCGGCATCCAGGCCGTCATTGGACACCGCGCTGTCGCGGTCCTGGCGCAGGGCCGATTTCACCAGCCGGTTCAACTGGGTCAGCATCTCGGCCGGGTCGTCGTGGCCGTGATGGTGCAGGATGCGGCTGAAGCTGGACGCCACCACGGCGGTCATGAAGGCGCCGGGCACGCCGTGGCCGGTGCAGTCCATCATGGCGATGACGCCCTTGGAGCCGAACGAGCCGGCCCAATAATAGTCGCCGCCGACGATATCCAGCGGCTGCCAGCCCACCGCCAGCTCGTCCACCAGCCCGGACAGCGCGCCCTGGTCGGGCAACAGCGCGGTCTGGATGCGGCTGGCGTAACGGATGCCGTCGTTGATGTAGCGGCTGGCCTTTTCCAACTCGGCATTGGCGATGTTGAGCTGGGCCAGGGCGCGCTCGACGCCCTCTTTCTCGCGTGCCAATTCGTTGGTGCGTTCGGCGACGCGGCGTTCCAGGTCACGGGCCAGGGCGGCCAGTTCGGCCTCGGCCTTGTCGCGGCCGTCCAGACCGTCCTGCGATTCGCGCAGCATGGAATTCATGGTGCCGACCAGAACGCCCAGCTCGTCGCGGTCGTGATTGTCCGGCAACTGGATCAGGAAGGCGCCGGGGCGTGCCGGGTCGACCTTGGCGATGGCGGCGGTGATCTTCAGCAGCGGCTTGGTGATCATGGCATAGAACACCGCCACCACCAGCACGCACAGCAGCACCGCGCGCACCGCGCCCGATCCCATGGCGTCCAGCACGCGGCCCAGCCAGGTGTTCATCAGTCGGCCGGTATCCAGCCGCAGATCAAGCTGGCCCACCGTCGACACGCTGCCGTCGGGGGCGCGGGTTTCCAGCGGCAGCGAGAATTGAGCGATGTCGCCGAACAACTGGGCGGCGACGCCGGGCAGCGGCGTCGACACCAGCGGACGGGCGGTGCCGCCCAGGCGGCCGCCGTAATTGTCGGTCAGCGTCACTTCGGCGACCGACTCGTCCTCGGACAGGCCGCGCACCACTTCGCCCGCCAGCTCGGCCGACAACTGATAGGCCGCCTCGACCGCCAGGCCGCGCACCAGCTGCAGGTTGGCGGTATAAAGGTGGCGCACCTGCGCGTGCATGGCGCGGTAGTCGGACAGCAATTCATAGGCGGACGACAGCAACCCCAGCACCAGGGCGATCGCCAGGGTGGCGAAGGCCTGCTTGAACGACAGGCCGTCCAGCATGCGGACCTGCGTGGTGGCGCTAGCGCGCTGGGGAACAACCGGGGGCCGGAGCTGATGCACGTCCTGGAGCATCCCTGTTGGGAAAGGTCGGTGTTCCGGGAGTTGCCGGAATCCGCAGGTATTGTGTGGAAGTTGGCTGTCTCAGTCCAGCCCCGTTGCGCCGTTTCCTGACAAATTGTCACGTGGGCGGGTGGCGGGGACCGCCCGGGCCGGGGCTGGCAATGCCGCACAGGGTTGAAGTAGACGGCGGAAAGGTTTACCTCCACTAGAGGTCAGTGCGGAGGGGAAACGATTTTGGAGCCGGGCGACAACGTCATCGATCTTGCCAGAGAGCGCCGCCGCCGCGGCCCGCGCTTCGATGGCGGACTGATGGACATTCTGGAGGTCAGTCGCGACCTCGTCTGTCTGTGCCGGCAGGGCGCGATCACCGCCATCAACGGCGCCGGCGCCCGCATGCTTGGGGCCGCCACCACCGACGAACTGGTCGGCCGCCGCATGGACGAGTTCCTGGTGCCCGAATACGGCAGCATGCTCAAGCTGTTCCTGTCCGGCCTGGCTAGCGAGGACAAGGCGGTGCCCACCCGCATCCTGGCGCTGGACAAGACCGTCAAGGCGGTCGAGATGCAAACCTTCCGCGCCCGTGAAATCGCTCCCGACGCCACCGTCGTGGTGTGCCGCGAACTGGGGGCCGAGGATGAAGCGGCGGTGCGCCTGCACGAAGCCGACATGTGCTTCCGCCTGCTGGTGGACAATTCGTTGAACATGGCCTGTCACGTCCAGGACGGCGTGGTGCGCTACGTCAACCGCGCCGGCGTGGCGCTGCTGGGGGCTGTCAGCCCCGAGGCGGTGGTGGGGCGCGCCGTGACCACGCTGCTGACCCCGGCCAGCGCCCCGCTGGTCGAGGCCGAGGCGTTACGGGCGCTGGCGGAAACCGGCGCGCCGGTGCCGCTTGACCTAGTCGCCGCCGACGGCGCCGTCGTCGCGGTGCTGGCCCGTATCGTCCTGGTGCCGTCCGCGCACGGCTTGGAAGTCATGATCGAGGCCGCGCCTATCCGCCGCTGACCCCGGTTGCCCTTGCTTGCCTCTTGCCAGCAACCGGCCTTGTCCAGTTAATGGATGCCAAGGATTGGGGAACAGGGGGGCACGCCGTGGACGAAACCACGCCGACCGCAAGATTCTGGACGCGCCGCCGCCGGCTGTGGGCCGGGGGGGCGGCCGTTGCCGTCGTGCTGCTGGGCGCGGCGGGGCATTTCCTGCCCGATTGGGGCCTGCGCTACGGCGTGACCCGCAGCCTGCGCGGGCTGGGCTGGCCCCAGGTCAGCGTGTCCGATGCCGATCTGTCGCTGTTCAACGGCGCCATCGTGGTGCGCCGTGTCCAGGCCGGCGAATCCCTGGGCCAGATGCTGGGCATCGACGGCCTTGATCTCAGATTCCGGTGGAAGCCGCTGTTCTCGCGCCGGGTCTCGGTCGAGCAGCTCGATCTCGATGGCGTCGACGTCGACATCCGCCGCGATGGCGCCAGTTGGGAGGTCAACGGCCTGCCGTTGGCGGTCAGTGGCGGCGATTCCGCCGGCACCGCCTGGACCTACGACATCACCGCGCTGACCCTGACCGCCAGCCGGCTGCACCTGAGCGACGGTGCGACCCGGCTGGATGTCGAGTTGGACCGACTCGAGGTGCTCGACATCAAAAGCTGGGAACCGACCCTGCCGATGCGCTATCGCCTGAGCGGCCGCGTCAACGGCGCCGCGTTCTCGGTCGACGGCACGGCGACGCCGTTCGCCGAGCATGCCGAGTTTTCGCTCAACGTTATGCTGGCCGGTTTCGATCTGGCGGCGGTGGCCGAAGCGGCGAAGGCGGCCGGCGCCGGTCAGATATCGGGCCGGGTCGATGCCGATTTGCGGCTGCAGGGGGGCGCCGGCGCGCCGCTGACGCTGGCGGGCAAACTGGCCGTGGCCGACGGCGGATGGGCCGACGGCAGCCTTCGCCTCGGCGCCGGCCGGCTGGCGCTGGCGCTGGACTCCCTGCGCTGGGCCGATGGCCGGCTCGAGGCGGCAGGCGTCGCCGACGCCCAATCCCTGCGCATCGACGACAACGGCCTGACCGACAGTTCCGCCGTTGCCCATCTGGCGGCGCGCTCGGCCAGTTGGGATGGCAAAAGCCAGCGGTTGGCCTGGGATGGCACCCTGCATGCCGAGCGCCACGCCGTCACGGTCGGCGACATCCGCCTTGACCACGGCAGCCTCGACTGGAGCGGCGCCACCCGTTTCGACTTCTCGCCCAAGGCGCCGTCGTTCCTGCATGCCGAGGGCCGCGCCGAGATCGCCGAGGCGCGGGCCGCCATGGGAGAGTTGGCGGCCGAGGCGCACAAGCTGACCGCCGAGGGGGTGTTCGAGCATGCTCGCCCCGACGGCATGCTGCCGCCGCTGGCCGGCCACATGGAGGCGGTCGCCGAACAAGTGTCGGTGCGCGAACCCGGCCGCGACTGGCTGCATGCCGACCGCCTCGAGGCGCACGACCTGCGTTTGGCGCCCGGCGGCAGCGGCGCCACTTTGGCCCGGATGGAGGCGCGCGGCTTGGCCGTGCTGGCCCGGCCGGGCAAGGACGGTTTTCCCTGGCGGCTGGAGGCGCGGCAGGCGGTGCTGGAGCGTGCCGGCCTGACCGCCGACGGCGCCGGCACGGCGGCGTTGCTGCGTCTGAACGGCGCGGTGGGGCGCGTTACCCTCGGCAAGAATGGCGTCGTCGGCCTGCCCGAGGGCGGTGCCGCCGCCTCCGGTAGCGCGCCGCAGCCGCGCGTGGCCTTGGGCCGATTGCGGCTGAGCGGCGACAGCCGCGTCGAGTTCGAGGACCGCACCCTGGCCGAGCCGGTACGGCTGCGGCTGGACGGCATCGACGTGACGATGACCGATGTGGACAGCGCGCGCCCCGATCACGACAGCCCGTTCAGCGCCAAGGCGCGCATCGGCGCCGCCCATCTGTCGGCCCAGGGCCGGGCGCGGCCGTTCGCCGCCATCCCCGGCGGCGAGGTCAAGGGCGAGATCCGCGCCCTTGAACTGCCGCCGCTGTCGTCCTATGCCGCCGAGAAAATGGGTGTGCACCTGCAGACCGGCCAGTTGGATGCCGACCTGACGCTGTCGGCGGCGCAGGGCAAGTTGGACGGCGGCATGCAATTGACCCTGTCCGAATTGTTCATCGCCCAGCCCGATCCCAACGCGCCGTTGGCGAAAAGCGCCGACATGCCGGTGGAAACCGTGCTGAACCTGCTGCGCGATTCCGACAATCGCATCCATCTGTCCATTCCGGTGCGCGGCGACCTCGCCAACCCCGATTTCGACATCAGCGACGCCGTCGGCCAGGCGGTGGGCAGCGCATTGAAATCCACCGTCTTCACCACGCTGAAGGTGGCGTTCCCGCTGGCCGGCCTGATCAGTCTGGTGATCGACGATTCGGAAAGCCGCCGCTTGGCGCTGGAGCCGCTGGGTTTTGCCCCCGGCGCCGATACCCTGGGCGAGGCCGAGCGCAAGCGGCTGGCGGCGGTGGCCGGGCTGATGGGCGAACGTCCCACCGTGCGCCTGACCCTGTGCGGCGTCGCCACCCAGGCCGGCGACGGCCCCGCTTTGGCCGAGCGCAAGCGGCAGGAGGAACTGGGCCTGCTGGCCAAGATCCAGAAGCTGATGGGCAGCGCGCCGCCACCGCTGGGGCCGCAGGACCACGACCGGTTGACCGAACTGGCCGACGCCCGCGCCCAGGCGGCCAAGACCTTCCTGGTGGACCAGGCCGGCATCGATCCCGGCCGTCTGTTCACCTGCCGCCCGCGTGTCGAAGCCGAGGCCCAGGCGATGCCGCGTGTCGATCTGGTGCTGTGACGCTATCGCGTTTGTGAGTGCGAGATAATAATCGCGTTAGTTGTCGAGTGGTCGCGACAATGTTCTGATGAACGCCGGATCATCAGGGGGAAAGTCTAACCAAGACGTGTCGGGTGGCTTTGTTTTCGTCTTGATTGTCCCTATTGCGGTCTGTCACATAGAAACGGCTGAGTGACAAGACGGGTGGGGGAAATGTCGCTTTGGGTGAGGTGCGGCGCCGGGGGGCTGGCGCTGCTGATGGGGTGGAGCGGTGCTGCCCTGGCGGCGGACCCGTTCGTCGACACCCGGGTGATGGTCCGCCACTACGGCCAGATTTTGCCCGACCTCGCCACCTACGACGGTGTTTTCGCCGGCAAAACCACCTTTCTGTATCGGCGCGAGGCGCTGCCGGCTTACGAGCCGGCGTTCGAACGGGTCGGCGGCGCCGCCAAGCCGGTCGGGCTGATGGCCGGCGTGTCGGAAGGCAGCACCGCCACCCTGGCCGAGCGGCTGCGTGCCGCCGGTGACGACTGGGCCGTCGGCGCGGCACGGCGCGACGAAGACGGCCACGCCTATCGCGATGGCGCCGGCAGCAAGATCAACTTCGGCTTCCAGCGCGAATCCGAATGGCTGGGCGCCCGCTGGGGCAAGGCGGAAGACACCCTGGTGACGATCGGCGCCGCCCGCGACGTGCTGGAAAACGCCAAGCTGCTCAATTACGGCCTCGACCTGGATTACATGGACCAGGGCGGTGGCCGTGCCACGGTGGAAAGCCACAATCTGTCCGGCTGGTTCAACCAGGCCGGCGGCGCCGTCGCCGGGTTCTACGCCCATGTGGACGCCAACAACTACACCCTGCGCCAGCCTGGGGCCGCGCGCATCGCCGGCATGGGCGAACATGGCGGCGTGCGCGCCAACGGTTGGGCCGCCCATGACGAAACCGGCAGCCGCACCTTGTTCGGTGGCGAACTGGCGCGCCAGACCCATGCCTCGAAACGGTACAGCCCGACCTACGGTCCCAACGCCATCACCGCCTATTGGGTGCCGGGGGTCGAATTGCTGCGCGCCAGCACCTGGGCCGAGCACAGTCGCACCTTCGGCGACACCAAGCTGGAAGGCGGCCTGCGCTACGACCTTGTTTCCATGCGTGCCGCCGACGTGCACAGCCGCGGTACCAGCATTCCGTTCTTCAACGATTCGCCGCAGGATTTGTATAACCGCTATTACGGCGGCAACCGCGACAACGACAACCTGGACCACAACATCAGCGGCCGCCTGCGGGCGGAACAGACGCTGGCGCCCAATGCGGTGGGCTTCGTCGACCTGTCGCGCATGGTGCGCAGCCCCGACCACACCGAGCGCTACAACGGCAATGGCGGCCCGGCGGCCATGGTCGAAATCGGCGATCCCGAACTGGTGCCGGAAAAGCACTACAAGGCCGAACTGGGCGGCCGGGTCAGTGGCGGCGGCCACAAGGGCTATGGCCGCGCCTCGGCGCCGGGGGCGTGGCGGCTGGAAAGCAGTATCTGGCACGATCAGATCGACGATTTCGTCACCGTCGACACCGCGCGCGGCCAGTCGGGCGTTGCCGTCTCCAGCGGCGGCCAGATCTATCGCAACGTGGATGCGGACATCAGCGGCATTTCCGCCGACCTGCAGGCGAACGTGGCCGAGCATCTGGCCGTGCGCCTGAACCTGACCGGCCAGCACGGCCGCAACCAGACCGACGGCCGGCCGCTCTATCAGGTGCCGCCGGTCGAGGCGCTGCTGTTCATCGACAGTTTCGGCGGTGACGAGGATTTGGGCTGGAACGTCGGCAGTCGCCTGCGCATGGTGGCGGCCAAGCGTGCCGTCGACAGCGACACCGCCACCGGCTCGGGCCTCGACACCGCCGGTCCGGCCGGCGGTTTCGCCACCCTCGATCTCTACAGCGGCATCAGCATCGGCGATTCGCTGGCGCTGACGGTCGGCGTCGACAACGTGTTCGACAAGCTCTACCGCGAACACCTGAAAGCCACGCCGAACACCTCGACCGGGGTGATGCCCAATGCGCCCGGCCGCACCTTCGTCATGCGGGCGCTGCTCACCTTCTAGTCCGCCGGTCCTCGGGGAGTGTCGCCACTTCCGCGTTCAGGGCGTCACGGGTGGCGCTGTCCAGCCGCGCCGTCTGCGGCAAGCCCTGGTGCCGTTGGAATGCGGACACCGCGTGGCGGGTGCGCGGGCCGTTGATGCCGTCGATGGGGCCGTCATACAGGCCGTGGTCACGCAACGCCACCTGGGCGCGGCGCACCTCGGAATTGCCGGCGGTGCTGGCGGTTTGTCCGGCGGGACGGTCGCCCGGCTCGGGCGGAATGATGCCGCGCTCCTGGCTGACCTCGACCCCGGTTCCGGCGGCGGCGCCGGCACCCAGGCCGATGGCGGCACCGATGGGGCCACCGGCGACCGCGCCGATGGCGCCGCCGCCCAGGCCGCCGGTCGCCGCGCTTTGTTCCACGTTACTGCCGCAGCCGCCCAGTCCGACCAGCAAGGCCAGCAGTCCCAGCCGATTGACCCGCATCATCGCCGTTCTCCACCACGGATGGACCCAACGGGTGAACGCAGGCGAAAGGTGCGGGTTCCGCCGGCTGGGGGCTAACTCACTCGATATTCAGCATGGCGGCATAGACCAGCGTCGCCAGGCACATGCCGGCCATCACCACCATGGCGATCCATGACAGGTTGTGGCTGAAGACGGTGGCGATCCTGGGCTGGGTGTCGGCGGGTTCAACGGGTTTCGACATAATGGGACCTCGGTGCGCGGGGGAGCCGGGATCCTAGCAGACCCGTATAAGGGAATCTCCTTACATGTTCGTCAGGGACGCTATTTGCGCCGTAACTCGGACCGGCTGTAATTGCTGAGATGGCCCTCGCGCCCGGCCTGGGCGCGGGCGTTGGCCAGGGCGGCCTTGGTCTTGCCATGCACCGCCGCTGCCGACATCAGCCGTTCCAGCGCGGTGCCGCCGCATTGCGGGCAGGCGGGAATTTCGTCGCCGCGCACCAGCGTTTCGAACACGCTGTCGCAGCCAGAACAATGATAGGAAAAGAACGGCATCGCTTCCTCGCGGGCTGGAATGTGCCCACGACGTTAGCATCTTTCGCGGATGGTGAAAATAAAGGCAGTCGGGGCGGCGACGCATGCCACCGCCCCCGGTGCCGTCCTTACGCCGCCAGCTTGGCCTGCAGCCGCTCGATGGCCGCCAGCGAGTTGAAGTTGTCGATGGTGATGTCGCCCGCCGGCACGCTCTTGCCGGCGGCCCGCTCAAGGGCCTCGACCACGCTCATCAGGCCCAGGCTGTCGATGACGCCGCCGGTCAGCAGTTCGTCGCAGGTAATGATGGTGTCGGCATCCAGCCCCGGCACCGGGGTCAGTTCCTGGATCAGGGCGATCAGGGCGTCACGGGTCATGCTCATGGTCTTCTTCCTTTGTCGTGTTGGAGTCGTCAGGCGGATTGCTTGAGGGGAAATTGGGCGTTCAGCAGGCGCTGGATGGTGCCGTAATCGGTCTTGCCGTTGGCGGTGCGGGGGAACGAGTCGGTCCAGAAATGCACCTTGGCCGGCACCATGTAATTGGCGACGCGGGCGCGCAGGAAGCGGGTGATCTCGTCCTCGGCCGGCGGCTCGGCATCGGGGCGCACCGCGACCGCCAGGTGGATCGATTCAGGCTTGTCGTCCGACTTGATGCACACCGCCACGGCGTCGTCGACGAAGCCCAATTGCTTGGTGACGTCCTCGATCTCGGTCGGGCTGATGCGGAAACCGTTGATCTTGAGCTGACGGTCGCGCCGGCTTTCAAACCACAGGATGCCGTCGTCGTCCTGGCGGGCCAGATCGCCGGTGAAACAGACCTTCTCGCCCTTCTGCACGTCGGGCAGCCATTCCGGTGCCGGGCGGAAGCGGTCGCAATGCTGGCCGCGCGCGCCGAAATAGCCTTCGGCCACGGTGGGGCCGCGATGGACGATCTCGCCGATCTCGCCATGGCGGCAGGGCTTGCCCTCGCCATTGACCAGCAGCACCTGGGCGCCCGGCACCGGCACGCCGATGGCGCCCATCTTGCTGTCGATCAGATGCGGCGGCAGATAGGCGGACCGCAGGGTCTCGGTGGTGCCGTACATCAGGTAGACGTCGGTCTGTTCGATCTGGTTGCGCACTTCGGCCAGCACCGAGGCCGGGCAGTGGCCGCCGGCATTGGTGACGTAGCGCAACGAGAAGTCGGCGGCGTTGACGCCCAATTCGGGCAGGGCGCGGGTGAAGTCGCGCCAGAAATTGGGGATGCCGGCCAGGCCGGTGATCTGGTTGGCCGCCAGTTCCCGGATGACGTCGCCCATCAGCACCGATTGCGAGATGCGGTAGCAGCCGCCGCAATGGGCCATGCACAGCAACTGATTGAGGCCGTAGCCGAAGGCCAGCGGCAGGATGGCCAGCACGCGGTCGCCCGGACGGTTGCCCAGGTAGCGCACGGTGCTTTCGGTCCAGCGCAGCAGGCTGGCGTTGGAATGCATCACGCCCTTGGGGTGGCCGCTGGACCCCGAGGTGAAGATGATGGCGCCCAGATCCAGGATCGACGGCACCGGCGGGGTCAGGCGGATGGTCGGGGCGGCGATGGCCAGCAGTTCGTCCAGGACGACGATGCCGCCGGGGGGCGCGACGTAATCGTCGCAGGCCACGATCTGCGTCGCCATCATCTTGCCGGTGACGAAAAAGGCCGGGCGAAGGGTGCGCAGGGCATAGGCGACCTGGGCCGGCTTCCATAGCCGGTTGAGCGAGGCGAACACGGCGCGGCAGGCCGACAGGGCGAACAACAGCGCCGGCTCGACCGCGTCGCGGCCGACCATCACCGCCACCCGGTCGCCCGGCTGGACGCCACGCGCCAGCAGCTTGTCGCGCAGTTCGTTGACCTGGGTCAGCAGGGCGGCGTAGGTCACGGTCTTCGGACCGTGCTCGATGGCGGGGGCGTTGGGGTGCAGCGAGGCCGTCTCGGCCAGGACTTCATACAAGTTACGCGAAGACATTGGGGGGCTTCTCCGTCGGGTTTGAACGAGCGGCCTTAGGCCGATGGCTTAACTGACGGCCTTACAGGCCGATGGCTTTGCCCAGCAGGGCGAACGAGGTGGTGATCGGGGCCAGCCCATGCAGGCTGGTGAAAGCGCCGGTGCAGGCGACCCAGGCCAGGGTCAGGACGTTGGCGAACAGCACATAGGCCCAATGTCCGGCGTTGATGAACTTCAGGTGCTGGCGGCGGAACCGGTCCCAAGTGCGGTACAGGGTGACGCCGACGGCGTGCCACATGCCCCACAGGATCCAGTGCGGGCTGGCGGCGTGCCACACGCCCATGACGAAGAACGACGAGAACAGCGCCACGTTGGGACGGCGGGTGCGGGCCAGCACCGGCATGTAGACGTACGACTGGCACCACTGGGCTAGGCTGATGTGCCAGCGGCGCCAGTAATCGGACATGTTGGTCGCCAGGAACGGGAAGGCGAAGTTCTCCATGATCTTGAAGCCGAACAGCCGCGACAGGCCGATGGCGAGATCGGAATAGCCGCTGAAGTCGCAATACAGGATGGCGTAGGTGACCAGCAGGTAGCGCCAGGTGTCGATCACGCCCAGTCCGTCCACACCGCCGGCCACGGCCACGGCGTCGGGGGTCTGGCCGACCACATAAAGCAGCGGCAGCACGGTCTTGGAGATGAAGAACACCTTCACCAGACCCCACAGCACGCGGTTGGCGCCCTGGGTCAGGTCATCCAGCCCGACCCGCTCGGCACGGCCGGCGAGGAAGCGGTCGACCCGCTCGATCGGACCGGCGATCCAGATCGGGAAGAAGAAGGCGTACAGGAAATACTCGGCGGTGGTCATCTTCGGCAGGGTGCCGCGCTGGTATTCCACCAGCACGTGGATCAGCCGGAACGACAGGAAGCTGACGCCCAGCGGAAAGCCGACCTGCGCCACCCAGCCGGCGGCGGCGGTGGGCAGGTACTTGAACAGCACCAGGTTGCCCAGCACCAGGGCGATGCCGCCCCACACCAGCGCCGTGCGATTGCGTCCCGTGGTGCGCGCAGCCGCGCCCAGCACCAGATAGACGGCAATCACCTCGGCGGCCAGCCAGGCGCCACCCGTCGGGTTGAGATACAGGATCAGCGCCAGCGACAGCGCCGCCAGGGCGGTGGCACGCAATTGCGGGGTCAGCCGCAGATTGGCGCCGGCGAACAGGGGCACCAGCCCCCAAAAGGCGAGCGATTGGAACATGGCGGCTTAGAACCCTTGGTACTTGAAGATGGATGCCCCGGACGACAGGGTCAGCATGGCGGCGAAGGCGAAAAACACGGCGGCGCCCAGCACCAGGCCGGTTGCCACGGACTTGGCGGCGTTCATTACAATTTCTCCGCGATCTGGATGAGGAAGGCGTCGGTGAAGATTTCCTTGCCCTGGCGCGACGACAGGTGCGACCAGTCGTAGAAGTGCTCCTCGGACAGCAGGTTGCGGGTGTTGCTGTTGACGTAGGTGCAGCCTTCCTCGGCGCAGAACGCCTTCATGCTGGCGACGTGGTTGGGATAGAAGTCCGGGCCGGTGGCCTCGGCGATGGCGCGCGGGTTAAGCGGGATTTCCAGCAGCACCACGTTCCACGGCAGGTTGTTTTCCTTCACCCAGCGCAGGATGCGGCGATAGGGCTGGATGTTGGCCGGGAAGTTCTTGTCGTAACCGGACAGGCGCTTGGACAGGGTCTTGATGTCCTTGCCCCACGCCTCGCCATCCTCGCGGCCGCGGCTGATATAGGTCTGCACGTCGTTCTCGGGCCGCGTTCCGGTCGCCAGATTGGCGGCGAAGGTATGGGCGCGGATGACGAAGAACTGCAGGTTGTCCAACAGGGTGATGCCGCTGGGCTGCGGCACCCGCAGGCCCAGCGCCTCGGCTTCGCGGCGGATGCCGTCGTTGCTGAAGGCCAGGCGCGGGTGGTCCAGCAGGTTCTGCAGCTCGCCGCCCGAGGCGGCCATGCGCGACGGGCTGACCGCCAGCACCAGGGTGCCGCGCGCCTTGGGCGCCACTTCCCACACCAGGCCGGCGGCCTCCAGCGGCGACTGGCCGCCGGTGCTGAGGTTGATGACCGGAACCTCGCGGCCCAGGCGCGTGCTCAGCAATTGTTCGATGTCGCGTGCCGGCAACAGGCCCTCGCGCATGGCGGCGGTGCCGACCAGCACCAGGCTGGGTTTGCCGGCGGTCTTTTCGGCCGCCCGCTTGGCCTCGATCGAGGCGAAGGCGTAGTCGTCGATGGCGTTGCGCGGCCAATAGGCGGCGGTGGCGCCGGTCCGCAGATAGTCGCCGTCGATCGTCACCGTGGCCACGGCCGTCAGCGCCAAAACGGCGGCGGCGGCGGTGGCGACCACGGTGCGCGACTTCAGCGCGGCGATAAAGAAATTGGCCAGTGCCTTACCGGCCGGATGGGTACCGATATAAGGGGTCGTCATTGCGCACTCCTGTGCGTAGCGCGCACAAAGCGCGCCTGTCCGGGCAGGCCCAAGCTGCCGGTCGCATTTCTCGATTTCATTGCGTAAATACGTCCGCTCGCATTCTGCGGGAGCGCAACGTCATGGCCTTCTTGTATAAGGTGTTTAACCGATAGTCAAATAAATTTCGGTTGAATGTGGACAAAGGTATTAGATTTTTTCAGCGTATTAATATGACTTGTATACACCTGTTACGGGATGCGGCGGGCACAGCAAGGCGCCGGCGCCCCAAAATGGGGCCGGTTTGCTGCTGCTATTCTTGTTTCGGTGGAATGGTGCCGGGGACGCCCGGCCGGCTCAGTGCTGGGCCAGCGACAGCAGGCTGTCGCCCAGGGAATCGGCCATGCGGCGCACGGTGGCGCTGCCGCCGGGGGTGACCACCAGCGCCAGCGACACGTCGTCCAACTCGGGCAGGCCGTCGAGCGGATTGAGCGCGTTGTCCCGCCGCAACAGGGTGGTGGGCAGCGCGGTGACGCCGATGCCGGCGCCGACGGCGCGGCGCAGCGAATCCATGCTGGGGGTGGTGAACACGGTCTGATGGGCGATGCCGGCCTGGCGCAGCGCGTTCAGCATCGAGCGGCGATAGACGCAGCCCTCGGGGAAGCACACCAGCGGCAAGCCGTCGTCGCGGGCGGCAAAGGCAGGCGATGACGCCCACCCCATCTTCAGGTGCATCAGCGTGTTGCCGATGCCGTCGGGGGCGGCCTGCTTATAGAAGGCGAGGTCGAGGTCGCCGGCTTCGCAACGGCTGCGCAGACGGTCGGAGACATCGGTCTCGATCTCGACGGTGACGTCGCCGACCAGCGGGCGGATGTGGGCCAGCGCCTCGTTGAACCCCATGTCCAGGAAGTCGGCGGGCAGGCCCAGGCGGACGCGGCTGCAATTCTGGCGGTCGCTGATGTCGCGCAGAGCGGCGTCGTTGAGACCGATGATCTGGCGGGCATAGCCCAGCAGCTTGTGGCCTTCGGCGGTCAGTTCGATGATGCGGCCCTGGCGGCGCACCAGCAGCGACACCCCAAGCGACAGTTCCAGCCGGCGCAGGCGCAACGAGATGGCGGATTGCGAGCGGCCGATGGTTTCGCCGGCGCGGGAAAAGCTCATGCTGTCGACGATGGCCACGAACGCGCGCAGCCCATCCATGTCCATGCTTTCCATCATCGCCCCACTCCCCGGCGGTCCAGGCCCTTCGACCAGGGCGCATACATCGCCGGTCCAGGGTGGTGCGGTCAATCACCCTTTCGTCCTATTGCCGTTGCGGCGGCGGACTCCGCCGCCGCAACGGCACCACAGGGGATCAGATGCGGCGCAGGTTGAGGACGAAATCGTCCACCGTCCGCTGCATGGTATCCGATTGCTGCTTCAGGCGGTCGCTGGCGACACGCACCATTTCGGCGGCGTTGACGGTGTCCTCGGTGCCATGGCGCAGCGATGCCATGTTGCCGGCGACTTCCGAGGTGCCGACGGCGGCGCTTTGGGCGCTGCGGGTGATCTCGCTGGTGGCGACCGCCTGCTGTTCGGCGGCGGCGGCCACGGCGGTGGTGATGGTGTTGACCTCGACGATGGTTTTGCCGATGCCGCGGATCGCGGTCACCGCCTCGCTGGTGGCGGCCTTGATGCTGCTGATCTGGCTGGTGATGTTCTCGGTGACCTTCGAGGTCTGGCCGGCCAGCGCCTTGACCTCGGCGGCGACGACGGCGAAGCCCTTGCCGGCGTCGCCGGCGCGCGCCGCCTCGATGGTGGCGTTCAGGGCCAGCAGGTCGGTCTGGTGGGCGATCTGGAAGATCATCGACACCATTTCGCCGATCTGGTCGACCGCGCGCAGCAGGCTGGCGACGGTGCCGTCGGTCTCGGCCACCTCCTCGGTGGCGCGCTTGACCACGTCCGACGACAGCCGGACCTGCTGCGACACCTCGTTGATCGAGCTGGACAGCTCTTCGGTGGCGGCAGCGACGGTTTCCACCGCGCACGAGGTCTGCTCGACGCCGGTGGCGGCCTTGGCCGAGGCGTCCGAGGTGACCTCGGCGGTATTGGTCATGGCGCGCGAGGTGGCGTTCAACTCGTCGGCGGCGGTGCCCAGTTCGCCCAGCATGCCTTCAAGGCGTTGCTGGAACTGGTTGATGTGCTCGGAAATCTTTTCGGCGCGGGCCAGTTGGTTGGCGGTGGTGCGGTGCTGCTCTTCCTCAAGGGCGCGGGCGGCCAGCATGCTGTCCTTGAAGGTTCCCAACGCACGCGCCATGGCGCCCACTTCGTCGCCGCGATCGGTGTCGGGCACGGCGGCGTCCAGCTTGCCTTCGGCCAGCACGGTCATGGTCTTGGTCAGGCCGGTGATCGGCGTGGCGATCTGGCGCGAGATGAACACGGCGGCGCCGATCGAGGCCAGCGATACCAATACGGCGACCAGCACCTGCTGGCGGCCGGCGGCGCGGCCCTGTTCGCGCAAGCTGGTGACCACGGCGGCGCGCTCGGACCCCAGGGCGGCGTTCAGCGTGTCCAGCGCCTTGCGCAGGCGCCAGAAATGGGTGTCGGCGTCGGCCACCATGATGACGCCATAGGTCGGATCACCGGCGCCGATGTCGATGGCGACGGCGGCGGCGTCCTGATAGGCCTTGAACAGCTTGGGCATTTCCGGCACCGAGGCGGTGGCCGTCTTGGTCACCATGGCGGCGCCCAACGCGGTTTCCAGCAGCTTCAGCTTGTCCTTGAGGGCGGCGGCGTCCTTTTCCAGCTTCTTCTTGTCGTTCTCGTTGGCACCGGCCGAGATGAGAGCGAACAGATGCGCGTGGAACAGCGCGACGGAGTCCTTCAGCTCAAGACCCTGCTGCACTTCGGCGAACACCACGTCGTTCAGCGTGTTCAGCCGCTGCTCGGTGCCGCTGGCATTGACCACGCCCAGGATGCCCACCGCAATCAAGGCGATGATCGCCGTCAACGGAGAAAGCACGACCTTGAACAGAAGCGGGATGTCGCTGAATTTCTTCATCTTGGGGCGCCTTAGCTGAAAAATGCGCCGCCCCGGAGGCCGCGACGCGGCCAGCCGGGGCGACTGTCACTCGATTACTTGTAGTAGCCGGAGCCGCAGGCGTACTTGCCCTTGACCAACTCGGAATAGATGGCCTTGGGTTCGACCTTCTTGGTGGTCGGGTTCGGCCACTTGTACTCGACCCAGCCCTTACCCTCGGCCTTGACCTTGTCGAAGATCAGCACGTTGACGGCCACGCCGTCGGGGTCCTTGAAGCCGGTGACGTTCTTGCCGCGCAGGGCCGGGTTGCCGCCATGGGCGACACTGGTGCCGTCGAGGTTGTGGCAGAAGATGTACAGCTCGCCCTTGACCCATTCGGTGTTGGAGGTGTCCGAGAAGTCGGCGAACGCCTTTTCCTCGCCGACGGTGTTGACGTAGGCGACGGCCTTCTTGACGAAGGCGACCACTTCGTCGGCCTTGGGGCCGACCTGGGCAAAGGCCGGGGCCGACACCAGGGTGGCGACGGTGGCGATGCCGGCGAAGCGAAGCATGGAACGCAGCATGGAAATCCCCCTTAACTGATTGCGAGGTTCGAAAGGGCAACCGGATCGCCAAAAACGGTCCGGTTTGGGCGGGAAAGTGGTTCGGCCAGCACGGCCCGCTCGACCAGCGAGGCGAGCAGGATCGGCGTCTCCACCATGGAATAATGGCCGGCATCGGCGACGACGGTGGCGTCGAGGCGGCGGAAGGCCTTGCGCAGCGCCGGTTCCAGCGCGGCATGGCCGTAAAAGGCGATGTCGTTGGCGCCGGTGATCAGCGTGGCCGGCATGGGCAGGTCATTCATCTTGCTGGCGAAATCGGTGCCGGTGAACATGTCGAGATAGCCCAGCATGGCCGCCGGCTGGGCGCGGCGCGCCATGGCGAGCTTGCGGTCGAGCCAGCCTTGTCCGTAACGGTTGCCGGTGCGCACGGTCACCGCCGCGCGCAGGGCGTCGTCGTCGGTAATGACGGCGCGCAGCTTGGCCATGGCCGCCGCGTCGGCCTTGAAGCCGGTGGCCGGCACCGGCGAGATGACGACCACGCTTTTCACCCGGTCGGGCCGGGTCGCCGCCAGGTATTGGGCGATCATGCCCGACATGGAATGACCGACCACGTGAAAGCGCTGGTGGCCCAGCGCGTCCATCAGGGCAAGGGCGTCGTCGGCCGCTTCGGTGATGTCGTAGCGGCCGGCCATGGCGCTCGACAGGCCGTATCCGCGCAGGTCGGCGAAGACATAGGTCGCCCCGGCACCGGACAGATAGGGCACGGCGCCGTCGTAATTGCCGTGGTCGCCCAGCCATTCGTGCAGCACGATCACCGCCTCGGGACCGTTCCCGACCGTGGTGTGGCCAAGCACTTGCCCCCCCGGGCGAACCGAACATGCCGCGATTCCCAGTGCGGATATTCCCGTCAAGAAAGTACGTCTGGGAAACGCGTTCAAGATCACCTCACCGGACTAAATGCCACACTCAGTGCTGGCAATGATGCTGTCGGTGGTGTGCGCTGTGAAATGAGTTATCCGATATTAATAATTCACACCTGATATAATCTAAAGATTGTAAGAAAGATTCGGCATCGCCCCTTTTAGGCGGCTGAAAGCCCGTGCGCGCCTGGGTTGAGGTGGGCGCGAGGGCGCTGCGGCGTCGGACGGGGCGGCATTGACCATCCGTTCACACGCCGTTGGCGGGCGGTTCGCCAGCAGGCCGATTCCCGTTCAGGCGTCTCTGCTATACGAAAACCGACGTGACCATAGTCCTTGGGTATCGCCGTCGTGCGTCGTCTCAGATCTTTCGGCATTCGCGCCAAGCTCATCATGATTTTCGTGGTCATCAAGGTGATTCCCTTGGTGGCGCTGGCGCTGTTCGCTTGGCGCGGGCAGGTGTGGCTGGCCGATCAGGTGTCGGACAACGTGGTGCGCATGACCCAGACCATGCGCGAGACGGTGGACGAAGTCGCCAACATCACCACCCGCGCCGCCACCACGGCGCTGGACGATTCCGCTCGCGAGTCGCTGGAACGCCTGACCACCGACACCGCCAAGGCGGTGGCGGCCTTTCTATACGACCGCGATGCCGATATCCGTTCGGCCGGCTTGGTGGAGCCGAGCGAGGATTCCTATCGCCACTTCCTGGCCGAGCGTCGCCGCCGCATCGAACAGCCGTCGCAATGGGTGCTGGCGCCCGACGGCAGCCAATGGATTCCCGGCCCCGACGCGGTGCCGCAATATGACCGCCCGGCCATGCGCTCCAGCAACGACGAGAACGCGCGCAACTTCAATTACCGCGCGTCCGACGCGGTGGCGCGCACCGAGGAGCGGCCGCTGTTCCTGGAAATGACCTTCGTCGGCCTGGATGGGCGCGAGCAGGTCAAGGTGGTCACCTCGCCGCTGATGTCGCCCCAACTGCGCGACGTGTCCAAGCGCGAGAACACCTTCGTCAAGGCCGAGACCTATTTCGAGGCGTTGAAGGCTCTCAAGCCCGGCGAAATCTATGTCTCGGACGTGATCGGCGCCTATGTCGGCTCGCCCATCATCGGCCCCTACACCCCGATGGCGGCACAAAAGCGCGGCTTGGCCTTCGCGCCGGAACAGGCGGCCTATGCCGGCACCGAAAATCCGGTGGGCAAACGCTTCCATGGCCTGGTGCGCTGGGCGATGCCGGTGGTGCGCGGCGGCAAGGTGGCGGGCTGGGTGACGCTGGCGCTGGACCATGACCACATCATGGAAATCACCGACCACATCATGCCGACCGGCGACCGTTATTCGGCGCTGCCCGACGCGCGTGCCGGCAACTACGCCTTCCTGTGGGACGCCAAGGGGCGTTCCATCGCCCATCCCCGCCACTATTTCCTGACCGGCTACGATCCGCAAACCGGCGAGCCGGCGGTGCCGTGGATGGACGAGACGCTGTACGCCGAGTGGCAGGCCAGCGGCAAGTCCGCCGCCGAGTTCCTGGCCGGGGTGGAGCCGTTCCACCAGCAATCGCTCAGCAAGAAGGGGGCGGCCGCCCAGATCAAGGCCGGCACGCTGGGCATGGATTGCCGCTACCTCAACCATGCGCCGCAATGCACCGGCTGGATGGACCTGACCCGCGACGGCGGCTCCGGCTCGTTCGAGATTTTCTGGAGCGGATTGTGGAAGCTGACCACGGCGGCGGCGATTCCCTATTACACCGGTCCCTATGGACAGTCGGCGCGCGGGTTCGGCTTCGTCACCATCGGCGCCAATGTCGACGACTTCCACCGCGCCGCCACCGATGCGCGCGGCCAGGTGGATCAGGTGGTGATGCAGCGCGACATGGAACTGCAGGGCCATCTGGACGGCGTCATGTCCATGATCGTCGCCCAGGTCGAGCGCATGGCCCGCGACCTGACGGCGTCGACCGTGCTGATGATCGTGCTGGTGATCCTGGTGGCGGTGTGGATGGCGTCGTTCCTGACTCGGCGCATCACCTCGGTGATGGACGGCATCCGTCGCTTCGAGGACGGCGACCTCGACCACCGGCTGCCGGTGCAGGGCGATGACGAGATGGGGCGGCTGGCGGCGTCGTTCAACGACATGGCCGACCGCGTGCGCGACTCGTTCGGCCGTCTGACCGAGGCCCGCGTCAAGGCCGAGGAAGCCAGCCGGATGAAAAGCGAGTTCCTGGCCAGCATGAGCCACGAGCTGCGCACGCCGCTGAACGGCATCATCGGTTTCGCCGAGTTGCTGCGCGACGAAGCCGAAAGCGAGGAAGCGCGCGAGAACGCCGAGATCATCGAACGTTCCAGCCGCCATCTGCTCAATCTGGTGAATTCCATCCTCGACATCGCCAAGATCGAGGCGGGCGAGATGGTGCTGAGCCGTCAGGCGGTGCCGTTGCGGGCATTGGCCGTCGAGGTGGCGTCGGTGCACCAGGCCACCGCCGCCGCCAAGGGCGTGGCCTTCGCCGTGGAGATCGCCGCCGAGTTGCCGGAAACCATCACCGCCGATCCCACCCGGTTGCGCCAGATCCTGCACAACCTGCTCAACAACGCGGTCAAGTTCACCCAGGCGGGGGCGGTTCGGCTGGAGGTGCAGGCGGCGCCCGACAGTGTCGTCTTCCGCGTCCACGATACCGGCCCCGGCATTCCCGCCGAGATGCACGACAAGGTGTTCGAGAAGTTCCATCAGGTCGACGCCTTCCTGACCCGTTCGCACGGCGGCACCGGTCTGGGCTTGACCTTGGCCCGTCATCTGGTGGAACTCATGGGCGGCCGCATGGGACTTAGCTCGACCGTGGGCGAGGGCAGCACGTTTACATTCACGCTGCCGATTGCCGCGGCGTGACGGGGAAGGGGGGTATCATGAAAACCGCGTTGGTGGTCGATGACAACGAGGTCAACCGCATCCTGGTCGGCCGCTTCCTCAGCAAGCTGGGCTGGCAGGTGGCCAATGCCGAGGATGGCGACCAGGCGCTGGTGTGGATGGCGGACAACGCCGCCGACCTGATCCTGCTCGACATCAGCATGCCGACCATCTGCGGCCAGGAAGTGTGCCGCCGCGCCATCGCCGAGGGGCTGGTCAAGGGCGCCAGGCTGGTGGCCTATACCGCCCACGCCATGCCCGAAGAACGCGAACAGTTCGTCGCCTGCGGCTTCGACGCCATCCTGGTCAAGCCGGTGTCGCGCCAAAGCGTCGCCGACCTGCTGGCCGATCTCGGTCTTGCCGATCTTGGTGCGCCATGATGCGGTGGCTGCGGACCCTGGTGGCACTGGTGGCGCTCGCCGCCGCCCCGGCCTGGGCGGCGGACAAGCCGACCGCCGATCAGATCAAGGCGCTGACGCTGGAAGCGGCCCGGCAGTTGCAGTCCGGCGACCTGGAAACGGCACGCCGCGCCTTTCATGCCGAAGGGCAATTCCGCACCGGCGAAATCTACGTCAACGTCATCGACGGCACCGGCACCTGGCTGATCTATCCGCCCAACCCCAAGCACGAAGGCAAATCGGTGCTGAATGTGCGCGACGCCGATGGCAAACTGCTGGTGCAGGACATCGTCCGCGTCGCCCGCAGCCAGGGCGAAGGCTGGGTGGAATACCGCTGGCTCAACCCGGTCAGCAACCGCATCGAACCCAAGGTGTCCTACGTCAAGTACCTGCCCGAGCGGGACATGGTGGTTTATGTGGGTGTGTATCGCTAGGGCGGTGAGCGCCAAATCTGGCGCACACCGCGACCTGCGGCCATTGCGGCCGCGGCCGTGCCGCCCCGCAGGGGCAAACGACGCCCGATAGGGCGGCCCGGCGCAAAGCGACGGGTGGGCTTCGCCCACAAGCGCCCGGATGGGCGCGCCCGGCGAGGGCTAAACATAAAGCTAGACCATCGTGCGTCATATTTAATGCTCGATGGTCTAGGGCTGCAATTATCGAGGAGGCGTCAGTGAGCGACGACAGCGATCTGGGTGGATGGATCCCCCAAAAAAAATTCATGGTGGTGGAAGACGTCTACTCGTCGCGCATGCTGGTGTCCGGCGTGCTGCGTTCCATGGGCGCAAACGAAGTGGTGACCGCCGCCAACGGCGACGAGGCGCTGGACAAGATCGACCAGAAGGGCGTGCCCGACATCATCCTGTGCGACTGGGTCATGCCGGGCATGGACGGGCTGTCGCTGCTGTCGGTGATCAAGCCGCTCCACCCCAAGATCAAATTCGTCATGCTGACCGGCCAGACCGATGCCGAACACGTGCGCCAGGCCGCCTATCTCAAGGTCGACGCCTATATCGCCAAGCCGTTCTCGCGCACGACGTTGCTGGCCGCGCTGAGCAAACTGAAGGCGGCGGAAGGCTGAGCCGGCGCCGACGTCGGTTGCCGGATCGAAGCGACTGCACTATTGTGCAAAACATGTATTTCTGAAAGTGGACGGCTATGGCGGGCTTGCGCGCAAAGGATGAATTCGGCAATCCGGACCCGATCGACATTCACGTCGGCGGGCGCGTCCGTCTGCGCCGCACGTTGATGGGGCTGAGCCAGACCGAGTTGGCCAACGCCCTCGGCCTGACCTTCCAGCAGGTGCAGAAATACGAACGCGGCGCCAACCGCATCTCGGCCAGCCGGTTGTACAAGATGGCCGAAACGCTGAGCGTGCCGGTCAGCTTCTTCTTCGACGGCATGGCGAACGAAAGCAGCCGGCAGCCGCTGGGCGACGGCCAGGAACTGATCTCGTCGCGCGACGTCATCGAGTTGGTGCGCAATTACACCGCCATCGAGGATGTCACCGTCAAGCGGGGCTATCTGGAACTGGGTAAGGCGCTGGCCAAGCGGTCGGGGGGCTGAAGCCCCCGTCCCGCTTTGCCGGACCCTAGTTTTAAGGCAGGGTCACGCCCGGCAACGCCACCACGTTGTCTTTCACCAGGCTGGACATTTCGGACTTCGCCACCGACAGGGCGAATTCCACGGCCTTGGCGGTGAGCGCCATGCCCGCCTCGTCGGCGTCGCGGACCAGTACGGCCAGCAATGCCTGGATGTCGCGGGCGCTGAGGGCGCGGGTTTCGATTTCGGCGAGCATTAGGCGGCCCTCTGCAGATCGGCCCACGGCGACGCGGCGACGACCGAGCCATGGATGCCGGTGGTGGTGACCAAGCTGTCGAGAAGCTCGGTGGTGGGATCGTAATAGCCGGCAACGGCGATGGTACAGCCGATGCGATGGGCCGAGCCGATGCGCGAGACCGGCAGGCCGGCGCGCTTCAACACCCGTTCCACCCGCACGTCGCACACCGAGATCACCCGGGTGACGCCGTAGGCCAGGGCGACCTCGGTCATGCCCAGCAGCAGCTCGTGCGTGGCCCGGCCGATGCCGGCGTTGATCTCGCCGCTGTCGTCCACGGCGAAGCGGGTGCTTTCCCAAACGCGCGGCGCACGGGGGGCGGCACCGCCGTCCAGCAGCACCGGAAACACGTCGCGCAGCATGTTGGGGCCGGTGGTGGGCAGCAGGCGGGCGCAACCGTGCACGATGCCGTCGTCGCCGCGATAAAGCAGATAAACGGTGCCGGGCAACTGGTCGAACTCGTCGATCTCCATGTCGTCCTGAATCGGCACTTCCCAACCCATGCGGTCGGCGAACACACGTTTGCGGAGCTGGTGCATGGCACGCAGATCATCCGTAAACTCCCGCTTATTCTCCCACGTCACTACGTCGATCATGCTGACCTCCACTGGCGTCGAACTGCGTCCAGTGAAGGCAAAATCGGGGGGTGCCACAGCCTCTATGGGCATATAGGTTTTTCACCCGATGAAAGGGCGCTAGCATCTGTCTCCATGCGACGTCGGCTCGGCCGGCGCTTGCAGGGAGAGCCGTGGAAGAAGAGTGCGCTACAGGCGCAGCAGGCCCAGCGACAGGGCCTTGGCGACGGCATAGCTGCGGCTGAAGGCGCCCAGCTTTTTCTTGGCGTTCTCGCAGTGGAACACCACCGTCGGTTCCGAGATGCGCAGGATCTCGGAAATCTCCCACGTGGTCTTGCCGTGGGCGATCCAGGTCATCACCTCGGTCTCACGCCGGGTCAGCTTGACCGCGGGCTGCGTGCCGCGCGCGGCCGACAATTCGGCGACGCAGGCGTGGAAGTGCATGGACAGGATGTGCAGCTCGTGCTGGTAGGTCTGGGCGCAGGCGGCGAATTCCGCCGGATTCTCGGTCGAAGCCAGGCTGATGAGGGCAAATTCGCCCAGCGCGCCGTGGGCAGGAATCGACAGCCCCGATTTCAGCCCGACCGACTTGCCTTCCTCCAGCACTTCACGCTCGGATCCCAACGGGTCCAGGCCGGTCCAGGAAAACGGCAGGAAGGCTGATTGCCCGACGCGCACCACCGGGTCCCGCTGCTGATAGCCGCGATCGACGTAATGGGACACCCAGGTGTCGGGATAGGTGGTGACGATCACCGGGTCGGGGCTGCCCGAGCGGGGCAGGCGCACGCCACCGTAGGTAAAGGCCGAGATGCCGTAACGCTCAAGCGCAAGGGTGAACGCCCGCTTCACACCGTCAAGATCGACGGCGCGCCGCATCTCCGCAATCAGCGCATTCAGATCAGGGTCCATTTCGCCAATCCCCGGATCTCTACCCCTTCCAAAGGTATCATTCCTCAATCCTGCCGGGTTTACCTATTTTACGATTCTCTCAGATTGGATCGGCGGAATCCGGTTCGACAGGATATGGTCGAAAAGAGGGCCTTGGCGGCCGCGCGCGGCGACCAAGGCCCGGGATCGGCGGAAACCAGGGATCAGCGTCGGCCCGCGATGGTGTCGAACCAGAATTTCTGGTCGATGACGCCGTACACGAAGATGCCGCGGTGGTCGGCGTCGGGGCCGGCATCCACCGCGATCGCCGGGGCGCCGCCCAGGAAATCCTGGGTCGCGCTGGGCAATTGCGCCACATAGGGCGCGGTCACCTCGTCCTTGCCGCCGTGATAGTCGCGCAACGGCACCGTGCTGCGCCAGCGATAGGCATTGCTGGCCTGGATGGTCTTCCAGTACAGCGTGTCGGCGGTATAGCCGCTGCGGCGGAATTCGGTGTTGATGTAGTCCGGTAGCTTGGGCGGCGTTACCCGGGCGAACTCCTCCCAGCTCATGGTGCCGGCATAGAAGGCGCGGGCGGCCTCCAGATATTCCGGCCGGATCGCCATCTCGGCCAAGCCCTGCTGCTGCAGATAGTATTCCTGCGCCAGCAGATGCAGCGTGTAGGTGCCGGGGATGTAGACGGCGTCGCCCGGTTGCCAGTTGTTCATCCAGCGGCTGACGGTCAGG
>JBLNBE010000021.1:0-101242 GCA_050259735.1 Bacteroidota bacterium
AGGAAAACCAGCCGATCCACCTGCGGCTGCGCGACGAGAGCGTGCCGATCGGCATCAACCTGCCGCTCTACGACGCGCCCGAACAGCGCTATTGCCCGGCCGGCGTCTACGAGATCGTCGAGGGACCCCGGCTGCAGATCAACGCGCAGAACTGCCTGCACTGCAAGACCTGCGACATCAAGGACCCGACCCAGAACATCGTCTGGACGGTTCCTGAAGGCGGCGGCGGGCCGAACTATCCGAATATGTGAGGGGGCGGGGAACGCGTGGTCGTTTCCCAAAAGGCGTCACCCCCGCGAAGGCGGGGGTCCATAGTGGGGCACCACCGTGGATGCCGGGTCAAGCCCGGCATGACGGAAAAAAGCGGACGAACCAACCGTTCCCAAGACAGAAGGAAACCCAATGACCAACCACATCATCGTCACCGACGACAACGGCATCCGCACCATCCGCATCAATCGGCCGGACAAGAAGAACGCGCTGACCCAGGCGATGTATGCGGCGTTGGCCGAGGCGGTGGTGACGGGCGAGGGCGATGATGCCGTGCGTGTGTTGGTGCTGACCGGCACCGGCGACGTCTTCACCGCCGGCAACGACCTCAACGATTTCCTGAGTGTCGGCGATATCGCCGCCAGTCCGGCCGCCGCCTTCCTGCGGGCGTTGGCGGCGGCGTCCAAGCCGGTGGTGGCGGCGGTCAATGGCGTCGCCATCGGCATTGGCGTCACCATGCTGATGCATTGCGATCTGGTGGTGGCGGCCGAGGACGCGCGGCTGCAATTCCCCTTCATCAACCTGGCGCTGGTGCCCGAGGCGGCGTCCTCGCTGTTGCTGCCCCGGCTGGCCGGCCATCACCGCGCCGCCGAATTGCTGCTGCTGGGCGAAGCCTTCGACGTCGCCCATGGCCGCGATGTCGGCCTGATCAACCGGGTGGTGCCGGCGGCGCAGGTGTCGGCCGTGGCCGCCGAGTTGGCCGGCAAACTGGCCGACAAGCCGGCCGCCGCGCTGCGGCTGACCAAGGCGTTGCTGAAGCGCGACGGCGACGACGTGGCGGCACGGCTGGGCACCGAATTCGACGCCTTCGCCGCCTGCCTGCGCTCGCCCGAACTGAAGGAAGCGGTGGCCGCCTTCTTCGAACGCCGGCCGCCGGACTTCCGCTCACTCTAATCTTAAAAAGCCGGCCAATCCCTTGGCCTGCCGACAGAACCATACGTTATTGCCAGGCTGCCCTGCGCCGAATTGTCTTTCATTCCGCGGGGCAAAGCGTTTATGGTCCGCCCGTTCAATCGCTGGAGGCTCATGCGTCTCTTGAGAGAGAGACGCTGACGATGGGTTGGGGTGTGCAAAGACACCACCCCCTGCGAGGACGCTTCTTCCTCTTGACCTCCTCCCGCACTCAACACGCCGCTTGGTCCGATTCCCGGTCCGAGCCGCACCGCTTTTGTCAAAAGGAAGTCCATTGTCCTTCTCCGATCTCTCTCTGCATCCGCTGGTTCTCAATGCCCTGATCGAGGGCGGCTATACCGATCCGACCGCCGTTCAGGCCGCCGCCATTCCCCCCGCCCTTGAAGGCCGCGACGTGCTGGCGACCGCCCAGACCGGCACCGGCAAGACCGCCGCCTTCCTGCTGCCGTCGCTGACCCGCCTGGCGAACAATCCGCCGGCGCCGCGTCGCGATGCCGGCACCCCGCGCATCCTGGTGCTGGCCCCGACCCGCGAGTTGGCCCGTCAGGTGCTGCAGTCGGCGCGCAAGTACGGCAAGTACCTGCGCCTGAACACCGTCGAACTGGTCGGCGGCCTGCCCTATCGCGAACAGCTGCGCATGCTGTCGCGCCCGGTGGACATCGTGGTTGCCACTCCGGGCCGCCTGATCGACCATCTGGAGCGTCAGCGCCTGAACCTGTCCGAGGTCGAGGTGCTGATCCTGGACGAAGCCGACCGCATGCTGGACATGGGCTTCCTCGAGGACGTGGAGAAGGTCGCCGCCGCCTGCGCCCGCTCGCGCCAGACCCTGCTGTTCACCGCCACCCTGGATCGTCGCATGGCCAAGCTGGCCGAGGGTCTGCTGAAGAACCCCGTGCGCGTCGAGGTCGCCCCGACCCTGACCGACGCCAAGATCGAGCAGCGCCTGCACCACGCCGACGATCTTGAGCACAAGCGCCAACTGCTCAACCACTTCGTCGGCCTGCCGGAAGTGGAAAAGGCCATCGTCTTCACCGCCACCAAGCGCGACGCCGACACCCTGGCCCGTGACCTGTACGAAGCCGGCCATGCCGCCGGCGCCCTGCATGGCGACATGAACCAGAGCCAGCGCAACCGCACCATCGACCAGTTGCGCAGCGGTCGCATCCGCCTGCTGGTCGCCACCGACGTCGCCGCGCGCGGCATCGACATCCGCGACATCACCCACGTCATCAACTTCGACCTGCCGCGTCAGCCCGAGGATTACGTGCACCGCATCGGCCGCACCGGCCGTGCCGGCGCCGAGGGTGTCGCCATTTCGTTCGCCGGCCGTGTCGACCGCGAGGCGCTGTTCCGCATCGAGCGCTACACCAAGTCCACCATGGCGGTGCATGTGGTGCCCGGCCTCGAACCCCGTCGTCCGATCTCGACCGCGCCGGCCGGCCGGCCGCAGGGTCCGAAGCGCGGCTTCCGTGCCGACGGTGCGAATTCGGGGAACAAGTGGGGGCGTTCGGCGCAGCCCCAGGGGGGCCGCCCGGCACACGGCGCCCGCAGTGACCATATGGCTGGCAAGGGTGCCGGTCAGAAGGTGCCTGCCCGCATCGCCAAGTAAGGGAGAAGCGTCATGGGACGCAGCAGCAGCAACCGGAAACCTAAGGCCGAAAGCGAGTTCGTCCTGTTCGACGTGCTTTACGAAGACGGCAGCAAGCGTTCCAATCGCCGGGTGCCCGGCGTGCTGCTGGGTGGGGAGGACGGCGACGCCCCGGCTTTGACTCTTCTGGAAGAGGAAGACCGCAAGCTGGGTGAAATCTCCGGCCACCCCCGTCCGGCCATCAAGGCCGTCAGCCGCTCTTCGGCGCGCTGAACGGTCGGAACGGCAAGGGGCGGTCCGTGGACGCAACGCTGGAACTCCGGCTGATCGAGCTGGAAAGTCGTCTTGCCCATCACGAGCGCATGGCCGAGGAATTGTCCTCGGTCATCGCCGAACAGGGGCAGACCATCGACCTGTTGAACGAACGGGTCCGCCGCCTGATGGGGCGCCTGCGCGAAGTCGAGGCGGGCTGGGAACGCTCTCCCGCCGACGACAGGCCGCCACCGCATTATTGATGTGCCCCTCGCCGGGCGGGCGCATCCGCGCCTTTGGCCGCCGCCTCAATGGCGGCTTGGGACCGGCCATCGAATCGTCGAATCTCGGCCGGCCGGTATGATGTACTTCGTCTATGTCCTGCTGAACGATGCCGGTGTCGCCTATACCGGCATCGCCAAGGATGTGGCGGCGCGGCTGGCCCAGCATAATGCCGGTGCCGGCGCCCGCTTCACCCGTGGCCGGGGACCGTGGCGCGTCGTCCATACCGAGGGGCCGCTGCCCCATGGCGACGCCCTGCGCCGCGAAATGGCGATCAAGAAGGATCACGCCTTCAAGGCGCGGCTGAAGGCCCCGTCGCTGGCGCGGTGAACACCGCATCGGCCGGCATCAGCCGGCCGGTGAACATGTGCACCACCTGATCGAGCAAGCCGCCGATGTCGCCGCCGCTGTCATGGGCGTCGCTCAATTGCCCCAGCAACGCCCGCATGTGCTCGTGGCCTTGGCGATGGCTGTCGAGCAGGGCAGGGCGGCTGCGCGTCAACGCCTCTTCCTCGCGGATGGCATAGCGGTCGAACATGTTGCGAAGCTGCGCCAATCGTCCCGCCAACGGCTTGCCGGCCGCCAATTCGTCCTCGATCAGGTCGAGCAGAACGGCAAGGCGGAGATGATCCTCGCGGATCATCTCGGCGAAATTTTCCGGCGCGGTAGACGGGGGTGTCATGGCTGGCTCCTCAGTTCTTCACTGTATATCGCCGCCATTCTTGGTTGCTCAAGTATGAGCTTTCCCATCAATTAGTCGGAGGATGTCATCCTTGCGGCAGGGCTGCTCCGGCGTTGGTCAGGACCAGAATACCCAGGATGACGAACAGGGCGGCCGCGGTGAGATGCACCAGGCGCAGCGGTATTTTGGTCGCCGCCACCTCGCCCAACAGCACCGCCGGGACGTTGGCCAGCATCATACCCAGGGTGGTTCCGGCGGTCACCCACACCAGCGACTGGAAGCGGGCCGCCAGGGCGATGGTGGCGATCTGGGTCTTGTCGCCCATCTCCAGCAGGAAGAACGCCACCACCGTGGTCATGAAGGCGCCGGCCTTCGCCTTCATGGCGTCGTCGTCGTCCGCCTTGTCCGGCACCAAAATCCAGGCGGCCATGGCGATGAACGACAGGCCCAGCACCCAGCGCATGATATCGGGGCCGATCCAGCCGGCCACCAGCGCGCCCAGCGACGCCGCCAGGGCATGGTTGGCAACGGTCGCCACCAGGATGCCCAGGATGATGGGAACGGGCTTGCGGAACCGGGCCGCCAGCATCAGCGCCAGCAACTGGGTCTTGTCGCCGATCTCGGCGATGGCCACCACGGCGGTGGACACGAACAACGCTTCCATGGAAACACCAAAGGGGGCCGAGCGGACAGGACCAATGGCTTGCCGTCCGCCCGGCCCCCCGGGAATGACGGTCAAAGCCAAAGGTCTCGCCAAGCCATCTCAGGCCGAACGCGCCATGGGCCGCCGGCCCAAGTCTGTTGACGCGCCCCCCTCTGAACCCGAGGGCGGCTACTCCCCAATGACGGGCGCACCATAATCGGGGCTACGGCACCGCGCAAGCGTTCAGGGAAGCGCCTGGGCCAGTTTTTCCAACCCACGGTCGGGAATGCCCATCTGCCGCAGGGTGTCGACCGTGCGCGCCAGATAATCGCGATTGCGGCCCAGTGGGCCGTCGGCGGCAGCGATGGCGCCCGCCACCCGCGCCGGGTCAAGGTCGCCGGCGAAGGTGGCGTGGCGCGGATTGGCCAGGAAGGCGATGGCGTGAACCGGGCCGGATTCGGTGCGCACCGGCAGCATGCGCGGCACATAGGCGCCGGTCAGCATCTCGCGCTGCCACAGCAGCTTCAGCTCGGTTTCGGCGTGCTCGGCGGCGATGCGCAACAGCACGCCACGGCACGACCCGCCCGGTAGCAACCCCATCATCAGCCCGGGATATTGCGGCGACGCGCGGCCGGCATGAATCCAGAAGCAGAAGCGGCGGTGATAGCCGGGCAGGGTTCCCAGCCGGCGCTCGACCGGCTGGAACACCGGGTTCCACATCAGCGAGCCATAGGCGAATACCCAGCAGGCATCGTCGGGCGGGCGGGTCGCCGCCAGGGATCGCGCCAACTGATCGTCGTCCAGCAAAAGGTGGCCCCAGCCCGATTGCGCGATCATGCGGCGCAATTCGCCCTGTTCCAGGCTTTGGCGGGAAATGCCGGTATCGCGGGTGTCGCTCATCTGCCTTCTGCGTCGCGGTGTGGTGCTTGGCGATACCATGGGCCGCCAATGGTTAAAACCTGTCCTAGGGCTGCGATACCTACTCCCTACGGACAGGAATATTATGCTAAAGAGTAAGTCGGGGGATAGAGGGGAGGCATGGAATGCCCCTGAGATTGTGGGCGTTCGTGTTGGCGGTCGCGCTGTTGCCGGGCATGGCGGCGGCGCGCGATCTGCGCTTCGTCACCGTCGACGCGGCGCCATGGGCATCAAGGCCCGAGGCGCCGACTGGGGCCTTTCCCGATCTGGTGCGCGAGATCGAACGGCGCACCGGCCACACCATCGCCATGTCGCTGCAACCGTTTGCCCGGGTCGAGCGCGACCTGGAAGCCGGCGCGCAGGACTGCGCCATCCTGATGTGGATCGACGCCCACGCCCGCATGGTCGAGCGGGGGGAAACCGTCTACGCCATGCCGTTCGGAATCATCGCCCGCAAGGGCGTGCGGGTGACCCGGTACGAGGATTTGTCGGCACTGACCATCTCGGTCGTGCGCGGCGTCGCCATTTCCGATCGCTTCGACGCCGACACGGCGCTGCGCAAGGATTTCGACAAGGATTACCTGGTGGCGGTGCGCAAAATGCTGCGCGGCCGGGTCGATGCCGTCGCCGGCGCGCTGCCGACGGTGGCCCATATCGCCGCCAGCAACGGCTATGCCGATGCCGTGGGCGACCGCCTGGTGTTGGCCGCCGTTCCGGTGGTGCTGCAGTGTTCGCGGCATTCATCCCATCTGGACATCATGCCGCAGTTGAACGACGCTATTCGCGCCATGACCGCCGACGGAACCCTGGGACGGATCCTGTCGGCCAACCATTATCCGTAGCACGGGGGAGGGGGGATGGAGGTCGCTGGCGCAGAGGCCGTCGAGGGCGATATCCCGGCGTCACCGTCCAATCGGGCGGTGTCCCTGCGTCGGAGCATCGGCTTTCGCCTGCTGATCTACATCCTGCTGTTCAGTTCGGCGGTGACGCTGGTGTCCACCGCTGTTCAACTGATGCTGGATTACCGCCGCGACATCGCCGCCATCCAGACCCGACTGGACGAAGTGCAGTCCAGTTCGCTCGATAGCGTTGCCGGCAGCCTGTGGCACATGGATGCGGACCAGTTGCGCTTGCAGCTTGAAGGCATGATGCGCCTGCCCGACATGCAGATGGTCGAGGTTCACGAAAGTGCTGCCGGCGTCGCCGAGCCGCTGGTGGTCCGCGTGGGAACGCGCGGCGAGCATGCGGTGATGGCGCGGCAATACCCGATCACCTACGTGGATCGCGGCGTCTCGCGCACCATCGGCCTGCTGTCGGTGGAAGTGACCCTGGCCGAGGTCTATCACCGTCTGCTGGTGACCGGTCTGGTCATCCTGGTCAGCCAGGGGGTGAAGACCTTCCTGGTGTCGCTGTTCACCCTGTTCATCGTCTGGCGTCTGGTCACCCGCCATCTGGTGGGCATCGCCGGCTTTCTCGACGCCTACGACGTGCGCCATCCGGCGCCGTCGCTGCGGCTGGGCCGCCGCGCCCATCGTGGCGAGGACGAACTGGACCGGGTGGTGGCCGCCTTCAACGGCATGTGCATCAGCCTGGAACGCGCCTATGCCGACCTGCGCGAGGCCAATGCCGAGCTGGAGCGCGACATCGATGCCCGCAAGGAGGCCGAGGCCGAGATCACCCGGTTGAATGCCGTGCTGGAACAGCGGGTGCGCCAGCGCACCGCCGAACTGGAAGCCGCCAACAAGGAACTGTCGTCGTTCTCGTATTCGGTGTCGCACGATTTGCGCGCGCCGCTGCGCCGAATCGAGGGATTCGCCCGCATCCTGGTCGAGGAAAGCGGCAACGTGCTGAACGAACGCGGCCATCACTGTGTCGACCGCATCCAGGCCGGCGCCCGCGAGATGTCCGACATGGTCGATTCGTTCCTGCGGCTGTCGCGCACGACGCGCGGCGAATTGGCGTTGGAGCCGGTCGACCTGTCCGCCTTGGCTACGGCGGTTGCCGCCGACCAGGCAGAGCGCGACCCCGAACGCGCGGTCGCGGTCCATATCGAACCCGGCATCGTCCTGCAGGGCGACCGCCGGCTGTTGCGGGCGGCGCTGATCAACCTGTTCGACAACGCCTGGAAATACACCCGCAAGACCGATGCGGCCGAGGTGTGGTTCGGCCGCACCGAAATCGACGGCCGGCCGGCCTATTACGTGCGCGACAACGGCGTCGGTTTCGACCCCGCGTTTGCCGCCCGCTTGTTCGTGCCGTTCAATCGCCTGCACAAGGCCGAGGATTTCGAGGGCAGCGGCATCGGCCTGGCCACGGTGCAGCGCATTATCGCCCGCCACGGCGGCCGTGTCTGGGCCGAGGGCAATCCCGGCCATGGCACCACCGTTCTGTTTACCTGTTGGGAGGGAGAAGCCGCATGATCGCGCGCGGACACACCATTCTGCTGGTCGAGGACAACGACGACGACGTTGAACTGACCGTCCATGCCTTCCGCAAAAGCCAGGTCGACAGCCATATCGTCGTCGCCCATGACGGCGAAGAGGCGCTGAACTACCTGTTCGGCCCGCCGCCATCCGACAGCGAGGATCGGGAATTGCCGGCGGTCATGCTGCTGGATCTCAAGCTGCCCGGCATCAGCGGCCTCGACGTGCTGCGCCGGGTGCGCGGCACCGACCAGACCCGGCGCATGCCGGTGGTCATCTTGACGACCTCGGACGACGAGAACGATATCATCGACGGCTACAATCTGGGGGTGAATTCCTACATCCAGAAGCCGGTGGATTTCCGCGACTTTTCCGGCGTCGTCGATCAGTTGGGCCTGTATTGGCTGACGGTCAACACGCCTTCGCCAACCTGACGGGGCGCCGCCATGGCCCAGGCGATACGGGTGTTGCTGGTCGAGGATTCGCCGGACGACGCCGAACTGATCGAGATGGAACTGGTTCGCGGCGACTACGCCCCCACCATGCTGCGGGTGGACAGCGCGGCGGCCATGCTGGCGGCGCTGGACCAGGATTGGGACGTGGTGCTGTCCGACTTCAACCTGCCCGGCTTCAGCGCCGAGGGAGCGTTGGCGTTGCTGCATGCGGTCGGCCGCGACCTGCCGTTCATCATCCTGTCGGGCGCCGTCGAGGCCGAGGAGACGGTGGCGCTGCTGAAGTGCGGCGCCCATGACTTTGTCGGCAAGACCGCCTTGGCCCGGCTGGTGCCGGCCATCGCCCGCGAGGTGCGCGAGGCGGCCGAACGCGAGATGCGCCGCCGCGCCGAGGATCGCGTGCGCATCCTGTCGCGCGCGCTGGAGCAAAGCCCGGTTTCGGTGGTCATCACCGACCAGGACGGCCTGATCCAGTACGTGAACCCCAAATTCGAGGACGCCACCGGCTTCGAGGCGATCGATGCGGTCGGGCGCGACCTGGACTTCACCGCCCGTACCGACACCCCGGCCGAGACCTTCCGCGACATGTGGGCCGCCGTGCGCCGGGGGGCGGAATGGCGCGGCGAATTCTGCAACCGCCGCCGCGACGGCTCGCTGCTGTGGGAAAGCGTCATCGTCTCGCCGCTGACCGACGCGGAGGGCGCCGTCGCCAATTTTATCGCGGTCAAGGAAGACATCACGCTGCGCCGGACCTACGAGGAACGGCTGCTGCGCCAGGCCAATTTCGACGAACTGACCGGCCTGCCCAACCGGGTGCTGATGCTGGACCGCCTGGACCAGGCCATCGCCGCCGCCAACCGCACCGGCAACCGCACGGCGCTGCTGTATATCGACATCGACCGCTTCAAGGACATCAACGACAGCCTGGGCCACGATGCCGGCGACGAGATCATCCGCCATGTGGGCGACCGTCTGGCCGCCTGCGTGCGCGAGGGCGACAGCCTGGCGCGCATGGGCGGCGACGAATTCGTCATCATCCTGCCCGCCATCGAGGATGACGAAATCGCCCGCTACGTGGCCGAACGCATCGTCGAGGTGATGGCGCGGCCTATGCTGGTGCAGGGGCTGGAATACTTCATCACCGCCAGCATCGGCATCACGCTGTATCCCAATGACGGTGCCGAGCGTCAGGTGCTGCTGAAGAACGCCGACCTGGCCATGTACAAGGCCAAGGAGCTGGGCCGCAATCGCTATCGCTTCTTCACCGCCGAGTTCAATCGCCGCCTGCAGGAGCGGCTGGTGCTGGAGGGACAGTTGCGCGGCGCCGCCGAACGGCGCGAGCTGTTGCTGCACTACCAGCCTATCGTCAACCTGGGCAGCGGCCGGCCGGTCGGGGTCGAGGCGCTGCTGCGCTGGCAGCAGCCGGGCGGCATGCGCATGCCCGGCGATTTCATTGGCATCGCCGAGGAATTGGGCCTGATCAACGGCCTGGGGCGCTGGGTGGTGGAAACCGCCTGTGGCGAGCTGTCCAGCCTGTTGCGCGCCGGCGGCGGCCGTAACCGGGTGGCGATCAACGTGTCGCCGCGCCAGTTGCAGGAAGAAAGCTTCGGTCCCATGGTCGCCCGCCTGCTGGAACAGAATGCCCTGTCGCCGCAAAACCTGGAGTTGGAGATCACCGAAAGCGTCCTGATGGACGACACCCTGGAAACCGCCGCCAATCTGGACATGCTGTGCGACATGGGCATCCGCCTGTCCATCGACGATTTCGGCACCGGCTATTCGTCGCTGGGCTATCTGCAGCGCTATCCGTTCAGCACGCTGAAGATCGACCGCTCCTTCATTACCCTGGCGCCGCATAACCGCAACGCCGGCCGGCTGGTGGAAACCATCATCGCCATGGCCCACGGCCTGGGCCTCGAAGTCATCGCCGAGGGGGTGGAAACCGAGGAACAGGCCGACTTCCTGCGCGAGCGCGCCTGCGATCAGGTCCAGGGTTTCCTGTTCGGCCGGCCGCAGCCGCTGTCGCAAATGGCGGGGCTGTTGGCGGTTTAGCACACGGGGCGGGGGCATAAGGGTTTTTGCGAGCTTG
The DNA here is from genome assembly GCA_050259735.1 of Bacteroidota bacterium. Taxonomy (GTDB): domain Bacteria; phylum Pseudomonadota; class Alphaproteobacteria; order Rhodospirillales; family Magnetospirillaceae; genus Magnetospirillum. The sequence goes on from JBLNBE010000021.1 coordinate 10,512, forward strand.
CGCGGGCTGCGGACTGACCCACCTTAAGGAGGCCTTTCCTCGAATTCCGGTCGTCCATGTTCCATCCCTCGCCGCTTGTTACCACCATCGTCGCCGGCATTGGGCTGGCTTTCCTGTTTGGTGCCGCCGCGCAGCGCCTGCGCATTTCTCCGCTGGTCGGTTATCTGCTGGCCGGCATCGCCCTGGGGCCGTTCACGCCCGGCTATGTGGCCGACCAGCAATTGGCTCCGGAATTGGCCGAGATCGGCGTCATCCTGCTCATGTTCGGCGTCGGGCTGCACTTTTCGCTCAAGGATCTGCTCAAGGTCAGTTCCATCGCCATCCCCGGCGCGGTGGCACAGATCGCGGTGGCGACGGTGCTGGGCCTGGGCCTGGCGACGCTTTTCGGCTGGCCCCTGGCCGGCGGTCTGGTCTTCGGACTGGCGCTCTCGGTCGCCAGTACGGTGGTGCTGTTGCGCGCGCTGCAGGACCGCCGCCTGGTGGACAGCGAACGGGGCCGCATCGCCGTGGGCTGGCTGATCGTCGAAGATGTCGTCACCGTGCTGGCGCTGGTGCTGCTGCCCGCCCTCGCCAGCCTGATCAACGGCACCGCCGCCGAAGCCGACTGGCTGACGGCGCGGCTGAATTTAAGCCTTGGCGGCATCCTGCTTCTCACCATGGTCAAGGTGGCGGCCTTCGTCGCGGTCATGCTGATCGTCGGCCGCCGGGTCATCCCGTGGGTGCTGCATGTGATCGCCCATACCGGCTCGCGCGAGCTGTTCCGGCTGGCGGTGCTTGCCATCGCCCTGGGCGTGGCCTTCGGCGCGGCCAGCCTGTTCGGCGTGTCGCTGGCACTGGGGGCGTTCTTCGCCGGCATGGTGCTGAGCGAATCGGAACTCAGCCATCAGGCCGCCCAGGAAACGCTGCCGCTGCGCGACGCCTTCGCCGTTCTGTTCTTCGTTTCGGTGGGCATGCTGTTCGACCCGCTCATCCTGCTGCGCGAACCCCTGGCGATCCTGGCGGTGCTGGCCATCATCCTGGTGGGCAAGTCGGCGGCGGCGTTCGTGATCGTGCGGGCTTTCCGCCACCCCACCGGCACGGCGCTGACCATTTCCGCCAGCCTTGCCCAGATCGGCGAGTTCTCGTTCATCCTGGCCGAGCTGGGGGTGAAGCTGGGCCTGCTGCCCGAGCGTGGCCGCGCCCTGATCCTGGCCGGCGCCATCCTGTCCATCCTGCTCAATCCGCTGGTCTTCGTGCTGATGGATCGGGTCTCGCGGCGGTTTGCGCCGCCCGCTCCACTGCCTGACGCCGAACCCGACGTGCCGGCCGAGCCGGTCGCCAGTGAATTGGCGGATCACGCGGTGCTGGTAGGGTTCGGCCGCGTGGGCAGCCTGGTGGGAGAGGACCTGCGCAAGGCAGGCGTTCCCTTTCTGGTGATCGAGGATGGCGACAAGGTGGTCGCCGGATTGCGCAAGAACGGTATCGAGGTGATCGCGGGCAACGCCGCCAAGGGCGAGGTGCTCCGGGCCGCCAACCTGCCGGCGGCGCGCCAACTGGTGGTCGCCATTCCCAACGCGTTCGAGGCGGGGCAGGTGGTGGAGCAGGCCCGCGCCATCAATCCCGCGCTGTCCATCATCGCCCGCGCCCATTTCGACGCCGAGGTCGAACACCTGAACGGCAAGGGGGCCGACGAGGTGATCATGGGCGAGCGGGAGATCGCCCGCGGTATCAGCGCCTGGCTGCTGAAGGAATCCAGCGCCGCCTGATCGTTAACCGATCGGCGGGCCGAACACCAGGGTGACGTCGTTGGGCAGCAGAGCGCGGTCGCGGCCGGTGCGCTTGGCCTGGTACATGCGCTGGTCGGCGGCTTCGATCAGGTCGGGCCAGTCCTTGGCGTTGTCGGTGGTCCGCTCGGCGACGCCGATGGAGGCGGTCAAGGGCGAGCCATCGGGCCGGCTGCCGAAACCGGCGTCGCGCAGGCGCTGAACGACGATGCGCGCGCCTTCCGCGTCGGTGTTGTTGAGGATGGCGACGAATTCCTCGCCGCCCCAGCGGACCAGCACGTCGCCCTTGCGCAGGCCGGCCTTCAGGCGGTCGGCCAGTCCCTTCAGCGCGCGGTCGCCCTCGTCGTGGCCGTAGGTGTCGTTGATCGACTTGAACTTGTCGAGGTCGAAGAACGCTACCGCCATGGGCGAATTCTGCAGCGCCGACAGGCGGAACAACAGGTCCAGCGTCTCGCCGCCCGAGCGGCGGGTATAGGCGCCGGTCAGCGGGTCGATCATGGCGCGGTTGACCAGCGCCGCCATGTAGTGCAACTGGCTCATGCCCGAGAACATGGCGACGCCCATCACCAGCACCATCAGCCACAGCTCGGGGCCGTGCTGGACCAGCGACATGGTCTCGCCGTTCATGCCATAGCCGATGACGGCGAAGACGAAGGCGGGGATCGAGAACACCAGCACTTCAAGCGCGGTCAGCGGAAAGATCGCCAGGCCGGCCAGCACGATATTGGGCATCAGTGCATAAAGCTTGGTCGCCAGCATGGCGAAGGGGTCGAGGTGCAGGCCGGCGATGATGCGGATCGACACCAGATAGAACACCGGCGGCACCAGCAGCATGGCCATCAGCATGGCGTCGGCCTGCCACTTCGACTTGTCGAACTTCCACGGCCACGCCAGGGCCAGGAAGACCATGGACGAGGCGAAGCGCATGGCGGTCATCTGCGCCCATTCCGGCCACGGGAAGACGAACCAGTCCAGGATCGAACACACCGGCACCAGCACCGCGAACAGCGCCGCCACCAATTGCACGCGGGAAATGGTCACGCTGGCGGCGTGGCGGCGGATGTGGGTGGAATGGCGCACCGGGACCAGCAGGTCGACGAACTGTTCCCAGGTGATCTTGATGGGCGCGAAGATGTGCGCGGCGAAAGAGCGCCGGCCCGAAGCCGTATCGTCGTTGCTGGCCATAAAAAACGTGTCCCCCCGAAAACCGCCCTTGCGGCGGGCAAGACCTTAGTCCAGGTGTGGGTTGTCAAACAATGCGGTGATGGCCTTATTTGGAGGCATTTCGCTTTATCCTCACGCAAGGTTGCCTATTTTGCGCACATATCAACCGATGGCATGCGAAAAACTGGCCCGCGAATTGCGTGTAAGATGGGGAAGGCTGGGACGAGGAACGGAATGTCGGACATCTATCAACGGCTGATGGCAACCCCGGAGCGGGAAGACAGCTTCGACCGGCACGTTTTCGCCTGTGTCATCGCCAAGGGCTGGGCCGAGGCGCCGAGGCCGCTGACCGAAGCGGTGGGATTGGCGGCCGAGCAATTGTGCCGACTGCAGCAGCGCTATTTCCCCGGTGCCGATTGGCTAGGTGCCGGCCTGGCCGTGAGCACCGGCGAGGATGCGTTGGAGGAGCCGGATTTGCGCCGCCTGCTGACCGACAACGCCACCCGTCCGGGCGACGAAGCCGCCGCTTGGCTGGCCGCCATGGTGGCGCGGCGGTCGTTGCAGGCGGATCATCTGTGGCAGGATTTGGGGCTGGCGGCGCGCAGCGACCTGTCGGGGTTGCTGCTGCGCCACTTCGCCCCGCTGGCCATGCGCAACGACCGCGACATGAAGTGGAAGAAGTTCTTCTATCGCCAGATGTGCGAGGATGAGGGCGTCCGTATCTGCAAATCGCCGGTATGCGACACCTGCACCGATTTCACCCTGTGCTATGGACCCGAGGAATGATGATCAGCGACGCCGACCTGGACCGCTATCTGGCCGAGGATGTGCCCTATGGCGACCTCACCACCGCCACGCTGGGGATCGGCGCCAAGCCCGGCCGCATGGTGTTTCGCGCCCGTGCTGCCATGGTGGTTGCCGCCAGTGAAGAGGCGGCGCGGCTGATCGCGCGGGCCGGAGCCACCGTCGCCGACATCCGTCCCAGCGGCAGCGCGGCGGCGGCCGGGGACGTGTTGCTGCGCGCCGAAGGGCCGGCGGCGGCGTTGTTGGCGTCATGGAAGGTGGCGCAGACCTTGATGGAGGCGGCGTCGGGCATCGCCAGCGGCGCCCGCGCCCTGGTGGAGGCCGCCCGTGCGGTCAATCCGCAGGTGGTGGTGGCCTGCACCCGCAAGGCGTTCCCCGGTACCCGCGCGGTGGCGGTCAAGGCCATCGTCGCCGGCGGCGCGGTGCCGCATCGTCTGGGGCTGTCGGAAACCGTGCTGGTGTTTCCCGAACATCGCGTCTTTTTGGGCGAGGACGGCCTGCCCGAGGCGTTGTCCCGCCTGCGCCGCGCCTGTCCGGAAAAGAAACTGGTGGTCGAGGTGACCTCGGCGGCCGAGGCGCGTGCGGCGGCCGCAGCCGGCGCCGACGTGGTGCAACTGGAGAAGTTTTCTCCCGAGGCGGTGGCCGAACTGGCCTTAGGGCTGGCGAAGGCGGCGCCCATGGTCAAGCTGGCCGCCGCCGGTGGCGTCACCGTCGCCAACGCCGCCGCCTATGCCGGTGCCGGCGCGCACATCCTGGTGACCTCGTCGCCCTATCTGTCGCCGCCGCGCGACGTGGCGGTCAGCATCACCGCTTCTTGACCGCGGTTAAAGACAGCATTGCCCACGTCCCGCATTCTGCGAAGTACGGAGGAGTGCCAGCGATGCGCAGGCCATGGGCAAAAACAGTGGAATACAGGCGGGGCTGGCTGTGCCGGCTTGGCGCGCTGTCGGCCCTGTTTGGCTGCCTGTTCGCCGCCACCACGCCGGGTTTGGCCCTGGCGAATGCGGCAGGGCGGGTCCTGGCCGTCGACGGCATCTTTGGCATTTACATCTGCCATGCCCAGGGGAAAGGCGTCGTTGCCGACCCCGGCGAGACCTCCTCGACCAGCAAGGAATGCTGCCTGGTATGCCAGGCGGCGCAGCTGGCCAACGGGGCAGTGCCGCCCCAACACTTCACTCTCCCCACCGAGAGCGCGGCTTCTGTCCGGTTACCGGCGAGCGCCCATTCCGTGCGCGATGGCGAGGCGTCCCGCTACGCCCAGGCCCGCGCCCCGCCGGTCGTGTAAGCGCCGTTCAGGCACATCCCCTCGCGGTATCCAGCAGCATCTCTCGGAACAGGCCAAGCAGGTGTTGGTCCAGCTCGTCCTTCATCTGCTGGGTCATCAGGGTCAGGGCTTCTTCCGGTTCCATGGGCGGCTTGTAGCAGCGCTGGTCGGTAAGGGCGCCGAAGACGTCGGCGATGGCGGCCATGCGCGCCAGTTCGTTCAGGTCGGTCAGTCCCTTGGGATAGCCCTTGCCGTTCAGCTTCTCGTGATGCTGTTCGGCGATGATGGCGACGCCGCGGGGCATGGTGCCGCACACCTTGAGGTATTGCGAGGTGCGGTCGACGTGGCTGCGCATCAACTGCATTTCGATGTCGTTGAGCTTGCCGGGCTTGTTCAGCACCTCGAACGGAATGAACATCTTGCCGATGTCGTGCATCAACCCGCCGCTGGCAAGCATGCACAGATCCTCGCCGCGCAGGCCCATGTTGTAGCCGAACAGGGAAAGGATGGTTCCGACCCGTAGCGAGTGGACGTAGGAGTAGTTGTCGTGGCCCTTGACCCCGCCCAGGATGTGGCGGAAGTCCTGGTTGTGGATCGATTTGATCAGCGGCGTGCAGGCGTCCTGCACATCGCGATAGGCTAGCGGCTCGCCCTTTTCGATCAGTTCCGAGACGCCGTTGAACAGATCGACGGTGCGTTTCAGTCCTTCGCGCGGGCCAGAGGGCAGCTTTTCCCAGCGTGCCTCCACCTTCCTGCTGACCAAGCCCGACACCATGCGCACCAGTTGGCTGCGGCGGAACGGTTTGGCCAGCATCTCGTCGGCGCCGATGTGCCGGGGGTCGCCGGGCAGGCGGTTGAAGTCGGCCATGCAGATGATGGGAACGCCGTTGAAGCGGCTGTCGGCGCGCAACTGGGAAATGACGGTCAACCCGCCGCACGGGGGCACGAACTCGTCGACGATGATCGCACAGGGATTGGATTGCGCGATGTCGTTGCGGTTGCTGCTGGGCTTGAGAAAGCTGGCGACCTGGTAAAACGACGTCAACGCTGCCGAGACGGTGGCGCTGGTCGTCTCTTTGCCCGCGATGACTGCGATGGTCGCAGATTTGCTCTCCATCCCAGCCCCCCTAGGCTCCGTTGCATGGCAGCATATACTGCTTAACTAGTCAGTAAGTCTTGACGAGTCAAACAATCTGGGGAAGTACACGCCAAGGGCGCATTTGATACTTTGGTTTGGACGTATTTGCGCGATGGTTGTGCGTATCATGTGCGTAATTACTTGCGCATTTGTCCTCTATCTGGGCCGCTGGCGGCGGCCCCTTATGGATTGGTCGTCGGTTTCGCCAGGGGCGGCGCCATGCTGGCGTCCAGCGTCTGCCCGGCCTTGAGCGCGCGCAGCAGCGCCATGGCCTGCGGCCCGTCCCAGGCGGCGGGGCCGACGAAACGCGCCACCTCAAGGCCGGCGGCGTCGATCAGCAAGGTGGTCGGCAGCACCGGCACGCCCAGCACCTCGCCGGCCTTGCGTTGGCTGTCCACGTGCACGGCCAGGTTCTTGATGCCCAGCCGGGCGAAGGTGTTGACCGCGCCGATGGCGCCCGAGCGATCCAGGCACAGCGCCATGACGGCGATGCCCTCGGCCTCGGCCATGGGGCGCAGGCGGTCCAGTGCCGGCAGTTCGGCGACGCAGGGCAGGCACCAGCTTGCCCACAAGTTCATCAGCAGCGGCCGGCCGCGAAAGCCGTCCAATCCAGCCGGGCGCCCTTCGTTGTCGCGGATGTCCAACGCCGGCAGCGGACGCGGCTGGGCGTGGACGAACAGGCCCTGTTCCGCCTTGGCCGCGTAAGCGGGCAGGGGGGCAAGGGTGGCCAGGCCAAGGGCAAGAAAGGCACGGCGGTTCATTTGTCGATCACCTCAAGCAGTCGGGCCGCCACTTCCTCGGGGTCGGCGCGGTGGCCCATCTTGGCGACGAAGCCGCCCTGGCGGTCCATGATGTAGATGCCGGCGGAATGGTCCACGAAATAAACATCCGGTTCCGCTGGATCTTGCGGCGGCTGCAAGACATAGCGGACGCGGAAGGCGCGTGCCGCCTCGTCCACCTGCTCGACCGAGCCGGTCAGTCCGACGAAGCTGGGGCCGAACGAGGCCACGTATTCCTTCAGGTGCGCGGCGCTGTCGCGGTGGGGGTCCACCGTCACGAACAGCGGCGTCACCTGATCGGCCTTGGCGCCCAGCAGGTCCAGCGCAGATGCCACCGTCGACAGCGTGGTCGGGCAGATATCCGGGCAGAAGGTATAGCCGAACGTCACCACCCGCACGCGGCCGGCAAAGCTGGCTTCGGTGACCGGGCGGCCGTCATGGGTGGTCAGGCTGAAACGGCCGGTGACCTCGGCCGCATGGGCGGAAACCGCCATCATGACCAGGCACAACAGCGCGGCGAAGCCTTTCCTCATCTTATCCCCCTTTTGTGGTGGGTTCGTGCGACGTCCGCCATTAGAGCACTCCCGTACCCCGTACGAATTGACCAAGGTCACGGCCTCAACCTGTCCAAACGTTCATCCTCTGCCGCGAAGTGTTGGAGTTCCTCTTCGATTTTCTTTTAACAGTTCGAAGGTGGGGAAAATGAGAAAAAGCATGAAAATGGCGACCTTGCTCGCAACCGCGAGCTTTGGCGTCCTGGCGGCCGCCAGTGCCTGGTCCGCCGAAAGCCTGCAGGACGTGATGAAGCGTCGCGGGCTGAATGAAAAGGACGTTCTCGCCGCTGCCAAGACCTACACCCCCTCGGGCAAGCGCGACGAATTCGTCGTGTTCTCGTCGGGCGGCCAGAGCGGCCAGGTCATCGTGTACGGCATCCCGTCGATGCGCATCCTCAAGTACATCGGCGTCTATACGCCCGAACCCTGGCAGGGCTACGGCTACGACGACGAGTCCAAGCGGGTGCTGAAGGAAGGCTCGATGGTCGACGGCCGCGAGGTCCTGTTCGGCGATACGCACCATCCGGCCCTGTCGGAAACCAATGGCGATTATGACGGTCAGTTCCTGTTCATCAACGACAAGAACACCCCGCGCATCGCCGTCATCGATCTGAAGGACTTCGAGACCAAGCAGATCGTGCAGAACCCGGTGCTGAAGTCCGAGCACGGCGGCGCTTTCGTGTCGCCCAACACCGACTACATCATCGAGAGCGCGCAGTATCCGGCCCCGCTGGAGAACGACTTCGTTCCGCTCGAGCAGTTCAACGAAAAGTATCGTGGCGCCGTCACCTACTGGAAGTTCAACCGCGAGAAGGGCCGGATCGAGCCGGAGAATTCGTTCTCGCTCGAACTGCCGCCCTATAGCCAGGATCTGTCCGACTTCGGTAAGGGTCCGTCGGATGGCTGGTCGTTCACCAACTCGTTCTGCGCCGAGCGTTATGTCGGCGGCATCGAGCGCGGTCGTCCGCCGTTCGAAGCCGGCTGCTCCGCCAAGGACACCGACTTCCTGCACATGGTGAACTGGAAGAAGGCCGAGGAGCTGTTCAAGGCCGGCAAGACCAAGAAGATCAACGGCCATGCCGTGATCGACCTGGCGACCGCCGCCAAGGAAGGCGTCCTGTTCCTGATCCCCGAGCCGAAGTCGCCGCACGGCGTCGACGTCACCCCCGACGGCAAGATGATCATCGTCTCGGGCAAGCTGGACAGCCACACCACCGTCTACAGCTTCGACAAGCTGATGGCCGCGGTGAAGGCGGGCAAGTTCGCCAGCAAGGACGAGTACGGCGTGCCGATCATCGACATGGCCGAAGTCACCCACAAGCAGGTGGAACTGGGCCTCGGCCCGCTTCACACCCAGTACGACTCCAAGCCCTGCGTGGCCTATACCTCGCTGTACGTGGACTCGATGCTGGCCAAGTGGGACTACTGTGAAGGCAAGGTCATCGACAAGGTGTCGGTGCAGTACAACATCGGTCACTTGATGGCGATGGAAGGCGATACCGCCCATCCGGCCGGCAAGTACGTGGTTGCGCTGAACAAGCTGGCCATCGACCGTTTCAATCCGGTCGGCCCGCTGCATCCGCAGAACCACCAGCTGATCGACACCAGCGGCGACAAGCTGCAGATGCTGTACGACATGCCGCTGCCGCTGGGTGAACCCCACTACGCGGTCGCCATCGCCGCCGACAAGCTGAAGCCGCATATTCGTTACCCGCACGGTACCGACTCCCGTACCGAGGAGAAGCATCCGGCGGCCGTGCGTGCCGGCTCCGAACACACCGAGCGCAAGCCCGGCAAGGTCGAAGTGTTCGGTTCGGTGATCCGTTCGCACATCACGCCCGAAATCATCGAGGCGACCGAAGGCGACGAAGTCACCGTTCACCTGACCAACCTGGAACGCGCGCAGGACGAGACGCACGGCTTCGCGGTGTCGAAGCACAACGTCAACCTGTCGCTCGAGCCGGGCAAGACCGCCTCGGCCACCTTCAAGGTCAACAAGGCCGGTGTGTACCCGTACTACTGCACCGAGTTCTGCTCGGCCCTGCACCTCGAGATGGAAGGCTACCTGCTGGTTCAGCCCGCCAACTACAAGGCTGCGGACGTCGCCAAGGGCAAGGAAGGCGTCGCCTACACGCAGAAGGACTATGACGCTCGCGTCAAGGCCAACGTCGATACCCAGAAGGTCATCGACAGCGTCGTCGGCTACATCACCAGCGTGAACTACAAGGACTTCCCGCAGGTGGTTTCCCTGGTGGAAGACGCCACCGACCAGCTGAACTTCGCCAAGGGCGCCAAGGAGAAGTCGGAAGACTTCGCCAAGAAGGCCGATTGGCAGAACGCCATGCTGTGGGCGGAACAGTGGTTCCAGTACCAGGTCAAGGCGGCCGATATCGGCCTGCGCGCCAAGACCTACCTGGAGCAGAACGGGGCCAAGAAGGTCCAGTAAGTCCGGACCCGATAGCACCCATCGTGTGATGACGGGGGACGGAGCAATCCGTCCCCCGTTTGTCAAATAACCCCGGGAGGATTTGATGCTGATCAAGTTTCCGCGCCGCGCCGCTTGCGCCGTGGCCGTGCTGGGCGCGCTTGCCGCCGCCCCGGCGCTGGCCGCCGATGGTAAGCAATTGTTCGCCGACAAGGGCTGCACCGCCTGCCACGGCGAAGACGCCGCCACCCCGCTGCAGGAAGGCTATCCCCGCCTGTCCGGCCAAAATGCCGACTATGTCTTCAACCAGTTGAAGGACATCAAGAGCGGCGCCCGCGCCAACGGCCAGACCGCCGACACCATGAAGCCCATCGTCGAGGACCTGACGGAGGGCGACATGCGCGCCCTGGCCGACTTTCTCGGCACGCTGCCGCGCGCCCAGAACGTTCCGGCCGAACATGCGGGCAAGAAGCTCTACACCACCAAGACCTGCACGGCCTGTCATGGCAAGGACGGCCTCAAGCCGATCATGAAGAACTATCCGGTGCTGGCGGGCCAGGACAAGGCGTACCTGGTGGCGCAGGCCAAGGATATTCAGTCCGGCAATCGCAAGAACGGCGGGTCGAATGCCATGCAGCCGGTGATGCATCTGGTCAGCGACCAGGAACTGGACGCGATCACGGAATTCTTAGCCAACGTCAAGTGACGGTCGGGGGACCGGGGATAAGATTTATCTAAAGAACAGATGCTTGGAGAGCGCTAAATGAAGACCATTTTCAAGGCCATGGCCCTGACGCTCGTCGCCACGGCCGCCATCGGTACCGCCGCCTGGGCCGGCCCGCATGACAAGCCCAAGCAGGGCAAGTCGGTGGGTGAAGCGGGCTATGCCTGGAATGCCGGCGGCGAGGAAGAAGACGCGGCGCTGAAGCTGAAGCCCGACCTCAAGAATGGCCGTGAAGTCTACGAAGTGTGTTCCGCCTGCCACCTGCCCGAGGGCTGGGGCCAGACCGACGGCACCTTCCCGCAATTGGCCGGTCAGCATACCTCGGTCATCATCAAGCAACTGGCCGACATCCGCGCGCTGAACCGCGACAATCCGACCATGTACCCGTTCGCGCTGCCCGACCAGATCGGTGGCCCGCAGGCCATCGCCGACGTGGCGGCCTATATTCAGACCCTGAAGATGAACCCCGAGCCGGGCGTCGGCGACGGCAAGGATCTGGAACTGGGCAAGAAGCTGTATGCGGACAATTGCACCCGTTGCCACGGTCAGAACGGCGAAGGCGAGAACGCCAAGTTCTACCCGCGCATCCAGGGCCAGCATTACAACTACCTGCTGCGCCAGTATCAGTGGATCAAGGAAGGCAAGCGCCGCAACGCCAACCCGGACATGATCAAGCAGATCCAGTCCTTCACCGATCGTGACACCAAGGCCGTTCTGGACTATGTCTCGCGTCTGAAGCCCCCGGCTAATCTGGTCGGCCCCAAGGGCTGGCAGAATCCCGACTTCAAGTAATCCTTCCTATGGCCGCCCGCCCGTTCCGGTGCGGGCGGCTCTTCTTGACGTGTCTGCGAGGTTGCCATGCAATGCCAGCACCGGGGCGGCGCCACGCTCGCCTTTCGTGGTCTCACCATTATCGCCATGCTGTTTATCGGCCTGGCCTTCTTCTCTCCCATTTGGTGGGTTTCGCTGAAGGCGCCGCAGTATCCGCCGCACACCTTCCCTGACGGCGTGCGCATCCACTTCCACATGAACGGCGTCAAGAACGGCTGCCAGCAGCGAGCCGCCAGCGACGAAGTGTTCGAGGAAGAGGCGTTGGATTGCGTCCATGAAATGAACGTGATCAACCACTACATCGGCATGGCGCCGATCGAGACGGGCGCTACCGTCGAACTGGCGTCGTCGCCCTATCTGTTTGGTGTGGTCGGCGTGATGCTGCTGGGCTTCCTGTTCTACGCCGGGCGGTTCTGGTGGATCTTGCCACTGTCGGGCATCGTCATTCCGGCCGCCTTCGTTATCGATTATTCGGCGTGGCTATGGTGGTTCGGCCATAACCTGCACCCGTGGGGCGCGTTCACCGTCAAGCCGTTCATGCCGACCGTGTTCGGCGAAGGCAAGGTGGCGCAGTTCTCCACCTACTCCTATCCCCATTACGGCTTTGGCCTGCTGATGGCTGCCGCAGCCTGTCTGGTGCTGGCGACACTGATCCGCCGCAAGCAGCTCAAGGGGCGGTGAAAATGGTGAGGCGGCTGGGACTGTTGCTGGCCTGTGTCGCGGTGCCGGCGGCGGTGTGGGCCGCCCGCCCGCCCGAGACACCGGCGGCGCGCGACGCCGCCGAAATCCAAGCCATGCTGGATGCGGCGGCGGACGGCGCGGTGATCGCGCCGCCCGCCGGCCGGTATGTCGGCCATGTGGAAGTGACCAAGCCGGTTGTGCTGGACGGCGGTGGTCAGGTCACCATCGACGGCGGCGGCCAGGGCACCATTCTGGTGGTGCGCACCGACAACGCCACCGTGCGCAATCTGCATCTGGTCGGCACCGGTTCGGACCATAACGCCGAGGATGCCGGCATCCAGGTGCGCGGCAACAACAACGTGGTCAAGGACAACCGCATCGAGGATGCCCTGTTCGGCATCGATCTGCAGAAGTCCTATTTCAACGTCATCCGCCGCAACCACATCAGCTCGAAGCCGCTGGAGCTGGGCATGCGCGGCGATTCCATCCGGCTGTGGTATTCCGACGACAATACGCTGGAAGACAACGAAATCCACGACAGCCGCGATTTCGTGCTGTGGTACGCCAAGCGCAACCGCGTCAGCGGCACCCACGCCACCGGCGGCCGCTACGGCATGCATTTCATGTTCTCGATGGACAACGTCATCGAGAACAACCAGTTCGTGAACAATTCCGTCGGCATCTCGATGATGTACGATCAGGGCGACGTGGTGCGCAACAACGTGATTTCGCACTCGGTCGGCGCTACCGGAACCTGCATCTCGATGAAGGAAGCCAGCGCCATCACCATCACCGGCAACGAGATCGTCTATTGCGCCACCGCGCTGGCCTTCGACGTGTCGCCGTTCCAGCCCGACACCCAGAACATCATCGAAGACAACCGCATCGCCTATAACGACATCGCCATCGCTTTCATCAGCGATTGGGAACGCAACGTCTTTCGCCGCAACCGCATGGAAAGCAACCTGACCGAGGTGGCGGTGTTCGGCGGCGGCTCGGCCAAGCGCAACACCTGGGACGGCAATTCCTGGGACGATTACGAAGGCTTCGACCGCGACCACGACGGCGTCGGCGACACCCCGCACCGTGTCTGGAACTATGCCGGCCGCGTGTGGATGGACGTTCCCAACACCCGATTCTTCAAGGGCACCGCCATCCTGGAGGTCCTCGACTTCCTTGACCGCCTTGCCCCCTTCAGCGAGCCGACCCTGCTGCTGGAGGACACCCATCCGCGCATTCGTCTGAAGGAGAAATCGTCATGACCGCGTCCCCGCGCGAGCAAGAGGCGCGCCGTCGCTTCCTGCGCTCGGCGCTGTTGGGCGGCGGCGTGGTGGCGGCGGCGTTGGCCGGCTGGCTGCCTGTGCTGCGCGCCCAAAGCCTGCGCCTGCGTCCGCCCGGCGCCCTGGCCGAGGATCAGTTCCTGGCGTCGTGCATCAAGTGCGGCCAGTGCGTCCAGGTCTGCCCGGTCAAGGCGATCGAGCTGTCCGACATCGACCAGGGCTTCGGCTTCGGCGTGCCCCACATCGACGCTCGCAAGCAGGCGTGCGATTTCTCGTGCGATGCGGTGCAGTGCATCCTAGCCTGTCCCACCGGCGCGCTGACCCACACCCTGTCCAAGAAGGAAGAGGTGCGCATGGGCGTGGCCCGGCTCGACCGGCCCGATGCCTGCCTGGCCCGGCAAGGCGCCGGCTTCAAGGGCCAGGCGCGCAGCGAGGGTATCCATCGCTATGCCGAGGTCGACCGCTGGAAGCCGATCCCCATCGCCGATCATCCCTATGATCTGCCGCTGTGCGACCTGTGTGTGCGCGAATGCCCGATCGAGGGCGCCATCAAGCTGGTCCCCATGAGTACCGATCCCACCGACACGCGCCGCACCCCCGAAGTCACCCAGTCCTGCGTCGGCTGCGGCATGTGCGAGATGATCTGCCCGACCGAGGCCCCCAGCATCGTGGTCGACGCCCGCAAGGAATGGAGGGCGGCATGAGCCTGATGAAATCCCTGGCCATCATGCTGGGCCGCGAGCCGACCAAGCCCGCCGCCTGCGACTATTCCGAGGCCGCCTGCGCCCTGCACGAAGCCAAGCGCGCCAACAAGCGCACCCGCGAAGACAACGCCGCCGTCCAGCACGCCATCCACGAAAGCGGCAAGGTGCACAAATGGCGCAACCGCCGCTGGATCACGCTGATCGCGGTGAATCTGCTGTTCGTGCTGTCCTATCGCTTCGACGTCCAGTTGATCGAAGGTGCGCTGACCGCGTCGCGCGTGATCGGCTTCCACTTCGCCGATCTCAATTCGGCGCTGCAGGTGATGCTGGCGTTCAAGACGGTGCTGATCAATCTGGTCATCGGCACCTCGACCGTGCTTGCCATGTGGTGGCTGCTGGGCGGCCGCACCTTCTGTTCCTGGGTGTGCCCCTATCATCTGGTGGCCGAACTGGCGGAAAAGCTGCACCTGAAGCTGGCGGCCAAGGGGCTGGTCAAGGACCATGCGCTGGACCGTCGGCTGCGCACCGTGCTGTATGTGGTCTTTGCCCTGCTGGCGCTGGCCTCGGGCTATACGGTGTACGAAACTATCTCGCCCACCGGCATCCTCAGCCGCGCGCTGATTTACGGCCCGACCTTGGCGCTTGCCATCGTCGCCGTGCTGCTGGCGTTGGAAGTGGTGTATTCTCGCCGCATGTGGTGCCGCTATATGTGCCCGATCGGCATCACCTATGCGGTGGTCGGCGCCGTCAGCCCGTTGCGCGTCGCCTACTCGCCGATGAACTGCCACCACGAAGGCGCCTGCCGCAAGGTCTGTCTGGTGCCGCATGTGCTGGACTGCACCAAGAAGGGCTTCGCTCCCGACGTCCACGTGGGCATCGGTGCCGATTGCACGCGCTGCGGCCTGTGCATCGACATCTGCCCCACCGGTTCCCTGAAGTTCGAGGTCAAGGGCCTCGACAAGCTGCTGTAAGTGAAGGATCGCGCCCCTATGATCACCTTCAGCAACGTCCAGAAGACCTTTCGCAAGGCTCGCGTGCTGGACGGCATCAACCTGGAGATCGTCAAGGGCGAGCGTATCGCCCTGGTCGGTTCCAACGGTGCCGGCAAGACCACGCTGATCCGCTGTCTGCTGGGCGAGTATACCCATGACGGTGCGGTGCTGGTGGATGGGTTGGCGCCGCGCGACAATCGCGCCACCGTGCTGGCCCGCATCGGCTTCGTGCCCCAGATTCCGCCGCCGCTGAAGATGCCGGTGGGCGAACTGATCGGCTTTGCCGCCAGCGTCTGCAAGTCCGACCCCAAGCGCATGGTGCGGGTGATCGAGGAACTGGGCCTGGATTTCGACCGCATCCGCCGACTGCCTTTCGTCAAGCTGTCGGGCGGCATGAAGCAGAAGACGCTGATCGGCGTGGCGCTGGGCCGGCCCAGCGACGTGCTGATCATGGACGAGCCGGCCGCCAATCTGGACCCCGAGGCCCGTCACATCTTCTTCCGCCTGCTGGCCGAGCGGAAGGACGACAGTGTCATGCTGATCACCAGCCATCGCCTGGACGAGGTGGCGTCGTTGGTCAACCGTGTCATCGAGATGGACATGGGCCGTGTCGTGCTGGACGACCGCGTCGCCGATTCGGTCGATATGACCAGCCGCATGCGCTGCACCCTGACCCTGATTCGTCCCGACGAAGCCTTCGCCCGCGCCATCGGCGAATGGGAGTTCGACGGAAATGGCACTCGCTGGTCGGGCAACGTCAACGGACCCGACCGCCTGCGCTTCATGTGCATGCTGTCGCGCTACACCGGCCTGATCGCCGGGCTGGAAATGGTCGAAGGCAAGGAGGTCGCGCCATGTGCACCGCAGGTCTGACCCGTCGCCACGTGCTGGGGCTGGTGCCCGGGCTGGCAATTACCATTGCGCAAGGTACCGCTGCGCTGGGGACCGTGGCGCTGGGCGCCTGTTCCGACAAGGGAACCGGGCCGGCGGCGGTGCGCTGGGGCAAGGAATATTGCGACTATTGCGGCATGATCGTCGACGATCCCCGCTTCGCCGCCCAGGTGCGTCAGTCCCCCGGCGCCAAGGCGTGGAAGTTCGACGACCTGGGCGACGGCGTGCTGTGGCTGGCCAAGCAGTCCTGGGCCGTCGAGCCGCAGGTGGAATTCTGGGTCGGCGACGTGGAAAAGGGCGTGTGGCTGGATGGCCGCAATGCCTGGTACCTGGAAGGCAAGAAGTCGCCCATGGGCCACAATCTCGGCGCCGTTCCCGATCAGCGCCCAGGCGCTCTCAGCTTTACCCAGATGACGGCGCTGGTCATCGCCAGGGGATCGACCAGCCGCTGCGA
Organism: Bacteroidota bacterium; assembly: GCA_050259735.1. GTDB lineage: Bacteria > Pseudomonadota > Alphaproteobacteria > Rhodospirillales > Magnetospirillaceae > Magnetospirillum. The sequence goes on from JBLNBE010000021.1 coordinate 26,960, forward strand.
GACCCCGGTCGAGGGGAGTTCGTGACATGAGTGCCTTTTTCCGCGCCGCCTGGCTCGATATCTCGGAATCCCTGCGCGCGCGCTGGTTCCTGTTCTACTCGATGGTGTTCGGCGGCATCGTCGTGCTGCTGTTCGTCTTCGGCCTGACCGAATCGCGCGTGCTGGGCTTTACCGGCCTGTCGCGGCTGTTGGTCACCTACATTCAGCTTTGCGTCGCCATCCTGCCCATCTTCGTCCTGATCACCACCGTGCGTTCGGTGGCGGGTGATCGGGATGCCGGCGTGTTCGAATACATGCTGTCGCTGCCGGTCGGGCTGGCGGCCTGGTATTGGGGCAAGATGGTCGGCCGCTTCACCGTGGTGTTCCTGCCGGTCTTCCTGGCCATGGCCGCTGCCGGCGCCTATGCCGAGTACCGCGCCATCGGTGTCGCTTGGGACCTGTTCGCCGTTTATACCGCGCTGCTGGTGTCGCTGGCGTGGTCGTTCCTGGGTTTCGGCATGCTGATTTCGACCGTGGCGCGCTCGCCCGACGTCGCCCAGACCGGCGCCTTCCTGTTGTGGCTGGTACTGCTGCTGTTCCTTGACCTGATCCTGTTGGGCGTCATGGTGCGCGAGCAATTGCCGCTTGAGGCGGTGGTCGCCATCGCGCTGGCCAATCCGCTGCAGAGCTTCCGCACCGCCGCCATTTTGCTGTTCGACCCGCAAATGGTGGTGCTGGGACCGGCGGCCTATGTCATCCTCGACACGTTGGGGCAGGGGGGCTATCTGGCTTTCGCCCTGGCGTGGCCGCTGGTGCTGGGCACCGGCGCTGCGGGTGTGGGCTATCGCCTGTTCAGGCGCGGGGATTTGCCGTGAGCGACGAGTTATCGGGGACATTCGGGTACAGCCACGTTTCGGCGGACGAGCGCGAGCGGCGCATTCGTGCCGTGTTTCAGGCGGTGGCCGGTCGCTATGACCTGATGAACGACATCATGTCCATGGGCATTCATCGCCTGTGGAAGCGCGCCATGGCCAACGCGGCGGCGCCGAAGGCCGGCGAGACTATCGTCGACCTGGCCGGCGGCACCGGCGACGTGGCGCGGCTGATGGCGGCGCCGGATCGCTCGGTCATCGTCTGCGATCCGTCGGCCGAGATGATGGCGGTCGGTCGCCGCCGCTGCCCCGCCAGCGTCGGCTTCACTGCCGGCACCGCCGAGGCGCTGCCGTTCCCCGACAATTCGGTGGACATGGTGACCATGGCGTTCGGCCTGCGCAACGTCACCAGCCTGCCGGCGGCGTTGACGGAAATCCGTCGCGTGCTCAAGCCGGGCGGCCGCTTCCTCTGTCTGGAATTTTCGCGTCCCGCCGCCTTGATCCGGCCGTTCTACGACGCCTGGTCGTTCGTGGTGATTCCGCGCCTGGGTGCCGCCATCGCCGGCGAACCGTCGGCCTATGAGTATCTGGTGGAATCCATCCGCCGCTTTCCCGACCAGCCCAGTCTGGCCGCCGCGTTCACCGCCGCCGGTTTCGACAATGTGGGTTGGCGCAATTACAGCTTCGGCATCGCCAGCCTGCATTTCGGGGTCAAGCCATGAGGTTGGCTCCCGGCGCCTCCGACCGTCACCCGCCAACCGCCGGCCAGCCGGCCAGTCTGGCGGCCGAGCCGCCGACCGGCATTCGCCTGTGGCTCACCGCCATCCGCCCGCGCACTCTGTTGCTGGCGGTGGCGCCGGTGCTGGCGGCGGCGGGGGTGGCCTGGGCCGACCGCCACAGCCTGAGCCTGCTGCCGCTGGTGGCGACCCTGTTGGGGGCGGTGCTGATCCAGGCCGGCACCAATCTGTGGAACGATGTGGGCGATGCCGAACGCGGCGGCGACCAGCCGCTGCGGCAGGGGCCGCCGCGCGTCACCGCCTTGGGTTGGGCCAGTCCGAACCGGGTGCGCCGCGCCGCGCTGGTCAGTTACGCCGCCGCCGCCGTGGTCGGCTTGTATCTGGCCTGGGTCGGTGGCTGGCCCATCCTGGCGCTGGGCAGCGCCTCGCTGGTGGCCGGCTGGGCCTATTCCGGCGGTCCGCGTCCCATCGCCTACACCGCCTTGGGCGAGGTGTTCGTGCTGGCCTTCTTCGGCATCGGCGCGGTCGGCGGCACGGTGTGGCTGCAGATCGGCGCGTTGCCGCCCGAGGCGCTGTTGGTCGGCATCGCCATCGGCCTGCCGGCCTGCGCCGTGCTGATGGTCAACAATTACCGCGACCTCGAGGCCGACCGTCTGGTCGGCCGCCGCACCCTGGCGATCCGCCTGGGGCCGGACGGTGCCAAGGCCGCCTATGCCGGCATGGTGCTGGCGCCCTTCGCCGTGCTGATGTCGCCGGCCGCGCCTGCCGGCGGCTGGGTGACGCTGGCGGCGGCGCCGCTGGCGATCAAGCTGGTGCTGTCCTTCGCCACCACGCCGCGCGGCCCCGACTTCAACCGCATCCTCGCCGCCACCGCTCGCTTCCAACTGGTGCTGGCCGCGCTGGTGGCCCTCGGTTGCCAACTATGATTATCGTCCCTCGCCGGGCGCGGGCATCCGCCCGCTTGGCCGCCGCCTCAATGGCGGCTGGATACCGGCCAATAGATTGGCCGGTATGATCACCGAAATCCTTATCCCCGCCGGTCTGGCGGTCATCATGTTCGCCATGGGGCTGACGTTGACCGTGGGCGATTTCCGTCTGGTGCTCAGCCGGCCGCGTGCCATGGCGGTGGGGCTGGCCTGCAAGATGGTGCTGCTGCCGCTGCTGGCCTTCGCCCTGGTGGCCTTGTTCAAGCCGCGCCCGGAATTCGCCGTCGGCCTGATCATCCTGGCCGCTTGCCCCGGCGGCATCACCGCCAATTTGCTGACCCATCTGGCCGGCGGCGCCACCGCGTTGGCGGTGTCGTTGACCGCCATTTCCAGCGTGGTCGACACGGTGACGGTGCCGTTCGTGGTCAATCTTGCGCTGCAGGTGTTCGCCGGCCAGGATCAGGCGGTGGCGCTGCCGCTGGGGCGGGTGTCGCTGGGAGTGTTCGCCGTCGCCACCCTGCCGCTGCTGCTGGGCATGACGCTGAACGCGCGGCGGCCGGCGCTGGCGGCGCGCATCGAGCGGATCGCCCGGCCACTCGCCACCGGCGTGTTCGCCCTGATCGTGGTCGGCGCCTTTGCCAGCCAGTGGCGGGTGATGTGGGCCAATGCCGCCGAGGTGTTGCCGCCCGCCGTGGCCCTTAATGCCGGTTGCATGGCGGTGGCGGTGCTGCTGGGCCGTCTGGGCGGTCTTCAGCGGCGCGAGACCATCGCGGTGGCATTGGAGACCGGCCTGCAGAACGGCGCGCTCGGCATCTTCGTCGCCGCCACCCTGCTGGGCAGTCAGGCCATGATGGTGCCCAGCATCGTCTATGCCCTGGTGATGAACGTCACCGCCATCGCCTTCATCCTGGCGGTGCGGCGGATGACACGGCGGAGCACCTGCGTTACCGTCTAGGGATGCTGGTCGTCGAACGCCTGTCCCGCCCCGGATTGCATCCGGTGTCCTTCACCCTGTCGCCGGGCGAATGCGTCGTCGTGCGCGGACCGTCGGGATCGGGCAAGTCGCTGCTGCTGCGGGCGCTGGCCGATCTGGACCCGTCCGAGGGAATGGTGACGCTGGATGGCACGCCGCGCGACTCCATGCCGGCGCCGCGTTGGCGGTCCCTGGTGGGCTATGTGCCGGCAGAGCCGGGTTGGTGGGCCGATGTCACCCGCGAGCATTTCCATGACTGGGCCGCCGTGGCGCAGCTGGCGCGCCGGCTGGGCCTGCGCGAGGACATCGGCGACGAGGCGGTGGCGCGCCTGTCCACTGGTGAGCGCCAGCGTCTGGCGCTGATCCGCGCGTTGGAGCGCCGACCGCGCGTGCTGCTGCTGGACGAACCCACTTCGGCGCTCGACCCGGCCTCTACCCTGGAGGCGGAGGCCATTCTGGCCGAAACCCGCGCCGTCACCGGCATGGCGGTGCTGTGGGTCAGCCACGACCCCAGCCAGGCGCCGCGCGTCGCCCACCGCGCCCTGATCGTCGAACGTGGCGCGGTGCGCGAAGAGGCGGCGGCATGAACTACATTCGCCTCGACCTTATCGACATCCTGCTGGCCGGCGTGCTGGTGCTGGCCAATGGCGCGTTGTCGGTGGCCCTGGGCCTGGGCATCGCCCGCAGGATGCTGATCGCCGCCGCCCGCATGGTGGTGCAATTGCTGCTGGTCGGTCTGGTGCTGACCTGGCTGTTCCACACCATGTCGCCGTGGCTGACGCTGGGCATCGCAAGCGTGATGGTGATGTTCGCCGGCTACGAAATCGCCTCGCGCCAGGACCACAAGCTGACCGGCTGGTGGGGCTATGGCTTGGGCACCGGCTGCATGACCCTGGCGGCCGGCGTGGTCACCATCCTGGCGCTCACCACCCAACTGCGCGCCGACCCGTGGTACGACCCGCGCTACGCCATCCCGCTGCTGGGCATGGTGCTGGGCAACACCATGACCGGTATCGCGCTGGGCCTGAATACCCTTTCTAACACCGTGCGCCTGCGCCGCCCGGCTATCGAGGCGCGGCTGGCCCTCGGCGACGACCGCCGCGCCGCCATGGCGCCGCTGGTGCGCCAAGCCCTGTCCACCGCGTTGACGCCGGTGGTCAATTCCATGGCGGCGACCGGCGTGGTCAGCCTACCCGGCATGATGACCGGGCAGATCCTAGGTGGCGTCGAGCCGGTCGAGGCGGTGAAGTACCAGATTCTGGTGATGTTTCTGATTGCCGGCGGCACCGGCCTCGGTGCCGTGGCGGCGGTGCTGGGCGCGGCCCGGCGGCTGATGGACGGCCGCCACCGGGTGCGGCTGGATCGGCTGCAATAGGAAAGGGGCGCCCGCAGGCGCCCCTTTGTGCTTCAGCGTCCGAACAGGCCGCCCGGATTGATGGGCAGCGGGCTGGTGCTTTTTTGCTGGGTGGTGCCGGAAGACGGGGGAGCAATCCCGCCAAGCGCGCCCTTGATGGCGTCGGTGGCCTTGCCCTTGACCATGGCTTCCAGGTCGGGACGATAGGACAGCTTCTCCCACGGCCCCTCGACGATCACCGGCACGGTGATGCCGCCGACGTCCGAGGCGCCGCCCTGGCCCTGCAGGCTGGCCACCGCCTTGGGTTCGATGCGGTAATGCACCGTGCGCGGCGGCAATTCCACCGTGCCGGCGCCTTCCACCCGCAGCAGCGGCGACTTCAACGCCAGGTCCTTGTTGCTGACGATGCCGTTGGTGATGGTGAAGGTGCCACCCAACTCGGCGAAATCGGTCTTCTGGGCGGTGCCGCCGCCGCCGGTGAAGGCAGAGCCGACATTGCGCACCATCTCGGCCAGGTTGATGCCCTTGATGGCACCGTCCAGGAAGGTGACGGCGCCCTTGCCGTTCAGGCTGGAGACCAAGGCCCGCTCGCTCTTGCCGCGCCCGGCGACCTGGATTTCGGCGTTGCCGGTGCCCGACAGCCGGTCGAAATCGGCGGCGTCGGTCAGGAACGGCTCGGCCGCCAGTCCCTTGAGGCTGAAGCTGGCATCGAGGCCCAGGCCCGGCTGACTGCCGTCCAGGCTCAGCTTGCCCTTGCCGGCGCCCTTGTACAGATCCAACTGCGACAGGTCGGCCGTCATGCGGCCGTTGTCGAGGACGACGCGTAGCGCGCTTTTGCCGATCTTGATCTTCTTGACGGTGATCGAGCCGACCGTCAGGGCGAAGTCCACGTCGGCGGCCTTCAGGCCCGAGGCGTCGATGGGGGCGTCGCTCCAATCGGACTTGGCCGCCGGGCCGCCGCCGGCGGCGGGAGCGCCAGCGGTTTTGCCGGCCGGCTGGTCCGGCGGCAGATAGGGGTTCACGTCCAGCGCGTCCACGTCCAGCTTGCCCTTCAGGCTGGGACGGCCGTTGCCGGTGTCGACGGTGAAATCGCCATTGGCCTTGATGGCGTCCAGGCCGATGGCCGCCTGGGTCAGCGCCACGCGGGTAGCCCCGGCGGCCAGCTTGCCCTTGACCGAGAACGGCCCCAGGCCCGAGCCGGGGGCGTCCAACGGCTTGCCGGTAGCCCACAGCATCAGGCCGCGCACCGACGGGACCGCCAGGTCCAGGTCGCCCTTGACGGTCGAGCCGGCGGCCTCACCCTTGAAGCCAAGCTTGACCGCCTCGGTAGCAATGGACAGCTCTGCCGGGGTGGCGCTGCCGTCCAGCAAGGCGCGCGGACGGGTGACGTCGGCGGCGATGTCGATGACCTTGCCGTGATACTTCAGGCCGCCCTTGGCCTTCAGCGGGGTGTCCAGGCTCTTGAGTTCGATCGCCAGGTTGATGCCGTCGATCTCCTCGCGTGTGCCGGCCTTGGCGTCGATATAGGTCAGCTTGCCGTTGTCGATGCGGACCTGGCCCAGGCTGACATCGGACAGCGACGCACCGCCGCCGGAAGACGGCTTGGCCGTCGGCTTCTCGGCCGACTTGTCCACCGGCTTCGCCGTGTCGAACACCCAATTGGCGCGGCCCTGGCGGTCGACCTCCAGGGTGATGACCGGGTCGACCAGCACGAAGCTGTCGACCTCGACCTTGCCCGACAGGATCGGCAGCAGCTTCAGCCGCACGTCCAGCGCGCCTAGCCGCACCATTTCCTTGCCCTGGAAGCCGGGCGGATTGGACAGCGCCACGCTATTGACCTGCACCGACAGGCTGGGGAAGGCAGAGACGGCGACCTTGCCCTCGATGGCGAGGTCGCGCCCGGTGGCGGCCTTGACCTGCGCCACCACTTCCTGGCGGATCTTTTCCGCCGGCACCAGGCTGGGCAGGATCAGCAAGGCGGCGACCACCACGATGGCCAGCGCGCCGATGACGATCAAAAGCTTCTTCATGGCCTTGGTTCCTCCCCCTGTCAGTTGGCGAACACTTTGCGCAGCAGATCGGTCGTGCGCTTGGCCGGGTCGCTGCGGATGGCGGCTTCCTCGTCGGCGAGATAGCTGAAGATGCCGGCCAGCGCGGCGTCGACCACATGGTCGGTCAGCATGGCGCGGCCGTCGCCGACCATGGGCAGGCCCTTGGCCGAGGCGGTCAGCGCTTCGTAAGACTTGACGGCGCCTGCCTCGGCCACCGTGCGGTCGACCACCGGCCGGAACGCGGTCTTGAGGTCGGGAGTCATCGACCGCTTGAAATACTGGGTGGCGCTGTCCTTGGGGCCGTTCAGGATGGCGCGGGCGTCGTCCACGCTCATGCGTTCCAGCGCGTCGGTGAAAATCTTGCGCGCCTGGGGCGTCGCCGCCTCGGCGGCGCGGTTCAGCTTGAGTTCCAGTTCGTCGGCGGCGCCGGACATGCCGGCCAGCTTCAGGCCCGACTGAATGCGCTGCAGCGACGTCGGCAGCGGAATGTGGACCTTGGGGTCGGCGTTGAAACCGTCGGCGCGGCCCAGCCGGCTGGTGACGGCGGCGGCGCCCTGGCGCAGTGCGTCCTTCAGGCCCGAGGCGATGTCGGTATTGGACAACGCGCCGCCCCGCGTGGCGGACGAGGTGGTATTGCCGCCGCCTTGCCCCATCTGTTGCTGCAACACCGACTTGCCCAGATCGAGCATGGACCCCTGCGCCCAGGCGGCACCTGGCAGCAGCGCCAGCGCCAACATCAGTGCACCAGTGCGCATGGAATCTATCCCCCGGGTTTAGAATTAATGGTTGGAGAATGATATCCCAGGTGTGCTGTGCTTATCCATCCTACAACCGGATGAGGATGTGGCCGTGCTGTATCTCGAGGACTTTTCCGTCGGTCGGGTCTTCGGCTCCGGCTCCTACGCCGTGACGCCCGAAAACATCAAGGAATTCGCCGGCCAGTGGGATCCGCAGCCGTTTCACCTGGACGAGGCGGCGGCCGAGCCGAGCTTTTTCCAGGGGTTGGCCGCCAGCGGCTGGCATACCGCCTGTATTACCATGCGGCTGTTGACCACCAGTGACTTCCGCCCGGCCAACGGCGTCATCGGCGCCGGCGTCGAGGATTTGAAGTGGCACCGCCCGGTGCGTCCGGGCGATGTCCTCAGCGTGCGCACCGAAGTGGTGGAGGCACGCCCGATGCGCTCGAAGCCCGGTTACGGCATCGTGCGCATGCGGGTGGAAACGCTGGATGCCGACGGCATCGCGGTGCAGACCTTCCACACCCCGTTGGTGGTGCAGGCGCGCGGTTAGGCGGCTTTTTTTCCCTTGATCTGGGCGATGAAGCCGTCGATCTGCTGGCGCAAATCCTCGGCCTTGCGCGCCAGGGTCGAGGCGGCGTCGGAAATCTGCGCCGCTTCCTGATTGTTGTGGTCGGCGCTGGTGCGGATCAGTTCCAGCGAATCCGACACCGCACCGGTGCCGCCCGCCGCCTGGACGACGTTGCGTGAGATCTCGTTGGTGACCGCCGATTGCTCCTCGACCGCCCCGGCGACGGTGGTCGAAGTCATTTCGATCTCGCCCACGGTTTCGGCGATCATTTGAATGGCGTTGCCGGCGTCCTCGGACACGCGGCGGATATCGGCCACGTGGAGCGCGATGTCCTCGGTGGCCTTGGCGGTCTGGGTCGCCAGGTTCTTGACCTCGTGCGCCACCACGGCGAAACCCTTGCCGGCTTCACCCGCCCGTGCCGCCTCAATGGTGGCGTTCAGTGCCAATAGGTTGGTCTTGGCGGCGATGGTCTGGATCAGCCCCAGCACGGTGCCGATGCGGCCGGCGGCCTCGCCCAGGGCGCGCACGGTGGTATCGGTCTGGCGCGCCTTTTCCGACGCCTCGGCCGAAATGGTGGTCGCCAGTGCGGTCTGGCGGTTGATCTCGCCGAACGACGACGCCAGTTCCTCGCTGGCGGCGGCGACCGCCTGGACGTTGCCCGAGGCCTGCTGGGCGGCGGCGGCGGAATGGATCGCCTCGTGCATGGCGGCGGTGACGTTGGCGGTCAGGCGCTGGGAATTGGCTTGCAACTGCGCCGACGCCGCCGACACCTCTTGAACCAGGGCGCGGACATTGTCCTCGGCAAAGCGCAAGGCGTCGTCGTCGCGCGTCTTCATCATGTCGAGCGAGCGGTTGATGGTGCTGGCATGCTTGACGAAGTCGCCGCGCAGTCCGGTGGTGACGATCTTGCGGTAATATTGCCGCTCGATAGCGTGGTGCATGGCGGCCTCGGATTCCTTGCAGAACGCCTCGGTCAAATCCAGCACGCGGTTGATGTTGCGCAGCATGTTGCCGACGTTGCCGTGGCCGCGAATGCCCAGGATGCGGGCGTTGAGATCGCCCCGCGCGGCGGCCGCGCACACCGTCGCCGCCTTGTCGATGCTGGCATTGGCGCGCACCAGATAGCGGTAGGTCACCACCATGGGGATCGCCGGCAGCAGCGCCAGCGGCAGGCGCAGCCACCACAGATCGACCAGGCTTGCCAGCACGGCGGCGACGACGGCCGTGGCGATGGCGATCGCGCTGCCCTGCTGGGCCTTAGAGACCGAAGACGAATTCGCCATAGCTCTTTCCCTCTCGGTCCAGGATGTCGTTGAGCTGGCGGAACGAGGCGTCAAGCCCGACCTTGCGGTCGGCGGCTTTGCGTTCGGTATCCAACAGGGTGCGGTAGAGCGGCTTGATCTTGGCCAGCGCTTCGGCGCGCGGGGCGCGGCGGTTCGAGTGGTAGCCGATCAGCTTACCGGCCGCGTCCACATTGGGGGTGACGTGGGCCAGCACCCAGTAATGGTCGCCGTTCTTGGCCCGATTGTTCACATAGGCGAACACCTCGCGGCCGGCGGTGATGGCGTCCCACAGCAGCTTGAACACGGCGCGGGGCATTTCGGGATGGCGGATGATGCTGTGCGGCTGACCGACCACCTCGTGTTCGGCGTATCCCGACACCGTCAGGAAGACGTCGTTCACATAGGTCAGGCGACCCGTGGGGTCGGTTTTCGACACGATGATTTCGTCGTCGGGAAATTTCCGCTCGACGCCGGTAAGCGGCCTGTCCGTCCCTGACATCCCCGCAGCCCCTTCCAAGGATATATGACTTTCGCAGAAAGATAGCGTATCGGGGATTAACAATGTTCCGGCGCCAGGTGAACGGATTGTAAAAGTTCGGTGCATTGTCACCAATGGAACCGAGGCACGTTCAACTAGTGCGACAAGAGTATTGGCAGTGTCATGTGCCGCAGGATGTGGCGGGTGCCGGCGCCTCGGAAAAACGGTAGGTGATAGCCGCCATGTCCGCCCATGACCAACAGATCGGCGCCTTGGTCGAAGGCGCGCGACAACAGCAGATCCATGACGCCGATATCCTCGCCCGCCAATATCTCGCGGCTGACGGCGATGTTGTGGGCGGCCAGATGATCGTGGATCGACAGCGGCGGCAATTGCAGGTCGCCGGGTTGCAGGGCCGGTTGCGCCCGCACCGTCAGGATTTCCACGTTGGCGGCGCTTTCCAGCAGCGGCATGGCGTCGTGCAGGGCGCGGGCGGCCTCGCGGCCGGCATTCCACGCCACCAGTACGTTGGCGCCGATGGTGCGATAGTGCCCGACCGACGGCAACACCAGCACAGGGCGGCCGGATTGCAGCAGGATGTGTTCGATCAGTTCCTCGGGGGCGTCCTTGGCGTCGTGGTGCTGGCCCAGCACGGTCAGATCGTGGAAACGGGCGGCGGCCAGGGTCTCGTGCAGCACATGCCCGGCCTCGCCATGGGGCAGGCGCCACCAGCGCGTCGGCACGCCGCGCCCGGCGGCGATGGCGTCGAATTGTTCCTGCGACAGCCGTGCCGCCTGATTGAACGTGGCCGAGGCCCGTCGTGCCACCGCTGCCGCGCTTTGCCGCTCGACGCGGGCGAACAGGCCGGTCAGGCGGCCACCGAAACGCTCGGCCAGGTCCAGCGCCGCCGCGATGCGCAGGGCGTCGCGCTCACCACCGTCCAGATGCACCAGGATGTCTTTCATCATGCTTGAATCCCCCGCTTCTTGAGCCAGGGCGCCAGCACGCCCACCAGGCCGCTGCGGAACGCCAGCACACAGACGACGAAGATGACGCCTTGGATGATGGTCACCCACGACCCCGCCTCGGAGAAATAGTTCTGGATGGTGACCACCAGGAAGGCGCCGACGGTGGGGCCGAACAGGGTGCCGACGCCGCCCAACAGGGTCATCAGCACCACCTCGCCCGAGGTGTGCCAATGCACGTCGGCCAGCGACGCCAACTGGAACACCAGGCTTTTGACCGAGCCGGCCAGCCCGGCCAGCGCCGCCGACAGCACGAAGGCGACCAGCTTGGCGCGCTCGACGTGATAGCCCAGCGAGATGGCGCGCGGCTCGTTGTCGCGGATGGCCTTCAGCACCTGGCCGAACGGCGAATGGACGACGCGGTACAGGAACAGCAGCGCCGCCACGAACACCGCCAGCACGAAATAATACATGGCGTACATGTTGGACAGGTCGATCAGGCCGAACAGATGGCCGCGCGGCACGCCCTGGATGCCGTCCTCGCCATGGGTGAACGGTGCCTGCACCGCCAGGAAGAACACCAACTGGGCCAGCGCCAGGGTAATCATGGCGAAATAGATGCCCTGGCGGCGGATGGCGAGCCAGCCGACCACCGCGCCCATGGCGGCGGACAGGGCGACGCCGGCCAGGATGGCCAGTTCCGGCGTCAGCCCCCATTCCTTGGCGGCATGGGCGGTGACATAGGCCGACCAGCCGAAGAACATGGCGTGGCCGAAGGACAGCAGGCCGACGAAGCCGAGCAGCAGGTTGAAAGCTGAGGCGAACAGGGCGAAGCACAATCCCTTCATCAGGAACACGGGATAGACGCCCAGCGGCGCCGCCAGCGACAAGGCCAGCAACGCCAACACGAACAGCATCTGGCGCGAGGCCGGGCGGGACTGGCCGGCGGTGCCATTGGCTGCAGGGGGCGGCGGGGCGGTCAGGGTGACGTCGTGTTTCGCCATCGTCTCAGGCTCCCTTGCCGAACAGGCCGGCGGGCTTGACCAGCAGCACCACCACCATGACCATGAAGATGACGGTGGCGGCGGCCTCGGGGTAGAACACCTTGGTCAAACCCTCCAACAGGCCGAGCATGAAGCCGGTGACGACCGACCCCATGATCGACCCCATGCCGCCGATCACCACCACCGCGAACACCACGATGATCAGGTTCGATCCCATCAGCGGGTTGACCGAATAGACCGGTGCCGCCAGCACGCCGGCGATGGCGGCCAGCGCCACGCCGAAACCGTAGGTCAGGGTGATCATCACGGGCACGTTGACGCCCATGGCCTGGACCAGTGCCGGGTTCTCGGTGGCGGCGCGCAAATACGCGCCCAGCTTGGTCTTTTCGATGGCAAGCCAGGTGCCCAAGCACAGCAGCAGCGACGCCAGCACCACCCAGCCGCGATAGATCGGCAGGTACATGAAGCCCAGGTTCCAGCCGCCGGCCAGTTCCTTGGGCACCGCATAGGGCATGCCCGAGATGCCGTAAAGCTGGCGGAAGCCGCCCTCGATGATCAGCGCCAGGCCGAAGGTCAGCAGCAGGCCGTACAGATGGTCCAGCTTGTACAGCCGCGACAGCATGGTGCGTTCGATGACGATGCCGACGATGGCGACGATGACGGGCGCCAGCGCCAGCGCGCCCCAATAGCCGATGCCGGTGACGGACAGCAGCAGCCAGGCGACGAACGCCCCCATCATGTATTGGGCGCCGTGGCTGAAATTGATGATGTTGAGCAGGCCGAAGATCAGCGCCAGCCCCAGGCTGAGCACGGCGTAGAAGGCACCGTTGATGAGGCCGAGCAGAAGCTGGCCGAACAACGCCGCCGCAGGGATGCCGAAAAGCGTGGTCATGGCGCTGATCTCCCCCGAACCTACTTCTTCACCAGCGGGCAGGTGCTGTCGGCCAGCGGCTTGAACGCTTCGTCGCCGGGGATGGTGCGCAGGATGTTGTAGTAATCCCACGGTCCCTTGGACTCGGACGGCTTCTTGACCTGGGCCAGATACATGTCGTGCACCATGCGGCCGTCGGCGCGGACCTTGCCGTTGACGGCGAAGAAGTCCTTGATCGGCAGCGTGCGGATCTGCTCGGCCACCTTGACGCCGTCATCGGTCTTGGCGGCCTGGACCGAGCGCAGGTAATGCAGCACCGACGAATAGACGCCGGCATGCACCATGGTCGGCATGCGGCCCTTCATCTTTTCGCTCCACCGCTTGGCGAAGGCACGGCTGGCGTCGTCGCGGTCCCAATAGAAGCCGGTGGTCAGCATCATGCCCTGGGCGGTGTCCAGGCCCAGCGAGTGGACGTCCGAGATGAACACCAACAGGCCGGCCAGCGACTGGCCCGCCTGGGTGATGCCGAATTCCTTGGCCTGCTTGATGGCGTTGATGGTGTCGGCGCCGGCATTGGCCAGGCCGATGATCTTGGCGCCCGACGCCTGCGCCTGCAGCAGGAACGACGAGAAATCGGAATTGGGGAAGGGATGGCGCACCGCGCCCTTGACCGTGCCGCCATTGGCCTTGACCACGCGGGCGGTCTGCGCCTCCAGGTCATGGCCGAAGGCGTAGTCGGCGGTCAGGAAGAACCACGAATCGCCGCCCTGCTTGACCACCGCGTTGCCGGTGCCGACCGCCATGGCATAGACGTCGTAGGTCCAGTGGAAGCCGGTGGCCGAACACTTGTCGTTGGTCAGCACGGTCGACCCCGCGCCGGAATTCATGTCGATCTTGCCCTTTTCGCGGCTGACCTCGCGCACGGCCACCGCCGCCGCCGTGGTCACCAGGTCGAAGATGGCGTCAACCTGTTCGGTGTCGTACCACTTGCGGGCGATGGAGGAGGCGATGTCGGCCTTGTTCTGATGGTCGGCCGAGACCAGTTCGATGGGCTGGCCGTTCAGCTTGCCGCCGAAATCCTCGATCGCCATCTGCGCCGCCACCACCGAACCCTGGCCGGCCAGGTCGGAATAGGTGCCGGACAGATCGGTCAGCACACCGATCTTGACCTTGTTGTCGCTGTATTGCGCCTGAGCGGCGGTGGCCGACAGGGCCAGCGCGGCGACCGCGCCTAGCAAAGCCTTCCTGAGCATCGTGAACCCTCCTCCTGTGTTGTCGTGCGGGCTTTTTGCCCTTCTGTTCTGTGCCGCGTCATTCCCGCGAAAGCGGGAATCCATACCAACGTCTGTTCTGCGGCCGCCATGGCCCCCCGCCTGCGCGGGGGTGACGAAAAAAACCGGGGTCACACCCCCAGATACGTCTTCAGCTTGCCCATGTTGGCGGCCAGGTCGGCATTGGGAATCATGTCGACGACCCGGCCATGTTCGACCACGTAGTGGCGGTCGGCCACGGTGGCGGCGAAATGGAAGTTCTGCTCCACCAGCAAAATGGTGAAGCCGCGCGCCTTGAGCTGGCGGATGATGTCGCCAATGTGCTGGACGATGACCGGAGCCAAGCCCTCGGTGGGTTCGTCCAGCAGCAACAGGCTGGCGCCGGTGCGCAGGATGCGCGCGATGGCCAGCATCTGCTGCTCGCCGCCAGACAGCTTGGTGCCCTGGCTGCTGGCGCGTTCCTGCAGGCGGGGGAACAGGGCATGGACCTCGTCCAGGCTCAGGCCGCCCGGCCGCACTACCGGCGGCAGCACCAAATTCTCGCGTACGCTCAGCGCGGCGAAGATGCCGCGTTCCTCGGGGCAATAGGCCATGCCGAGGCGGGCGATCTTGTTGGACGGCAGCTTGATGGTCTCGGTGCCGTCGAAAACGATGGAGCCGCTGCGCTTGGCGACCATGCCCATCAGCGAGCGCATGGTGGTGGTCTTGCCGACGCCGTTGCGGCCCAGCAGCGTCACCACCTCGCCGGGGTGGATGGCGAAATTCATGCCGTGCAGCACGTGGCTTTCGCCATACCAGGCCTGCAGCCCCTCGACCTTGAGCAGTTCAGCCATGGTCGCCGCCTCCGTGGCCCATATAGGCCTCGATCACTTCCGGGTTTTGCGAGATTTGCGCATAGGGACCCTCGGCGAGGATGCGGCCCAGCTTCAACACGGTGATGGTGTCGGACAAATCGGCGACGACCGACAGGTTATGTTCCACCATCAGCACCGTGCGGTTCTTGGCGACACGGCGAATCAACTGCGCGGTACGGTCGACATCCTCGGTGCCCATGCCGGCCATGGGTTCGTCCAGCAGCAGCATTTCCGGGTCCAGCGCCAGCGTGGTGGCGATCTCCAGCGCCCGCTTGCGGCCATAGGACAGCTCGCCCGCCGGCACGTCGCGCCAGTCGATGACGCCGACCGCTTCCAGCAATTCCTCGGCACGGCCGTCCAGGCGGCTCAGGCTGCGGTCGGACTTCCAGAAATGCAGCGCGGTGCCCAGCTTACGCTGCAATGCCACCCGCACGTTTTCCAGCGCGGTCAGATGGCCGAACACCGCTGAAATCTGGAAGCTGCGCACCATGCCCTGGCGGGCGATGGCCGCCGGCTTGGCATGGGTGATGTCGCGGCCGTTGAACAGGATGGCGCCGCGCGACGGCGGCAGGAACTTGGTGATCAGGTTGAAGCACGTGGTCTTGCCGGCACCGTTGGGGCCGATCAGGGCATGGATGCTGTGCCGCCGGACCTTGAGGTTGACGTCAGATACCGCGACAAAGCCCTTAAATTCTCTGGTGAGATTACGGGTCTCGACAATGAAGTCGTCTCCCATGGACTCCTCCGGTCGCTGGTTCTTATTGTTGCGCTGCAGCACTTCATGCTGCAATGCGGTATTTATATTAAAGTATTAGTCCGACTACGCCGTAGTCGTACCAATCATTTCATTGAGTAGGGCATGACATCTATAGGCTGTCAAATAAGAATTATGGGAATTCCCCTGATGGGCGACAAGTATGGGGCGTTGTCGTTGTCGTCTTTTCGTGGTTCGCCGTGCTTACACCACAGCGCGACGGCGCATTACCGTCAATCCGACGGGCGGCCGGGACGGCAGCGCCATTGGATGTGGCCCATTGGGCATCGTTGCCTTGGCCAACGGCAGGGGAGGGCGTGCGAACACTGGTTTTTTCCTTGGCACTTCCCCATCTGCCGGCCAAAGGGGAACGCCCATGCAGGTGATCCGAAACGATGGCGGGCTGACGGCCGGCGCCCGTGCCGAACTGCGCGGCTGGCTGCTGCTGGCGCTGGGGGCGCTGGCGGTGGCCGGCGTGCTGGCGCTGGCGCTGGCGGCGTCGCGCACGCCGGGGGTGCAGCAGCATGTGCCGTGGGGCGCCGAGTTCTTCCAGCGCGGGCTGGTGACCCATGTCGTGTTCTCGTTCCAGGTCTGGCTGCTCGCCATGATGGGCGCGCTCAGCGCCGCCGCCACATCGGCCGCGGGGCGGCCGCTGGGCTGGGTCGGACTGGCGCTGACGGTGGCCGGCGGCGTGCTGCTGCTGGTCCCGGTGCTGGGCGGGACAGGGACGCCGTCGCTAAACAATTATGTGCCGGTGCTGGACCATCCGCTGTTCTTCGCCGGCCTGATGGCGGTGGCGCTGGGCGTCGCCGTGGCGCTGTCGCGCTGTCTGGTCGGCGGCGACGTCGGCATGGCGGCGGTGGCGCTGTGCGTGCTGGCGGCGCTGGCGTGCTTCGTCCTTGCCGCCGTGCTGATCCCCGCCGATACCCCGGCCGGCCAGCGTAACGAGGCGCTGTTTTGGGGCGGCGGGCACGTGCTGCAATTCGCCAATACGGCGGTGGCGATGGCCGGTTGGCAAAGCCTGACGCGCTCGCTGTGGGGCCGCGATGCCCTGCCACCGCGCATGGCGGCCGCGGCCTACGCGCTACTGGTTCTGGGGGCGATGCTGGGGCCGGCGCTTTATGTCTTCGACGTCCTTGGCCCCGATCACCGCGAGGCGTTCACCACCTTGTTCCAACTGGTGCTGCCGGCGCCGGCGCTGGCGATGGGGGCGGGGCTGGCGTGGCGGTTGTGGCGCGGCCCGCGGCCGTGGCGGTCACCGGCGTTCTTGGCGCTGGCGTTGTCGCTGGCGGTGTTCGCGCTCGGGGGCGTCGCCGGCTATGCCCTGGGCCAGGGCGATACCCGCACGCCGTCGCACTATCACGCCATGATCGGCGGGGTGAACCTGGTGCTGATCGGCCTGATCCATGCCCGCCTGCTGCCCAGGCTGGGGCGCGGCGCCGGTGCCGAGGGCTGGGTGCGGGCGCAAATCTGGCTTTATGGCGGCGGCCAGGCGTTGCACGCGCTGGGTTTCTGGCTGGCGGGATTGGCCGGGGTGGCGCGCAAGACCGCCGGGGCCGAGCAGGGGCTGGACAGCGCCGTCAAGCTGGCGGCCATGGGGCTGGCCGGGGCGGGTGCCGCCATCGCCGTCATCGGCGGAGTGATCTTCGTTGCGCAGGTGTTGGGAGGGTTGCTGCAAAGGGGAATTGACGCGCGGTAATGAGCGACCGAAAATCCCACCCGCGCCATCATTGGCTGTGGCGCCAGGGGGAGAGGGCGATGGCTGGTCTTTTGGGGATGTTTGGTCGCTTGTTCGGACAAAAGGCGGCCGCCGAGCCGGTGGTGGCCGACCCCGCGATCGCCGTGTTCGCCGCCGCCGGGGAAATTGCCGCCAGCTATGGCGAGATCGCCGCCCGCAACGTCGCCAGTCTGGCCGAGGGCGGCTATCGCGCACAAATCCTTGAGTCTTTCGAGACCAGCCGCATGCTTGCCGCCCTGAATGTGCGGTCCAGCGATGGCTACGAACATTACCTGCTGCATTCCTTCAGCGATGGCAGTGTCGATCCGGTGATCCTGCGCCTGTTGTGGGACATCCATCAAAGCATCGTCGTCCTCGAGGCGGGCGTCGGGCCGCACCTGCCGCAGGCCACTGCGCTGGATCTGTGCCAGACCGTCCTGGTCGACAGCCAGTTCCTGGCGGCCGAGTTCGCCCATGCGGTGCGTATTGCCAGCGCCGGACTGGGGCCGCGGGCCTATAGCGTCGCCCGCGATCCCGCCTTGTTCAACCCCAAGGCCGAACCCAGCGACCGCAAGCTGGACAAGCTGATCCGGCAGCATCAAAGCGCGGTGAAGCGCCTGGGCGACCGCTTGCGGCGGGATTATCCCGAAGCCGATTGCGTGCGGGACCGCGTCGACACCTATATCCCCATCGACACGCCGTTCTGGCTGAGCGCCAAGGACCACGACGGCGCCGTGGTCATCAGCGACGTCTGGTTCCCCGCCGAATTCGCCAAGCCATTGCTGGACCATCTCGCCCAGGCCCAAGCCGGGGGAATGCGGGGGCGCTGAGCTAGATATTCGCCTGGGCGCACAGGCGGCGCAGGTTGCCGACGTCGTCGATGCGCACGGCGTTGCCTTCGGTGCGCACGCCCAGTTCGCGCAGTCGGGCGAGCACGCGGCTGAGCGACTCGCGGCGGATGCCGACCCGGCTGGCCAACACTTCCTTGTTGAACGGCAGCGCCACCAGCGCTTCGCCCTCGCGCGCTTCGGTCAGCGCCAGCAGGAATTCCGCCACGCGCTGCCACGGCGGCGATTGCTTGAGGTGGCGAATCTCGCCCGACAGCCGCTGATGCCAGCGGCACATGCTGGCGAGGATGCGATAGGCCACCACATGGTCGTTGCGCAGGGTGTTGAGAAAGGCGCGTTTGCCGACGCGGATCAGCGTGGCGTCCTCGATCACCTCGGCATGCAGGGGGAAACTGCCCTGGGACAGCATGGCCGCCTCGCCGAAGCTGGACACCGGGGTGAATACCTCGACGATGCTCTCGCGGCCGTCGGGGGTCAGGGCGAACAGCTTTATCTGGCCGTCCAGCACGATATAGAAGCAATCGGCGCGGGTGCCGGCGGAAAACAGCAGGGTGCGGCGCTCGCAGGTCAGGGCGCTGGCATCGGCCATCAACTTTTCCAGCACGGCGTGGTCCAGCCCGCCGAACAGCGGCAGCGCCATCACCTGGGCGGCCAATTGCGGCCCGGTCGCGCGGTTGCGCGGCAGGCTGTCGTGCGGCCGGGTGCAGCCCGGCTTGGGCACCAGACAAATTTGGCGGCACGGACAGGTCATGGCAGGACTCCGTCGCTACTGGTGTCGAGGGCTTCGGCCATCTGCCGCAACGCGGCCACATCGGCGATGTCGACGCGGTCGCCGACAACGCGGCCACATCGGCGATGTCGACGCGGTCGCCGCGCCCGGTTTCGACGCCGACGTCGCGCAGCTTGGCGAAGGCACGGCTCAGCGTCGCCGGTTCCATGCCCAGGCGGTCGGCCAGCAAACGCTTCTCGAACGGCAACCGCACCACCGTCTGGCCGCAGGCCGCCCCGGCCAGCGCCGCCAGATAGCTGGCCAGCCGTTCGGTGGTGGATTGCAGTTTCAGCTCGGTAATTTCCTTGATCTGGCCGCGCAACGAGCCGGCCATCTCAGCGATCATGATCAGGGCCAGATCGAAATGCTCGTCCAGATGGGCGAGCAGGCGCGGGGCGTCGATGATGGCGACCAGGGTCGGTTCGGCCGCCCGCGCGGTGACGGCATGACGGCCGTCGGGCAGCAGCGCATCGGCGCCGACCGTTTCGCCACGGGCCAGCCGAGTCAGCACCTCGGGCGATTGTCCCGGCGGCGCGATCACCAGCTCGACCATGCCGCCGATGACCAGGTACAGGCGGTGGGCCTCGTCACCCTGGCGGAACAACGTCTCTCCCGCCGCGAACACGGCGGTTGCCGGGTTGTCCAGGATGGCGGCCAGATCGTCGGGCGCCAGGGCGCCGAACAGCGGATGAATGCGCAGGCAGGCTAGGGCGTCGGAATTCATGTCCCCCTCCGATTCCCCCATAGGCGGTGAACGAAGCCTTGCTCCACCACCGTGTCGGCTCCCTTGACTTTGGTCAGGCGCAAAGAAAAAGCCCCGGAAGGCAATGCCTTCCGGGGCGTCCAGGGTGAAGGTGGGTCTTAGTAAATGTCGTGCTGGGTGTTGTGCACGTTGAACTTGCCGGTCGGCGTGATCAGCTTGGGATCCTTGATCACGGCCTTCATCTTCAGCGTCTTGTCGTCGATGACGACGATGGCCGACGGCTCGGTCTTACCGGCCCAGATCGAGTACCAGACTTCGTCGCCGGCCTCGTTGTACTCGGCCTGCACCACGCGCTTGACCGACTTCGAGTCGGGCAGGCCGGCCATGGCGGCGACGTTGATCACCTGCGGACCCTTGTCCAGGTTGTCGATGTCGAACACGGTCACCGACTCGGCGGAGTCCTTTTCCGGCATCAGCGGGGCGTCGGCCCACAGATGGTTGGACTTGGGATGGGTCTTGACGAACAGCGAACCCGAACCGTGGTTCTTCAGCTCGGCGACGACCTTCCAGGCCTGGTCGGGATGGCCGGCGGGGTCGGTGCCGATCAGGGTGATGACGTCCGAACCCAGGTGCGAGGTGGCCCACACCGGACCGAACTTGGGATGGACGAAGTTGGCGCCGCGACCCGGATGCGGCTTGGCCTTGGTTTCGACCAGGGCGGCCAGCTTGCCTTCCTTGGTGTCGACCACGGCGACCTTGTTGGAGGCGTTGGCGGCCACCAGGAAGTAGCGCTTGGTCGAGTCCCAGCCGCCGTCATGCAGGAACTTGGCGGACTCGATGGTGGTCTCCTTCAGGTTCTTGATGTCGGAGTAATCCACCAGCTTGATCTGGCCGGTTTCCTTAACGTTGACGACGAATTCCGGCTTGATCACCGAAGCGACGATCGAGGCCACGCGCGGCTCGGGGTGGTACTCGCCATCCACGGTGACGCCACGGGTGGAGACCAGCTTCAGCGGCTCGAGCGTTTGGCCGTCCATGATGACGTATTGCGGCGGCCAGTACGAACCGGCGATGGCGTACTTGTCCTCGAAACCGGTGAACTTCGAGGTTTCGACCGAGCGGGCGTCCAGGCCGGTCTTGATGGTGGCGACCACGCCGGGCTTTTCCATCCACAGGTCGATCATGTCCAGCTTGCCATCGCGGCCGATGACGTAGACATAGCGGCCCGACGCCGACAGGCGCGAGATGTGCACGGCATAGCCGGTCTTGACGATGCTGACGATCTTCTTGGTGTCGCCGTCGATCAGGGCGACTTCGCCGGCATCGCGCAGGGTGACCGAGAAGACGTTCTGCAGATTGATCTTGTTCATCTGCTTGGTCGGGCGCTTCTCGGGCGGCACGACGATCTTCCAGCTCGCCTTGAGATCCTTCATGCCCCATTCCGGCGGGGTGTCGGGCGTCATCTGGACGTAGGTGGCGATGTTCTTGATTTCATCCTTGGTGAGGATGTCGTCGAAATTGGGCATGCCGCCGTCGGTGCCGTTGGCGAGGATTTTCTCCAGGCGGCCCTGCCCCAGCTTTTTGGTGGCTTCGGGTTCCAGGTTCTTGCCGGTCGCACCCTTGCGCAGCACGCCGTGGCAGCCGGCGCAGCGCTCGAAATAGATCTTGGCGCTGGCATCCTTGGCGTCCTTGCCAAGCGACGGCTCGTCGGCGAAGGCGGCAGTGCTTACCGCCAGCGGCAGCACCGACACCATCAGCGCGGCTTTGAGTCCCTTCAACATCCTTTACCTCCACACTAATCGTTTGCCGGAGTTCCCCCCAGGGACCCAGCGCTTCGAATGTTGGCAAGGATGGGACGGGTCGGCCGCACTCTCTTTAACCAAAGTCAAATAGCGCTGGTGAAAAGACCTGCGTCGCCAACGACGGGCGTTCCGGGCGTTTTTGCGAAATTGACCAAGGTCACAAAGCCCGGCGACGCACTCGGGATAGGGTGCCGTCGTCGGGTGCCGGGGCGCTGTGCCGCGTTTGCCCAACGTCAAGTCGATGAGCGCGGCCGCCATGCTAAAGGTGGCTGAAAAACGTAGAGAGAGGAGACCCTAGGGGGAAGGCCATGGCGTCCAACCAATCCTTGCTGAGCCGCCTGTTCAAGGTGCGAATCCTGGGCGCGACCCTGATCGGGGCTACCGTCCTCTTTATTGGTGGCATTGTTTTCTGGGGCGCTTTCAACACCGGTATGGAAGCGACCAATACGTTGGATTTCTGCATTTCGTGTCACGAGATGCAGGACAATGTCTATCAGGAATACAAGAAGACCATCCACTTCACCAACCGGTCCGGCGTCCGCGCCGCCTGCCCTGATTGCCATGTGCCGAAGGACTGGACGCATAAGATCATGCGCAAGATCCAGGCATCGAACGAGCTTTATCACAAGGTCATGGGCACCGTTGATACGCCCGAAAAGTTCAACGAGCACCGTCTGACCATGGCCAAGCGCGAATGGGCGCGCATGAAGGCCAGCGATTCCCGTGAATGCCGCAACTGCCATGCCTTCGATCAGAT
Organism: Bacteroidota bacterium; assembly: GCA_050259735.1. GTDB lineage: Bacteria > Pseudomonadota > Alphaproteobacteria > Rhodospirillales > Magnetospirillaceae > Magnetospirillum. The sequence goes on from JBLNBE010000021.1 coordinate 49,236, forward strand.
GGATCCGGAGAAGCAGAAGCAGCGCGCCCGCAAGCAGCACGAGAACGCCCAGGCCGACGGCATGACCTGTATCGACTGCCACAAGGGCATTGCCCACAAGCCGGTCCACCAAGGGCTGGAAGACGAGGAGTGAGGATGATGAGCAAGCGTTCCCTGTTCACCACCCTGGGCGCCGCCGCCTGCGCCCTGATGCTGGGCGCGGCGCCGGTGTGGGCGGCGGGCAAGACGGTGGATTGGGCCAAGGTGCCCGAGGCCAAGACCGTGCTGTTCGCCCCGGGCCAGGCGTCGTTCGAGTGGATCCAGACCGGCACCGATCACGGTGGCGCCCGCTCGTTCACCAAGAAGGGCGAGAAGTGCTCGGGCTGCCATGCCGAGGAAACCGCCGACATGGGTCAGAAGATGGCGACCGGCCAGAAGATCGAGCCGACCGTCACCCCCGGCAAGCGCGGTTCGATCCCGCTGAAGATCAAGGCGGCTTATGACGCCGAGAACCTTTACATGCGGTTCGAATTCCCCGCCGGCCCCCATCACGACGCCCCCAACGCGCCGGGCGGCAAGATGGACCCCGACAACGAGATCAAGCTGGCGATGATGATCGACGCCGGCAAGGTGACCGACGCCGACCGTTCCGGCTGCTGGGCCAGCTGCCACGCCGACGCCCGCGACATGCCGAGCGCGCCCAAGAAGGACGGCTTCGTCACCAAGTATCTGCCCGAATCGCGCACCAGCATCTCGCTCAAGGACGAGCCGCGCGGCGGCTGGGACAAGGTCAAGCCGCAGGCCGAGCTGGATGCCATGCTGAAGGACGGCAAGTTCCTTGACCTCGCCCGCTTCAAGAGCGGCAAGGGTGGCGTGTCCGAGGACGGCTACGTCTTGGCCGAGCGCGTGCTGAAGGCTGACGGCGGTGCCAAGTTCGAAGGCAAGAAGGAAGGCGACAACTGGGTCGTCACCATGACCCGCAAGCTGAAGTCGGGCCAGCCGGGCGACCATACGCTGGAACCGGGCAAGACCTACACGGTCGGCTTCGCCATCCATGACGACTACGCCTGGGGCCGCTTCCACCACGTTTCCCTCGACCTGCGCCTCGGCCTCGATGCCGACGGCGAGATCAAGGCGGTGAAGCAGTAAGGCCGGGCAGGGGGAGGGCGCGCCATGAACCATTCGCTGGTGGTCGGTGTGGCTCTCTCTCTGCTGGCCGTTCCGGCCTGGGGGCAAGAGGCGACGGTGCGGGTCGTCATCGACAAGTACCGCTTCGAACCCCAGGCGGTGACGGTGGTGCCGGGCACGGTGGTGGAATGGGTGAACGCGGAAAAGCGCACCAGCCATTCCGTCATCGTCGAGGGCCAGCCGGAATCCGACCGGTTGTTTCCGGGCGAGGTCTATCGGTTTCGCTTCGACACGCCCGGCCGCTATTCCATTCGCTGCGGTCCCCACCCCGACATGGTGGGCACCGTCGAGGTGGCACGCTGAAGGGGGCAGCCATGACGAGACGCGGCAAGGTGACTCTGGTGGGTGCCGGACCCGGCGACCCCGAGCTGTTGACGGTCAAGGCGGCTCGCCTGATCGCCGCCGCCGAGACGGTGGTGTTCGACCGTCTGGTGGGCGAGGCCGTGCTGGAGTTGATCGCGCCCACGGCCCGGCGCGTCGACGTCGGCAAGGAAACCGGCCGTCATTCCATGCCGCAGGACGCCATCAACCGCCTGTTGGTGACGTTGGCCGAGGATGGGCATGACGTGGTGCGGCTAAAGGGCGGCGACCCGTTCATCTTTGGCCGTGGTGGCGAGGAAGCCGAGGCGCTGGCCGCCGCCGGCATCCCGTTCGAGGTGGTGCCAGGCATCACCGCCGCCGCCGGTTGCGCCGCCGCCGCCGGCATTCCGCTGACCCATCGCGGCGTGGCGGAAAGCGTGCGCCTTGTCACCGGTCATCGTCAGGACGACGGCGACCTGGATCTGGATTGGACTTCGCTAGCCGATCCCCGCTGCACCCTTGTGGTGTACATGGGGGTGGCGAGCGCGGAGCGTCTCGCCGGCAGCCTACGGGGCGCGGGGCTTGCCGGCGAGACGCCCGTTGCCATTATCGAGCGCGGCACCACGCCGGCTCAACGCACCTTGTTCACCACGCTGGAACGCCTGGGCGTCGACATGGCGCGCTGGAACCCCCGGCCGCCGTCGCTGCTGATCATCGGCCAGGTGGTGGCACGCGCCAGCATCCCGACGCTGGAGCGGCTGGTGCGCGAGGCAGCGCAATGAAACGCGCCCTGGCCGTCGCCGTGTTGTGCCTGGTGGCGGTTCCGGCCATCGCCGCGCCGACGCCGGCCCGCCAGGAACAACTGCGCCATATGGTCGAGCAGGATTGCGGCTCGTGCCACGGACTGACCCGCAAGGGCGGCCTGGGGTCGCCACTGCTGGCCGAGAACCTGATCGACATCGGCGACGAGGCGCTGGCCGCCACCATTCTGGACGGCCGCCCCGGCACGCCCATGCCGCCGTGGCGCGGCCTGCTGTCCGAGGATGACGCCGTCTGGATCGTTCGCCATCTCAAGGGAGTGGGGCCATGAAGCGGCTTGCCTGTGTCTGTGCCGCCCTGATGCTGTCGGCCTGCGCCAACACGCCGCTACGAGGTACTGGAGACCTGGGCTTGGTGGTCGAGCGTGCCGACGGGTCGGTGCAGGTGGTGGAGACCAGCCACAACACCGCGTTGGGCCGCATCACCGGCCTGGGCGACCTGTCCCATGCCTCGCTGGTCTATTCCCGCGACGAGCGCTTCGCCTTCGTCTTCGGCCGCGACGGCGGCCTGACCAAGGTGGACTTGCTGGAAGGCCGCATCGTCAAGCGGGTGGTGCAGTCGGGCAATTCCATCGGTGGCGCCATCTCGCAGGACGGCACCCTGGTGGCGGTCGCCAATTACACGCCGGGCGGGGTCAAGGTGTTCTCGACCGAGACGCTGGAGCTGGTGGCCGACATTCCCGCCATTGGTGCCGATGGCCATGCCAGCAAGGTGGTGGGGCTTGAGGACGCGCCGGGCAACCGTTTCGCCTTCTCGCTTTACGATGCTGGCGAGATTTGGCTGGCCGACCTCAAGGATGCCAAGCATCCGGTGATCCGCAAGTACACCGGCATCGGCAAGCAGCCCTATGACGCCCTGGTCACCGAGGACGGCCATTACTACATGGCCGGCCTGTTCGGCGAGGACGGCATCGCCCTGCTGGACCTGTGGAACCCCGACGGGGGCGTGAAGCGCATCCTTGACCATTACGGCAAGGGCGAGCAGCCGCTGCCGGTCTACAAGATGCCCCATCTTGAAGGCTGGGCCGCCTCGGGAACTTTGGCTTTCCTGCCCGCCATCGGTCGCCACGAGGTGCTGGTGGTCGACACCACCACCTGGCGCGAGGTCGGCCGCATCCCGGTCGCCGGCCAGCCCATCTTCGCCATGCTGCGCCCCGATGGCCGCCAGATGTGGGTCAACTTCGCCCTGCCCGATAACGGCAAGGTGCAGGTGGTCGACGTGCCCAGCCTGAAGGTGGTCAAGACCCTGGAACCCGGCCTGGCGGTGCTGCACATGGAATTCACCCCGCGCGGCGAGCGGGTGTGGCTGTCGGCCCGCGATTCCGACCAGGTCACGGTGTGGGACACCGAGACGCTGGCCAAGGTGGCGGAGCTGCCGGCGGCCAAGCCGTCGGGCATCTTCTTCACCGCCCGCGCCCACAAGATCGGGCTGTGACGCCATGAATGTCCGCACCCCGCTTGACGACATCGACCGCCGGTTGCTGGACGATTTTCAGCAGGCGTTTCCGCTGGCGTCGCGTCCCTATGCCGAACTGGGCGAGCGCCTGGGCATCACCGAAGGCGAAGTTTTGGCCCGGCTGTCGCGGCTGCACGGCGCCGGTGCGATCAGCCGAATCGGCGCGGTGATCCGCCCCAACGTGGTGGGGGCCTCGACCCTGGCCGCCATGGCGGTGCCGGGCGAATGGCTGGAGCAAGTCGCCGAGTTGGTATCCGGCTATCCCGAGGTCAACCACAACTACCAGCGCGACCACCGGCTGAACCTGTGGTTCGTCGTCGCCGGTGCCGACATGGACGATGTGCGGGCGGTGCTGGACGACATCCGGCGGCGCACCGGGCTGGCGGTGCTTGACCTGCCCATGCTGGAGCATTTCCACATCGATCTGGGGTTCGGATTGCGATGGAACTGAGCGACCACGATCTTGATTTGGTGTCCGCCCTGTGCGACGGCCTGCCGTTGGACAGCCATCCCTATCGCGCCCTGGGGCGGACGGTGGGCATGACCGAGGCGGAAGTGATCGAGCGCCTGGGCGCGCTGACCGACGCCGGCGTGATCCGCCGCCTGGGCATCATCGTGCGCCACCACGAACTGGGCTATAGCGCCAATGCCATGGTGGTGTGGGATGTCCCCGATGCCGAGGTGTCCGGGGTGGGGGCGCTGCTGGGCGCCTGTCCCGAGGTGTCGTTGTGCTATCGCCGGCCGCGCCGGTTGCCCGACTGGCCCTACAACCTGTTCACCATGGTTCACGGCCACGACCGCGATCAGGTCGAAGCGTTGGTGGCGATGATGGCCAAGCGGGAAGGGGTGGCCCATTACCGGCATGAGGCGCTGTTCAGCACCCGCCGGTTCAAGCAATGCGGCGCCCGTTATGGCCGGCGGCAGGCGGCTGAATGATGGATGCGACCGACCGCGCCATCATCAACGCGCTGCAGGGCGGCTTTCCGCTGACCCCGCGTCCGTTCGCCGATGCGGCGGCGGCGCTGGGGCTGGGTGAGACCGAGCTGATCGAACGCATCCGGCACTTGCGCGACAGCGGCGTGCTGTCGCGTTTTGGCCCCATGGTCAATGCCGACCGCTTCGGCGGCCATAACACCCTGGTGGCCATGGCGGTGCCGGTGCCCCGTTTCGACGAGGTGGCGGCGCTGGTCAATTCCTATGCCGAGGTGGCGCACAACTATCAGCGCGACCATGCGCTGAATATGTGGTTCGTGGTCGCCGCCGAAAGCCGCGCCCGGGTCGACGAGGTCTTGACCGAGGTTCAGGCGCGCACCGGCCTGCCGGTGTACGACATGCCCAAGCTTCGCGAATTCCATGTCGGCCTAAGGGTGGAAGCATGAGGGCGCTGGACGAAATCGACCGATCCATCATCGTCGCCACGCAAGACGGCCTGCCGCTGTCGCCCGATCCCTATGGCGTGGTCGCCGATGCCCTGGGGCTGACGACGGAGCTGGTGATCGAACGGCTGGCCGCCATGCAGGACGACGGCATCATCCGCCGGATCGGCGTGGTGCCCAACCACTATGCGCTGGGCTATCGCTTCAACGGCATGACCGTGTGGGACGTCGCCGACGAGCACGTCGAGGAAGCCGGCGCCCGCATGTGCGCGCTGGGCTTCGTCAGCCATTGCTATCAGCGGCCGCGCCGAGCGCCGTATTGGCCCTACAACATGTTCGCCATGATCCATGCCCGCCACGCCGACGCCGCCGACGCGCTGGTGGCGCGGCTGGTGGAGGCCCTGGGCGAGTTGAGTCGCGCCCATCAGGTGTTGTTCAGCACCCGCATCCTGAAAAAGACCGGCCTGAGGCTGACGGAAAGGGGACCCGCATGTTCCGCCTGAGCCATTTCCTGCGCGAATTGGATGCGCCGACGCCGCTGCAGCCGCGCCGCGACCCGCGCGGGCCGGTGGTGATCTGGAACCTGGTGCGGCGCTGCAACCTGCTGTGCCGGCATTGCTATTCCGGTTCGACCGACAAGGATTTCAGCGGCGAGCTGAGCACGTCCGAAGTGGTGTCGACCATGGCCGATTTGCGGGCGTTCGGCGTGCCGGCGCTGATCCTGTCGGGTGGCGAGCCGTTGCTGCGCCCCGATATCTTCGAGCTGGCGGTCGAGGCCAAGCGCCTGGGCTTTCCCAATGTGGCGCTGTCCACCAACGGCACCTTGATCGACGATGCCATGGCCGACCGCATCGCCGCCGCTGGCTTCGATTACGTCGGCATCTCGGTCGACGGCATCGGTGCGGTGCATGATGCCTTTCGCGGCCGCGACGGCGCCTATGCCGAGGCGCTGGGCGGCATCCGCCGCTGTGCCGCGCGCGGCGCCAAGGTCGGCCTGCGCTTCACCATGACCCGCGACAACGCCCATCACCTGGCCGATATCCTGGTGCTGCTGCGCACCGAGGGGGTGGGCAAGTTCTATCTGTCCCACCTGAACTATGCCGGGCGCGGCAACGCCAACCGGGGCGAAGACGCCGAAAGCATGATGACGCGGCGGTCCATGGACATGCTGTTCGCGGCGGCGGCGCGCCTGCCCGAGGTGGAATTCGTCACCGGCAACAACGATGCCGACGGTGTCTACTTCCTCAAATGGGTGGAACGCCATTGCCCCGACCGCGCCGCCCACATCCGTGCCAAGCTGGTGCAGTGGGGCGGCAACGCCTCGGGCCGCAACGTCGCCAATATCGACAATCTGGGCTGGGTCCACCCCGACACCATGTGGTGGCACGAGCGCCTGGGCAATGTGCGCGAACGTCCGTTCTCGGCGATCTGGGCCGATACCGCCAACCCGCTGATGGCCGGGCTGAAGCAGTTCCCGCGCCAATTGTCGGGCCGCTGCGGCGAATGCGCCCATCTGCTGCTGTGCAACGGCAACAGCCGCGTGCGGGCCGAGAAGGTGCACGGCGACCGTTGGGCCGAAGATCCCGGCTGCTACCTGACCCGCGCGGAGGTCGCCGCATGAGATTGTCCGTTCTCGCCCTGGCGCTGCTGGTGACCGCGCCGGCCCTTGCCGCCGAAGACCCCGAGCGGCTTTACACAGAGCATTGCGCCGCTTGCCATGGCGGCGACCGCCTGGGCGCCATCGGGCCGGCGCTGCTGCCGGAAAACCTGGGCCGCATCAAGCCGGGCGAGGCCGAGGCGGTGATCGCCGACGGCCGCGCCGCCACCCAGATGAGCGGCTTTCGCGACAAGCTGACGCCCCCGCAGATCGCGGCGCTGGCGAAATACGTCATGACGCCGTTGCCGGCGGTGCCCAACTGGGGCATGGACGACATCAAGGCCAGCCAGTTGGTGGTCACCGACCCCGCCACCCTGCCCACCAAGCCGCCGTTCAAGTCCGATCCGCTGAACCTGTTCACCGTGGTCGAAGGCGGCGACCATCACGTCACCATCATGGATGGCGACCGCATGGAGGCGCTCTATCGCTTCCAAAGCCGCTTCGCGCTGCATGGCGGCGCCAAATATTCGCCCGATGGCCGCTTCGTCTATTTCGCCTCGCGCGATGGCTGGGTGTCCAAGGTGGACATGTGGACCGGCAAGCTGATGGCCGAGGTGCGCGCCGGCATCAACACCCGCAACGTGGCGGTGTCCGACGACGGTCGCTTCCTGATGGTGGGCAACGTGCTGCCCCATACCCTGGTGGCGCTGGACGCCCGCGACCTGTCGCCGCTGCAGGTGATCCCGGTGGCGGGCGACGGCAAGACCAGCCGGGTGTCGGCGGTCTATACCGCGCCGCCGCGCCATTCCTTCGTCGTTGCGCTCCGCGACCTGCAGGAGGTGTGGGAAATCCCCTATGCCGACGATGCCGGGCCGGTGATGAACGGCCTGGTCCATTCGCGGGAAAAGGGACTCGAGGAAGGCGTCAGCACCGGCGGCCGCTTCCAGGCGTTGCGCATCCGCGTGCCCGATTTCATGGACGACTTCTTCTTCGACCCCGGCTACGAGCGGGTGATGGGCGCCGCCCGCGACGGCGGCAAGGGGCTGGTGGTCGATCTCGACCTCAAGCGCAAGATTGCCGACCTCGATCTGGCCGGCATGCCCCATCTTGGCTCGGGCATCGTGTTCTGGAAGGACGGCAAGCCGATGATGGCGACGCCGCACCTCAAGGAAGCGGTGGTCAGCATCATCGACATGACCACCTGGGCGACGGTGAAGCGCATCCCGACCCTGGGGCCGGGCTTCTTCATGCGCGGGCACGAGGCGACGCCTTATGCCTGGGTCGACGTTTCCATGGGGCCGGAAAAGGACGCCATGCAGATCATCGACACCCGCACGCTTGAGGTGGTCAAGACCATTCGCCCGGCGCCGGGTCGTCTGACCCGCCATGTGGAGTTCAATCGCGACGGCAGCCGCGCTTTGGTGTCGCTGTCGGAAAAGGATGGCGCCGTGCTGGTGCTGGATGCCCGCACCTTCGCCGAGATCAAGCGCCTGCCCATGAGCGCGCCCATCGGCAAGTACAACGTCTGGAACAAGATCACCTATTCCGCCGGTACCAGCCACTGAAGCAAAAAAAATCCCCCTTCCGATGGGGGAAGGGGGCAGTGGACCATGGCGTTCAACATCGCCTCATGAAGTTCAGATGGGGGGCGGTTCGGCCGCTTTCCAGTCCCGTTCGGCCAGCCACGACTCTGGTGGGGATCGCCATGCCTGCGCCAGCCTTAGGGCCAGCACCGCCAGGGTGGCCAGCAGCCAAAAGGAGGCACCGCGAAAGCCCATGTCCGGCTTTCCGATCAGCCAGCCGGCGCTAAGCGATAGCAGCAGGATATTGCGGTTGGCCGCCACCAGGCGGAACAGGCTGTCGAAACGGCGCCATTCGTGCAGCGGAAAGCCATGGCGCCAGACGAAGAGCGCCTCGATGCCGGGAATGGCCAGCGACCCGGCGACCAGCACCGCCATGGTGACGGCATCGCCGCCGCCGCCGGCCCACCAAGCCCACCACCACAGCGGCGGATGCAACAGCGCCAACGCCCGGCCCAGCCCGGCGCCGACCTGGGAAAACGACAGGGTCAGCCGCGCCAGCTTGCCGTCAACCGCGTCAACCAGGCTCATGCTCCAGGCGGCAAGCAGCCCGGCGCCCAGCACGCCGGCATGGAACAGCAGGGCGGCCAGCACCGCCAGCATCAGGCTGATCCAACTGACGTGATTGGGCGACAGTCGCAGACCGGCGGCGAAGCGGGCCAGCGCGCGGGCCGGGCGCGGCCACACCACGCGGGCGACGACGTCGGTCGTGGCCGGGCTGGCGATGGCGAACAGGCGGTTTTCCACCGCCTCTTTCAACTCGGCGCTGACCGGCATCACCAATGGCCCGGGCCGCGCCCGCCGGCGCAACAGCACCGGGGCGACCACGTCGCGGCCCCGGCGGCGCGGCAGATCGACCGGCGGATCGCGGCCCTGGGACAGGCTGGCGGCGATTTCCTCGGCGCGGTCGCGCGGCACATGGGCGGCAACCGGCAGGCCGTCGCCGCGGACCACCACCAGATCGGGCGTCTCCACCAAGGCCGCCATCAGGGCGTCGTCATAGACGTGGTCGCCGCGCAACAGCAGCACCGCCCCGCCCTCGGGCGGCACCCTGCCGGTCCACGGCCCGGCATCCCACACGCCGGCACGGGCCAGCGACCGGCGCAGACGCTCGACCGGTGCCGTCCCCCAAATGGGAACCGGACTCCAGCCGATCCAGCGGGCGACAAGGCGGCGTGCTTCGGTCATGGGCTGCATATATGGGCGGCCGGGGAACGAGCCAGGGCGTCTACCGCTTTCGGCAAAGCGGCGAACCTGGGGCGCCGCCCGCCGTTGAAGAGGATGGCCGCCACCGCAGAGCAGAAAGGAACGGCGCGATGCTGACCGCTTTGGTGCTGGCCGGCCCGCGTAGCGGCGGCGATCCGCTGGCCAATGCCTTCGACGTGCCGCACAAGGCGGTGTTGCCGGTGGCCGGGCGGCCCATGGGCGAATGGGTGGTGGATGCCCTGCGCGCCTCTCCGCTGGTGGATCGCGTCCTGGTGGCCGCCGACTGGCGATCCTTGGGCGAAAGCGTCGCCCTGATGACGCCGGAACGGGTGGTCCCGGTGGTCGCCATGCCCACCATCGGCGCCACCGTCGAGGCGGTGCTGGACGCGGTGCCGGCGCCGCTGCTGATTACAACGGCCGACAACCCGCTGTTGACACCCGCCATCATCGGCGAATTCCTCGCCCGCGTGCCGGTGGATGCCGACGGCGCGGTGGCGGTGGTCCGGCGCGAGGTGGTGCGGGATGCCTATCCCCAGGCCAAAAGGGTCTACATGCGCTTTCGCCGGGCGCGGGTGACCGGCTGCAACCTGTTCCTGCTGGCGAACAGCCGTGCCCGAGCGGCGGTGCGGGTATGGACGCGCATGGATGCCGACCGCACCGATCCGGCGGCCATGATCGGCGCCCTTGGCATCGGCTCGCGGCTGTGGTGGTCGCTGGGCCTGCTGACGGTTGACGGCGCCGCCCGCCGTTTGTCTCGCCGGGTGGGGGCACGGTTGACGGTGGTCGAGATGTCGGCCCCCGAAGCGGCACTGGACGTCGACCGCCCCGAGGATCTGCGTCTGGTGGAAAGCATTTTGGCGGCGGGGGGTAGAGGGTAGAGGGTACTTCCTACGGCACTGCCATGGCGGCCAATTCGCGCCGCTCGGCGTGGTTCCATTGGCGGGCCAGCAATTCGGCGCGGCCCAGGTCGCCGGGGTAGTCCACTTCGGTCCAGTCAAGGCCGGCGATGGACAGCGGCGCCACCAGGCCACGGGCGGCAAGGTCGTCAACCGCGGCCAGGAACCAGCGCGAAACCCCGCGCGGTTGGCGCATGATGCTGTCAACCGCCGACGCGAACAGCGGCCCGCCCATGCCGCGCAGCAACACCAGACCGATGGATTCGGCATCGACCGCATCGGGGGGTAGGGTCTTGCCGATGCGGACCACCTTGCCGTCGCGGATGTGCACCTTCATGTCGTCGGCGTCGTAGCTGGCCTTGGTGTCGGTGGTAACGGTCACCGGGGCGCGGGCGCCGTCGCGCAGTCGGGTCAGGATGGCGGGGTCGAACAGGGTGTCGCCGTTGACGATGGCGACCTCGCCCGACAGGTGGTCACGCGCCGCCCAGCAACTGGCGATGTTGTCGGCGACAGCAAAGAACGGGTTGTAAGTGGTTGAGACAAAAAGACCCGATGGGCATTCGCGGGCCAATTCTTCCTCGACCTGATCGGCGCCGAAGCCGGTCACCACCACCACTTCGTCAACCCGGGTTGTCGCCAGCGCCCGCAACTGCCACGCCAGCAGCGAGCGCCCGGCGAAGGGCAGCAGGCATTTGGGCCTATGGTGGGTCCAGGGTAGCAATCGGCGGCCTTGGCCGGCAGCGAGGATGATGACTTTCATGGGGTGACGTCCCGCCGTGGAGTGTCGCTTGTGCATCTAGGGGCGGAGGCGGGGCGGGGAAATCCGGCCGGACGGGGGCGGCCGGTTGGTTCGGTTGGGCGCCCGCCATAGGCGGAAGGGCGGCCGCGCGCGGGGATAGCCGGGCGGCACCAAGGTCCAGATTGGCCGTTCCCGGAGAACCAAGCCCAGAGGATGGTGTTGGACGCCGGGTGGAATGAACCGGAGGTCTAACACCATGGCGAACGGCACGTCCCAGACGGCAAACATCCAAACCGGCGATGGCACCGGCATCATCAGTGGCGGCAATGGCAACGACATCCTGTTGGCGGAACCCCAGGTGGCGACCGCCACGTTCCAGGCGGTCAACGGTTCGGGCGTCTCGGGAAGCGTGCGGGTCAGCATCAGCGGCGACCAGTTGCACATCCAGGCCGACGTCAGCGGCCTGGAAACCGGCCAGGCGCATCAGATGCAGATCCATGGCCTGACCGCCGCCGGCCATACGCCCGAGGATTCGGTGGCGCTGAGTTCGGGGCTGGACGCCGATCATGACGGTTTTATCGAACTGCGCGAGGCGCAGCCGGCCGCCGGTCCGGTGCTGATGGACCTGGGCAACCAGACTCCTGCCGCCGATGGCAGTGTGCATTTCGACCAGACCTATGCGCTGCAATCGCTGCCCGGCCTGGCACAGGGCGCTACCGTCGCCGATCTGCTGCCGCTGGATTTCCGTTCGGTGGAGATCCATGGCCTCAGCGTCACCGGCACGGCCGGCGCCGGCACCACGGGCGAGGTCAACGGCACCGCCGGCTACAAGGCCGACCTGCCGGTCGCCAGTGCCGACCTGCATGCCCAGGGCGCCACCACCGCGACCACCGCGACCACCGCCGCCGCGACCGACGTTCCCGGCGTCACCCTGCTGGGCGGCAACGGTGACGATCGCCTGATCGGCGGCCATGGCGACGATGTACTGGTGGGGGGGCGCGGCAACGACGTGCTGGCGGGTGGTGCCGGCAGCGACGACCTGATCGGCGGGGCGGGGGCGGATCGCTTCCTTGTCGGCCTGGGCAAGGACGTGATTACCGATTTCAAGCCGTCCGAGGGCGACCGCCTGGTGTTCAGCCACGACAACCCGTCGGCGGGACTTGTCCTGCACGATACCCAGCAGGGCACCTGGATCATCGCCGGCGACGGCGCCGTCGAAGATCCGGCCAGCCAGGGTGTGCTGCTGTTGGGAGTGCATGCCCACTCGACCAGCGATGCCGCCGCCTGGTTTGCCTAGAGTGGCGAGCGTTCTCCCCCTAGGGGGAGAAAAGGAGGGTGGGGGCCGGCTGTTGGCACAGGGAACCCGGTAGCCCTCACCCTCCCCGACACCTCCCCGCCGTGGCGGCAGCGGGGAAGCCCGGTGGTGATAGCGCACCCGCTCTGGGGTGTGCGAGCGCGCATCGGGACATCAGCGCCCCATGGACCATGGCGGCCGGGAACAATCCACCGGCCCGGCCGTCCCCACCGGCGGCGATGGCGGCAACTGCGCCGCCAGGGCGCTGGGGGTGGTCGGCTGGGGACGCTGGCGCTCGCATAGCAACGCCCGCACCTGGGCGCGACGGATGGCGACTTCCAGCGCCAGCCGCTGGGCGTGTTCGACCTGCGCCCACGCCGTGGCCGCAGGGAAAAGCACGGCGGCGCAGACCGCCGCCACAGTGACAACCCGGGTTGTCATCAAAGGGCCTCCTTGCTTGCTCACAAGGATGGACGCCCCCGCCGGGAAAAGGTTCCGCCCGCGGCCAATGGCGCGCGGGCGGTTCCGGACGGCTGTTAAGTCGGTTGACGGATACTGTTATATCAACGGTTTGCCGCCACTCCTTATTCCCCTGCTTCCACCGGTTCGAACGCCTTGTGGGTCTTGGCGTCGATCTCCTCGCGGGTGGGTTTGCGGCGGTCGGATGCCAGCAGGGTATAGATCACCGGCAGCACGAACAGAGTGAACAGGGTGCCGATGCTCATGCCGGCGACGATCACCACCGCGATGGAAAAGCGGCTGGCGGCACCGGCGCCGCTGGCCATCAGCAGCGGGATCAGGCCGGTGACCATGGCCGCCGTGGTCATCAGGATGGGACGCAGGCGCAGGCCGGCGGCGACCTTGACCGCTTCCATGCGGCTCAGGCCCTCCTGCTCCTGACGCTCGCGCGCCACCTCGCAGATCAGGATGCCGTGCTTGGTAATCAGGCCGATCAGCGTCACCAATCCCACCTGGGTGTAGATGTTCATGGTGGCGACGCCAAGCGCCAGCGGGATCAGCGCGCCGCAGATGGACAGCGGTACCGACACCATGATCACCATCGGGTCGCGGAAGCTCTCGAACTGGGCGGCCAGCACCAGGAAGATGATGAGCAGTGCGAACACGAAGGTCAGCATCAGCGCATTGCCTTCATGCACGTACTGGCGCGACTGGCCGCCGTAATCGTAGCTGTAGCCCTTGGGCAGCACCTGCTTGGCGGTGTCCTCCAGGAAGCTCAGCGCTTGTCCCAGGGTGACGCCCGGCATGGGGAACGCCTCGATGGTCAGCGAGTTCAACTGGTTGAACTGGTTGAGCGACCCCGGCTGCACCGCATGGCCGATGGAGACCAGCGACGACAACGGAATGGCGTTGCCATCGGCGCCGCGGACGTGGAAGCGGCCCAATTGCTGCGGGTTCAGGCGGTATTCGCGCGGCACCTGCGGGATGACCTGATAGGACCGGCCCTGCAGGTTGATCAGGTTGACGTAATTGCCGCCGGTCATGGTCGCCAGGGCGTCGCCGACCTGCTGCATGGTGATGCCATAGGCCGCCGCCTTGTCGCGGTCGATGGTGACCTTGGTGTTGGGGCTTTCGAATTTCAGGTCGCTGTCGATGAACGCGAACATGCCCGAGTCCTGGGCGCGCTTCAGAATTTGCGCCTGAACCTCGTTGAGTTCGCGGTAATCGGCCAGGGTGGTGATGGAGAAACTGACCGGCAGGCCGTCGACGCCGGGCAGGGCCGGCGGCGAGAACACCGAGGCCTTGACGCCCGACACCGTGTTCAGCGTCTGCTGGAATGCCTCGGTCAGTTGCTTGGCCTGGCGCTTGCGTTCCGACCACGACTTCAGCACGGCGCCGCCGAAGCCGGTGCTCTGGACGCCGGCGCCGTTGATGAGGAAGGTGTCGTCGACCTCGGGATAGCCGCCGCGCAGCTTCTGGTCGATCTCGTGGCTGAACACCTCCATGAAGTCGACGTTGGCCGAGGCGGGACCGTTGAACGCGGTGAACACCACGCCCTGGTCCTCTTCCGGGGCCAGTTCGGTCGGGATCGCCATGAACAGGACGGGCAGGCTGCCCAGCACGATCAGCGCGAACAGCAGGGTGGTCGGGCGGTCGGCCAGGGACGCCGCCAGCCAGCGTTCATAGATCGAGCGCACGCGGTCGAAGGTGGCGTCGATACGGGCGGCAAAGCCCTTCTTGTCGGTATCGTGCTTCAGGATCAGCGACGACATCATGGGCGACAGGGTCAGCGCGATGACGCCCGAGATGATGACCGATCCGGCCAGGGTCAGCGCGAATTCCTTGAACAGCGCACCGGTTAGGCCGCCCATGAAGGCGATGGGGGCGTACACCGCCGCCAGGGTGATGGTCATGGAGATCACCGGCCCGGCGATTTCGCGCGTGCCGACGATGGCGGCCTGGAACGGACTTAGGCCTTCCTCGATATGACGGTGGACGTTCTCGACCACGACGATGGCGTCGTCCACCACCAGACCGATCGCCAGCACCATGGCAAGCAGGGTCAGCAGGTTGATGGAAAAGCCGAGCGCCATCAGGAACAGGCCGACGCCGATCAGCGACAACGGCACGGTGACCACCGGAATGGCGACCGAGCGCAGGCTGCCCATGAACAGATAGATCACCACCATGACGATGATGGCCGCTTCGGCGATGGTCTTGGCCACCTCGTCGATGGCCGCCTCGATGAAGACGGTGGAATCATAGGCGACCTTGGCGGTCAGGCCGGGGGGCAATTGCGCCTGGATGTCGGGCAGGGCCTTTTCGCGCACCTCGCGGATGACGGTCAGCGGGTTGGCCTCGGGAGTGGTGTAGATGCCGAGGAAGATCGCCCGGTTGCCGCCCGCGAACACGCTAGTGTCGTCGCTTTCGGCGCCCAGGTCGACCTGAGCCACGTCGCTCAGCCGCACCAGTTGCGAGCCGACATTCTTGACCACCAACTGGCGGAATTCGCTCACCGACTTCAGATCGGTGTCGGCCTGGGTCGAAATGGTGTCGAGCGCGCCCTTGGTGGAGCCGGCGGCCGAGGTGTAGTTGTTGCCGGTCAGCGCAGCGCTGACCTCCTGGGTGCTCATGCCGAACTGGGCCAGCTTTTCCGGATCAAGCCAGACGCGCATGGAAAACTTCTGGCCGCCGTACAGTTCCGGATTGGCGACGCCCGGCACCGCCGACAGCTTGGGCTGGACCACGCGGGTGACGTAATCGGTGATCTGCTGCTGGCTCATCTGGTCCGAGGAAAACGCCAGATAGGCCGAGGCGAAGGTCTGGCCGGTTTCCTTCTTGATGATGGGGTCGTTGATGCCGCGCGGCAGCACCGAGCGCACCTCGTTGACCTTGCTCATCACCTCGGTCATGGCGGCGTCGGGGTCTTCGTTCAGGCGGACGTTGGCCTTGATCTCGCTCATGCCCTGCATGGACTTCGAGGTCAGGTAGTCCAGGCCCGATGCGGTCGCCACCGCCTTCTGGATCGGCTGGGTGATGAAGCCCTGGATCAGTTCGGCGTCGGCGCCCGGGAAGGTGGTGGTGATGGTGATCACCGTGTTCTTCATCGCGGGATACTGCCGCACCGGCAACATCATGAGGGCGCGCAGGCCGACGAACAGGATCAGCAGGCTGACCACGCTCGCCAACACCGGCCGCTTGATGAAAATGTCGAACATGGGGCGGCTTCCTTATTCGGCCTTGGCCGACTTGGCGGCGGGGGCGTTCAAGGGATTGTCGGCGCGGATTTCCACCTTGGTTCCGGTGTCCAGCTTGACCTGGCCCGAGGTCACCACCAGATCGCCGGCGCTCAGGCCCTTCAGCACCGCCACCTTGCCGTCGCGGCGGTCGCCCAGGGTGACGATGGCGCGGACGGCTTCCTTGCCGCCGGCGGCGTCGCGCACCAGGAAGACGCTGTCGCCGTGCAGGTTATAGGCTACCGCCGAGACCGGCACGGTCACCACGTCGGCCACGGTCGGCCGCACTACCTCGATGCGGGCGAACATGCCGGGGCGCAGGGCGCCGTCGGCATTGGGAAAGCGGCCCTGGACCGCGATCATGCCGGTCTTGTCATCGACGCGGGGTTCCAGCGCGGCGATGCTGCCGTCGAACACCCGGCCGGGCCAAGCGTCGGTGGTCATGACGATGGCGGCCCCCACCTGCAAGGCGGCCAGGTCCTTCTGCGACACGGTGAAATCGGCCAGCATGACCGTCAGGTCCTGCAGGTTGACGATGGCCTGGCCGGGCTGGACGTACTGGCCCAGATCGACCTTGCGCACGCCGAGAACACCGTCGAAGGGGGCGTAGACCGACTTTTTGTCGATGCTGGCGCGGATGTTGGCGACCTTGGCCTCTTTCACCTTCAATTCGGCCTCGGCCTTGTCCACCGCCGACTGGCTGACCGCGTCGGTCTTGACCAGGGTGCGCTGACGCACGGCGGAAATGCGGGCAAGGTCGGCATCGGCCTGGGCCGAGCGCAGGTCGGTCAGCTCGACATCGGTGTCCAGGCGGATCAGCAACTGGCCCTTCTTGATGGACTGGCCCGACTGAAAGGCGATGTCCTTGACCAGGCCCGAGACGGACGAGGCGATATCGACGCCGTTGACGGCCTGCAGCGTACCGACGGCCGGTACGGTGTCGCGCCACTGCTCGCCGGCGGCCGGCTGTGCGGTGACCGTGACCACCGGCTTCGGCATGTTGGCGAAATAGTCCTTGATCATCGCGTTCTTGAAGGCGATGAAGCCGAAAACGCCACCGAAGATGACGCCGCTGGCACCGAGCATGATGAGCATGCGCTTGATATTCATTGTTTGGCTCCGTCTTCGGTCTTCAGCATATCCAGGATGAATTGGCGCATTTTGCTCTTTTGCTCGTTGTCGCAGAGCTTCAGGCCCATCATCTCTTCAAAATAAAAGCCGTCCATGGCCATGCACACCAGGCTTGCCAGCAGCGGGTTGGGGCTGTCGGCATAGATGCGCTCGATCCAGCGGGCATATTGGGCATGGACCGGCGCCATCAGCGACGGGTTGACCGTGATGGCCGCCAGCAAGGCACCGCCAACGCTGTCGCAGGCCGGGCCATCGGGGTCGAACGCGGTTCGCACCGCGCTGCGGACCCAGCGATAGGGGCCTGGCGGCTCGGTTTCATAGTGAAGCCGATCCTGTTCGTCGACCTGATGGAGCAAGCGCTCGATCATGCCGCGAATCAGGTCGTCCTTGCTTTTGAAATGATAAAGCACGCCGCCCTTGGACAGGCCGGCGCATTTGGCGGCCTCGTCCAGGGTCAGCTTGGCGACGCCACGGTCGCGGACAATGGACATGGCCGCGTCGACGATCTTGTCGCGGGTACTAATGGGGGCGGACATCGGGCCTCGGCAGGTTACTGTACCGTCTGGACGGTATATGAGCCCGCGCGGCCTGATTGTCACCCGATGATTTGGCTGGGCATATATGTCTGATGGTTGGGCGACGGCGATTTCGCCCACATCGCCTGCAATGTCGGCTGGCGTGCCAACACCTCTTCCAGCGTTCCGCTATCGACCATCCGGCCGGCCGCCATCAGCACCACCCGGTCGAAGCGCGGCAGCAAATGCAGGCGATGGACGCTGGCGAGGATGGCGGCGTCGGGGTGGCCGTCCAGGATGGCCTGGGTCACACGGGCCTCGGTCACCGGGTCCAGCGCCGAGGTCGGTTCGTCCAGCAGCAGCAGCGACGACGACCGCGCCGCTAGCAGCCCGCGCGCCAGGGCCAGGCGTTGGCGCTGTCCGCCCGACAGGTCGAAGCCGCGCTCGCCCACCGGAGTGTCCAGGCCGTGGGGCAGGGCGGCGATGACGGTGTCGAAGCCGGCCAATGCCAAAGCCCGCGTCACCGCTTCGGCCTCGGCCTCGCGCCCCAGGGTGACGTTGAAGCCGAGCGAGCTGGCGAAGATTTCCGCTTCCTGTGGGATCAGGGTCGCGGTGGCGCCCAGGCTGGACAGGCCCAGGCAGGCGATGCCGTCCACCGACAGATGGGCGCGCTCGGGGGTATAGAGGCCGGCCAGCACCTTGAGCAGGGTGCTTTTGCCGGAGCCGCTTTCGCCGACCAAGGCGACGCGCTCGCCCCGGCGCAGCTCCAGCGCCACGTCGTCGAGGGCGGGACCGGCGCCGCGTCGGCCACCGTGGTTGAAAGTGACGTGTTCGACCGCCAGGGTGCGCCATGTCTGCAGCAGCGGCAAAGCCGGCGGCAGCGGGGCCGGTTCAGCCTCCAGCACCTGATCGGCACCGGCGATGTCAGTGGCATAGCGCACCAGATCGCTCCAATGCCCGGCCATGGAGCCGACCACGTTGCCGACCTGCTGGGAATACTGGTGAACCATCACCGCTGTGCCCAGCAGCAAGGCGCCCCCCTGGCGCCACGCCAGCCAGCCGTACAGCACCACCAATCCGGTGCGGATGGCGTTGTTGAGCAGGTCGATGACGCACCACTTGCTTTCATTGACCACGATGTTGCGGCGAAGTGGCTGTGACACCTGACCGAAGCGCTCGGCCACCAGCCGGCGGATCGGACCGGCGATGCGCAGCGCCCGGATAGTCGCCATGTTGGCAAGGCCGTCAAGCAGCGCCGCCTGCCACGTCCGCTCGGCGGCGTTCTCGGCGCGGATCAATCGCACCATCACCCGGTCGAAGCGCACCAACAGGATGAAGATCAGCGCATAGCCCAGCACCGCCGCCGTGCCGGTCACCCACGAGATGACCGCGATGGCGGCGAGCGGCCCGACCAGGCTGACGGCATTCTGCAGATAGACGAACTGATGCTGGGAAAAGCCGAACAGGGCGGCGACGGCCTTGCTCATGCGGGTGGCGACCTCGCCGCTATGGCGGGTTTCGTGCCAGCTCAGCGGCAATGTCGCCGCTTTGGCATACAAGGTATCGGCGAAACGCTCGCGCACCCGCACCGCCAGGAACCGCTCCATCACCCGTGCCGGGCCGTGCAGCAGCCAGCCGAGCGCGATGGCCGCGGTTGCCAGGGCCACATGCCGTGCGGCGCCGGCCAGATCCTGGGCACCCGATTGCTGCAGATCGTTGACCGCCAATCCGAAATAATAAGGGATCGCCAGCCGCACGGTTTGGGCGGCGAACAACAGGGTCAGAAAACCCACCAGCCGCCAGCGCTGACCGACGGCATGGGTCCACAAAGTGCGGTAGAGGCGGGCAATGCCCGCCGGAACGTCAGGATAGGTGCGGTCTTCCAAATGCGCGGCCTCCGAAACGGGGAGGCCGGCATCATGGGCGGCGGGAGTTAAGGAAAGCCGCCGCTACTCCTTTCGCGTCACATCTTGCGGGACTGCTGCGCCCCGCTTGGCTGGGTGATGCCCTCCAGCGCCCAGTCGATGTTGCAGTTGGCCTTGCGCGCCAGGTCGGCCACGGTGACCATGCCGACCAGCCGGTTGTCGCCGCTGACCACCGGCAGGCGGCGGACCTGCTTGCTGCTCATCAACTGTTCCGCTTTGCCGATGTCGTCTTCCTCGCGCACAGTGGCGACGTCCTTGCTCATGACGTCGCTGGCCTTGCACTGGCTGAGCGGGCGATCCAGGGTCACGGCGCGGGTGACGATGTCGCGGTCGGTGACCATGCCCAGCATCTTGTCGCCGTCGCAGATGGGAATGGCGCCCAGATCGGCGCTTCGCATCTTCTCTGCCAGATCCTTGACCGAACAGCCGGGATCGACGACCTGCGCGGGGGTGGTCATGATCTCGCGTACCTGCATGGACTCCTCCTTGAAATGAAGCCTGTGCAGGACGAACCCGCGACGCTCGGGCTGCGTTGCATCCCGGGCCGATGGCGGGGGCGGGAACCACCAATGCCTTCCGGCCTGACCCAAAAAAGGCGGGCCGAACTGTGAATTGTCAAGGCAGGCGGTGGGCATCGCCGTGAACATGGCCGGAAGGATGCCGGGGAGTGGTCGATGGCGACGATGCGATGGATGTTCGGGGTGGTTGCCGCATTGATGTTGGCAAGCACAGCCCTGGCGCGGGCGGCCGAGCCGGCGCCGGGGGCGACGTGGGTCGAACCGCGCACGGGCATCGCTTTTGTCTGGGTTCCCGCCGGCGATGTCACCATGGGATGTGCGCCGGGGGCGCAGCCATGCCCACCCGAGGAGTTGCCGCAGCACCAACGCCACGTCGGCGGCTTCTGGATGTCGCGGACGGAAATCACCCAGGGACAATGGCGTCGGCTGATGGACGTCAACCCATCCATGTACAAGAAGGGTGACGACTATCCGGTCGATCAAGTGCATTGGGAAGAGGCCCTGACGTTCCTCGGGCGCCTGAACGACGGCGCCAAGGGCGAGTTCCGGCTGCCCACCGAGGCCGAATGGGAATACGCCTGTCGCGCCGGCCATCCCGGCGATGCCTTTTGCGGTGGCGGCGACGCCAATGCGCTGGCGTGGTACATCCTCAACACCAGTCGGTCCCGCTCGCCCATGCCGGTTGGGCAGAAGACGGCCAACGCATTCGGACTCTATGACATGACCGGAAACATGTGGGAATGGACCGCCGATTGCTGGGCCGAATCCCATGCCGGGGCGCCCGGCGATGGCCGCGCCCGAACCGACAGTGCCTGTCTGACCCATGTGCTGCGGGGCGGGTCGTGGGGCAATTATCCGGCGCAGTTGCGCGCCAGCGCGCGCCGCAGCGACAACGACGTGAAATGCCCCTTCATCGGTCTGCGGCTGGTTCGCGCCCCCGTTACACCGTGATCAGCGCGTACGGGCGTCCCGATTCCTTTGCCACCGGTATCGCGCAATTGAACACCGGCACACCGGCGGCGGTGTGGCCGCGGGCGCTGCCGTGATGGGCGTGGCCATGCATCACCGCGCGCACCGGAAAACGGTCGATGGTTTCTGCCAGCCGGCTGGAGCCGAGGAACGGCCAAATCTCGCGCGGTTCGCCCTCGACCGTGTCGGCGACCGGCGAGTAGTGCAGCACTGTCACCAGACGGTCGGTTTCCTGGGCTAAGGTATGCAAGGCGTTTTCCAGGTGGAAGGCTTCGTTGACCGCCTCGCCGACGAACGCCTTGATGGCGTCCTCGCCGAACGGGCTGAGCATGCGGGCGCCGAAGCCGCCGCCGAAGCCCTTGACCCCGGCGAAGCCGACGCCGTGGATGACCGGGCTTTCCTCGTCCAGCAGGATCAGTCCGGCCTGTCCAAGGATGGTGCGCAACTCGGCGCCATGGCCGCTTTCCAGATCGTGGTTGCCCAGCACCGCCACCACCGGGATGCGGCAGCCGCGAATGTCCTCGGCCAGGATTTCCGCCTCGTGCGGGCGGCCCAGATTGGTCAGGTCGCCGCACAGCGCCAGCACCTGGGCGCGCTCGGCGATTTCGGCGAACAGCTCGCGATAGGGATGGGGGGCGCGTTCGCCCACATGCAAATCGCCCAGGCCGGCGATGGTGACGCCATCGCCGCTCATGGCCGTCTTTGGCCTTCGCCCACCACGTCGGCAAAGCCCCATTCGGTGACGTCGATGGCATAATCGGCGCGCGAGAACATACGGCCGCGACAGACCTGGATTTGCGGCACCGGCAGGTTGGCGTGGTTCTCCAGCCGGTCCATCAATTCATCCAGCAGCCAGCGCGGCACGCATTCGCGCTCGGTCGGATAGATGAAGCGAAAATTGATGACATGCATCAGCAACACCTCCCAATACTGTTCGAACAGGGCCAGCAGCCGCTGCCAATCGACGGCGCGGTGGGTGCGCAGGAACAGGTGGGCGACGTCGGCGCCGTCGTATTTCTGACGGTCTTGCACGAACGCCTTGGACCAGATCAGCTCGGTCGGTGGGATCAACAGGGTGCCGATGCCGCAGATGGTGGCGTCGTGGGCCTCGGCGAACCACGATTCGGTGACCGGATTGATGGCGATGGTGGAGTTGAAGATGACGTCGAAGAACAGCGGTCCGCGCCGCACCTTGGCGATCCAGCGGGCGTCCTCGACCTCGGTGGCATAGCCGGCGCGGGCGAAGTGGGTCAGGATGCGGGGGTAGTCGCCGGCCCGGCAGAAGACGTCCATGTCCTTGGTCGGGCGGTTGATGCCGGTATAGGCGGCGACCGCGTAGGTGCCGCCCAGCAGGAACGGGATGCCGGAGCGGTTCAATTCCTCCAGGCCTTGGGCATAGAAGTCTTCCGCTTCCGGCGAGGCGGCGCCGGAAGCCTGTCGCGGAGAAGTGTTCATTGGCTGCGGGGCGGCCTTTCGCGCGAGAGTGTGGCTGAGACGTCTTGGTCAACAGGCGGGCGCTTGCCGGGGTTCCCCCGGCTTGGGTAACCTGGGCACGAACGACGCGGGAGAATTGGGATGGCGCGGATCGTGGTGGTGGGCGGTGTGGCGGCGGATCAGGTCGTGCACCTGCGCGAGCGCTGCCGCGAAGGCGGCCATCTGGACGGCGTGCCCGCCGGCACCCGGTTGGGTGGCGGTGGCGCCAATACGGCCGCCGCGCTGGCGGCGGCGGGGCACCACGTCACCTTGGTGACGGCGGTGGGGGACGACGACACCGGCGCCTGGCAGTTGCTTCAGTTGGCCGAGCGCGGCATCGACGTCTCCGCCGTGGTGCGGGTCGCCGGCCCCAGCACCCGCTCCATTGTCCTGATCGCCCCCGACGGTGAGCGCACCATCGTCAACCTTGGCCGTGTCCAGGAGGCTCTGCCGCCGGCGCGGCTGCTCGACCTCGAGGCCGACCTGATCTACGTGCGCAATCGTTCGACCACGCTGGCGCCGCTGCTGGCCCAGGTGGCGGCGCGCCTGCCGGTGGTCGCCCATGTGCCGCCGGTGGGCGCGGGACTGTATCCGGCCCAGGTGGTGTTGGCTTCGGAATCCGACGTCACCACCGACGATCCGCTGGCGCTGGGGCGGCTGGTGGCCGGCGAGATGTTGCGATGGGTGGTGCTGACCCACGGGCCGCAGGGGGCGCGGGCGTTCGGCACCAAGGGCGAGGTGCTGGCGCAGCCGGCGGTCGTGGCCGAGGCGGTGGACAGTACCGGTGCCGGCGACGCCTTCGCCGCCGGACTCTGCCATGCCCTGGCCAGCGGTGCCGTCCTGCCGGCCGCCTTAGCCGAGGCGGTGCGTTGGGGGGCAGCCAAGGTAAGCGAGGAGGGATCGGCACTCAGCGCCGACCGCGTGCGGGCGTTGCTGAAATGAAAAACGCCACCCCAGGTTCCCCCGGGGTGGCGCTTCTTGGTCGGGAGCAGCCTTACTCGGCGGCAACCTTGATCTTCTCGCCGACCTTGCGCATGTCGCCGTGCTGCTGGGCGGCGATGTGCCACGAGAACGCCTTCTCGATGCAGTGCGGGGTGTGGCCGCCGCGCGAGGTGGCTTCGGCCAGATAGTCGCGCATCATGTCCTTGTAGGCGGGGTGGACGCAGTTCTCGACCACCACCTTCGACCGCTCGCGCGGGGCCAGGCCGCGCAGGTCGGCCAGACCCTGCTCGGTGACGATCAGGTCGACGTCGTGTTCGCAGTGGTCGACATGGGTGACCATCGGCACGATGGACGACAGCTTGCCGCCCTTGGCCACCGACTTGGTGACGAAGACCGACAGATAGCAGTTGCGGGCGAAGTCGCCGGAACCGCCGATGCCGTTCATCATGTGGGTGCCGTTGACGTGGGTCGAGTTGACGTTGCCGTAGATGTCGGCTTCCAACGCGGTGTTGATGCCGATCAGGCCCAGGCGGCGGATAACCTCGGGGTGGTTCGAGATTTCCTGCGGACGCAGAACCAAGCGGTCCTTGTACTTCTTGATGTCGTTGAAGAAGGCGCGGGCGCACGGCTCGGACAGCGACAGCGCCGAACCCGAAGCGAACTTCAGCTTGTCGGCGTCGAACAGCTCGAACGTGGAGTCCTGCAGAACCTCGGAATACATCTTGAGGTCATGGAACGGGCTGTCGATGAAGCCATGCAGCACGGCGTTGGCGATGGAGCCGATGCCGGCCTGCAGCGGCTGCAGGCTGGTGGACAGGCGGCCCAGCTTGACCTCGTGACGGAAGAACTCGACCAGATGGCCGGCGATGGCGTTGGTCTCTTCGTCCGGCGGGACGATCGAGGCGAAGCTGTCCATCTTCTCGGTGACGACGATGGCCGCGATGCGGCTGGGGTCGACCGGGATGTAGGGCAGGCCGATGCGGTCGTTCGGCTGGGTCAGCGGAATCGCCTCGCGGTGCGGGCGACGGGTCGGGATGTAGACGTCGTGCAGACCGACCAGGTCCAGGCTCTGGTGGATGTTGATCTCGATGATGATCTTTTCCGCCAGCATGGCGAAGGTGGCCGAGTTGCCGATCGAGCTGGTCGGCACGATGCCGCCGTCCTCGGTGATGGCAACCGCCTCGATCACCGCCACGTCCACCGGCGGCAACTGGCGCGAGCGCAGCATTTCCACGGTTTCGGACAGGTGCTGGTCGACGAACATGACTTCGCCGGCATTGATCGACTTGCGCAGCACCGGATCGGCCTGGAACGGAATGCGGCGCGACAGCAGCTTGGCTTCGGCCAGGGTCTTGTCGATGTCGGAACCCAGGGACGCGCCGGTCAGCAGGGTGATCTTCATCGGGGCTTCCGAAGCGCGCTCGGCCAGTGCCATCGGCACCACCTTGGCGTCGCCCGAGCGGGTGAAACCGCTCATGCCCACAGTCATGCCGTCCCTGATCAGCAAAGCCGCTTCCTCAGCGCCCACAACCTTGCCCCACAGCGACTTCAGCCCGATCCGGTCCCGATACATCCCATGCCTCGCAGTAATGAAAACGTTGGTAGGATCAACCCTAGGGCTTTAGGTGTATATGAGGGAAGTGCGAAGCTCGCGCCCTGCCAGAGCGATATTATCTATTGCAATTTCAAATTATGGCAGTTAATTGAAACGTTTTTGCGCCGAAACCCCTCGCCGGGGCATTTTCGTGCAAATGCAATCATCTCGGCGAAAATGGCGTTTTTGCTTGCCTGAAGCGGCTTCCCGCGTAAAGTGCGGCCTCCTTCGCGTCAGGGGGCTGATGCGAATGAAAGGGGCGGCACCCGCATGGGTGCCGCCCCTTTCTGATTCCGGAATTCGGCGTCGCCGCGGATATTAAAGAATGCTTTGGCCGGTCTTGGCCCAGTCGGCGGTGAACGCGGCCAGGCCCTTATCGGTCAGCGGATGGTTGTACATCTGCTTCAGGATGGCCGGCGGCATGGTCACGACATGGGCGCCCAGGCGGGCGGCGTCGGTGACATGCATGGGGCTGCGCACCGAGGCGACCAGCACGTCGGTGGTGAAGTCGGGGTACTGGGCGTAGATCTCGACGATATCCGAGATCAACTGCATGCCGTCCTGGCCGATGTCGTCGAGGCGGCCGACGAAGGGCGAGATGAAGGCGGCGCCGGCCTTGGCGGCCAGGATGGCCTGGTTGGCCGAGAAGCACAGGGTGACGTTGACCAGCCGGCCTTCGTCGGACAACGCCTTGCACGCCTTCAGGCCGTCGGCGGTCAGCGGCACCTTGACGGCGACGTTGGGGCGCAGCGCCGCCAGCTTGCGGCCCTCGGCCAGCATGGTGGCGTAATCGGTGGCGGCGACCTCGGCCGAAACCGGGCCGGGGATCAGGTCGCAAATTTCGCAGATGACGTCCAGAATCTTGCGGCCCGACTTGGCGATCAGCGACGGGTTGGTGGTGACGCCGTCCACCAGTCCGGTATCGGCCAGGGCCTTGATTTCGGCGATTTCAGCGGTATCGAGAAAAAACTTCATCGGTATGTGTCCCTTGGTGGCGACGAGGCGTACCACCCAAGGGTAACGGCTGCAGCGCCCTGGTCAAGCGACAGTCCGTTGGCAAAAGGGCTAGCGCATAAGGAGAGGGGGCGCCCGAAGGAGGGGCGATTGTGCTTTCGCGCTGTCCCCTTGGGGCGCCTGCCGGGTTCATCCTGAAAGGGTTAACCCCATCGGGTGAGAGAGGCATGGACGACGCAGAAGTGGTGGATCGTTTGGAGGGCTATTGGGTGGTCCGCTCACGGGACCGCCGATATTTCCTGCAGGATGAGCAGTTTTCGTGCCGCGAAGGTCCGTATATCGGGCAGAAGGGATGGCTGGGATACGTGCAGCGCCCATCCTCGGTGGTGTTGCGCTTCACCGACCGCAAGGTCACGCCATAGCGGCGGCGTCAGTCCGCCGCGCGCTTGATCACTTCGGTGATGGTCACCGCCAGATGGTCCTCGACCACCACGACCTCGGCCTTGGCGATCTTCTTGCGGTTGACGTAAAGGTCGACGGGGTCGTTGACCCGCCGGTCCAGTTCCACCACGGCGCCACGGCCCAGCTTGAGCAACTGGGCGATGGGCAGATCGGCGGTTCCCAGCACGGCATAGCATTCGACGGCGACGTCATAGACGGCTTCGGTCGGCTTGTCGCCGACCATGGTATCGTTGGCCATGGGACCGGGTTCCTTGGTGTATGGAGTTCCACCGTAATTACGTCACGGCAATGGTTAACGCCCGGTTAGGGCACCAGCACATAGGTGCCTGGCGCGTCGGCCAGCGGCGGATAGCCCTTGTCGGCGGCGCCCATGGCCGGGGCGGGGATGGTGCCGCTGGAATTGCCCACCAGCCACTCCTGCCACGCCTCCCACCACGATCCTTGCCGTACCGGCGTCAGCAGCACCCAACTGTCGGGGTCGATGTACTTGTCGGCGTCGGCCCGGGTGGCGATCTGGTACGAGCGGTGCGGGTGCCCCGGCTCCGAGACGATGCCGGCGTTGTGGCCGCCGTTGCACAGGATGAAGGTCACGTCGGTGTCGGTCAGGATGCCGATCTTGTAGACCGAGCGCCACGGCGCCACGTGGTCCTTGGTGGTACCGACGGCGCAGATCGGCGCGCGGATGTCGGTCAGGGCGATGGGGCGGCCGTCGACGGTATAGCGTCCCTTGGACAGCATGTTGTTGAGGAACAGCCGGCGCAGGTATTCCGAATGCATCTTGTAGGGCATGCGGGTGGCGTCGGCGTTCCACGCCATCAGGTCGTTGGCGTGGTCGACCTCGCCCAGGAAGTACTGCCGCACCATGCGCGACCACACCAAATCGTTGGAGCGCAGCATCTGGAAGGCGCCGGACATCTGTTTGGTGTCCAGATAGCCCTGGTCCCACATGATGTCTTCCAGATAGGTGACCTGGCTTTCGTCGATGAACAGCATGATTTCGCCGGCGTCTTCGAAATCGGTCTGTGCTGCCAGCAGGGTGACACTGGCTAAACGGGCGTCGCCGTCGCGCGCCATGGCCGAGGCGGCGACCGCCAGCAGCGTGCCGCCCAGGCAATAGCCGGCGGCGTGGATGCGGCGGTCGGGAACGATGGCGTTGATGGCGTCGATTGCCGCCATCACGCCCAGTCGGCGATAATCGGCCATGCCCATGTCGCGGTCGTCGGGGCCGGGATTTTTCCACGAAATCATGAACACGGTGTGGCCCTTGGACACCAGCCAGCGGACCATGGAATTGGCCGGCGACAGGTCCAGGATGTAGTACTTCATGATCCAGGCCGGCACGATCAGGATCGGTTCGGCGTGAACTTCGGCGGTGGTCGGCGAATACTGGATCAGCTCGATCAGCCGGTTACGGAACACCACCTTGCCCGGCGTCACCGCCACGCCCTTGCCGACGGCATAGCGTTCGTCCGGGGTGCCGCCCTGGCCGGTGGCGTTGCGCACGACGTCGTCGCAGAAATTCTGGTAGCCGCGCACCAAATTCTGCCCGCCCTGTTCCAGGGTCGCCTTCAGCACGTCCGGGTTCAGCCACGGCGAATTGGACGGCGACAGCATGTCGAGCAACTGGCGGGCGGCGAAGGTCACCATCTGCTGGCGATGTGGGCCGACGCCGCGCACGCCGGTGGTGGCGTAGTGCCACCATTGCTCGGTATAGAGGAAGGCTTGCGACAGGACGTTATAGGGGAACTTCTGCCATTCCGGGCTGGCGAAGCGGGAATCCTGGGCCAGCGGCACGAACGGGTCGGGGTTGTCGCGCCCCATCAGCGACTCGATGGCGTAACGGCTGAGCGGCAGCGCCTTGGACAGCGCGTTCTGGGCCATCTCGCCCATTTTCCCCGGCGAGTTGAGCAGGTGCACCTGCCAATCCAGATAGGCCAGCAACAGCGAGGCCGGCGACAGCGCCATGGTAAAGCGCCCCTGGGCCGCGTGCATCAGTCGGTCGGTGGATTCGGTGAAGATGGGGAATGGCGGCGAGAAGTGGTCGGCGACAGGGCGGTCGCTCTCGCGGGCGCCGTCGGGCAGGGCTGAATGCGAGCGGAGTTCAGTCATGGCGCTTCCCCTGGGCAGGTGATGAGCGGGATGCGCGCCCGCTCGCCAGTCCATTATAGCGCTGCCGCCACCTGGGGTTTCATCATTATTTTGCAGGTGCGAAGGGTGACTCGGGGAAACGCCTTTGGGAGCAGTGGGGATGGCAACCTAGGGGCGTTGCTGTCGGCGCTATTTCCGGTCACCGTCTATTTATTATCCATTCATTTATATCGAAAGCCCTAACGTTCTTAGGAGAACTGGCAATTTTCAAAGGCATTTTTTGAAAATCACTGGATTAATCTGACCTTCGTTCCTATACTTAAGATCGAGTTAATGTAGGGTCAGTGTAGCTATGGCACTGGGAGCCAACAAAGTCTCGGCGTTTGCATCGCCCGGAATGGCGGCGGCGGCTACGGCCCGCCCCGTCTCCGGCGGTCGCAACGTCGCGTCTACTGGCCGGGGTGTCGTTGGTACGGACTTCTCGCCCCAGATCGAAATCAACGATAACCGGCTGTGGCGTTTCGACGAAGAACGCGAGTTCGAACAAGATCGCGAGGACAGTCAAAAGGAGCAGGCGACCCCCTTCATCGCCCGCGCCTATAATGGCTTCAAAGTGGACGAGGCCGAGGAAGGCACCGATGCCGGCACCACCGGTAAGGTGTTCCTCGACGCCATGATCCGCGGCATCAGTATCTACGAAACCAACATCCGGCTGACCACCCCCGGTGCGGTGCGTCCTGGCAGCGTGCTGAATTACCGGCTGTAGCCGTCAATCCCACCCCAGGTTCTGAATCGGATAGCCGGGCGGAAGGCCGGGCGGCACTTCGCCGACCTGAACGTCGCGCGGATTGACCGTCACGCCGGCATAGTTCTGCAGCAATTCCGGCTGATGCCGGCTTTGCGCGCTGCTCATATATTCGTCGCGTTCAAGAATTTGGTCATAGGCGGGACCACGGGCGATGCGCTGCTGCGCCGGCGGGGGAGCCGCCATGGCGGTGGTGGTGGGGGCGACGCCCACCGGCTCGACGTTGATGCCTAACGCGCCGATGGTGGACAAGTCTACCTCTCCGGTCGGGCGCAGGCCGGTATCCGATTGGAATCTCAGCACATTGTTGCGCAACTGGGCGTCGTAATTGCCGGTGGCCGAGGAACTGTAGCCCAACTGGCTCAGCCGCTGTTGCACGGCGGTGACCACGTCGCGATTGGGGACGTATTCGCGGCTGGTCTGCGCCGCCGCCAACGGCTCGCCGGGGCTAAGCCAAGTGGGGCGGCTCGCGCTGCTGGTGCTGCTCTGCTGGGCCAAGGCGGGCAGGGCGGTGACCAAGCTGCCAAGCACAAGAATGGCCATGGTGGATTTCATCGCGGATCTCCTGACCGATTGGGGAGGAAACAGGGGGCGAGGGGCGGCGCAGTCCGCGCCGTCCCGACCCGCCCGCCGTCGTCAGCGTCCCAGCAGGCCGCCGCCTTCCCGCTCCTGCCGTTCCTGCCGCTGCGGTTCCGGCGTGCGGCGGCTGCCTTCGGGGGTCTGCGCCTGCTGGGTTGCCGACGGTTCGATCCCCAAGGCCGCCATGGTCTGGCGGTCGGGACGGCCGTTGGCCTGAATATTCTGATCGCGTTGGAAGTTCATCAGCGCCTGGCGCGATTTGGCGCCCCAGACGCCGTCCACCTGGCCGACGTCATAGCCCTGGCTTTGCAATTGCTGCTGCACTTGGCGGGCGGTGTTCTGGTCCAGGCGGGCGGACTGGCCGGACTGGCTGTGCTCGACATCGCTGCGCTGTTCGCCCATGCCGCGCGCCATCGCCGGGCTGACCGCCAGCGCGCCCATAAGGGCGAGGATAATGGCCGTTTTCATGGAATCCTCCGGGTGATTGGACGGGATCGGAAAGCGGACGGCGGCGGCCGCGCGCTCACTCGGCGTCAATGCCTTGGACCAGGGATGGTTCCAGGCGGCGCCCCTCTGCGCGTCGCGATGGACCGCCCGGATCGCTTTATGGGCGAATGCCCCCCTCGGTTTGCTTGGACTGGCCGCGCTGTTCGGGTGCGGCGGCGCCGGTCGAGGTATCCTCGGGCACTTGCTGGCCCTTGACGTTGGGCGACGACATGTGGTCGCGGCGCAGCGTTTCGATCTCGCCGCTGCGGCGTTCGCGCTCGCGGCTTTGCGCCTGCTGGTCGTTGCGGTCGGGTGCCGGCTCTCGGGTGTAACGGTCGGACGTGGCGTCCGAGGGCGGCTCGGCGGCGGCGGCGGGCAACGCCGTCAGGGCGGCCAGGATAGCGGCCCAGAAAGCGGTTTTCATGGGAGAACCTCCGTGCGGTTGCTATCCCATGAATGGTCGGCGGGCGCGGATGTTCCGGATTACCGCGCCAGCAGCAGGGCCGCCGCCAGCGCGGCCAGGGCTATCGCCACGCCCAGCAGCCGGCGGCGGGGCCGGACTGCGACGGGGGGCGGCGGTGCCGGCAGGGGAGCGGGAACAGGAGCGGGCGCGGCGGCCTGTGGTGGTGGCGGCAGGACGATGGCGGGGGCTTCGACCTGCGGCGGCGGCAGGCGGATGGCCGGGCCGGTGGCGGCAGGTGGCGGCAATTGGGCCGATACCGGCGGAGCCGGAAGTTCGAGGACAACCGGCGGCACCGGCACAGACTTCCGACAAATGCTCGCCCATCTTGTTTGGTCGTCACCCCCGCGAAAGCGGGGGTCCATGTTGGGGCGAATGCTGACGGTTCCGTCTTGACATGGTGCTGCGGACCCATGGATTCCCGCTTTCGCGGGAATGACGATGAAAGAAGCGGGGTTGTCCACAGCCTGAGTCGGCGGTGCGGCTAACTGGGCGGGCGCCTCCACCGGCGGTGGCGCCGGCTTCTTGCGGCGGGGTGTCGCCTTGCGCTTTTCCTTGCGGGCGGCCTTGCGCTTCTCGGCCGCCTCGTCCTTCCGGCGTTGCTCGGCGCGGCGCGCCTGGATGGTGGCGATCATCTCCAGCGCCTCGGCGGTGGAGACTCCCACCGGCCGCATCCGGCGCAGCGCCGGCTTGTCGGCGGCCAATTGGGCCAGCCGCTCGTCGCTCAACGCATCCAGGGCATAGCGGAACTCGTCGTCCATGGCGCCGACGATTTCCTCAATGCGGAGCATTGATTCTCACCAACTGGCGCAGCATTCGGGAGCCTCACAGAGCAGCGATGACGCTCTCGATGATATCCCAGGCGCGGTGCAGTTCCACATCCGTGATGCAATAGGGCGGAAGCAGGTACAGCACGTCGCCCATGGGCCGCATCAGCAGGCCGCGAGCATGGAACTCGTCCTTCATGCGCCGGCTGAGCGCGCCGCCATAGCCCTGGCCGGCCAGGTCGAAGGCGGCGATGGTGCCGCAGACGCGGGATTTGGAGACACCGGGCAAGCGGGCGATGCCGGGCAGGCGCTGGCGGTGAAGGGCCTCGATGGCCGTGATCCGCGCCTGGCAGCCGGGCGCCTCCAGCAGGTCCAGCGAGGCCAGGCCGGCGGCGCAGCCCAGCGGATTGGCGGTGTAGGAATGGCCGTGCAGGAACGCCTTGGACGTCTCGGTGCCGATGAACGCCTGATAGATGTGCTCGCGCGCCACCGTCAGCGACATGGGCAGGAAGCCGCCGGTCAGGCCCTTGGACAGGCAGATGAAGTCGGGTTGGATGCCGGCCTTGACGCAGGCGAAGATGTCGCCGGTGCGGCCGAAGCCGGTCATCACTTCGTCCAGGATCAGCAAGGTGCCGGCGTCGCGGGCGCGGGCTTCAAGGACGCGCAGGAATTCCGGCCGGCACATGCGCATGCCGGCGGCGCCCTGGATCAGCGGCTCGATGATGATGGCGGCGACTTGGCCGGCATTGCGCGCCAGGATGTCGTCCAGCGCCTGGATGGCGCGCTGTTCCTTGACGTCGATGTCGGCATCGTCGTCCCAGGTCACCGGGAACGGCGCCACCTCAACCGGGAACATCATGTTTTCCCAGGCGGCGAAGATGCCGCACGACCGGCCCACCGACATGGAGCCGGCGGTGTCGCCATGATAGCCGCCGTGGAAGGCGACATAGACGCGGCGGTCCTCGCCCTGGTTGGTCCAGAACTGGCGCGCCATCTTCAGCGCCACCTCGACGGCGGTCGAGCCGTCGTCGGAAAAGAACACCCGGTCCAGGTCGCCGGGCAGCCGCGCCGCCACCCGCGCCGCCAGCCGGGCCGCCGGCTCGTGGGTGAAGTCGGCGAAAATCACCTGTTCCAGCCGCGCCGCCTGTTCGGCGATGGCCTTGGCGATGGCGGGGTTGCCGTGGCCGTGCAGGTTGACCCACCACGACGAGCAGACGTCCAAGTATTCCCGGCCATCGGCACCATAGATGGTGGCGTCCTTGCCGCCCAGCGCCAGGGTGGCGGGCGGGGCGGTGCCGGCCTGGGTGAACGGATGCCAGACATGGCGCGCGTCGAGCGCGCGCAGCTCGTCATAGGACAAGGTCGACATGGATTACTCTCCCGGCGGGACGAAGGCGGGGCGGGGCAGGCCGGCCACCACCGAGGCGGTCACCGCCGGCAGCGGCTGAATCTCGGCCAGCACCGGCACGGCGCCGAAATGCTCGATGGCTTGGCGGTTGGCGGGGTTGCGCTGGCCGTTCATCACCACGCCCAAAATGGGAATGCGGCGGCGGCGCAGCACCTCCAACGTCATCAGCGTGTGGTTGATCGTGCCCAGGCCAGAGCGGGCCACCACCACCGCCGGCAGGCCCAGCCGTTCCATGAAGTCCACCGTCAGCGCCATTTCGTTCAACGGCACCATGGCGCCGCCGGCGCCTTCCACCACCAGCACGTTGGCGGTGGCGGGCGGCACCAGGGCCGACAGGTCGATGCGGGCGCGTTCGCGCCGCGCCGCCTCGTGCGGGCTGAGCGGTGCTTGGAACACATAGGCCGACGGATGGATGACGGCCCCCGGCACCAGCTTGGCGACGGTGCCGTAATCGGTGATGTCCGCCGCGCCGGTCTGGATCGGCTTCCAGTAATCGGCTTTCCAGGCCTCGGTCAGCCAGGCCGACACCAGGGTCTTGCCGACGTCGGTGTCGGTGCCGGTGACGAACACGCCGCGCATGGTAGTCTACTCCGCCGCGATCAACGCGAAATGAATCACATAGGTAATGGTGACCGGCGCCCCCATGGCGCGCATGACCTTGCGCAGCGCCCCCGCCGATAGCGGGGCGTGCCCCAGCACCGGGGTGCCGGCGCCGATGCGCTTGAGCGCGCGGACGAAATCGAAGGCGTCGGCGTGGCCGACCTCGATGGTTTGGGTGACGATGCGGGCGCCGGCCGGCAACTGGGCGGCCAGGGCGGCTGCATCGGGATAATCGGGAATGCCGGACGACAGGCCCTGCGCCTGGTGGGCGTCGCGCCATTGGGCAAAGCTGCCGGCGCCCAGGGTGGACAGCACCAGGGTGCCGCCGGGCGCCAGGCAGGCGCGCAACTGGTTGACGGCGCGGCCCAGGTCGCAGAACCACTGGGCGGCCAAATTGCTGACGATCAGGTCGAACAGGCCCAGCGGCGCGTCGGGATGTTCGGCGTCCATGACGCGGAACTGTGCCGCATCGGACGCCACCGCGGCCTTCGCTGTCGCCACCATGGTCTGCGACAGATCGGTGACCAGCCAGTCGCCGCCGATGCGCGGCAGCAGCCGGCGGGTCAGCAAGCCGGTGCCGCAACCCACCTCCAGCACGGTGGGGCGGGCGGGCAGCGCCAGGCCGGCGACCAGCTCGACCATGCGGTCGGCGGCTTCCGCTTGCGCCGTGGCGGCGCTGTCATAGGTGGTGGCCGCCGCCGCGAAGGCGTCGGCGACCTGTTGCTTCCTGGTCATCGCAATTGCGCCGAGAACAGACGGATTTGGCTGGCCACCCAATCGGGATGGCTGACGGGCAGCAGATGGTCGGCGCCTTCGGCCAGCACCATGGGCACCTCGGCGAAGGCTTCGCGGCTCATGGCTTCGGGCACGATGGCGTCGCGGGTGCCGGCCAGCGCCAGCATCGGGCAGTCCAGCGCCCGCATGGCGGCGCGCTCGTCACAGGCGGCCAGCCAGTTCAGCGCCTCGCCCAAGGCCGGGGTGCGCATGTCGGCGACGTCGGGCTGATCCACGCCGCAGCGCGACAGGAAGTCGGCGGTGACGGTGGCGGGGTCTTCGGCGAAGCGGGCGACCATGCGCTCGATCATACGCGGCGCCACGCCCGAGACGAAATCGGGCGCGCGGGTGAAGCGGGGAAAGGCGTTGACGGCGATGGCGCCGGCCCAGGGCTGCGGCATGTTCGCCAGCGCCCAGGGAAAGCCCATGGAATGGCCGACGACGATGGCGCCCGGCACCTTGGGGTGGTGCGGCGGGTTGGCGCGGAAACCGAAATCGACGAAGACGCGGGCGAATTCCGGCAGGCGCTCGGCCACCGGTTGCCAGAAATTGGCGTCGAAGCCCCAGCCGTGGACGAAGACCAGGGTGCGCATGGCACCGGATTTACCGCTCATGGGGCCGTCCTGACCGCGTCGATGGTGGTGTGGATCAGCCGTTCGATATCGGCGTCGGAATGGGCGGCCGACAAGGCGAAGCGGATGCGGCTGGTGCCGTTGGGCACGGTCGGCGGCCGGATGGCGATGCCCAGCAGGCCCTGTTCCTCCAGCTTGGCGGCGACCCGCAGGGTGCGCTCCTCCTCGCCCAGGATGACCGGGACGATCTGGGTCGACGAGGCGCCGGTGTCCAGCCCGACCTCGTGGAAGCGGTCGCGCACGTGCTTGGCCATGGCCTGCAGGCGGGCGCGCACCGGCCCCATGGTCGGCACCAGGTCGATGGCGGCATCCATGGCGCCCAGCACCGCCGGCGGCAGCGCGGTGGCGTAGATCAGGCCCGATGCCTTGTTGATCAGATAGTCCTTCATCGCCTTCGAGCAGGCGATATAGGCGCCGAAGCTGCCCATGGCCTTGGAGAAAGTCCCCATGGCGATGTCCACATGCGCCCCCACCGACAGGCCGAAGCCGTTGGCGCCCAGCACGCCGGTGGCATGGGCTTCGTCCAGATACAACAGGGCGTTCCATTCGTCGGCGATGGCCGCCAACTGGTCGACGTCGGGAACGTCGCCGTCCATGGAAAACACCGATTCGGTGACGATGATGCGCGGCCCCGGCTCGCGCGCCGTGCGGGCCAGCAATTCTTCCAGATGGCCTAGGTCGTTGTGGCGGAAGCGGTTCTGCTTGGTGCCGCCGACCTGGCAGCCCATGTGCAGGCTGGCGTGGTTCAGCCGGTCGGCGAACACCAGCGGATCGGCCCCCCACAGCGAACGGTCCAGCAGCGCCGACAGCGTCGAGACGTTGCACTGCCAGCCCGAGGCCAGCACCAGCGCCGCCTCGACCCCCTTGGCGGCGGCGATCTTTTCCTCGATGTCGGTCAGCGCGTCCAGGTGGCCGGTGACCAGGCGCGAGGCGCCCGAGCCGGCGCCCCAGCGGGCGGCCCACTCGCGGGCGCGCTCGATCACCACCGGATGGCGCGACAGGCCCAGGTAGTCGTTGGACGAGAAATTGACCAACTCGCGCCCCTGGATGCGGATACGTCCGCCATCCAGCGGTTCGGCGCCGCGCAAGGTG
Source organism: Bacteroidota bacterium (assembly GCA_050259735.1). Lineage (GTDB taxonomy): Bacteria > Pseudomonadota > Alphaproteobacteria > Rhodospirillales > Magnetospirillaceae > Magnetospirillum. Next base: position 85,534 of record JBLNBE010000021.1, read on the forward strand.
CGGCGGCGGCCGAGAGTGGTCAGGTCGGCGATGGCTGCGTTCAGCCGGGAATCGAGGTCATGCATGGGCCACGTTTTCTAGAGGCTTTTCGCGTCTGTTGCAAAGGCGGTGTAAGCAGTTCTAATCTGCGCACCCCGCAAAGGGGGGCAAGACCCTTTGTGCAGTAAGGCTTTAAGGAGGTTGGTATCGTGACGGCAGCGGTGAAAATTGCCCCCGGCGAAGTGGGTCTCAGGCACGATTGGACGGTGGACGAGGTCGAGGCCCTGTTCGCCAAACCGTTCATGGACCTGCTCTTCGAGGCGCAGCAGGTTCATCGCCTTACCTTCGACCCCAACCGCATCCAGGTGTCGCGGCTGATCTCGATCAAGACCGGCTCCTGCCCCGAGGATTGCTCGTACTGTCCGCAATCCGCCCACTACGCCACCGGCTTGGAAAAGGAAAAGCTGATGGCGGTGGAAGAGGTGGTGGAAGCCGCCCGCAAGGCCAAGGAAGAGGGCGCCTCGCGCTTCTGCATGGGCGCCGCCTGGCGCGGCCCCAAGGGTGACGATTTCGACGTCGCCGTCGCCATGATCGAGGGCGTCAAGGCGCTGGGCATGCAAACCTGCGCCACTTTCGGCCTGCTCGACAAATTCCAGGCCAACCGCCTCAAGGAAGCCGGTCTCGATTATTACAACCACAACATCGACACCAGCCCCGAGCACTATAAGGAGATCATCTCCACCCGCACGTTCCAGGATCGCCTGGACACGCTGGAAGTAGTGCGCGACGCCGGCCTGCATGTGTGTTCGGGCGGCATCATCGGCCTGGGCGAGACCCGCACCGATCGCGCCAAGATGCTGGTGGAGCTGGCCAACATGCCCAAGCATCCCGACAGCGTGCCGATCAACCTGCTGATCCCCATTCCCGGCACGCCGCTGGCCGATGCCGAACGGCCCGACCCGTTCGACTTCATCCGCTGCATCGCCGCCGCCCGCATCATGATGCCGAAGTCGTTCGTGCGCCTGAGCGCCGGCCGCGAAGGCATGAGCGACGAGATGCAGGCGCTGTGTTTCATGGCTGGCGCCAATTCGGTGTTCTGCGGCCACAAGCTGCTGACCGCCAAGAACGCCAAGCCCGGCGACGACAAAAGCCTGTTCGGCCGCCTGGGCCTCAGCCCGATGTGAACGCGGCCTGAGCCGTAAGCGAAAACGCCAGCCGGGGTACTCTTGGCTGGCGTTTTTGTTTCGGCTGTTTACCAAATTCCGGGAAGAGGTTGTCCTGCCAAATGTCGTCACCCCGGCCAAGCGAAGCGCGAGCCGGGGTCCATGGTGCCGTTTCCCACCATGGATTCCGGCTCTCCGCTCCGCTACGGCCGGAATGACGCTCTCTTTGAGGAACCTTTTTTCCCCTACCGTCGCCCCAATCCGCTCAGGGCCGCGTCGATGCCCATCTGGGCGGCGCGGTTGCTGCCGTACCAGGTCTGGGTCAGGGCGGTGAAGCCCGGCAGGTCGACGTTGATTTCCGTGCGGTGGTTCAGGCTGACGTCGCTTTTGGAATTGGCGATCAGCGCCTGGACCTGGTCATTCTGGACCTGATGCAGGATGGTGGTGCCGGTGGGCAGGCTCATGGTCATGCCGCCATTGGCGGTGGGCGTCAGGGTGTCGCCGCTGCCGGTGTCGCCGATGGCGGTGGTGGTGGCACTGGCCAAGCCGCCGCGGTCGTTGACCGCCAGCAAGGTTTGCAGGCCCTGGGCCACGGCGCCTTCGACGGTGGTGCGCACGACCACGGCGAAATCCATCGGAATGCCGTTGATCATCATGCCGCCGCGATGGTCGGCCAGATCGGCGTGATCGAGCGGCGCCAAGCCGGCAAAGGGATCGCCGGCCGCCAGGGTCATGGCGGTGGCGACAATGGTGGGAAGCGTCGTCATGGTCGTTGATCTCCGCGATTGATCAGAATTCGTGGAGTCCGGGCAGCATGACCGAAAAGGTTGCCAGCCCATTGCGGGACAAGGCCGTCCCGAAAGGCGCCTTGCGGCGGATGGCCCAATCCTCGGGCCGGTTGAAGCCGTCACGGGCGATGTCGATGTCGTCGTGGATGACGAACATCACCCCTTGCCACAGTGCTTCGAATTCGGCGCGGGGCACCGCCTTCAACCCCATGGCCGGATCGCCCACCAGCACGTCGCCGCCCTTGACGCCCTTGATGACGACGAAGTGGTTGTAGCCCTTGGTGTTGATCAGGGTGATGGCGGGAACGCCGACCTCGACCAGCTTGTCCAGGCCGACGCGGTAGCCGTCCGAGCGCAGCCCCAGCGTCGTCAGGTAACGCTGCATGTCGGCCATGGAAAAGCCCGATCGCTGGATGCTTTGCTGGTCGCCGGCGGCGAACATGGCCTGGAATGCTTCGGCCTCGGTGGTGGGGCGGTTGTAGTGGTGGGTCAGCAAGGTCGCCAGCGCCGCCGAGCCGCACGAGAAATCGTGTTCCTGGCGGATGACGCTGCGGAAGCGGGCCTCGCGCAGGCTGACCACCGGCACGGTGACGGTGCCGCCGGCAGTGCTGAGCGTGGTCTCGGCCGCCGCAGCGGGGACTGCCGCCCCCAGCACGGCGAGAACGACGAACAGGCGGGGCGTCATGGTCATGCCCCCTAGCGCATGTAGACGTTGACGCTGGTGGCGTTGTTCATGTTCACCAGGTCGCCGGTGTTCTGCATCACCGCGGTGATGCCATTGTTGCCGATGACCTGGGCGGGGGCGATGGTGCCGGAATACTTCATGCCGCCGCCGACGCTGATGCTGCCGGCGTTGCTGCCCGACAGGTTGGAATCGTTGCTCTGGAACAGGCTGCCCGAGATGGGCGTTTCGCTGCCGCCGCGCTTGCCGTCCAGGTCGGTGGCGGACACCGCCGGCTCGGTATCGAACGGGCCGGCCCATGCCGCCGGGGCAAGCAGGATCAAACCGGCAGCCAGGATCAGATGCGTGCGCATGGCTCTCCTTTCATGAAAAAGGGCCGGCGGGTCCAAAGGGGACCCGCCGGAGGAGGCATCAGTTGGTGTGGGCGTTGATGCTGAACGAGCTGAACTGGTTGGCGGTCAGGCCGGTGTTCTGGGCGATGTTGGCAATGCCCGACATCGTCCCCAGCGAGATGGCGCCGACCGAGCCGGTGGCGAACTTGACCGAGCTGTCGCCGCCGTTGCCGCCCTGGGTGGCGCCGGTGGCGGCGTTCAGGATCTGCGAGGAGCCGGCGGTCTGCGACAGGTTGCCGCCGGTGCCGGTGGCCTTGGCATAGGCGTCGCCGCTGTTGCCGCCGTTGCCGCCGCTGGCCGCCGAATCGGCCTTCTGGTTCGCCGAGTTGCCGGTCTTGCTGGCGACGTCGCCGCCGGCACCGCCGACGCCCAGGGCCGCCGACTTGACGTTGGTGTTAGCCTTGGACATCGGCTTGGTCCACGACTGCGCCCACGCCACCGAGTCCTGGTCGTTGCTGGCGCGGTTGCTGGCGCCGCCCCGGTTGCCCGACAGCCCGGCCGCCGCCGACAGCCCAAGCGAAGCCGACCCCGAGGCGCCGGCAGCCCGAGAATGGGCGTCGCCATCGCCACCGGTGCTGGTGGTGGTGGAACGGGCGCCCTGCAGGCCCACATTGGCCGACACGGCAGTGCCGTTGCCGCCGGTTCCGCCGGTCCCGGAATAGGTCGGGCCGGTGGTGGCGGTGCCGTCGCCGCTGCGGCCCAGATTGCCGGTCAGCGCGGTCTGGCTTGGGGTCAGCGCGCCGCCGGTGGCGCTGCCGCCATTGGCGTTACCCGCCGACAGGGTGATGGGGGCCACGGCGTTGGTGGCGCTCATCGTCGTCGAGTTGGTCATGGTGGTGTTGAAGGAATTGTAGTTCACGTGGTCGCCCAGGATGGCGTTGCCGCTGATATCGGCGGCGGCGCGCGAGCGGAAGGTGGCCTGGGCGGCGTCGCTCACGCCGGTCTGGATCGGCGATTGCTGGGAATTGCCGTTGCTGCCGGCACCGACGGCGTTGCCGCCATCGCCGGAATCGCCGCCCACACCCGGGCCGGCCGCACCGCCGCTGCCGACACCGGGAGTGGCGACGGTCACGGTGATGTCAGGCAGGACGACGGTCTGCTTCTGGCTGCCGGCGACCAACTGGCCCTGGCCCTGCAACTGGCCTGACCCCGAAGCGGCGTTGCCGCCGTCGCCGCCATAGCCCTTGGCCGCAGCGTCGCCGCCGCTGCTTCGGTGGCCGGAGCCGCCATCGGCATAGGCCTTGGCCGTGCCCCCGTCGCCTCCGCCGGCATAATTGTGCGAGGCCTGGGCCTCGCCCTGGACATTGGCAGCCAGGAACGCCTGGTCCTGGCTCACCGAGCCGCTGGCGAAAGCCTGCGCGGCGAACACCATCGCCGCACCCGACACGCCCATCAACAAAGCCTTCTTCATTTTGCCTCCTGTTGGCATTGCCTAACGAAGTCGACGTTCGTTGCCGCCGGTTCCCGTTTGGCCGCCCCCGCTTGGTCGGGAAGCGCCGCCGGGCATCGGCGAGCGCCTTTCTAAGGGCAAGCGCCGTGCCAGAACCGGCCGGCGGGGCTAAGCGATTGAAGGGCTTGAAAAAAGCGACGCCGCCCCGGGGATGTCCATGGGGCGGCGCTGTTACACAAGGTTGACGGCGCGTTACGCCGTTCTGACAGAAACGGCTTATATCAACGGCCGTATGTCCGCCCCCTGGTCGAACATACGGCACCCTCAGGCGCCGGGCGGCGGACCTCCGTCCGCCTAGGCTCCCGCGCCATAAGGCGCGCGGCCGCACTTGCGGCCGTCCAACGGTCGAAGCCTTCGACCGTTGGCATCAGGCCGGGTCGGTGATGGTCACCACCAATTCGCCCAGGCCGTCGATGCGGCCGACCAGACGATCGCCCGGCCGGACGGCGCTCACCCCTTCCGGCGTGCCGGTGAAGATCAGGTCGCCCAGGCCCAGGTGGTAATACTGCGACAAATGGGCGATCACTTCCGGCACCGACCAGATCATGTCGGCGACGTCGCCGCGCTGGCGGATCTCGCCATTGACCTCAAGCGTCACCGCGCCGGCCAGGATGGCCTTGCCGCCGCGCTGAAGCGCGGTGATGGGGGCGGAAAATTCGAACGACTTGCCCAGGTCCCACGGCCGCCCCTTGTCGCGGGCGGCGAATTGCAGGTCGCGCCGCGTCATGTCCAGGCCGATGGCATGGCCGAAGATCGCGTGGGCCGCCTGTTCCGGCGTGGCCTGGAACACCGGCGCGCCGATGGCGACCACCAGTTCGACCTCGTGATGCAGGTTGGCGGTGGCGGGCGGGTAGGGGATGGCGCCGCCGCCGGGCACCAGCGCCTCGGGCGATTTGGTGAAATAGAACGGCGCTTCACGGCTGGGGTCCGACCCCATTTCGCGGGCGTGGGCGGCATAATTGCGACCGACGCAGAAAACGCGGCGAACCGGATACAGCGCATCCTCGCCGGCAACCGGCACGGCGGGTTGGGGAAGCTCGAACAGGGTGGGCATGGGCCATCTCCAGGGCTGGCGAACGCCGCCAGCATGCACCGCGAACCGCCGGCGATCAATCGGCCCCTGCGGCGGCCGGCACGCATAAGAATCTTGACTTCCCTTGCAGTGGAAATCATTGATCGATTCTAGAACACGTCCCATCAGAGGACGGTCAGGGAGGACATTATCGTGCAATTTCGGCTTGGGGAATATGTCCCCTACCTGCTCAGTCGCGCCGGCGTTTCGCTGGCGACCAACGTTTCACGCGAGCTGGATGCGTTCGGCGTCTCGTTGCCCATGTGGCGCGTGATGGCCGCATTGCTGGGCGAGGGCGAGCAGCGCCTGGGCGACCTTGCCCGGCTGACCGCCATCGAGCTGTCCACCCTGTCGCGCATCGCCGCCGCCATGGAGGCCAGGCACCTGGTGACGCGGCGGCGTTCGGGCCAGGACGCCCGTGCGGTGATCATCGCGCTTACCCCGGAAGGACGCCTTAAGACCGAATCCATCGTGCCCCGGGCGCTGGATTGGGAGAGCATGGCGGTTGCCGGCATGAGCGAGGACGAGGTGAGAGTGCTCAAGGGATTGCTGCATCGTCTCTATGGCAACGTGGCCGGGCCGGACCCCCAGCCCGAAAGGGCATGACGCCGGACATGGGCTTCGTCGACATCGATGGGGTTCGGCTGGAATGCCGTTGGGCCGGCGCCCGACGTGACGGCGCGCCGGTGCTGGTGTTCCTGCACGAGGGGCTGGGGTCGGTGTCGCTGTGGCGCGACTTTCCCGATCAGGTGGCGGCGGCCACCGGGTTGGCGGCCTTCGTCTTCTCGCGCCAAGGCTACGGCGGTTCGTCGCCCATCGCCTTGCCGCGCCCGCTGGATTATCTGGAACGCGAGGGGCGCGACGTGCTGCCGCGCGTGCTGGATGCCGCCGGCATCGCCTCGGCCATCCTGATCGGCCATTCCGACGGCGCCTCCATCGCCCTGGTCCATGCGGCCTTGGACCGCAGCGGACGGGTGCGCGCGGTGGCGGCGCTGGCGCCGCACACCTTCGTCGAGGATGTGTGCCTTGCCGCCATCGCCCAGGTACGGGAAAGCTATGCCGCCAGCCTGCGGCCCCGGCTGGAGCGCCACCATGGCGCCAATGTGGACAATGCCTTTTACGGCTGGAACGACACCTGGCTGCATCCCGGCTTCAAGGCGATGGACCTGCGGCCGCTGTTGCCGGCCATCACCGTGCCGGCCCTGGTGATCCAGGGCGACGACGACGAATATGCCTCGGCCGCCCAGGTGGACGAGGTCGTTGCCGGTGTCGGCGGAGCGGTGCGCGGTCTGATGCTGCCGGCCTGCGGCCATAGCCCGCAACGGGACCAGCCGGCGGCGGTGATCGCCGCCATCGCCGAGTTGGTCAGGCCGCTTTCAGGCTGAACAGGAACGCGGTGCCCTTGTCGGGAACCGATTGGATCCAGATGCGGCCACCGTAGCGGTCGACGATCTTCTTGCAAATGGCCAGACCGATGCCGGTGCCCTCGTAACGCTCGCGGTTGTGCAGGCGTTGGAAGATGCGGAAGACGCGATCGTAATCCTGCTCGGCGATGCCGATGCCGTTATCGGCCACCCAGCACACCACGTCGCTGCCCTCGCGCCGCCAGCCGATCTCGACCTGCGGCGTCCGGTCGGGATGGCGATATTTCAGGGCGTTGCCGATCAGGTTCTGCAGCAGCCGCGTCAATTCCTCCATGCTGCCCATGACCGGCGGCAGGTCGGGGGCGATATCCACTTGGGCGCCGGCCTCGGCCACCGCCACGGCCAGACCGCGCATGGCCTGTTCCACCACCAAGGCCAGCGGAACTTCCGTTATGGTGCGTTCCATGCGGCCGACGCGGGAATATTCCAGCAGGTCCAGGATCAGCCGGTCCATGCGCACGGCGCCGTCCTGGGCCAGGGCGATGAACTCGCGCGCCTCGTCGTTCAGCTGCCCGCCGTAGCGGCGGTCCAACAGGGTGACGAAGCTGTTGACCATACGCAGCGGCTCGCGCAGATCGTGCGAGGCCACATAGGCGAACTGTTCCAACTCGGCGTTGGAGGCCTCCAGGTTGGCGGTCTTTTCCGCCAGGACCAGTTCAGCCGACTTGCGCTGGCTGATGTCGCGGACGAAGGCGCAGACGAAATCACCATCGGCGAAGGTGACGCAATTGGCCGCCACCTCGGCGGGATAGGACGTGCCGTGGGCGGTGATATAGGTGGTTTCAAAGCGCATGTGGCCGCGCCGCTTCAGCCGGCTCAGCAGGCGAGGCCAGACTTTGGCCGAAATGCTGGGGTCGATGCGTCCGATCGGGCTGCCCAGCAGGTCGTCCGAATCATAGGCCAGGCGGTGGCCGGCGGCGCGGTTGGCGTAAAGGATGCATCCGTTGCCGTCGAGCCAGAACACCAGATCGGCCGCATGGTCGAGGGCGAAGCGGGCAAAACGAAGCCGCTGTTCGCTGTCGCGCAAGGCGGCCACATAGGTTTCCTCGCGCCGGGAGTGACGCACCAGCGCCACCACGCCCAGGGCCAGCAGCCCGGCCCCGAACGCCGCCGACAGCGCCAGGCGGATGGCGTTCTCGCGCCAGTCGGCCAGCAGCACGTCCCGGCGCAGCGACAGGTTTATCAGCAGCGGATAGCGCTCCAGCCGGTGATAGGCCAGGATGCGAAGCGCGCCGTCCATGGGACTGGGACCCCAGCCCAACCCCCGCATCGGGGCATTGGGCTGGAAAATGGGAAGATGGCTGAAACTTTGGCCCAGCTTCATCCCCTCGACCGTCGGCGTGCGGGCCAGCAGGACGCCGTCGGTGCGGAACAGTGCGCTGGCGCCGCCTTCGGTCGGCAGGATGGCGCGGGTGGATTGCTGGAAATATTCGGGGTCGACGGCGGCGACGATGATGCCCTGGAACGAGCCGTCCGGCCCGGACAGACGCCGGGTGACCGGAATGACCATCGAGCCATTGACCGGAGACGGCCACGGCGCGGAAATCCGGATGGCGTTGGACGGCGTGTCACGGTGGTAGGAAAAAAATTCCCGATTGCTGCGGTCGTCCGGCAACGGCGGATACAGCATGGCCGAATTCACCGCCCGGCCATTGGCGCCAATAATGGCCAGTCCCACGATTTGCGGCGTGCCGGTCATGCGGGTGCGCAGGGCCTTGTGCATGTCCAAGGTCCCGGCGTGACGGATGCTTCCGGCCTTTTCCACCGACAGGGCGGTGGCCTCGACCACAAGCTCGACTGACTGGAACGCGCGTTCGGTCTGCTGCGCTACCGCCAACGACAGCGCCGTCAGGTTGTTCTCGGCGGCGGTGATGGTGCTGGTGCGCTGACGCCATATCTCGTAGCCCGTCATCGCCAGCACGGCGGCGATGGCAAGGCCGCCGAGGATCACCAAGGTGCGGCTGGTGTTGGGATGCAGACCGGATTGGAGCAGAGGAGATTTCACCCCAAACCCCATGGGGAGCGGACGATGGAACAGACTAGCACAACCGCTATTAATTGCCATCGCCTTGTGCGCAAAGAAAAGGCCCGCCGCGACGTCTGCGGCGGGCCTGATACGGCGGGATCTGCGGTCAGCCGTGCACTGGGGCGCGGGCGCCGGCGGCGCGGATGGCCAGGGGGCCGGCATCGTCGTGGACGGTGGTGGCCTCTTCGGGATAGGCGGTGATGTGGTGCAGGGCGAGATCGGCGCCCATGAACTCTTCCTCGTCCGACAGGCGAATGCCGATGGTGGCCTTGATGCCGCCATAGACCGCCAGGCCGGCGCACAGCGCCAGGGCGGCACCGGTGGCGGTGCCGGTGATCTGGGCGCCGAGCGAGACGCCACCCAGGCCGCCCAGGGCCTCAAGGCCGAAGACGCCGCACAGGATGCCGCCCATGAAGCCGCACAGGCCGTGCAGCGCCCAGACGCCCAGCACGTCGTCGATCTTCCACTTGTTTTGGCACAGGTTGAAGGCCAGCACGAACAGGCCGCCGGCGGCACCGCCGGTGATGAAGGCGCCGATGGGGTGCATGATGTCCGAGCCGGCGCACACCGCCACCAGGCCGGCCAGGGCGCCGTTATGGACGAAACCGGGGTCGTTGCGGCCGACCACCAGGCTGGACAGGATGCCGCCGACCATGGCCATCAGCGAGTTCATGGCGACCAGGCCCGAGATGTTGTCCATGCTCTGGGCGCTCATGACGTTGAAGCCGAACCAGCCGGCGCACAGGATCCACGACCCCAGCGCCAGGAACGGAATGTTCGACGGCGGAATGGCGACCACATGGCCGTTCTTGCGATAGCGGCCGCGACGGGCGCCCAGCATCAGCACGGCACCCAGCGCGATCCAGCCGCCCACCGCGTGCACCACCACCGAGCCGGCGAAGTCGTGGAAGGGGACGCCGAACACCGACTTCATCATGTCCTGGAAGCCGAAGCGAGTTCCCCACACCATGCCCTCGAAAGTGGGATAGGCCAGGCCAACCAGGATCGAGGTGGCGAGCAACTGCGGCCAGAACTTGGCGCGTTCGGCGATGCCGCCCGAGATGATGGCGGGGATGGCGGCGGCAAAGGTGGCCAGGAAGAAGAACTTGACCAGATCGTAGCCGTTGGCGGCGAAGGCGCTGCCTTCGGCCTTGCCCACCAGGGTGGCGGCAGAGCCGAAGAAGTTGATACCATAGGCCACGGCGTAGCCGATGAAGAAATAGGCGGTGGTCGAGACGGCGAAGTCGGTCAGAATCTTCACCAAGGCGTTGACCTGGTTCTTTTTGCGAACCGTGCCCACCTCAAGAAACGCGAAGCCGGCATGCATTGCCAGCACCATGACCGCGCCCAAGAGGACGAACAGTACATCCACCCCGATCTTCATCGATTCCATTGCAAATCCTCGTATGAACCCGCTGCCGCCAGTGGCGGTGTTGGGGCGCCGCAATCAAATGTCATGCCACATGGGGGATGATATCATTGCTGTTTAAAATCAGCATGTTACGTGATTGCCGATAAAAGTGGCACCTATCAGTGGCACAAAAATACGGCTGCCATCCGTCATCATGTGCCGCACATTTGGGCAAATGTGTCCGGCGCCACTGGCGGTTGCCGTGCTACGGGCTATTTGTTGGGCATAAAAATTTACTGTTGAATTTTTAAGCAGGAAATTTATTCGGAAAAGTTGGCATGGCGCCTGCAACGATGTGTGCAGGTCACGGCGAGACCTTGGCGGAATGCCTGGGTTTCGCGTCAACACCCGGAGAAAATTGCCATGGGCAGCTCGGAAAAGATTGCCGTCCTCTACGAGAACAACACTCTCGACATCAAGCTTGAGGCGGCCCGCCTGATGTCCGAGGCGCTCAGCCGCCCGGGCGATGCCGATTCATTGATCAGCATGGCGATCCAACTGTTCGACTATGCCAACACCATGCAGGAACGCCGCACCTGATCCTGTGACGGCGAGGCCTGGGGGCCACCACGGTGGCCCCCGCGCGGCTCATAGCCCTTCGCCGGCCGCTTTCAGGATTTCGGCGCTGCGGCGCAATGCTGCCCGCTCGGCCGGTTCCAATGCCGGCCACAGGGCGTCGCCAGCACCGCCGCGCCCGATCACACGCGGCAGCGACAGGGCGACATCGCGCACGCCTTCCACCTCGGGCGTCAGGGTCGACACCGTCAGCACCGCGCGCTCGTCGGCGGTGATGGCCTGGACGATGCGGGCGATGCCGCCGCCGATGCCGAACCAGGTGGCGCCTTTGCCGGCGATGATCTTATAGGCGGCGCCGCGCACGCCCTGGTCGATGACCTGGCGGTCGGCATCGGTCAACGGCCGGCCGTGCTGCTTGGCCAGGTCCTCGACGGTGATGGCGCCGACCGAAGCGCTGGACCAGCACAGCACTTCCGAATCGCCATGTTCGCCCAACACCCAGGCATGCACCGATTTGGGGCTGATGCCGAGGAATTCCCCCAGCAGGGCGCGGTAGCGCGCCGTATCCAGGATGGTGCCGGTGCCGATCACCCGCGACGGCGGCAGTCCGGACAGCCGGGTGGTGATGGCGGTCATGACGTCCAGCGGATTGGTGGCGACCAGCAGCACGGCATCGGGGGCGACGGCCAGGACGCGCGGCACGATGTCGGCGAAGACCGCCTCGTTCCGGCTCAGCAGTTCCAGCCGGGTCTCGCCCGGCTTCTGGCTGACGCCGGCCGACAGCACCACCACGCCCGAGCCGGCAACATCTTCCCAGTCGCCGGCGGCGACGCGGGCGGGATAGGCGAACGGAGTGGCGTGCAGGATATCCTGGGCCTGGGCTTCGGCCAAGGCGCGGTTGCGGTCGACCAGCACCACCTCTGACGCGGCCCCGCGCATGACCATGGCGAAAGCGGCGGAGGCGCCCACCATGCCGGCACCGACGACAGTCACCTTCATAATTTTTCTCCCGGCCCCTTGATGTGACCGGTGCATAAAGTAGAGAGCTTGGGAGGTTTGTGCCAGGGGCTAAAGCGCCACACCCAACACTTGGGAAATGGCGCGAGTGACGGGACTCGAACCCGCGACCTCCGGCGTGACAGGCCGGCGCTCTAACCAACTGAGCTACACCCGCAACCACCCGGACTGATTCGTCCGGGGCAACATTCTCACACAGAGTGGCGCGAGTGACGGGACTCGAACCCGCGACCTCCGGCGTGACAGGCCGGCGCTCTAACCAACTGAGCTACACCCGCTCCGGTGTGAGGGCCGGGTATATAGCAGTGCCTTTCGGACCACGCAAGCGGTGTTTTTTCGATGCCATCGATTTATGTCGTCGCCGGCGGCTTTTGCGTATAATTCCCCAGGCATCGTCAATCGGGAGCCTGTGATGGCCGAGATCGTCAATCTCAACCGCTGGCGCAAGGCCAAGGCCAAGCAGGAGAAAACCCGGCAGGCCGACGCCAACCGCGTCACCTTCGGTCGCACCAAGGCCGAAAAGGACCAAGCCCGCAAGCAGGCCGAGCAGCAGTCCAAGCTCTTGGACGGCAAGAAGGTCGAGGACCCGTCGGCGGACTAATAATCTTCCCGTTTGCGCCAATCGGCCCACAGCGCCTCGGCGGTGGCGAGCAGATCGGGGCGGCGTGCCTCGTGCCAGCCGGCGACCACGCCCGCCGCCCACGCGGTTTCGCCCAAATGGTGGCAGCCGGCCAACCGGGGCACGGCGACGGCGATGTCGTTGATCTGGCCCAGGCAGTCCTGCAGTCGGGCAAGGCGCGCCAACGCCTCGCGCGTCGCCGTCTTGCCCTCGAGCGGGGCGAAGAACTCGGCGGCATAGCGCAATTGCTTGCCCCGGATGCGCACCTGATGCAGGGCAGGGGGGCTGAGCGGCCGCAACGACTTGCCGCCGGCCTTGCGTAGTTTGCGCGCCAGCCGCTTGAGTACCCGTCGGGCGAACGGCGCCAGCCGCTGCCGCCCGGCCTCGTTGGCGCTCCAATCGCCGGCTTCGACCCAAGCGCCCAGGTCGAGCAGCAACAGGGCGAAGCGGCGGTCGCCCGCCGCGGCCCGTGCCGCCGCCAGATCGTCGGCGCATTGCTGGCGCCAGACCTCGTACAACGCGGTCAGGCCGGCCTGATCAGGGTGGCGGCGCACCACCGGCGCGATGATCTCGGCCAGGAAGACCTCGGAGTCGCGTGCCGGCCCCAATTGTGCCAGCAGCCAGCGAATTTCGTCGCGCAGCGGCTGCAACTGCGGTCCGGCGACCAGCGGGCGGAAAATCTTCAGCGCCGAGCGCAGCCGCCGCAACGCCACCCGCATCTGATGCACCGCCTCGCCGTCGCCGTTGTCCAGCAGCGCCTGTTGGTTGGCCAGCAGGTGGTGCAGGCAGTTGCGGGCGATGGCGCGGAACGCCTCGGCCAGGCTGTCGCCGCCGTCCAGGACGACCGCACGCGCCTTGACCGCCGCCGGGCCGCGTCCGGCGGCCAGGTCGTAGCCTCGGTCGGATTTGCTAAGTGCCAGGGGGCGCACCGGTACGGCGGCGGCGATGGCGCGGGCAAGGCCGAACAGAGCCGGCGGGCGCCCCGCCTTCAGCTCCAGTTCCACTTCGCAGATGGGCTGGGTGTCCTGGCCGGCACGTACCTCGCCGACGTCGATGGCGACCTCGACCCGCCAATCCTCGTCCGCCAAGTCATGGACGGTGCGGCGGATCTCGGTGGTGAAGACCGGCGTCAGGGCGGCCAGCACGGCGGCGTCGGTCAACAGGTCCAGCCCGGTGGCGCGCAGTTGCACCGGATTGAGCGCCGGCCCGGCGATGGCGCATTCCCATTCCCGCCGCGAGAACAGTCCCGAGGCCCGATTGCCGGCGGTCTTCACCGTCTGTACGGTGCCGCCGTCCCCATGGCGCAGCCGCACGGTGATGCCGGCTGCGGCCAGACGGTGGTCGGGAGTGTCGTAATAAATCGAGCGCAGCGTGCTGGCCTTGGCCCGGCCGCACCGATGCGCCCGCAAGACCGGCAGTCGCTTCAGCCGTGCCAGCGCCTGGGGGGAGATCGCCAGCTTCAGCTCGATTTCATTGCCGTCCATGACGCCTCCGGTGATGGGCGCCTCAACCTATAGCACCGCGATGATCCCGGTTGAATTGCCACGGCGCGAGTGTCGCACTCTTTTAACATGGCGCGAATGTCGCGCCCCTTTAACAAAGTGTGAACTCCCGTGGCGGCATGCTGGCGCATTCTGTCCGGAGTGGCCTTGGCGTTCCCGTCGGTGTATCAGGAATGGGGGCGACGCCCGGTACGCGCATTATGTTGGGGGAGCAGGATGAGGACCGTTTCTCGTCTCGGACGCACGGCTGCCGCCGTGACTGTGGTGGCGGCCTTGGCGGCCTGTGCTCCCGTGCTGGATCCGCGCGGGACTCAGGACACCGTCAGCGGCATGGTCAATGCCGGCGCCACCGATGCCTCCTCCGCCGCCTTGACCCGGGGCGACTTCCCCGCCGCCGAGCGTTATGCCATCGCCGCGCTGCGCTACAATCCGCGCGACCCGGTGGCGTTGATGAATGCCGGCCTGGCCTATCAGGGCATGGGGCGCTACGACCTGGCGCGGCAATATTATGAAGTCATCATCACCAACCAGGTGCCGGGCACCATCATGTCGCCCGGCGACGGCGGCGTGGTGATGCCGCGCTCGGTGGTCGAGGTGGCGCGCGCCAACATGGCCCTGGTCGACAAGATCACCGGGCGGTCGACGCCGCGCAGCATCCAGGAATCCGGCCGCCCCACCGGTGCGCCCGGAGTGGGGGCGCCGCCGCTGCCCAGCGTGACGCCGCTGTCGGCGCCCGGCCGGCCGATGGTGTCGGCCGATCAGCTCGAACCGGTGGCCGCGTCGTCCTACAGCCCGCCCGGCCGCGTCTCGGATGCCGAGGCCAACGTGGCGGGACGCTTCCGCATCCTCAAGCGCCTGCTCGACGAAGGTCTGGTCACGCCCGAGGAGTATAATCGCCGCCGCGCCGCTAATGCCGGCGCCCTGTTGCCGTTCACCCAATCGCCTCCGGCCATGGGGCTGGAACGCGCGACCCCGGGCGACGAGGCGGTGGCACGCCGGCTGCGGGATCTGGCCAACGCGCTGGAGCATCGCGAGATGAGCGCGCCCGAGCATGCCTCGGAACGCACCACCATTCTGGATGCCCTGCTGCCGGACAAGCCGCGCCGGTTCGACAATCCGCCGCTGCCGCCTCGCGATATGATCGAGGCGGGGCAGGCGGTCGGCCGGGTCGAGCGCCTGCGCGCTGCCGGTCTGGTCAGCGATGCCGAGGCAAGGAAAGAGCGTGACGCGATCGAACGCTCGCTCGATTCCCAATTGTCTGGCCAGCGTGTGGCCGGTACCGCCACGGGCCTGCGCCCCGGCGCGCCCGGTTCGGCCGGTCCGTCGGCGGCGCCCAAGGTAACCGGGTGGGGCGTGGCACTGGGGGCGTCCAAGAGCGAAGAGGGCGCCCGCAAGCTGTGGAGCACCATCAAAGGCAAGTTCCCCGAGCAACTGGGGGCGCTCGATGCCCAGTACAAAGTCGTGAGCGGCCGCACCAAGGTCATCGCCGGGCCGGTGGCCAGCAAGGACGCCGCGCGCAAGCTGTGCAAGACGCTGAAGCTGCACCGCCAGGCCTGTGATCCGGCCTCGCTGTAGCGGTGCTTTATCGGGCTTGCATGGGATGCGGCTCCGGCATATATTGGGATTTCGCTCGCTCCCCGGACGGGCCGTCAAAAGACGGTAACAAAA
>JBLNBE010000022.1:0-41709 GCA_050259735.1 Bacteroidota bacterium
CGAAGATCGACGATGACCACCCCGAATTCGGGGCCGCCTGGGGATGATGCCTCCGGGCGCTCCGCGCCCTGCGCCATCATCCCCAGGCAAACGCTGCTACACCACTCGGGGGGACGTGACCATCGCTTCGCAGGGCGGCGACGAACGTCTGTGTCCCCCAATGCCCAAACGGAGCGCGAGCTTTGAGGCGCTGTCCTCGCCGCGCGCGCCCGCGAAGGCGGGTCATCTTGGTCGTTGTACCAGTCTCATCCAGGAAGACCAGGCGGTGAGGACTTTCGCGCATCCTGGGCTGACGGCACTTCCGCCAGATTTGGCGTTCATCCGCCACTTCGGCGCGAGCGGCTTCGGTGGCCTGCAGCGTTTTTTTTGACGGTGAAGCCCCGGGCCTTCAAGAAACGCGATAACGACGCGGGATGGACCTCGACGCCCCGCTCGGCCTGCAGCTTGGCCGCCAATTCCGGCATCGTGATGTCTTCTTGTGTCTCAACCCAGCGGACCAGATCGTCACCGTGGGCCGCAAGTTTGCCCCCTCCAGGAGGGCGGCCTTGCCGCGATGGTTCCAGAGATCCGGTTGCCGCCATTCGTTGCGCGAGGCGAACACTGGTAGCCGCGCTTACCCCAAAACGCCGAGCCGCTGCCCGGCGTGTCTCACCCCGCTCAATTTCCCCATAAACCCGGACCCGAAGGTCTGTCGATAACCCTTTGCCCATGATCCACCTCCATGAATGGTGAATCACATCTCGGGCCGTTTGGGAATCCCTTACGATTCAGGTTTCGCGCAGGAGGCTCTAGAAAAGCACGGCGGCTACCGTGTCCGCGGCTCCCTCACCCTCCCACGCCCTGACGGGCGCGGGTCCCTCCCTCTCCCGCGAGCGGGAGAGGGGACCTATTTCTTCAACGGGTGGCACTTGCGCATCTGACGACCGCTGCCGCAATAGCACGGGTCGTCGGGGCGCGAGAACCGCTTCAGCACCTTGAGGAAGAGGTCCATGGTGGCGTCTTCGCCGTCGCGGCCGGCCTCGGCCAACTCCATCCAGCGCGCCAAATCGGCGTCCTTGACCAGCGCCAGCCGGCGCGGTTTACCGCCCTGCACCGCCGTCTCGTCGGCGACGAACACCGAATGGGGCATGCGGTCGGGCGTGGCGGTGACGTCGATCAGTTCGTCCTTGGGGCTATGCCAGATCAGGTGCGGTTCGGCGTGCAGCATGACGCGCGGCCACACCACCACGCGCCAGCCGGACAGGGCGGCGCCGCCGAAGCGTTCCACCTGGCCGGGCAGGTTGGTGTGGCAATCGCCATCGCAGCCGGGGAAGGGGACCGCCTTGATCACCAGCGGCTCGGCGGCGGACAAGGTGGCGCAGAACCGGCGGATTTCGCCGGTCAGCTTGGGCGGAGTGCTCAGGAAGGTGGCGCGCGTCATGATGGGCGGCAAAATAGCCGGCCCATGGCGGGCCGGCAAGCCGAAGCAGTGTTACGCGGAAAACGTGCTGAGGCCGGACAGCCCGTCGACACCGTGGCGCAGTCGGGCCTTGCGCTCCATCTCGTTGATCAGCCAGTGATCCAGTTTGACGCCATAGGGGCGGCCACGCTCGCGCCACGCCAGTTCGGCGCGTCGGGTCACCAGTTCAAGGTCCTGGTTGCCGGCCAGTTGGGCCGCCATCTCGCGGTTGATGGCGATCAGGGTCTCGATCTGGTCGTCGCCGGTGCGGCGCCCGGCCTTGTGGGTGGTCTTGACGACGAATTCGGCGGTGCGGCGGTCCGGGAAGGCCCATCCCTTGGCGCTGGCGATCTCGCTCAGCGCCCGCCAAAGACGGTGGTTGGCGCTCAAGGCGGCGACGAAGTGCTGGCTGTCGCCGGCATCGGCCATGTCATCGGCCGCTTTGGTCAGCGCCACGGCGCTGCTTTCAGGCAAGCTCAGGCGAACGGGAATGGAGACGCTTCCCATGGCTTTCTCCCGTGGTTTTTTTTCGGGCTATATCAAAGCCCTTGGTGTCTTTATGGCTACCCCGAAACGGTATACGCGACCTGCGTCGGCGACAATCATCCTGAAGGATGGGGAGTGTCTGGTGGACTCCCTGCGCCTTCGGTAGGGGGTTGTTTAGGGCGCTTCCAATTCCGCGATCAGCCAGTGATCCAGGTCTTGTCCATGGGGGCGCCCGCGCGATTCCCAGATGAAGTAGGCGCGTTCGCGAATGCGCTCTATATCTCCACCCGCCAGCTCGGCAGAGACGCGGCGATTGATGTCGATCAGCGTGTTCAACTGCTCGTCGGCGACGCCGCGGCCCATCTTGCCGGCGGTTGCCAGGGCGTAATCGGCCAGCCGCCGGGTCGGGGTCTGCCAATTGTGCCGTTCGGCCACGTCGCGGATGGTCTGCCAGACCTTGCGGTTGCGCTCCAGCGCGCGCAGGAACTTGCCGGGTTCGTCGGCGCCATCCAGTTGGGCGGCGGCCTCGGCCAGGGCCAGCGCACCGCTTTCGGTTGGGGTCAGGCGGTTGCGAAGAGCGCTGTCCATGGGTTTCCTTCAATATTGCAGCAGGATGCCAGAATAGTACACTTGTGGTTGTGCGTACGTGCGTGACGGTTGTGCGACATTTCGCCGCTTGCTTACAAACGAAAACAGACGCTTATGCCTTTTGTTCGGGAGGGTATGCGGTCTTTCGCAGGGGGCGCGCCCACCCACATGAGAAGGGGCAGACAGCGACGTGAGGTCGGCGATGGTGGAAGTGCGCATGGAAAGCGACAGCATGGGCGCGGTGGCGGTGGCGGCCGATCGCCTGTGGGGGGCGCAGACGCAGCGTTCGCTGGGCAATTTCCCCATCGGCGACAGGCGCATGCCGGCGCCGCTGATCCGCGCGCTTGGCTTGGTCAAGCAGGCGGCGGCGCGGGCCAATCGCCGGCTGGGTGTTCTGGCGCCCGATGTGGCGGACGCCATCGACCGTGCCGCCGCCGAGGTCGCCGACCTGTCCCTGCTGGACCATTTCCCGCTGGTGCCGTGGCAGACCGGCTCGGGCACCCAAAGCAACATGAACGCCAACGAGGTTATCGCCAACCGCGCCAACCAGATGCTGGGGGCGCCGCTGGGGGCCAAGGCGCCGGTGCATCCCAACGATCATGTCAACCGCAGCCAGTCGTCCAACGACGGCTTTCCCACCGCCATGCACGTGGCCGCCGCCGAACGGGTCGACGGCACCTTGCTGCCGGCGCTGGATCAACTGGCGACGGTGCTGGAGGCCAAGGCGGCGGCTTTCGCCGACATCGTCAAGATCGGCCGCACCCACCTGCAGGACGCCACTCCGCTGCGTCTGGGCGACGAGGTCGGGGCGTGGGCGTCGCAGGTACGCGCCGCCGCCGCCCGCCTGGGCGTCGCCACGGACGGCCTGCTGGAACTGGCCCAGGGCGGCACCGCCGTCGGCACCGGGTTGAACGCGCCGCCCGGTTTCGATCTGGCCTTCGCCGAGGAAATAGCGGCGCTGACCGGGTTGGCCTTCCGTCCCGCCCAGGACAAATTCGCCGCCATCGCCGCCCATGATGCGCTGGTGGCGGTGTCGGCGGCGCTCAACGGCCTGGCGGTGGCGCTGCTGAAGGTGGCCAACGACGTGCGCCTGCTCGGCTCGGGGCCACGTTGCGGCCTGGGTGAACTGGTGCTGCCGGCCAACGAGCCGGGATCGTCCATCATGCCCGGCAAGGTCAACCCGACCCAGGCCGAGGCGCTGTCCATGGTGTGTTGCCAGGTCATGGGCAACCACGTCGCCGTCACCATCGCCGGCAGCCAGGGCCACCTGCAGCTCAATGCCTTCAAGCCGGTGATCATCGTCAACGTGCTGCAATCGGCCGATCTGCTGGCCGATGCGGTGGACAGCTTCCGCCTGCGTCTGGTCCAGGGGTTGGAACCCGACCGCCGCCGCATCGCCGACCTGCTGGAGCGCTCGCTGATGCTGGTGACGGCGCTGGCGCCCCATATCGGCTATGACGCCGCCGCCGCCATCGCCAAGACGGCGCACCACCAGGGCCTAAGCCTGCGGGACGCCGCCATCGCCTCGGGCGTCGTCACCGCCGGGCAGTTCGACACCTGGGTGCGGCCCCAGGACATGCTGGGGCCGCACTGATAGCCACCACGTTAGGCCCAAGGGGCCGCGCGGCTTATGCCGCGGGAGGCAAGCCCTGCGGATGCAGGGCGCCCGCCGCTTGAGGGACAAAAATACTAATGCACCGTGCCTTCCCAGTCGGCCACCCGGCGTTCGGCTTCCTCGCGGGTGGTGCCGTAGCGTTTCTGGATCTGGCCGATCAGTTGATCGCGCTGCCCGGCCATGCGGTCCAGGTCGTCGTCGGTCAATTCACCCCACTGTTCCTTGACCTTGCCTTTGAATTCAGTCCAATTGCCTTTGACCTGATCCCAGTTCATGCCGTCCTCCGTCACTCGGGTCATGGGATTAACGCCGACGGGGAGGTTCGGGTTCCCGCGCACCCAGTCTGAGGAGGGGAGGGGCATGCTGAAGAAACGTTCCATCGTCATCGCCGGCCACGCCACCAGCGTATCGCTCGAGCCTCAGTTCTGGGATGCGCTGAAGGAGCTTGCCGGCGAACGCGGGCTGTCGCTGAACCAGATGGTGGCCGAAATCGACCAGATGCGGCTGGGCAATCTGTCGTCGGCCATCCGCGTCTTCGTTCTGGAAAATCTCCAAAAGAAAACCCCCGGCGGGTCTTCGGCCGGGGGCGGATGAGGTCGCGGCGCGTGTTGCCGCGAGGCCCGGTATTCTTGGAGGGGCGCCCCGGGTGGCGCCGATAAGGTGGCCTAGCGCTTCAGCTTGGAAACCAGAAACCAAGCCAATCCGCCGGTAATGCCCAGCAGAACGACCACGAAGCCAAGGGCGATGATCGCGTCATTATCGAGAACCATATTGATCTCCCCCTCTTAGGGACTCGCTTGATAGTGCCGGGACACTACCAGCACTACGCCCATTGCGCTTTGATATGGATCATCACGGCTCCGGACATTGACCGTTGGTTGCGCGCCTCGCCCCGCTGGACAGCGGCGCCGGGCGGTCGCACCATGGGGGCCTCTGCGCTGGAGGACGGCCATGATCCAACCCGACATCCGCATCGATTCCCCGGCCGATTGGACGGGCAAGGAGTGGATGCTTGCCAACGGCTTGGGCGGTTATGCCTCGGGCACCTTGGCGGGGGGCACCAGCCGGCGCCATGACGGCTTGCTGGTGGCGGCGCTGGATGCCCCGCATGGCCGCACCGTCATGCTCGACCGGGTCCAGGAAACCCTGCTGCTGCCCGAAGGCGGAGTGGTGCCGCTGTTCGAGCTGGTCACGGAATTCCGCCTGGAAGGCGGCTTGCCGGTGTGGTGCTTCGCCGGTGCCGGCCGGGTGATCGAACGGCGCCTGGTGATGCCGTGGCGGCAGAACACCACCCATGTGCTGTACCGGCTGCTGGAAGGTCCCGCCGCCGAGCTGGTGGTGCGGCCGTGGCTGCACGTGCGCCATGCCGATTGGGGCGTCGACCAGCCACTGCTGGAGGCGGCGCCGGTCGAGGCCGAGGACGGCCGGGTCGAGATCACCTGCGCGCCGTGGCCGACGGTGCGGCTGAGCGTTGCCGGCTGGCACACCGATTGGAGCGCGCCCGAGCGGCGCGAGGATAGCTACGCCATCGAAACCGGGCGCGGCTATCTGGATCACGGCCCGCTGTGGAGTCCCGGCACCCTGTCGGCCGCCTTGGATGCCAGGGGGGCGGCGCTGGTGGTCTCGACCGAGCCGTGGCCGGTGGCGTTGGCTTTGAGCGCGGAACAGGCGCTGGCGGCCGAGGGCGAACGCCGCCGCCGCCTGCTGTCGCGCGCCCATCCGGCGTTGCGCGCCGGGGCGCCGGCCCTGCTGGCGTTGGCGGCGGATGCGTTCGTCTTCACCCCGCGCAACCGCCCCGATCTGCTGGCCCGCGTCCAGGCCGAGGGCGACGGCCTGTGCAGCATCATCGCCGGCTATCCATGGTTCAACGATTGGGGCCGCGACACCATGATCGGGCTGGAGGGCCTGACCCTGGTCACCGGCCGCTGGGCCGAGGCGCGCGACATCCTGCGCACCTTCGCCCGCTATCTCAAGGACGGGCTGATCCCCGACAACATCCCGGATGGGCCATGGCCGCCGGTCTATCATACCGCCGACGCCACTTTGTGGTTCTTCCATGCCCTCGACCGCTATGTCGCCCATACCGGCGACACCGAGACGCTGGAACTGATCCTGCCCAAGCTGGAAGAGGTGATCGAGCGCCACTTGGCCGGCACGCTGTACGGCATCGGCGTCGATCCGGCGGACGGTCTGCTGCGGGCGGCGGCCGAGGGTTACCAACTGACCTGGATGGACGCCATCGTCGGCGATTGGGTGGTGACGCCGCGCCGGGGCAAGCCGGTCGAGATCAATGCGCTGTGGTACAACGCGCTGTGCGTGATGGCGCGCTGGCTGGCGGAAACCGGCAAGACCGCTGATGCCGACCGCATCGCCGCCGCCGCCGAGCGTGCGCGCGATTCGTTCAACGCCCGCTTTTGGTATGCCGAGGGCGGTTATCTCTATGACGTCATCGACGGCGACCCGGCCGAGTCGCCGCTGCTGCGCCCCAACCAGTTGTTCGCGCTGTCGCTGCCCAATCCGGTGCTGGACCGCAGTCACTGGCGCCGGTTGGCCGAAATCATGCGCGACCGTCTGCTGACGCCGTTCGGCATGCGCTCGCTGCCGTCGGACCATCCCGCCTATCGCGGCCGCTTTGACGGCGACCAGTTGTCGCGCGACGGCGCCTATCACCAGGGCACGGTATGGCCGTTCCTGTTGGGGCCGTTCGTCGATTGCTGGCTGAAGGTGTGGCCCGACGACCGCGACGGCGCCCGCGCCGTGTTGCGGGC
Source organism: Bacteroidota bacterium (assembly GCA_050259735.1). Classification (GTDB taxonomy): domain Bacteria; phylum Pseudomonadota; class Alphaproteobacteria; order Rhodospirillales; family Magnetospirillaceae; genus Magnetospirillum. Next base: position 6,896 of record JBLNBE010000022.1, read on the forward strand.
CATGCTGCCGCATCTGTCGGACTATTGTGTCGGCACCATCGCCGAAGTCTTCGATGGCGACCCGCCCCATACCCCACGCGGCTGCACCGCCCAGGGCTGGAGCGTCGCCGAATGGCTGCGGGCGTGGGTGGCGTGCGCCTAGTAGGGGCGACAGAGGTCCGTATTTGCGGCGCACAACCAGCAGCAACACGGATAAACCCGGATGGGCGCAGATGGGCACGGATAAGGATTAACTTATTATTCGTGCCCATCCGTGCAGCCGCGCAGCGGCATCCGTGCTCATCCGTGTTGCTGCTGGATCTATCCGTCCGGCACTAACCGAGAAGCGCGGCTATCGCCTTGACCGCCGCCTCGAAATCCTTTTCCACTGGGTGCGGGCCGGCGGTCAGCATCAGGTTGTCGGTCAGGCCGAAATCCTCGACGATCATGCCGTGCTGGCGGCACCAATAGATGCCCTTGGGGTCGACGTCGGCGGCGACGCGCGAGCGGTAGTCGTCGGCTTCCTCGCTCCACGCCACCACCGGCTTGCCCAGCGCCTCGGCATAGCCCATTTCCCACGCGGTGCCGGCATCGGCGCCGGGGCTGCGGAACGGCGAAATGCAGGCGATGACCGCGTCGGCGGCGTGGATCTTGGCAAGGTTCTGGGCGCGGATCAGCGCCGCCTGCTGCGCCTTGTCCAGCTTGGACAGGTCAAGGTCGCCGATCTCGGGCGTGATGGCGGTCAGGCCGTGCTTGGCGCACATCTCCACCAGATACTCGAACACCTTGGTGGCGGCGGGGTGGAACACCGCCGGCCCGGCCAAATAGACGCTGTTGCTCATACGATTCCCCAAATTACCAAAGTGCCCATCCACTAGCGTCATTCCCGCGAAAGCGGGAATCCATGCCTGCCGCCTGTCCGGGCGGTTCCATGGCCCCCGCCTTCGCGGGGGTGACGCGTGAAACCGAGGTCATGCCAGCGCCTTGGCGACGATCTCGCCCACGTCGGGCGACAGGCCGGGCTTGGCCTTGATGCGCTCCAACTGCGTCTTCATCAGTGCCTGACGACCGGCATCATAGCGCTTCCACCGCATCAGGGAGCGCACCATGCGCGAGGCGACCTGCGGGTTGGCGGAATCCAGCGCGATCACCCGGTCGGCCATGAAGGCGTAGCCCGAGCCATCGGCGGCATGCATCCATTTGGGATTGCCGGCGAAGCCGCCGATCAGGGCGTAGATCTTGTTGGGTTCCTTGGCGTCGAAGGCCGGGTGCTGCATCAGCGCGCCGACGCGTTCCAGCACGTCGGGCCAATCGGCGGTGGCTTGCAGTGCCAGCCACTTGTTGACCACCAGCCGCTCGCCCTTCCACTGCTCGTAGAAATCGGCCAGTGCCGGTTCGGCCGCCGACGGTCCCAGCCGGATCAAGGCGGACAGCGCCGCCAATTGGTCGGTCATGCTGGCGGCGGCGCGGAACTGCGCGGCGGCCAGCGTGGCGATGTCGTCGCCGCCGGTATAGGCCAGGAAAGCCAGCGCCACGTTGCGCAGGCGGCGGCGGCCGATGGCGTCGGGCGTCAGGGCATAGCCGTCTTCGGCCAGCGCCTCGCGCAGGCGCAGCAATTGCGGCGCGAAGCGCTTCGCCAGGGCGGTGACCAGGAACTTGCTGGCGGCGTCGATGCCGTCGATGTCGATCACCTCCATGCGCTCGCCCAGCACCGAGACGCCCGGCATGGTCAGCGCTTCGGCGGCAAAGGCGGGGTCGGCGGCGTAATCGGCCAGAACCTTGCCCCAGGCGGCTGCGAAATCCTCGTCCAGCACCAGCGGCCGGCCGGCGGCGTGGTCGGCGATCAGCGCCAGCAGCACGCGGATGGTCAGTTCCTGGCCGGCGTCCCAGCGGTTGAAGGCATCGGAATCGTTGGCCATCAGGAACGCCAGATCGGACTGAACGGTGGGGGCCTCGATCACCACCGGGGCGGAAAAGCCGCGCAGCAGCGACGGCAGCGCCGGCTCGGCGACGTCCTCGAAGACGAAACTTTGCTCGGGCAGGGTCAGGTTGAGCACCCGCGTGGTCCCCTTGGCGGCATTCTCGCCCTCCAGCCGCAGGGGCAGGTCGCCCGACTTGCCCACCAGGCCGATAGCGACCGGGATGTGGAACGGCAGCTTCTCCGGCTGGCCCGGCGTCGGCCTGGTCGCCTGCGCCAGTGTCACGGTCAGGCGGCGGGCGGCGGCGTCATGGCTCCAGCGCGCGGTGACCTTGGGGGTGCCGGCCTGGGAATACCAGCGGCGGAACTGCACCAAGTCGACGCCCGAGGCGTCTTCCATGGCGGCGACGAAATCCTCGCAGGTGACGGCGGCGCCGTCATGGCGGGCGAAATACAGGTCCATGCCCTTGCGGAACGCCGGCGCGCCGATCAGGGTGTGGATCATGCGGATGACCTCGGCGCCCTTTTCATAGACGGTCGAGGTATAGAAGTTGTTGATCTCCACATAGGATTCCGGGCGGATCGGATGGGCCATCGGCCCGTTATCCTCGGGGAACTGGGCGGCGCGCAGCGCCCGCACGTCCTCGATGCGCTGCAGCCCCCGGCTGTTCATGTCGGCCGAGAATTCCTGGTCGCGGAAGACGGTCAGCCCTTCCTTCAACGTCAGTTGGAACCAGTCGCGGCAGGTGACGCGGTTGCCGGTCCAGTTGTGGAAATATTCATGGGCGATCACCGATTCGATGCCCAGGAAATCGCCGTCGGTGGCGGTCTCGCGCTTCGCCAGCACGTATTTGCTGTTGAAGATGTTGAGGCTCTTGTTTTCCATCGCCCCCATGTTGAAGTGCGACACGGCGACCACGTTGAAGATGTCCAGGTCGTATTCCAGCCCGAACACCTGCTCGTCCCACGCCATGGCCTTTTGCAGCGACAGCAGCGCGTGGCCGACCTGATCCTGGTTGCCGTGCTCGACCCAGAACTTCAGCGCCACCTTGCGGCCCGAGCGGGTGGTGAAATCACCCTGCACCAGGGCCAGGTCGCCGGCGACCAGGGCGAACAGATAGCAGGGCTTGGGGAAGGGGTCCTCCCACACCGCACGGTGGCGGCCGTCCTCCAGCGCGGTTTCCTCGACCAGGTTGCCGTTGGACAGCAGGATGGGGAAACGGGCGCGCTCGGCTGTGATGGCGACGCGGAAGCGGGCCATGACGTCGGGGCGGTCGGGATACCAGGTGATGCGGCGGAAGCCCTCGGCCTCGCACTGGGTGCACAGCATGCCGCCCGAGACGTACAGCCCTTCCAACGCGGTGTTGGCGCCGGGATCGATGGCGACCACCGTCTCCAGGGTGAACGGTGCGTCGGGCGTGTCGGCGATGGTCAGGCGGTCGTCGGCGATGGCGTAGTCGCTCGCAGTCAATTCGCGCCCGTCAACGGCGATGCGGCGGGTGTCCAGGTCCTGGCCGTTCAGCACCAGCGCCTGGCCCGGCGCGGCGTCGGGATTGCGGCGCAGGGACAGGCGGGTGCGCACTTCGACCAGCGTTTCGCCGATGGTGAAATCCATGTCCACCTGATCGACCGCGAAGGCGGGCGGCGTGTAGTCGCTGCGGCGGATGGCGGCGGGGGCGGAATCGGCGTGGTCGAGGGGCATGAACACTCTGCCTTGTTGGGTCCGGTGGTCTGAACATAAGCAAAGCGGTGGCGCAGCGAAAGGGAGCGCTGGCGGATACCGGCGATTGCGGTTTGAATTTCGTTTATAACTAGACGCAAGGCTGTTTATACCTGTTTGCTATCACCATCCGGGTTATGCCTGTCGCCATCGTCGGTAAGGGTTGATGCACAAGCTCCTCGAACAGCAAATTCGCCAGGCGACCATCGACGGCGCCCTGGATGTGGACGCGCTGATCGATCAGGTCCGCCAGTCCTACGAGGACGCCGACCGCGAGCGCAGCCGGGGCCAGGAAAACGCCGAACGCCATCTCAAGGCCATTCTGGATACGGCGGGCGAGGGCGTGGTGGTGGCCGACCACCGTGGCATCATCATCGACGTCAACCGCGCCATGACCGCCATGTTCGGCTACAGCCGCGCGGAAATCCTCGGCCAGCCGCTGCTTGTGCTGATGCAGCCGCGCGACGCCGCCGTGCACGACCAGCATGTGGAACGCTACAAGCAGACCCGGATCGCCCGCGTGGTCGGCCGGGGCCGCGAGGAAGTGGCGCGGCGCAAGGACGGCACCTGCTTCCCCATCGAACTGGCGGTGGGAGATCTGTCCGCCACCGGGGTCGACCAGTTCGTCGGCATCATCCGCGACATCAGCGAGCGCAAGCAGCACGAAGCCGAGCTGCAGGCCACCCACCAGTTGTTCCGCGACTTCGCCGAATCGTCGTCGGACTGGTTCTGGGAGACCGGCCCCGACCATCGCTTCACCCGCTTCAGCGGCAGCCATGCGGATATTCAGGGCCTGCTGGCGGGCATCATCGGCCGCACCCGCGCCGAGATGATGCAGGGCACCGTCGCCGCCGAGGTGATCGCCCAGCACGTCGCCATGCTGGAGGCGCACCAGCCGTTCCGCGACTATTGCTATCCAGTCGCCCTGACCGACGGCCGCCGACGGGTGTTCAAGGTGTCGGGCAAGCCGGTCTTCGACAGCGACGGCACTTTCCTCGGCTATCGCGGCACCGCCTCGGACATCACCGAGCGGCTCGAGGCGGAACAGCGCCTCAAGCAGGTGGAAAGCCAGTTGCTGGCTGCCATCTCGTCGATCTCGGAAGGCTTCGCCCTGTACGACGCCCAGGGGCACATGGTGGTGTGCAACGACCGCTACCGCGAGCTGTTCCCCCATCTGGGCGACGTGGTTCAGCCCGGTATCCACTTCGCCGATCTGGTGCGCGCGGTGGCCGAGCGCGGCGCCTATGCCTGCGCCGGCGTCGAACTGGAGCAATGGATCGCCCAGCGCATCGCCGCCCACCAGGAAGCCAGCGGCAACGAGCTGCTGCAGCATCTGGCTGACAATCGCTGGGTGCGCACGGTGGAGTACCCCACCGCCGACGGCGGCGTGGTCGGCATCCACACCGACATCACCCAATCGGTCGACCTGGACCGCGAGCTGCGCAAGGCCATGGCCGACGCCGAAAGCGCCAACCGGGCGAAAAGCGAATTCCTGGCGACCATGAGCCACGAAATCCGCACGCCGATGAACGGCATCATCGGCATGACCGGGCTGTTGCTGGATACCGAGTTGACGCAGGAACAGCGTCACTTCGCCAGCACGGTGCGGCTGTCGGCCGAGGCGCTGCTGTCGATCATCAACGAGATTCTGGATTTCTCGCGCGCCGAGTCGGGCCGGCTGGAATTCGAGGAATCGTCGTTCGAGGTGCGGCCGCTGGTGGAAGGCGTCGTCGACATCCTGGCGCCGCGCCTCAAGGGCAAGCAACTGGAGCTGACCTATTTCGTCCAGACCGCCGATACCGCCGCCTTCATCGGCGATTCCGGCCGGCTGCGTCAGGTGCTGCTGAATCTGGCCGGCAACGCCATCAAGTTCACCGAACAGGGCAATGTCGCCATCGAGGTGTCGTCCACCGCCGACGGCGACCGTTCCTGGCTGCGCTTCGTCGTGCGCGATACCGGCATCGGCATCCCCGAGGCGGCGCAGGCGCGCCTGTTCACCAAGTTCACCCAGGCAGATTCCTCGACCGCGCGGCGCTTCGGCGGCACCGGTCTGGGCCTGGCGATCTCGAAGCACATCGTCGAGTTGATGGGCGGCCGCATCGGCTTTTCCAGCACCGAGGGCGCCGGCAGCACCTTCTGGTTCGAGGTGCCGCTGCGGCGGGGCGAGGGCGGGCAGGAACGTTCGGACAATCCGCTGGCCGGGGTCAAGGTGCTGGTGGTCGACGACAACGAAACCAATGCCGACGTCTTCCGCCGCCAGTTGGAAAACTGGGGCGCCACGGTCGAGGTCTGCGACAACGCCGCCAGCGGGCTGGTGGCGGTGCGCGGCGCTCAGCGCAGCACGGCGCCGGTCAACATCGTGCTGCTGGACCACCACATGCCGGGCATGAGCGGCCTGGACCTCGCCACCCTGCTGCGCGCCGACCCCGAGTTGGAGGGGTTGAAGCTGATCCTGGCGTCGTCGGCCGACACCCCCGACCTCAAGGCCAAGGCGGCGCGGCTGCGGCTGGAGGCGGTGCTGACCAAGCCGGTGCGCCAGAGTACCCTGCTGGACCGCCTGCTGGAGGCGGTGGGCATCCAGCGGCCGCGCCCGGTCGGTCCCAGCCGCCCGGCCGAACCCGCCCCCGCCAGCGGTCCCGCCCTGCGCATCCTGGTGGCCGAGGACAACGCCATCAACCAGCAGGTGGCGGTGGGGCTGCTGACCAAGCTGGGCCATCGCGCCGACGTCGCCGATGACGGCCGCGAGGCGGTGACGCTGGTGGAACGCTGCGACTACGATCTGGTGCTGATGGACATGCAGATGCCGCATATGGACGGCATCGCCGCCACCCGCATCATTCGCGACCTGCCCGGAGCCAAGGCGCGGGTCCCCATCATCGCCATGACCGCCAATGCCATGAGCGGCGACCGCGACGCCTGTCTGGCCGCCGGCATGGACGACTACATCGCCAAGCCGATCGACCGTCAGCGCCTGGCCGACGTGCTGGGCCGTTGGGCCGAACACGTCACCGCCACCCGGCCCGAGCGCAGCCTGTGCGCGCCGAACACTCCACCATCCGTGCCGCCGGTCACGACGCCGCCGGAAGGAGGGGCGCTGCCGCCGCTGCTGGACGCCGAGGCCCGCGCCGACCTGGCCGCCACCTTGGGCGAGGACGTGTTCCAGACGCTGATGCGCACCTTCCAGCAAAGCCTGCCGGTGCGCATGCGCGAAATCGAGCAGGCCTTGGCCGACGGCGATGTCCAGGCGGCGATCAAGGCCGCCCATTCGCTGCGCGGCGCCGCCGGCAATCTGGGGCTGGCTCGCCTGTCCCATCTGCTGGAGCGGCTGGAAAGCGGATTGAAGACGGGCGAGGCCGGCATGGATGCCATCTTCGCCGCCATGGTCGAGGCCGCCATGGATACCGTCGAAGTCATCGTGTCGGGCGCCTGACAGGGGAAAACATTCATGCTGGTTCAGATCGTCGACGACAACGACACCAACCTGATGCTGTTCGAGCAGTTGGCCTTGCGCACCGGCCCCGACGTCCAGGTGGTCACCTATGCCGACCCGCTGGCGGCGTTGAGCTTTTGCCGCGCCACCGTGCCCGACATGATCGTCGTCGATTACATGATGCCGGGGATGGACGGGCACGAATACGTGCGCGAGGTGCGCCAGTTGCCGGGCATGCGCGACGTCCCCATCGTCATGGTCACCGCCGCCGCCGAGCGCAGCGTGCGCCAGAAGGCGCTGGAACTGGGCGTCACCGATTTTCTCGCCAAGCCGGTCGACCCGGCCGAGGCGCGGGTGCGCTTCGCCAATCTGCTGGCGCTGCGGCGCGGTCATCTGCAATTGCGCGACCGCAACCGCTGGCTGGCCGACGAGGTGCGCAAGGCCACCGCCACCGTGATCGAACGCGAACAGGAACTGGTGTTGCGCCTGTCCAAGGCGGCGGAATTCCGCGACCCGGAAACCGGCGCCCACATCGTGCGCATGGCGCGCTATTCCGAATTGATCGCGCGCCGGCTGGGCCTGGACCCCGAGTTCTGCGAGCTGATGCTGCGTGCGGCGCCCATGCACGATTTGGGCAAGCTGGGCATTCCTGACGGCATCCTGCTCAAGCCCGGCAAGCTGACCGAGTCGGAATTCGAGGTGATGACCCGGCACCCGCTGATCGGCTACCAGATCCTGTCGGGCAGCGATTCCCATCTGATCCAGTGCGGCGCCGAGATCGCCCTGGCCCACCACGAGAAATTCGACGGCAGCGGCTATCCCAACAAACTGGCGGGCGAGGCCATCCCGCTGTCGGGCCGTATCGTCGCCGTCGCCGACGTGTTCGATGCGCTGACCTCGGAACGGCCCTACAAGGCGGCATGGCCGGTGGACAAGGCCCGCGCGCTGCTGGAGGAACACTCCGGCACCCACTTCGACCCCGCCTGCGTCACCGCCTTTCTGGCGGAATGGGACACGGTGCTGCGCATCCGCGCCGAACTGGCGGATTCGGAAAGCGTGTCGAACTACTGAGGCGTCGCGTGTCGGATTGCTATTGGGTGATCTCAGGCTCGACGAGTCGTGCCAGGTTTCGCAGCGAGTCCTGCCAGCCGAGATAACAGGCTTCGGGTGGAATGGCGTCCGGCACCCCTGCCTGCACGATATCCAACTCGGTCCCGACCGAAACCTGCTTCAACGTCACGGTCACCTCCATCTCGCCGGGCAGGTTGGGATCGTCGAATTTGTCCACGTAACGCACGCGCTCTGCCGGCACCAGTTCAAGATATTCGCCGCCGAACCGATGGCTTTCGCCCGTCGTGAAGTTGCGGAACGACATCTTGAAGGTGCCGCCGACCTTTGGCTCCAGGTGATGCACCGTGCAGGCAAAGCCGTTGGGCGGAAGCCATTTCGCCAGCGCATCCGCTTCCAGAAACGCGCGATAGACCTTCTCGGGGCTGGTCGCCAGGACGCGATGCAAACGCAGGGTGTTGGGCATGCTCGTCACCTCCATGAAGGGACGAGTCATACGCCAACGACGAACACGGTTCAGCCGATCCGACGGGGGATCTCGGAAGGCGGGGATGGGGCCGAGAGCGGAAGGGCGGCTGTCTCTATGTGGATGCGTCGGGTTCCTGCATCTGGCCGCCGCAAAGCTCTGGCTACCGGCCTTTGTCAACAGGACCTAGGTCCCGGACGCGCGCGCCACCTTGACGGTGAAGACCGAGCCTCGGCCGGGAAGGGACCGCACTATGATCTAGTGGTCCAGCAACCGGGCCATGCGGTCGACGATCGACAACCCCAAGCCCATCCCCTTGGAACTGTCCCGTTCGGCGTTGTTGATCTGAAAGAAGTCCTCGAAAATCTGGTCGACCTTGTCTGCGGCGATGCCGATGCCGGTATCCCAGACCTGAACCAGCACATGGTCGGGGCGGGCGCGGCAGCCGATCAGCACCTTGCCGCGATCGGTGTAGCGGATGGCGTTCATGGTGAGGTTGCGGATCATGCGCTTCAACAGCACCGGATCGCTGCGCACCATGACGCGCGGGGTGGGATGGACACGCAGAGCTAGACCCTTCGCGTCGGCGACCGCGCCGAGGTCGTTGCCCACCGTCTGCAGAACTTCGCCAAGATCGAAGTCGCTGACGACAACCTTGGTCACGCCCGCCTCCAGGGTGGAGAGGTCGAGCAAGGCGTTCAGCAGGTCTTCGCCCGAAGTGATGGCGTCACCAAGCCGCGCCGCCGCCTTGCCCGCCGGCGTCCCGTCCAGTGCGTCGGCGACGATCTGCTGATAGAGCCGCATGGCCTGGAACGGCTGCCTCAGATCGTGGCTGGCGGCCGCAAGGAAGCGGCTCTTGGCCTCGTTGGCGCGGACGGCTTCGAGGGTTGCTTGAGCCAAGCCCTCCTTGACATCCTCCAACTGCTGCATGTGGTCGCGGGCTTGGTACTGGCGTCGCCGCGCCCGCAAGGCCAGGGCCACGGCGTTCAGGAAGGCTTCGATGCGCAGCGGCCGTTCCAGCAGGTTGAGGTTGCCGGCCTTCCCCAGCGTGTCCAGCACGACCTCTTGGGAACGGGTTGCGTCACGAACGTTGAACAGGACGATGAGGGGAAAGTCGGACCATGGCGGCTGGGCGGCCAACACTTTCGCCAGCCGGTCCAAATCGTCCACCCCCAGGGCTTCCACGGTAACAACCGCGGCCCCGCCGCCCACCGCGATGTCTGCGCACAATCGGCCAGCGCTCTGGCAGATTGCGGCGGTGATGCCCGCGCCGGCCAATACGTCGCGCATCACCTCGGCGTCCCGTCCGAACGGGGCATGGATGAACACCCGCTCCTCCAAGGCGGTTCCGGCGCCGCCTTCAGCCGACATTTTTCCCATCGACCGAACTCATCTCCCCGTCGAACACCGGCACACCGGTCATCACACCGCGAAAGTGCACCAACGGCTCGCCAATTTCCACCCCCCTAGCGCTCAGGGAGAAGTCACGGATCGAACGCTCATGAATGCCGCCACGCTTCTTGAAGGTGGAAATGGCCTGCCGCAGGCTGCCGGCATATTCGTAATAGCGGAACAGGATGACCGTGTCGGCGAGATAGCTGACATCGACAGGGGCCACCGCCATCCCCCCCAACATGCCATGCTGTGCAAACACCAGAACGGACGTGACGTTCTTCTGCCCGAGATAAGCCAGTAATTCATGGAGCTGAAGCAGCAGATTCTTTTCGGAGGGCATGGCGTGGAGGTAGCCGCTCAACGAATCGACCACCACCATGGACGCGCCATCCTCCTCCACGGCTTGGCGCACCATGGCGGCAAATTCGCCCGGTGACATTTCCGCCGGGTCGACTTGGCGCACATCGATGCGTCCAGCAGCAAGCTGACCGGCCAAATCCATCCCGAGGCCAGCGGAGCGATGGCGAAGGGTCTCCGGCCGCTCGTCGAAGACGTACATCGCCACCCGCTCGCCCCGCTCCGCCGCCGCGATGGCAAATTGCGTGGCGCAGCTGGACTTACCGCAGCCCGACGGGCCGATCAGCAAGGTGGCAGTGCCGCGTTCGATCCCGCCGCCAATCATGTTGTCGAGGGCGCGCACACCACTGGAGACGGCCTGAATGCCGTGCGCCTCCCGATGCTCGGCCGCCACCAGGCGGGGATGGACCATCAGGCCGCCAGTCAGCACCCGGTAATCATGGAAACCTTCGCGGAAGGCTCGGCCGCGCATCTTCTGCACCCGCAGGCGACGGCGGTCACCGCCAAAATCGGGAGCGCTGTGCTCCAGTTGCAGCACGCCGTGGGCCAGGCTCTGCAATTGAGTGTCGGCGCCGTCGGTAACCTGGTCATTCAGCATCAGAACCGTGCAGTTGCGCCCGACGAAATGCTGTTTCAGCGCCAGGATCTGACGGCGGTAGCGCAACGCATCGCCGGACAGCAGGCGCACCTCCGAGACCGAGTCCACCACCACGCGCGAGGGCTGAACCCGGTCCACCTCGGTCAGGATGGCCTGCATCACCTCGGCAAGTTCCACCTGAGCCGGGTGGAACACCGACTGCTGGGCGTTGGACGCCAGGATCTTGTCGAGGGCGGATAATTCGAAAATACATATCCCGTCGAGACTCCAACCATGAGACGCAGCGACCGCTTCCAACTCCTCCTTGGTCTCCGACAGGGTGATGTAGAACACCTGCTCGCCTTCCCGAACGCCTTGCATCAGGAATTGAAGCGCCATTGTCGTCTTGCCGGAGCCTGGATTGCCGTTGACGAGGTAAAGGCGGTTGCGGGGCAGGCCACCCCCAAGCACTTCATCCAATCCGGTTATTCCAGTGGATGCGGCGCAATCTCGCTCGGGGTTTGACATGCATGCTCCTGTACAATGGCGGAATTAGTTTTCAGCCTACGAGTTATCCCAGTGCGTTGATACGGTTATCATAGCGAGGCACTGATGGCAGGGGACCTCACCTCCTTTTCCCGCTCTTCTGCGGAGACTAAGTCTAACTCTCATCGCTGCGACCAAGCTTTGGCTACCGATCTTTGTCAACAAGCCCTAGTCGTTTGACGATGGTGTGTGGGTGCCCTGTGTTGTCCATCCATCGGATCGACGTAAATTAACGACCGTTTTTAGAATGGTCGGAAGGGCACGCTGGCGACCTCTACGGGCGCAAATCGGCCACACCGTGCCTCCTCCCCATTCCATCCCCCGCCCCTACCGCTTGAAGAACCACGGTGACAGCAGGCGGACATAGCGGGGCATGACGACGTAGACCACCAGGCCGACGATGATGGCGGCGAGGATGCCCTGTTTGAGGCCGAACCGTTGCAGCGCCGGGGCAGTGTCGAACAGTGGCCCCATCGCCCACGGCACCAGGATGGTCAGCGGCCAGATCACCGAGGTCGTGACCAGCCATTGTTTCCATCGCGGCGGCGCCTTGGTGACCGAGGGCGGCGTGAACCAATAATCGATGCCGGATTTGACCTCAATGTCCTCCAACTCGGACAGCAAGGGCCGGGCCTCGTCCACCAGCGTGGCGCGCTCGGCAGAGGACTGCCAGCGTTCGGCGTCGGCTGCGGTGGCGAAGCGCAGCACGTTGACGTATTCGTCGTGGCCGGAGGGTGGGCGGACCACGTGCACGCCCTGGTGCCCGGGATAGTGCGCGGCGGCGGGAATGATCCGCGCCAGCCAGCCTTCATAAGCCGCGATGGCCTCGGCCTTCACCTTGTGGCGGATGACAAGGAACACCTGATCCATGTGGTTCTCCCCCTTTACCCGGTATTGCGCAGCCCCTGTGCCAGCGCGTTGATCGAGCGCAGCAACGGCGCCAGCCAGTCGGCGCGTTGTGGATCGTCCTCGGGCAGGGCGCGATAGCGGCGCAGGGCGGTGATCTGGATGTGGTTCAGCGGGTCGAGATAGGGGTTGCGCCGGGCCAGCGACAGCGCCAGCCGGGGATTGTCGGCCAGCAGGTCGCTGGCTTCGGCGATGCGCAGCACCCATTCCACCGTCAGGCTGAATTCGGCCTTGATGCGGGCGAAGATGAATTCCGCCTCGACCTTGTCGTCGCACAGGCCGGCGTATTCGCGGGCGATGGACATTTCGCACTTGGATAGCGACATGGCGATGTTGGCGAGCAAGCCACGGAAGAACGGCCAGTCGCGCGCCATCTCGCGCAGCACCGCCAGCCGCCCGGCATCGCGGCCGCACCAGCCTTCCAGCGCGCTGCCCAGCCCGTACCAGGCCGGGATGGTCTGGCGCGACTGGCCCCAGCCGAACACCCACGGGATGGCGCGCACCGAATACTTGGAGCGGTCGCCCTTGGCCCGGTGGCTGGGGCGCGACCCCATGTTGAGCAGGCCGATCTCGGACACCGGCGTCGCTTCGTAAAAATAATCGATGAAGCTGGCGGTGTGGTCGGTCAGGTCGCGATAGGCGGCCTCGCCCAGCCGCGCCAGCTCGGCCATCACGGCGGTGAAGTCGCCGCGATCGACGGCGCAGGCGAAGGCGATGCCGCACGATGCCTTCATCAGGCCGGTCAGGCCCATGGTCAGCTCGTACACCGCCGTTTCCGGGTTGGCGTATTTGGCCGACAGCACCTCGCCCTGCTCGGTGAACTTGATGTCGCCGGCCAGGGTGCCCGGCGGCTGCGACAGGATGGCATCGTGGGTGGGGCCGCCGCCGCGGCCGACGGTGCCGCCGCGGCCGTGGAACATCCGCGATTTCAGCCCGCGCGAGGCGGTGGCTTGGGCAACCTGCTTCTGGGCGTTGTACAGCCCCCAGCTCGACGCCAGGATGCCGCCGTCCTTGCACGAATCCGAATAGCCCAGCATGACCTCTTGCAGGTCGCCCGAGGCGGTCAGCAGGGCGCGATAGCTGGGCAGGTCCAGCAGGGTGTCCAGCACCGGGCGGATGCGGGTCAGGTCGTCGATGGTCTCGAACAGCGGCGAGATGCGCAGCGCGCAATGCCAGGTGCCGTCGGCGCGGCGCCCGGCCAGGCCGGCGAACCCGGCCAGGAACAGCACCTCCAGCACATGGCTGGCCTGATGGGTCATGGAGATGACGTAGGCGCCGAAGGCGTCGGGGCTGATCTCGGCGCGCAGGTCGCGCACCGTCTCCAGCACCTCCAGGATCTCGCGCGTGTCCGCCGACAGCTCGTCGCCATAAAGCAGCGGCGTGCCGCCATGGCTCAGCATCTCGTCCAGCACGCGCACGCGGCCGGCTTCGTCCAGGCTGCGGTAATCGGGCAGGTTGGGGGCGCGGTCGAACAGCTCGGCCACCGCTGCCGTGTGGCGGCCCGATTCCTGGCGCACATCCAGTTGCGCCAGGAAGAAGCCGAAGGTGCGCGCCTGCAGGATCAGGTCGCGCAGCCCGGCCTCGGCCAGCTTGCCGTCGCCGTGGCTGGCGAGCGAGCGGCCGATGATTTCCAAATCGGCGATGAAATCGGCTTCCGAGCCGTAGCACCCCCGCCTGCCGGGATCGGTACGGCCGTCCAGCAAGGCTTCCATCCGCGCCAGATGCAGGCCCAGCCGGTGGTGCATGACGTGCAGCTTGAGGCGATAGGGTTCCTGGGCATAACGGTGCGGATTGCCGGCCAGCACGTCGGCCATGATGTCGCCATCGGCCTCCAGGCTGGCGGCGAATTCGGCCGAGGGCGTCACCAGGGTCGAGGAATGGGTCAGTTCCAGCGCCAATTGCTCGATGCGGCGGCGATAGCGCTTCATCACCTCGCGCGATTGCAGCCGCAGCGCCAGCCGGGTGACGTCGTGGGTGACGAAGGGATTGCCGTCGCGGTCACCGCCGATCCAACTGCCGAAGCGCAACAGCGGCGGTACCGCGATGGCGGAATCGGTGCCATAGGCCGAACGCAGGGCGCGTTCCAGGTTGCGGTGCAGGCGCGGCACGGTGTCGAACAGGGTTTCGCGGAAATAGAACAGGCCGTTCTTGATCTCGTCCTCGACGCGGGGGCGGTTGACCCGCACCTCGTCGGTCTTCCACAGCACCTGAATTTGGTTGCGCAATTCCTGCTCGACCTCGGCCCGCTCGGGGCCGGGTGGGGTGGCATCCAACCGCTTGGTCAGCACGTCCAGCCGACGCTGCACCTCCAGCACGGTGCGGCGCTTGGCCTCGGTCGGGTGGGCGGTGAACACCGGCTGATAGCGCAGGGAATTCAGTAGCAGCGCCACCTGCTCGGCACCGACGCCCTGCTCCCGCAGGTCGTGCAGGGTGCGGTCGAACGAGCCGTACCACAGCCGCTCGCCCTTCTGCACCCGGCGGCGACGGTCCTGGTGGGCGCCATCCTCCTCGGCGATGTTGGCGAGCAGGAAGTACAGGGAAAACGCGCGCACCACGTGGCTGAGCAGTGCCGGATCAAGCCGGTCGATCAACTCCATCAACTGGCGCCGCCGGGCCGGGTCCTCGCGGCCGCGCAGGTCGATGAAGCCTTTGCGCAGGGTCTCGACCGTCTCAAGCACCTCGCCGCGTTCCTGGTCGTGCAGCACGTCGCCCAGCATGCTGCCCAGCAGCTTGACGCGGGCGCGCAGATCCTTGTCGTCGTGATGCGGCATGGTGGTCCCCTTTGCGGTCACCCTGCCAATGTGGGCGTTTTCGTGCTGCGCTGCAATGCGGCGCCTATTGCATGCCGCCGCCCAGCGCCTTGACCAGCCCGACCGAAGCGTCAAGGCGGCTCAGGCGCACCTGCACCGCGCTGTCCTCGGAATCCAGCAGGGTGCGCTGGGCCTCCAGCACGGTCAGGTAATCCACCGCGCCCTCGCGGTAACGCACGTCGGACAGGCGCTGGGCCTCGCGCGCGGCGGTGACGGCGCGCAATTGCGCCTCTTCCTGGCCGGCCAGCCAGCGCACGGCGGTCAACTGGTCCTCGACCTCGCGCAGGGCGGTCAGCACGGTGGATTGATAGCTTTCCGCCGCCTCGCGCAGCTTGGCCTCGTTCAGTTCCACATTGCCGTGCAGCTTGCCGTTGTCGAACAGGGTGGCGGCCAGGCTGGTGCCCAGGGTCCAGAAGGTGTTGTGGGCGTCCAACAGCGAGATCAGATAGGGGTTGCTGTAGCCGCCCTCGGCGGTCAGCGTCAGGCTGGGGTAAAGCTGGGCGCGGGCAATGCCGATATTGGCATTGGTGGCAGCCAGATTGGCCTCGGCGCGGGCGATGTCGGGGCGGCGGCGCAACAGCTCGGACGGCAGGCCGGCCGCGACTACCGGTGCCGGCAGGCCGGCCAGGGTGTTGGTGTCGATGCGCAACTGCGACGGCGCCAGCCCGGTCAGGATGGCCAGGGCGTTGACCGATTGCTGGTGCTGCATCTCCAGCGCCGGCAGGCGGGCCTCGATGGCGGCGACGGTGGCGCGCTGCTGGGCGGCGTCCAGTTGCGAGGTCTTGCCGAACGCCGCCTGCTTTTCCGCCAGGTCCAGGGTCTGGCGCGCCAGTTCCAGGTTGCGCCGCGCCACCGCGACGCGGTCGGCCAGCGCCAGCGCCTGCAGCCAGGTGGTGGCGACGTCGGCGGTCAGCGTCAGCGCCACGGTGTCGCGGTCGAAGCGGCTGGCCGCCAGCGACGATTCGGCCGACAGGATGCTGGCGCTGGTCTTGCCCCAGAAATCCACCTCGTACGACGCCGCCACCGAGCCTTGGAACGAGCGGCTGGTGGTGGGCGACTTCGAGGTGCTGCGAACGCCCGACGTCGTGGTGCCGCCGCGCGTCATCCGGTTGGTGCCGTCCAGCCCGGCGGTGACGGTGGGCAAAGTCGGCGCGCCGGCGATCTTCAATTGCGCCTCGGCCTGCTCGATGCGGGCGATGGCGGCCTTGAGGTCGTGGTTGGCGGCCAGCGCCGCCTGTTCCAGCCGGTCCAACTCGGCCGAGCCGAACAACAACCACCAGGCCGCCGGCGCGGTCAGGGTGGCGGGGTCCTCAGTGCCATAGGCGGCGGGCAGGGGCATGTCGGGAACGGCCAACTCGGGCACCTGGGAACAGGCGCCAAGGGCGAGGGCAAGCAGGGGGAGAAGACGAGGGCGCATGCTTACTCCGCCGACAGGGCCAGAACGGGATCGAGATTGGCGGCCTTGCGCGCCGGCATATAGCCGAACACCAGCCCGGTGACGAAGGCGCAGCCGAAGGCCAGTACCACCGGCGGCGCCGAGAACACCACCGGCGTGTCCAGGGACCGCGCGATCAGCGCCGTCGCCAAGCCGCCGGCCACACCCAGCGCGCCGCCGATGGCGCACACCACCACCGCCTCGGTGATGAACTGCAGCAAGATGTTGGCGGTGCGCGCGCCGGTCGCCATGCGGATGCCGATCTCGCGGGTGCGCTCGGTGACGCTGACCAGCATGATGTTCATCACGCCGATGCCGCCGACCAGCAGCGAGATGGCGGCGATGGACCCCAGCAGCACGGTCATGGTGTTCTGGGTGGCGGTGGCCGCCTCCATGATCGAGGCGGTGTTGCGCACCTGCACGTCCTTGGCACGGTGGCGCGTTTCCAGCAGCGTGGTGACCTGCTCCTGGGTGTCGTCGATGTCGTCCAGACTGTCGACCTGCACGGCGATGGAACGCAGGAAGCGCTGGCCGAACAGGCGCAAGCTGCCGGTGGAGAGCGGCACGAAGGCGGCGTCGTCCAAGTCGCTGCCGAACGGCGACGCACCCTTGCGCGTCAGCACGCCGACCACCTGGAAGGGAACGTTCTTCAGCAGCACGTAACGGCCGATGGGGTCCTCGCCGTTGCGGAACAGGTTGTCCACCACGGTCTGGCCCAGCACCACCACCGGAACATAGCTTTTGACGTCCTCGGCGCTGAAGAAGGTGCCGCTTTTCAAAGCCCAGTCGCGAGCAATGGGATAATCGGCCGAGGTGGCGGTGACCGAGGTCTGGTAATCGGCATTGCCGCTGCGCAGCGTCACCGTGCCGCCCAGTTCCGGCACCGCCACCCGCACGTTGGGCAATCGCGCCAACTCTTCCGCGTCCTCGGGGATCAGGGTGGCGATGGTGCCGGCCTCGGGGCCGCGCATGAAGGCGGTGCCCGGACGCACCAGCAGCAGGTTGGTGCCCATGGCCTGGATGCGGCTCAGCACGTCCTGCTTGGCGCCGTCGCCCATGGCCAGCATGGCCACGACCGAGCCGACGCCGATGACGATGCCCAGCAGCGTCAGCACGGTGCGGAACAGGTTGGCGCGCAAGGACCGCAACGCCATCTTCACCGCCTCGGACACGTCGGTCATGGCGCTGGCGTCGCGGATCGGCGGCGGCGCCATGGCGGCGTTGGTCGGGTCGGCGGGGGTGGGCGCCGCGCCGTCCTTGTCGCTGACGATGATGCCGTCGGCGATGGTGACGACGCGCCGTGCCTGGGCGGCGACGCTGGCGTCGTGGGTGATCAGCACGATGGTGTGGCCGTCGGCGTTGAGCTGGTGCAGCAGGGCCATGACCTCGCGGCCCGACTTGCTGTCCAGCGCGCCGGTGGGTTCGTCGGCCAGGATGACGGCGCCGCCGTTCATCAGCGCGCGGGCGATGGACACCCGCTGCTGCTGGCCGCCCGACAATTGGTTGGGCCGGTGGTGCAGGCGGTCGCCCAGCCCCAGCGCGCCCAGGATGGCGGCGGCGCGGTCGTCGCGCGCCGCCTTGGGCAGGCCGGCATAGATGGCCGGCACCTCGACGTTTTCCAGCGCGTTGGCATTGGCCAGCAGATTGTATTGCTGGAAGACGAAGCCGAAGGCGTCGCGCCGCAGCAGCGCCAACTGGTCGCGGTCCATGCCGGCGACGTCGCGCCCGGCGAACAGATAGCGGCCAGCGCTGGGGCGGTCCAGGCAGCCGATCAGGTTCATCAGCGTGGTCTTGCCCGAACCGGAGGCGCCCATGATGGCGACGAACTCGCCCCGGCGGATGGTCAACGAGACGCCGTGCAGCACCTCGACCGCGAGCGTGCCGTTGCGATAGGTCTTGCTGACGCCGTCCAGTTGGATCAGCGGCTCGCCGGCGGCAACGGTTGACAGGTCGGGGGCGGTCATCGCGGGCGCGGGGTGCCGGGCGGGGCGCCGGGGGCGCCGGACGTGGCCTTCTTGGCCTCGGCCGTGCGTTGACCGATCACCACCTCGTCGCCCTCTTCCAGGCCGGAGACGATCTGCACCTGCACCCGGTTGCGCACGCCGACTTTGACGGGGCGCGGCTCGGGCACGCCGTCCTTCATCACCAGCACGGTGGCGCCTTTGCCCTTGTCCTTGCCTTTGCCCTGGCTCAGGGCGGCGGCGGGGACCAGGATGGCGTCCTTGGCGGCGGCATGGACGAAGAACACCTGGGCCGACATCTGGATGCCCAGATCGCCGTCCGGATTGGCGACGTCGAACAGGGCGTCGTACAGCACCACGTTGTTCAGCACCTCGGGCGTCGGCAGGATTTGGCGCAGGACGCTGGTGCGCTTGTTCTCGGGCTTGCCCAGGGTGGTGAAATAGACCGGCTGGCCCAGCTTCAGCTTGCTGATGTCGGCCTCGGACACCTGGGTCCACACCGTCATGGTCGACAAATCGGCGATGCGTAGGATGGTGGGGGCCTGCTGTGCCGCCACCAGGGTCTGGCCCTGGCGCGAGGTCTGGCTGACCACGGTGCCGCTCATGGGGGCGAAAATCTTGGTGTAGCCCAGATTGGCCTGGTCGCCGCGCAGGGTGGACTGCACCTGAGCGATCTGCGCCTGCAACTGCGCCACCTGGGCGCGGGCGGCCTTTAGCGTGGTCTGGGCGTTCTGGAATGCCTCGGTGCTGGTGGCGTTGGCGGTCAGCATGCGCTGCTGGCGGGCGAACAATTCATCGGCCAGGGTGGCTTGGGCCTGCTTTTCCGCCAGTTGCGCCTGCAGGTTCTGGATATTGGCCTGGCCGGCGTCGACCTTGCTGCCATAGACGGTGGGGTCGATCTCGGCCAGCGGCTGGCCCTGGGTGACCTGATCGCCGACCTGGACGAAGATGCGGCGCAACTGGCCCGACACCTGGGTGCCGACGTCCACGTATTCCAGCGGCTGCAACGTGCCCAGCGCGGTGGTGGTGTCTTCGATGTCGCCGCGCGTGGCCTTGGCGGTGATCCACTTGGCGGCGCCATCCTGGCGGGACAGCCACCACCACGCGCCGCCGCCGCCCACCAGGATGGCGGCGGCCAGCGCAAGGGCGACGATCAGCGTGCGGCGTTTGGGCGGAGGCGTATGCATGCCCGCGATATTGGGCAAAGCACGCGTTTCCGTCGAGTGCGACTTGGTAACGGAGTGTAGCGGGTGAGGGCTGGGCAGTCAGCTTGGTCCCAGGCGCCCTTCATCCAGCAGCAACACGGATAAACACGGATTGGCGCAGATGGGCACGGATAAAGCATGAATATTCATTCGTGCCCATCCGTGCAGGCGCGAAGCGGCATCCGCGCCCATCCGCGTTGCTGCTGGATGTCGGATCAAGTGAACGGCGCTCAAAAGAAGGGTCTCAGTCGCGGAAATTCACGAACTGCAGCGGCAGCTCGACGTCCAGCTTCTTGCACAGCGCGATGGTGTCCTGCAATTCGTCGCGCTTCTTGCCGGTGACGCGGACCTCGTCGCCCTGGATCGAGGCCTGGACCTTGATCTTGCTGTCCTTGATCTCCTTGATCAGGGTCTTGGCGACGGTCTGGTCGATGCCCTGCTTGACGGTGACCTCGTGGCGCAGGGTGTCGCCCGACGCCTTTTGCGGCGTGGCCGAGAAGTCCAGGCAGCGCGGATCGACCTTGCGGCGGGTGAAATAGGTGCGCAGGAAGTCGTGCATCAGCTCCAGGCGGCTGTCGTTGTCGGCCAGCACGGTAATCACCTGCTCCTTGCGCTCCAGCGAGCACTTCGACCCCTTGAAATCGAAGCGGGTGCCGATCTCGCGCTGGATGCCGGCGATGGCGTTGTCGACTTCTGCCATATCGGTCTTGGAAACGATGTCGAAGGAAGGCATGGCGGTAACCCCGGATGAAGTGCGATTTGCGGCAGATTTAGCCGATGATGGCGACAAAGGCTAGCGCTCGGCGATGGCCTGTTCCCACGCCGTCGCCATGGCCGTGCCGGCGGAGGCATCGTCGTACAGGACGGAATTCGCCGCCAGGATGCGGGCGCGGATGCCGTCGCGCCAGACGGGGTCGGTTCCCAAGCGAACGGCGCGGTCCGCATAGTCAGCGTCGTCGCGGGCGATGCACTCGGTCACGCCCATTAACTGGTAAAAGCCGGCGGTGTGGCGTCCGCGCATGAACGTGCCGGGCCAGGTGACGATCGGCGTGCCAAGGGCGAATGCCTCCAGGCTGGTATTGCCGCCGCTGTAATGCAGCGGGTCCAACATGACATCAATCGACGCCAGCAGTTCCAGGAAGCCGTCGCGGCTTTGGCGCGGCACAAACAGCACCCGGTCGGCCGGCACGCCGGCCTTTTTCAGTCTGTCCAGCAGCAGGGCGTTGACCGCCGGGGCAATGTCGCTGATCAGCACCAGCAGGCCGGCGGGGTCGCGCATCAGGATGTCTGCCAACACCGCATCGAAGCGCGGATGAAATTTGAACAGCGTCTGTGGGCAGCCATAGACCGTGGCGTCGGTGGGGATGCCCAGCCGGGCACGTTGGGGCAACGCGGCCAGGGTCGGATGGTCGTAGCGAATGGTGGTGCCGGGCAGACGTACCAGCCGCTCGGTGTAATGGCTGTCGCCCTCAGGCGGCTCCATGGCGGCGCAACTGAGCATCAGGTCGATGGTGTCGATGCCGGTCGTCTCGGGATGCCCCCACCCCATGGTCTGCAGCCGTGCCAACCGGGCGAAGGCGAGGAAATAGGTAAAGGAACTCATGCCGATATCGGGGTAATGCAGCACGTCCAGCGCCTCGGCCGCCACGACGGCACGGGCGGCGGCGATAGAGGGTGGCAGGGACACCACCTTGTCGGCGGCGGCGATCAGACGCTGGCGGACGGGATCGGGGCCGCGTGGCGGCGCGAACAGCACCACCTCCAGGCGATCTCGCGGCAACGCCTCGATCATGCCGACGAACAATTGCCCAATGGTGTGGTTGTGGAAGTAGCTCGACAGCAAGCCGACCTTGAGCCGCCCCTTGCCCTTGCGGGGTTGCGCCAGATGGGGGGCGGTGAAGGTCAATTCGGGGCAGGCGCGGCGGTAAAAGCGGGCCAGCTTGGCCTGCAGTTCCCGATTGTCGGCTCCGTGATAGGACAGCAGAAAGCTGGTGGGTAATGCCGCAAGACCCTCTAGCGACAGGGTCAGGCCGGCCGCGTCCAACTCGTCCAGGCCGCGCCCGAATTCGGCCCGCGCCGTCGCGATCTCCGCTTCGTCGGCGGGGATCATGGGCAGGCTGAGGCACTTCTGGACCAGCGCCAACGGGTTGCCGCTGTTTTGCCATTCCCGCGCCGCCGCCTCGCTCGCCTCGCGCCAGCGCCCCAGGTCGCGCAGGACGTTGCCCAGCATCAGCCAGCCACCGGGTTCCGTGGGGAACTGCTCGGTGATTCGGCGCGCTATCGGCTCGGCCTCCTCGGGGCGGCGGGCGGCGCACAAGGCGGCGACCAATGCCATTAGGCTGGCGCGTGCCGCGCCGGGCTGGGCGGCGGCCTGGCGCAGCCATGGCACGGCCTCTTCCGCACGCCCCAACCGGGACAGCGTTTCGCCGATCATCTGCGGAAGTAACGGATTGCCCGGCTCCAACTCGTGGGCCTTGGCCAGTTGGGCCAACGCATCCGCATGGCGGCCGGTCTGGCCGAGAAGCGCGCCGTAGGACACGCGAATGCCGGCGGCGCGGGGCGCGATGTCGATGGCCTTGCGATAGAGCTTGGCTGCTTCGTTGAAATCACCGGCCATATGGAAAACGTTGGCCAGTGCCGCCACCAGTTCGGCCGATTGCGGCCCCAATTTTAGTGCACGACGCAATTGGCTTGCCGCTTCGTCGTAACGGCCCAGCATCTTCAATGCGACGCCCAGATTGGCGTGCGCTTCCCAATATCCCTTGCGCAACGAGCAGGCCATGGTGAACGCGGCGGCGGCACCAGGGAAATCCTGACGCTGGAGCAATGCCAGTCCCCGCATCAGGGACTGTTCTGCGGCTGACATCTTCCGGGCCTCTTCGCGTTCATATAACCGTGATGCGCACTCTGGCAGGTCCTTGGGCGAAGGGAAAGCGGGCCATCCAATTGGGAAGCACTGACACGCGGAATGAGGGGGCGACGGCACGCTTATCAGGCGATATCCTGGTCCTCAGCCGTGGTTTTGCGATCGAGATTGCCATGCGCCGCAAGCTTCCCATCGTTCCCGTTGCCGTCCTTTTGGTTGCCGTCCTGGCCGCCGCGCTGTGGTTCGCCCTGCGCAAGCCCGCCGATACCGGTGCGCTGGTGCTGAACGGCAGTGTCGATATCCGCCAGCTTGACCTGGCCTTCCGCGTCGAAGGCCGGCTGGACAAGCTGTTGGTGGAGGAGGGCGACCGCGTCGCCGCCGGCCAGGTGGTGGCAGTGATGGAAAAGGGCTATCTGGAAGATGCCGTGCGCATCGCCGAGGCCCGCGTCGCTGCCGCCGCCGCCAATCTGGGCAAGCTGGAAACCGGCAACCGGCCGCAGGAAATCGGTCAGGCCAAGGCCGATGTCGCCCGCGCCGAAGCCGCCTATGCCAATGCCAAGGCGACCTATGACCGCCGCGCTGGCCTGCCGTTGGATTCCACCATCTCGCGTCAGGCACTGGACAATGCGCGGGCCGACATGCGCCAGGCCGAGGCCCAGTTGAACCGCGCCCGCCAGACCCTGACGCTGCAGGAAAAGGGCTTCCGCTCGGAAGACATCGCCGTGGCCAAGGCGCAGATGCAGGCCGAGCAAGGCACGCTGGACCTGATGCGCCGCCGCCTCGCCGACGCCGAACTGGCGGCCCCGGCCGCCGGCCAGGTGATGACGCGGGTGCGCGAGCCGGGGTCCATGGTGCTGCCCGGCGCCACCGTGCTGACGCTGGCGCTGACCGACCCCATGCAGGTGCGCACCTGGGTGCCCGAGCCGGCCCTGGGCAAGGTGGTGCCGGGAACCAAGGCCGAGATCGTCACCGATGGCGGCAAGCGCTATCACGGCCAGGTCGGCTTCGTCTCGCCGGTGGCGGAATTCACTCCGAAGAACGTGGAAACGCCGGAACTGCGCACCTCGCTGGTCTATCGCGTGCGGGTGATCGTCACCGACCCCGACGAAACCTTGCGCCAGGGCATGCCGGTGACGGTGCGGTTGCTGCCGTAAGGGAGTTCCCCGATGGAACTGGTCCGCCTGGAGGGAGTGGGCAAGAGCTTCGGTGGCGTCGCCGCCGTGGCCGGCTTGACCGCGTCCATTCCGGCCGGCCGCGTCACCGGGCTGGTGGGGGCCGACGGCGCCGGCAAGACCACGCTGTTGCGCTTGATGGCGGGGCTGCTGGCACCCGATACGGGCAGCGTCGCCGCTTGCGACGCGCTGGGTTACATGCCGCAGCGCTTCGGCCTGTACGAAGACCTGACAGTGGCCGAGAACCTGTCGCTTTACGCCGATCTGCGCGGCCTGCCGGCGGCCGAGCAGGGGGGCGCCTTTACGCGGCTGCTGTCGTTCTCGGGGCTGGCCGGGTTCGAGGGCCGGTTGGCCGGCAAGCTGTCGGGCGGCATGAAGCAGAAGCTGGGCCTGGCCTGCGCCCTGGTGGCGACGCCGCGCCTGCTGCTGCTGGACGAACCCAGCGTCGGCGTCGATCCGGTGTCGCGGCGAGAGCTGTGGCGCATGGTTCACCAACTGGCGGAAGACGGCGTCGGCGTGGTGTGGTCCACCGCCTATCTGGACGAGGCCGAGCGCTGCCATTCGGTGCTGCTGCTGGATCAGGGCAAACTGATCTATGACGGCCCGCCCACCACCCTGACCGAGCGGGTGCGCGGCCGCAGCTTCGCCGTGCGCGCCGCCACCGACCGCCGCGCGGTGCAGGCCGCCGCCCGCCGTCTGTCCGGCATTAGCGACGCCCTGATCCAGGGCGCCTCGGTGCGGCTGGTGACGGCCGAAGGGGTGGCGCCACCGGCGCCGGCCGAATTGGGCGCGCCCGAGGCGGTGGTGGAACCGGTGGCGCCGCGGTTCGAGGACGCCTTCATCGCGCTGTTGGATCGCCATGGCGGCCCGCCGCCGACGCTGCCGGAACAGGTCCACCATCCGCGCCCGCGCGGCGGTGCCGTGGTCGAGGCGGCCGAGCTGACCCGCCGCTTCGGCGACTTCACCGCCGTCGACCGCATCGGCTTCACCGTGGCACCGGGTGAAATTTTTGGCCTGCTGGGACCCAACGGCGCCGGCAAGTCGACCACCTTCCGCATGCTGTGCGGCCTGATGCCGCCCACATCCGGCATCGCCCGCGTCGCCGGCATCGACCTTGCCACCGCCGCGCCCGAGGCCAAGCAGCGCCTGGGCTATATGTCGCAGAAATTCTCGCTTTATCCCGATCTGTCGGTGCGGCAGAACCTGGACTTCTTCGCCGGGGTCTACGGCCTGAAGGGCGCGCGGCGGCGCGAGATGTGCGGCGCCATGCTCGACGTGTTCGGCCTGCACGACCTTGCCGGCACCGATGCCGGCCAGTTGCCGTTGGGCTTCAAGCAGCGCCTGGCCCTGGCCGCCGCCATCCTGCACGGCCCCGACATCCTGTTCCTCGACGAACCCACGTCCGGCGTCGATCCGCTGATCCGGCGCGAGTTCTGGGGCCACATCAACACGCTGGCCGCCGATGGCGTCGCCGTGCTGGTCACCACCCATTTTCTGGACGAGGCCGAATATTGCGACCGCATCGGCATCGTCTATCGCGGCCGGCTGATCGCGCTGGGCAGTCCCGACCAGATCAAGGCCGGGCAGCGCAGTGCCGACCGTCCCGACCCGACGCTGGAGGACGCTTTCATCGCCTTGGTGGAAGCCTCGGACCGGGAGGCGCGGCCATGAAAAGCATGCTCCGCCGCTTGTGGGCCTTGATCCGCAAGGAAATCCTGCAGATCGCCCGTGATCCCTCCAGCATCGTCATCGCCCTGGTGCTGCCGGTGGTGCTGTTGCTGCTGTTCGGCTATGGCGTGTCGCTGGACGCCCGCCATGTCACTTTGGCGGTGGTGGTGCCCGACCCGACGCCGCGCAGCGCCAGCCTGGTCGCCGCCTTCGGCAACTCGCCCTATTTCCGCGTCACCCAATTGCACGACCGCGCCCCGGCCGAGGCCGGGCTGGTGGCGGGGCGGTATCGCGGCGTGGTGCTGGTGGCCGAGGATTTCGACGCCCGCGCGGCACGCGGCCAGGATGCCCCCATCCAGGTGCTGCTGGACGGCACCGACGCCAACACCGCCCGGCTGGTTAAGGGCTATGCCGAGGGCGTGTGGGCCAAATGGCTGCAGCACGAGGCGATGGACAAGGGCGTGGCGCTGGTGGTGCCGGTCACCGTCGAAACGCGGGTGTGGTTCAACGAGGCGTTGGAATCGCGCAACTTCCTGGTCCCCGGCCTGATCGCCATCAACATGACCCTGGTCGGCACCATCCTGACCGCGCTGGTGGTGGCGCGCGAATGGGAGCGCGGCACCATGGAGGCGCTGATCGCCACCCCGGTCGGCGCCGTCGAGTTGCTGGCCGGCAAGGTGCTGCCCTATTTCGTCCTCGGCATGGGCGGCATGGGGTTGTCGGTACTGCTGGCGATCTGGCTGTTCGAGGTGCCGTTGCGCGGCTCGCTGTGGGTGCTGGTGGTGGTGTCGGCGCTGTTCCTGGCCGGCGCCCTCAATCTGGGCCTGCTGATCTCCACCATCGCCAAGAACCAGTTCGTCGCCGGGCAGATCGCCATCGTTTCCGCCTTCCTGCCCGCCTTCATGCTGTCGGGCTTCGTCTTCGAACCCAGCTCCATGCCGGTGTGGATCGAGGTGCTGTCGCATGTGGTCGCCGCCCGCTATTTCGTCACCTGCCTGCAGACCATCTTCATGGCCGGCGATGTGTGGAGCGTCATCCTGCCCAATGCCGGCGCGCTGGCGCTGATCGCGCTCATCCTGGGCGGCGTGACCTGGCGCCGCACCCGCAAGAGTCTGGAGTAGCGCCATGTGGGGTCGCATCCTCGCCCTTATCGTCAAGGAATTGCTGTCGGTCTGGCGCGACAAGAAAAGCCGATTCGTGCTGATCGTGCCGCCGCTGATCCAGTTGGCGGTGTTCTCGTATGCCGCCACCTACGACGTCACCGACGTGACGCTGGCGCTGTTCAACCAGGATAACGGGCTGGCGGCGCGCGAGCTGGTGGCGCGCATCCAGGGATCGCCCACCTTCGCCCGGCTGCAGGTGGTGGACAGCGAGCAGGCGCTGGCCGCCGCCATTGATTCCCGCGACGCCATGGCCGGACTGCGCATCCCGCAGGATTTCTCGCGCCGGCTCGAATCCGGGCAAAGCGGCAGCATCCAGATCGTGCTGGATGGCCGCCGCTCCAACACTGCCCAGATCGCCGCCACCTACCTGACCGCCATCGTCATCGACCACAACGCCGCCCTGGCCGCCAAGGCCGGGCAGTCGGCCGGCTCGGCCCTGGTGACGCGGGTGTGGTTCAACCCCAATCTGGAAAGCCTGTGGGTGGTGGTGCCTGGTCTGGTCGGCGTGCTGACCCAGGTGGTGGCGCTGGTGGTCACCGGCCTGTCGGTGGCGCGCGAGCGCGAACTGGGCACTTTCGAGCAATTACTGGTGACGCCGCTGCGACCGTGGGAAATCCTGGTCGGCAAGACGGCGCCGGCGCTGCTGATCGGCCTGGCCGAGGGCAGCATTATCATCGCCGCCAGCCAAATCTGGTTCCAGGTGCCGCTGACCGGCTCGCTGCTGCTGCTGTACCTGTCGCTGGCGGTGTTCCTGCTGTGCACCATCGGCGTCGGGCTGTTCATTTCGGCGCTGTCCTCGACCCAGCAGCAGGCAATCATGGGCGCCTTTTTCTTCCTGGTTCCCACCATGATTCTGTCGGGCTTCGCCACACCGGTGCAGAACATGCCCGATTGGCTGCAGACGCTGACCCTGGTCAACCCGGTGCGGCACTTCCTGGTGGTGCTGTGGGGCATCTTCCTGAAGGATCTTCCGGCCGCCCTGGTGTGGCAATCGGTGTGGCCGATGGCGCTGTTGGCCATCGTCACCCTGGCCGGAGCGGCATGGCTGTTCCGGCGGCGGATGTACTGACGGTGCTGTCCGTCCGGGCGAATTGATCCGAAAGGCTCCCGGCCCAACCTGCTGTGGTGTCATCAGTCACAGCGGGTGCAGGCATGCGCGTCTATCTTGCCCGGCCACGGGGATTCTGCGCCGGCGTCGAGCGGGCGATCGAGATCGTCCAGCGCGCGCTGGACCGCTTTGGCCCGCCCATCTATGTGCGGCACGAGATCGTCCATAACCGCCACGTGGTGCAGTCGCTCAAGGACCAGGGCGTCATCTTCGTCGACGAGTTGGATCAGGTGCCGGCCGATGCGCCGGTCACCATCTTCAGCGCCCATGGCGTGTCGCGCGACGTCGAGGACGACGCCCGCAGCCGTGGCCTGCGGGTGATCGACGCCACCTGCCCGCTGGTGTTCAAGGTCCATCTGGAAGGCCGCCGCTATGCCCGCATGGGCTGCGAGGTGGTGCTGATCGGCCATGCCGGCCATGCCGAGGTGCAGGGCACGGTCGGGCAAATCTCCGGCACGGTGCATGTGGTCGCCACCGTGGACGACGTCGCCCGGCTGCGGGTGGCCGATCCTGCCAAGCTGGCCTATGTCACCCAGACCACCCTCAGCCTGGACGACACCAAGGCGGTGGTCGAGGCGCTGAAGGCGCGCTTTCCCGCCATCGTCGGTCCCGATACCAACGACATCTGCTATGCCACCCAGAATCGCCAGCGCGCCGTGCGCCAGATGGCGGCGCTGGTCGACGCCATCGTGGTGATCGGCGCCAAGAACAGCTCGAACAGCAATCGCCTGCGCGAGATCGCCGCCGATTGCGGCACCCACGCCCATCTGATCGACGATGCCAGCGGCTTCGACCCGGCCTGGCTGACGGGTATCGGTGTCCTGGGGGTGACGGCGGGGGCCTCGGCGCCCGAGCATCTGGTGGAGGAGTTGTTGGATCGGCTGCGGCACCTGAGCGGCGACATCGACCTGCACGAGATCGCCGGCATCGAGGAGAACATCGTCTTTCGTCTGCCGCGCGAGTTGACCTGACCATGACCATCCCCCTGCGCCAACAAATCGCCATCGCCGCCTATGTGCTGGGCCGCCGCCTGCGCGGCATCGAGCGCTATCCGCTGGTGCTGATGCTGGAACCGCTGCTGCGCTGCAATTTGGCTTGTGCCGGCTGCGGCAAGATCGCCCATCCGCCGCATATCCTCGACCGTCGCCTCAGCGTGGCGGCGTGTCTGGCGGCGGCGGCGGAATGCGGGGCGCCGGTGGTGTCCATCGCCGGCGGCGAGCCGCTGCTGCATCCCGAGATCGAAATCATCGTCGCCGGCCTGCTGGCCCAGGGACGGTATGTTTACCTGTGCACCAACGCCTTGCTGCTGTCCAAGCGACTGGACCGCTTCCGCCCCCATCCGCGCCTGTGCTGGTCGGTGCATCTGGACGGCGACCGCGAGCAGCACGACCACGCGGTGTGTCAGGACGGCGTCTACGACCGTGCCGTGGCGGCCATCGCCCAGGCCAAGGCGGCCGGCTTCCGCGTCAACGTCAACTGTACCCTGTTCGACGGCGCCGAGGCCGGCCGGGTCGCCGGCTTCCTGGACGGCGTCAAGGCGCTGGGAGTGGACGGGGTGACGCTGTCGCCCGGCTATGCCTATGAACGCGCCCCCGACCAGACCCATTTCCTCAACCGCCGCCGCGCCAAGGACCTGTTCCGCGCGCTGTTCCGCCTGGGGCGGGGGCGGGGATGGCCGATCGCGCAATCGCCGCTGTTCCTGGATTTCCTGGCCGGCAACCAAAGCTATCGCTGCGCGCCGTGGGGCAATCCCACCCGCAACGTCTTCGGCTGGCAGCGGCCGTGCTACCTGTTGGGCGAAGGCTTCGCCCAGAGCTATGCCGAACTGATGGCGGACACCGACTGGTCGCGCTATGGCACCGGCGCCTATGAAAAGTGCGCCGATTGCATGGTCCATAGCGGCTACGAGGCGGCGGCGGTGGCCGATGCCTTCCGCCACCCGCTCAAGGCGCTGGGCGCGGCCGTGCGCGGCCCGCGCACCGACGGTCCGATGGCGCCGGAGATTCCGCTGGACGGGCAGCGGCCAATTAATGATGAGCGTCCCCCCGGACAAGCGCAGCGCGATCCGGGGTCCATGGCGCCGCCCGCACCCATGGATCCCGGCTCTCCGCTTCGCTACGGCCGGGATGACGCAAGAATTTGAACCACACTCCGCAGCGCGGTCATCCCCGCTTGCGCCTGGAGTGCCAGCCTGACCATGGCCCAAGGATGCAGCGCCAGGGCGACCATCGCCGCGCGCAGGCGGATCTGCCCCTGGGGATTCACCACCTTCAGCACCGCCGCCGGCACGGTCTGAGCGGCGGGGTCGGCCACGGCGCGCAAGGCCAGCAAGGGCACCCCCGCCGCCGCTGCCGCCGCCGCCACCGCGCCGCTTTCCAGGTCCACCGCCGCCGCGCCGGTGTCGCGGAAAGCGGCGGCCTTGGCGGTGCGGTCGAGCAGCGGCGCGGCGGCGCCCAGCAACGGCGCCCGTCGCAGGGGGGGGAAATCGGCGGCCCAGGCCGGATCGGTGGGCCAGCGGTTGCCGGCGGTGACGATCTCGCTCGCCAGCACCAGCGCGCCCGGTTCCAGGGCGGGGTCCAGGCCGCCGGCTAGGCCGAAGCTGAGCAGACGGGTGGCGCCGGCCGCCAATAGCGCGCGCGCCGCGTTCTCCGGTTCGGCGCCGGCACAGGCCACCAGCGGACAGCCACGCAGCAGCCGGGCCTCGGCGCGCAGGCCGACGACGATTCCGGTCAAATCCCCCATGGCGGCGTGGCGCGGTTGCCGTGCAGCAGGGCGTGGTAGCGGGCCAGCGCCCACACCGGGAAGATCAGCGGATAGCCGTGATAGCGCAAATAGAACACGCGCGGAAAGCCGACGGCGGTGAAGCTGTCCTCGGCCCAACTGCCATCTTCGGTTTGGCTGTCGGCCAGAAAGGCGATGCCGCGCGCCACCGCCGGATGCGTTCCCTCGCCGGCCGCCATCAGCGCCAGCAAGGCCCAGGCGGTCTGGCTTGGCGTGCTGGTGTGCAGCGCCTTGGCGCGGCGCTCGGGCCAATAGCTCTCGCCGCTTTCGCCCCAACCGCCATCGCCGCGCTGGCGCGCCAGCAGCCAGGCCACCGCATGGCGGATCGGTGCCGCATCGGCCGGGTATCCGGCGGCGTTCAGCGCCGACAGTACCGACCAGGTGCCATAGATGTAATTGGTGCCCCAGCGGCCGAACCACGACCCGTCATCCTCTTGCTCGCGCAGCAGGAAGCGGATGGCGGCTTTCAGGGCGGGATCGTCGGGGCCGGCGCCCAGTTGGGCCAGGAAGCCGACGCAGCGCGCGGTGACGTCGGCGGTGGGCGGGTCCAGCAGGGCGCCGTGATCGGCGAACGGGATGGCGTTGAGGTGGAAATGGGTATTGTCGGCGTCGAAGGCGCCCCAGCCGCCGTTGCGGCTTTGCAGGCCGCGCACCCAGGTTTCGGCGCGGGCGATGGCGACGGCGTGGCGGCGGGCGTCGGCGCGGTGCAGCGCCATGGCGACCACGGCGGTGTCGTCCAGGTCGGGATAGTGGTCGTTGGCGTATTGGAACGCCCAGCCGCCCGGTTCCAGGCCGGGCCGCTGCCGCGCCCAGTCGCCGGCCACATCGACAATCTGGCGCGCCGCCAGCCAGTCCAGCGCCGGTGACGGATCACCGCCGGCTTCCAGCACCGCATGGGCGGCCAGGGCGGTGTCCCACACCGGCGACAGGCAGGGCTGGCAATAGGTGCGGTCGCCATCCACCACCAGCCGATCAAGCGCATCCAGCGCCACTGCGCGCTCGGTCTCCATTCCCAGGCAGTCGAACATCAGCGCGGCGTTGACCATGGCTGGGAAGATGGCGCCCAGGCCGTGTTCGCCGTTCAGCCGCTCGCGCACCCACAGTACCGCCTCGGCGATGGCGCGCTGGCGGTTGGTCTTCGACAGATACGGCTCGGCCGCGCGGACCGCCGTATCCAGCCAGCGGAAGCCTTGCGGCAGCAGGCCCGGCGCAGAGGGACGCAGCCAGTCGCGGACCTCGTGCGGCGGCCGGGTGAACAGTTCGGGGATGGCGATGCCGTGCGGATTGCGTGCGGTGGGGCGCTGCGCCATCACCACCAGCAACGGCACGATCACCGTGCGCGACCAGTACGACACCTTGTCGATGTGAAAGGGCGACCATTTCGGCAGGATCATGATCTCGACCGGCATGGCCGGCACCGCCCGCCACGGCACCTGGGCGAACAGCGCCAGCAGGATACGGGTAAAGACGTTGGCTTGCGCCGCGCCGCCACGCGCCAGGATGGCGGCGCGCGCTTCGACCATATGGAGAGCGTCGGGCGGGTCACCGGCCGCCTTGAGGGCGAAATAGCCCTTGACCGAGGCGGACAGGTCGAACGGCCCATGGGCGAACAGCGGCCAGCCGCCCTCGGCGGTGCGGGTGGCGCGGATGTACTCGGCCATGCGCGCCTGCCGTCCACTGTCGATCCGGTCGAGGTAATGGCCGAGCAGAATGGTCTCGGCCGGGATGGTGACGTCGGCCTCCAGTTCGAAGCACCAATGGCCGTCATCGTGCCGGCGTGCCATCAACGCCGCCATCCCGGCGGCCAAGGCGTGGTCGGCGGGCGAGAACGGCTTCATGCGCGGCTCCACGCCCGACTGCACGACTCACGAAGCACGATCCAGGCCTTGTTCAAGGCGCCCAGCTCCACCCGGCGTTCGGGGCGGCGCCAGCCCTCGGCCTCCAGGCGGTCGAGCAGCGCCTGGTACACCGCCGCCATCAGCAGCGCCGGCCGCACCGCTTCGCGCGGGCAGCGGCGCGCCACCGCCTGGGCCTCGGCGTAATGGCGCCGCGCGCGGGCGGCAAGGTCGCGGGCGGCGGCGGGCAAGGCGGGGTGGGCCAGCACCGCTGCCGGCCCTTCGGCAGCGTCGATGCCATGGGCGGCCAGGATTTCCGCCGGCAGGTAAAGGCGTCCCAGGGCGGCGTCCTCGGCCAAGTCGCGCAGGATGTTGGTCAGTTGCAGCGCGCGGCCCAGCGCGCCGGCCAGTGCCTCGCCCTCGGCGTCGCCCAGGCCGAAGACCCGCACCGACAGCCGCCCCACCGCCGCCGCTACCCGGTCGCAATAAAGGTCAAGCTCCAGCAGCGAGGGCGCCACCATGGGGCGCTCGGCATCCATGATCATGCCCTCGACCACCGCCAGGAAGTCGCGGCGGCGCAGGCCATGCAGCTCGATGGCGCGCCGCAGCGGCGCCTCCAGCAGGAAGGTCGGCGTGCTGGCGGGGCGGAACAGCCGCTCCACATTGGTCTTCCAATGGTCCAGCGCCGCCAGCTTGTCGGCGACCGCCAGTTCGCCATCGGCGATGTCGTCCACCTCGCGGCAGAAGGCGTACACGGCGTACATGGACAGGCGCTTTTGCGCCGGCAGCATGCGCATGGCCCAGGTGAAGGACGACGAGGCCGCCCTGGCCTTGGCCGCCGCCTGGGATTGGGCATCGCCCAGATCGATCAGATTCATCCGCGCCCCTTTCGCAGCCTGGGACCCAGGTGGGGCGCGGCAGGTCATGATCTCAATCCGGTCGCACGGCCGGGGGGATGGCGGATTTGATTAGGCCCAAGGGGCCGCGCGGCTTAGGCCGCCCGGCGCCGGTTCAGGAACGACAGGAACTCCACCCCCTCGCGCAGGCGGCGTTTCGCCATGTCCCAATCGCCCAGCATCTCGCCGCAGATCTCGGCGATCTTGGCCGGGCGGAAATAGAACTGACGATAGAAGTCCGAGACGGCGGCGAAGATGTCGGCGGCGGGCAGATCAGCATAGCCCAGGGCGGCTAGTTGGCGGCCATCATTGCGCACAAGATCGCCGGCCGAGAGCCAGTTGTTCGCTTGAGCCTGTGCATAAAGCTCGGTGCCGGGATAGGGCGCCGCCAGCGATACCTGCAGCGTGCGCGGGTTGATGTCCTTGGCGAACGCGATGGTGTCCTTGATGGTCTGCCGGGTTTCGCCCGGCAGGCCCAGGATGAAGGTGCCGTGGATCAGGATGCCCAGGTCGTGGCAGTCGGCGGTGAAGCGCCGCATGATGTCGACGCGGGTGCCCTTGCGGATGTTGTTGAGGATGGCCTGCACCCCCGATTCGTACCCCACCAGCAACAGCCGGCAACCGTTGGCCTTCATCACCGCCAGGGTCTGGCGCGGCACGTCGGGCTTGGCGGTGCACGACCACGTCACCCCCAGCCGGCCCAGTTCGCGGGCGATGGCTTCGACGCGCGGGCGGTCGTCGGTGAAGGTGTCGTCGTCGAAAAAGAACTCCTTCACCTGGGGGAACATCTGCCGCATCCGCGCCACCTCGTCGATCACGCTGGTGATGCTGCGGGTGCGGTAGACCCGGCCGCCGATGGTCTGCGGCCACAGGCAGAAGCTGCATTTCGAGCGACAGCCGCGCCCGGTATAGAGCGACATATAGGGGTGCTTGAGGTAGCCGATGAAATAATCCTCGATCACCAGATCACGGGCATAGACCTGCGCCACCGACGGCAGGGCATCCATGTCGTGGATCAGGGCGCGCGGCGGGTTATGCACAAATCTCTCGCCATCACGCCAGGTGATGCCATCCACCTGTGCGTAGGGTCGTCCCTCGGCCACTTCCTGGATGGTGAAGTCGAACTCGCTGCCGGCGGCGAAATCCAGCACCGGGGTGGCGGACAAACAGCGTTCCGGGTCCACCGCCGACAGTGCGCCGACGAAGCCGATGCGCAAGTGCGGGTTGACCCGCTTCAGCGCCTCGGCCATGGCGACGTCCGAGGCGAAGGTGGGGGCGCTGGCATACAGCACCGCCAGTTCGAAATCCTTTGCCAGCGGCGCGATGTCTTCCAGCGACAGGCCGCGCGCCGGGGCGTCGATCAGTTTCGACTGCGGCACCAGCGCCGCCACCTGGGCCAGCCAGGTGGGATACCAGAACGAGCGGATTTCCCGCCGGGCCTGAAAGCGCGAACCGGCGCCGCCGTCGAAGCCTTCGAACGAGGGCGGGTTGAGGAACAGGGTCTTCATCATGGCGTCCGGGTCTCCAGTGTGGTGATTTCGCAATGCGCACT
>JBLNBE010000023.1:0-91500 GCA_050259735.1 Bacteroidota bacterium
TTCGAGAAGGAAGGGTCCGGCGTCCATCTGGAGCGCATGAACTCGCTGGCCACCGTGCGCGAGTTCTATGCCGGCCAGGCGTTGCTGACCATCCTCGACCTGCCGTTCGCCCTGCTGTACCTGGGGCTGGTCTACATGATGGGCGGCCATCTGGTGCTGGTGCCGATCATCCTGCTGGCCGCCTTCGGCTTCGCCGCCATGCGGGTGGGCCACAGCCTGCGCGAGGCCATCCAGAAGCGCATCGCCGCCGACGATCGCCGCTTCAACTTCATCATCGAGGTGCTGGGCGGCATTCACAGCGTCAAGGCCATGTCCATGGAGGCGCAGATGGTGCGCCGCTATGAACGCCTGCAGGAGGGCTGCGCCGAGGGCTATTACCGGGTGGCGTTGAAAAGCGCCAACGCCCTGGGGGTGTCGTCGTTCTTTTCGCAGATGACCACCATCGCCGTCGCCGCCTTCGGCAGCGTCATCGTCATGGACGGCAACATGACCACCGGCGGTCTGGCGGCCTGTTCGCTGCTGGCCGGCCGTGCCATGGCGCCGCTGCAAAAGGCGCTGGGCGTGTGGACCCGCTTCCAGACCTTCCTGCTGGCCCGCGAGCGGCTCGAGGAAATCTTCAAGATGCCGCCGGAAGCGGACTCCGATCTGCCGGCGCTGGACAATGTGCGCGGGCGGCTTGAGCTGGAAAACGTCAGCTTTCGTTTCGGCGACAAAGGTCCGGACATCATTTCGGAAGCGTCCATCGTGGTGGAGGAGGGCGAGTGCGTCGCCATTCTGGGCGGCAACGGCTCGGGCAAGACCACCTTGTTGACGCTCATGCAAGGCGCGTTGCGGCCGCAAAGCGGCCGCGTCCTCATCGACGGCGAGGACGTCACCGCCTTCGACCCGCAATCCGTGCGCGACCAGATTGCCTATCTGCCGCAGATGGGCGTGTTGTTCCAGGGCACCATCTTGCAGAACATCACCATGTTCCGGCCCCATCTGGAGGACGTGGCGGTGGAAACGGCGGCGTTGCTTGGCCTGGACGAGGTGGTTTCCACCATGCCCATGGGCTTCGACAGCAGCGTCGGCGACGGCGCCTACGATTCGCTGCCGCGCGGCATCAAGCAGCGCATCGCCATCGCCCGCGCCCTGGTCAACAACCCGCGCATCGTGCTTTTCGACGAGGCCAATACCGCCGTCGACGGTGCCGGCGACAATTTCCTGCGCGTGTGGCTGGAGCGGGCCAAGGGCAAGCGCACGCTGGTCCTGGTTACCCATCGGCCGTCGCTGGTCAAGCTGGCGGACCGCGTCTACGACCTTGATCACGGCCGTCTGAGCCTGCGCGCGCAAGAGACGGAGCGGCCGGCCTTGTCCGGCCAACCCGCCTTGTCCGGCCAGGGAGCGCCGTCATGACCGCCGCCACACCAATCCTGTCGGCGCACCCCAAGGCCAGCGCCCAGGCGATCGAGCACTATCAGCAGCATCTGGCGCAGAACGCGCTGGGCGGGTTCAACGCCACCTCGGACCTGGCGGCCTGCCTGTTGCCGCTGCTTAAATCGCTGGGATGGAAGGGCGATCCGCGCAACGTGGCCGAGGCGCTGCCTCATTTCGCCAACGATCTGGATCTGACCGGCCTGCGCAACGTCATGGCGACGCTGAACTATTCCAGCCGGCCCGAGCGGGTGCGGGTGGAAGAGATCGACGACCGCCTGTTGCCGTGCCTGTTCCTGCCCGATCGCGACAATGCCCTGATCATCAAGTCCAACCGCGACGGCGTCATCCAGGTGTTCGACAGCTCCATCGGCGAAAGCCGCGAGCTGGAGCAGCACGATCTGCGCGGCACCGCCTATTTCTTCACGCCACAGGCTGCCGATGCCGGCCCGATCCGCGGCGGCTGGTTCCGCTCGGTGCTCGACCGCTTCCGGCCGCTGTTCTGGCAGGCGTTCTTCGTGACCCTGTTCCTGAACCTGATGTCGCTGGGCGCGCCGCTGTTCGTGATGAACGTCTATGACAAGGTGATCGGCACCGGTTCGATTCCGACATTGCTGGCGTTCAGCATCGGCGTCGGCATCGCCCTGATGTTCGACACCGTCCTGCGGGCAGTGCGGGCGCGCATCCTCGCCTTTGTCGGCGCGCGTCTCGACAACATCATGGGCAACAACATCTTCCAGCACATCCTGGCGCTGCCGCCCGGCTTCACCGAGCGGGCGACCATCGGCGCCCAGGTGGCGCGCATCAAGGACTTCGAGTCGGTGCGCGAGTTCTTCACCGGGCCGCTGGCCACGGTGTTCATGGAACTGCCCTTCGCCATCTTCTATTTCGCCGTCATCTTCATGCTGGGCGGCGTGCTGGCGCTGGTGCCGGTGATCGGCACCTTCATGTTCCTGCTGGGTGGCCTGTTAGTTATGCCGGTGGTGCGCAAGAACGTGGCCATTGCTGGTCGCGCCGCGTCGCGCCGTCAGGAATTCCTGGTGGAAACCCTGGGCAAGATGCGCGCCGTCAAGCTGTCGGCGGGCGAGCAGAACTGGCTCAAGCGCTATCGCGACATGTCGGCGCGCGCCGCCTATGGCGGCTTCAAGAACGGCGTTTTCGCCAGCGTCATCACCGGCGGTTCCAACGCGCTGATTGTGACCTCGGGCATGGCGACCATCGCTATCGGTGTGCTGGGCGTCATCGACGGCACCATGACCACCGGCGGCCTGATCGCCGCCATGATGCTGGTGTGGCGGGTGCTGTCGCCGCTGCAGACCGCCTTTACCCTGATCCAGCGCATCGAGCAGGTGCGTGGTTCGATCACCCAGATCGACGGCCTGATGAACCTGAAGCCCGAGCGCGACCCCCGCGCCATGGTGGCGCCGCTGAAGAATCTGAAGGGGCGGGTATCGTTCTCGCGGGTGTCGTTGCGCTATTCCAACGATGCCGATCCGGCCCTGGTGGGCGTGTCGTTCGACGTGGAGCCGGGCGAGGTGGTGGCGGTCACCGGCCGCAACGGCTCGGGCAAGTCGACCATCATCAAGCTGATCCTGGGGCTGTACGCCCCTCAGGCCGGCTCGATCCGCATCGACAGTTCCGATATCCGGCAGGTCGATCCCATCGAGCTGCGCCACGCCGTCGGCTATGTGCCGCAGGTGTGCAACCTGATGTTCGGCACCATCGCCCAGAACCTGCGCCTGGCCCATCCCACCGCCACCGACGCCGATATCCGCTGGGCGTGCGAGATGGCCGACGTGTGGGACGAAATCCAGGCGCTGCCGCGCGGGCTGGAAACCCGCGTCGGCGACGGCACCGCCGACCATCTGCCCACCAGCTTCGTGCAGAAGCTGTCGCTGACCCGCTGCTATCTCAAGCGCAGCCCGCTGATGCTGTTCGACGAGCCGGTCAACGGCCTGGATTTCGAAGGCGACCGCCAGTTCATGCAGGCGGTGGACTTCTTCCGGGGCCAGTCCACCATCTTCATGGTGACCCATCGTCCCAGCCACCTGCGCTTCGCCGACCGCATCCTGGTGTTCGACGGCGGCTATCTGCGTCTTGCCGGCCCCGCCGAAGAAGTCCGCGCCCGCATTCCTCCGGATTTGATTTGACCATGACCAGCCAGAGCCTCGTCCCCCGCAATCCCGAACTGCCGGCCCCGCACGAGCAGTCCCCCCGACCGGTGGTCAAGCAGTCCAGCCGGGTCACCCGCCATCTGGCCCAGGCGGTGCAGTTGGAGGAAAGCGGCACCGCGCCGCTGATCCGCTTCACCATGATCATGGCCTCGCTGGCGTGTCTGGCCTTCATCACCTGGGCCGCCTTCACCACCATCGACGAGGTCGCGGTGGCCGATGGCGAGGTTACGCCGGTCGGCTCGGTCAAGACGGTGCAGCACCTGGAAGGCGGTCAGGTCGAGGAAATCCTGGTCAAGGAAGGCGAGTTGGTCGACCAGGACCAGCCGCTGATCAAGCTGTCGCCCGCCGCCGCCCTGGCTGATCTCGAGCAGACCCGCGCCCGCGAGATGACGCTGCTGCTGAAATCCGAACGTCTGCGCGCCTTTGCCGACAACCGTCAGCCCGACTTTTCGTTCGGCAAGGGCTATGAACGGCTGATCTCCGACAATCTTGCCATCTGGCAGGGCCAGGTGCAGTCGCGCGACAGCGCCCGTTCGGTCATCCTGACCCAGATCGACCAGAAACGTTCGGACCTGCGCGTGCTGGAAAACCAGCAGGCGGCGCTGCGCGAACAGATCACCTCGCTGAAGCAGGTCATGGGCATGAAGGAAGAGCTGCTCAACAAGGGCCTCATCAGCCGGGTCAACTACCTGGATACCAAGCGCGAATTGTCCCGTCTCGAGGGCGAATTGACCCGGACCGTCGGCCAGGCCGTCACCGGCCGCGATGCGACCCATGAAATGGAACAGCGCCTGATCGACCAGCAATCCACCGTGATGAAGCAGACCATGGACGATCTGGGCGTCACCGTCGCTGAACTGGCGCAGGTGCAGGAAAGCATCGGCCGCCTGGAAGACAAGGTGAAGCGCCTGATCATCCCGTCGCCGGTGCGCGGCTATGTCAAGGGACTGACGGTGCGCAATGCCGGCGCGGTGATCCAGCCCGGCGGTGCGGTGTGCGACATCGTGCCGGTGGACCGCGAGATGAAGGTGGATGCCCGGGTGATGCCGCGCGACGTCGGCCATCTGCGCATCGGCCAGCGGGTCAAGGTCAAGGTCAGCACCTACGACTTCGCCCGCTACGGCGCCATCCTCGGCGAATTGACCGCCGTTTCCGCCACCAGCTTCTTGAACGAGAAGGGAGAACCCTATTTCAAGGCCCAGGTGAAGCTGGACAAGGGCTATGTCGGAGAGGAAGCCGGTGTGCATGTGGTCACGCCCGGCATGACCGTGCAGACCGAGATCATCACCGGCGACAAGACGCTGCTGCAATACATGCTCAAGCCCATCTTCACCCAGATGCAGCAGAGCTTCCACGAGCGCTGATCAGCGTTCGGCCAATGCCCGGTCCTCGACGGCGATCCGCCATGCCAGCATGGCACCGTTGAGGACCGAGAACAGCACGGCCAGGGTGATGGCGTCGAATGCCAGCGGAACCAGTGCGATCTCGCCGGCGACGATGCAGTAGTTGGGATGGGCCATCAGCGCATAGGGACCCCGCCGCACCAGCCGCGCTCCCGGCAGGGTGAGGATGCGGGTGGTCCAGTAAGGCCCCAGGCTGAGCAGCACCCACACCCGCGCACCGATCAGCACGGCAATCCCAATCAACGGAGCGACATGGGCCGGCTGGGCGGGGGGAACGGTGGCGGCCAGGCACAGCCACCATGCCGCGTGCAGGGCGATCATCAGCGGATAATGGCTGCGCCCGACCTCGACGGCGCCGCGCGCCCGCAGGCGACGGGTGTTGCCGGCGGCATAGGCCAGTTCCAGCAGCCGCTGCAGCAGGATCAGCAGCAGCACCGGATGCACCGGCATCACGCCTCCAGCATCAGGAAACCGGCGGTGAAACCGGGGCCGAGGGCGCTGAGCAGCGTGCGGCCGGCCAGGGACTGGCCCAGCCGGCGTTCCAGCACGAACAGCACGGTGGCGGCCGACATGTTGCCGTAGTCGCGCAGGATGTCGCGCTCGGTCGCCAGGGCGCCGGCCGGCAGGTCCAGGGCCTGCTCCAGCGCCACCACCACCTTGGCGCCGCCGGGATGACAGCAAAATCCGTCGATTTCGGCCAGCGAGGTGTCGTGCCGGGCCAGCCATTGGTCCAGCGCCGGGCGGAACAGGCGGGAGATCAGCGGCGGAATATCGCGCGAGAACACCACGCCGAAGCCATCGCTTTCGACCCGCCAGCCCATGACGTCCAGGGTGCCGGGCCAGGTGTGTTCGCCCCAGGCGGCGATGGCGGGGCCGGTGCCGGAGGTGGACAGCAGCACGGCGGCGGCGCCGTCGCCGAACAGCGCCGTGGCGACCATGTTGGCCGGGCTGCGTTCCTGTGGCCGGAAGGTCAGGCCGCACAGTTCCACCACCACGACCAGGATGCGCCCGCCCGGCATGCTCTCGGCCAGGGCGGCGGCGCGGGCAAGGCCCAGCACGCCACCGGCGCAGCCATAGCCGAAGATGGGCAATCGCGCCACGTCGGGGCGCAGCCCCAGCCGGTCGATCAGCAGCGCATCCAGGCTGGGGGTGCAGATGCCGGTGGTGGTAATGGCGACGATCCCGTCAACTTGGTTGACGGTGGTGCCGGCACGTTCAAGACAACGGCCAACCGCTTCGGCGCTCAGCTTCAGCGCATGATCGACGAACAAAGTGGAACGTTCGCGCCAATCGTGGGGCAGGGCATACCAGTCCGGCGGCATGCACGACCAGCGGGTGGCGATGCCGGCATTGGCATGGATCGGCCCCAAGCGGTCGAACACCGGGCCGAACAGCCGGCGCGCCACCCGTTCGGCCTCGGCCTGATCGATGCGGTGCGGCGGGATGGCGGTGGCGACAGCGTGCAGGCGGGCCGGCATGCGCATTCTCCTTGCCGTCCCATGTTGGGACGCAGGCTTTCAACCGCGAGGGGATCACGCGAATATTTCGGTGAACTCGGTTGCGCTTGGCCTCGGCCTCGGCCATCCTGCGGCTCTCTCGGCCAAGGTTGCGCGCTCCATGACCAGCGAAACGCCTGACACTCTTCCGCCTCAGTCCGAAAAGGTGCCGCTGCACCTGGGCATCATGAACCGGCTGCGGGCGTATTTCTTCGCCGGCATCCTGGTGACCGCGCCGGTGTCGATCACCTTCTACATCGCCTGGCAGTTCATCCAGTTCATGGACGATCAGGTGTCGCCGCTGATTCCGCCGGCCTTCAACCCCAAGACCTGGGGCGTGCCCGGCTTCGGCCTGGTGGCGGTGGTGGTGTCGCTGACCTTGATCGGCGCCCTGACCGCCGGTTTCGCCGGCCGCATCCTGGTGCGGCTGTACGACGCCGTGCTGGAACGCATGCCGGTGCTGCGCGGCATCTATTCGGCGGTGAAGCAGATTTTCGAGACCATGCTGGCGCAGAAGGCCAACGCCTTCCGCGAAGTGGCGCTGATCGAATATCCGCGCAAGGGCATCTGGACGCTGGCGTTCATCACCGGCAGCACGACGGGCGAGCTGCGGTCTCGTTTCGACGAGGAAATGGTCAATGTCTTCGTGCCGACCACGCCCAACCCGACCTCGGGCTTCCTGCTGTTCCTGCCCAAGCGCGACGTTCAGGTGCTGGATATGACCGTCGAGGACGGCATCAAGATGGTGGTGTCCACCGGCATCATCACGCCGGTCGAGAAACCGGCTCTCAGCCCGATCGCAGAGTCCTGACCGCGGCGTCGCGGTCGAACAGGTAAAGCAGCACCCGCAGCGCCTCGCCGCGCGGCGACGTCAGGTCGGGGTCGCGGCCCAGGATCAGTTGGGCGTCGTCACGCGCCGCCGCCAGCAGGTCGCCGTGGATCGACAAATCGGCCAGGGCGAATTCCGGCAGGCCGCTTTGGCGGGTGCCCAGCACCTCGCCGCCGCCGCGCAGCCGCAAATCCTCCTCGGCGATCAGGAAGCCATCCTCGGTGGCGCGCATGATTTCCAGCCGCGCCTTGGCGTTCTCGGACAGCGGCGAATCGTACAGCAGCAGACAGGACGAGGCGCCGGTGCCGCGCCCCACACGGCCGCGCAACTGGTGCAATTGGGCCAGGCCGAAACGTTCGGCATGCTCGATCACCATGATGGTGGCCTCGGGCACGTTGACGCCGACCTCGATCACCGTGGTCGCCACCA
Organism: Bacteroidota bacterium; assembly: GCA_050259735.1. Classification (GTDB taxonomy): domain Bacteria; phylum Pseudomonadota; class Alphaproteobacteria; order Rhodospirillales; family Magnetospirillaceae; genus Magnetospirillum. The sequence goes on from JBLNBE010000023.1 coordinate 7,745, forward strand.
GGATGTCGCGCGCGCCTTCGGCGAACTCGGCCATCACCTTGTCCTTGGCCGGTCCCTTCATCTTGCCGTGCACCAACCCGACGCGCTCTCCAAACAACTGGGTCAGGTGACGGTGGCGGTCTTCGGCGGCGGCAAGGTCGGAGTTTTCCGATTCCTCCACCAGCGGGCACACCCAATAGACCCGCGCGCCGCCTTTGATGGCGCGGCTGACGCCGGTGATGACGTCGTCCATGCGTGCCAGCGGCAAGACGCGGGTGTCAACCGGTTGACGGCCCGGCGGCTTTTCGTCCAGGCGCGAGCCGTCCATGTCGCCATAGGCGGTCAGCAACAGGGTGCGGGGGATGGGCGTGGCGGTCATCACCAGTACATCCACCGCATGGCCCTTGGCCGCCAGTTCCAGGCGCTGGTGAACGCCGAAGCGGTGCTGTTCATCGATCACCGCCAGAGCGAGGTCGCGGAACGCCACCTCTTCCTGGAACAGCGCGTGGGTGCCGATCATGATGTCGATGTCGCCGGCCGCCAACGCCTCCAGCGTGCGTTCGCGCGCCTTGCCCTTGTCGCGGCCGGTCAGCAGGCCGGCCCGCACCCCGGCGGCGGCGGCCAGCGGTTCGATGGTGGCGAGGTGTTGGCGGGCCAGGATCTCCGTCGGCGCCATGATCGCCGCCTGGGCGCCGGTTTCCACCGCCGTCAGGCAGGCCAGCAGCGCCACCACCGTCTTGCCGCTGCCGACGTCGCCCTGCAGCAGGCGCAACATGCGGATGGGGTCTGCCATGTCGGCGTCGATCTCGGCCAGCGCACGGGTCTGGGCGCCGGTCAACGCCCATGGTAGGGCCGCCAGCACCTGGGCGCGCAGGCGGCCATCGCCTTGGATCGGCCGGCCCTTCAGCTTGCGCATGGTGGCGCGCACCATGGCCAGTGCCAACTGGTTGGACAGCAGTTCGTCATAGGCCAGGCGGCGGCGGGCGGGTGAATCCTCGGTTACCGCGCGTTCGCTGTCGGGGCGGTGCAGGGCCTCCAGCGCCTCGCGCCACGACGGGCCTTTCTGCCGCGCCAGCCACGCCGGGTCCTGCCATTCCGGCAGGGCCGGGGCGCGGTCCAACGCCGCGCGCACCGTCTTCGCCACCATGCGGGCCGACAGGCCGGCGGTCAGCGGATAGACCGGCTCGACCGTCATCACACTGTCCTGCTCGGCCGGCGGCACCATGTGGTCGGGATGGGTGATCTGGATTTCGTTGTTGAAATGCTCGACCACGCCGCTGACGACGCGCCATTCGCCCTCGGGCAATTGCCGGCGCAGCCAGTCCTCGCGGCCGTGGAAGAACACCAGATGCAGGAAGCCGGTATCGTCGGAACAGCGCACCCGATAGGGTCGCTTGGCGCTGGACGAGGGGAAATGGGCATCCACATGCACCAGCAGCGTCGCCACCTTGCCCGACGGCGCCTCGGCGATCTTGGGATTGAAGCGGCGGTCGACCACGCCCGAGGGCAGGTGCCACAACAGGTCCACCACCCGTTCGCCGCACAGGCGTTGGTACAGCGGCGCCATCTTGGGGCCGACGCCGGGCAGGGTGGTCAACGGCGCGAACAATGGGTTCAACAGGCTGGGACGCATGGATGCAAGCTTGGTGGCTGACAGGACGGAGGGAACGCTCTATATCCTAGGCTTCCCTGTCAATGAAGTAATGCCCGCGCAATGGACGCACGACTCAAACGATTGCAGTTTCGAGCCAACCACATGGGGTCGAACGAGAACGACATTCTGTTCGGCGGCTTCGCCGACAAGTACCTCGGCACCCTGACGCCCGAGCAGGTGGACAGGTTCGAGGCGCTGATCGCCGAAACCGACACCGACCTGTTCAACTGGGTCACGATCAAGGAGCCGGTGCCCGAACGGCTGAATCACGACGTGATGGAAATGATTCAGAGGTATGTTCAGAACGAAGCCGCACGCACTTGAAAAAGCTTGAGGAATTTCTCGACGCTCCTGGCCGGGTAACCGTTTCCGGAACGCCCGAGGGCGTGGACGCGCTGGTGGTCGCCCGCCTTGCCCGTTCCGGGGCGGGGCGTGAGGTGCTGCATGTCGCCCGCGACGATGGTCGCATGGCGCGCATGGCCGAGGCGCTGGCCTTTTTCGCCCCCGATGTCGAGATCCTCGAACTTCCCGGCTGGGATTGCGTGCCCTATGACCGCGTCTCGCCCAACGTGGACGTGGTCGCCAAGCGTATCGACACCCTGGCGCGGCTGAGTTCCGGGACGGGGCAGGGCGCCCGCATCGTCCTGACCACCGTGGCCGCCCTGCTGCAGCGGGTGCCACCGCGCCAAGTGCTGGCCAACGCCTCGTTCGCGGCCCGCGTCGGCGCCCGCATGGACGTGGACGGCATCATCTCGTTCCTCAATCGTAACGGCTATACCCGCGCTGACACGGTGATGGAGCCGGGCGAATACGCCGTGCGCGGCGGCATCGTCGACCTGTTCCCGCCGGGCACGCCCGAGCCGGTGCGGCTGGATTTCTTCGGCGACGAGCTGGAAAGCATCCGCGCTTTCGACCCCATGAGCCAGCGCACCACCGGCAAGCTGGACAGCTTCGCCTTGGCGCCGGTCAGCGAGGTGCTGCTGGACGAAGCCTCGATCGGCCGCTTCCGCTCGGGCTATCGCGAGATGTTCGGCAATCCGTCGGGGGCCGATCCGCTGTACGAATCCATTTCCGCCGGGCTGAAATTCACCGGCATGGAGCATTGGCTGCCGCTGTTCCATGACGGCCTCGACACCGTGTTCGCCTATGTGCCCGAGGCGGTTGTGGTGCTGGACCATCAGGTCGAGGAAGCGCGCGAGGCGCGCCACGCCCTGGTGCTGGAATATTACGATGCCCGGCGCACCATCACCGGCGCTGGACTGGCGGAATCGGGCATGGTCTACCACCCGGTGCCGCCGCCCAAGCTCTATCTGGAAAAGGACGAGTGGGCCAGGTTGCTGGCCGCGCGCCCGGCCTTTGCCCTGTCGCCGTTTGCCGCGTTGGATGGCGTCAACAAGTCGGTTGACGCGGAGGGCCGCGCCGGCCGTGACTTCGGCGACGTTCGCGCCATGCCCGGCGCCAACGTCTATGACGCCCTGCGGGGTCATATCGAGGCCGAAACGGCCGCCGGCCGCCGTGTCGTGGTCGCCGCCTGGACCGCCGGTTCGCGCGACCGCCTGTGCCATTTGCTGACCGATCACGGCCTCAAGGCTGCTGCCGTGGACTCGTGGGCGGAAGCGCAGGATTTGGGCAAGGGCAGGGTGCCCATGGTGGTGCTGGGGCTGGATCACGGCTTCGCGCTGCCCGATCTGGCCCTGATTACCGAACAGGATGTGCTGGGCGACCGCTTGGCCCGGCCGGCGCGCAAGAAGAAGAAAGGCTCGCAGTTCATCGCCGAGGCTTCGGCCCTGTCCGAAGGCGACCTGGTGGTGCATGTGGAACACGGCATCGGCCGCTATGACGGGCTGGAGACGCTGCAGGTCGGCGGCGCCCCGCATGATTGCCTGCGCGTGCTGTATGATGGCGGCGACAAGCTGTTCGTGCCGGTCGAGAACATCGACGTCCTGACCCGTTACGGCTCGGAAGATGCCGGCGCCCAGTTGGACAAGCTGGGCGGTGCCGCGTGGCAGGCACGCAAGGCCCGGCTGAAGAAGCGCATTCGCGACATGGCCGATCAATTGATCGCCGTCGCCGCCCAGCGCCACATGCGCAAGGCCGACAGCCTGGCTCCGCCGGAAGGCCTGTGGGACGAATTCTGCGCCCGCTTTCCCTATGCCGAGACCGAGGATCAGAGCCGCGCCATCGAGGACGCCATCGCCGACCTGCAATCGGGCCGGCCGATGGATCGGCTGGTGTGCGGCGATGTCGGCTTCGGCAAGACCGAAGTGGCGATGCGGGCCGCCTTCGTCGCCGCCATGTCCGGCATGCAGGTCGCCATCGTCGTGCCGACCACGCTGCTGGCCCGCCAGCACTACCGCAACTTCGCCGAGCGCTTCAAAGGTCTGCCGGTGAACGTGGAGCAGTTGTCGCGGCTGGTGACGGCCAAGCACGCCGCCGAGGTCAAGAAGGGCATCGGCGACGGTTCCATCGACATCGTCGTCGGCACCCATGCGCTGCTGGCCAAGGGCATCGCCTTCAAGCGCCTGGGCCTGCTGATCGTCGACGAGGAACAGCATTTCGGCGTCGCCCACAAGGAACGCCTGAAGCAGCTCAAGGCCGACGTCCACGTGCTGACGCTGACCGCGACGCCGATTCCGCGCACCCTGCAACTGGCGCTGACCGGGGTGAAGGAGATGAGTGTCATCGCCACCCCGCCGGTGGACCGCCTGGCGGTGCGCACTTTCGTGCTGCCGTTCGACCCGGTGGTGGTGCGCGAGGCCATCCTGCGCGAACGTTATCGCGGCGGCCAGGTGTTCTATGTCTGCCCGCGTCTGGCCGACATCGACCGCGTCGCCGACCGCATCAACAAGCTGGTGCCCGAGGTCAAATGTGCCGTCGCCCACGGCCGGCTGACCCCGACCGAGTTGGAAGAGGTGATGACCGCCTTTGGCGACAAGCAGTACGACGTGCTGCTGTCCACCAACATCATCGAGTCCGGCATCGACATGCCCTCGGTCAACACGCTGATCATCCACCGCGCCGATATGTTCGGTCTGGGCCAGTTGTACCAGCTTCGTGGCCGCGTCGGTCGCGGCAAGACGCGCGGTTATGCCTATTTCACCCTGCCGACCGAAAAGGTGCTGTCCAAGGCGGCGGAAAAGCGGCTGCAGGTCATGCAGGCGCTGGACACCCTGGGCGCCGGCTTCCAGTTGGCCAGCCACGACCTGGACATCCGCGGCGCCGGCAATCTGCTGGGCGAGGAACAGTCGGGCCATATCCGCGAAGTCGGCATCGAGCTGTATCAGCAGTTGATCGAGGAAGCGGTCGCCGCCGCCAAGGGCGGCGAGGGGGCCGTTGCGGTCGAGGAATGGTCGCCGCAGATCACCATCGGCACGCCGGTGTTGATCCCCGAGACCTACGTGCAGGACCTGTCCGTGCGGCTGTCGCTGTATCGTCGCATCGCCGCATTGTCCGACGCCGCCGACATCGACGCCCTGGCCGCCGAATTGGTCGACCGCTTCGGCCCGATGCCGCCCGAGGTGGGCAACCTGCTGCAGGTGGTCGCCATCAAGGCGGCCTGCAAACAGGCCAATGTGGAAAAGGTCGACGCCGGTCCCAAGGGTATGGTCGTCACCTTCCGCAACAACTTCTTCCCCAATCCCGCCGGCCTGGTGCAGTTGATCAGCCAGCAACTGGGCACCGCCAAGCTGCGCCCCGACCACAAGCTCGTGTTCATCCGCACCTGGGAAGAAGCCAAGCAGCGGGTGAGCGCGGTGCAAAAGCTGATGGCGAAGCTGGTGGACATCGCCAAGGCGGGCTGATCCGTCAGGGCAGTGTGGCGCCCGAGGCATAGAAATCGATCAGCAACATCACCCGGTGAGGACTCAAGGACACGGTGTCCAGGTCCAATCTCACGTCGCCGCCATCGGCCAGGGTGACCCAACAGGTGTGGTTGCGATAGCCACGATGGTTCTGGCAGCGATAGTCCAGCCGGCTCAGCTCGTTCCAGCGCAGCAAGCGGCCGTTCACGCTGATTCCGGACCGGGACAGGACGAATTCGGGGCGGCCGAGGAATGCACGAAGCGTGCGCCCCCCGTAAGTCCACACCCCCATGGACCCGATGATCGCCATGCCGACGAACATCAGCAGCCGGTATCCCCACTCCGTTTCCATCTCATATGCCGCCATCACCCAGCCGGCCCCGGCGAACGGCAGGAGGATAGCAAGGCGGAACATGGCAGCGAACCAGCTTGAGCGAATTTCCATCCGCCCCTCGGCTAGCGGCACGGTCTCGGCCAACTGTCTCAGCCAGCGAAGATCGCCTTCGTCCCATTGGTGGCTAAGAGGCAATTTGGGGCCTTATGAAAACGCCGCTTCCGCCTCGGCCTCGCGGGCGATGTCGATTAGGCGCAGCAGCACGTCCGCTTCCTGGGCGCCCGCAACGGCATATTGGCCGTCCAGCACCAGGCAGGGCACGCCGTTGACGCCCAGGCGATGGGCGCGGGCGTTGTCGTTCATGACGGCGGACACGTCGGTGTCCGACTCCAGGTAGTACTTCAGCTCGGGCCGGGGCAATCCGATCGACGCCGCGATGTCCAACAGCTCGTCCAGGTTCCCGATGTCGCGGCCGTCGCAGAAATAGGCCTGGTACAGCGCCTCGACCGCTTCGCCCGCCCGTCCCGAGCCGCTGGCGAAGCGGATCATGCGGTGCGAAGTCATGGTGTTGGGGGTGCGGGTGATGCGGTCGAAGGCGAACTGGATGCCCTCGGCCTCTCCCGCCGCCGCCACGGCGCCATGCACCCGCTGCACCCGCGCCGGCCCGCCGAACTTGCGTTCCAGATAGGCGTGACGGTCGATGCCCTCGGGCGGGATGTCGGGGTTGAGCAGGAACGGCCGCCAGTGGATGTCGGCGCGCGTCCCCGGGCGCAGTGCCAGCGCCCGCTCGAACCGGCGTTTGCCCACATAGCACCATGGGCAGACGGTATCGAAGATGTATTCGATCTTCACGCCAAGCCTCAATCGATGTTGCCTCTGGCCCGCGTCAGCAACGACACCACGCTGTCACCGTCGCGAACATCGGTGCAGCCGACCTGGACCCACACCTTGACCGGCTGATAGACGTCGCGCACGGCGAAATCCGTGTAGGCCAGCACGCCGGCGATGCGATGCATCACCACTTCGGCCTCGGCCAACGGAGTATCGGGCAGCACGACGCAGAATTCGTTGGGGGCATAGGCGGCGGTCAGGTCCTCGGCACGCAGCAGGCCGGTGATCCACTGGCCGACCTGCTGGGTCAGGTGCAGCGCCGCGTCCTCGCCGAACTGGCGGCGCACGCCGTCGATGTTAGGGGCCGCGAAGAACACCACCGACAGATGGCGGCTTTGCACCTTGGCCAATTCCAGCCGGCTGGCCACATAGGCGTCGAAGAAGGCCCGACCATAAGCGCCAGTCAGCGGGTCGCGAGTGGCCGGGGCCAGGCTGTCGTTGAGGGCGGCGCGGATGCTCCAGCGCAATTGCTGGCGCCGCACCAGCGACAGCATCACCGTGTGCAGCACTCCCGCCGCGGTATCGCGCGGCAGCACCCGGGTGGCGCCACGACGATAGGCATCGGCGGCGCCGTGGGCGGTCAGCAGCACCATGGGCAGGTTGAACAGGCGCGGGTTGTTGCGCACCTGCGAGCAGAACCCCAGCACGCCCTCGGGTTCCTCGTTGAAGGACAGCAGGGCGGCGTCGAAATTGCGTTCGCCCAGCAGCACCTCGGCCTCGAACAAATCGGCGGCGGTGACCAACTCGCCGACGTCGCCGAGCAGTGGGCGCACCACGTCCACATTGTCGCCGATCAGCAGCAGCACCGGCACCGCGTTGTCGGGGGTATTAACCCGCTCGCGCGCGGCGACGCCGAAACGGCCGGCAATCTGCGCGCGCTGGCGCAGTTCCGCGTGCATGGTCTCCAGTCGCACCAACGGGCGCAGGCGGGCATTCAATTCGCTGTCGTCACAGTCGGGCGGCAGCACGTCGTCCAGTCCGGCGTCCAGGGCGCGCAGGCACAATTCGGTGGTGACTACCGGAGCCAGCAGCAACACGGGGATGTCATCGGTTTCCGTCGCCGCCTTGAGCGCGGCGCCCAAGGCAACCCCGTCGCCATCGGCGGGCGCGGCGACCAGAACCAGGTCGGGATGCTCGCAACGGGCATGGGCCAGGGCTTCCGCCGCCGTCGCCAGCGTTGTGGCGTGATAGCCGGCGCGGGCCAGCCGCTCGCGCAAGCCGTGGGCGCGGCTGGAATTTTCGTCGACGATCAAGACGTTGGCGAGCCGAATCATATGCATCCCGTTCCGAAGGCAGTCCCCACCTAGGCCGACAAGGATAATACGGATCGGCTTTGCTCATAAGGGGGAAGTGCGCCCCGGCGCCATTTGCCATCGACGCCCGGTGAACCCGGCGCCCTTCCGCGCGTTGACGCATCAGGAGGTGCGTCTTGGCGAATTGGCGGGGCGTGACGGCGCGACTGGCACAGCCGACAGTCCGACGGGCGGCGGCCGGTGCGTTCAGCATTGCGGTTTTCCTGCTGGCGCTGGCCGTGTTGCATCGGGCCATCGGCCGCATCGACATCCATCAGGTGGCGATTACCGCCGCTGGTTTCCCGGCACAGAAATTGGTCGCCGCGCTGCTGCTGGCGCTGGCCAGCTACGCTGCGCTGGGCGGCTTCGACTGGCTGGGGCTGCACCATGTGCGGCGGCCGCTGCCAGTCGCCTCGACCCTGCTGGTCTCGTTCGTCAGCCACGCGGTCAGCCACAATGCCGGTTTCGCCGTGCTGACCGGCGGTTCGGTGCGGCTGCGCATGTACGCGGCCTTCGGCCTGGGCATGGCCGAGGTCGGCGGCATCGTCGCTTTCGCCGGGCTGAGTTTCGCCCTGGGCATCGGCACGCTGGCGTCCATCGCCTTCATCGTCGAAGGGGCACGGTTGGCGCCGCTGCTGCACCTGCCGGCGCCCCTGGTGACCGGCCTGGGGTGGGGCGGGGCGGGGCTGTTGGCGGGCTACTTCGCCTGGACCGCGCTGGCCCATCGTCCGCTCGCCATCGGCCGTTGGTGGCTGGCGACGCCGTCGGTGCCGTTGGCCCTGGGGCAAATCGCGGTGGCGGCGGCCGATCTGGCGCTGGTCGCCGGCGCGCTTTACCTATTGCTGCCCATGGCGGGCACCGGCATCAGCTATCCCGCCTTCATCGGCATCTATGTGGTGGCGACCACGGCGGGGACGCTCAGCCATGTTCCCGGCGGCCTTGGCGTGTTCGAAGGGGCGCTGACGCTGCTGCTGCCGGCGCCCGCCGCCGATATCCTGGCGGCCATGCTGGTGTTTCGCGTGTTCTACAACCTGATCCCGCTGGTGCTGGCCGCTTTGGTACTGGCGGTGTTCGAGTTGGTCCAGCGTTACCGCCACGCGGCTCCACCGGGCTGGATCGTCGATTTCGGCCCGCCCTTGGCGGCTCTGCTGGGGATCGTTTGCGCCCTGGCGTTGCTGCTGCCGGCACCCGATACCGCCGTGGGGCCGCGCTGGCTTGGCGAAACCGCGTGGCTGCTGTCGGGAGCCGCCGCCGGAGTCCTGCTGGCACTGCCCTGGGGCCTCAGTCGCCAAGCGCGCTGGGCCTATCGGCTGGCTCTGGCCAGTTTGGCCGGTGCGGCGGTGCTGGCATTGCTGCGTGGACCCGACTGGATCGTCGCCAGCATTCCCACCTTCAGCGCGGCGGCATTGGCGGCGGCATCGCCGCTGTTCGGCCAAGCCGACGATCAGCGCGCCATTCCCTGGCCGTGGGCCGGTGCCGGAGCCGCCATCATGGTTGGCGCGGCGTGGCTGGCATGGCGGGCGGGCGGCGAGCCTCAATCCCTGCGCCAAGCCGCCATGGCCGCCGCCGCCTTTACCGCCGCCGCCTGGGCCTTGCGCCAGGACCATGCCAAGCCGGCCCCCGGCGTGCTTTGATGGCGGATGGGGTGAGATTCGAACTCACGGTAGGCTTGCACCTACGGCGGTTTTCAAGACCGCTGCCTTAAACCACTCGGCCACCCATCCGGAATGTTCCCCTAGGCGGCAGGCGGTGGTTGCCACGTGGTGCCGTCAAGGATCGGGTCCCGCTTGATAGCGTGTTTGGCGCCGCTCCGCAACGGCTCGGGCGAGAGAATGATGGCGACGGTTTGCTGGTGGCGATCCGGCGCCGAGGCGAGGGGCGGGGCCGCCATGGCGCCGTTGTTGGTCGTGGCCGAGGTCACACCGGCGCCTGCGGGGGGCGGTGTCGTGGTGGCGATTTCGTCGGTCTGTTCGAAGACGATCTCGACCCGGCGGTCGTCGGCGCGATGGCGCGATGCGCCTTTGACTTTGGTCTTGGCGCTCGCTTCGCCGTTACCCTTGACCGTCATAGTCTCGGCATGCAGGCCCAGCTTGCCCAACTGGGCGGCGACGGCCGCCGCGCGGCGTTCCGAGAGCTTCTGATTGAACGAACGCCGTCCCGCCGCATCGGCATAGCCGGTCACCCGGATGGCGGTCAGCCGCGCGCCGCGCAGATCCACAGCCGCGCCGTACATGATCTGCATGGCGGCGGCGCGGATTTCGTCACTGTTGGTGTCGAAGTGGACGACAACGGTTCGGGTGGTGGTGACCTTGCCGGTCGGAGTGGCTGGCATGGCCTGGGGCTGGCTCGCCTGGGGGGCGGGGACCGGCTCCGGCCGCTGCTCATGGGCGGCGCAGGCTGGCAATGTCGCCAACCCGACCAACAGCAGCAAGGACCGAGCAAACCTGATCACGCCGACACCGCCCCGAACAATGAAGAGAAAAATGTTTCAGCCAATATTCTATCAATGAAATGCCGGGGTGATGTCTAGCGGTTTATGCTTTAAGGTGATTTGATGTTGTTGATTAAGTTCGTTTTAATGTGATGCATATCGTTAGGTTATTCTTAACGGATAACTTAAAATTTCCATCGGGTGAAATCTCACATTAACGGCGATAAACCATTTAAAAACAATGTGTTGCGCGATTTACTTCGCGTCACCCGGAACATTAAGCCACAAGGGCTGTGGCGGATATGGCGCTGTCCGGGCTGGAAAATGGGCCGCAACTAAGGCACCATGACAAGATCATGGTCAGTCTTCCGCTTCATCCCGAATCCGATTTTTCGCGCTCGATCTTCAAGGTCATCCGGCCGCACATCCCACGGGAGAAGTGGCCGGTGGAAACCGTGTTGGCACGGTTCGAGCCGGGTGGGGACGGTTTGTGGCTTGAGGCGGATTTCGACAGCTTCCCCAATAGCTACGCCACGCTGGCGACTCAATTGGTGCGCCAGGCCGGTGTCGATCTGGTCATCAAGTCGCCGGTGGCTTCGGCGGCGGCGGCGGTGGTGCGGGCCAAGCGCTGGCGCGATGCCTGCCTCTATGCCTTTCTGCCGCTGATGTTCGCCATTCCGCTGATGGCGGCCTTGAACGACGCCGCCATGCGGGGTGCGTTCCTGCTGTTCTGCGTGGATCTGCTGTCGCTGGTGGTGTTCCACGCCGCGTTGTCGCGCAAGCGTCACGACATGCGGGATGCGCGCTTCATCGCCTTCATCCCGGCACCGGGCCTCAAGATCAATCTGGGCGGCCGGGTCACAGGCTCGCCAGGCGGCGAGCCTATGCCCGAGGTCTGACCGTCGGCCAGACGTTTTGGCGGTCAGACGTTCTGGAAGGTGTTCGTCATCGGATCGAGACGGAACAACTCGCCCGATTCCAAGTCGAAGAACCATCCGTGCAGCATCAGGCGGCCCTGTTCGACCCGCTCGCGAATCCACGGGAAGGTCATCAGGTTGCCCATCGAAATGCCGACGGTTTCCTGTTCGCACATGCGGCGCGCCGCGTCGATGGGCTGGCCGGCGGACATGGTCAGTGCCAGGGCGCGGTCGCGCGCCGAGCGGGCGATATGCATCCAGCCGCTGACGAAGTCGCTCTTGTCGTCGCCGGCTTGTCCCTCGATCAGGGCGCGGACGCCGCCGCAGCGGGCGTGGCCCAGCACGACGATGTGTTCGACATCCAGACCGCGAACGGCGAATTCCACCGCAGCCGAGGTACCGTGATGGCCGGTGTCGGGCGCATAGGGCGGCACCAGATTGGCGACGTTGCGCAAAACGAACATCTCGCCCGGTTGGGCATCGAAAATGATGGCCGGGTCGACACGCGAATCGCAGCAGCCGATCAGCAGGACCTTGGGGGTTTGACCGCGTGAGGCCAGCGCCTCGAACAAGCGGCGGTGTTCTTCGAAGTACTGCGCGCGAAAACGCTTAAAACCGTCGATGAGCGTGTCCATCGTGCCTCCGCCTTGCATGAAACGCAGCCCGTTTACCATGATCTTGGCCGGCATGCACTACACAACCAAAACCACAGGCAAGGCCCGGGGCTTGGCGCGTGACAGCCGGCGTCCTGGCTGGCATATGGGGATGAGCGGCTGCGGGAGAGAGCATGTTCGTCTTGATGAAGCTGGTGGAAATGCTGGTTGATCCGCTCAATCTGGTGTTGGCGGCGCTGGTGTTGGCCACCGTTCTGCTGCGCCGCGTGCCGGTTCCGGCGGCACGGCGGCTGGTGCAGGGGAGTGTGGTGGTTCTGCTGCTGCTGGCGGTGGCGCCGTGGGGCGATTGGCTGTTGGCGCCGCTGGAAAATCGCGTGCCGCAGCCGGCGGCGGCACCCGCGCGCGTGGACGGCATCGTCGTGCTGGGCGGCGCCATCGACCCGGTGCTGTCGGCGGCGCGCGGACAACCGGCGTTGAACGGGGCCGGCGAACGGTTGGTCGCCATGGTGCAACTGGCGCGCCGCTATCCCTCGGCGCGGCTCGTCTACAGCGGCGGTTCCGGCAACATCGCGCGCCAGGACCTTAAGGAAGCGCCGCAGGCGCGGGCGCTGCTGGAGTCCCTCGGGGTCGATTGCAGCCAGGCGATATTCGAGGAGCAATCGCGCAACACCTGGGAAAACGCGATGTTTTCCCGCGCCCTCGCCCAGCCGCAACCCGGCCAGACCTGGCTGCTGGTGACGTCGGCGGCGCATATGCCGCGGGCGCTTGGCACCTTTCGCGCTGCCGGCTGGTCGGTGGTGCCGTACCCGGTCGACTATGTCACCACCGGTTCCCCCAGGTGGGGCAGCGGCTTCACCGAAGGGTTGCTCGCGGTGGAGCAGGGGCTGCACGAGTGGGCCGGACTGGCCTATTATCGGCTGCGCGGCTGGAGCGACAGCTGGTATCCGGGCCTGTGACAACCGCCCGCATATAGTTGCCCCCGCCGGCCGGGATGTGGCAGGGTGCGCCTTTCCCGCTTGGCAGGATGAGACAGGGGTTGACGATGGCTGAGGCTCGGACGGTGCGCAGGCTTATCGCGGCGGGAGCCGCCGCGCTGGCGTTGATGGCGGGCGGCAGCGCCTGGGCGCAGGAATCCGGCAAGGACTTCGCCACCTTCCTGCAGGAGCTGGAGGCCGACGCGGTGTCGCGTGGCATCAGCCCCCAGACCGCCTCCACCGCGCTGGGGGGGCTTCAGCACCTCGACCGCGTGATCGAGCTGGACCGCAAGCAGCCGGAATTCACCTTCACCTTGCAGGAATACCTGGACCGCGTGGTCAGCCCGCAGAAGGTGGAGAAGGGGCGGCGCATGCTGGCGGAAAACCGCGCGGTGCTGGCCCAAATCGAGAAACGCTACGGCGTCCAGCCCAAATACGTGGTGGCGCTGTGGGGCATCGAAACCGATTACGGCCGCGTCACCGGCGGTTTCCCGGTGGTCTCCGCGCTGGCGACCCTGTCCTATGACGGCCGCCGTGCCAGCTATTTCCGTGGCGAGTTGATGGACGCGCTCAAGATCATCGACGGTGGCCATATCACCGCCCAGGCCATGCAGGGATCGTGGGCCGGCGCCATGGGGCAATGCCAGTTCATGCCGTCGTCCTTCCTGCGCTTCGCCGAGGATTGGGATGGCGATGGACGCCGCGACATCTGGACGACGCGGGCCGACGTGCTGGCCTCGGCCGCCAACTACCTGTCCAAGAGCGGCTGGCACGGCGACGAGAGCTGGGGCCGCCCGGTCACGCTGCCGAACAATTTCTCGCCCCGCCTGATCGGCCTGGACCAGAAGCGGGCGGTGACCGAATGGTCCAAGCTGGGCGTGCGCGCCGCCAACGGCAAGCCGCTGCCCAAGACCCATCTGGAAGGCTCGATCATTCGGCCGGACAACGGCAACGGCGCCGCCTTCCTGGTCTACGACAATTTCCGCGTCGTGATGAAATGGAACCGCTCGACCTCATTCGCCCTGGCAGCCGGCCATCTTGCAGAGAAGATCGGTGGCAAGTAGACTACAACATATTTGGCCGATGACCGAGGGGGCACCTATATGATGCGGAGGCTTCCGCGTGGCGGGCGCGTGGCTGCGCTGTTGCTGTCGACTGCGTTGCTGTCGGGATGCGCCGAGATGAACCTGTTCGGCCACATGGCGAAAAAGGCGACATCCGGCGACGAACCGCCGGCCGCCGGTTCCGCCGCCGCGCCCACCTACAAGGTGGGCAAGCCGTACCAGGTGGCGGGCGTGTGGTATTACCCGAAGGAAGACTTCGACTACGACGAAACCGGCATCGCGTCGTGGTACGGCCCCGATTTCCACGCCAAGATGACCGCCAACGGCGAAACCTTCGACCAGAACGCGGTGACCGCCGCCCACAAGACGCTGCCCATGCCGTCGGTGGTGCGGGTCACCAATCTGGAGAACGGCCGCTCGCTGGTGGTGCGTGTCAACGATCGTGGCCCGTTCGTCAACGGCCGCATCATCGACCTGTCGCGCCGCGCCTCGCAATTGCTGGGCTTCGAAGGGTCCGGCACCGCCAAGGTACGGGTCCAGGTTCTGGCCGAAGAAAGCCGTGTCCTGGCCGGCAAGGTCAAGCCCGCCGGCAACGAACCCCAGGTCGCCGCCGCGCCGCGTGAATCGGTGACCGCCGAGACGTTGCCGCCGGTCGGCAGCCGCGAGCAGGCCAAGCCGGTGCTGGCCTCGGCCAAGCCCGCCGGCGGTTCCGCCGCGCGCCAGAACGCCACCGCCGAGCGGGTGGAGCGGGAATTGGCGTCGGCCGAGGTGGACACCGTGCCGGTGCGCGCCACCGGTATCTTCGTCCAGGCCGGCTCGTTCAGCCGCCACGACAACGCCCTGCGCCTGCAAGCCCGTCTGTCGGGCGTCGGCCATCCGCAGATCCAGCCCGCATCGGTCAAGGGCCAGACCGTCTACCGCGTCCGCTTCGGCCCGCTGGGCAGCGTCAAGGAAGCCGACGATCTGCTGGATTCGGTGATCGCCACCGGCCAGCAGGACGCGAAAGTGATCGTAGACTAAGGTCCAGCGTGCCGCTGCCCTAGTTCCGTCGTATTTCAGGCTTAGGCAGAACCCCTCCATCCCCCGCTTGCGTTTTCCTGTCGAGGTTCCCGTGACGATGACGTCGTTCAAGTTTCGCCGGCCGCTGATGGCGGCCCTCGTGCTCATCATGATGGGCGGCTCCCAGGCCGTTCGCGCCGATTCCATCGAGACGCTGGCGCGTCAGGCCATTGTGATCGACTACAAGACCGGCACCGTTCTGCTGGAAAAGAACGCCGACGACCTGATGGTGCCGTCGTCCATGACCAAGCTGATGACCGCCTTCCTGGTGTTCGAAAAGCTGAAAGAGGGTAGCTGGAAGCTGTCCGACCAGTTACCGGTGTCCGAAACCACCTGGAAGAAGCACGTCAAGTCGGGCGGCTCGCTGATGTTCCTGCCGGTGAATTCCACCGCCTCGGTCGATGATCTGATCCACGGCATGATCATCCAGTCGGGCAACGATGCCTGCTCGGTGCTGGCCGAAGCCTATGCCGGCAGCGAGGAGGCCTTCGGCGAGGAGATGACCCGCCGTGCCCACCAACTGGGCATGAAGAACACCAATTTCCGCAATGCCTCGGGCCTGCCCGAGCCGGATCATCTGACCACCGCCCGCGACCTGTCGGTGCTGGCCCGTCGCCTGATCAACGACTATCCGGAATATTTCCCGATCTATTCGCAGCGCGAATTCACCTTCAACGGCATCAAGCAGGGCAATCGCAACCCGCTGCTGTACGCCGTGTCGGGTGCCGACGGCCTTAAGACCGGCCATACCGAAGCCGCCGGCTATGGCCTGGTGGGCACGGTCAAGCGCGGCGACCGCCGTGTGATCATGGTCATCAACGGCCTGAAAAGCATGAAAGAGCGCGCCGAAGAGAGCGAGCGCCTGATCGAGTGGGCCTTCCGCGAATTCGACAATTACGCCCTGTTCAAGGCCGGTGACACCGTCACCGATGCCGAGGTGTGGCTGGGCGATGCCGCGACGGTTCCGCTGGTGGCCGGCGACAAGCTGGAAGCCACCATGCCGCGCAAGGCTCGCCGCGACATGAAGGTCACCGCCGTCTATACCGGCCCGATCGCCGCGCCGATCAAGAAGGGCCAGCAGGTCGGCACGCTGGTGATTACCGCCCCTGGCGTGCAGACGGTGGAAATGCCGCTGCTGGCCGGTGCCGATGTCGCCAAGCTGGGCTTCATGGGCCGCATGAGCGCGGCGCTGAAGTCCATCCTGTGGGGTTCCAAGGGCTGACATGACACGGGGACAGTTCATCACCTTCGAAGGCGGCGAGGGCGCCGGCAAGTCGACTCAGCTGAAAATGCTGGTCGAGGCACTGGGCCGCGCCGGCATCGAGGTGGTGAGCACCCGTGAACCCGGAGGTTCCCAGGGCGCGGAGGCGATCCGCGCCCTGCTGGTCACCGGCGAGGTCGATCGCTGGGACGCCCATACCGAGGCGTTGCTGCATACCGCCGCCCGTCGCGACCATCTGGTCAAAACGGTGTGGCCGGCGTTGGAGCGTGGTGCCTGGGTCGTGTGCGATCGCTTCGCCGATTCGACCCTGGCCTATCAGGGCTACGGCCACGGCCTGCCCAAGGATTTCATCACCGGCCTGACCCGGCTGGCCATCGGCGACTTCGCCCCCGACTTGACCCTGATCCTTGATCTGCCGGTCGAGGATGGGCTGAAACGGGCCGGCGGGCGCGGTGGCGCCGAGGACCGGTACGAGCGCATGGGCCTGGCCTTTCACGAGCGTCTGCGCCAGGGCTTTCTCGATATTGCGCGCCAAGCCCCCGATCGCTGTGCCGTGATCGACGCCACCGCCGACCTGGACGGCGTGCATCAGGCGATCCTGCGGACGGTCAAAAGCCGTCTGCTCGGTTTCTGCGTCCCATGAGCGACGCTCCCGACCCACGCGACAATCCCGACCTTGTCGGCCATGACGGCGCCGAGCGCGCCTTTCTCGACGCCTGGAATTCCGGCCGTCTTGCCCATGCCTGGCTGCTGAGCGGCCCCAAAGGCATCGGCAAGGCGACGCTGGCCTATCGCATCTCCCGCTTCGTCCTGAGCGGTGGCGGCGAAGGTGGCGGCGGCCTGTTCGGCGGCGGGCCGGAAAGCCTGAGCCTGTCGCCCGACCATCCGGTGTTCCGCCGCATTTCCGCCAGCGGCCATGCCGACCTGCGGGTGGTCGAGCGCGGCTGGTCCGACGACAAAAAGACCAAGATGCGCACCGAAATCGTCATCGACGACGTGCGCGGCATCGGTGGCTTCATGTCGCTGACCCCGGCCGAGGGCGGTTGGCGCGTCGTCATTATCGACGCCGCCGACGACATGAACCGCAATGCCGCCAACGCGGTGCTGAAGGTGCTGGAGGAACCGCCGCGCAACGCGCTGATGCTGCTGCTGTCGCACAGCCCGGGCCGTCTGTTGCCGACTATCCGCTCGCGCTGCCGCCGGCTGGCGCTGAAGCCGCTGCCCGAGGAAACGGTGGCGCGGCTGCTGGCCAGCAATCGTCCCGATCTGGGCGGCGAGGACATCACCGCCCTGGCACGGCTGGGCGAGGGCAGCATCGGCAAGGCGCTGGCGCTGGCCAACGAGGGCGGCCTTGATCTTTATCGCGAGCTGATCGGGCTGCTGTCGGCGTTGCCGCGCCTGGACGTGCCGGCGCTGCATGCCTTCGCCGACCGGGTGGCGCGGGCGGATGCCGAGGCGGCGTGGCGCACCGTCACCGAGTTGTTGGGCTGGTGGCTGGCCCGCCTGATCCGTGCCGGCGGCCGCGAGGGCAAGGGCATGAGCGAGGTGGTGGCGGGCGAGGGCGCCCTGATGGGACGCCTGCTGCATGCCGCCGACCTTGAACGCTGGCTTGAGGTGTGGGAAAAGGTCACAGCCCTTTTCGCCCGCACCGATGCGGTCAACCTGGACCGCAAGCAGGCCATGCTGACCGCTTTCCTGGCGGTGGAGCGTCTGGCGCGGGCTTGACGCTCGGGGCCGGAGCCAACAGCTCTCAGAAGAAGTCGAAGGAGAGGACCATGAGCGGGGCCAAGACCTATTACGTCACCACGCCGATTTATTACGTCAACGACAAGCCCCATATCGGTCACGCCTACACCACGCTGGCCTGCGACGTGCTGGCCCGTTTCAAGCGGTTGGACGGCTTCGACGTCAAATTCCTGACCGGTACCGACGAGCACGGTCAGAAGGTGGAGAAGTCGGCCGAGACCTTCGGCATGACGCCCCAGGCCCTGGCCGACATGAATTCGGCCAACTTCCGTGACCTTGCCGCCCGCATCAACACGTCCAACGACGATTTCATCCGCACCACCGAACCGCGCCACGTGGCCGCCGTCCAGGCGCTGTGGACCAAGCTGGTGGAGAAGGGCGACATCTATCTCGGCCATTACGAGGGCTGGTACTCGGTTCGCGACGAGGCGTTCTACAGCGAGGACGAACTCAAGCCCGGCCCCAACGGCAGCAAGCTGGCGCCTACCGGCGCCCCGGTCGAATGGGTCAAGGAACCCAGCTATTTCTTCCGGCTGTCGGCGTGGCAGGACCGCCTGCTGGCGTTCTACGAAGCCAATCCCGATTGCATCGCGCCGCAATCGCGCCGTAACGAGGTCATCAGCTTCGTCAAGGGCGGCCTGCAGGACCTGTCGGTGTCGCGCACCAGCTTCAAATGGGGCATTCCGGTGCCGGGCGACGACGCCCATGTCATGTATGTGTGGCTGGACGCGCTGACCAACTACATCACCGCCGTGGGCTATCCGTCCCAGGATGGCGACTATGCCAAGTACTGGCCGGCCGACCTGCACATGGTGGGCAAGGACATCGTGCGCTTCCATGCCGTCTATTGGCCGGCCTTCCTGATGGCCGCCGAGCTGCAGCCGCCCAAGCGGGTGTTCGCCCATGGCTGGTGGACCAACGAGGGCCAGAAGATTTCCAAGTCGGTCGGCAACGTCATCGACCCGATCCAGTTGATCGAGCGCTATGGCCTGGATCAGGTGCGCTATTTCCTGCTGCGCGAGGTGCCGTTCGGCAATGACGGCGACTTCAGCCACCGTGCCATGGTCACCCGGATGAATTCCGAGCTGGCCAACGATTACGGCAACCTGGCCCAGCGCTCGCTGTCCATGATCGGCAAAAACTGCGGCAACGCGGTGCCTGAACATGGCGAACCGACCGCCGAGGATCGCGAGATGCTCGATGCCGCCCATGGTTTACTTGCCACCGTGCGCGACGCCATCGACCGCCAGTTGTTCCACGAGGCGCTGGAGGCCATGTGGGTGGTCATCCGCGCCGCCAACGGCTATGTGGATCGTCAGGCGCCATGGGCGCTGAAGAAGACCGACCCGGCCCGCATGGGCACGGTGCTGTGGGTGCTGGCCGAGACGGTGCGCAACCTGGCCCTGCTGACCCAGCCGTTCATGCCGGATTCCTCGGCCAAGCTGCTGGATCTGGTGGCGGTGCCAGCGGACCAGCGCAGCTTCGCCTTTTGCGGCTCGCATCATGCGCTCAAGCCCGGTACGGCGCTGCCGGTGCCGCAGGGCGTGTTCCCCCGCTTCGTGGACGAGGAGGCCGCTTCCTGATGTTGGTGGACAGCCACTGCCATCTGGACTTTCCCGACTTCGCCGACGAGCTGGACGCCGTGGTCCAGCGCGGCCGCGATCACGGCGTCGGCCTATTCCTCACCATCAACACCCACCTGACCCGGTTCGAGCGGGTGTTGGCGGTGGCGGAACGGTTCGACGACGTCTATTGCACCGTCGGCATTCACCCGCACGAGGCCGGTACCGAGCCGCATGCGGAAACCGAACGACTGCTGGAACTGGCCCGTCATCCCAAGGTGGTCGGGTTCGGCGAAACCGGGTTGGATTACTATTACGACAAAAGCCCGCGCGAGCGGCAGCGCGAGTCGTTTCGCGCCCATATCGCCGCGGCGCGCTTGGCCGACTTGCCGGTGATCGTCCACACCCGCGACGCCGATGCCGATACCATGGAAATTCTGGCTGACGAGATGGGGAAGGGGGCCTTTCCCGGTCTGATCCACTGCTTCAGTTCCGGCCCGGAACTGGCTGAAAAAGCTCTTGAACTCGGACTCTATATCTCGATTTCCGGCATCGTGACCTTCAAGAAGGCCGAGACGCTGCAGGAGACGGTGAAGGGCATTCCGCTGGACCGGCTGTTGGTGGAAACCGACTGCCCGTACCTGGCACCGATTCCCTATCGCGGCAAACGCAACGAGCCGGCCTATGTGTCCCATACCGCCGCCAAGGTGGCCGAGTTGAAGGGCGTGTCCTCGGCCGAGCTGGCCGACGCCACCACCGCCAACTTCCGCCGCCTGTTCACAAAGGTACCCGCATGAAGGTGACCATCCTGGGCAGTGGCGCCGCCGGAGGCGTTCCCAGCATTTCGCGCGGCTGGGGCGCTTGCGATCCCACGCAGCCCAGGAACCGCCGCCGCAGGCCCTCGATCCTGGTGGAGCAGGGGGGCACCCGCATTCTGGTCGACACCTCGCCCGATTGCCGCGAGCAATTGCTGGACGCCGAGGTGCGATCCCTGAGCGGCGTGCTGTTCACCCACGACCATGCCGACCACATGCACGGTATCGATGACCTGCGCGAGGTCAACCGCGCCATGCAGGCGCCGCTGCCGATCTTTGCCGCACCCGAGGTGGTGGACAGCATCCGCCAGCACTTTCCCTATGTGCTGGGCAGCGTCGACGAAGGCCAGCCGATCTACAAACCCATGCTGGACCCGCACACGATTACCGGCCCGTTCACCGTCGGCGACGTTGCCGTCGTTCCGTTCGACCAGGATCACGGCCTTTGCCGAACCATGGGCTTTCGCTTCGGCGGCTTTGCCTATTCCACCGACGTGGTCGATTTGCCCGAAGCCTCGTTCGCGGCGTTGGCCGGCGTGCACACCTGGGTAGTGGGGTGCCTGGCCTTCACCCCACACCCCACGCACGCCCATCTGGACATGGTGCTGGAGTGGATCGACCGGCTGCGGCCGGCGCGGGCGTTCCTGACCCACATGACGCCCTCCATGGACTACGACGCCCTGCGCGCGCGCCTACCCTCCGGGGTCGAGCCGGCCTATGACGGCATGGTGGTGGACGTCTGAGCCGCTTCAGCCCTGGGTGTAGAACTTGAACTCGCGGTTGGCTCCGGCCACCACGCGGGGGACGTAGGTCATTCTGCCGATGGTGGTCATGAAGTTCGCCACCAACTGCAGCGGCCAGGGGAACTTGCGCTCCACGTCGATGATCAGCACCGCGCGCAGTTCCTTGCAGTTGTTGTAGATTTCGTGGTCCCACGAATCGTCGAACAGCATGCTTTCCCCGGTTTTCCAAGTGTAATACTCGTCCTTGGCGCGCATGGTCGGCGTATTTTCCGTCGGCACGATCAGACCAAGATGGTAACGCAGGAAGGACCGGGTCGGACCGATATGGGCCGGGATGCTTTTCCCCGGTTCCAGCACCGAGAAAAACGCCTGGTAGATTCGCGGGATCGTGCGCAAAAGCGCCAACAGTTCCGGGCACAATTGCTGGGCGGCGTCCGGTTCCTTGCCAAAGCAATGCAGGACGAAAACTCCCCAACGGACATCTGACGGGCCGCGCCCGGACGAGAAGATCACGTCGCTGTCGATCGTGTGATAGGCCGCCGGTCGTCCGGCCGACAGCACACGATGCAAGCAGTCCAGCACCAGCGGAAACGCCGCGTCCACCCGGCGCAGATCCGGGTTTTCCTTATCGATGTCGTAGAAGACGGAGCGCTTGTCGGCACCGACGACGATGTCGAACAGCGGGTTGAATATACCGGCAAGGTTGTACAGCGAACACCGCCTCCGAAATTTGCGGAGGAGGGGTTTTATGGTCGGAATATTTCCGTAATCCGCTGATGTGCTCTGACTTGCCATGATCCCAACCCCGTTGGTTGCGGTTGCGTGTGAACCGGATTTAACCCCCTTATGATGCATTGATTTAAAAAGTTCAACATCGCAGGTTGCATTTTGTCATATTGTGTGGTGTATCAATCGGCATGAAGCGTGTTTAGGTTGTATGCCAACCCTGCACGCCCCCGTCTTGGTTTCGGAGTTCCGTGTTCGCTCGAAAGCGGGGATCGGACGTCTGTTCATTCTTTGTGGGAGAGTTTTCATGGCCCTTACTGACGAACAAAAGAATTTCCTCGCCCCTCGGATCAGCTCGCACGGCGTGGGGCTGAACGTCCTGGAGGGGCGGACATTCGGTCCCGACACGCATAACGGGCCGATGATCATTTCCAACGACCCGGCCCGCGACAACTTGGGGTCGCAGCCGATCCGGGTCGAAAGCCTGCAGCACATGAAGGCGTTGGCCGGTGTGCCGGACAGCCACTTCGATGCTCGCCCCGGCTCGGACGCCCACCTCACCTATCTGCCGCCTCCCACTGCCAACTTCGCCAAGCACCTGGCCGACGCCAATGGTGATCGCTGTAAGTTGCAGTCCATTGTCCACCACGATGACGCCCACAACGTATCGCAGCAGATGCGGACCTATGTGCTGGGCGACAGCCGCAAGGTGGCGCCCGAATACGTCGACATGGCCAACGCCATGCATTTCCCCATGATGGCGACGTATACGCCCGGCGAAGACATCGTCATTACCTCTGCCAATCCGCTGATTATCGACAGCTCCTGGCCATCGTCCCTGGTGTTCGGAAGGATAACCATCAAGTCCGGTGGCTACATCCAGACCAATACTCAGGTCAGCATCACCGCCAACGAAATCATCAGCCTGTGACATGGCATTCGCGGGAGATTTGTGATGTCTGCGACTCCTAACATTCTAATCGTATCAAGTAATGGGACAAGCGGGGGGACCGGTGCTGCCGGTGGCGCAGGGTCCGCCGGTGGCGCTTTCTATGCCGGTGCTTGCGGCGGCAAGAACAATGACTCGTGCACGACGCAGCCCAGCGCGCCCGGCAACGGAACCACAGGGCAGATCGGAGCGACGGGAGGGTACGGAACCAACGGTTCCGCCGCGCCGGACATGACGACGACGGCCAATAACGTCGTGGGCGCGTTCATCGTCCAAGTGGAAGGTGGCTGCGGCGGCAGTGGCGGCATCGGTGGTGTCGGCGGCACCGGCGGCGCCGGCGGCGCCGGGGGTACGGCTCAGTCCTGCTGCAATTCCACCGTCTACCCGGACGGGACCGGCGGTGCCGGTGGCAATGGTGGCCCTGGCGGTCCCGGCGGCAACGGTGCCTCCTCTGGACCGACCGTCATGGTGGTCTACACCGGTTCCAACCTCGCGACCTGGGTCTACGACACCAGTGCCTATGGCCTTGCCGGCCAGGGCGGGACAGGCGGTGCGGGAGGAAGCCCCGGGACCGGCAACGGGAACTTCGGCGGCGGTCAGGCCGGCCCGGTGGGACAGAATGGCATCCCGACCCCGGATGGTCAGCGCGGTCAGCTGATCGTTCAGCCTGCCTCCTAACTACAGCAGCGGGAATTCACGTCATGTCAAAGGCAGCAACTAACAGCACGAGCAAGATCCGCATTGTCGGCACCGATGGAGTTGACGGAGAGAACGGGCAAGGCGGAGGGGCCGGCCTTGATGGTTCTCCTGGGCCAGGCGGAACCTGCACGGGGGACTGGTGGCACGGCTACACTTGCCAGGCCTCGGGCAACGGCACGAACGCCGGCACCGGTGGCGGCGGTCTTTCCGGTGGTGGCGGTAGCGCCGGCAGTGTCCCGCCGCCTTTTGTCCTGACCTACGGCGTCCTTGACGGCAGCGATGCCCTGACCATCACCTCCTATGGCGGGGATGGCGGCAACGGCGGCGTTGGCGGGGCGGGCGGCAATGGCGGCGCCGGCGGCGACGCTCCGCAGAACGACGCGTCGGATTACATCAAGCACTGCGTCAATACCGGCAAGGTCAACACCGCTATCGGCGGCCTTGGCGGCAATGGTGGCCCCGGTGGCGACGGCGGTCCCGGCGGCAGTGCCGCCAATGGCGGTTCCATCAACATCTATTGGACTCGCCAGCAAGGGATTGTGGTCGCCACGTCGATCGGTGGCGTGGGCGGAACCGGCGCCTTGGGCGGCAACGGCGGCACAGCCGGTCTGGGTGGATTGAACGAGAACGTCTGCGGCAACCCGTCCCGCCAGCCCAGTGGCGCGATCGGAAAAAATGGACAATCCGGGCAGGTCGGCGCAAGCGGCTCTCCCGGGATAGTCGTTATCGCAAATTCACCGGCGTGATTTTGAATAGAGGATGAGTTCTCATCCTCTATTTTTTCGATTTCGATGGGGGCGCATTATGGGGTCTTTGTCCACATACTCGTACTCGCTGGCGGCTCTGTTCGATTCAGTGCTTGATTGCGCGGCGACGTCTCCCATCGCTTCGGCATGGGTTCCCCAGCCATTTAATCTTGTCACCACATTCTCGATTCCCGGCGGAACCGCCGGCGGGATTCAGGGAATGCTGCTGACCGCGCAATTGTCGATCGGCGGACAAAACACGCCGACTGCGGTCATCGCCTTGGGCACCCGCTGGAACGATTTCCTGTATCTGGCGTATTCCGGGGCCTACCTGTCGACCAGCCTTACCCCCACCCCCCCGTATCTGGGGCTTTCGTCCGCGTCCGCATCCACGCCCGATCCCGAGCTTCAGGATGCCCTGGTCCGGATGCAGTTGTCGGTGGACGAGGTCCGGCACCTTGCCAGCCGCGACGATAGCGACGACGATCACCCGCTGGTGTCGTTCGCCAGGACGGCCAAACGGGCGGACGACCCGCTGCAGGTCTCCACCAACGTGCTGTTGCCTCCAGTCGCGGCCAATTACAACAGCGCCCGCGCGGCGATCTGGGGGATGTTGGCGTCGTTAGTCAACGTGCCCGGCTATCAGAGCACATTCCCGATCATTTGCGTGGGCGCCGGACCGGCGGCCCAGATCGCACAACTGGCCGCCGTGGATCTGCGTCCGGGACAAACCGGTCCGAATGGCGCGACGCAGACCAGTCCGGCATCGGACATCGCGTGCTACGCCTATTCGGTGGCACCGTTCGGCGACGCGACGTTCACCACACGGGCCATGGCGGCGGTTCCGGGCATCTTCGCCATCAACACGGTCAATGCCCTGGGCGGGCAACCGGTCGATCTGTGGCCCGGCGTCATGGGATTTCCGGTCAACAGCCTGCTTGGCACCCCCGAGGCGGCTTCGGTCCCCAGTGACCCCAACGCGGCTTGTCCGTGGTACAGCCGCACGCCTGCGGCGTATGGCGAGGCCTTTGGCTATGGCGTGCCGCAGCCGGCGGGGGCGGGAAGCTTTACCGCACCAAGCGGATTCAACGTTCCCCTGGCGGCGTCACTGTCCCAGCTTGGCCTGACGACCTATGCCCAGTGCACCAACCCCGATGGAAGCGTCACGCTGCCGTCGCCCTATGTCTCAAGCGGAATTGTCACGCCGTCGACGCTGTCGTGGACCAACACCCCGTGGGCGGCGCTGTATGTCAATCCGGCGTCGAAATCCCTGGTGATTTCCATTCGTGGTCCCATGACCATGGCCGAAACCATCAACATCAATGGCAACGGCTATCCCGTTCGACCCACGTGGCTGACCACGGGCCGCATCGGCGACGGCGTGCTGGCCATGGCCACGGCGCTGGCCGGGCCGTTGGCGACGGCCTTGAGCGGGACCACCATCCCCGCCACCGTCTATTACACCGGGCACGATTTCGGCGCGGCGGTCGCCGCTGTGTTGGCCTACATGGTGCAAAGCGGAGTTGTGTCCAACCTGCCGTCGGCCTCGGCCGTCTACGGCTTCGGTTGCCAGCCGTTCGGCGACTACGTGTTCTGCAACACGGTCTATCCCACCGCGCTGAAGGCCGTGACGTTCCAGGTGCAGCGGCCGAACGACATCCTGACCACGCGAACCGGGTCGGGCTACACCATGGTGGCGGGCACGTCGGTCAGCTTGAACGGCGGGCTGCTGACGACGGCCAATTCGACGACCTACCACTCCATGGCGTTGTACAGCCAGCTCCTGAGCGCCGGCGTAAGCGCCTGAGCGAAACCACGACAGGTGGTGCGATTGACCATGCGCACTCATGTGCCCCGTCCGACCTGGTCGGCCCGCCGAACCTCCGGCCACGGAGAGATTCCGGCCGACGCTGTCGCCCAGATTGACCGCGTGCTGACCTTTCACGGGTTGGACCCGCAATCCGTGCAGACGGATTTCATCGACACCTGCAGACGGCGGGATCTGTGCCGCCTGTCATGGGTGACCGGGCGTTCCGACTACCCCGCCGCCCAGACCTGGGCGCACGAGCGCGTCCGTTTCGCCCTGGATGATCTGGTCATTCGCACCGGGAAGACGGTGGTGATCGAATCGCCTTTTGGCGACCCGGTGGAACTGATCGTCTATCGGCTGGCGATCGAGTCGGGTGGCGTGCTGCGGGTCGAGGCGCCGTTGAGCCTGACGGTTGGGGAATTGCTGGGATTGCCCGCCAATGCGGTGGACCGCGATGCCCAGCCGCCGTGCATCGAATATGTGGCCCGCTCGGGCGAGGACGGCTTGAACGGCAGTCCGGGCGTTCCCGGGGCGAACGGCGACGACGCCTTTCCCTGCGGCCATACGGGAGGGGACGGCGCGCCGGGTCTGACCGGAACGGCCGGCCAGGCCTTACCCGATCAAAAAGTCTTCATCCATACGGTCAGCGGAATCACCGAACTGCATGCCGGCGCCGGAATTGGCGGCAGGGGCGGCAACGGTGGTTCGGGTGGTCCCGGCGGCAACGGCCGGTCCATTGCCTTCTTCAATATGGCCGCGGGGGCTACGGGCGGGCAGGGCGGAAAGGGGGGCAATGGCGGCGACGGCGGTGACGGCGGCGATTTCCGTCTGGGAATCCGCCGCTATGCGCCCGACAGCCGGTTGATCCTATCCCTGCGACAAGCATGCGGCGGTCAGGCCGGATTGGGCGGCACGCCCGGTCGCGGCGGAATCGGTGTGCCCGACGGCGCCCCAGGGTTGGCCGGCGCGCCAGGAAACAATGGCCGCGACGGTAGAGCCATCAATCTGATTTGGACTGAGAAAGGGGAGAGTGTCGATGCCTGACGACAGCCTTCATCTCGAACAGGCGCAGGCTGTTGCCGCCGCCTTGACCGCCAGTCCCATCACCTTGACGTCGGACGACGCGGATGCGCCCGTGATCGCCCTGGGTACCGCCATCGGCCTGTTGCAGGAAGAAGGCGACAATCCCGGCACCTACACGCTGAACCCGGCATGGTTCGCCGATCCCATCGGCATGACGGGAGACGGGCTGGCCTCGGGCGGCCCGGCGCTGGCGGCGTTGATCGCGGACCTGATCGGACAGGCCTCCGGTTCGTCGCTGGGCATTCCGGCCCAGACGCCGGCGAATCTGGGGTCGTGGTATCCCATCCTGAATTCGACTGACGGATCGGATCCCACGCCGACCGGCCTTTACATCGTCAGCACGCCCGCCGCTCAATCGGGCAGCGTCATGGGAGCGGGCTGCCTTTATCAGAAAAAGGTTTCCCTTGCCGACGAAGGAGCCGGACAGGCCGGGCCGTCGGAAATCGACCTGAACATCTGGGGGCTGCTGCCCCTGCTGAAGATGGATAGCGGCGTTTCCGTCGCCCTGGGGCAGTCGGAAGGTCCGATCACCATCGGCTTTCAGGTGACGGCCGGCGAGGGCGAAACCCTGGTCGCGACCAACGGGTTCTCCTTTACCGGCGTCCGTTTGACCTGCGGGCTGGCATTCCTGCCATCGGTGTCGGTGGACGTGTCCCTGGTGGTGGAAAACCTGCTTCTGCCGACCGAGACAACGGCCAGGGACTATACCCTGGCCGACCTGGAAGCCATCGGCGGAGCGGAACTGCTGGCCCTGGTGGCGTCGCTGGCGCTGGGCGCCTTGACCCGTGCCGTGGGCGAACTTCCCGCCACCGGCTATATCCTGCCCGCAGTGGGATTGGGGCCGACGGTGCCGGGCGTCGATGACGTCAAGCTGCCCATTTTGCGCTGGGACCAGTTCGTCTCTCTGGCCGTGTCCGGCGGCGACATCGCCTTGCCCATTCGCAATTGGTTCACCGCGATCGCCAACGACGCCCAGTTGCTGCAGGCTTGGCTGGCCGCCGCCGGCGGATTGATTTCCGAGGCGACCGGGCAACAGCCCGAAGTCGCCGGCAGCGGTAGCCGCAACGATCCCTTCCTGGTGCCGCTTTACGCGAGTTCCGGCATCGGAACATTGTCCATGAGCGTGGGCAGCAACGTCGACGCCAGCGGCCTGCGCCATCTGTATCCCGGTCTGGCCTTCAAATCCTCTAGCCCCGCAATAAGCGACAGCATCCGCTTCAATGCGGTGTTCAGCCTGGAATTGATGGACTTCCTACTCACCCAGGGAAGCGGTTCCGCCAGTCTGACCGGTAATTTCTCGGCCGGGTTGGAACTGGTGGGGGCAGAGGAGGGCAAGCCCCTGTTCTCCGGGACGCTGGAGGGCGGGACCTATGTCTTCGGCAGCCTGACCGGCGGCATCTGCCTGGCTCATGCCGGGAACGGGATCAGCCTGCTGCCCAATTTCGCCTTGAACGAGGTGACCACTCCCGCCGGCACCTACGGCACCATCAACCTGCTGGACCCCGCCCAGTTGGTGACCGTGGCCGAGGAGCAGTTGAGCGCGGCCATCGTCACTGCTTTCAACCAGTTGTTCGGCCCCGATGTTCCGGGCGCCGGGCAATCCCTGGCCGCGTTGCTGGGGGTGGCCGCGCCGGTGCTGCCCGAGGGCGACACCTGGCCGAGCGAATTGGCGCCGCCCTTCAGTCCCGCCGCCATTGCCGGCACGCTTCAGAACCCGGTGGCGGCTTACGCTGGCTATTGGGCCGACGTGATCGCCAATACCGACACCATTTCGTCGCAGCCGCCGCTGTATTACATGATATCGGCGCTGGGAACGCTTTTGACCGAAGCGGGAGCGACAACGGGAAGTCCGAGCGGGACGGGGACGAATACCGACCCATGGCTGGTCGCCCTGGGACCAAGCGGGTCGGTCATTTCCCTGGCCGCCTATGTGGAAAAGCCCACGGCCGCCGCCACTCGCCTGACCGTGGGACTGTCGGCCGGCAGCAGTGTCGCCCTGGCCGAAAGCACCGAATTGGCTCTGCTGCTGGATATCGGGCTGTTGTCCTTGATCTCCGAAGCCGGAGCCATCGCTTCGCCGACTCCGTTCCCGGCGATTTCCGCGACCGCCGCCTTGCCGCAGGGATTCACCACGCCCGAGGTGGCCGGGGCCGCGCTGTCCGTCGGGCCGTCCTCCATGCTGCTGTCCTGGGGACCGGCCAAGGGTTGGACCTGGTCCATGGCGGTCGGCAGTCCCACCCTGGAGGTCAACGGGACAAGCCTGCCCGTGGGCGAGACCATGAACTATTCCAACCAGCAAAGCCTGGAGGAACTGGTCACCCAAGGCGCCGCGACCTTCGCCCCCATCCTGGCCGGCGTGCTGGGAATCGCATTGTACCGGGCGCAGGCCCGAGCGGGCCTTGCCCTGAACGGCTGGTTTGGCCTGTTGCCCAATTTGGGTCAGTTCATGCCCGAGGGCATCACCTGGCCGCAATCCATGCCTGTGTTGGCCCCCACCGGCTTCAACGATCCCATCGGGCAGGTTCGCAGCCAGCTTCAGGCGGTTCTGTCCAAGCCGGACCAGGCGGCGGCGGCGTTGCAACTGTTGGGCTGGGCCATCGACGGTTCGGCGGCACAGGCGGCGCCGATCGTCGGCACCGGAACCCGCGCCGCGCCGTATCGCTTGCCCTTGGGTCTGCCGGGGAACTTTGATGCCACCATATGGCAGCCCGACGACCTGACGTCCGTCACGGTGGGATTGGCACGCCAATCCAGTGTCACGCTGGGCACTGTGGTCCTGGACGTGGATGTGCGCCTGGATGCCGTCGCCATGGACTGGGCCAGCGGTGCCGTCACCGATACATCCGGTGTGCCGGAGCTTTCCGTTTCGGCCTTCCTGTCCACCGTTTCCGGCGAGCCGCTGACGGTTGTCGGCGGTGTCGACGTCAATGGGGTCGGCTTTGCCGTGGCCCTGAGCCTGGGCGCCGACGGCTTCGAGATCACGCCGACGCCGCTGTTGTCCGTGGGCACGGCCGCGACCGCAAGCCCGGCGGGCGCCGCGGTGGTCTCGACCCTGGTGAATGCCGGCTTCCAGGCGGCGTTGCCGCAGTTGCAAACCAGCGCCTCGTTCACGCAGGTCTACAACCTGCTGGCCGCAATGGGCCTGATGCTGCCTGCCAGCGGAGACAAGCCGGCCTATGGGCTGGACAGCGACGGCTGGATGGCGCTGAACGGCAGCGGCCTGTCCTTCCTGGCCGCGCGCTTCGCCGCCATCCTGGCCACCCCGCAGGGTACCGCCGATCTGATCGCCCTGGTCGAGGCCGTCGTCGGGATCAAGGCCGAGCCTCTGCCTGCGGCCCTGGCAGCGATCTTGACCGGTTTGGGCCTGACCGTGCCCGGAAATGGCGGCGTGCTGCCCAATCCGCAGGGCATCGTCGCGCTGGCCCAAAACCCCGGCGGCGTGCTGGTGGAACGGTTCAACGCCCTGATGGCCGATAGCGATGCCCGCAGCGCGGTCATGGCCGTGCTGGGGGCGGGGTTCCAATCGGAAAACGTGGGGCCGTTCGTCTTCAGCGTGCGCAATGGCCGCACCCTGACGCTGGAATTGCCCGGCAGCACGGCCATCAGCTTGGGCGATTTCGCCAAGCTGGTCGGTTCGGTGGCGTTGGACGTCGTCTCGGGCAATCTGACCGCAGCGCTGGACGCCTATGTTCCCGAAGCCGGCATGGGCCTGGGCTTCACCCTGACCGCTCCGGCCGGGGGCGAGGTGGCCGCCAGTGTCAACCTGACCTGGGGCGATGGCTCGGTGCCCATGCCCGCGCCGTTGCAGATTCTGCCCTTCGATGCCCAGACCTTCACCCAATCCCTGGCCAGTCTGGCCCCGTCCTACGCGCTATCCGTGTTCATTTCCCGCGTGGTCGAGGCCAAGCTGCTGCCGGAATATGCGCTGGCTAGGTCGCTACTGCAGTTGTTCGGACTGGCGGAACAGGCCGTCGGCGGAAACTGGGTGATGAAATCCACCCTGGGCCTGTTCGAGAACCCGGTGGAATGGCTGCTGTCCGATGCCGTCATCGGTGCCGACGGCACGCTGAACATGGCTCAGATCCGCTCGGTGTTGACGACCCTGCCGACGGGAGTCGCCGCGTCCGGGCTGAGCCTGACCACCACCGCCGACGGAGCGGTTCTGTCGGGATTGCCCTTTGGGCTGCAGGTCTCGGTCAGCGCCGACGCCAGCGGCTCGGGAATCCTGTCCATCATCCCCGGCATCAACGGCAAGGTGGCGTTGCTGGGCGGTGTTTCGCTCGACACCCTGGACCTTGGCCTGACCTTGTCCGCTGCCTGCCAGCCCGGTTTCACCATGGCAGCCGACCTGTCGGCCCCCATCAGCGGGCTGGACAAGCCCCTGGTGGTGACGACCGGCTACAACAAGGGTTTCGAACTCGCCTTTGGCGCAGGCGACATGCAGTTGCAGTTGCTGCCCTTTGCCGGCTGGAGCACCCTGGTGCAGGAGGTGGCCAAGCAGGCGGCGCAATACCTGCTGCCCCAGGTCACCGGCTATCTGCTGCAGGCATTGGAACAATCGGGGGCCTCGGCCCTGGCCGCCCAGTTGCGGAGTGCCGGGACGGCCCTGGATGTCGGCACCCTGCTCAACCAGTTGGTGGCGGCCGTTCCCGACCCGGCCAAGATGGAAGCCGCCGCGCTGTCGTGGCTGCAGGGACGCGTTTCCTCCGACAATGTGGCAAGCACCATCAATGCGGTGGCCGGCCTGTTCCAGCCCTATGTCGGCGGCCTGACATCCAATCCGGGCGGTTTGATCTCCTATGCGCCACCCGGCTCGGTTCCCATCACCGTCCTGGTGGGTGTCAGGACGGTCGCCGGACAGGATGTTCTGGGACTATGGGTCGAAAGCAGCGTCACCATCGGCGATTTCGCTGCGATTTCCCTGTCGCCCACCGGCGGCGGAGTGACGCTGAGCGGCGGCACCTTGTTGCCGAGTTTCGGCTTTGCCGTTCAGGCGATGATCGCCGGCAACGAGGGGCCGGGCCTCAGCGCCGGCCTTGCCGGCGGCTTCGTCCTGTCGGTCGATCCGTTGATGGCGGGCGGGACGGCCAGTTCGCTGGAGGTGGAGATTCTGCCCCAGCCGTTCGGCGTGCCGGCGGGCCAGATGGAGCAGGCGCTGGAAAGCTGGCTGCTTCAGGTCGCGGGGATCGCCTTGCCGCGCTATGCCTCGGCCCTGCTGTTGAACACGCCGGTGGTCAAGAGCTGGCTGGACGCTCCGTTGTTCCCGTCCGGCTCGACCGTGACGGCGGCAGAGGTGCTGGTCGCGACCCAACTGATCCTCGACCAGAACGGAAGCTACGTCCTCAACTCGCTGGAAGCCCTGGAAGCAATGGGGCCGGCCGGCTTCATCGGCGGCCTGATCCAGGCGTTGACCGAAAAGCCGTTGAAGATCGTGCCGTTGCCCAACGACGGCGGCATCTGGGTGCAGTCGGACACCGAGCAGAACCTCTATGGTCTGTTGGCCAAGGTGCCGGACATCAGCTTGCCGGGATCGTCCCGGTTCGTCTTCCAACTTGGCGCGTCCGACACCGACTGGATCGCACTGGCCGGCGGCGACACCACCCAACCGACCGGCGTCGCCCTCTATCTGCCGATCATCGACGGCCAGCCCAACTTCGCCGACATCCAGCTCAAGCTGGTCAATATCGGCGTCGACTTCCAAGGCGCCGGCGGCGAACCGCTGGTCAACCTCAGCCGCTTCAAGCTGGGGGCGGTCAAGCCGCGCGGGCTGCTGACCCTGGATTTCTCCAAGGACAGTCCCGTCACCTCCTATGGCGGCGGCTTCGATCTGACCGGCATTCAGGTGCCGCTGGCTCCCAACACCGCGACCTCGGGCGCGAACGTCAACCCGGTAGCCCAGAACCTGTTGGGGTCTGGCGCCGGGTCGTCCGATACGGCCAATCCCGCCGTCAATCCGTCATTCTCGGTCGAGGCCGGCTGGCTCAACACCGGAAAACTGGGCGTGCAATTCCTTGGCGGCGACCAACAGCCGCAGGCGGAACTGTGGATTCCCATCCAGGAAAGCTTCGGTCCCGTTCATGCCGACAAGATCGGCCTGGGCTGGGACAACGACACCACCGTGGGCAGCGTCATGTTCAGCGGCGGCCTGTCCATGGCGGGCTTGAGCGTCGAGCTGATCGATCTGTCGGTGTCGGTGAACTTCGCCAACATCACCGATTACTCCCAGTACCGCCTGGACCTGCAGGGCATGTCCGTCAGCTTCAACGGCGGCGGCGTCTCCATCGCGGGCGGGCTGTACAAGCAGAACGACCCCATCAGTTACAACGGCATGCTGTTGGTCAAGTTCGCCAGCTTCAGCCTGTACGCGGTTGGCTCGTTCACCCTGATCCCCGTCAGCGAGACCGATCCCAACGGCGAGAAGGTGGTGTCGTTCTTCGCCTTCCTGAACCTGAACGCCCCCTTGGGCGGCGATCCCGCCTTCTTCATCGAAGGGCTGGCCGGTGGCTTCGGCGTCAATCGTGGCCTGGTGCTGCCGGGGGCAGGGGACATCACCCAGTTCCCGCTGGTCGCCGGCGCCATGACGCCCGGCTATTTCCCCGAGGGCGCCACCCCCGGCGTGGCGCTGCAGAAGATGGGCGACTGGGTTCCTCCCAGCTACGGCAATTACTGGATCGCCGCTGGCTTCAAGTTCTCGAACTACAAGCTGCTGGACAGCTTCCTGATGCTGATGGTGCGGTTCGGCAAGGAATTCGAGATCGACATCGTCGGCATCACTCAGGCGTCCATGCCGCCGCAGCTTCCCATGGACAAGGCCCTGGCCTTCGTCCAGATGGGACTGATCGCATCCTACAAGCCGGATGCGGGCGTGGTTTCGCTGATGGCGCAACTGACGCCGAGTTCCTTTGTCCTGAGCCAGTCCTGCAAGCTGAGCGGTGGTTTCGCCGCCATCTATTGGTTCGGCGACAATCCCAATGCCGGCAATTTCGTCGTGACCCTGGGCGGCTACAACAGCGCGTTCACGCCGCCGGACTATTATCCCAGTGTGCCGCGCCTGGGCTTCAACTGGCCGGTGATCGACGAGTCCAGCATGTCGGTCAAGATTTCCGGCGGGGCCTATTTCGCCCTGACGCCATCCATGATGATGGCGGGTGCGGCAATGGACGCCTCGTTCGTCGCCGGGCCGCTCAGCGCCTGGTTCAAAGCCGCCGCCGACTTCCTGATCGCCTGGCAGCCCTTCTATTATCGTGCCGGAGTGAGCATCAGCGTGGGCGCCGCGCTCAGCATGGAAGTGCTGGGTGTGAAGATGACCGTTTCCGCCGAACTGGGAGCCTTGCTGGAGCTGTGGGGACCGGAAACCGCCGGCAAGGTCGAGGTCGACTGGTACATCGTCGAGTTCACCATTCCCTTCGGCAATCAGGACCAGGACCCGGCATCCTCTAAGCCGTTGCAATGGGACCAGGTGGTCGAGCGCATGCTGCCCTCGGCCAGCGAGCCGGCGAACACGGCGGAGCGGGCGCTGTCCACGGCCCGGCTGAAGCAGGACGTGGAGGCTTCGACGCCGGTGATCCTGACCTCGCAGGTGGTCACCGGTTTGATGGCAAGCCAGGAAGACGGCCAAAACACCGTTTCCGCCAAGCCCCTGGTTCTCAGCGTGAATACCGCCATTCCCGCCACCAACATTACGGTAAACGGTGTCACCACTCCGTTCGTCGGAGCCGACATCGGCGTGGTGCCCATGGAATTGGCCCAAGTGGGCACGGATATGGTGGTGGCGCTGCAGGTGCCGCAAGGCGCCGGCTGGGTCGATTATCCCGTCGACGCGGCCCAGATCACGCCCACCGGGGCGTTCGCCGCGATGCCGGCGGCCGTGTGGTCGCAGCAAGCCTTCGACCCGCAGGGCTTGCCCTCGGCCGACATGGTGGACAACGCCCTGGTCGGGCTGACGCTGTCGGTGAAGGCCGACCAGGAATACGATCCGGTCGGCCCCATGGATCTGTTGCAGGCGTTCGGATACGACCAGGCGCCGATCCTGAATCTGCCGTTCAAGCAGACGCCCGATTTCGCGGCGGCGGCGGTCCTGCCCCAGACCGATCCCTTCGCCACTTTGGGCCGGACAGTGATGTCCGCGCCGGTGGTCACCGAACGCACGGCCATCTGGGAAGCGGTCGTCGCCCACGGTCTGAACGCCATTCCCGCCCCAAGCCTGGGCATCCTGGCGGAATACGCCGATCTGATTTACGTGGCGCCGCCCACCTTGGCCGTCTTGTCGGTGGATGTGGCCCCAGCTCCGGCCAAGCCGGTTTCCAGCACGCAGCAGGCCGTCGCGTCGGCTCGGGTGGCAAAGGCCGAGCCGGCCAAGGCGGCCCGTGCTCCGCGCCTGTTGGGCGCCGGCACCGCCTATGCCCGCCAGGGCGGGAAGGGGCGTTTGGCAGCACTTCATCACGTCTCGTCCCATTGGGTCGAGGCGCCGTTCAACGGTCCGTCCGAAACGCTGGCCGTACCGGTCGGCGAGGGATGCCTGTCGGTGCTCGACCTGGGAAGCGGGCAAGCCACGCTGTCCCTCGACGCTCCCGCCGCCGTGCGCATCGTTGAGATGGACACGTTCGGCCGCATCAATGGGGACCGCGTGGTCAATGCCCAGGGCGAGGTGGCGGTGTCCGACAAGACGGCCCATCTGGCCGTGATCGGCGGGGCGGCGGAAACCGGCGTGTCCGGCTGGGATCTGGGAACCACGATTCTGCAGGCGGGGCTGACCACCTTGCTGGCGCCCGGTTGCCGCATCCGCATGCAGGCCAGCCCCCGGCTGCGGAAGAACGGGGCCGAGAAAAAGCGCGGCATGTTCCATGTTCTCGACGGCTTGGCGCGCAACCGGGTGCAAAGCGGCCCCGACCGCGTGGTCAACGGCTGGGTCGAGACGATCTTCCCCAGCGCGCCGCGCGTGGTGGTGGTTGTTCATTCCGGTGCGCTGCCCAAGGTGCGGATGAACGTCTACGGCAGTGCCGGAAAGGTGGCGGAAGGTCAGGAGGCGACCCTGCTCGCCCAGTGGACGAGCGACGAAGGGATCTGCTCGGCGTTCTCTGCGCCCGCCGTTCCCGAAGGGGGCGAGTTGGGAGTGTGGCTGGCCGATTGGCAGGGAATCCTGAGCATTCGCGGCCTGACGGCAGTGGTGGAGACCGCCAAGGCGACGGCCGATGCCGAAAGCACCGTCCGGAGCGGTTTCGTGGACGCGCGTTTGCCCAGCTTCGGCCGCGCCCTGCCCAGCGCCGCCGCCATGATGGCCGGCCCACAGCGGGCCATCGCCGCCGTCGTTCCCACGCTTCACATC
Source organism: Bacteroidota bacterium (assembly GCA_050259735.1). Taxonomy (GTDB): domain Bacteria; phylum Pseudomonadota; class Alphaproteobacteria; order Rhodospirillales; family Magnetospirillaceae; genus Magnetospirillum. The sequence continues at coordinate 44,180 of JBLNBE010000023.1, forward strand.
AACGCGGCCTGAACGCCCGGAGGAATGGCTATGTCCGATCTGCTCATCGCTCAAGATCCCGAGGCGGAGCTGCAACCCGGTCAGATCCGTTTTTACCAGGCGGCCATGCCGCCGCTGTCGGCGGGTCAATATCAGTTGGTGGCGACGCAAACGGTCAGCGGGCTGAATGACGGCAACCCCGCTCCGCAATATTCGACGACGCTGCCGTTCACGGTGGATGCTCCCCGGTTCCGCCTGCCCGCCGATGCGGTGCAGATGAGCTATCCACCGGCCAATGCCACCGGGGCGTTTGACAATGCCTTGCCCAATATCGTCCTGCGCAACCGGACGCTGCCCTGGTGCCGGACCATCGACGGCTTGGCACCGGTTCCCGATCAGGCATCGACTCCCTGGATGGCACTGCTGACGGTGACCGCCAGCGAACTGGGCATCGCCGATACGGTGGAGACGCCGGCTCCGACGGTGACCGCCACGGTGGCCAACCTGGTGGACCCGCCCCAGGGAACCATGGGGCCGACCCTCGCCAATGTCAGCGCCGACACGAAGACCGAGCCGGTCCTGTTGCTTACCATGGATATCGGCTTGTTCCAGAAGGTGGTCCCCAGCCTGACCGATCTGCCCTATCTGTCCCACGTGCGCGAGATCAACACCGACCACAAGGAAATCCTGGGCCTGGACGAAAACGGTTTCTTCTCGGTCGTGGTGGGCAACCGGCTGATGCAGGCCTCGGCGGTCAATTACCATTTCCTGGTGTCGCTGGAAGGATACAGCGACTTCATCCGTACCGGGGCCAATCCCAACAATTGCCCCCAGATTTGCCTGGCGGTGCTGGCGTGGTGGCGGGTGACGGCGAATCAGTCGCTGGGAAACTTCATCGATATCATGCAGAGCCTGCCCAATAACGGGGGCGTGGGCCTGCTGCAAGCGGCCTATGAACCGTTCACCGGAGCGGATGTCTGCCCCCCATCGGGACCGACCAATCCGGTGCAGGTGGCGGCACAGGCGCTTGCGCTGGGCTATACGCCGCTGGAGAACACCATGCGGATCGGCGAACACGCCACCGCCTGGTATCGCGGCCCGGCGTCGCCCGTGCCGCTCAACCAGGATGGATTGGGGCCGTATCTGCGCAGCGATGCCGCCATGCGTTACGACCCTTCCACCGGGATTTACGACATGTCCTATGCGGCGGCGTGGGAAATCGGGCGCCTGCTGGCGTTGTCCAGCAACGCCATGGCGCAATCGCTGTACCTGTGGCGGCAAAAAAGCGCCCAGCAGATGCTGCAGAACGCGCGGGACGAGGCGCTGGCGGAAAAGCTGGCGACCGTTTCCCGCGACCTTCCCGTCGGCCAGGCCGCTCTTACCGACAGCGGCGTGGCCGGGGTTCACCAAGCCCTGGCAGCGGTCTTGTCCGAGGTGGCGGGCAGGGCGGTGGAAAACGTGCCGCAGCGCGTCTCCCGCACCCATGCGCCCCCTCAGGCCCTTGCACCGGGATTGTGTTCGACCGAGGAGCGGGCCGCCTGCGAGGCGGATGCCGACCCCATCGCGCGGCTGTTCGCCACCGTTCTTGCGAAATAACGCCCAAGGAGTGCCGCCATGACCGAGCAATCCAGCCCCAACACGTTCATTCAAGCGATGCTGCGGCAGTTGAGCAACGCCGACGGCGCGAGCGACATTCCGGCCTTGCCCAAGGACGTGGTGGCATGGCTGGCCCAACTGGTCCTGCTTTACGGGGTGCCCATGGAGTATCTGGTCGCCGCCCCGGACCTGTTGCCCAAGGAATCCCTGCGCTTCTTCTATCTCGACAGCAACTGGCAGCGGCGGCTGATCGATGGGGCGTTGAGCGTCGGCCTGGCGTCCTCGCTGGATGCCGCCACCATGCTGGCGTCCTACGAGGACGTGGTGCTGCAAAGCCTTGATGCCACTCCCCAGGTGCGGCCTCGCCTGCTGGGCAAGCCGGTCGCCAACGCCCAATCCTCGGCCCCCGACATGATCACCGGCTTTCTGCTGCGCTCGGCGGCGGTGTCGGGCTGGCCGGGGATCGAGGTGGCCGCCTATGCCGACCCGCAGGCAGCGCCGTTGAAGCTGTTGCGGCTGGAGCGGGTGAACAGCGACATCCTGCTGGGGCTGGTCGACGGCCTGCCCAGCGAGGTGAACTTCCTGCAGCCCCCGGAAGGCTTGCATTTCGGCGTCAACACCACCGGCGGAAATCCGGACGTGTTTCTGCGCGGGCTTGGACATGGGAACTATCCCGCCGGTTTGCAGATCACGCCGGTCAGCAGCCAGACAACGGCGGCCGTGACCATGCGCGCCAATGGTGGGGCAGGGGTGATCGACGTCGCCGCCACGGTGGCCACGTTCACCAACCAGCTTGCCGCTTTGGGGGCGTGGAGCGCGGGCGATCCATTCACTTCCGCCGAATTCGCCATCCAGATGACGCGTGGCGCGGGTCTGCAAATCTTCCAGTGGGCGTGAAGGGGGACGAACGATGACTGTTTGGCAAGGACCGTGCCTGCTGACCCCGTTGACCGTCGAGGCCCTGCTGGTTGGCTCTCCCAACCGCACATCGGACTGGGCCGGTCTTCAGGTGGCCTATCAGAACCTGCGCGTGGGCGGGAATCCGACACCGCAGCCCTTTCAGACCTTGGCCCCCAACGACGTTCCCGGGACCGGGGCGCATGTCATGGCCGTTCTGCCCAAGGGCTTGCGCCATGCCGTGACCACTGGCGCGGAAACCACGTTCCACCCCATTCCCAACCGCTGGCTGGTGGTGCGCTTCCTGTCCAAAGCCGGGGCGGCCCCGTCCATCAAGATATGGGTGCTGCAAAGCGACTACACCGGGGATCAGGGCACCAATCCCTGGCCGGGAGACCCGGCCGACCAGAATTCCACCTTCATTGGCCGTTCCTACGTCCTGGAAAACTGGACGGAAAGCGGCGGACCCGCTCAGCCCATCCTGCGGGCCACGGCGCCGGGCAGCCTGGATTGGCTGGCGTGCTACGCCAATATCGGCAACGTGATGGGCTTTTACGATTCGTTGGCGGACGTCTCGAGCGGAACGCTCAGCTACGGGATGTTCGGCTGGTATCAGCCCGCGCAATTCGACCCGCTGCTGGGCGTCGACGCGTCGCACCCCAATGGCTTCATGGATCAGGCGACCTGGTCCGACCTGATGCAATCCCTGTCGCTGCTGGTTTCCGGCGGGTCGGTCGGATTGGAAGCCGCCCAGGCTGCGTGGGCGGAGTGGCTGCACGACCATCCCAACGTGAACGACAGCGGTCTGCCCGAGGCGCAGCAGAATCTGGCGGCGCAGGTGGTGTGCCATGGCTTCGTCTATGGCCTGAACTGGACCGGACCGGCCATTGCCTATCCCCGTGCCCCGATTCTCTCCAGCCACCAGGCGGTGGAGATCGCCGTGGGTGGAACGGGAATCGAGGCCATCTCGGCATGGCTGGCCGACCAGATGGGGAACTCCCAGGCCGAGGAATTGCTGCAGGCGCTGGGCGACAGCATGGTCTTCACCTATGCCCAGGACCCGGTGGAGTTCGAAGAGGAGAACCTGAGCCGCCGGTTCTCTTCCACGACAGGGCAGTTGGTCTGGGTGGTGAGCATGGCCAATGGCACCCAGCCCAATTCGCAACGCGCCGTTCAGGAAGTTCCGTTGACCCCGGAACAGACGGCAGCATTGACCAGCCTGAATGCGGTCCAGGCACAACTGGATGCCGCCACGGCCGCCTATGACAGCGCGCTGTGGCAGTTGTTCGCCCTGGTGTGGAAGAACAACAACGACATATCAGGGGATTACGACAGTTTGATCGCTGCCGCGGTGCAGGAACTGGATGCGCTCGAGTCCCAGATCCAGACCTCCACCAGCCAGCGCGATGCCGACCTGTCCACCTTGCGCGGCTTGCTGAGCGATGACTACCAGCTCTCCAATATCCCGGCGTCGCGCTTCTTCAGGGGGATGGCCCCCTCGGTCCTGGTGGCCGGAGCGGTCCCCAGCACCGCTTATCTTCAGCCGGAAAGCCTGCCGTGCCGCTTTACCGGCCAGTCGCTTGTCGGTTTGAACGTGGTCGACGCCGCCAACGGTCTGCCCAACTTGACGGAAGTGACCGCGACACAAATGTGCGCGGCCTGTACGGCGGCGATGCCGTCGCTTTTCGCCGCGTTGAACAGCGCCCCGGTGCCCAAGGAAACCTTGGACATGCTGGGCGAGTGGATGCTGCTGGACACCGGCAACGCCAATTGGATCGCCACCCTGCTTTATGCCAATGCCGGGGTGACCAATTACACGCCGCAGCAGCTTGCCGGCCTGACCGCGACGGTCGGCAAACTGCAGAACATCACCCAAAACAGCTCGGTGGCCGGAGTTCTGGATGCCGAACTGATCGGGGCCGCCGCCGGGTTCGTCGGGGTCATGCCGCCCGCCCTGTGCGCGTTGCCATACGCGCCAGCCTGGGTGCCGCTCTACATCGACTGGCGGACCCAGTGGGCGTCCTCGGCCAAAAATGCCCAGGACGTCCTGAAGGACTGGGTATTCAAGGGGCTGGAATATGACTGGGTCGCCAAGGACGTCCCTGCGTTTTCCGACACCTATACCGGGCGCTCGTTGCTCAATACCGCGGTGGCCGGACAGTTCGCGGCGGCGCTGACCGCGTTCGTCAACTCGCCCGCCTGCGCGACCTTGCCGGCCTATCAGGCCAGCCTGCTGCAACAGGCCGCGCAACTGATGCCCAAATTCGACCTGATTACGCAGCGTCTGGACGGCCACGAGGACTATTTCATTACCCGCAGTGCCCAGACTACTTGCCTGAGCTACACCAACGGCCCCGAGGACCTGCAGAAAAAGGTCAACGCCTATCTGGAAGAATGCCCGAATTCGGTGGTGCCGGCACCGGGCTTTGACGGGTTCTATCCCTTGCGGGCTGGGCATCTGCAACTGGAAACCCTGTGGGTCGTGGATGCGTTCGGGCAGATCCTGAATCCGTCTCCGACCGGTGTGGTCCTGCCCATCCGGTCGAAAAGCGTCACCACGCCACCGGTGGGGCAGGAGCAGAACCAGTCGCTGATCCAGCTTGCGCCCCGGATCGAAGACGCCATGCGCCTCAATCTGTTGGCGCTGGACGCCACCGACGATTCCATTCCCAGCAATTCGTCCTCGGCGACGTCGGCCATTGCCGGGTGGTTGCTGCCCAATCATCTGGACAACTCCCTGCAGGTCTTCGATGACCAGGGCACTGCGCTGGGCGAGGTGATCCCCGTCGTCAACGACAAGGGGCAGGGGCTGCGGTGGGACCCGGCGCCGGGGGTGAACCTGCCGTTGGGGGCGGCGCCCAACATTGCCAATCCCCATGTGGCCGCCTTTGTCCAGAACCTGCTGCTGACCCAGCTTACCAGCGGCAACCAGGCGTTGACCGAGCTGCTGAGTGTGATCGACACCAGCATGTGGGCGACGGCTCCGCGCGGGCAACCGGTGGATATGGCGACGGCGGCCCTGGTGGGGTGCCCGCTGGCCATCGTGCGCGCGTCCGTCCAATTGCAAAGCCTGGGCGATCTGCCCCGGGACCAGCGGTGGAAGTCGGCGGGCGGCGACGGCGGCCTGAGCCAGACTCCCATTCCCACCTATGTGGGGGATTTGTCCCTGGGGACCAACGGCGTCCTGGGCTTTTTCCTGGATGACGACTACAGCCTGCTGCGCCCCGCCCGAGGCTACGGCAACGGCGAAGCGCCCGTCACGGCGTTGCGCCGGCGGCTGTCCTCCACGCCAATGGGCGAGGGCGCCCCGGTTTCTCCGTCGGGCTACGTTTCCAGCGATCCCGTCTTCGATCTGCTGCCGGCCGGCTCCGCCAGGATGCTGACCATCATCATGGACCCACGGGGGTGGCTGACCGCCCTGAACGGACTGATGCCCGTGGTGGACGTTGGGTTGATGCCGGGGCCGGTCTCGGCCGCCATCAACAACCTGGATGCCACGTTCCGGATCGGGCCGATCTTGTGGGATTCGGTCAATCCCGACCTGCCGCTGCCAGCCATCAGCCAGGCTCAATGGGACTGGGTCGCCAGAACGGAAGTCAGCGTTTGGGAAACCCGCGCCCACCTGAGCAAGTCAAATACCAAAACCGTCATCCCGCCGACGCCGCTGGCTCTGCGCGAGGGGTGGCTGAGGCTGAGCGACTTCACCAAGTGAAGGCCGATGTCCCAATTTTCGAGGGGGAATGACATGGCGACAATTTATCAATATGTGGCGACGCCGTCTCAGGTTGGGACAAACGTTACCGCCAATATATCCGTATCCATTATCAATCCAGGCCAGACCCTGAGCGGTACTGTGCAGACGATCTTCATCTCCATTCCGACGGGGACGGCGGATAACGCGCTGACCAACCAGCCGGCGGCCATGTCGCTGTCCGCCGACCAGGCCACCACCAAAGCCGGTTGGGCCGGCGCCTTGAGCAATTCCCAATCCGGTTGGGTGATGAAGTTGTCGGGGCCGCCGATTTCCAACCAGCAGACCTTGACCTTCACGCTGCAGAACGTTCAGGTCAACGCCACGACGGGCATCGTTTCCCTGCCGATCACCGAGAAATTCACCACGACCCAAAGCGGTAACGTTCTGATCACCAAGGTCGTCCTGCCCATGGGGATCATCAGCTTCGGCCCGACGCAACCGTTCACCACCGTCCCCGGCACGGCGACCCTGGCCTGGACCACGCAAGGCGGAACCAGCGTGCGCCTGTTGCCGTGCGACTACACCACGCCGGTTTCCGGGTCGGGTCCGTCTTCGGGCAGCTTCAACGCCCAGATCACCGCAGGTCCTTCCACCCAGTTCACCCTGCAACTGTGGTCGGACAACAACCAGTATGTCTCCAGCAACGCCTCGGTTTATGCGGGGCAGGTGACAAATGCCCTGGCGTGCGACGCCACCGCCCCGATCGATTTGACCGATTCGGTGACGTTTTCGTGGTCCTCGGCCTACGCGGTTCCGCCGCTGATGTTGTCGCCCACCCCCGGCGGCACCATGCGGGTCGGGGCCACGGGGCAGACGGCATTCGTTCCGGGAAGCATGTTAACGGACAGCCGTTCCTCGATGACGATCAGCCTGCAGGCTGCGGGCTGGGAGGGGCCGGCCCAATCCAGCGTCACCGTCACGTTCAAACCCGTCCAGATTCAATATCTGCGCTATGCCGACAGCACCTACGGCAGCGTGCTGTGGGGGGCGGTCAACTACATTCCGAAGCAGACGGCCATGATCTTTGCCAACGGAGTCTATACCTTGACCGCCGGCGGGCCGGGAGGTCCGGTCGTGCAGCGTCTCGGGCAAAACCTGCCCGATCTCCAGGTCTGGCTTTTCACCGCAAGCCCCAGCTCTCCGAACGTCGGGGATCAAGTTACGCTGTCGTACACCACGGCCAACGCGCAAAGCGTCACCATCAACGGCAGCAGCGCACCGTTCGACCCGTCAACCCAGACCGGCTCGACCACCATCACCTATCAGGGTCCGCAGGATCTGGTCCTGGTGGCGACGGGCAATGGCGGATCAAGCCTGTCCAGCCTGTTGTGCCTTCCTTACTGACTTTGACGACGAGGAAATTTCATGTCTGTGGAAACTCCGGCAATGGCGCCTGACATGGTGCCGACGATGGACGAGGTGAAGGCGAGCCTGCAGCGCCTGGCCTGGAAGGCGCTGCCCAAGCTGAACGGGGTCGATATCCCAGGAGATCAGCGGCTCAGCATCCTGGGCATGTCGTCGCTTGAGGTCATGTGCGTCATTTTCGAGGTCGAGGAGGAGTTCGAGCTTTCCATCGTGTCGGAAGGCCTGGACGACTTCGAAACCTTCGACGAAATGGCCGCGCTGGTGCACAACCTGCTGGTGCGAAAGCGGCGACACGCATGAATGCCCTTCGGCGTCCCGATGGCGGGCATCGTGTGGTCGTGACCGGCATGGGCGCGGTTCACGGCTTCGGCCTTGGCGTCGATGCGTTGTGGCGCGGGGTCGCCGGCAACGACTGCGCCATCACGCCTACCACCTTGTCCTGGGAGGACCTGCAACTGACCGTGCCGGCGGCTCGCATCCCGGGCTATCGGGCGACGGACCATTTTTCCGGCCAGCAATGCGTGCTGCTGGACCCGTTTTCGCAATACGCGGTTCTGGCGGCACGGGAGGCGGTGGCCCATTCCGGGCTGTCGGACGACCCGCAGAGCTGGCGGGACACGGCGGTCATCTTCGGCAACGGCGGCGGCGGGGAAATTACCAGAGAGGATTCCGGCGGATATCTGTTCCGCCGCAGATCCGGCCGAGTTCACCCACTGACGGTTCCGCGAACCAATCACCAAGCGGTGGCGTCGCATATCGCCGCGGAATTCGGTGCCAAGGGACCGGCTTACGTCATTTCCACCGGGTGCGCATCGGGCAGCCATGCCTTGGGCCAGGCTGCCTGGCTGATTCGTTCAGGCATTGTTTCGCGAGTGATTTCAGGAGGATGCGAGGCAAACATCATCTATTCCGTGGCCTGTGCCTTTTCCGCCTGTCGCGTCATCACCCAGGATACCTGCCGCCCGTTCTCACGCGATCGCAGCGGCTTTGCCTTCGGTGAAGGCAGCGGTGTTATGATCCTGGAATCCCTAGAAAGCGCCACCACCCGGGGTGCCAGGATTCACGGTGAAATCCTGGGCGTGGGGATGAGCATCGATCCGATCGATCAGGTGCAGCCCAGTCTGGAAGGGCCGACCCTGTGCCTGCAGCGGGCGCTGGCGGAGGCAGGCCGGCAGACGACCGACGTGCAGTACATCAGCGCCCATGGAACGGGAACGGTCCTGAACGACAAGATCGAAAGCCAGGCGGTGCGTGGGCTGTTCGGAGCACACGCCGATCGCATTGCGCTGTCGTCGAGCAAGTCGCAACTGGGGCACAGCTTTGGCGCTTCCGGCGCGCTGGAGGCGATCATCTGCCTGCAGGCGCTGGAACATCAACGACTGCCGCCCACGGTCAACTGGACGGCCGCCGATCCGGAATGCGACATCGACCCGGTGGCCAACGAATCCCGTTCCGCCGCACTGAATTGCGTGATCTCGCAATCGTTCGGCTTTGGCGGGGTCAACGCCGCGTTGGTGCTGGCCGCTCCGGTGACATGAGCCGCCAGGAGGGAAGGTACACGGGAAAGACTGGCGGTAATGCGCATCACCCCCAAGCCTTGACCTACTTGGCTGCCCGCAGCACGCCGACGATGTCGGCTTCCGACATGGACGGCCGGGCGGTCAGATAGCCGTTGCCGTCACCGACGACGCGCAGAGTTTCCTTGGCATAGGTCTCGAACAGGCTGTCATCGACGCCCAGATCCGAGAACCGGGTGGGGCAGCCGATGGCCTTGAGGAAGTGTTCGAGGCAATCGACGCCCGCCAGGGCGCATTCCAAATCGTCCGGCCCCTTGGCATTCAGGCCAAAGACACGCTGGGCGAACTGGACGAACTTGGCCGGACGGGCCTTGGCGGCGAAACGCATCCAGGCCGGGTTGATGATGGCCAGGCCTGCGGCGTGGGTGATGTCGTGATATGCGGACACCGTATGCTCGATCATGTGTACCGGATAGCCGCCGCTGGCGCCCGAACTGACCCAACCGTTCAACGCCACGGTGGCGGCCCATTGGATGTGGGTGCGGGCGTCCAGGTCGTTGCCGTTTTCGATGGCCTTGGGGCCGTATTCCATGGCGGTCAGGATGACGCCTTCAGCGAAGCGGTCCTGCAGCGGAGTGTTGTCGGGGCCGTTGAAATAGGCCTCGGTCACATGGGTGATCAGGTCGCAAACGCCGAAAGCCGTCTGATCCTTGGGCACGCTCAACGTCAATTCCGGATCCATCAGGGCCACCTTGGGATAGACGCAAAGGGCATGCATGAAGGACTTTTCCGTGGTTTCGGTGTTGGAGATCACGGCGCCGCAGTTCATTTCCGAGCCGGTGGCCGCCAGCGTAGGCACGGTGATGATGGGCAGCGCCTCGGTGGGGAAGTACACGTTGGGTTGTCCGTGATAGATCATGTCCCACGGATCGCCGTCATACAGCGCCCCGGCGGCCATGACCTTTGACGCATCCATGGCGCTGCCGCCACCCAGGGCGACGATTACGTCGCACTTGTTCTCGCGGGCGATGGAGACGCCGCGCCGCACCGAGGTGATGCGTGGGTTAGGTTCGACGCCGTCGCACTCGAACACCGCCACGCCGGCTTCGGTCAGGCTTTTCACCGCCCTGTCGAAAATGCCGCTACGCTTGACGCTGCCGCCGCCGGTGACCAGCAAGGCGCGGCTTCCGTAGCGGCGGACAATCTCGCCCAGACGGGGCAGGGTGCCGGCACCGAACACCACCTGGGTCGGGTTGTCGTATTCGAACTGCATAATCATACTCCTCGGTAAAAGGATGACGGCTATTTGCCGCGTGTGGCCTGGATCTCGTTCAGCAGTGTCGACGCGGTCTCGGCTTCCGCTGCGTTTGGGACCGTTAGAACGAACCGGCATTGATGACGTAACGATAGCGCGCCTTCTTGTTCACCACGTCTTCCCAGGCCTGGTTGATCTGGTCGGCGCTGATGATCTGGATTTGCGGCCGGATGCCGTGCTCGGCGCAGAAATTCACCACCTCCTGGGTTTCCTTCATGTCGCCGATCAGCGAGGCGTTGAAGTTCACTCGGCTGAACGCCAGCCCCAGATTGTTCAGCAACAGCGAGAAGTTCTCGGGCATGCCGACCTGGGTGTAATAGCCGAACGGCTTCACCACCGAGGCATAGGCGGCCACGTCGTATTGATAGGGAATGGTGGCGATCATGGCGTCCAGCGTGCCGCGATAGGGGGCAAGCTTCTTGATGTCGTCCACCACCACGACTTCCTTGGCGCCGAAGCGCAGGATGTCCTCCACCTTCGAGGCCGAGGTAGTGAAGGCGGTGACGTCCGCCCCCTTGGCCACCGCCAGCTTAATGGCCATGTGGCCCAGGCCGCCAATGCCGGCAACACCGACCTTGTAGCCCGGCTTCAGCTCGAACTTCATCAGCGGCGAATAGGTGGTGATGCCGGCGCACATCAGCGGCGCCGCCGCTTCGAAGGCCATGTGGTCGGGGATGTGGACGGCGAAATGGTCGCGCACCACGATGTTGTTGGAATAGCCTCCCTGGGAGATGCCGCTGGGTGAGCTTTTTTCCGGATAGCCATAAGTGAAGACGGTTTCGGGGTGGTATTGCTCACCCTCGCGGGCGGTGCCATCCACCATGCAGCCCACACCGGCGCGGTCGCCCACCTTGAACTTGGTGACGTTCTTGCCGATGGCGGTGACGATGCCGACGATCTCGTGGCCGGGAACCTGCGGGTATTGCTGCGGCCCCCAATGGCCCTTCATCTGGTGGATGTCGGAATGGCAGATGCTGGCGTACTTGATCTCGATCAGGATGTCGTCGCCGCCGACCGGGCGCCGCTCGAACGTCCACGGTACCAGCTTGCCCGAATTATCCACCGCAGCGTAACCCTTGGACTGGATGTTTGCCCCCCTGGCCGGGGCCGCTAGCGCGCTGGTGGCATTAGCCAGTAGCAGGCTGCCGCTAAGCAAGGCGGTGCCACGGGCAAAATCTCGTCTGGTCAGATCGTCGTTCTTGGCCATTTTCCGCTCCTTAGCGGGAATATTGTTCGTCGCTGACGTGTTCGAGCCAGTCGACGGCTTTGCCGTCGCGTTGAACGCGCCCGACGCCCGCCGTAACGATCAGAATCTGTCCCAAAGGGTGCTGGTGCCATGCGGTGCGCGCACCCGGCTCAAAGGTCACGCTGCCCCCGGAAGCCCGGGCGGCTTCGGTGGCATTGAACAGCGGATCGATGCGAACCGTCCCGGTGAACCAGTCGGACGGTCCGGGGAAGGAAGGCTGCGTCCCGTTTCGTTTGATTTCCATTGCGTCCCCCTTGTGGGCGAGGGCGTCCCGATTGAAGGAACAGGAGGCCCCTGACATCGACGATCATAGAGAGCGCGGCGATCCAGCCGTTAGACCGATCCTTTCGGATTCTTGCCTGATCCTATTCTCGGGCAGAGGATGACGTTGCCCGCCACGGCGGCGTGATGCTAGACCTTGGTTCAGGGCTTAATGGCGGGAACAGGGTGATGGAATACCGGACAGCAATGGCTTTACCCACATCGTCCCTGGCGGATGGAATTGCCCGATGGACCGCAGGGAAAAACGCCCTGGATGGCGTTATCCCCGGTCTGACCCTTCATCGCTGGGAGAACCCGACCGAACCCACCAGCTACATGATGGGGCCAAGCCTTTGTCTGATCGCTCAGGGGCGCAAACGGGTGATTTTGGGCGAAGAGACATTCTTTTACGACGCCCACCATTTTCTCATCACCTCGGTGGACTTGCCGATCGTGGCGAACATCGTCGAGGCAAGCCTCGATGCGCCCTATCTGGGATTAAGCCTACTTCTGGATCTTCCGGCGGTCGCTCAGTTGATGGTCAGCAACTCGGTGTCTGTGGCCAAACCGGCTGAGGACCGCTTGGGTATTGCTGTTGAAGAACTCTCCCAAGCCATGCTGGATGCCTTTGTCCGTTTGGTTGGCCTGCATGCCAATCCCCAGGATGTTCCCGTCCTGGCGCCACTGATCAAACAGGAAATTTCTTATCGCCTGTTGGGTAGCAAGCAAGGTTACCGTCTTCGCCGGATGGTTTCCGCCGATACCCAGGGCTATCAAATTGCCCGTGCCATCGACTGGCTCAAGGACAACTTCACCGCCGCGGTCAAAATCGAGGATTTGGCGGGTAGGGCAGGCATGAGCGTGTCGGCATTCCACAGCCACTTCCGTGCGGTGACCGCCATGAGTCCGCTGCAATACCAAAAACGGATGCGGCTGAGCGAAGCGCGACGTCTGATGCTGACGGAACGGGTGGACGCCTCGACCGCCGCTTTCGAGGTGGGCTACGAAAGCCCGTCCCAGTTCAGCCGCGAATACAGCCGCATGTTCGGCGCGCCGCCGCTGCGTGACATCAAAACGTTGATGCAAGAGGCGGGATAGGGCGAACTCGGAAGAACCCGCCCCAAACCAATGTGCCTTTACCAGGGCAACGCGCCCTGGTCGTTGACCAAGGTGCCGGTAGGGCAAGAAACTAGTCTCTGGTCGCATAATGCATATTATGGGTCTATCGAATATGGTGTCGCGGACAGGCGCCGCGCACGTGCAACATCTTCTCCACAAAGCGTCGACACCGTTGCAGAATGCGCCCCACATTGTTTCTGCCGCTTTTTCGTTTCCGGAGGTTCCCGTGCGTCCCATCGACCGTCTGCTTCAGATCATGGCCACGTTGCGCGATCCGCAACACGGCTGCGCCTGGGATCGCGAGCAGACTTTCGCCACCATTGCGCCCTACACGGTCGAAGAAGCCTATGAAGTGGCCGACGCTATTGACCATGGCGACATGGCGGCGCTGAAGGATGAGTTGGGCGACCTACTGTTCCAGGTGGTTTTCCACGCCCAGATCGCCGGCGAACAAGGCGCTTTCGGCTTTGACGACGTTGCCTGCGCCATTGCCGACAAGATGGTCCGCCGCCACCCCCACGTTTTCGGCGATGCCGATGTGCGCGACGCCGAAACCCAGACCGTGGCGTGGGAAGCGACCAAGGCCGACGAGCGTGCCGCCAAGGGGCACGACAGCGTGCTGGATGGCGTCGCCCGCTCGCTGCCGCCGATGACACGGGCGCTGAAGCTGCAAAACCGTGCCGCCCGCGTCGGTTTCGACTGGGCCGAACCGGGCGATGTGATTGCCAAGATCACCGAGGAAGTGGCTGAAGTGCAACACGAAATAGACGTTTCCGCCCCACGGGAACGCCTTGAGGACGAGATGGGCGACGTTCTCTTCGCTTGCGTCAATCTGGCCCGCAAGCTCAAAATCGACCCGGAAGGCGCCCTGAAGCGCGCCAATGCCAAGTTCGACCGCCGTTTCCGCCACGTGGAAGCCGAGTTGCGCGCCGCCGGCCGCCGGCCCGAGGACGCCACGCTGGATGAGATGGAAGCGTTGTGGGTCGATGCGAAGATGATCGAGCGCAAAGGGGATTGCGGCTGATGACCAGGGCTTTCGTGGCACGCATGGTGGCGGTGGTTGCCCTCACCTTCGGCCTGACCTCGTGCTACATCCCGGACAACTTCCACGGCGAATTGCGGCTGTCGCGTTTCGGCGATTGGGCTATGTCGTATGAAGGCGACCTGATCTACGCCCCCATCCTGCACGATTATGCGGAAGGCAAGATCACCGCCGAGAACGAGGAAGAGCGGAACAACAACATTTACAAAGACTTGGTCCGAGATCCTGCCATCAAGGACCTCAAGCGCGACGGCAAGGGCCGCTTCCACGTCAAGTACGAGCGCATGGGGCGACTGGGCAAGGTGCAACTGAGCGCGCTGATCCGCCGCGACGCCCGCCTGCTGGCCCTGAAATCGGCCGAGGATGGTACCATCGCCATCGCCGGCAACGGGGTGAAGGCCAGCGACGCCCAGCGCATGAGCGAGTTGGGCATTTCCATGCGCGGCGAGTTCCGCATCACCACCGACGCCAACGTGCTGCGCCACAACGCCACCGAGGTGCGGCCGTTCGGGCAGTACAAGGTCTATATCTGGAAGATCGAGAACGCCTTCTCGCCGGCGCCGCACATGGTGATCCAGCGCGAAGACGATCCGCAACGCCCGCTTTAGAGCATGTCCACGCCGAGCGTGGAGATGCGATTAGCCCGAGCGGCGCTTGAGCCAAAGCCCACACGGAGGTGTGGGCGCACTATCATAAGCTAAAGCGGTTTCCGCTTTAGCTGAAACCGCTTTAGGAGCCACCACATGACCGATTGGACCCAGCGCACGGTACTGGTCACCGGCGCGACTGCGGGCTTCGGCACCGCCATTGCCCGCCGCTATGCCGCCCTGGGCGCCCGCCTGATCCTGAGCGGCCGCCGTGGCGACCGGCTGGAGGAACTGAAGGCCGAACTGGGCGTTCCGGTGCAGCCGCTGGTGCTGGACGTGCGCGACCGTGCGGCGGTGTTCGCCGCCATCGCCGCCCTGCCCGCCCCGTTTGCCGAGATCGACGTCCTGGTCAACAATGCCGGCCTGGCGCTGGGCCTCAATCCGGCTCACACCGCCGATATCGACGACTGGGAAACCATGGTCGACACCAACGTCAAGGGCCTGATGGCGATGACGCGCGCCGTGTTGCCCGGCATGGTCGCACGCAATCGCGGCCACATCGTCAACCTGTCGTCCACCGCCGGCACCTATCCCTATCCCGGTTCCACCATCTACGGCGCCACCAAGGCGGCGGTGACCCAATTCTCGCTGAACCTGCTGTCCGATCTGGTGAAGACCAAGGTGCGCGTCACCAATATCGAGCCGGGCCTGTGCGGCGGCTCGGAATTCTCTCAGGTGCGCTTCAAGGGCGATGCCGACGCCGCCGCCAAGGTCTATGCCGGGACTGAGCCGCTGTTGCCGGAAGATGTAGCGGAAGCAGTGCTTTGGGCGACGATGCTGCCGCCGCACGTCAATATCGACCGCATCGAAATGATGCCCACCTGCCAGGCCCCGGCAGGGCTGGCGGTGCATCGGGATCTATAGGCGTTCCCTTTGCCGTCATGCCTGCGAAGGCGGGCATCCATGCTGGCCGCCTGTTCAGACGAAACCATGGACTCCCGCTTTCGCGGGAGTGACGCAGGACTGAGTCAGTCGATCAGCGGCGCCAACTCGCCCCAACTGCTTTTGCCGGGCGCCAGCAGAAGCTGGCCTTCGGCGTGCAGCACCGGGGTGTAGGCGCTGCCATCCATCATGGCGCCATAGCCGCCGGCCTCGGCGTGGATCAGCACGCCGGCGGCGTGGTCCCACGGCATCAGCCGCTTGAAGTGGGCGAAGTGCAGCTTGCCGGTGACAAGGTCGAGATAGTCATGGGCTGCGCTGCCGCGCCGGGCCACATGCAGCACGTGGTCGGCGACCCGGCCGCGCTTCTTGACCGAACCGGCCATCTGCACCAGCGGCACCTCGTCCGACACGCGCAGGCGGGTGTCGCCGCGCCAGGCGCCCTGGCCGATCTCGGCGATGATGGTGCGATTGGGAATGGGATCGTGAATCCAGCCGGCCTGGGTCACGCCGTCGATCACCAGCGCCACCACCACGGCGAAGCGCGGGTTGCCGTGGGCGAAATTGGCGGTGCCGTCCACCGGGTCGATGACCCAGACCACGCCGGGGCGTTCCAGGGCGGTCATCAGGGCGGGATCGGTTTCCACCCCCTCCTCGCCCACCACCGCGCCGGGCAGCACGTCGCGCAGGCGGCGCGACAGCACTTTTTCCGCTTCGATGTCGGCCTCGGTCACCAACTGGTTCGGCTTCTTCTCGCGAATCTGCAGCGCCTGCAGATTCTTGAAGCGCGGCAGGATTTCGCTTTCCGCCGCCTCGCGAATGATGCGGGCGACCAATTGGCTGTCGACGACGGCGGTCATGGACGTTTTCCCCCGACATGGCGTTGATGGAAGCGCTGGGCGTCGACGGGATCGAGGCGGACGCGCATATGGGCGGTATCGTCGTCGTCGCGGCGTTCGACCACTTCGCCATGCTGGTAAAGCCAGGAAATGGCGGCACCGTCGCTCAGCGGCAATTGAAGGTCCAGGGTCTCGCGCCCATGCGACAGGCGCTCGTCCAGGCAGGCCAGGACGGCCTCGACGCCCTCGCCGGTCATGGCGGACACCGGAATGGCATGGGGACGGCGGCGGGCCTGGTTCAGCAGTTCCTCGCGCGCGCTTTCGTCCATCAGATCGATCTTGTTGAGCGCCTCGACCAGGCCGCGATCGACCACCTCGGACAGACCGAGGTCCTTCAGCACCGCCTCGACATCGGCGGCCTGCGCCTCGGTATCGGGGTGGGCGACATCGCGGACGTGGACCACCACGTCGGCTTCCAGCACTTCCTCGAGAGTGGCGCGGAAGGCGGCGACCAGTTCGTGCGGCAGATCGGACACGAACCCCACGGTATCGGACAGGATGACATGGCGGCCGGACGGCAGGGTCAGCCCGCGCATGGTCGGGTCCAGCGTGGCGAACAGCATGTCCTTGGCCAGAACCTCGGCCCGGGTCAGCCGGTTGAATAGGGTGGACTTGCCAGCGTTGGTATAGCCGACCAGGGCGACGATGGGATAGGGCACCTTGCGGCGCGCGCTGCGATGCAGTTCGCGGGTGCGCTTGACCTCGTCCAACTCGCGCTTCAGCTTGACGATGCGGTCGCCGATCATGCGGCGGTCGGCCTCGATCTGGGTTTCGCCGGGACCGCCAAGAAAGCCGAAGCCGCCGCGCTGGCGTTCCAGGTGGGTCCACGACCGTACCAGCCGCGAGCGCTGGTAGCTGAGCGCGGCCAGTTCGACCTGCAGCGATCCCTCGCGGGTGCGGGCGCGTTCGCCGAAGATTTCCAGGATCAGGCCGGTGCGGTCGATGACCTTGCACGACCACGCCTTTTCCAGGTTGCGCTGCTGCACCGGCGACAAATGGCCGTCGACCACCGCCAGGGCGATTTCGTCGGCCTCGATCCGCTCGGCCAGACGCTCGACCGCGCCCTTGCCGATCAAGGTGGCGGGCCGGCGCTTGGACACCGGGACCACCTCGGCGGCGACAACATTCAGGTCGATGGCTTGGGCCAGTCCGACCGCCTCGTCCAGCCGCGCCTCGGGCATGCGGATGCCGCCTTCCGCCGCCTTGAGGGCGGGATGGATGACGATGGCGCGCTGGGGTGCGGAACCGGTGGGTTCAGCCTGACCGCTGGACACTTACTCTTCGCCGCCTTCCTTGGCAGAAGGCTCGAACAGCTGGATCGGCGTCGACGGCATCACCGTCGAAATGGCGTGCTTGTACACCAGCTGGGTGTGACCATCACGGCGCAGCAAGACGGAGAAATTGTCGAACCAGGTGACGATGCCCTGCAATTTCACCCCGTTCACCAGGAAGATGGTAACCGGCGTCTTGTTCTTTCGGATGTTGTTGAGAAACACATCCTGCACGTTTTGATTTTTTTCTGCGGACATAGTTGTAATCCGTTCTTATTGCCCGAGGGACATTGTTATCGTCGGCCTTGGGAAGATCCTCCCCAGAGCCATTCTCGTTACCATCAAATCGTGGATATGGGAACCGCTAGTTCGCGGACAAGAGTGATCATTGAAGCACAATTTTCAAGGTGGTAAACGGGTGGGTGGGCCATGAACTCACCCGGTCGGGGAGGTTCCGGCCGCATCAGCACCGGAATGCACCCGGAATTGACGGCACATTGCAGATCGATGTGGGAATCGCCGGCAAACCACACCGACGCCCCCGCCTCCACCCCCGAGCCTTGCAGCACCAGATGCACCGGCGCCGGCGCCGGCTTGTCGGCCTCGGCATCGTCGGCGCCGACCAGGGCGCCGAACAAGTCGGTCCAACCCAGAATGCCGGCTTCCTTGCGCAGGAAACCGCCGCGCTTGTTGCTGACCACGCCCAGATAGATGCCGGCGGCACGCAGGTCGCGCAGCATGTCGTCGGCGCCGGGCAACGGCCGCAGATGGGACAGGTGGATGGATTCGAAGCTGCGGGTGAAGACGTCGCGCGCCTCGGGCCAGCGCTCGCCGAACATCTGCGGAAAGGAATCGCGCATCGAGGCGGCGACGTTGGCCTGGGTCTCGTCCAGGTTCCATTCCGGCATGCCGAAATGGCGGAACGTCATGTTGTAGGATTCCTGGATGCAGGCCCAGGAATCCACCAGGGTGTTGTCCCAGTCGAAGACGATGGCGCGCGGCAAGCCGGGGGACTGTGTGCTCACGGGCGGCGAAGCTCCTGGTAAAGGGCGCGAAGGGTCTGGGTGATGGGGCCGGGACGCCCCTCGCCCACCGGGTGGCCGTCGATGCGGACCACCGGCAGAACGGTGATGGTGGTGCCGGTGATGAAGGCCTCGCGCGCGGACAGCGCCTCGGCCACGGTGAACGGGCGCTCGCCCACTTCGATGCCCTGGCGCTGGGCCAGGGCGATGACGTTAGTGCGGGTCACGCCCCCCAGCACGGCACCATCGGCCGGATGGGTCAGCAGTGCCCCATCCTTGGCAACGATGAAGGCGTTGGTGGCGGACCCTTCGGTGACGATGCCGTCACCGTTTACCAGCCATGCCTCGTAGGCTGCGGCCTCCTTGGCCGATTGCCGCGCCAGCAGATTGGGCAGCAGACCGACGGTCTTGATGTCGGGGCGCTTCCAGCGCTGGTCGGGCCGGGTCACCACCGAGACGCCGTGTTCCACCGCCTCGGCCGAGGGTCCCTTGTGGCTCCAGGCGCTGATCACCAGCGTCGGGGCGGCATCGGCGGGAAAAGTATGGTTGCGTCGGGCGACACCGCGCGACACCTGGATATAGACGATGCCGTCGGACACACGGTTGAGCCGCACGACCCGAGCCAGGATCAGCGGCAGCACGCGGCGCGATACCGGCCACGCCATAGCCAGCGCCCCCAGCGAGCGCTCCAGCCGATCCAGGTGCTGCTCCAGGTGGCAGATCCGGCCATTCACCGCTGGCAGCACCTCGTAAACCGAGTCGGCGAATTGGAAACCGCGATCTTCCACATGCACGCCGGCCTCGGCATGCAGCTCATACTGGCCGTTGACGTAGGTGATGCGTGCCACTCAGAAATACTCCAGCCGAACCGAGAACATCTTCTCGACCTTCTTGACCGCTTCGGCCGTGGCGAACAGCACGACGCGGTCGCCGGCCTGCACCACGGTATTGCCGCGCGGGCTGATGACGTTGCCGTCGCGCACCACCGCGCCCAGCAGCACGCCGTTGGGCAGCTTGACGTCGCGCAGAGGCTTGCCGACCAGGCTGGAGGTTTCCAGCGCATCGGCCTCGATCAACTCGCCGAAGCCCTCGTGCAGCGAGTGGACGGCATGGATGCGGCCGCGACGGACATGCTGCAGGATGTTGGACACGGTGATGGTGCGCGGCGAGATCACCACGTCGACGCCCAGCGGCCCGACCAGCGCCTTGTACGACGTCTTGTTGATCAGCGTCATCGAACGCCGCGCGCCGGCGCGCTTGGCCAGCAGCGCCGCCAAGATGTTGGTTTCGTCGTCATTGGTGACCGAGACCACGGTTTCTGCCGTCGCCACCCCGGCCTCGGCCAGGATGTCGGGGTCCAGCACGTCGCCGTTCAGCACCACCGTGCGGGTCAGCGATTTGGCGACGTATTCCGCCCGCTCCTTGTCGGTCTCGATCACCTTGACGGTGGCATTGGGATGCTCGGCCTCGATCTGCTGGGCCAGGAACAGGCCGATATTGCCGCCGCCGAAAATGACGATGCGGCGGGCTTCCTGGTCCTCGCGGCCAAAGGCCGACAGGGCGCGGCCGACATGTTGGGTGTCGACGACGAAATAGACCTCGTCGCCCTCCAGCATCTGGTCCTCGGCCGACGGCACGATGGGCTTGCCGTCGCGGACGATGCCGATGACGACGATGTTGAGATCGGGGAACAGCACGGTCAACTGGCGCAGCGGCGTGTTGATCAACGGCGTGTTGGGGTCGCAGCGCACGCCGATCAGCCGCACCTTGTCGCCGGCCAGCGGGATCACGTCGATGGCGCCCGGCACCTGCAACCGCCGGGTGATGGCGCGCGCCACCTCGATCTCGGGGCTGATGATGACGTCGATGGGCAGATGTTCGCGTGAGAACAGGGTTGCCCACATGGGCTGCAGGTACGATTGCGAGCGCACGCGGGCGATCTTGGTCGGCACGTCGAACAGCGAGTGCGCCACCTGGCAGGCGACCATGTTGACTTCGTCGGCCTGGGTGACCGCGATGATCATGTCGGCGTCACCGGCACCGGCCTGTTCCAGCACCGAAGGCTGCGAGGCATGGCCCAGCACCGCCTGCACGTCCAAGGTGTCGGTGATCTTGCGGATCAGCTCGGGCCGCTGGTCGATGACTGTGACGTCATTGTTCTCGCTGGCGAGATAATGGGCGATGTTGAAGCCGACCACGCCGGCTCCGCAGACAATAACCTTCATGCCCGTCCCCTAACGGTGTCCGGGAAAAAGTCCGTCGGCCTTCGGCCTCGGCGTACTTTTCCCCGCTGTCAATTTTGCATCCCCGTGCTCAAGGCGGCTTTCCGCGCGGGGATTTGTCCTTAGTCCCCATGAAGCGGCTCTGGCCGCATCATGGGACCCGCGCAAGATTTGGCGAAGCCAAACCTTGCCAAAACAACAAGTCGAAAAATGGGCTTGGGACGGCCCGGCGCCCATTTTTCTCAATTTCAGAACCGCGAAAAAATACACTGAGCGAAGCGAAGGATTTTTTCGCGAGAGCAGACTATCAGCGCTTTTCGTCGGTGTTGACGCCCAGAAGCTTGAGCTTGCGATGGAGCGCCGAACGTTCCATGCCGACGAAGGCGGCGGTGCGCGAGATGTTGCCGGCGAAGCGGTTGACCTGGGCCAGCAAGTATTCGCGTTCGAACAGCTCCCGCGCCTCACGCAGCGGCAGCGTCATGATCTCGCTCGACTTCTCCCAACGCAACACCGCCGGCGTGATGGCGCCGATCTCGCCCGGCAGCATGTCGGCGCGCACGACTTCCATGGCATCGCCCGGCGCCATGATCAGGACCCAGTCGATGACGTTGCGCAACTGACGCACGTTGCCGGGCCAATCATAGGCCTGCAGCGCCGCCAGCGCGTCCTCGCCCAACTGGCGCGGCTGAGTGCCGGCGGCCTGAGCGGCCAGCAGCATGAAATGGCGGGCCAGAGCCGGGATGTCTTCCTTACGCTCGCGCAACGCCGGCACCCGGAACGGCACCACGTTCAGGCGGTAGTACAGATCCTCGCGGAGCCGCCCGGCGGCCATTTCGGACTGGACGTCGCGGTTGGTGGTGGCGATGACGCGTACGTCCACCTCGACCCGCTGGCTGCCGCCGACCCGCTCGAAGGTCTGGTCTTGCAGTACGCGCACGATCTTGCCCTGGGTTTCCAGCGGCATGTCGGCCACTTCGTCCAGCAGCAGGGTGCCGCCGTGGGCCATCTCGAAGGTGCCGATCTTGCGCGGCGCGTCCGGAGTTTCACCGGTTTCGGTACCGAACAGCTCGACTTCCATGCGGTCGGGATGCATGGCGGCGCAGTTCAGCACGACGAACGGCCCCTCGGCCCGGCGCGACCGGTTGTGGATGATGCGGGCGACCACTTCCTTGCCCGAGCCGGCCGGGCCGGTAATCAGGACGCGGGAATTGGTCGGCGCCACCTTGTCCACCGCCTGGCGCACCTGCTGAACGAAGGGCGAGTTGCCCACCAGTTCGGTCACCGGCGCCGCCGAACCGGCGCGCAGGCGCAGTTCCTTGTTCTCGCGGCGCAGGGTGGCGGCCTCGATGGCGCGCTCGACGATGATCAGCAGACGGTCGGTCTGGAACGGCTTCTCGATGAAGTCGTAAGCGCCGATCTTGATGGCTTCGACCGCCGTCTCGATATTGCCGTGGCCCGAGATCATCACCACCGGCACGTCCGGATGCTGGTGCTTGACCTCGGCCAGGATGCCGAGACCGTCAAGCGTCGACCCCTGCAGCCAGATGTCCTGAATGATCAGGCTGGGGCGGCGGGCGCGCACGGCCTCGATGGCCGCATCCGAATTGCCGGCTTGGCGGGTGTCGTAGCCTTCGTCTTCAAGGATGCCGGCGATAAGGGCACGGATATCGGCCTCGTCGTCGACGATCAGAATGTCATGCGCCATGAATTGCCGTCTGGTCAGCGGACGCGGGAGCGGCCGGTTGGTCGGCACTGCGGAAGATCAAGCCAACACGTGCGCCGCCCCCGGGGGCGTCCTCCAGGGAAAGATCTCCCCCATGGTCTTCCATGATTTTCTTGACGATGGCAAGACCTAATCCGGTGCCTTTTGCTCGGGTGGTCATATACGGCTCTGTCAAGCGTTCGCGGTTTTCCTGGGGCAATCCCTTGCCGTTGTCGGTCACTTCCACCAGCCATTGGTCGGGCGTGCCAGACAGCCGCAGATGGATGCGTCCCGGCGGCAATTCGCTTCCCTCGCGTCCATGGCCCTCGCGTCCATGGATCGCCTCGACCGCGTTCTTCAGCAGGTTGGTCAGCGCCTGGCCGATCAGGCGTCCGTCGCACACCTGCGGCACCTTGCCCTCGGGCAACTCGGCCTCGAAGGTGACGTCGGGATAGCCGTTGCGTTGCAGGAACACCGCCTGGCGGCAGATGTCGGCCAGGTCCTCGAGCTTCATCTGCGGCGCCGGCATGCGGGCGAAGGATGAGAATTCATCGACCATGCGGCCGATGTCGCCGACCTGGCGGACAATGGTCTCGATCAGCTTGGAATAGGTCTCAGGGTCGCTCTGTATCTCTTTGAGATATTTGCGTTTAAGTCGCTCGGCCGAAAGCTGGATCGGGGTCAGCGGGTTCTTGATCTCGTGGGCGATGCGCCGTGCCACATCGGCCCAAGCGGCCTTGCGCTGGGCGGACACCAACTCGGTGATGTCGTCGAAGGTGACGACGAAACCGATGGTCTCACCAGCCAACTGTTCGGCGGCGACGCGCAGCAGCAGGCTGCGCGAGGCCAGCTTGATCTCCTGCTGCACCAGCCGGTCGGGCCGGCGGCGGCATTCTTCCAGGCCCTCGGCCAGTTCGGGCGCCACCTCGGCCAGCGACAGTCCGACGACCCGATCGGCTTCGACGCCCAGCATCTCGCAGGCCGAGCGGTTGGGCAAATGGACGGCGCCATCGCGATCCAGGCCGATGATGCCGGCGGAAACACCGGACAGCACCGTCTCGGTGAAGCGCGAGCGCTCGTCCAACTCGCGATTGGCCTCGACCAGTTCGCCGCGTTGGGTCTGCAGCTGCCCGGTCATGCGGTTGAAGGCGCGCGTCAGGGTGCCGACCTCGTCGGCGGCATCCTCGGCGACGCGGACGTTGAGATCGCCCGAGCGAACCTTTTCCGCCGCGTCGATCAGCCGGGCAATGGGAGTGGCAAGCGAACGCGCCATGGTCAGGCCGACCCAGATGGCGGCCAGCAGAAGCAGCAGGGCGATAACGGCGAAGATCAGCGAAAATGCCCGTTCCAGGCCGGCGCGACGCCCTTCCAACTGCTCGTATTCCGCCACCGCCGCTGAAGTCTGCTCCATGTGGCCGATCACCTTGGGATCGACGAAGCGTCCGACATACAGATAAGTGTCGCCGAAAAAGCCCTGCAGCATGACCAGGGCGCGGATGCGGTCGTCGTTGTCGCTGGTCAGCACCGCCACTTCGCCCGACCGCGCCTTTTCATAGGCCCAATAGGGTATCTGGGCGAGGCCGGATTCGATGGAAAAGGCCAGGCCCGAGCGGGCCAGCACCCTGCCCTGCCCTTCGAAGACGATGGCCTCGGTCAGGCCGCGAATGGCGGCCTGGCTACCGATGAAGTTCGAGAAGTTCTGCGTCGAGCGGGCCAGTTCGGGGCCTTCGCGGTTGATGTCGTTGGCCATGGCCAGGGCATCGCCGCCGATGATCTGCTGGTGTTCCTCAAGATAGGCCTTGGCCACCTGCAACGAGGCCTGCAGCGCCGTGCGCACGCGGTCGGAAAACCAGCTTTCGACGCCGTAACGAAAGAAGACGGTAGAGCCGACCGACACCACGATGGCCGGCGTCACCGCCACCAGCGAGAACAGGATGACGAAGCGCAGATGCAGCTTGGAACCGGTGCTGCCGCGCTGCCGCGCCCGCCACACCGCCAGGATGCGGATACCGACGACGGCGCCCAGCGCCAGCAACAGGCCGACATCCAGGCCCAGCAGCGACAGCACCGTGCGCGGGTCGGGACCGACCGGCCCCGAAACGGTCATGGCCAGGAAGGTGGCGACCACCGACGGGATCACCGCCAGCGTCAGCCCCAGAGCCAGCTTGCGGGCCAGTCCCACCTGGCGCGCCCAGACCATCAGGCGCGGGGCAAGCCGTCGACGGTCGCTTGCCATCGCCAACCCCTATTTCAGGCCGCCTCGGGCCACAGAGAGGTCGAGGTCGCGGATCTTCTTGCGCAGGGTGTTGCGGTTCAGCCCCAACACCTGCGCCGCCTTGATCTGGTTGCCGCGGGTCGCTTCCAGCGCCAACGAGATCAGCGGGCGCTCGACCTCGCGCAGGACGCGGTCATAGACGCCGGGCGGCGGCAGGCCGTCGCCGTGGCTGTTGAAGTATTCGCGCAGGTGGCGCTCCACCGTGGCGGACAGGCCCTCGCCTTCCACCGCGCCCATGCTGTCCACCGTCGGCAGACCGCCGACCAGTTCGGCCTCGATGACGTCGATGCCGATGACTTCCTGGGAATAGAGCGCCGCCAGACGGCGCACCAGGTTCTCCAACTCGCGCACGTTGCCGGGCCAGCGATGGCGCTTGAGGCGGTCCATGGCCTGGGCGTCGATGGTCTTGGACGGCAGGCCCTCCTGCGCCGCCAGGGCGAGGAAATGGCGCACCAGTTCCGGGATGTCCTCGGCGCGCTCGCGCAGCGGCGGCAGGCGGATCGGCACCACGTTCAGGCGATAGAACAAATCCTCGCGGAACAGTCCCTGGCGGATCAACTGGGTCAGGTCGCGATGGGTGGCGGCGACGATGCGGACGTTGGCGCGGATCGGCGTGCGCCCACCCACCGTAGTGTATTCGCCTTCCTGCAGCACTCGCAGCAGACGGGTCTGCGCCTCGGGCGGCATGTCGCCGATCTCGTCGAGGAACAGCGTCCCCCCCTCGGCCTGTTCGAACCGGCCGGCGGCGCGCTGGGTGGCACCGGTAAAGGCGCCCTTTTCGTGACCGAACAGTTCGCTTTCAATCAGTTCGCGCGGAATGGCGGCCATGTTGATGGCGACGAACGGGCCGTTGCGGCGCTTGCCGTAATTATGCAGCGCGCGGGCGACCAGTTCCTTGCCGGTGCCCGACTCGCCGGTAATCATCACCGTAAGGTCGGTGCCCATCAGGCGCGCCAGGGTGCGATAGATTTCCTGCATGGCCGGCGAGCGGCCGATCAGCGGCAGCTTTTCGTCGTCGTCCTGGTCGGTGCCGTCATCGGTCGGGCTGGTGCGCGGCGTCGACAGGGCGCGGTTGACCACCGCCACCAATTCCTTGAGGTCGAACGGCTTGGGCAGGTATTCGAAAGCGCCCCGCTGGGTCGCCTTGACCGCCGTCAGCAGGGTGTTCTGCGCGCTCATGACGATGATGCGCATGTCCGGGCGAATCTTCTTGATGCGTGGCAGCAGGTCCAGCCCGCTTTCGTCGGGCATCACCACGTCGGTGATGACCAGATCGCCCTCGCCCTCGGACACCCAGCGCCACAGCGTCGAGGCGTTGCCGGTGGTGCGGACCTCATAGCCGGCGCGGCCCAGCGCCTGGGCCAGAACGGTAC
The DNA here is from genome assembly GCA_050259735.1 of Bacteroidota bacterium. Classification (GTDB taxonomy): domain Bacteria; phylum Pseudomonadota; class Alphaproteobacteria; order Rhodospirillales; family Magnetospirillaceae; genus Magnetospirillum. Next base: position 70,561 of record JBLNBE010000023.1, read on the forward strand.
GGATGCCCCGATCGTCGTCGGCGACCAGAATGGTGGAAGTGGTGTTCATCGCCTAGAACTCGTCCCCCTCTTGGACCATGGGCAGCATGACGCGGAAGATGGTGCGGCGCGGCATGCTGTCGAATTCGACGATGCCGCCATGATCGCCGACGATCTTGGCTACCAATGCCAGGCCCAGGCCCGATCCCGAGGACTTCGTTGTGACGAAAGCGTCGAACAGATGCGGCCTCAGGTCCTCGGGAATCCCCGGGCCGTTGTCTTGGATGCTGACCACCAGCGGCAGGTGGCGGCGGGCGTCGCTGCCCGGGACCGCCAGGCGGACGCCGTGCTGGTAGGCGGTGGAAATGACGATCTCGCCGTTGTCCTGCGGCACCGCCTCGGCGGCGTTCTTGATCAGGTTCAGGAACACCTGGATCAATTGGTCGCGGTTGCCGAACACCGGTGGCAGCGAGGGGTCGTAGTTCTCGATGATGCGGACAGAGCGGCCGAAGCCGTTCTCGGCCAGCCGGCGAACGTGCTCCAGCACCTGATGGATGTTGATGGCGGTGCGGTCCACCGGTGGCTTGTCCGAAAACACTTCCATGCGGTCGACCAGGGCGACGATGCGGTCGGCCTCGTCGACGATCAGGCGGGTCAGCACGCGGTCGTCCTCGCTGGCGCTGGTTTCCAGCAACTGGGCGGCGCCGCGGATGCCGGACAGCGGGTTCTTGACCTCGTGCGCCAGCATGGCGGCCATGGCCGTCACTGAACGGGCGGCGTTGCGGCTGGCCAGCGAACCGCCGATCTTCAGCGCGATGCTCTGTTCGTGCAGCGACAGCACCACATGGCCGGGCGTCTCGGCGATGGGGGCCGCCTGGGCGGTGACGGTGCGGTGGCCGGTGCGCGGGGTGTCCAGGGTGATGCCGTACTCCGACACCACCAGGGCGTTGTCGCGCGCCTGGGCGATCAGCGACAGTACCGGGCTGTCGGGCGGCAGCAGATCGGTGATCGGCCGGCCGCACAGATAGGCGCTGCCGGACTGAAACAGTTGTTCGGCGGCGCCGTTGACGTAGTGGATGACGTCGTTGCCATCAACGGCGATCACCGAAGACGCCAGGGCGCCCAGAACGATGGACGGGTCCATGACGTTGCCGACGGCGCGGGGGCGGAACATGGCGGTGGCCTTTCCCATCACGCAGCAGCCTTTTCCAGCAGGGGAAGATAGAAGCCCAGGATTGCCTCGCGCACCTTGTCGGCATCGGACAACTGGTTGACCTGGGCGCGGAAGTCGGCCGAGCCATGCAGGCCCTTGGAATACCAGGCGATATGCTTGCGCGCCATCCGGACGCCGGTTTCCGCGCCGTAATGGGTTAGCATGGCATCGAAATGTTCCAGGACGATCTCCAACTGAGCCGGCAGCTCGGGATCGTCGCGGCGTTCGCCGGTGGCCAGGTAATGCGCGATCTGCCCCGGCAGCCACGGCCGGCCATAGGTGGCACGGCCGATCATGACGCCATCGGCGCCCGACAGCTCCAGCGCGCGCACGGCATCGTCGATGCTTTCGATGTCGCCGTTGACCACCACGGGAATGGACACCGCCTCTTTGACCTGGCGGACGAAGTCCCAGTCGGCGGTGCCGGTATAGAATTGCTGGCGGGTGCGGCCGTGGATGGTGACCATCTTGATCCCGCATTCCTCGGCAATGCGGGCCAAGCGCGGGGCGTTGAGGTTGCCGTGGTCCCAGCCCATGCGGCATTTCAGCGTGACCGGAACGTCCACCGCCTTGACGGTGGCTTCCATCAGCCTGCCGGCCAGCACCTCGTCCTTCATCAGCGCCGAGCCGGCCTCGCCCTTGACCGCCACCTTCTTCACCGGGCAGCCCATGTTGATGTCGATGATGGCCGCGCCACGGTCGGCGTTCATGCGTGCCGCCTCGCCCATCACCTCGGGTTCGCAGCCGGCAAGCTGCACCGAAATGGGTTGCTCGATATCGCTATAAGCGACCATCTGCATGGTCTGGCGGGTTTCCCGGATCATCGCCTGGCTGGCGATCATCTCGGACACCACCAAGCCGGCGCCCATGCGCTTGACCAGGCGACGGAACGGCATGTCCGTCACCCCCGACATGGGGGCGAGGATGACAGGATTTTCCAGGGCGACCTGGCCGATGGTGAGAGGCTGGCGAGAACGTGTCTGCATGGGTGCGTATTTATTATGCAGATGCTGCCCAGCGCAACGGCAAAAGCCGTTTGCACCTGAGCAAAATCGCAGCAAATCTCTAAAGTAGGACTTGCGTAACGAATTTGACGCCTGGGAATGCCAGCGTGAGCAGCAAATAGGCGACCAGCACCACCCGCGCCGCCACCCGGCCGCGCACGCCGCAGACGCGGTGCCCCAGCAGCAGGGCCGAGATCAGGCCGAAGGCGACCAGCGACAGCAGGGTCTTGTGGTCCAGCCGCCAGATACTGCCGCTCTCGAAATATTGGGTCGCCAGGCCGGTGGCGATGCCGAGGCCCAGGATGGCGTCGCTGCCCAACAGCAGCCAGCCGGACAAGCGTTCGCTTTCGACCACCGCCGGCAGCATGCGGGTCAGACGGGTCGGCCGCTTCAGCTTGAGCGCGCGCTCTTGCAGGAACACCGCCAGCGACGCCACCGCCGCCAGGGTCAGCAAGGCGTAGGTCAGCACCGACACCAGGATGTGCAGATCGATCCACAGCGCCGGCGCACCGCCGGTCATGGGCCGCGGCTCGCCACGCACGATGGAGGCGAACACTCCCATCCACGCCAAATAGGGCATCAGCAACGGCGCCAGCCGCCAACTGGACGGCGTGGCGGCGGCGGAAACGGCGAACAGCGTGGCGGTCGCGGCGACGCTGACCCACAGCGCGGTGCCCAGATCGGTCTGCCACGCCCCCGCCACCAGGGCCAGCGAGAACACGCAGGTCGCGACGACGGCAACGCCCACGACGGCCCAGAACGGCGCGTCGCGCCCTGCTCCACTCCGCATGGGAACGAGCGCGGCGACGATGAGCGAGGCCAGGGCGGTGGCATTGAGGATGATGGGCGTCGACATGGCGGCGACTATATCACTGTTTGCCGGATGGAAAAGGCCAAGGGTGAAGCGTCGCACTCTTGGCAGATGCCCCCCGCTTGCTTAGGCTGCTCGGCCAGTTTCGAGGAGGACGAGGAATGGCCAAGGTAGTGGCGTTGGTGGTGGCGGCCGGGCGCGGACGCCGGTTCGGCGGCGACCTTCCAAAACAATACCAGGACCTGGCTGGCCGGCCGGTGTTGCGGCACACCCTGGCCGCGCTGGCGGTCAATCCGCAGATCGATGCCGTGCGCGCGGTCATCCATCCCGACGACCTCGACCTCTACCGCGAGGCGGCGACGGGGCTGAACCTGCTGGAACCGGTATTCGGCGGCGAAACCCGCCAGGATTCGGTGCGCCTTGGGCTGGAAAGCCTGGCGGTGCTGACTCCAGAGGTGGTGCTGATCCATGACGGCGCCCGCCCCTTCGTCGATGCCGGCACCATCGGCCGCGTCGTCGCCGCCCTGGCCGGTCATCCGGGCGCCATTCCGGCGGTGGCGGTGGCCGACACCCTGAAGCGTGGCGAGGGCGGCCTGATCGGCGCCACGGTCGAGCGTGCCAATCTGTGGCGGGCGCAGACGCCGCAAGGATTCCGCTTCGCCGATATCCTGTCCGCCCATGCGGCCGTCGCCGGCGAGGAACTGACCGACGATGCCGCCGTGGCTGAACGGGCCGGGCTGGCGGTGGCGCTGGTGCAGGGCGCCGAGGACAATTTCAAGATCACCACCACCGCCGATCTGGAGCGCGCCCGGCGTGCCTTTGCCGGTCCCGGCGAGACCCGGGTCGGCAGCGGCTACGACGTTCATCGTTTCGCGCCGGGAACAGCAGTGTGGTTGTGTGGCGTATCAGTGCCGCACGATTTCGCCCTGGAGGGACATTCCGACGCTGACGTGGCGCTGCACGCCGCCACCGACGCCGTGCTGGGCGCCATCGCCGCCGCCGATATCGGCCGCCATTTCCCGCCGACCGATCCGACCTGGAGAGGTGCGTCATCGGATCGCTTTCTCGCCCATGCCGGCGGCCTGGTGGCGGCGCTGGGCGGCCGCATCGTCCACCTGGATATCACCGTGATCTGCGAGCGCCCCAAGGTCGGGCCGCATCGTGCCGCTATGCAGGCGCGCGTGGCGGATATCCTGGGTGTCCGTCAGGATCGTGTCAGCGTCAAGGCCACCACCACCGAGGGATTGGGCTTCACCGGCCGCCGCGAAGGCATCGCCGCCCAGGCCGTTGCGACCGTGTGGCTGCCGGGCTAAGGCTTGGTTTCGGCGGCGATCCACTGCAGAAAGGCCGGGTTGCCGCCGGTGATGGGCAACGCCACCACACACGGGCAGTCATACGAATGCAGGGCCTGCGCCCGCGCCGTCAGCGCCTCGACAAGGTCGGCGCGGGTCTTCAACACCAACGCCACCTCGGCATCCTGGTTCAGCGTGCCGTTCCACCAATACACCGAGGTCATCGCCCCCAGCACGTTGGCACAAGCCGCCAACCGTTCTCCCACCAGGGTTTGCGCCAGTTTTAGCGCTTCGTCGTGATTGGGAGCGGTGATGTAAACCAGCCGAACCTCTTCGCTCATTCCCGCCCTCCGTTCGATGCTTCCGCGTCATGATCGCCGCGCCCCACAACTACCGGCGCAGTAAACGGCATACCATCCAGCAGCCGCTCCAGGATATCGGCGCCCTCGAAAATCCCACTTGGATGGGCAACCTGCTGTTCTGGCAAGGAAAACAACCTTTGCAGTAGCAGGGGCAGCTCGCCGCCGACCATCTGATCGGTCGTTGCCCGCAGACACCGCGTATGCCGGGCCAACCACTCTTCCTGCGGGGGCGCCTCGGGCCAATCGGGGCGTGGCTCGTACAGGACCGGGATGCCGGCCAGGGCGGCCTCGGAAAAGGTGCCATAGCCCGGCTTGCCGACGATCAGGTCGGCCGATGAGAACAGATCGGCGAAGGGGATGCCCGCCGCTTGCCAGGGCGCCATGTCCGGCCGCTCGGGCGTGGTGTTCATGCCACTGAGCCAGAACCAGCCCTCCACCGCCGGCCAGCGTTCCAGCGGCAGACGATGGTCGATGCCGCCAAAGGCGATGACGCCCAGCCGGGTTCCCGGCCGCAGCCCAAGCCGGGCAGTGATCTCTGTCCGCCGGTTGTTGCCCTGGCGGGCGACCGGGCCGATGTCGTGGATGTTGGGCAAGGTCATGGGCTGGGCCGGAAGGGGCCGCAGGAAGACATCGGCGCGGCTATAGGCGGCGCGGATCTCGCCGCGCACGCGATCGCATTGTGGCAGGTGGCCCAGGTAATGATCGGTCAGATCGGCCCAATTGAGCGACGAATAGGCCGCCACCGGAATGCCGGCCTCGGCGGCGGCGGCAATGGTGACATAGGGGGCGTTGGCCAGCACCAGATCAGGCGCCGCCGCCCGCAACCGCGCCGCCTCACGCGCCACCAGCGCGGCGAAATCGCTGTGCTGCGCCAGGTACGCCGCAGCGCTGGCCGGAACATCCACGTCCACGGCCGATTTCATGCGGAAGCCGAAATCCGCGATCGCGGTAACTTGGTCGAAGGCTTGGTAACGGGTGGCAAGAAAGTCGTGCGGCAGCGTGGTTTGGATGGTCAACCGCAGGCCAGGACGGCGCCGCCGCAGCTCCGCCACCAGCGGCGCAGTCATGGTGGCGTGGCCGAAGCCATGGGGCGACAAGGCCAGCCATAAATGGAAAGCTGTCGTCACTGCGCAATTCCTGAACCGGAGAACGGGCGCCGGAACCATATTGGAACCGAATCCGGGCGGCAAGCGGGCAAAAAGGGGATACAGGAACAGGCGGCGCGGCAGCCGCGTTCAATCGCCAGCGACTCTATCAGGAGATTCCACATGGCCACCTTGCTGCAACAAATCGGCACGGCCCTGGGGCTTGGCAATAGTGAACCGCTGGTGTCGGGCAACGCCGTCACGCCGGGCACCACCAACGCGGCCTTTCACCTGGATATCCATAATTCCACCGCGACCGGTGAGCAGGTTCTGATCGCCGCGCCCGACGGTGCCACCATCAACGCCGAAGCGGACCAACGGGCGCTGATTATCGGCGGCGCCGGCGACGACCGCCTGACCGGCGGCGATCATGCCGATCTGCTGGTCGGCGGCGGCGGCACCAACGTGCTGACGGGCGGCGGGGGCACCGATACCTTCGGCCATGCCGCCGGCGCGACGGACGTCGTCACCGACTTCAGCTCCGCTGCCGGCGAGCATATCGCCGTGCAAAGCGGCCTGACCTGGACCGGAAGTTCCACCACCACCGTCAACGCGGCGGATTTTGGCCTGTCCGGCGGTAGCACGCCGGCGACGGCACTGACCTTCAGCGACGGCAGCCAGGTTCTACTGCTGCACGCCACCGAGACGCCGGATGCCAGTTGGTTCGTCTAGGGAAGGACGGCGGCGAGGTCACGCCTTGGCACGGTTGGGCGCGCGCGGTGCGATGTCGGCGGGTTTGGCGCGCGTCGGCCCCTTCTTTTGCACGCCGCCGGTCATCATGACGTTGTCGATCAGTTTCTGCACGGCCTTGCGGAAAGCATCATCGGCCCCCAACGAGCAGGCCTTGGAAAAATACCGCCGCCCTTCGCCCAGCTTCTGCGCCCGCTCCACCATATGTTCATCGGCAGCGAAGCGCAGGGCTTGGTGCAAGGCGGAATCGGCGGCGCGCATGTTGGAGTTGCGTTCGTAATTGCGCGCGGCCTCCAGCACCTTGCGTTTGAAATCAAACGGCAAGGATTTGTCGTAACCGCAATGCTCCTGCAGCGCCTTGGCCAGCCGCTCGGCTTCTTCCGGCCTGGCATCGTGCATTTTTTTCAACCCGTCGCGGCAGTGCTGCTTGGACCGTTCGATGGCGGCCTGCTGAGCTTCCTGCTTCTGCGCGAGCGAGTTTTGTTGTCCGAACCCGAACATCGCGCGCCTCCCCAAAGAGTAGCGTGTCAATCAGAGTAACGCACAACCGTGAAAAGAAAAAGAAAAACCTGTGCACAAATTCAACTTCGGTTAGCGGCGATGACCGCACCCCACTTATTTCCACTTACATCAGTGGGAAACCGACCGGTCCGGTTGGTACAGGCTCAGAACAGTGTGTCGACCAACTTCCAGATGGAAGCTGCCGTTGGGCTTCACGGGCACTGACGCTAGGGCTGAAAAAGCAAAACCCGCCGGCTCGAAAGCGGCGGGTTTGCTTGATAAGATGGTCGGAGCGACAGGATTCGAACCTGCGACCCCCAGTCCCCCAGACTGATGCGCTACCGGGCTGCGCTACGCTCCGACCGTTTCCGCGTGCCTTGTGGGCTTCGGAAAATTTCCGAGGAATTGCTTCTTCGGAGGGGGCTTCCGACGGGTGCCGCCGGAAGAGGGGCGCACTATACTCAGGAGGCCCCTGCCCCGCAACCCCCTAATTAACGGGGGTGCAAAAGTCCGCGCAACTGCTCCAATTCCACCAGCAACGCCTTGAGTTCACGGCGGGTTTCCGCCGAAAAGCGGGCTTGCGGCGCGGCGGGGGCGACGTTTTCGACCAGCGCATCCAACGCGGTCGTGTCGTCGTCTTCCTCGCCATCGTCAAGCTCGGGAAATTCCGGCTGGTCGAGGTCGCCGTCCACCCGCAGCGGCAGTTCCGCTTCGGCGTCGCCATCGGGCTTGCCGGTACCGGCCACGTCCTTGTGGCCGCCTTCGCGCAGCAGTTTCTGCACGCCCTTGATGGTATAGCCTTCGCTGTACAACAGGTCGCGGATGCGGCGCAGCAGCGCTACGTCCTCGGGGCGGTAATAGCGGCGGCCACCGCCGCGCTTCAGCGGCTTGACCTGGGGAAACTTGCTTTCCCAGAAGCGCAGGACGTGCTGCGGCACATCCAGTTCGTCGGCCACCTCGCTGATGGTGCGAAAGGCGGATTCCGACTTGCCGGAGCGGCGGACCAGAGGAAGTTCGCCGTCGTCGCTCATCACTTCCCGGCCTTGGCCGACGAAACCGGCCCGTCGTTGATCTTCTTCTTCAGCAACTGCGACGGACGGAACACCAGCACCCGGCGGGGCAGGATCGGAACCTCCTCGCCGGTCTTGGGGTTGCGGCCGATGCGCTGGCCCTTGGCGCGAACGGCGAAGCTGCCGAACGAGGAAATCTTCACCGCCTCGCCCCGCGCCAGCGCCGACGAAAGCTCGTTCAGCACGGCTTCCAACAGGTCGGCGGATTCGTTGCGGGAAAGCCCCACCTCTTGGTAGATCGCCTCACTAAGCTGGGCGCGCGTGATGGTCTTTTCCGACATTCCGGGAATTGCCTGAGTCTGAAAACAGCTAGACGCCGACCCTACCCGCTTCGCGGAAAAGGGTCAATATCAAAGGGATGCAGGGAAACGTTGCCTCGGTTGCGCAAGAAGCGCTGGCAAGCTACCGATCCGTCAGGCGGACAGGGCCGCCCGTCGCCTTACAGGCGGACGAGCGCCGATCCCCAGGTGAAGCCACCACCCATGGCCTCGAGCAGGGCCAGATCACCGCGCTTGAGGCGGCCGTCGCCATAAGCTTCGGCAAAGGCCAGCGGGATCGACGCGGCAGAGGTATTGGCGTGGCGGTCCACGGTGACCACCATGCGGTCCATGGAGAAGCCCAGCTTGCGGGCGGTGCCTTCAAGGATACGGCGGTTGGCCTGATGCGGCACCACCCAGTCGATATCGGCGGCGGTCAGGTCGTTGGCCTTCAGCGCCTCGGTCACCACCTGGGCCAGGTTGACCACGGCATGCCGGAAGACCTCGCGGCCTTCCATGCGCAGATGGCCGACCGTCTGGCCCGAGGACGGGCCGCCGTCGACCTTCAGCAGATCGTAATAGCGGCCATCGGAATGCAGATGGGTGGACAGGATGCCACGATCGGTGTTGGCGCCCTTTTCCCACGATCCGCGCAGAACCACCGCGCCGGCACCGTCGCCGAACAGCACGCAGGTGCCGCGATCGTTCCAGTCGAGGATGCGCGAAAATGTTTCGGCACCGATCACCACCGCATTGCGCGCCTGGCCCGACTTGATGAAATTGTCGGCCACCGACAGCGCATAGATGAAGCCCGAACACACCGCCGAAACGTCGAAGGCGAAGCCCGAGGTCATGCCCAGTCGATGCTGCACCTTGGTGGCGGTGGCGGGAAAGGTGTTGTCCGGAGTCGCCGTGGCGACGATCAGCAAATCGATGTCCGACGCCTTGATCTCGGCCGCCTTCAGCGCGCGCTCGGCGGCGGCGAAGGCCAGGTCAGAGGTGGTCTCGCCGTCGGCGGCGATGTGGCGCTGATGGATTCCGGTGCGCTCGACGATCCAATCGTCGGAGGTGTCGACCATGGTTGCCATTTCGGCATTGGTGATGACACGGGACGGCAAATAGGAACCGCAACCGACAATATGGGAGCGCAGGATCATTTTGATGAGTTACCCGTTGCCGGCGACACGTTGCGAGGCCGCAGCCTCATGGGATTTCATCTGCTCGACTTCCCGGCGGATACGGTCGTTGTAGCCGTGGGCGATCAGGTCGACCGCCACGCCAACCGCGTTGGCGAAGCCGAAGGCGTCGGTGCCGCCATGGCTTTTCACCGCGATGCCGTTCAGACCCAGGAACATGGCGCCGTTATAGCGCCGAGGGTCGGTGCGCAGCTTTACCTTGTTGAGGGCGCGGCGCGCCAGCACATAGCCGATCTTGGCCAGCAGCGAGCTGCCGAACGCCTCGCGCAGGAAGGTGGAGAAGAACTTCACCGTCCCTTCCGCCGTCTTCAGCGCGATGTTGCCGGTGAAGCCGTCGGTCACCACCACATCCACGGTGCCGGCGCCGATGTCGTTGCCTTCCACGAAACCGTGGAAACGGATCGGCAGTTGGCTCTCGCGCAGGATGTTGGCGGCGCCGCGAACGGCGTCGTTGCCCTTCAACTCCTCGGCACCCACGTTAAGGATGCCGATGGTCGGCTGCTCCAGGCCCAGCACGGCGCGGGCGAACACCTCGCCCATGACGGCGAACTGCACCAGGTTGTTGGCGCTGCATTCGACGTTCGCGCCCAGATCGAGCATGACGGTTTCGCCACGCTCGGTCGGGAACAGGCCGGCGATGGCCGGGCGGTCGATGCCCGGCAGCATGCGCAGCACGAACTTCGACACCGCCATCAGGGCGCCGGTATTGCCGGCGGAAACCACGCCGGCAGCCTCGCCCTTCACCACCGCGTCAACGGCAAGCCACATGCTGGTGCGGCGCCCCGTGCGCAGCACCTGGCTGGGCTTGTCCTCCATCGTCACCGATTCCTCGGTGTGACGGACCTGACAGACGCCCTTCAGTTCCGGAAAACGCTCGAGAAGCGGTTCGATACGACGCGAATCGCCGAACAACAGGTAACGCACGTGCGGCAATCGCACATGCGCCAGCCGAACCCCCTCAACGACCATATCGGGGGCATGATCGCCCCCCATGGCGTCGATGGAGATGGTCACGGGTGCGCTCACCGGCTTGCGCTCCACCGAACGTTATACGGGATCAGGCGCTGGCTTCGCCCTGGGTGACGACCTCGCGACCATCGTAGTGGCCGCACGAGCCGCAGACGTGGTGGGGCAGCTTCTGCTCGCCGCAGTTCGGGCATTCGATGCCGGAAACGCTCGGCAGGGCATCGTGCGCGCGGCGCATGTTGCGGCGGGACTTGGAGGTCTTCTTCTTCGGGACAGCCATTGTCGTGTACTCTCTGCTCAGGAGGCCCTGACGGGGAAAGGGGCCTTTATTAGCCAAAAAGGCCGGCGGTAGCAAGGGGATGGTGAACCTTCACCCCTTATTTTTACGCAACTGTGCCAAGACGGCGAAGGGACTAGGCCTTTTCTCCTCTTCCACCGGCTCTACCGGACCGCCTTCAAAGGCAATTCCAGGCTTGCGCGGAAACGGGTCCAATGCCAGCGCCACGTGCTCGGCCACCGCTTCACCGGCATCGATATGACCGTCGATGATGGGATCCGGCGGGTCTTCCTCGTCAAGGGAAAGCTCGATTTCCTCGCCCGGGACCTCGGGTTCCGCGACACCGAAGGTCAGCGAGAACTCTTCGTCCAGACGGGCCGGCACGGGTTCAAGCGTGACCACGCAGGTCTGCACCACCTCGGCCGAGAAGCGGCCATCCAGGCGGATCACCGCGCCGCCGGCCAAAGGCTTGAGAACCACCTGCGCATCCAGGCGCGAAATCGATTGAAGGCCGAAACGGTCGGCCAGGGCTGCCAACTCGGCCGGCTTGGCGCTCAGGTCCAAGCTCAGTCCGGCCGCCGGGATGTGATCGACCCGCACCAGGCGGCTGAATTCGGGGACGATGGGAGTCACGGCTGCACCTCGATCTGCGGAAAGGACACCTTGCCTTCACATAATGCATCGGCGTCCAGGCTGTCGAGATGAGCCAACTGCGCGCGGACGTGAGTAGCCAGGGCGGCCGGCTGGCCGGCCTGCGGCGTGCCCGACTGATAGACGTTGCGTTCCAGCGCCGCCGCCAAGGCGTCGTCGCCGTCGGCCAGGGCGCGGTCGTAGGCGCCGGCACGGCCGTAGAACGCCTCGGCCATGTTGAGGACGCGCTTGCCGACACGCAGGTCGGTCACCCCCATCTCACGCAGGTTGCGGTCCATGTCGGCGAACATCAGTTCGACCATGGCGCGGGACAACGCCTCGCCCCCCTCGCCGCCCGCGCGGCCAAGCCGGCGCATGATCATCCACACATAGAGGATGATCATGTCATAGCGGCCCTCAAGCGTGTCGGGCACCCCCAGATGGGCGTAATAGACCGGCTGCCGGGCCTGGCTGACCGCCGACAGGTAAAGGTCGGAGGCAACCCGCTCGCGCTGGCGGCGTTCGAAAAAGCGGCGAAACAGCATTTAGTATGTTCCGGGGATATCCCCCGGCCTTCCTAGGCGGTGAACATCCGACGGACGGCACCCACGCCGTCCGTCGGATGTTCACCACAATTCAACAGGTTGGTGGGCCGACTTACCCAGCCGCTTGGAAACCAAGCGTCTGGGTCGGACCACTAGGCGGTGCGGATCGTTGACAATGCCGCGGCAGGGAGTGCAATGTTGGCCCACACTTTGGCTGCCAAGCCAGCTTCCGTCAATGCTTCGGCTTCGACCCGGATGAATATCCTGATCCATCCCACGCCCCTCGCCTTCGCTATCGCCCTGTCCCTGTTCGCCGGTGCGTGCACGCCAACGGTGGATCTGCGCGGCAACCTGCCATCGCCCGAATCGCTGGCTCAAATCCAGCCCGGCAAAACCACCCGTGACGAGGTTCAAACCTTGCTGGGAACGCCGTCGACCACCGCCACCTTCGGCGGCGAGAGCTGGCAGTATATTTCCGCGCGCACGGAAACCACCGCCTTCTTCAAGCCCGAGGTCAAGGAGCGCAAGGTGGTGTCGATCTCGTTCGACCGCTCGGGCCTGGTCAAGGATGTGCTGCAGCGCGGCCTGGAAGACGGCGTCGACGTCAAGGCCGTCGAGCGCGAAACCCCGACCGCCGGCAAGGAGCTGAGCATCCTCGAGCAGTTGGTCGGCAACGTCGGCAAGTTCTCGAAGGATGCCAAGGGCGCCACCCCGTAATCCTTTCGCCGCCCTATCGCAGGCAAGAAAAAAACCCCGGTCTTTCGACCGGGGTTTCTTTTTGACCGAATGACGCGGATCAGCCCGCCACCATCGCCAGCAACAGAATGGCGACGATGTTGATGATCTTGATCATCGGGTTGACGGCCGGGCCGGCGGTGTCCTTGTAGGGATCGCCGACGGTGTCGCCGGTCACCGCCGCCTTGTGAGCGTCGGACCCCTTGCCACCGTGATGGCCGTCTTCGATGTACTTCTTGGCGTTATCCCACGCGCCACCGCCCGAGGTCATCGAGATGGCGACGAACAGGCCGGTGACGATGGTGCCCAACAGCAGGGCGCCCAGCGCGGTGAAGGCCGAGCGCTGATCGGCCACCAGCAGGATCACGAAATACAGCACCACCGGCGACAACACCGGCAACATGCTGGGGATGATCATTTCGCGAATGGCGGCCTTGGTCAGCATGTCCACGGCACGACCGTAGTCGGGCTTGGCGGTGCCGGCCATGATGCCGGGGATTTCCTTGAACTGGCGGCGGACTTCGACCACCACCGAGCCGGCGGCACGACCGACCGCCTGCATGCCCATGGCACCGAACAGGTAGGGCAGCAGACCGCCGAGGAACAGGCCGATCACCACGAAGGGATCCTCAAGGCTGAACTGGACGTTCAGGTTGGGGAAATAGTGACGCAGGTCCTCGGTGTACGCGGCGAACAGCACCAGCGCGGCCAGGCCGGCCGAACCGATGGCGTAGCCCTTGGTCACCGCCTTGGTGGTGTTGCCGACGGCGTCCAGCGCGTCGGTGGTCTTGCGCACTTCCTTGGGCAGTTCCGACATTTCGGCGATGCCGCCGGCGTTGTCGGTCACCGGACCATAGGCGTCCAGCGCCACGATCATGCCGGCCAGAGCCAGCATGGTGGTCGCCGCCACCGAGATGCCGAACAGGCCGGCGATCTTGAAGGCGACGATGATGGCAATGGAGATCACCAGCACCGGCAGGGCGCAGGCTTCCATCGACACCGCCAGACCCTGGATCACGTTGGTGCCATGGCCGGTGGTCGAGGCCTGGGCCACCGACTTGACCGGGCGGTAATCGGTGCCGGTGTAGTATTCGGTGATCCACACCAGCAGGCCGGTGACGGCCAGGCCGATCAGCGAGCAGGCGAACAGGCCGCCGCCGGTGATGGTGCGGCCGGCGGCGTCGAAGGTGGCGCCGAAGCCACCGAACATCACGTTGATGATGACGGCGACCAGAATGGCCGACAGCACGCCGGTGACGATCAGCCCCTTGTACAGCGCCTTCATGATCTTCTGCGAGGCGTCAAGTTTGACGAAGAAGGTGCCGATCACCGAAGCGAAGATGCACACGCCGCAGATGACCAGCGGCAACAGCATCATGGCTTCCTGGGCGGCGCCCTTGAAGAAGATCGACCCCAGCAACATGGTGCCGACCACGGTCACGGCGTAGGTCTCGAACAGATCGGCGGCCATGCCGGCGCAGTCGCCGACGTTGTCGCCCACGTTGTCGGCGATCACGGCCGGGTTGCGCGGATCATCCTCGGGGATGCCGGCTTCCACCTTGCCCACCAGATCGGCGCCGACGTCGGCACCCTTGGTGAAGATACCGCCGCCCAGGCGGGCGAAGATCGAGATCAGCGAGGCGCCGAACGACAGGGCGACCAGGGCTTCGAGCAGGGTGCGCCCATCGATGCCCAAATTGCGCAGGATGCCGTAATAGCCGGCGACGCCGATCAGACCGAGTCCGACCACCAGCAGACCGGTGATGGCGCCCGACTTGAAGGCGACGTCCAGGGCCTGCTGCATGCCGCCGGAACGGGCGGCTTCGGCGGTGCGGACGTTGGCGCGCACCGACACGTTCATGCCGACATAGCCGGCGGCACCGGACAGCACGGCACCCAGCACGAAACCGGCCGCCTGGAACACGCCGAGGCGGAGCGCCAGAATGGCGGCGACGATGACACCGACGATAGCGATGGTGCGATATTGGCGATTGAGATAGGCGCCCGCGCCTTCCTGAACCGCGGCAGCGATTTCCTGCATTCTTGGAGTTCCGGCGGGAGACGCCAGAACCGACTTGATGGCCCAAGCTCCGTAGAGCAGCGCCACTAAGCCGCATGCGATCACAAGGAGTGTTGTCATTGTGTCTTGATCCCCTGAGCAGCTTTATTGACTTTCGCGCCTCGTACTTCCGTCCGGCGAAAACTGCTGGTTGGCTGAGAGGACAACGCAAGCGTTGAAAAAGTTGCCAGAAGACCTGGGGCGATGCAATGAATTGCTCGCGATTTTATACCTTTATGGTAATTAGCCCGCATTTTTGGGGGATAATTGGGATAATTCCAAATTGATGGGGGATAGGGCGAAAGTTTCCGCCGCAAGCATCACTTCAGTGACGATTGCTCGATGGTGACGTCCTTGACCCATCCGGGCATCAAAATCTTGTCGCAGATTGTCTGCAGACGCCGGCGGATCGCGGCATGATCCAGGCTGGAATTGTCGCGCAGTTGATAGGGCAGAAAAGCCATCATGTCTTCAAGGAAGGCATTTTGCAGTCGCGGCAGGTTCTGGGCGACGATTTCTTTTTTGTCGAACGGAACCTCAAGCCGCAGGATCATCTCGGCCTGCTTGCGCACCTCGCGATCCTGCACCACCGGTACGATCAACAGGCCAAAATCCACATAGGACGGCGGCGCGATGATCTTGGGCGTCGCCACGTTTTCCTTAGGTGCGGGCGCATTGCCGATCAACTGATTGAAGCGCTCCAGCGGATCGACGCCCCAGAAATAAAGGCCGCCGATGATGGCACCGACCATCATCAGGAACGCGATAACCAGGAATATCAGACGAATCACGCGCCGGCCCCCGTTCCCGTTGCGCTGAAATGCCGCCATCCGCCACGGTCGAGAACCAGCGGCTGGCCGTCGCCGCCCCGCACGGTGACACCAGACCCCGGCACCATGGTGCCGATGGCGGTGACGGCCACCCCGGCGCGGCACCCCAGCGCCTCGATCTCCGGACCTGCCGATGCCGGTGCGGTAAACAGCAACTCGTAATCATCGCCCCCGGCCAGGATGGTGGCAAGCAGCGAGTGATCCGCCGCCAACGCCGCGCGGGCAGCGGGCGATAGCGGCACGGCGGTCGCGTCGATCTCGGCCGCCAGTGCCGATACCCGGCACAGATGGCCAAGGTCCTGCACCAACCCGTCGGAAATGTCCATGCCGGCATGGGCCAGACCGGGCAAGCCCGCGCCCAGCGCCACCCGCGGCTGGGGCAGCCGATAGCGTCCGGCCAGATAATCCACATGTTCGGCAGCAAGGTCGTTCCACCCGCCGCGCGCCGCACGCAGGCCGAGGGCGCCGTCGCCGATGCTGCCGCTGACACAAACGAGATCTCCGGCCCGCGCGCCGGAGCGCAGAACCGCCCTACCCTGCTCCACCTTGCCAAGCGCGGTCAGCGACAGTGTCAACGGCCCCGGCGTGGCGACGGTGTCGCCGCCGATCAGCGCGATACCGAATTCGGCAACGTCCTCGGCCAAACCTTGGGCGAAGTGGCGCAGCCAAGCCAGACCGACACCGACGGGAAAGGCGGCGGCGAGCATGACCGCGAACGGCCGCGCCCCTTTGGCGGCCAGATCGGACAGGTTGCCCCGGATCAGCTTGCGGGCGACCAGATCGGCGGGGTCGTCGGGCAGGAAGTGAATCCCCGCCACCATGGCATCCACGGTGACGGCGGTTTCATGGTCGCCATCGGCGGCCAGCAGCGCCACGTCGTCGGTCAGGCCGAGCGCCCCGGGATAGCCTTGCGACAGCGGAGCGAAAAGGTCGGCAATGACCTGGAACTCGTCGACGTTTGACTCGTCTGGGCCGCTGCTCAAGGGGCGCCTCAGGACGGACGCGAGGGATCGCCCTCGAATTCCTCGGCACGCAGAACGCGGGCGACCTTGTCGAGAACCGCGTTGACCATCTTCGGCTCCGGCCCGGCATAAAAGGCGTGGGCGACGTCGACGAATTCGGTGATGACCACGCGGGCCGGGGTCTGCGGCCGCGCCTTCAGTTCGAACGCCCCGGCGCGCAGGATGGCGCGCAGCACCGATTCCAGGCGGTCGACCGTCCAGTCGCGCGACAGCGCCTGGGTGATCATCTCGTCCAGCAGCTCGCCTTCGGCAGTGGCGCCGCGAACCAGCAGCGTCATCAGGTCGCCATCGGGGGAAGCCAGCCGGGTCGGCGGCTCGTCTTCCTGGCGCTGGCGGAACTCATTGATGGCCTGCTCGGCAGTAACACCGGTGATTTCCATGGAGTACAGCGCCTGCACCGCGGCAAGGCGGGCAGCGGAACGGCGGGTAGCGTTGGGATTGGGCTTACGCACTTGATTTTTGCTCATCGGGAAAGTTTAAGGGCGCGCTTGAGATCAAGCATGCGAATGCAGGCACGCGCCGCCTGTCCACCCAAATTCTTGCGGGTGGGGTCGGCGCGGTTGAGGGCCTGGGCCTCGTTATGCACGGTCAGAACACCGCTGCCGACGGCCAGGCGGTGACGCACGGCCACCTCGCTGCAGCCGTTCACGCAGGCGGTGGAGACGTGGTGGTAATGGTCGCTTTCGCCACGGATGGCGGTGCCCAGCACGACAAAGCCGTCATAGCGGATGTCGGTGGTGCCCATCTCCTGGGCGGTGGCGAACATCTCGAGAGCGGTGGGCAGTTCCAGCACGCCGGGGATCGTCACCTTGTCCCAGTTGGCGCCAGCCGCTTCCAGCGCCTGCACGGCACCGCTCAGCAGCATGTCGGCGAGGTGGTCGTAGAAACGAGCCTCGATGATCAGGACACGGGTGTCGCTCATATTGTAGTCCTTTCAGCCGGCCGGGATCGGACGCTGCTCGACCACCTGCAGGCCGAAGCCCTCGAGGCCGATGAGGGTCTTCTTGGTGTTGGATAGCAGGATCATCTCGCGCACGCCGAGGTCCAGCAAAATCTGAGCGCCGACACCGTAATCGCGCAATTCCACCGGCGCCGGGCGGGAATCCAACTGGGCGCGCACGCGGTCGGACAGGCTGGTCGGGCGCGGCTCGCGCACCAACACCACCACGCCGCAGCCATGGGCGGAAATCATTTCCATGGCGGCATGAAGCTCGCCGGCCTTGCCCGAGCCTTGGTCACCCAACACGTCGTCAAGAATATTGACGCCATGCACGCGCACCATGACCGGGTCGCCGCCGGCGATGTCACCCTTCACCAGGGCGATGTGCTCGGCGTAAGCCACCTGGTTGACATAGACCACCATGCGCCAGTCGCCGCCCCACTTGGACGCGAACGGCGCCTCGACCTCGCGCCGCACGATCTTGTCGTGGCGGCGGCGATAGGCGATCAGGTCGGCGATGGTGGCGATCTTCAGGCCATGGAACTGGGCGAACTTCACCAAATCGGGCATGCGCGCCATGGTGCCGTCGTCGTTCATGATCTCGCAGATCACGCCCGACGGATTGAGACCGGCCAGCCGCGAGATGTCCACCGCCGCCTCGGTATGGCCGGCGCGCACCAGCACGCCGCCGTCGCGGGCCATCAGCGGGAAGACATGGCCGGGGGTGACGATGTCCTGCGCCCCCTTGTCGGTGTCGATGGCGACTTGGATGGTGCGGGCGCGATCGGCGGCGGAAATGCCGGTGGTCACCCCTTCGCGCGCTTCGATCGAGACGGTGAAGGCGGTCTGCATGCGGGTGCCGTTGTCGGCGCTCATGGGCTTGAGGCCCAGAACCTCGCAGCGCGCGCGCGTCATCGACAGACAGATCAGGCCGCGACCGTAGCGCGCCATGAAGTTGACCGCCTCGGGCGTCGCCATCTGGGCGGGAATGACCAGGTCGCCCTCGTTCTCGCGGTCCTCGTCATCCACCAGGATGAACATGCGGCCGGAACGGGCTTCCTCGATGATCTCCTCGATCGAGGAGAGATTGCTGTGATACTCGGACAACGCCACCGGGCTAATCCCTTTCCAGAAGGCGCGCAACATAGCGTGCAAGCATGTCGATTTCCATATTCACGCAATCGCCTTCGCGCAGCAGGCCGAAGGTGGTGACCGATTGGGTATGAGGAATGACATTGATGCCGAACAGGCGTCCGTCAACCTCGTTGACGGTGAGCGAGACGCCGTCCAGCGCCACCGACCCCTTGGGTGCGACGAATTTGGCCAACTCGGCCGGCGCTTCGAAGGTGAAGCGCAGCGATTCGTTCTCGGGGCGGATCGACACCACGCGGGCGACACCGTCCACGTGGCCGGAGACGATATGGCCGCCCAGTTCGTCGCCCACCTTGCAGGCGCGTTCCAGGTTGACCCGGCTGCCCTCTGTCCAGTTGCCCAGAGTGGTCTTGGACAAGGTCTCGTCCGAAGCCTGGATGATATAGCTGTCGGCCGAGGTCTCGATCACCGTCAGGCAAACGCCGTTATGGGCGATCGAGGCACCGATATCGACGGTGGCAAGGTCGTAATAGGTGGCGATTTCGAAGCGGGCGTCCTGGCCCGGCTTCCGCGCAACCCGGCGCACTTCACCCAAATCGGTGACGATGCCAGTGAACATCGGCCCGTACTCCTTAGATTTTCTTGTAGATTTCCATCACGTCGTCAGCGACGGGATAGATGTCGATCCGCTCGAAATGCGGGGTTTGGCCCAGATGGTCGACGCCGAAGCCGACCATCGCCGGCAGACCGTCGCCACCGATCAGACGGGCGGCGCGGAACCACACCAGGCGATCCACCAAGCCGTCGCGCAACAAACCGGCGGCAAGATGAGCGCCGCCTTCCACCAGCACGCGGGTGACGCCGCTTTCGGCCAGCGCCACCAGGGCGCCGCCAAGGTCGACGGTATGGTCGGCTGCCTCGGGCACCTCAATAACGTCGACGCCGCTGTCCTGATAGGCTTCGATGCGCTCGGCATCGCCGCCTTCCAGGGTCAGCATCCATGTGGGAATCTCGTTGGCCCCCGCCACCAGCCGGCTGGTCAGCGGCAACCGCATGCGGCCGTCCACCACCACGCGCACCGGCGAGCGGTCTTCCAGGCCGGGAATGCGGCAGGTCAGTTCGGGGTCGTCGGCCAGCACGGTGCCGCTGCCGACCATGATGACGTCGTTCTCGGCCCGTAACAGATGCGCGGCCCGGCGCGCGGCCTCGCCGGTGATCCATTTGCTTTCGCCGGAATGGGTGGCGATACGGCCGTCCAGGGTCGAGGCCAGCTTCAGCGTCACCAGCGGCCGGTTCTCGCGCACCTTCATGAAGAAGCCGGCGTTCAACTCGCGCGCTTCGTCGGCACAGACGCCCAAGGTGACCGCGATACCGGCCTGGCGCAGCAATTCCAAGCCACGGCCGGACACACGCGGGTCGCTATCCTCGATGGCGGCGACCACACGGGTGATGCCCGCCTGGATCAGCGCCTCGGCGCAAGGCGGCGTCTTGCCGTGATGAGAGCATGGCTCCAGCGTCACATAGGCGGTGGCACCAGCGGCCGCCGCGCCGGCCATGGCCAACGCCTCGGTTTCGGCATGGGGGCGACCGCCGGGCTGGGTCCAGCCGCGACCAACCACGCGCCCGTCCTTGACGATGACGCATCCGACGGCCGGGTTGGGCCACACGTTGCCAAGACCGCGCCGGGCCAAGCCCAGCGCGGCGCGCATGTGCGCGCGATCGGCGTCCGGCCCGCTGGCCATATCAGTCGTCGTCGCTGCCACCCACCATCTTTCCCAAGAAATCCTCGAAGTCCTTGGCTTCGCGGAAATTACGGTACACCGAGGCGTAACGGACATAGGCGACCTTGTCCAGGTCCATCAGCACGTCCATCACCAGTTCGCCGATGTACTTGGACGGCACTTCGTTCTCGCCCATGCTTTCCAACCGGCGATGGATGCCGTTGGCGATGCGCTCGATCTGCTCGTCCTCTATGGGTCGCTTGCGCAGAGCGATGCGCAGCGACTTGACCAGCTTCTCGCGGTCGAAGGGAATGCGGCCGCCGTCCTTCTTGATGACCACCAGGTCGCGGATCTGCACGCGCTCGAAGGTGGTGAAGCGCGACCCGCAGGCCGGGCACGAGCGGCGGCGGCGAATGGCCGAATTGTCTTCGGTCGGCCGCGAATCCTTCACCTGGGTATCATCATGACCACAGAACGGACAACGCATCAGGAAATCCCCCAAAAGCGCGGCGGGGGGGCCCCCCCCCCCGCGGCCCCCCCCCCCCACCCAACCTCCGTAGGGGGGCGCCGGCCCCCCAGAGCCGCCCCGGGCCCCCCCGCGGC
>JBLNBE010000024.1:0-68075 GCA_050259735.1 Bacteroidota bacterium
CACGGACGCCGCTTCGCGGCCACGGATCACACGGACAAAAGAAAATTCGTCATGCCGGCCTTCGAGCCGGCATCCATCGTGGTGCACCCCCATGGACCCCGGCTCGCGCGGGGCGCGTCCGGGGTGACACGGATTTCCTAGGGTTTCAGGGCTTTGAACACAGCGACAATCCGTGTTCGTCCGTGGCCCGCGACAGCGGGCGTCCGTGTCGTCCGTGTTACCTGGGTACGGCCTCGACGGGCCAGCACGTTCCGCGAAAGCGTCAACCGGACAGCAGTGGGTCAAGCCCGGCCATGACGGAAAAGGTGGGCGTATCCCCCTCCCCTACCCTCGATCCACCTCCAGCTTCAGGAAATGCGTGGCGCAACTGATGCAGGGGTCGTAGTTGCGGATCGCCTGTTCGGCCCGCCATTTGAGGATATCGTCGGACTGGTCGAGATTGGCTTGCACCACACGTGCCAGATCCAGCTCGATGACCTTCTGGTTCTGGGCGGTGGGCGGCACGATGCGGGCGTCGAGCACGCCGCCATGCTTGTCGATGCGGTAGCGGTGATAGCAGAGGCCACGCGGCGCCTCGGTGCAGCCATGGCCCTCGCCGGCACGAATCTCGGCGGCGACGAAGGGGGCGTCGGGTTCGCGGTACTGCTGCACCAGCCGCAATGCGTCCTCGCACACCTGCACCAGTTCGACGGCGCGCACGACGATGCTTTGGAACGGGTTGCGCACCTCGGCGCCCAGCCCGGCCGCCTTGGCCGCCGCGCGGGCGGTGTCGCCCAGTTTGTCATGGTTCAGGTTATAGCGGGCGAGCGGCCCGACATGATGGGCGCTGCCGTTGCGGGCAAAGCCATGCAGCGCGTTGGACCACGGCACGTGTTCCTCGTCCACGTGGTCGAGGAAGGCGGAAACGGGAATGTCGAGACCCTGCGAGGTCACCAGCCGGCCCTCATGGAGGGCGTATTCGTCGGGGTGGCGCAGCGCCATGAAATTGTAGTCCTGGCGAATGTCGGGAAAATCGAAGCCGCCGACCAGCGCCACCGTGGCGACCGAGGTTTCCACCGCCCATTTCAGCTCGTCCTCGAGCGCGCGAAGGTCCCGCCGGTCCGGCACCTTGTAGAAGCCGCCGATACGCAGGTTGACGGGATGGATGGCACGGCCACCGCCCACCACTTCCAAGATGCGGTTGCCGATCTTCTTGAGCCGCAGCGCCTTTTCCACCAGCGTGCGATCCACGGCCGCCAGTTCCAGCGCATCGGCCAGCCCGAGGAAATCGGGGGCGTGCAGCATATAGACGTGCAAGGCGTGGCTTTCGATCCATTCGCCGCAATAGACCAGCCGGCGCAAATCGCGGATCGGCCGCGTCACCGTCAGCCCCAGGATATCTTCCATCGCCTGGGTCGCCCCCATGATGTAGGCGATGGGACAGATGCCGCAGATGCGGGCGGTGATGTCGGGTACCTCGGCGAAGTCGCGGCCCTTGAGGAACGCCTCGAAGAAGCGCGGCGGCTCGAAGATGCCGAAGCGCAGTTCCTTGACCTGTCCGTCACGGATCTTGACCGACAGAGAGCCTTCGCCTTCGACGCGGGCCAGGGCCTCGACCTTGATGGTGCGGGTGTCAGGCATGGCTGTCGCCCTCCTTGCGGAACGCCTCGGCATTGGCGTTGAAGCCGCGGAACAGTCGCTGGATTTCCGCCCGGCTGCGCCCTTGCGCCGCGAAAGCGGCGGCCAGCGCGGCGGTGTTGGGCGTCTCCATCGGCCCGAAGCAGCCGTAACAGGCGCGGTTGACGCCGGGGCACAGGGTGCCGCAACCGGCCTGGGTCACCGGCCCCAGGCACGGCTCGCCCGCCGCGACCATGCGGCAGACCACGCCGTTGGCCTTGCATTCCATGCATTGGGAATCGCGCGGCACGTTGGGGCGGCGGCCGTTGAGCGTGGCGTTCAGCACCTCCAGCAATTGGTGCTTGTTGATGGGACAGCCGCGCAGCTCGAAATCCACCGAGACATGGTCCGATATGGCGGTCGAGGTGGTCAGGGTGTCGATGTATTCCGGGTGGGCGTAAACCTTGCGGATGAATTCCTTGACGCTGCCGAAATTGCGCAGCGCTTGGATGCCGCCGGAAGTGGCGCAAGCACCGATGGAGATCAGCGTCTTCGACATCCGCCGCACCTCGCGGATGGCCTTGATGTCGTGCGGCGTGGTGATGGAGCCTTCCACCAGCGCCACGTCGTAAGGCCCTTTCTCCACCTTGCGGGTGGCTTCCAAGAAATAGCTGATGCGCACCTCGCCCGCCAGCGCCAGCAACTCGTCCTCGCAATCGAGCAAGGTCAGTTGGCAGCCATCGCAGGACGAGAACTTGAACACCGCGAGTTTGGGCTTCTTCCTGTCGCTCATGACAGATTCTCCTTTTGCCCCTCAGGCGGCGGGCGGGGCGCCTCCGCGCCCCTTGCCTCCCGCGCCAGTGGGCGCGCGGCCGCACTTGCGGCCGTGTCACACCTCGGAAACGCTGAACATGTCGGCGATACGGTCGTAGCGGAACACCGGCCCGTCCTTGCAGACGAAATGCGGCCCCCACTGGCAATGGCCGCACAGGCCGCAGCCGCACTTCATGTTGCGTTCCATCGACAGCCAGATGTGGTCGCGGCCGACGCCGCGTTTTTCCATGGCCTGGGCGCCATAGCGCATCATCACCTCGGGGCCGCAGATGAAGGCGGTGGTCTGCTGTGGGTCGAAGCCGCCCTTCATCACCAGATTGGTCACGACGCCCACAGTGCCGCTCCATTTGCCGGTGGCACGGTCCACCGTCACCAGCACGTCCATGTCGAAGCGGCCGCGCCAGCGCTCCAGCTCTTTCTTGTACAGAATGTCCTCGGGCGTACGGGCGCCGTACAGCACCATGACTCGGCCATAGCGTTCGCGGTTGGCCATGGCGTGGGTGATGGCGGGGCGCAGCGGCGCCAGCCCGACGCCGCCGGCGACGAAGATCAGGTCGCGGCCATAAGCGGCCTCGACCGGCCAGGCGGTGCCATAGGGGCCGCGCACACCGATGGTGTCGCCCACCTTCAGTTCGTCCAGCGCCTGGCTGACCATGCCGACGGCACGGGTGGTGTGGACCAGGCGCGAGCGGTCGGCGGGATCGCCCGAGATGGAGATCGGCACCTCGCCGACGCCGAAGACGTAAAGCATGTTGAACTGGCCGGGCTGGAAGACGAATTCCCAGCCGTCCTCGGCCACCAGTTCCACGGTAAAGGTGTCCGACAGGTCGCGTCGCACCTTTTCCACGCGGAACAGGCGCGGCAGCATGGGGTCGGGGGTGGCCCCGGCAAGGGAAATGGGCGCCGTCATGGTCATTTGCCCTTCTTCTTGGCCGGCTTGTCCGCCTTGTCCGCCTTCACCCGCGCCTTCTTGGGCGGCGCCATGGCCGGGCCGTAAAGATCGAGCAATTGCAGCCGCGCCGCCGACAGGCGATGGGCGATCACCGGCACGAAGCGCCGCAGGATGGCGAAACCCAGTGCCGGGTGGGCCTCCATGTTTTTGCGCAGGCAAGTGGCGTCGAACGACAGCACCCGCACGGTGGTTTGGGCGCGGGCGTCGAAGGCGGCGCGATAGGGCGGCACCAGCCACGACCAGCCCAGGATGTCGCCCGCCGACAGGGTTTCCAGCACGATGGGCTTGCGCACCGGCGGCTCCACCTCGACCGCGACCTGGCCTTCGCGGATGACGTAGAACTTGCGGGCGTCGCCACCCTCGCGGAACAGATGCTCGCCGGCGACGAAGCGTTCGTTGGCGGCGCAGCACACCAGCGCCTCGCGCAATTCCGGTTCCAGGCCCTGGAAAAAGGGGGTCTCGTCGATGATGCGGCCCAGGTCTTGCGGCTTGACCATGTCGCGCCCTCCCCTTGTTGACGCTGTTAACGCTTGTTGTCCTTGGCGATGGCGGCCACTTCCTCGGTGATGTCGATGCCGACCGGGCACCAGGTGATGCAACGGCCGCAGCCGACACAGCCCGAACCGCCGAACTGGGTGATCCAGGTGGACAGCTTGTGGGTGATCCAGTGGCGATAGCGCGACCGCGCCTCGGTGCGGACAGAACCGCCATGGATGTAGGAAAATTCCAGCGAGAAGCAGGAATCCCATTTGCGCCAGCGCTCGGCGTGATCGCCTTTCAGGTCGGTGACATCCTCGACCGTAGTGCAGAAGCAGGTCGGGCACACCATGGTGCAATTGCCGCAACTCAGGCAGCGCGCCGCCACGTCGTCCCAGCGCGCATGTTCGGGCTGAGTCTGCAGCGCGGCGGCGGTATCGCGATCCATGGCGCGCCCCTGCCCGCTGCGCGCCGCCTTGCGCAGGGCGTCGGCGGCCCTCAAATCGGCGGCACTGGCTTCGCCCGCCGGCAGGCCCGCCAGCATCTCGCGGCCACGCTCGCTGGCGGCGTCCGCTAGGAAACGCCGGCCCTTCAATTCCATCAGGCGGATGTCGTGGCGGGCGGTCACCTCGGGGCCGGTCGCCATACTGGCGCAGAAACAGGTGCCGCCGGCCTGACCGCATTCCACCGCCACCACGAAGGCGGCGGCCAGACGGCCTTGATAGCCCGGCTCGGCGAAATCCTTGTCGCCGAACACACGGGCCTGCGCCGCCATGGCGGCCAGTTCGCAGGCGCGCACGCCCAGGAACGCCATGGGCGCCGGGGCGGGTTCGGGTGGCTCGACGACAAAGCCGCCGCCCTTACGCTGGGCGGCGAACAGCTTCTGCCGTGGCGGATAGAGAAAGCGCTTCCACCCCTGCGCCCCCAACGTATAGCCGAACAGCGCATCGTCGCCGCGCGGCCGCAAGCGATAACGGCCGCCGTCCTGCTCGTCGCCCAGGCCGGCGGGCAGGTCGTCGATGCCGTCGATGTCGTCATAGACAATGGCGCCGTCGGCCGCGCGCGGCCCGATGACGCGATAGCCCTTCGCCTTCAGCGCGGCGATCAACTGGGCCAGGCCATTCCCGTCAAGGACGATGGTTGCGTCAACCCCAGGCATCGCGCCGTCTCCCCCGTTTCAGTAAGGGATGAAGTATCGTACACCCGAACGAACACCCTGCCAACGCCGGAAACCGGACGGTTATTTCGCCGAATGAAGTATTGATAACGAATACTTCTTGCAAAAGAGACTAAGTCGGGCACTCGGACAATGCGACAATCCTGCTGCAAAGCGCGCGGAGGCAGGCTACAACTTGGGCAGGCACGGCAACACGGAGCGGGCGGATGAAGCTGCATCAGGCATCGCGGTGCGCCCTGTTCGCCATCGCCGAACTGGCCGCCGACCCCGGGCGTTCGCTGTCGGCCGGCGAGATCGCCGCCAAGTATGGGCTGTCGCTGAACCATCTGGCCAAGGTGCTGACACAGTTAAGCCATTCCGGCCTGATCGCGGCGGCCCGTGGCATCGGCGGCGGCTATCGCTTCGTCGGCGACGCCCACCGCACCACCTTGATGGACGTGATCGCCCTGTTCGAGCCGACCGAACATCCGGCGCCATTCACCGGCACCGACGCGGTGGCGGTCGCCAAGATGCTCGACAGCCTGGAAGGCCGCGCCCGTGCGCCCTTCCAAGCCATGACCATTGAGGAAATGCTGCGGCTGGCGGGGCGCTAACTACAGTCCCCGTATCCAGGCCGGCCGCAATCCGCATTGTCCGCTTTGCGCCAGCTCGATCTGCGCCAGCACCTTGGCTTTGTCCTTGGGCAGGGTGCCGGCCAGCGGCAAGGCATTGCTGGCGTGGTTGGAGCGGAAGATGACCGGGGCCGGCGGCTTCAGTCGTTCGACCAGGCGATGCAGCTCTGCCAGTACGCCGGCATCGTCCTGCCATTGGAACGGCTCGCCGAAGCGCTGGAAGAAGCGGTCGGCCACCTCGGACTCCAGCCCCAGCGTCAGGGTGGACAGATAGGTTACCGGCACGCGGCCCAGCAAGTCGGCGGTGGCGTCGATGTGCTCCTGCCAATGGGCCTTGCCGCCCAGGCCGGTAATCACGGTGGCCGACACCTTCAATCCGGCCTCGGCGGCGCGGGCCAGCCCCTGCTCCATCGCCTTGCTGGTGCCCTTCGCGATCTTCTTGAGGATCAGGTCCGAACCGCTTTCAATGCCGACATAGACCAGCGACAGCCGCGCCGCCTTCAGCGCCTGGATTTCCTCGACGCTTTTCTTCAGCAGATTGAACGGCGTGGCATAGGCCGACACCCGGGTCAGGCCGGGAAAGCACTGCTTCAGCTTGGCGCAGATCGCCGCCAGATGGTCGGTCGGCAAACCATAGGCGTCGCCATCGGCCAGGAAGACGCGGCTCGCCTGGGGCCATGCCCGCGCCGCCTGCTCGATGTCGGCGAAGACGTCGTCCAGCGGACGTTCCACGTAATCCTTGGATTTGTACATGCTGCAGAAGGTGCAGCCGTTGAAGCCGCAGCCCAGCGTCGCCTGGATAATCAGGTTGTCGCCTTCCGACGGCGGCCGCCACAGGGGAAAATCGTAACCGAGCATGACGAACCGGCGTTCCGTTGACGAAGCGGCCCCAGCCTAGCCCGAGACGGCCGCGTCGCGCCACTGGCGGGAACGGGGCGCAATGGTATGATTGGGCCTCTCTGTTGGGACATGGTGACTTCGTGGGCAAATTTTCGTCATGTCGGCCGCGTCTGGTGGCGCTCGCGGTAGTCCCCGTGCTGATGGGTGCCTTGTTGCTGGTCGCCGGTGAGACGGCGGCACAGCCCGCCTCGCTGCTTTCCCCAGCGCAACGGACGGCAACGGCAACGGCAACGGCAACCGCGCCCACCCCCGCCGACGACGATCCCGAAGTCCTGCGCCAATCGCTGGCCGCCGCCCGCGACGTCTATCGGCAGGCCATGGCCGCCACCACTCCGCCGCCGGGCGCCACGCAAGAGGAAGTGCTGGCGCGCAACCACCTGCTGAGCACGCTGGTCACCAACCTGGAACAAAGCCTGGATCTGGCCCAGCGCCTGCCGGAAAGCGTGCGCCGGGTCGAGGAACAGCAGGCCGCCACCCGCGAATGGAGCGGCTTCACCACGCCGCCGCCCTATTCCGTGCTGCTGCTGGACCAACTGCGCAAGACCCAGGACAACGCCCGCTTCGCCGCCCAGGCGGCCGCCGCCCGCGCCGCCTTGCTGGAGCACGAGGCCACCACCCACGAACAGGAACTGCGCGCCTCCGAGATCGCCCGCCGCCAGAGCGAGGAACATCTGGACACCGCGCCGACCCAGGACCAGCGCAATCGCCAATCGTGGCTGCGCGATCTGGCGATTCTGGGGTCGCGCACCGCCGCCGCCGAACTGGAACAGACCCGCCGCGCCAAGAAATTGGCCGACCTTCAGGCCGCCGAAAAGCGCGAGGTCGTGGCGCTGACCGAACGGCAGGTCGCCGTGGCGCGACGCGATGCCCGGCTGACCCAGGACGACCTGAACGCCATCCTGGCCGACATCGACCGCCAACGCGCAGCCCTGGAAAAGCGTCAAGCCGTCGCCCAGGCCGTCAGCCTGCGGTCCCAACAGGCCCTGGCTACGGCGCAGCAGGCCCTGGCACGCTTCCGCGCCGAACCGGCAGCCGCAGCGACGGGCGACGCCGCCCTGACCCGCATCCGCGTCGAACCGGCGACAGCGGGCGGCGACGACACCGCCTTGCGCCGCGACATCCTGGAGCGGACGGTCGAACTGCGCCGCATGCAGGCCGACAACGACACCCTGGCCGCCGATCTGGCCAAGCGCATGCTGGAGATGCGCGCGTGGGAGCGCATCGGCTGGCAGTTTCGCGGCCTGCTGGTCAATTCCAGCGACAGCGACAAGCTGCGCGAGGGGCTGAACAACCTGGATCAGTTGATCGAGCAGCTTCGCACCTGGAACACCTATCTGGAAAGCGAGCTTGCCCGTCCGTCGGGCGGCGACGGCACCACCGTCACCCAGGAACGGCTGGCCGGACTGAGCAGCGAACAGGCGGCGCTGGCACAGCAGATGGACGCCGCCCAGCGAACCCGACTAGACCTGCTGCGCGAAGGCCAACAGGCGGTGGCCGGACTGCAGCGCACCCTGTCCATCTGGCGCGAGGACTTCCTGGCGCGCGGTGCCGAGCGCTCCGTCAAAAGCTTCGCCCGCGACACGCTGGAGATGGTGTGGCATGGCCTGCGCGCGGTGTGGCAATTCGAGATCCTATCGGTCGAGGACAACCTCAACATCGATGGCCGCACCGTGGTCGCGGTCCGCAGCGTCACCCTGGGCAAGGCGCTGAACGCCATACTGTTCCTGGGCATCGGCTATTTCGTCAGCGCGTGGCTGACCCGCCGGGCGGGACAATTCGCGGTGCGCCGGCTTGGCGTGGTCAGCGGCCACGCCAAGATGATCTCGCGCTGGCTGCACGTGCTGTTGCTGGGTGCGCTTCTGCTGGTGGCCCTCTACATGGTCAACATTCCGCTGACCATGTTCGCGTTCCTGGGCGGCGCGCTGGCCATCGGTCTGGGCTTCGGCACCCAGGTGCTGCTCAAGAATCTGGTGGCCGGCATCATGTTGCTGGTGGAACGTCCGCTGAAGGTCGGCGACCTGATCGAGGTGGGCAGCATCGTCGGCACCGTCACCAACATCGACATCCGCTCGTCCACCGTGCGCACCGGCGACGGCATCGAAATCCTGGTGCCAAACTCCACCTTCATCGAGAACAACGTCACCAACTGGACCTATTCCAACGCCAGGGTCCGCCGTTCGGTGAAGATCGGGGTGGATTACAGCGCCGCGCCGACCAAGGTACGCGACCTGCTGCTGAAGGTGGCATCCCAGCACGGCCACATCCTGACCGACCCGCCGCCCCGCGTGCTGTTCGAGGATTTCGGCGCCGACGCCCTGATGTTCAACCTGCAATACTGGATCGATTACGGGCGCGGCACCGACGCCATGCAGGTGGCCAGCGACCTGCGCTTCATGATCGAAAGCGCGCTGGGAGACGCCGGAATCGGCATTCCCTATCCGCAGCGCGTGGTCCACCTGCACACCCTGCCGCCGACGGAACCCTCGACATCGGTGAAAGCGCAGTAAGTCCGGCGCGGGAATTTTGCGCCGGCACCGCGATGCCGGCGCAAGGAAAGGATCAGTCGTGTTCGCCGCGATATTCCGGCAACTGCGACAATTGCTGGTCGTTCATGTTGACGGTCAGTTGGTCGGCCTTCATGGCGACGTCGTTCCATGGCACCGCACGGCTTTTGCCTTTGACGTCGACGATAAGCGCCTGAACCTTGCCGTCCTGGCCGATCAGCACGTCCTTGATCTTGCCGATATCCTTACCCTGGGCGTTGACCGCCTTCTTGTCGATGACGTGATGGGCGTCGGCCGACAACCGCATGTGCTCCTGCTGCGCCTGGCCCTGCTGTCCCTGCTGACCATATTCCTGCGCCGAAACAGCCACTGGAACGGCCAGCGCCAGGGCCGATGCGACGATCAAGCTTGCGTGTTTCATGGGGCCTCCCAAGGTTCTTGCCTAGCGAAGACATCAACCCCTGGGCGCACGGCTTGTTCCTGCGCCTGCCGACCGCAGGCAAACGGCGCCGCCTTTACCATATTGCAATGCAGCATCGGCAAAGTGCCCCAGCAACACGTCGGGTCGACGTGTGTAAAGGAGAATGCCGTGATGACCCTGAGCAAGACCGCCCTTGAGACCCTGAAGCGCGCCCCGTTCGTGCTGGCGACCGCCGGCGAAGACCCCAACGCGCTGTGCCGCCAGGGCCTGCTGGCCTGGACTGCCGGCGCCTGGCGCCTGACCGAGGCGGGCAGCAAGGTCCTGGCGGACCTGAAGGCCGACGCCGCGTAATTCCATATCCCGGTGATCGGAAGCGATCACCGGCGCCCTCGGGTGGCGGGCGGCACGCCTCCGCGTGCCTTGCCTCCCGCGGCATAAGCCGCGCGGCGCGGTCGCGCCTAACCAAATCCCGATAAGTGGCACTCATCGGGATTTGGTATAATTCCGGACAGAACCGAGACGGGCGCCCCTATTCCTGGCATTCCGGGCTGGGATCGGGGCGCTTGTCGCGCATGGTGACCAATTCCTCGGCCGCGGTCGGGTGGATGCCGATGGTGGAATCCAGCACCGCCTTGGTCACCCCGCATTTCAACGCGACGGCGAAACCCTGCACCATCTCGGGCGCGTCGGCGCCGACCACGTACAGGCCCAGCACCTTATCCGTCGCACGCTCGACGATCAGCTTCATCATGGTGCGTTCGTCGCGGCCGGACAGGGTGTTGCGCATGGGCTTGAAGCGCGACAGATAGACGTCGATGCCGCAGCCGCATTTGGCCCGCGCCTGGGCTTCGGTCAGGCCGACGGTGCCGATGGGCGGCATCGAGAACACCGCCGTCGGCACGTTGGCGTAATCGGGCGCGGTCGGCTTGTCGCGGTAGAGGGTGTTGACCAGCGCCATGGCCTCGGCGATCGCCACCGGCGTCAGGTTCATGCGGTCGGTGACGTCGCCGATGGCGAAGATGGATGGCACGTTGGTGGCCGACAATTCGTCCACCACCACGGCGCCGGCCGGGTTCAACGCCACTCCCGCCGCCTCCAGCCCCAGGCCGTCGGTGTTGGGGCGGCGTCCGGTGGCATACATGACCAGATCGGTTTCCACCGTCTCGTCGCCCGACAGCCGCAGGGAATAGCTGCCGTCGACCCGCTCGATGGATTTGACCACCGTCTCGCAGCGCAGCGTGATGCCCTTCTTCGCCATTTCCTCCGCCAGGGCGACGCGCACGTCCGCATCGAAGCCGCGCAGCACGGTCTCGCCACGCAGAATCTGCGTCACCTCGACGCCGAGCGCGTTGAAGATGCCGGCGAATTCCACCGCGATGTAGCCGGCGCCGACGATGACCATGCGCTTGGGCAATTGCATCAGGTCCAGCGCCTCGTTCGAGGTGATGGCGTATTGGATACCGGGCAGATCGGGCAGCATGGGCCGGCCGCCGGTGGCGATCAGGATGCGTTCAGCGGTGTGGCGGGTGCCGTTGATCTCGACCGTATGGGGATCGACCACCATGCCGCGCCCGGGCAGCAGGGTGACGCCATTGTCGCGCAGGATGCGGTTGTAGACGGTTTCCAGCCGGTTCAGCTCGGCGTTCTTGGCGACGATCAGCCGCGCCCAGTCGAACGACAGGTCGCCGACGCTCCAGCCGAAGCCCTCGGCGTCGGCGATGTCCTCGGCGAAATGGGCGCCCTGAACCAGCAACTTCTTGGGGACGCAGCCGCGCATGACGCAGGTGCCGCCGACGCGGGATTCCTCGACCACCGCCACCCGCTTGCCCAACTGGGCCACCAGCCGGGACGCACGCACGCCGCCCGAACCGGCGCCCAGGGTGATGAGGTCGAAATCGTACTGTGTCATGGCTTCCTCCGCGTTGCCCTCAAGGTAGCAACGCGGACGCGCTCGTGAAAGAGCGGGCATGAGAGGCCGGGCGCGGGGCGGATGGCGCAATTTGCCGCCCTGCCCGGGCAAAAACTACCGGGTCGGCAACGCCTCGCCGTCACGCCCATTGATTTTCTGCCGATAAAGGACGGCACATCCATTGCAGGGAAACCACCAGACCGATTTCTCGTCTTTGGAGCGCACCCCATGCAGATCAGTGGGCTGAACACTCTTTACCAAACGGCGGCTTCGCGTCGCACGACGAACGCGACCCAAACCACCGCCAGCCAATCGGGCGCCGGCACCACGGCGGGCGCGGGCGAAGGCGTGTCGTCCTACGACTTCACCAACATGACCCGCAGCGAAATGAAGGGATTCAGCGACAAGCTCTACAAGTCGGGAGCGATCAGCTTCGACGAGATGACTGTCTTGCAGTTGTCCGGCCCCCTTGGCAAAGTCGGCCCCAACGGCGAGTTCGTGCCGTTCACCGCTGCCGAACGCCAGCAGGTGGACAATCAGCCCATGAACTATCTGAAGACCGCCGACGACGCCATTTCGGGGATCGAGAGCCGGGGCGGCGCCAGCGATCCGAAATCCGGCTACCAGACGTGGCTGTCGGTGCGCTCGCTGCTACAAGGATGGCAGGGGCAGACCTCGGCGGTGAACATCACCGCCTGAGCCAACGCCCCCGCCAACACTGCTTATCCCGCCGCCCGCTCGCGCGAGGACAGGCCGATGGTGCGTTCCACATAGGCCTGCAGTTCGGCCACCGCCTCGTCCACCGAGCGGCCGAAGGTGTGCAGGCGCAGTTCCGGCTGGGTCGGCTCCTCGTACGGCGCCGAGATGCCGGTGAATTGCGGGATCTCGCCGGCACGGGCCTTGCGGTACAGGCCCTTAGGATCGCGCCGTTCGCACTCGTCCAGTTCGGTGGCGATGTGGATTTCGTGGAAGGTGTCGGGGTTGACCGCGCGCACCTTGTCGCGGTCGCTCTGGTACGGACTGATGAAGGCGGCGATCACCAGCATGCCGGCATTGGCCATCAGGTGGGCCACATGGCCGACCCGGCGGATGTTCTCGGCGCGGTCCTCTTCCGAGAAGCCCAGGTCGGCATTGAGGCCGGTGCGCACGTTGTCGCCGTCCAGCACGGTGACCTGCCAGCCGCGCAGAAACAGGCGGCGTTCCAGTTCCATGGCGATGGTCGACTTGCCGGCACCGGACAGGCCGGTCAGCCACAGCACGCCGCCCAGATGGCCGTTGGCGCGGGCGCGGGCGTCGATGGTGACCTTGTGGTCCACCTCGGTCAGGTTGCGGGCGTCGCCCACCGCCTCGGCGATGATGCCGCCGCCGACGATGTCGTAGGCATGCACCAGCACGAACCGGCCCAGGCGGGCGTTGTCGGCGAAATTGTCCAGCGCCATGGGAGCGCGCGAGCGCAGCACGATTTCAGCCACGGCATTGCGGCCCACTTCGCCGCCATCGTGGTTCTTCAAATCCTCGACGTCGACCACACGCTCGATGGCGGCGACCTCGACCGGGTATTCGGCGGTGGCCAGCTTGAGCTTGAGCCGCGATCCCACCTTCAGCACCTCGCGGCCCAGCCAGAACACGCGGGCGCGCACCGAATAGGCGATGACCGGAGCGTTGTCGGCAAGGTGGCCGATCTGGCCGCGCTCGACGAAGATCGGCTCGTCCAGGGTGACGCCCACCGCCTGGCCGGCGGCGGCCGACACGGTGGTGATGTCGTTGCCGGCCCAGCCCTCGATGCTGGCGATCTTGGCCGACTTGCCGCTGGGGGCGAACACCAGGCGGTCGCCCACCTTCAGGCGGCCGCTTTCGATGCGGCCGGCGATGATGCGGCGGGTGTCGAACTTATAGATATCCTGCACCGGCAGACGCAGCGCCAGTTCGGTCGCCGGGGCGGTGGTCTTGAAGCCGTCCAGCGCGTCGATGATGGTCGGCCCCTGGTACCACGGCGCCGCCGCCGAGCGGGTCTTAATGTTGTCGCCGCGCCGCGCCGAGATCGGGATGACGTGGGTGGGGGTGACGCCGATGCCACCCAGATAGGTGCGCACCTCGGCCTCGATTTCCTTGAAGCGGTCGTGGGACCAGTCGACCAGATCCATCTTGTTGACCACCACGGCAATCTGGGTCAGGCCCAGCAGGTGCAGCAGATAGCCATGGCGCCGGGTCTGTTCCTGCACGCCTTCGGCGGCATCGACGATCAGCAGCGCGGCCTCGGCCGAGGCGGCGCCGGTAATCATGTTCTTGAGGAATTCCTTGTGGCCGGGGGCATCGATAATCAGCACCGGACGCTTGCCGGAATGGAAGCGCAGTTGCGAGGTGTCGATGGTGATGCCCTGGTCGCGCTCGGCCTGCAGGGCGTCCATGACGAAGGCCCATTCGAACGGCATGCCGCGCTTGTCGCAGACTTCCTTGAGATACTCGACCTTGCCGTCGGGCAAGGCGCCGGTCTCGTTGAGGATGCGGCCCACCAGGGTCGACTTGCCGTGGTCGACGTGGCCGACCACCACGATGCGGAGCGGCGCGGCGTCGTCGGTCTTGTGAATTACGCTCATTCTGCCCAACCCCTTACATATAGCCGGCGGCGCGCAGCCGCTCGAAAGCGTCCTCGGATTCCTTGTCCTGGGCGCGGCCGGCGCGCTCGGACGTCTTGGTCGTCGTCAGTTCCTCGATGATTTCCTCGACGGTCGAGGCGGTCGAGGCGATGGACCCGGTGCACGGCGCGCAACCAAGCGAACGGTAGCGGCGGCCCTCCTTGGCGAAGTACAGGTCCACCACCGGAATGCCCTCGCGGGCGATATAGCGCCACACGTCCAACTCGGTCCACGCCAGCAGCGGGTGGATACGCAGGTGGGTGCCGGGGGCGAAGTCGGTCTTGAACTGGCCCCAGAACTCGGGCGGCTGGTCCTTGAAGTCCCACTCGTTGGTTTCGTTGCGCGGGCTGAACACGCGCTCCTTGGCCCGCGTGCCTTCCTCGTCGCGGCGGATACCGGCGAAGACGCCGGTGAAGCCGTGTTCGGCCAGCAGCGACTTCAGCCCCTCGGTCTTCAGCGCCGAGCAGCAGTTGACGCGACCCTGGGCCGGACTCATGCCCGCCGCCAAGGCTTCCTTGTTCTGGCCGACGATCATCGGCAGGTTCCATTCCTTGGCGATGCGGTCGCGGAAGGTGATCATCTCGGGGATTTTGTAGCTGGTATCCACGTGCAGCACCGGGAACGGCACATGGCCGAAGAAGGCCTTGCGCGCCAGCCACAGCATGACGTTGGAATCCTTGCCGATCGACCACAGCATGGCGATCTTGTCGAGACGGTTGAACGCCTCGCGGAAAATGTAGATCGACTCGCTTTCCAACACATCAAGATCGTTCATCTTCACAGGTCCTTCACGGTCCCAAGGGGGACAATATGAATTCCACATTCGGTCTTGGCACTGCCGGCCCAGCGCCCGGCGCGGGCGGGTTCGCCCGGCGCGGTCGGGCGGGTGCACGGCCAGCAGCCGATCGAGCGATAGCCCTGGGCCACCAGCGGGTGACGCGGCAGGTCGCGGGCGACGAAATGCGCTTCGATCTCGGCCTCGGACCAATTGGCCAGCGGGCTGATCTTGACCACGCCATCCGCTTCCTGGACCGTCGTCAGCGTGTCGCGCTCGAACCCATGGGCGCGCTTGCGGCCGTCGATCAGCGCGGCATAGCCGGCGACCGCTCGGGCCAGCGGCCGTACCTTGCGCAGGTTGCAACATCGCTCGGCGTCGGTCTGCCACAGGTCGGCGGCTTCCTGGCGTTCCGCGTCGGTGGGGCGAACCACCACCACGTTGGTCAGGCCCAGCCGCCGGGTCAGGGCGTCGCGGTATTCCAGGGTTTCGTCGAACAGCTCGTCGGTGTCGAGGAAGAGTACCGGCAGGCCGGGATCAACCTGAGCGACCAGATCCAGCAACACCGCCGATTCCGCCCCGAAGGACGAGGTGACGGCGATCCGGCCGCCATACACCGTCGCCGCCGCGGCGATCAGTTCCTTGCCCTCGAGTTGAAACAGGTTTTCCAGGGTCATTCCGCCATCCCCAGGATCGAGGCCAGGTCGCCCACCGCGGCGGGAGCGGCGACGGCCGGCGGCGCTTCGACCACCTCGCGCACGGTGTCGATCAGGTAGGCCACCGTCTCGCGGAAGGCATCCAGCGCACCGTCGTTGGCGGCCACGGCGGCGGCCAGCGCCTGCAGTACGTCATCATTGCCGGCAAAGGCGCCGCGCACCGCCGCCACCACCGCATCGAACGCGATGTCGTCGTCGCTGGGCTGGCCCTGGCTGTGCAGCAGGCGCCGGCCGGCGGCGATCACCGCCAGCACACCAGCCTCGCGGGCCAGTTCGGCCTGACCGACGGCGGCGCGGCGATCCAGGGTAATCAGGGCGTCGTCGGCCAAATCGGCGAACAGGTCGTCCATGGCAAACGGAGCGGCGCATTCGCCGCGCGTGGTGGGGGCGCCGGCGAATTCGGCCGCATCGCCCCAATCGACGAACACCTGCTCGGCCTGCGACGGGTCCAGCGGCGCCAGCACGGCGTTGATGCCGGCCTTGCCCAGGCGCTCGGCCCAGGCCCGCACGCTTTCACCGCCCTGACGGGCCTGGACGTAATCCTGCCGCAGCAGTTCCAGCGCCCGATTGGCCAGCTTGGCCGGGATCATCGGGCCGGCGACGGCGATGTCGCCGGTGCGGAAATCGCCGCCGAAATGCAATTGATAGTGAGGGGCCGTGCGGCCATCGATCTTTTTAGCCATGCCGTGCAGGCCGAAATCCGCCACGTGGTGGAGACCACACGAATTCTGGCACCCCGACACGTGTACGGACAAGCCTTTCGCCGCCGGATCGGCTTCGGCCTCGGCCAGCGCCTGGCGGGCGAACGACTGGGAATTGGTGATGCCGATGCGGCAGGTGGTGGTGCCGGGGCACGACACCACGTCGGGCACCGCCTCGGCCGAGGCGGGAACGTCGTAGCCGATGGCCCTGACGCCGGCGGTGACTTCGGCCACCTTGGCGGCGGGCACGCCCAGCAGGGCGACGTTCTGGTCGCGGGTGATGCGCAGTTCGGTGGCGCCGGCCTGTTCGGCGATGTCGGCCAACCGGTCGAGCTGGTCCGACGACACGATGCCCAGCGGCACCGAGACGACGATAGCCTTGCTGCCGTCATGGGCGTCGACCACGCCGACCGGCGTGCGGGCGATGGCGGCCTCGACCGGCTTGCGCCACGACAGCTTGTCCCACGGGCGCTGGGGCAGGCCCTTCACCCGCTCGAACTCTTCCTGGAACAGCGCGACGAATTTTTCCTCGCCGAAGCGCTTGACCACGAACTTGATGCGGGCGAGCGAGCGGTCGCGGCGGTTGGAATAACGCTGGTGCAGCCGGGCGAAGGCCTCGACCACGGTCGACAACTCGTCCTCGGTGACGAAGGACAGCACCTCGACCGCCGGGCGCGGCTGACCGCCCAGGCCGCCGCCGGCCAACACGCGGAAGCCCGGCACGCCGTCCTTTTCCACGGCGATGAAGCCAAGGTCGTGGATGGTGCTGGCGCCGCAATCGGTGGCGCAGCCGGATACGGTGAACTTGGCCTTGCGCGGCATGTGCTGGACCAGCGGATTGCGCAGCCAGGTGCGGGCAAGCTGATCGGCGACGCGGCCGGCATCCACCAACTCGCGCGGGCAGGCCCCGGCCAGCGCGCAGGCGTTCATGTTGCGCAGCGTGTTGCCGCAGGCTTCGCGGGTGGTCACGCCGTTGGAATACAGGTATTCCAGCAAATCGGCGGACCGCCCCAGCGGCACGTGGTAGATTTGGATGTCCTGGCGGGTGGTGAAATGCGCGTCGCCGACGGCGAAACGACGATTGGCTTCGGCGATGGTGCGCGCCCAGGCGATGGGCAGGATGCCGCCGGGGATCTTGATGCGGACCATCTGCACGCCCGGCTGCTTCTGGCCGTAGACGCCGAAGCGGACGCGATAGGCGGTCCAGCGCTCGTCATCCCACTGGCCGGCCAGGTGCTTGCCCAGGCCGTCGCGGTATTCGGCCAGATCGTCCATCCGCACCAACGGTTCGGCCGGGCTGACAGGGGCCTGAACGGCGTTGGACTGACTGGCATTGCGCATCGTGAACCACCCCTTGCTAAAATCACACCCACCTTGGTGTGTGTCTGAATATGATGTACAAAATCACACCGATAAGACTACAAAGTCAACATGTTTTTGTGTAAAATACACCCATTAAACACTAGCTTTTACGTACAATAGGAGCAGCCATGACCACCTACGCCGGAGACCTCTCGCCCGCCCAGGCATGGGAACGCCTGCAATCCGACCCCAAGGCCAAGCTGGTCGACGTCCGCACCCAGGCCGAATGGGTTTACGTCGGCGTGCCCGACCTCGCCCCCGTCGGCAAGCAGCCGATCCTGGTGCAATGGCAGACCTTCCCCGCCATGGCGCGCAACGACGCCTTTGCCGACCAATTGAAGGCCCAGGGCATCGCCCCGGACGACACCTTGCTGTTCCTGTGCCGCTCGGGCGTGCGGTCCAAGGCGGCGGCCGAGTTGATGACCCAACTGGGCTTTGGCGCCAGCTACAACATCCTCGACGGTTTCGAAGGGCCGCTGGATGCCGGTCGCCATCGCGGTGCCGGCGCCGGCTGGAAGGCGTCGGGCCTGCCCTGGGTCCAGGGTTGAAAGAAACGGGCGGCCGCGCCGAACCGCCGGCCGCCCATTTCTACGGTGTTTCCTGCACCAAAGTGTGGCATTCGCGCCGCAGTGTTGCAGCAACCACACCGTCGATGTGGTTTGCCGTTGACACCCCCCCGCGCCAACCAGATATCCATAAGCTGATGTTCCAGTCGGATCGTCGCCGACGTTGACGGCGATGACCTGAAATCGTGCGCGCCGGCCTGGGCACCGGCACCTATACTGGAGCTTCCGTGCCCGTCGGCAGCTTTAGGGTTTTCAGCAATTGTCCTTCGCCCGCCCGCTTTTGTTTTCCCTGGCCCTGGCTTTCGCCGGTGCTGGTGCATCCGTTTCCGCCCTGGCCGAGACGCCGGTGGAAATTCAGCGCCGGCTTGAGGAACCCGGCGGCAGCGTCAAGATCGGCGACCGCGTCGTCGAGTTGGCGCCGTTGCGCGACTTCTACCGCGAGCGCGGCTATCGGCTGGCCTGGGCCGGCACCGCCGCTGCCACCGCCGAACGGGTGCTGGCCGACATCCAGGCCGTCGCCCAGGGCGAGGGGCTGTCGCAGGACGCCTATGCCCTTGGCGCCGCCGCCGCCTCGGAATTCGACCGCGACCTGCTGGTGTCCGACGCCCTGGCGCGCTTTGCCCGTGACCTGGCTAGCGGCCGGGTCTCGCCCACCCGACTGGTCGGCGGCATGGGACCCGAGACCCGCCCCACCGCCGACGTCACCCGTTTCCTGCGCGACCTTGCCGCCGGCAAGGACTTGCAGGCCGCCGGCCAGATGCTGCCGCCCAGCTATGCCGGCTACCATCGCCTGAAGCGGGCGCAGGAGCTGTATCGCACCCTGGTGCGCAATGGCGGCTGGGCCACCATCGCCGACGGCCCCTCCATCAAGCCGGGGACCGAGGACGACCGCCTGCCCGCCATCCGCAAACGCCTGATCGCCACCGGCGAGCTGGACGCCAAGCACGACAAGGGCAAGACCCTGGACCAGACCGCCAGCGCGGCCATCAAGCGCTTCCAACTGCGCCATGGCATCGAGGCCGACGGTGCCGTCGGCAAGGCGACCCTGGCGGCGCTGAACGTGCCGGCCGAGGACCGTCTGAAGCAGATTCAGGCTAATATGGAGCGCTGGCGCTGGATGCCGCGCACGCTGGACCCCACCCATATCGCCGTCAACCTGCCGGCCGCCCATCTGGAACTGGTGCGCAACGGCGAGATCCAGATGGCCATGCGCGTGGTGGTGGGCGACGTCACGCACCAGACCCCCACCATGCAGACCACCATGACCTCGGTGGTGCTGAACCCGACCTGGACGGTGCCGCCCAGCATCGCCACCAAGGAAATCCTGCCCAAGCTGCGCAAGGACCCGCGTTACCTTGCCAGCAACAACATGCAGATCCTCGACGCCTTCCCCGACGACGCCAGCCAGGCGCAGGGCCTGGGCATCGACTGGCACAAATACAGCAAGTTCCCGTGGCGCATCCGTCAGGCGCCGGGACCGGACAACGCCCTGGGCCAGGTCAAGTTCAACCTGTCCAACCAGGACGACATCTATCTGCACGACACCCCCAAGCGTCAGTATTTCGGCCGCATCTTCCGCGCCCTGTCGCATGGCTGCGTCCGTCTGGAGCGGCCGGTGGCGCTGGCCCAGGCGGTGGTGCCGACCGACGTCGCCGCCAAGGTGGACGACTTGATCGCCGAGACCAACACCAAGACGCTGAAGCTGGAAAAGCCGCTGACCGTCTATCTCATGTACATGACCGCATGGGCGGACGAAGACGGCACCGTGCACTTCCGCGACGACCTGTACGGCCATGATGGCCGGCTCAAGGCCGCCCTCAAGCGTGGCCGTCCGGTCCCGGCGCAGATGGCGCAGGAACATCCGCAGGGTGCCCTGTGACACCCTGCGGCGACAACTCCATACCGATGGCAGCGGCCATTGGTTCTAGTCGTGACAAATCGATACATTCTGAATCCCGATGGTTGACTCCCGCCCTCCCCCCAATGGTATGACTCTGGTCTCCAAAAGGGGGTAGCGCATGCATCACGGGGATGACGCCAACCACCGCGAACATCTTTCGCGTCGGTCGTTTCTGACTCTGGGCCTGGGAGCCGCCGCTGCGGCAACCGTTATCACCACTCCGCTGGAAGCCGCGGTTCGCGCCCTGCCGGAACGTGGTTTGCACCTCTACAACATCCATACCGGCGAAACGCTGAAGACCGTGTATTGGTCGCAAGGGCGCTACCTGCCCAAGTCGCTGGTGCAGATCAACCGCTTCCTGCGCGATCACCGCTCGGGCGATGTCACCCAGATGGACCCGCGTCTGCTCGACCTGATGGTGGCGATGCACAAGAAGTTCGCCAACAAGGGCGCCATCCACATCATTTCCGGCTACCGCTCGCCCGCCTCCAACGCCATGTTGGTGGCCAATACCGACGGTGTCGCCCATAACAGCCTGCACATGGCGGGCAAGGCCGTGGACATCCGCCTGCCGGGCCAAAGCACCAAGATCGTAGGCCGCGCCGCCAAGTCGCTGCGCGCCGGTGGCGTCGGCACCTATCCGGCGTCCAACTTCGTCCACATCGACACCGGGCGCGTGCGTTATTGGTAACGCAGGCCAGGACTTCGGGGGCGCCGGGCGTCCCCGCTTCCAACACGGTGATTGGCGGGGCCTAGCGTCCCCGCCCCTCCAGCATCGGCTTGAGACCTTCCACCGCCTGGGCGATACGATCCGGCGGCACCGAGCGCAGGTCCATGCCGAACCATCCCGCCGGCACTTCGAACACCCGCTCGTCCACCCGGCCGACCTTGAGGTCGGACAGCGTCATCTCGACTTCCGAGGTCTTGCCGCCGGGTTCGGTCAGCACGCCGGCGGCGCGCACCAGGATGTCGTCCTTGGTGAACCAGCCGTCGCCGTCGAAGCGGGCGCCCTTGGGACCGGTGGCGGCCACCTTGTAGCGGATGGCGTGGATGTTGCCGACGCCTTCCTCACGCAGGCGGCGGCGATCCACCACCAGGCTGTCGATGCCGCCGGCCAGCGCGCCCACCGCCTGGAAGCCCAAGCCGACATACCAGCGGTTGGCCGGCTTCATCAGATAGGCCGAGTCGGTATCGCGCCGTAGCAGAACGGTCTGGCCGCCGCCCTGGGTGCCGAAATCGCGCCGCTCGCGCCCCTGCGCATGCCAGACCGTGCCGGAATACGTGCCCTTGTCGCTGCTGACGGTGAAGTCGGCGGTATAGGCGACCGGCACGTCCAGCAAATCCAGCGCCCGCTCGCTCGCCGCGACGGCGGGAACGGCGGCAGCGGCCCACAGGCCAAAGGCGATCATCACGGACGAAAACTTGCGGGACATCCATTCACTCCTTGCCGGCCCATGAACCGTGCCACTTGAACACGGATTCATGGCGGGTATAAGGCCGGTATTAATCCCTAAAACCGCTACCGGCCACCATGGCGCAAGGGGTACCATGAAATGACAATAGGACAAGGCCGAAGGACTAGCCGCTCAATATGATCGCGCACAGTGTCGCCGACCAATTGCGGCTGATCGACCGCGCCGTCTCCACCCTGACCCGCTCGACCGAGGCGCTGCTGCGCGCCACCGACGAGACGGCGTTGCTGGAGGATATCTGCCGAATCGCCGTCGAGGTGGCCGGCTATCGCTTGGCCTGGGTCGGCTATGCCAGCACCGAGGCGCCGCAAGTCGTCCATCCGGTGGCGATGGCCGGGCGTGGGCGCGACTATCTGGACGAAGTGTCGACCACCTGGGACGACCAGCCGCTGGGCCAAGGCCCGATCGGCACCGCCATCCGCACCGGCATGGCCCAACTCGTCCAGGACGTGGAGACCGATGCCCGCTTTGCCCCCTGGCGCGAATCGGCGCGCCGCCACCACCTGCGTTCGACCCTGGTGCTGCCGCTAGGCCAGGGCGCCGACCGGCTGGGCGCGCTGGCCATCTATGCCTCGGAACCCGACGCTTTCGATCCCGACGTCATCCGCCTGATGGAAGACGTGGCGCGCAACCTGACCTACGGCATCGGCGCGCTGCGCATGAAGGCCGAGCATGACCGCGCCGTGCGCGAACTGGCCGAGTCCGAGGAACGCTACCGCTCGCTGATCGAACTGACCCCCGACCCCATCCTGGTGCACAGCCACGGCACCATCCTGTTCACCAATCCGGCCGCCGCCACGGTGTTCGCCGCCCAGGGCGACGGCCTGCTGGGCCGGCCGCTGCTCGACCTGATCCACGAAGATGCGCGCGACGACCTGCGCCGCCGCATCGCCCGCCCGCCGATGCACAACGTGGTCGCCGAATATCGCATGGTGCGGCTGGACGGCTCGGAATTCGAGGCCGAGATCGCCGCTACCACCATCACCTTCCACGGCCTGCCCGCCCGCATCCTGGTGATCCGCGACATCACCGAACGCAAGCAGGTTCAGCAGCAACTGGTGCAGACCGCCAAGCTGGCCACCCTGGGCGAAATGGCCGCCGGATTGGTGCACGAGCTGTCGCAGCCGCTGAACATCATGCGCCTGACCGCCGAGGGCGCGCTGTTGTTCATCGAGCGCGGCAAGGCGACGCCGGAATGGCAGGCGCAGCAATTCCAGCAGATCGCCGATCAGGCCCAGCGCACGGCCGAGATCATCGACGACATCCGCATCTTCTCGCGCCGCGACACCAGCCCGGTGCAAGTGTTCGACGCGCTGGCGGCGGTATCGTCTGCGGTCGGCGTGCTGGGGGGGCAACTGCGCCCGGACGAAATCAGCCTGGAAGTCGACCTATCCTGCGGCCCCGCCTTGGTGCGCGGCCGTCCGGTGCAGTTGGAGCAGGTGGTGATGAACCTGTTGTCCAACGCCCACCACGCGCTGAAGGAAAAGCGCGAGCGCGAGGCGCCGGACAGCTCGTGGGTCGCCCGCATTTCGGTGTCGGCCCGCCGCACCGGCAGCGCCGTGGTCATCACCGTCGTCGACAGCGGCCCCGGCATTCCCCCCGCCGTGCGCGCCCGCGTATTCGAGCCGTTCTTCACCACCAAGGAGGCCGGTCGCGGCACCGGCCTGGGGCTGTCGGTCAGCTTCGGCATCATCTCGGCCATGGGCGGCCGGCTTGAAGTGGACGACTTGCCCGGCGGCGGCGCCTGCTTCGCCATCACCCTGCCCATCGACGAGGACGGCACCCTGGCCGCCAGCGACAGCAAGGACCGTTCGCCCATTGCCGCCCCGGCGACCGACGGCCACATCATGGTGGTCGAGGACGAGTTGACGGCGGGCGAGACCCTGGGACGCTATCTCAAGGAACTGGGCTACCGCGTCACCATCTGCTCCAGCGGCAACCAGGCGTACGAGACCTTCATGGCCGATCCCGCCGACGTGGTCATCACCGACCTGCGCATGCCCGCCGGCGGCGGCGAGCAACTGGTCGAGAAGCTGCGCGACTTCGATCCACTGATGCCCATCGTCATCGTCACCGGCCACCTGGGTGCAACTGAACGGCTAGCCGAGAACCTGCAGGACGACCGTTGTGCCGTACTGAAGAAACCCGTTCCGCTGGCCCGGCTGGCCGAGATTATCGCGACCTTCCTCAAGCCCCCGGCGGATTAGGGTAATCCCCATGGTTTTCAGTAGACCGCACCGGGAGTCCGGCT
Source organism: Bacteroidota bacterium (assembly GCA_050259735.1). Lineage (GTDB taxonomy): Bacteria > Pseudomonadota > Alphaproteobacteria > Rhodospirillales > Magnetospirillaceae > Magnetospirillum. The sequence goes on from JBLNBE010000024.1 coordinate 23,761, forward strand.
ATACTTTCGAGGCAGCCGGCGTTCCGCGCCCGCTCTGGGGAGATATCCGATGAAGATCCTGGTCGCCGACGACCACAAGCTGGTGCGTGACGGCCTGAAGCCGTTTCTGCTGGAACTCGCCCCCGACGTAGAGATTCTCGACGCCGCCACCATCGACGAGGCGCTGAACGCCGCCGCCGCCGCCGGGGACATCGGCCTGGTGCTGCTGGACCTGATGATGCCCGGCATGGATGGCCTCAAGGGCCTGGAGGCGCTGCGCGCCAAGTGCCCCAACGTTCCGGTGGTGATCGTTTCCGGCTTTTCCAGCCGCGACCACGTGGTGGCGGCGGTGCAGGCCGGCGCCGCCGGCTTCATCCCCAAGACCGTCAGCGGCACCGCCATGGTGAACGCGCTGCGTCTGGTGCTGTCGGGCGAGAAGTACCTGCCCTCCTCCACCTTCTTCGACGACCCCGGCACGCAGATGTCCATGCCGACGTCGCTGCTGCGGCCGGTCGGCGTGCCGCCGCCCTTCGACAAGCTGTCGCGGCGCGAGGCCGAGATCCTGGCGCTGCTGGTCGAGGGCCGCACCAACAAGGAAATCGCCCTTTGCCTGGACCTGCAGGAAATCACCATCAAGGTCCATCTGCGCAACGTCTACCGCAAGATCGGCGCTGCCAATCGCGCCCAGGCGGTCCGCATCGCCATGTCCTCGGGCTGGGTGCCGGCCGGCGTTCCCGCGTGATCCCCGAGGCATAACGAGAGCGCAGTCTTCCCTTGCGGCATGCCGGCCTTGCCTTGGCCGCCGTTCTGGAGGATGTTGCGCCCTTCCACGTTTCGGACAGGGCAATGGCCACCGTTTTCCTTGGTTTGGGCACCAATCTGGGCGATCGCGCCGCCAATTTGCGCGCGGCCCTGGACGCGCTGTCGGCAATCACCGAAATCGACGCCCTTTCGGCGATCTACGAGACCGCCCCGCTTTACGTCACCGACCAGCCGGCCTTTCTCAACATGGCGGTGCGCGCCCGCACGCCGCTGGCCCCCATCGACCTGCTGCGCGCGTTGAAGCGAATGGAGGCCGAGTTGGGCCGCGTCGCCTCGGTCCGTTATGGCCCGCGCCTGATCGACCTGGACATCCTGCTGTACGACGACGTGGTCATGGACACCCCCGACCTGGTTCTGCCCCATCCGCGCCTGCACGAGCGCCGCTTCGCCCTGGTGCCGCTGGCGGATGTCGGCGCCGAGATCGTGCATCCGCTGCTCGACCGCAGCGTCGGCCAATTGCTTGCCGCCTTGCCGGCCGAGGACGACGTCGTGCCCTCGGCCATCAGCTTGGCCTAACCCCGTTACCAAGGACCCTTTTCATGTACGCCACCAATTCGGACGCCAAGCTCTACCGCATTCTGGTGCGCGACGTGGTCCTGAAGTGTCTGATCGGCATCCACGCCCACGAATTGCTGGCGCCGCAGCGCGTCCGCATCAACGTGGACATGGCGGTGCTGGAACAGGTCGGCCCGCTGTCGGACGACATCGCCAACGTGGTGTCCTACGAGGACGTCATCGAGGGCATCAAGCGCATGCTGGCCGAGGGCCACATCAATCTGGTGGAAACCCTGGCGGAAAAGATCGCCGTCCTGTGCCTGGCCGACGAGCGGGTGTCGTCGGTGCGGGTGCGGGTGGAAAAGCTGGATGTCTATGCCGAGGCCGCGTCCGTCGGCATCGAGATCGAACGGCGCCGCGCCTGATCCCATCCGGCGGCCAGCCTTGCCGCCGCGCGCGCATGCTGCCACAGTGAGGCGGTTTGGGACAGGTGAGTGATGGTGGCTAAGCGGGGCAACAGGGCGATCTGGGCGGCGGCGACAGTGCTCGCGCTGGCCGGAAGCGCCGCATCGACCTGGCAAATTCAGGCCAGCCGCGAGGCGTACCTGCGTGCCGCCGAGCAACTGGCGCTGTCGCTCTCCAATGCCGCCGCCCAGCGCATCGCCGTGTCCATGCGCGGCACCGACATGCTGGTGGAGGAGATGGCGGGCAAGATCACCGACCCCGCCACCATCGACCCCACCTTCCGCGCCGGCCTGAACGCCAAGCTGGAAGCATTCCCCGAGATGGACAGCATGGGCGTCGTCGATGCGCATGGCTGGCTGCGCCAAATCTTCTATCGCGCCGGGCCGCCACGCCCGGTGCCGCTCGACATTTCCGATGCCCCCCACGTGCGGGCAGCGGCGGAACATTGGCGCGACGGCCAATTGTTCGTGTCGCCCCCCATCCCCGAGCGTTACACCCGCCAAACCGTCGTCCTGATGTCGCGCGCCCTGGTCGGTGCCGACAACACCTTTCGCGGCAGCGTCGGCGTCGCGGTGCAGACCAGGTTCATCGACGACGCCCTGGCATCGGTGGTGCCGGCCGCCGGCGACGCCGCCGGCGCCTTCTCGCCCGACGGCATGCTGTATGGCCGCTATCCCCGCGATCTGCGCTTCCTGGGCAAATCCATCAAGGACAGCGGACTGTTCCAAGCCTATCAGGCCCTGGGCCACGCAGGCACCTCGCGCAACGCCCCCAGCTTTTCCGACGGCGTCGAGCGTATCGTCGGCTTCACCCCGGTGCCGAATTACCCGCTGGTCGTCGCCGTCGGCGTCAACCGCAACGGCGCGCTGGAACGTTGGCACCGCGAATTGTGGGTGCATGGCGGCATCCAGTCGCTGTTCGTCGGCATGATCTTCGCCCTCGCCTTTCGGCTGACGCGGTCCGAGCGGCGGCGTTTCGCCATCTCGGAACAATTGCTGGCGGTCGAACGCGCCCATGTGGAAAGCCTGGCCCAGGCGGTCGAGGAACGCACCGCCGAGTTGAACGCCTCGCTGGAGGCGCTGACCGAAAGCGAAGAGCGCTTCCGCCGCATCGTCGACATTTCTCCGCTGCCGCTGGTGCTGACGCGCCGGGTCGACGGCCGGGTGGTCTACATCAATACTGGCGCCGCCGACGCCTTCGGCGTGCCGCAGGCCGAAGCCGAGGGCAAGGCCGCGCCCAACTTCTGGGTCGATCCGGCCGACCGCGACCGCATGGTCGCGACCCTGAGCACCGAGGGCCAGATCCGCAACCTGGAAGCCACCCTGAAGCGCACCAACGGCGAGCGCTTCACCGCGTTGCTGTCGGGCGCCAACGTGTTGTTGCAGGGCGAGCAACTGGTGCTGATCGCCGTGCTGGACATCACCGAGCGCAAGCGGCTGGAAGACGATTTCGCCCGCTCCAACCGCGATCTCGAACAATTTTCCTATGCGGTGTCGCATGACCTGCAGGAACCGCTGCGCATGGTGTCGAGCTATCTCGCCCTGCTGGACCGCCGCTATCACGACCGCCTCGAGGGCGACGCCCACGAGTTCATCGCCTTCGCCGTCGACGGCGCCCAGCGCATGTCGCGCATGATTACCGACCTGCTGGAATATTCACGTGTCCACCGTCGCGGCACCGCCTTCGGCGCGGTCGACCTCAACGCCGTGTTGGCCGACGCCCAGGCCAATCTGGCCACCGCCATCACCGCCAGCGGCGCCCGCATCGTCGCCGGCAAATTGCCGGTGGTGATCGGCGATGCCAGCCAGTTGATGCGCGTGTTCCAGAATCTGGTCGGCAACGCGCTGAAATACCGCAAGGCCGATACCGCCCCCACCATCACCATCTCGGCGGTGGAAGAGGACGGCCATTGGGTGGTGTCGGTCGCCGATGACGGCATCGGCATCGACCCGGCCATGACCGGCCGCCTGTTCCAGGTGTTCCAGCGCCTGCACCCGCGCGGCGTCTATGAAGGCACCGGCGTCGGGCTGGCGCTGTGCCGCCGCATCCTGGAACGCCATGGCGGCCGCATCTGGGTCGAATCCCCCGGCGAAGGCCAAGGCTCCACCTTCCGCTTCGCCATCCCCCTCGCCCCGCCCCCGCCGGCGGACGGCGACAGCGCGTAGGGGGAAGCGCCCCCAAGCTGTTCAATGAGCGTTCGTTCGCCGTTCATCAGCGACGAACAAAAAAGAGGTTCATCGCGGATGTGCAGGGAGCACCGTGCTCGTCATGCGCGGGCTTGCCCCACTGCTGTCCGGTTGAGGCTTTCTCGGAACGTGCTGGCCCGTCAAGGCTGTGCCCAGGTAACACGGACGGCACGGACGCCCGCTGTCGCGGGCCACGGACAAACCCGGACGGTCGCTGTGTCCAAAGTCCAGAAACCCTAAGAAATCCGCGTCACCTCGGACGCGCTCCACGCGATCCAGGGTCCATGGGGCTGCACCACCATGGACGCCGGCTCAAGGCCGGCATGACGAGTTTTCTTTTGTCCGTGTGATCCGTGGCCACGAAGCGGCGTCCGTGTCGTCCGTGTTACCTGGGCACGACGGGCCAAGCTGGCCGTGCTCCGCGCCACCCAACCCCACCCTCCCCGACGGAACCGGACAGCAGCGGGCTTGACCCGGCCATGACGATGTATGGGCAGAGAGGTTTCCCCGGAATTCCGCGACGAACAAAAAAAAGGGCCGCCGGGGTAAGCCGGCGGCCAAGTTTATTCTTCGAAGAATTTGGGTACGCGAACCAGTTAGTGCGAGGCGGCGCCTTCGGCACCCAGGCCGGTCTCGGACCGGATGGCCTGGGCCGGGTAGAGCGCACGCTCGGCCTGTGCCCGCGGAGAGTTGTCCAGCACCGAGAACACCCAGCAGCCCAGGAACGCGGCCGGCATGGTGAACAGGGTGGGGTACACGTAGGGGAAGATGGGGTTGGCGAAGCCGAAGCTCTGCACCCACACGACCTTGGACAGCAGCACGCAACCGACCGAGCCGATCAGGCCGATGTAGCCGCCGAGGACGGCACCGCGGGTGGTCAGGCTCTTCGAGAACATCGCCATGACCAGCACCGGGAAGGTGGCCGAGGCGGCGATGGAGAAGGTCAGGGCGACGATGAACGCCACGTTCTGCTTTTCGAAGACCACGCCCAGGATGACGGCGATGACGCCGAGGCACAGGGACGCAATCTTGGACACGCGCACTTCCGAAGCCTCGGTGGTCTTGCCGCGGGCAAACACGTTGGCATAAAGATCGTGCGAGATGGCCGAGGCGCCGGCCAGGGTCAGACCCGACACCACCGCCAGGATGGTGGCGAAGGCCACGGCCGAGATGAAGCCCAGGAACATGTCGCCGCCGATGGCGTGAGCCAGCCAGATGGCGGGCATGTTGCCGCCGCCCTTGAGGTTCAGGCCACCCTTGGCCGCGTCCAGGTACTGCGGATCGGTCAGAACCAGGGTGATGGCGCCGAAGCCGATGATGAAGGTCAGGATGTAGAAGTAACCGATGAAGCCGGTGGCGAAGAAGACCGACTTACGGGCTTCCTTGGCATTCGGCACGGTAAAGAAGCGCATCAGGATGTGCGGCAGGCCGGCGGTGCCGAACATCAGGGTCAGACCCAGAGAGATGGCGTCGATCGGGTTGGTCACCAGCGAACCGGGGGCCATGATGGCGCCATGCTTGGGGTGAACCTCGACCGCGCGGGTGAACAGCGCCTCGAACGAGAAGCCGAAGTGGCTCATCACGCCGAAGGCGATGAAGGTCGCGCCGCCCAGCAGCAGGCAGGCCTTGATGATCTGCACCCAGGTGGTGGCGGTCATGCCGCCGAAGGTGACGTAGACCATCATGAGGCAGCCGACGGCGATGACGGCGGTCAGGTAGTCCAGGCCGAACAGCAGCTTGACCAACTGACCCGCACCGACCATCTGGCCGATCAGGTAGAAGATCACGACGATCAGCGCGCCGGTGGCCGCGAAGATACGGACCGGACCCTGGGCCAGGCGATAGGACGCCACGTCGGCGAAGGTGAACTTGCCGAGGTTGCGCAGGCGCTCGGCGATCAGGAACAGGATGATCGGCCAACCGACCAGCCAGCCCACCGAGAAGATCAGGCCGTCGAAGCCCGAGCCGTACACCAGGGCGGAAATACCCAGGAACGACGCGGCCGACATGTAGTCGCCGGCGATCGCCAGGCCGTTCTGGAAACCGGTGATGCCACCGCCGGCGGCATAGAAGTCGGCGGCGGTCTTGTTCTTGCGCGCGGCCCAATAGGTGATGCCCAGGGTGATGCCGACGAAAATGACGAACATCACGATGGCATGCCAGTTGGTGGCCTGCTTTTCGACGTTACCCAGGTCGGCGCCGGCCGCTAGGGCGGTGGTGGTGGCAGCCAGCACCCCGCCAGTGGCGAGGGCGGCGGCCGCGAAGGCGGATTTCAGCGTCTTCATCAGCGGGATTCCTCGATGATCTGGCGGTTGAGTTCGTCGAATTCGCCATTGGCGCGACGGACGTAGATGCCGGTCAGCACGACGGCCGACAGGATCACGGCGATGCCGATGGGGAAGCCGACGGTGGTGGTGCCACCGGACAGCGAGGTGCCCAGGAACTCCTTGCCATAGGCGATCAGCAGGATGAAGCCCGCATAGATGCCAAGCATGAGAGTCGTCAGCGTCCACGCGAACGCGGTGCGCTTCGAGACCAGCTCGTGGAACTTGGGGTTGTTCCGGATCTTCTCATGCATAGCTTGGGTGTTTGCAGCTTGTGACAATTGACCCTCCACTATCTGAGCCGTCCTGCGCGAGGCGGGCGGCTTCGTTGTTTTCTCTGTCCGGTCTTGCTGCCGGCTCCGCTTGGCCCCCTCGTCTCGGGCTTGGCGACCCATGCATTTGAAGCATAGCCACCCCGCTCGGATAAGGGCTTTTCTTGTCATTAACATTTGCTTATGGTGCCGTCAACTCCATACGAGTGTGCCTGCATTATTGATTAAGGATATGGCTTTATCCGCAAAGTCATTCCGCAGTGCAGTAAGAAAAACAACGCTAAGTAATTAGCAAGAAGACGACGTCCAACCTCCGAATTCCGCACCAGTACGCCTTCCCATCCAGGCATCAGGACTATGCCTCGCAAGCGTATGTCAAAAATATCCGCCCAAGCGTGTTCTCAAGCGACACTTTCGGGTGGGGACGCTTGCGCTTGCAATGACATTTTTTGCAATACCGTCGCAGTTGCGAATCGCCAATCCGCCACTATGGTGATCTCTCTATGAACGACATTGCCGCTCTGGCCCGTATCGACAGCTTTCCCTATCAGCACCGCCTGCGCGAGGTCATGAGCACACCGGTGCTCACCGCCCTCGGCACGCTGTCGCTGAAGGATTCCATCGACCGCATGTACGAGGCGCGGGTGTCGTCCATCGTCGCCGTGGACGATTTGGGCCGGGCCGCCGGCATTCTAACCGAGCGCGACCTGCTGCGCCTGCTGTCCACCGGCGGCACCCAGGCGCTGGAGACCACCTTGGGGCAGGCGATGAGCCGGCCGGTGGCCGCCGTCGACGGCGACGCCTTTGTCTATGTGGCGCTCGGCAAGATGAACCGCATGGGCCTGCGCCATCTGGTGGTGGTCGATGCCGACAATCGCCCGATCGGCATGGTGACCGGCCGCGCCCTGCTGAAGGTGCGCGCCAACGATGCGCTGGCGTTGGGCGATTCGGTGCACGAGGCGCGCGGCGCCGAGGACATGGCGACGGTGATGGCCGCCCTGCCCAAACTGGCCAAGGGCCTGCTGGCGGAAGGCGTGTCGGCGCGCAATATCGCCTCGGTGATCGCGCTGGTCATCCGCGACCTGACCGCGCGGGCGACCGAGCTGGCGGAAAAGTCCATGGCCGAGGATGGCTGGGGCGCCGCTCCCGCCGCCTATGCCATGCTGGTGCTGGGATCGGCCGGGCGCGGCGAAAGCCTGTTGGTGTTCGACCAGGACAACGCCATCGTCCATCGCGGCGGTGCCGCCGACGACGTGTGGTTCGCCGAATTGGGCAAGCGGGTCAATCAGACCCTGAACGACGCCGGCATCCCGTTCTGCGACGGCGGCGTCATGGCGCGCGAACCGAAATGGCGCAAGAACCTGGAAGAATGGAAGGACGAGGTCCACCACTGGGTTTACGCCGTCGAAAACCAGACCGTCATGTATTGCGACATCTTCTTCGACTTCCAACCGGTGTGGGGCGACCGCGCCCTGGCCGAGGAATTGCGGGCCTATGCGGTGGAAAAGGCGGCGCAATCGGCCTTTTTCATGCAGTACCTGGCCCAGCACGTCGCCAAGATGGAAGTGTCGCTGGGCTTTTTCGGCGAGTTCGTCACCACCCAGGGCCGCCTGAACGCCAAGAAGTTCGGCCTGTTGCCGCTGGTGTCGGCGGCACGCTTCCGCGCCATCCGCGCCAACATCCTGCTGACCGGCACCGACGAACGCTATACCGCGCTGAAAGAGCGCGAGATGCTGCACGAGGACGACTGGCGCGACTTCCTGGAAATCCGCGAAGTGGTCATGCGGGTGATGCTGGACCAGCAACTGGCCGACCTGGCCGCCGGCATCAAGCCATCCGCCCGGGTGGAACCCAAGCGCTTCAGCAAGCAGTTGCGCAACCGCTTGCGCTGGTGCTTCAAGCGGCTGAAGACGCTGAAATATATCTGCGGCGTCGCCGGCTGAGGATTTGAACGCTCACGCCGCGCGGGGACGGCTGGTGATGATGCGGGTGATGACCTTCGCCAGTTGCTCGCGGCCGAACGGCTTGGTCAGGAAACCGGCAACGCCGGCCGCCACCGCATGCGTCACCGTTTGCGGCGTCTGTTCGCCGGTCATCATGACGAAGGGAATGGCGGCCAGTTCCGGCTCGGCGCGCATGGCATGCAGCAATTGCAAGCCATTCATCGGCTGCATGTTCCAGTCGGACAGCACCATGTTGACCGGCTGACGGCGCAGGATCTCCAGCGCCTCGGTGCCGTCGGCGGCATCGACCACGACGAACCGCCCGGCCGGGCGCAGCATGTCGCGCACCAGCGAGCGCATTAGAACACTGTCCTCCGCCAATAATATGATGAATTCATCATTCATTCCCGCTTCCTCGCGCCGGCGCTTCCACCGTTTTATTGTGTCACCTTGTGATCCCATGCTTTGGCACTCGCCGTCAGCAATTCGGAAAGGTGAGAGCGCTGGGCATTGGAAGGAGAGCGGCGGCAACTTTATACGAAAGAAGTTGATCCGCGCTGACCTGGAGAACTAGACGAGGGCGGAGGCCGCCCACCCAGGACGCGACAGAGCTGCCGCGCCAGGGTGTCCAGACCGAAGGGCTTCACCAGATAGCCGGACACTCCGGCGGCAACGGCACGGCGCACATGTTCGTCGGTATGCTGGCCGGTGAGCATGATGAAGGGCGTGTGCCGGTACGGCTCGGTGTCGCGCACCGCCATCAGCAACTGGTACCCGGTCATCGGGATCATGTTCCAATCCGACAGAATGACATCCACACGCTGCCCCTGCAGGACTTGCAGCGCCGACGACCCGTCGGCGGCCTCCACCACGTTGTTGACACCCAGGTTGCGCAGCATCTGCCGAACCAGCAGACGCATGGCGGGGATGTCTTCGACCAACATGACGGTGACATCGGGTGGTAGCCGAGGCATTTTCAAACATCTTTGATGAACACGCCTGTGCGTAAATAGACCATTGGCAACATATTTTGCAACAAATAAGAATCGATAAAGAATAATAGCTAAGGTGTTAAACGTAATAACTAGGGGCTAGACCCGACCACTTCTCACAGCATCCTAATACACATCCTCGGGAAAACACCCCATTCCCGCAAAAACCGTAGTGTCTTTATTGTAACGGATTCAAAACCGCCACCCACCCCCATTGAGGTACGACGAAGAGGGAGTTCTGCCTTGATCCCGCCATCGGGGCGAATTATGGTCTGCACCCTCACGTTCACCCGAGGGGTTCCAAATGAGCGACGACCAGAACAACAGCCAGATCGGCGGCATTGCGGCTGAAGCGCTGCGCCAGTTCATCGAGCGCATCGAGCGCCTTGAGGAAGAAAAGAAGGCGCTGTCCGCCGACATCAAGGACGTCTATTCCCAGGCCAAGTCCCAGGGCTTCGACACCAAGATCATCCGCAAGATCGTCTCGCTGCGCCGCATGGAAGAGCAGGAACGCGAAGAGACCGAACAGTTGCTCGACCTGTACAAGGCGGCGCTGGGCATGGCCTGATCCGGCCGCAGCCACGCAGAACGACGAAGGGGGCCTTGCGGCCCCCTTTTTTTATTTCGCCAGCAACCAGACGATGGCGACGCCGCCGACGATAATGCGATACCAGGCGAATGGCGCGAAGCCGTGGCGGCTGATGAAGGCGATGAAGCCGCGCACCACCACCAGCGCTGACAGGAAAGCGGTGACGAAGCCGACGGCGATCAGCGCGCCGTCATCCAGCGACAGCGCCGACCAGTTCTTGTACAGCGACAGCACGGTGGCGCCCATCATGGTGGGGATCGCCAGGAAGAACGAGAACTCGGCGGCGACGCGGCGGTCAACGCCCAGCAGCATCGACCCCATGATGGTGGCGCCCGCCCGCGATACGCCCGGGATCATGGACACCACCTGGCAAAAGCCGATCTTCACCGCCAGCGCCGGACTCATGTCCTCGACCTGATGAACTTGCGGCTTCTTGTTCATGCGTTCGATGACCAGGATGGCGACGCCGCCGACCACCAGCGCCACCGCCACCACCATGGGGCTTTCCAGCATGGCCTTGATCTGCTTGTAGGCCAAAAAGCCGATCACCGCCGCCGGCAGGAAGGCAAGCACCACGTTGCGGACGAAGGCGCGGGCCGGCGCTTCGCTGACGAAGCAGGTGGCGGCGTGCCACAGGCGCTGCCAGAACACCACGCAGACCGCCAGGATGGCGCCCAATTGAATGACGATCTCGAAGGTCTTGCCGGCATCGCCTTTGAAGCCGAGCAGTTCGTCGGCCAGGATCAAATGGCCGGTGGACGACACCGGCAGGAACTCGGTCAGACCCTCGATGATGCCGAGCAGCACCGCATGCAGCACATTTTCCATGGAACACGAACCTTGGGGGGAGTGGGAAACGCGGGCGGATCATGCTCTGCCCGCTTTCGTCACGCAACCTGGGAAAAAGGGGTGACGGCGGCACTTGCCCACGGCACAGGCCATAAGATACACCAACGCAGGGGAGGACCAGACGTGACGACCAACCACCGCATCGAAGCCGCCGACGCACTTGCCATCGGCCAGATGGAAAGCGCGCGCTTCGATGCCGACATCTGGTATCCGGCGCAGTGCTCGCCCTATGATTCGTTCCTGGAGATCGGTTGCGGCAACGGCGCCTTTCTGACCTATCTGGCCGCCAGGAAGGTGACCCGTTTTCAGGGCATCGACCCCGATCCCGCCTTGGCCGAAATGGTTCCCACTCCCGTGCGCGCGCATTTCTCGTGCCGCGATGCCTGGCAATTGCTGGACGATCCCGAGGCCGGGCCGTTCGACCGGGTCATCCTGACCCATATCCTGGAACACCTGTCGCCCGAAGACGGCATCCGTCTGCTGCAGACCCTGCGCCCGCGCCTGAACGAAGGAGCGCGGGTGGTAGTCAGGGTGCCCAACGCCGCCTCGCCGTGGTCGCTGACGGGGCGCTATGGCGACCTTTCGCACCGCACCGCCTTCACGCCGTCGGCGTTGGGGCAACTCGCCGCCCAGGCCGGATACGACGTGACCGCCACCTGGCCGCAGCGCCACGGTTCGCGCCGGCGCAGGTTCACCGACGCACTGCTTCACCGCTTCCTGTCATGGGCATTGCTTGATCCGCCGCCGCTGTGGAGCGCCAATTTCTACGGGATGCTAAGTCCGCGATGATTTCCCGAGATTTCACCCGATCCCTGGCGCTGTGGCTGCTGCCGCTGGCCTTCGTCGCCGTGCTGTTCGTCCTGCGCGCGTCCAGCCTGCCGTTCTGGCAAAGCTTCAACCTGGACCCCGACTACTATTACCTGCTGAACGGCCTGCGCATCGTCGAGGGGCTGCCGCCCACCGACCTGTCCCATCCCGGCACGCCGATCCAGGTGCTGATCGCCGCCGTCATCAAGGCGCTGCATCCGCTGGCTTCGTCCGAGGCGACGGTGGATGCCGTGCTGGCCGATGCCGAGGGCACCCTGGTCACCGCCACCACCGTCATCTACCTGCTGGTCGGGCTGTCGCTGTGGTGGATGGGCCGCGCCGTCCTGGGCGCCACCGGCGCGCTGCTGCCGGCGCTGCTGGCGCAGACGGCGCCGCTGCTGTCGCGCATCATCCCCAAATTCGGCATCCACCCCAAGCCCGAGCCGTTCCTGATCATCGCCGTCGCCTTGCTGGTGGCGGCGATCCTGCCGCTGCTGCGGCGGCAGGATCAGGCCCGCTGGGACCGTGCCGCCGCCCTGGCCGGAATCGCCATGGCGCTGGGCGTCGCCTGCAAGGTCCATTTCGCCGTGCTGGGCGTGGTGCCGCTGCTGCTGCTCGACCGTCGCCGCTTCCTGATCTATGTGGGCGTCGGCGCCGCCGCCCTGGTGGTGTTCGTCGCCCCTGCCCTGCCATCGTGGGAAATCTGGGTCGACTGGATGAAGCGCATGATCATGGGGTCGGGCGCCTATGGCGAAGGCGCCCAGACGGTCATCAACACCCAGCGCTATCCCCGCGCCGTGCTCAAGCTGTTCGGCTCCAAGCTGATTTTCTCGGCGGTCATCCTGGCCTCGCTGGCGTTGCTGGCCGCCTATTTCCGCCTGCGCCGGCGCGGCCTGATGGCGCAGGACCGCTTTGCCCGCCTGGCCTTCGGCATCCTGCTGGCCCAGGTGCTGGTGGTGCTGTCGGTCGCCAAGCAGCCGGCCGCCCATTACATGGTGCCCGCGTTGCTGCTGAGCGGCCCGGCGCTGGTGGCGCTGTGGAGCCTGAGCCGGCCGCTGCTGTCCGCCCACGCCCACCTGCGGCTGTGGGGCGGCGTGCTGGCGCTGCTGCTGGTGCTGCAGGCGCCGCAGATGGCCAAGCAGAACGCCGAGCTGCGCGGCTGGACCCGCGAGCAGATGGCGGTGGACCTGAACGCCCGTTTCCCCGGCTGCGCCAAGGTCTATTTCGACGCCGCCTCGGCCCAGTCCTACGCCTTCCAGCGGGGCGACATGAACGCGCTGGCGCGCTATTCGCCCAAGCTGGCGCCGCTGTTCCCCACCGACGAATACACCTGGTTCACCAACGACCACACCTATTGGAAACACGGCCTGATGCAATGGAACCAGCCGGTCGCGCTAGGCGCGCTGCTGGACAAATACGGCTGTGCCGTCCTCCGCGGCAACCAGCCGTGGACGGTCGAGCCGCGCGCCCGCGCCGAGATCCCCGGCTTCACCATGGACGACCGCTGCGAAACCGGCGAAGAAACCCTATTCACCAAGGGGATACGCTGCGACGGCTCGCGGGTGGTGACATCGCCGACGCCTTGACCTTTCGCACTTGCAAAATAGCGTGAACCGGCTAGCCTTTCGTCGAAGCACTGCCGCACCCTGGGGGAAGCCATGCCGGCCAAGATCGTCACCATCGCCCAGCAAAAGGGCGGCGCGGGCAAGACCACCATGGCCGCCCAATTGGCGGTGTTCTATGCCCGCGCCGGCAAGCGCGTCGGCCTGATCGACATCGACCCGCAAGGCTCGCTTGCCATGTGGTACGAAGTGCGCAAGGCCCTGGTCGACGGCGCGGGCGCCGGTATCGCCTTCGTCCAGGCCTCGGGCTGGCGGCTGTCGTCCGAGCTTGACCGCATGAAGCGCGATGTCGATCTGATCCTGGTGGACAGCCCGCCCCATGCCGAAACCGACGTCCGCATCGCCGTGCGCGCCGCCGACCTGATCATGGTGCCGATGCAGCCGTCGCCGATGGATCTGTGGGCGACCCAGCCGACGCTGGAACTGGCGAAGAAAGAGAAATCAGCGGCGCTGGTGGTGTTCAACCGTACGCCGCCCAAGGGTAAGCTGGTGGACGCGGTGCGCAGAAAGATCGTCGAGGCCGACATGCCGGTGGCCGCCACCGTGCTGGGCAACCGGGTCGCTTTCGCCGCCAGCATGATGGAAGGCAAGGGTGTGGCCGAAAGCAATCCGCGCCACACCGCCACCAAGGAAATCAAGGCGCTGGCCGACGAAATCGCCGGCAAGCTGGGACTTTAAGGGAACGCCATGGATTACACTTTCGCCGCCACCATCGGTTTGCACACCCTGGCCGCCGTCATTTGGGTGGGCGGCATGTTCTTCGCCCATCTGGTGCTGCGCCCGTCGGTCACCGAGATGACCACCTCGCTGCGTCTGGCGCTGTGGCGCCGGGTGCTGCCGCGCTTCTTCCTGTGGGTGGCGCTGTCCATCGCCGTGCTGCTGGTCACCGGCTATGGCGTACTGCTGACCGGCTATCGCGGCGGTATCTCGGGCGGCAACCTGCATATCGACATCATGCAGATCATCGGCGCGGTGATGATCGTGCTGTACCTGTACATGCTGGCGATCCCCTATGTTCTGTTCCGCCGCGCGCTCGACACCAACGACCTGGGCGCCGCCGCCACCCAACAGGGCCGCATCCGCACCATCGTGCTGGTCAACCTGATCCTGGGCCTGTTCACCACCTTCATCGGTGCCGCCGGCACCTTTGTGGGGTATTGACGCCATGCCGGACCGCCGTCTCGTCCTGGGAGCGCTGTTCTTCCTGGCATCGGCGGCGGGAACGGCAGGGGCGGGAGAAAGATTGACCTCGGCGGAATTGCGTCAACTCGCAATCGCCACCTGCGTCGACAAGGGCGAGTTCGACAAAAACGGCGCCTTGAACTGCCGCAACGCACGGGCCTATCCGGCTGCCCCCACCTGCCCCGTTACCTTCACCGCCACCGTCTTCCGCGGGCGTTTCACCGCGAACGAGCCGCAGGCGCTGGTTGGCTACCAATCGCCTTGCGAACCGCACGCCAACGAGTTCGGCGGCATGGCTCTCGTCCGCGTCGAGACGAACGGCCTCGTGCTGCAACGCTGGCTACCCGGCGCGGTGGCACGCGATTGCGTGGTGGTGCAGCAGGGGACACGCGACACCGCATTGTGCATCACCTCGCACATGGGCCAGGGTCAACTGAACGAGGCTTTCGCCCCCTTGGAGCTGGATTCGAGCGGCTCAAACAAGGCTTGGCTTAGCGCCGGCAATGTGGACGGCGCCTATGGCGACATGGTGGTATCGTGCAGCGCCGAGGATCCCGACTACCACCATTTCATCGGCGTGCGCGGCGACAAGAGCGGAACGGTCACCGTGGAAGCGGCCTATGTGCCGCCGGCGGCGCGGCGGCCGGCATGCGAACACGCGCGGCCACCATCCGCCGCGCCGAACGGTGAAGATGCGGACCTGGACGAGATCCCGCTCCCCCAGGGCTATGTGGCACTCGGCAGCGACAGCCTGCGCGTCGCCCGCATTCGCTTCGTTCCGCCCAACTGGCAGCCGCAGGTCGAGCTGACCGACCGAAAGCCCCCTGCGCAAGACTAGTTGCCTTCCAGCAAAACGCGAGCGTATAAACGCCCCTGGTCGGCAGTTCACCCAGGCGTCGCCGCCCCGCAAGGGGAGCTAAACCTGCCGCTTTCATCCTCTTCGACCCGACACCTTATCCCCGTGCCGCGTCGGAAGCCGGCGACCACCGACAATCCATTCTTGGATTTGGCACGTCGTGAGGATAAGCGATGTCCCGATCTTCCCTACCGTTTCACGCCGAGGATATCTCGGCTTTGGCCCGCGCCCTCAAGGGCGAGTTGGCCCGTCTCGACCATCAGCCCGGCCATGTCGAGCTGCTGAACATGCTGGCGCGCGGCACCGGTTGCCGCAACTTCCAGCATTTCCGCGCCCAGGCGGTCGCCCGCGACGCGCTGGAACAGCCGCCGCCACCGCCGCCCGAGCCGGTGGATTACGCCCGCATCCGCCGCGTCCTGCGCCATTTCGACACCACCGGCATGATGGTGCGCTGGCCCGGCAAGTTCACCGAACGGCAATTGTGCCTGTGGGTGCTGTGGTCGCGGCTGCCGGCCCACCAGGCGCTAAGCGAAAAGCAGGTCAACGAAGCGCTGGCCGCCCAGCACCATTTCGGCGACCACGCTTTGCTGCGGCGAGAACTGGTGGACGGCGGCTGGCTGGAGCGCACCCGCGACGGCCGCGAATACCGCCGGCTGGAACGCCGGCCACCCGCCGACGCCATCGAATTGGCGCGGGCGCTTACTCTTCGCCGCCAGTAACCAAACTGCCCCGTCCCACCAGGCCGCTGACGATGGAGATTTCACCGGTCAGCGTCTTGTGGACGGGGCATTTTTCGGCGATCTCCAGCAGCTTGCGGCGCTGATCCTCGTCCAGTGGGCCGTCCAGCACGATGTCGCGCAGGATCAGCGTGCCAGGACCGCCATTATCGGGCGGCAGCGTTCCCCGGCGCAGCCGCACCTCCACATGTTCCAGCGGCCAGCCGCGGCGGTTGGCCACCATCTGCAGGGTGATGGCGGTGCAACTGCCCAGCGCCGCCAGCAGGAACTGGTGCGGCGTCGGGCCGAAATCGTCGCCGCCGTCCTCGACCGGTTCGTCGGCGCGCAGGACGTGGCGCCCGGCCAGCACCACCTGGGTCAGCTTGCCCTCGCCGCTGGAGGCGACGATTACGGTTCCCGGCGGCGGCGTCGCGGATTTCGTCATGGCGGCTTGCCTCGGCTACGGTGTCCGGGTACAGGTGGGAAGCCGCCCGACCGCATGGGAGTCCCCGATGGCAGAGCAACGCTTTTCCGCCGATGATGTGCAATTGATCGCCAAGGACCGGGTGTTCCAGGGCTATTTCGCCATGGACCGCTATCGTGTGCGCCATCGCACCTTTGCCGGCGGCTGGACCGGCGACATCGTGCGCGAGGTGTTCGAGCGCGGCCACGCCGTGGTGGTGATCCTGTACGATCCGGCGCGCGACGAAATCGCCCTGATCGAGCAGTTCCGCGTCGGAGCCTATGGCGCCGACATCTGCCCGTGGCTGATCGAATGCGTCGCCGGCATCATCGAACCCGGCGAGACGCCCGAGCAGGTCGCCCTGCGCGAAGCCGAGGAAGAGGCCGGCACCACCCCCGACCACATCGAATACATCGGCAAGTACATCATCACGCCGGGCGGCTCGACCGAGACGGTGGAGCTGTTCTGCGCCCGCGTCGACACCAGCCGCATCGACGGCCTGCATGGCCTGGAGAACGAGGGCGAGGACATCCGCGTCTTCACCGTGCCGGTGACCACGGCCTACCAGATGGTCAAGGATGGCGCCATCGCCAATTCCATGGCGGTGATCGCCGTGCAATGGTTGATGTTGGAACGAGACGGCCTGAAAGCGCGCTGGAAAGCCTGATCCCCCAAAGGCCCTCTCCGTCCGGTGAGGGCCTTTTCCACACTCGGATTGTACATTTAAATCAGCTTGATTGGCGCAAATAACATCTGATACGGTGTTTGAAACTGTAATTTACCACGAAAGAACACCAGCATGACCGACGTTCGCGACGGCTTCCTCGACACCATCGGCCGCACCCCGCTGATCAAGCTGCATGGCCCGTCGGCGGCCACCGGCTGCACCATCCTGGGCAAGGCCGAGTTCCTGAACCCCGGCGGTTCGGTCAAGGATCGCGCGGCGCTGGCCATCATTCGCGACGCCGAGGAAAAGGGCCTGCTGAAGCCCGGCGGCGTCATCGTCGAGGGCACCGCCGGCAACACCGGCATCGGCCTGACCCTGGTGGGCAACGCGCTGGGCTATCGCACCGTCATCGTCATGCCCGAGACCCAAAGCCAGGAAAAGAAGGACATGCTGCGGCTGATCGGCGCCGATTTGCGCCTGGTTCCCGCTGTCCCCTATTCCAATCCCGGCAATTATGTCCGCTATTCCGAGACCCTGGCCGGCGAGTTGGCCAAGACCGAACCCAATGGCGTGCTGTGGGCCAATCAGTTCGACAACGTCGCCAACCGTCTGGGCCACTATCGCACCACCGGCCAGGAAATCTGGCGCCAGACCGGCGGCAAGATCGACGCCTTCACCTGCGCGGTCGGCACCGGCGGCACCCTGGCCGGCACCGGCATGGCGCTGAAGGAGCACAACAAGAACGTCCGCATCGTGCTGGCCGACCCCATGGGATCGGCACTGTACAACTATTATGCCCATGGCGAGTTGAAGGCCGAGGGCAATTCCATCACCGAAGGCATCGGCCAGGGCCGCATCACCAAGAATCTGGTCGGCGCCCCCATCGACGATCAGGTCCAGGTGACCGACGACGAAGCCCTGCCCCTGATCTTCGACCTGACGCAAAAGGAAGGGCTGGTGCTGGGCGGTTCGTCGGGCATCAACGTGGTCGCCGCCATGAAGATAGCTCGGCAGTTGGGGCCGGGCCATACGGTGGTGACAGTGCTGTGTGATTATGGTACCCGCTATCAGAGCAAGCTGTTCAACCCGGCCTTTCTGAGAGAGCGGAATCTTCCCGTCCCGGAATGGCTGGTGTAGGGCGGCGTCCGCCTCCTTAACCATCCCGAGGGAAGCATGACCTATCCCAACCCGGACGCTCTCGTTTCCACCGAGTGGCTGGCCGCGCACCTATCCGCGCCCGACGTCCGCGTGGTCGACGCCAGTTGGCACATGCCGGCCGCTGGCCGCAATGCCCGCGAGGAATATGAAGCGGGCCACATTCCCGGTGCCGTCTTTTTCGACATCGACGAAATCTCGGACACCACGGTCGACCTGCCGCACATGCTGCCGCCGCCCGAGAAGTTCGCCAGCAAGGTGCGCAAGCTGGGCCTGGGCAACGGCCACAAGGTGGTGGTGTACGACACCGCCGGCCTGGGCGCCGCCCGGGTGTGGTGGATGTTCCGCGTCTTCGGCCATAACGACGTGGCGGTGCTGGATGGCGGCCTGACCAAGTGGAAGCAGGAACAGCGCCCGCTGGAGGACCTGCCGCCCATGCCGCGCGACCGCCATTTCCTGCCCCATTTCAACGCCACCCTGGTGCGCAATTTCGACCAGATCCGGGCCAATCTGGACAGCAAGCGCGAGCAGGTGGTGGACGCTCGTTCCGCCGGCCGCTTCGCCGCCACCGCGCCCGAGCCGCGCCCCATGCTGCATGTGGGCCATATGCCGGGCGCGCTGAACGTGCCGTTCAACGAATTGGTAGACGAAAGCACCAAGACCATGAAGCCGGCCGCCCAGCTTCGCGCCCGCTTCGAGGCCGCCGGCCTGGACTTCTCTCGTCCCGCCGTCGCCAGTTGCGGCTCGGGCATGACCGCCTGCACCCTGGCCCTGGCGCTGTACCTGCTGGGAAAGACCGACGTGGCCGTCTATGACGGATCTTGGACGGAATGGGGCAACCGCCCCGACGCCATCGCCGTCGCCGGCTGAGCCGCCCTGCACTTGGACAAGGCCGCATCTTTCGGGGTGCGGCCTTTCTTATACCCCCTACGCCCGCATGCCTCTCGGTTGATGCCCGCGTCCACCCTCCCCACCTCAGGCCCCACACAGCCAGAACACGAGGTGGCCCCATGCTCTCCAAAGCGCCGTTCACGGCCCGCGCCCTGCCCTCGCCCTTGGCGCTGCTGTTCCTGATCCTGCTGGCCGCCGTGCTGGCGGTATCGGGCTGCAACACCGTTTCCGGCATGGGCGAGGACATTTCCGCCGCCGGCCGAGGCATCGACCAGACCTCGGAGGCGACCCAGGACAAGATGACCGGACACGAGCGCACCCAGCAGCAGCGCGATCAGGATTATCAGTCCGGCCGGTATTAACGCTTGGCAGCGGGCAAGGGCCGGTGCCACCATCGGCGCCGGTCCCATTGCCACAGCCCTAGCGAGCCATGAAGAAAGACAGCCTTCTCGTCCACGCCGGTCGCCATTCCGAACGTTACCATGGTGCCGTCAATCCGCCGGTCTATCGCGCCTCGACCATCCTGCATCCGTCGGTGGCGGCGATGGAATCCAGCGGCAAGAAGCCGTTCGAGGGCGTGCGCTATGGCCGCTATGGCACCCCCACCACCTTCGCCTTCGAAGAGGCGGTGGCGGCGGTGGAAGGCGGCGTCCGCGCCATCGCCATGCCGTCGGGCCTGGCCGCCATCACGGCGACGCTGATGGCGCTGCTGAAGGGCGGCGACCATGTGCTGATGGTGGACACCGCCTATTGGCCGACCCGTCACTTCTGTGACTCGGTGCTGGCCGGCCTGGGCGTCGAAACCACCTATTACGATCCCACCATCGGCGCCGACATCGACGCGCTGATGCGCCCCAACACCCGGCTGGTGTTCACCGAATCGCCCGGCTCGCTGACCTTCGAGGTGCAGGACATCCCGGCCATCGCCGCCGTCGCCCACGCCCGCGGCGCCCTGGTCGCCATGGACAACACCTGGGGCATCCTGACCTTCCAGCCCTTTGCCCATGGCGTCGACGTCTCGATCCAGGCCTGCACCAAGTACGTGGTCGGCCATGCTGACGCCATGCTGGGGTCCATCTCGGTCGCCGACGAGGGATTGTGGCTGCGGCTCAAGACCTCGGTCGCCGCCTTCGGCCATTCGCCGGGCAGCGAGGAAATGTTCCTTGGTCTGCGTGGCCTGCGTACCCTGGGCGTGCGCCTACGGCAGCACGCCGCCACCGCGCTGAAGCTGACCGCCTGGCTGCGCGACCAGCCCGAGGTGGCGCAGGTGCTCTATCCGCCGCTGCCCGGCGACGCGCACCACGAATTGTGGAAGCGCGACTTCACCGGCGCCTGCGGCCTGTTCGGTGTCATTCTCAAGCCCGCTTCCAAGGCGGCGGTGGATGCCATGCTGGACGGCTACAGCTTCTTCAACCTGGGCTTCTCGTGGGGCGGCTTCGAAAGCCTGGTGATCCCCACCAGCGGCCATTCCATCGTCCGCACCGCCAGCACCTGGGCGCCGCCGGGACCGAGCCTGCGCTTCCATGCCGGGCTGGAGGACGCCGACGATCTGCTGGCCGACCTGGATGCCGGCCTGAAGCGGTTGCGGGCAGCGGGTTGATGCGGCGTCGCCTCGCCTGGGTGCTGGCGCTACTTCTGGCGCCGGCAGCCGCCCAGGCCCATCCGCACGTGCTGATCGATTCCCACGTCATCGTCCAGTTCGAGGCGGGCAAGATCGTCGCGCTGCAGATGGGATGGAAGTTCGACCCGGTCTATTCCAGCAGCCTGGTGCAGGATTACGACGCCGACAAGAACGGCAGCCTGTCGGCCAAGGAAATCGCCACCTTGGAGAAAGAGGCCTTCCAGGATACCGCGCAATCCAGCTATTTCACCTATGCCAAGGTGGACGGCCAGCCGGTGGCCTGGCCCAAAGCCGAATCCTTCAAGGTGATGACCTTCAAGGATTCGCTGCTGTACGCCTTCCGTCTTCGCTTGCCGCAGCCGGTGGACCCGCGCAAACAGGCGTTCCGCGTCTCGACCTACGAGGAAAGCTATTACATCGACATCGACTTCCCCAACGACGCCGCCGTTCAGTTGATCGGCGACGGCGCCGCCGGCTGCCGCGCCACATTGTCGCCCGATGTGGAGAACAAGCTTTATGGCGGTGTCGTGGTGCCGAAGAAGGTGGAGATCGTATGCGAGCCGTGACCCTTGCCCTGGTGCTGATCCTGGCCGTGCCCGCCTTGGCCCATGCCGGCCTGATGCCGCCGCCGGTGGCGCTGCCCGGCGCCGATCTGCCCGAGCCGCTGCGTTCGCTGGCGGCGTGGGGCTTTGGCCTGCAACGTCAGCTTAACGGCGAGATGCGCGCCCAGTTGTCAGCGTTGAAGGAAACCGGCGACATCCAGCCGGCATTGGCGCTGATGCTGGCCGCCTTTCTGTATGGCGTCTTTCATGCCATCGGCCCCGGTCACGGCAAGGTGGTGATCGGGTCCTGGCTCGCCAGCCGCCGCGCCCGCGTCACCTGGGGCCTGGGCGCCTGTTTCCTGTCGGCTTCGGTTCAGGCGCTGACCGCCATCGTGGCGGTGGTCGTGCTGGCCGGCGCGGCGGCGCTGGCGCCCAAGGACATCATGGCCCAGGCGGCATGGCTGGAAGTGGCGTCCTATGGCCTGATCGCGATCATGGGCGGCGTGATGGCATGGAACGCCCTGCGCGGCCGCCACGCCTGCGGCCACGATCATCACCATCATCATCATGACCATGCCTGCTGCGGCCATGACCACAACGCGCACGAGGACAGCCCGCGCACCCTGTGGGCCATGGCCGCCGCCATCGGCTTCCGCCCCTGTTCCGGCGCCATCCTGGTGCTGCTGTTCACCTTGGCCAACGGCCTGTTGTGGGCCGGCATTGCCGCCACCTTCGCCATGGCGGCAGGCGTCGGCCTGACCGTGTCGGGCATCGGCCTGTCAGCGCTGGGCCTCAACCGCCTGCTCGACCGTGGCGCCGCCGCCTCGCGCCACGGCGAGACGCTCCGCAAGGCGCTGTCCCTGGCCGGCGCCGCCGCCATCATCCTGCTGGGCGTCACCCTGCTGCTGGGATCGCTGCAGGGCGGAACGCCGGTGTTGACGGGCTAACGCGCGTCCAGCCTGATCTCGATGCGGCGGTTCTTGGCGAAGGCGTCTTCCGTCTCGCCCTTGTCCAGCGGCTGGAATTCGCCGAAGCCGGCGGCGGCCAGGTGGTCGGCGGGGACGCCGTTGGCGGCCAGGGTCTTGACCACGGTGATGGCGCGGGCGGTGGACAATTCCCAGTTGGACGGGAAGCGGCCCGAGGCGATAGGGCGCTTGTCGGTATGGCCGTCGACACGCAGCACCCAGTTGACGTCCTTGGGAATCTGCTTGGAAATCTCGTTCAGGGTCTTGGCCAATTGGCGCATCTGCTCGATGCCGTCCACGCCCATTTCGGCCGAGGCGGTGTCGAACAGCACTTCCGACTGGAAGACGAAGCGGTCGCCTTCGACGCGGATGCCGGGGCGGTTGCCCAGCACCTGGCGCAGCTTGCCGAAGAACTCCGAGCGATAGCGCTGCAATTCCTCGACCTTGTTGGCCAGCGCCACGTTCAGGCGCTTGCCTAGATCGGCGATCTGCACCTTCTGGTCGGCCGATTGCTTTTCCGAAGCATCCAGCGCGGCGGCGATGCGAGCCATTTCCTGGCGGATGGTGTCAAGCTGCTGGTTGAGCAGCGCCGCCTCGGCGCGGGCGGCCATGCTGGCGGTCTTTTCGCCTTCCAGCGCGTCGCCCATCTGGGCCAGTTTGCCCTCAAGCTCGGCCTTCAACGCCTCCAGCGCGGCGACGTCACGGCCCAGCTTCTCGCGCTCGGCGTCCGAGGTGGTCAGTTGGGTGTTCAGCTTGGACAAATCGGCGTGCAGGGTGTCGTTGGCCTTTTTCTCCAACGACAATTGCTCGGCCAGCGCCGCCATTTCGCGGCCCAGACGGTCGCGTGCCGCCTCGCTGCCCGACAGCGCGTTGCCCAGGAAGTACTGCGCCAGCACGAAGACCAGCAGCACGAAGATGATGACCATCAGCAAGCCGGACAGGGCGTCGACGAAGCCCGGCCAGATGTCGATGGTGCGGCGGGCGCGGCGGCCGATCATGCCCCGCCCTCCACGTCCTCGGCAACGGCGGCGATGGTGCGGGCCAGCAGCTTGAATTCGGACCGCAGCTCGGCGATCAGCTCGTCATGGCCGTGGGCGGTTTCCTCGACCAGCCGGCCCAGCGCCAGATCCATGTTGCGGATGTGAGTGCGGGTGGTGTCGTCCATGCTGCCGCCCTGCGATTGCTCGGCCAGCTTGACCAGCAGCGGCCGCATGTCCACCTGCGCCTCGCCCAGCTTGATCATCAGCGCCTGTTCCGCCCGCATGTGGTCGGTCAGCGTCGACAACTTGTCGGTCAGCGAGCGGATGTTGGCGTTGGTGGAAATGCGGCTTTCCTCGCCGCGCGCCATGATGCGCTGCAGTTCGTCCAAGGAATCGGCGGTCTGTTCCAGCAGCGCCTGGATATAGGCCGGCACCGGCTGGTCGCCCTCGCCCACCGCGACGCTGCCGCCGCCCAGCTTGGTCTGGCCGGCCAGCCATTCCTCCAGCTCGTTGTAGAAGGCGTTCTGCGCCTGCCCGGCCTGCAAATCGAGGAAGCCCAGCACCAGCGAGCCGGCAAGGCCGAACAGCGAGGTGGAGAATGCCGTGCCCATACCGCCCAGCGGCGCCTCCAGCCCGGTCTTGAGGCGTTCGAAGGCGGCGGCGGCATCGGCCCCCGACACCGACAGCGAGGCGATGACCTCGCCCACCGAGCCGATGGTACGCGACAGCCCCCAGAAGGTGCCGAGCAGGCCGAGGAAGATCAGCAGACCAACGAAATACCGCGCCAGGTCGCGGCCCTCGTCCAGGCGGGCGGCGATGGAATCCAGCAGCGAGCGCAGCGCCATAGCCGACAGGCTCATGCGACCCTGACGCTCGCCCAGCATGGAGGCCATCGGCGCCAGCAGGCGCAGCTTGCCGCCCGACAGCGACGGCTGGCCGCGCCGCCAGGCTTCCAGCCATTCGACCTCGGGCCGCAGCAGCAGCACCTGGCGGAAGTTCATGATGATGCCGACCAGAAAGACGCCGACAATCAGGCCGTTGAGGCCGGGATTCGCCATGAAGGCATGCACCAATCCGGGCGCCAGCGCGGCGGCCACGGCGGCGACGACCGCCAGGAAGGCGACCATGCGCAGAAGATAGCGGTTGGGGCGGGTCATGACTTTCTCCGGCAGGTAACGACGACGTCGGTGAACCGAGGCATTGTCGAAACGAAATGTGTTCATTCCAGGGCGCAGACGAGGCAGCGACCCAAGGACATAGGACCGAATTTCCGTCGCGCTAGGGGCGGTGCCACGGACGACGCGTGACGACATTCATCGCCGTTGCCTCAGATAAGGATGCCCCGATGAAAACCACCGTCGTCGTCGCATTGTGCATGATATCGGTCCCGATGCTGGCCTATGCCCATAACGGCGGCCTGGACAGCAACGGTTGCCACAACAACAAGGGCAAAGGCGTGTACGAGTGCCACCAGGGCGCCCTGCAGGGCCAAAGCTTCAAATCGAAGGCCGAGGCGGATGCGCGCCTGACCGCCGCCAACAAATCGGGCGGCAAGCCGGCCCAGCAGACGGCCAAGGTGCCGGAGGCCGGCAAGACCAAGACGCCGGAAACCGGGACCAAACACTAACGGACATGAAAAAGGGCGTCCGGCAGACCGGACGCCCCTGTCGTTCACACCATCGCAGAACGGCTCAGCGGCCGACCAGCACCGCGTCGACGCGGTCGGCGGGGCCGCCGCCTTCCAACTTGTTGCCCAGCGCACGCACTTCGATGCGGGTCGAGCGCAGGCCCTGCTCCATCAGATACTTGCGCACTTCCAGGGCGCGCGACAGCGACAGCCGGCGGGCCTTGGAGGCATTGACGTCGTCGCCCTCGGCATACGCCAGCAATTGCAGGCCCAGGCTGTCGTCCTTCTGCATGCGCTTGACCAGACGGTCGAGATCGGCGTGGACGTTGTCGGGCAGGCGCGCACTTTCGGCGGCGAACGGAACCGACAGGGTGTCGCCGCCATGGGACGCAGCCGCCGGTGCCGGGGTGGGCGCCGGGGTCGACGGCAACGAGGCGATCTGCGGCGGCACCTCCACCTTCGGGGCTTCGACCTTGGCAACCGGCATGGGCGGCGGGGTCAGCGCGGTGGGCGGCAGCGCGACGGGATCGGCCTTGGCCTCGACCTTGGGTTCAGCCTTGGGTTCGACCTTGGGTTCGGCGACGGGGGCCGGGGCCGGATCGGCCTTGGCCAACTGCACCGGAGCGGTGGCGGCGGCCGGCTTGGGCACCTCGGGCAACGCGATCTGCGGGCCGACGATGGCGGGAGCCGC
The DNA here is from genome assembly GCA_050259735.1 of Bacteroidota bacterium. Taxonomy (GTDB): domain Bacteria; phylum Pseudomonadota; class Alphaproteobacteria; order Rhodospirillales; family Magnetospirillaceae; genus Magnetospirillum. The sequence continues at coordinate 49,462 of JBLNBE010000024.1, forward strand.
CAGCTTGGGCGCTTCGGCCACCGGCGTCTTGGCCGGCTCGGCCGATTTCTGCACCAGATCGGCCATGCGCTCGGTCTTGGCCGAGGCGGGCACGACGTGGCTCTTTTTCGGCTTGGGCGCAGCGTGAGTGGCCTTGGCCGGCTTGGTATAGGGCTTGGCCCCGGCCTTGTAGGGGCGGTATTGCACACCCTTGGACTGGGGCTGGGACACCTCGGCGCGGTTCTCCGCCCCCGGCACGCCGGTTTTCAGCATGTCGGCCAGGGTGGGCTGACGCCCCAGCTTGTCGAGAACCGACCAGTTGACCTCGACACTGGGCGTACCGGAACCACCGATCACCACCTGCGCCGACGCCGGCAGCGCCACCGCGCCCATCAGCGCGCTAATCGCTAGAATTCGCCAAGTCGACCGCTTCATGGGATGGATTCCCCCGCCTATCTTCTATTCGGCGGCAAGACTAACCGATGCCCCCGCCAGCTACAACACCGTGTTACCGAAAACGTCACAGCCGTTGCCAGGATGTCACAGGCGGCGGCAAGAACAGGCGAAATCGAAGCCCATAAAAGCAACGGGCGGGAACCTTCGCTCCCGCCCGTGTCTTCGAAACATTAAAAAGTCGACGAAGCGAGGATCAGCCGCGCGCCTTCTTCAACAGCGACACCAGCTTGGACTGCAGGTGATCGTTGGCGGCGACCACGTCGCCGGTGCTGAAAATGTCGTTCTGGCCGTCCAAGTTGGTGCAATAGCCACCGGCTTCGCGCACCAGCACGATGCCCGCCGCGACGTCCCACGGCTGCAGGCCGTGCTCCCAGAAGCCGTCGCAACGACCGGCCGCCACATAGGCGAGGTCCAGCGCGGCCGAGCCGAAGCGGCGCACACCGGCGCAATTGTCCATCACCGCCACCAGTTCCTTCATGAACGGCTCGCGGCCCGGACGGCCACGATGGGGGATGCCGGTGGTCAGCACGGCCTCGTCCAGCTTGCGACGCGCCGAAACGCGCAGGCGCCAGTCGTTCAGATAGGCGCCGCCGCCCTTCTCGGCATGGAACATGGAATCCGAGATCGGCTCGTACACCACGCCGGCCACCATCTCGCCGTCGCGCTCGAGGCCGATGGAGATGGCGAAGTGCGGAATGCCGTGGATGAAGTTGGTGGTGCCGTCGATGGGGTCGATGATCCAGCGATGGCTCTTGTCGTCGCCGGCAACCTCGCCACCTTCTTCCAGCAGGAAGCCGAACCCGGGACGGGCCTTCTTCAGCTCCTGGCGCAGCACCTTTTCCGCCTGCAGATCGGCAGAGGTGACGAAGTCGGAGGTGCCCTTCATGGACACCTGCAGCTTCTCGACCTCGCCGAAGTCGCGCACCATGCCCCGGCCGGCCTTGCGGGCAGCGCCCATCATCACGTTGAGAATGGCGGAACGGACGATCACGGCGGAAACTCCCTGTACTAAAAAGGCGAGGTACTTAAAAAGACGAGGCCGCCCCCCGAGCGACAGGCTCCGGGAGCGGCCATTGCAGCACGAAAGCGGCTTACTTGGCGCGCTCGACGTAGGAGCAATCGGTGGTGTTGACGATGATCTTCTCGCCCTCGGCGATGAACGGCGGCACCAGGATCTTCAGGCCGTTCTCGAGCTTGGCGGGCTTGTAGGAAGACGACGCGGTCTGGCCCTTGACCACCGGGTCGGCCTCGGTCACCAGCATCACCACCTTTTCCGGCAGCGCCACCGACACCGGCGAACCCTCGATGAAGTCGACGGCCACAACCATGCCATCCTGCAGGAAGGCGGCGGACTCGCCCAGCAAATCCTTGGCAAGGTTGAACTGCTCGAAGTTTTCCTGATCCATGAAGGTCAGCGCGTCGCCGTCGGCGAACAGGAAAGTGCAGTCCTTTTCCTCGACATTGCACTTCTCGACGGTGTCAGCGGTCCGCCAGCGCTCGTTGGTCTTGGTGCCGGTGCGGATGTCGCGCATCTCGACGGTGATGAAGGCACCACCCTTGCCAGGCTGCACAATCTGAATCTTCAGCACGGCCCACTGACGGCTGTTGTGCTCGATGATGTTGCCGGGACGAATCAGGTTGGCATTGATCTTCATGGGATAAATCTCGAAGGGCTGACGGGAAATTGGCGCGGAAGCTAGCAGGTTGCCCGCCATAAGGCAACCGCCGCAGAACCGAAGCGCGCACGACCCCACCCTTTCGCCGCCCGCCCGACACGGGTACAATCGTCTTCGTGGTGGCAAGGGGGGATGGTCCGACGATGAAACGCCTGCTGATCGGCATAGCCTGCGCGCTCGCCGCCTGGAGCATGAACGCCCGGGCGGAGGAAACCCGCGCATGGGATTTCGCCGGCACGCGCGTCGCCATCGAGGATACCCAACAGGGCCAACGCCTGACCGTGCGGCGCGGCGACGCCGAGCCGCTGTCGCTGGAAGCCTGGCGCTTGTCGGTGCGCGATCCGGCCGGCGCCAACCTCACCGGCGGCACCACGCCACAATTGGTGGTCAACGGCTGGTCGGGCGGCACCCAGTGCTGCTACACCGTCCACCTGCTCGATATCGGCGAGCATCCCCACGTCATCCAGTCGTTCGACACCGGCCATTCCGGTTCCGACCCGTTCACCAAGTTCGATGACGACGAAGCGCTTGAGATCACCCTGCCCGATTGGAGCTTCGCCAATTGGCCGGGAAGCCTTGCCAACTCGCCGGTCCCGCACGTCATCCTGCATTGGGATGGGCGGCAATACGTGCCGTCGCCAAAGCTGATGCGGGCGGGGACCATGCTGTACCAGATGCAGGAACGCCGCCAGCCCCGGTCGGAAGAGGAAACCATCAGCGCCATCTTCCAGGACACCCTGGACATGATCTATGCCGGCCGCTGGAAGGCGGCGCGCACCCTGCTGAAGCAATTGCTGCCGCCGACGCCCGACAACAAGCGGCTGGAACAAGAGTTCTTCGACTGCAAGCTGCCGTCCAGCCCGTTCTGGCCGTTCGTCGCCGGCCTCAACAACGTCCCGGCCAAGCCGGTGGCGGCCGGCTGTCCCGCCAAGGCGGGGTAATCAGCGCAGCGGGTACTTGTGCCGCCGTCCCTGCCAGTCGGTGACCTCGCCCTTCGCTTCGTCCCAGAATTCCGGCATCAGCGGCACCTTGCCGGCACCGCCGGGGATATCCAGCACATAGGTGGGCTGGGCAATGCCGGTCAGGCGACCGCGCAGCGCCCGCATGATCGCCTGGCCCTCGGCGATGGACAGGCGGAAATGGCCGGTGCCGCGCGCCAGATCGGGGTGATGCAGGTAATAGGGCCGGACGCGGTTGCGCACCAGAGCGCGGAACAGCTCCTCCAGCACCTCGGCACTGTCGTTGACGCCCTTCAGCAGCACGGTCTGCGACACCAGCGGCAAGCCGGCCTCGGCCAGGCGCCGCAATCCCTGGCGGGCGGCGGGCGACAGCTCGCGGGCATGGTTGACGTGGACCGACAGCCACACCGCCAGCTCGGATTCCGCCGGCGGCCGCAGCGCCCCGGCCAGAACCGCGGTGATGCGCTCCGGCTCGGCCACCGGAATGCGGGAGTGGAAGCGCAGCACCTCGATATGCTTGAGGCGCGCCACCCGCGCCACCAGATCGGCCAGCCGGTTGGGCGGCAGCATCAGCGGATCACCGCCGGTGACGACGATCTCGCGCACCTCGGGCCGCCCCGAAACATAGGCCAGCGCCTCGTCCAGCTCGGCCGCCGACAGGGTGCCGTCGGCGTCGCCCACTGCCTCGCGCCGGAAGCAGAAGCGGCAATAAACCGGGCACACCATGATCGGTTTCAGCAGCACGCGATCAGGGTAACGGTGGACGATGCCCTTGACCGGGCTGTAGGCTTCGTCGCCGATGGGATCGGCCCGTTCCTCGGGCGCGGTTCGCAATTCGGCGGCGCTGGGCACGAACTGGCGCGCCACCGGGTCAGCCGGATCGGCCGGGTCGATCAGATCGACGATGGCCGGCGTCAGCGCGATGGCGGTACATTCCGCCACGCGATCCAGGGCGGCACGGTCGCCGGGCGCAGCCAGACCGGCGGCGACCAGTTCGGCGGGGGTGCGCAAGGCGCGGCGGCGGATGGGATTGGGTTCGGAAGACATCGACATTGGATAGTGGATTTATGAGCGCAGGCAAAGAGTGGTGGCAGCCGGACGTTTTCGCAAGCCGGCGGGACAACCTGATGACACGCCAGCGGGTGCTGGCGGCGGTGCGGGCTTTTTTCGCCGAACGCGACTTCGCCGAGGTGGAAACACCCTGCCTGCAGGTCAGCCCCGGACTGGAACCGCACCTGAAGGCGTTCGCCACCCAACTGGAAGACGCCTGGGGCAACCCGCCGGAGACGCTGTACCTGCACACCAGCCCCGAATTCACCATGAAGAAGCTGCTGGTGGCCGGGGTTGAACGGCTGTACCAGATCGCCCGCGTCTTCCGCAACGGCGAGCGTTCGAATACCCACCATCCCGAATTCACCATGCTGGAATGGTACCGCGCCGGCGGCACCATCGAGCAGTTGATGGACGACACCGAGGCCCTGGTGCGCGCCTCGGCCCGCGCCGCCGGGGCCACCCATCTGCTGCACAACGGCCGCATCTGCGACCCGTTCCTGCCGTGGCGGCGGCTGTCGGTGGCCGAGGCGTTCTTCGATTACTGCGACTTGGACGTGTTGGCCACCGCGCCCGATCCGTGGAACCCCGACCGCGACCTGATCGCGCGCGAGGCCCGGCGCCTGGGCATTTCGGTGTCGGCGGGCGACCGCTGGGACGACATCTTCTTCAAGATCATGCTGGACCGCATCGAGCCGCATCTGGGCTTCGGCGTGCCGGTCATCCTGCATTCCTATCCGGTGTCCATGGCGGCGCTGGCGCGGCCGTCGCCGGCCGACGGCCGCGTCGCCGAACGGTTCGAGGCCTATGGCTGCGGCGTCGAGCTGTGCAACGCCTTCGGCGAGTTGACCGACCCGGCGGAACAGCGCCGCCGCTTCGAGGCCGACATGGATCTGAAGCAGGCGCTGTACGGCGAGCGTTATCCCATCGACGAGGATTTCCTGGCCGCCCTGGCCGCCGGCATGCCCGATTCCGCCGGCATCGCCCTGGGCCTCGACCGGCTGGTGCTGTTGATCTGCGGCGCGGACCGGCTGGACGACGTCTTGTGGGCGCCGGTGGCGAGATAGGAACCGATAGCAGGGTGCGGAATAAGTCGTTTCAGCCCCCTTTCCGCGTCACACCCGCGGAAGCGGGTGTCCATGTTGGGGCGGGGTTGAGGGCATTCCGCAAAATTCCGAGTGGCGAATGCATGGATTCCCGCTTTCGCGGGAATGACGGAAGTTTTTCCGCCCCGTCAGATCAAATCGGCCAAGGTCTTGCGGTCCAGCACGCCAAGAAAGGCGCCCAGCGCGTCGTCGATCACGCCGGACAGCTTGCAATTGGCGACGGGACAGGGAGCGATGGTGTCGCGGCACGGCAACAGCGCCAGGTTTTCCTCCTCGCGCATCAACTGCCCCAGATTGATGGTCTGGGGGTCGCAGGCCAGGCGCAAGCCGCCGTGCTTGCCGCGCACGGTGCTGACGTAGCCCAGTTCGGACAGGCGGCGGACGATCTTCTTCAGATGTTCCGACGAAATGGCGTAGAACTCGGCCACCTCGCGCACGGAGACCACGCGATCCCGGGTGCCCGCAAGATAGAGCATCAGGCGCAGGGAATAGTCGGTGAACTGGGTGATCTTCATGCTTGCCCTGCCGCGATTTCGCGCCCGTATACCTCAAGCTGCCCGGTTCGTTCAACCACCCGCCGAACCAGATCGGACAGCGGCGCCGCATTGCCGGCCAGGGCCTGCTGCTCGATATGGGTCAGCAGGTCGTACAGACGGTTCTCGCCGAACAGGCCGGCTTTGCCGCGCATGGCGTGGGCGTGTTCGGCCAAATCGTCCAAAACGGCGACGGTCGAAAGCCTGCCGAGCAATTCGGTCAGACCGGCGGTATCCTTGACCATCTCGGCAACGAAGGGCTGCAGCAGATGCTCCAGCCCTTCGGGGATATCCGGCGGCGGCGGCAATGACATCATACGCCCCCCTGAAAGAGCCGAAGCGGGCACGAATACCGCGCCCGCCCGGCAAGGTTTCGTCAGGCCGCCTTCACCCGGCCCAGAAAATCGGTGACGATCCGCCGCAGGTCGTCGGTCCGGATCGACAATTGCTCGGCCGCCGCCAACACTACCGTGGCGGCCTGGCCGGTTTCCTGGGCGGCCCCTTCCACATCGGAAATGGTCGCGGTCACCGCCTGGACGCCACAGGCGGCCTGATTGACGTTGTTGGCGATTTCGGCGGTGGCGGCGCCTTGCTCCTCGACCGCGCTGGCAATGGTGGTCGAGATTTCGTTGATCTGCCCGATGGTGCCGGTGATACCGCCGATGACGTCCACCGCCTCGCGGGTGGATTCCTGCACCGCCGCCACCTGGACAGCGATGTCCTCGGTCGCGCGGGCGGTCTGGTTGGCCAGCCCCTTGACCTCGTTGGCGACGACGGCGAAGCCCTTGCCGGCCTCACCCGCCCGCGCCGCCTCGATGGTGGCGTTCAGCGCCAGCAGGTTGGTCTGGCTGGCGATGGCGGTAATCAGGCTGACCACTTCGCCGATGCGGTTGGCGGCTTCGGCCAGGCTGCGCACTTTGTCGTTGGCGCGCACCCCCTCGTCCGCGGCCGAGCGGGCGACGCCCGAGGCCTCGTTGGTCCGCCGGGCAATCTCGGCGATGGAGGACGACAATTCCTCGGTTGCCGAGGCCACCGTCTGCACATTGGCCGAGGTCTCTTGCGCCGCCGCCCCGACCGTGACCGCCTGCGACTGAGCGCGGGTGGCGGTATCGCTGAGCGTGCGCGCGGTGTGGTTCAACGACCGGGCGGCACCGGCCAAAGATTCGACCACGTCCGACACCTGGGCATCGAACTGGCGGGCCATCGCCTCGATGGCTTCGGCGCGGGCCTGGCGCAGGCGAACCGCCTCGGCCTCGCGAGCGGCCAACTCGTCGGCCTGGACCATGCTGTCGCGGAACACCTCGACGGCGCGGGCCATGGCGCCGATCTCGTCATTGCGGTCGGTCCCCGGCACCACGACCGACAATTCGCGGCCGCGCAGGCGATCCATCACATTGGTAATGGTGCGGATGGGGCTGGCGATCAGCCGGCTGGCGATCTGCCACGACACCAGGACGCCGGCGCCGATGCCGCCGATCAGCACGGTCAGGCTGAGGGCGCGCGCCCACGAGAAGGTATGCGCCAACTCTTCGGTGGTCTGCGAGATGTCGTCGGCGTTGAGCTTGGTGAACTGTTCGATGGTGGCGTTGAAGGCCTGGCGGCTTTTGCGGTTGGCATCGTTGTCACCGAAGATGCGCGCGGCCTCGGCGCCCTGCTCACGTCCGACCTTGACCGTCTCGCGACGGAAGTCGATGAACTGGCGCGCCGACGCGGTCAGCTTGGCGAAGTCGTCGCGCTGCTCGGGCAGGATCAGCGGGTCCCAATCGCGCAGCCGCCCCTCGATCTTGTCCAGGTTGACCAGCATGGGCTTGCCGAACTTTTCCACTTCTTCCGGCGAGCGCGCCATGTAGACGCCGCGCGAATCCATCACCACCGCCATCACCAGCGTGTTGACCTGCTCCCCCAGCAGGGCGCGCTGCGCGGCGGCGCGCATGGCCTGCGCCTCGTCCATGAAGGTGCCAAGAACCGTATGCCCGATCGTCCCCACAGCACCGGCCACCACGGCCATCAGGGCGACGATCAGGTAAATCTTGGCGGCAATGCTACCGGAATTGCGCATGATTAGTCCCCAACCCAACACGTTGCGCTTATGCCAATAGTTTAGCCCCTGCTTATATCCAGCAGTGATAATCCTGAAGTATGAAAATTTATATACTTTTAACTAAGGTCGAACGCCGCGCAGCGAGGCCTTGACGTAATCGCGGAAGCGATCGGCCACCAGCGGCGGGCTATAGCGATAGCCCTGGATCAAATCGCAGCCCCGCTGGGCCAGAAAATCCATCTGCTCGGCGGTTTCGACGCCTTCGCCGACGATCTGCATGCCCAGGGAATGGCCGAGCGCGATGATCGCCTCGATCAGTCGAGCATCGTCGCCGTCCTCGAGGGCGCCGGCAACGAACGAGCGGTCGACCTTGAGGATGTCGACCGGGAAATGCTTGAGATAGCTGAGCGAGGCATAGCCGGTGCCGAAGTCGTCCACGGCGATCTTGGCGCCGACATCGCGGATGCGGCGGATCTTGCTCAAGACCTCCTCGCCCGAGACCAGCAGCAGGCTTTCGGTGATCTCGATGGTGACCAGTTCCGGCGACAGGCCGGTCTGGGTCAGTGCCCGCTCCAGCGCGCCGGCGATATCGCCTTGCTGCACCTGGCGCGGCGAGACGTTGATGGCGATGCGCAACGGCTTTTCATCCAGGTCGTGCCACGACACCGCCTCGCGGCAGGCTTCGGTCAACAGCCAGTCGCCAATGGGCAGGATCAGGCCCATTTCCTCGGCCAGCGGCACGAATTGTTCCGGACTGATGGCGCCCAGATAGCGGTTGTGCCAGCGCAACAGCGCCTCGGCCCCGGCGACACCGCCGGTGGGCACGTCGATCACCGGCTGATAGACCAGGGTGAATTCGTCATGTTCCAGCGAGTCCGACAGCTCGCTGGCCAGGCGCGAGCGCGCCTGGGCGCGCGCATCCATGCTGGGGGTGAAGAAGCGGAAGGTATTGCGTCCCGCTTCCTTCGACTTGCGCAACGCACTGGTGGAGTTGCGCATCAGCGCCTCGACGTCCTCGCCGTCGCCCGGCCACAGGCTGATGCCGATGGAACAGGAAATCAGGATTTGGTGCGCCTCGACCAGGAACGGTTCGGCCAGGCATTCCAGCAGGGCGCGGCCCACCCGCTCCACCTCGTCGACGCTGTCGATGGCGGTCAGCACAGCGGTAAACTCGTCGCCACCGAAGCGAGCCAGGGTATCGCCCTGGCGCAGCGCGCCCTGGAAACGGCGCGCCGCCTCTTCCAGCACCTTGTCGCCGATGGTGTGGCCCAGGGTGTCGTTGATGTTCTTGAAACCGTCCAGGCCGACGAAGACCAACGCCGCCCGCTTGTTGCTGCGGCCGGCCTGGACCAGTGCCTGCAACAGGCGGTCAAGGAACAGCGACCGGTTGGGCAGGTGGGTCAGCGGGTCGAAATTGGTTTGCAGCCACAGTTTCTCGGCGGTGTCGCGCACTTCCGACACGTCGCGGAAGACGCCGATATGGCGGCGGATGCGGCCGTGGTCATCGCGCTCGGTGGCGATGGACAGCCAGGCACGATAGACCTCGCCGGTCTTGCGGCGGTTCCACAACTCGCCTTCCCAACGGCCGTGGCGGCCGACATCGGCCCACAGCGACTCGAAGAACGCCGGTTCGTGCAGGCCCGAGCGCAGGCAGCGCGGGGTTTCGCCGATCACTTCCGACGGTTCGAAGCCGGTGATGATGGTAAAGGCGGGGTTGACGGCCAGGATGCGGTTGTCGGCATCGCTGACCATGATGCCTTCGGCCGCCATGTCGAAGACGGTGCGGAACAGGCGAAGCTCAGCATTTTCGCGCTCCAACTCGGCAACATGCCGGGATTCGCCGATCTCTTGCTCCGCCAACGGGACCTCGTCTGAAAGTCGTAGACCTACCACCACAGGATAGCGGTCCGCCCTCATGATGCAAGGGCCGATCATCGTTGCGCGACCTATGCGCAGGGCATAGTGCACAAGACTTAAGCACAGGCCATCTATGCGCAAATTATGAGCATTCCACACTTGCAACCGCCGTGGCCGACGCGCATGATGACCGGGCGAACAAAGATTGGGACTCCAACGCTTCGGCGGAACGCTTCTCTTATCTCCTCACGGACAGACCGCGCGACTCCCCCGAGCCGCGCGGTTTCCGTTTCAGCTTCCCCACAGCAACAGCGCCACCACCTGCGGGGCGATGACGCGCAGCACCATCACCAGCGGATAGACCGTCGCATAGGCCAGGATCGGCGCTTCCGACGACGACAGTCCCTGGGCGAAGGCCAATGCCGGCGGATCGGTCATCGAGCCGGCCAGCACGCCGCACAGTGACAGGTAATTGGTGCGGGTCAGCAGATAGCCACCGATGCCGACCACCAGCAGCGGCACCAGCGTCACCACCACGCCGAACGCCATCCAGCGCAAGCCCTCGCCATGCAGCAGGGTGTCGAGGAAACCGGCCCCCGACTTGACGCCGACGGCGGCCAGAAACAGGGCGATGCCCAGGTCGCGCATCATGTGATTGGCCGGCGGCGGCATGAACCACACCAGCTTGCCAAGATGGCCCAGCCGCGACAACACGATGGCCACCACCAGCGGCCCGCCGGCCAGCCCCAGCTTGACCGCCGCCGGCAGACCCGGCACGGCGATGGGCAGCGACCCCAGCAGCATGCCCAGGGCGATACCGATGAAGATCGGGATCATCTGGGTTTCCTGCAGCGCCTTCGAGCGATTTCCGATCATGTCGGCGACAGCGCCGAAGCTGCGCGGATCGCCGACCACCGTCAGCATGTCGCCGAACTGCAGCTTGAGATGGGCGCCCGGCACCAGATCGTGGTCGCCACGGGTGACGCGGCTGATGACCACGTTGTGGTTGGCGCGCAGGTTCAGCTCGCCCAGCGACTTGCCCAGGATGGCCGAATGGGTGACCACCATGCGCTCCCAGGCGACATCGGTGGTTTCCATCGCCTTGAGGTCGACATCGGCGATGGGACCGATCAGGCGCTTGAGCCGCTCCAGCTTGTTGCGCGGGCCGATGGCCAGCACCACGTCGCCTTCGGCCAGCACATCCTCGGCGGTGATGACATGCTGGTCGCCGTCGTGCATCACGCGCGACAGCACCACCCCCATTTCCTTCAGTTCGTCCAGCTCGCGCAGGGCGCAGCCGACCACGGCGGGGTTGCGCACCACCACGTTGACGGTTTCCACCGCCGTATAGCCGGCGACGCGCGCCGCCTCGAACTCCTGGGCGGCAACCTTGGGGTTCAGGCGGAACGCCACCCGCACCAGCAGCATGCTGATCAGGATACCGACGATGCCGAAGGGATAGGCCACCGCATAGGACTGGCCCAGCACCACGATACCGTCATTGGCGACCCCCAGGGTGGTCAACACCTGCTGGCCGGCGGCCAGCGACGGCGTGTTGGTCACCGCGCCCGACAGGATGCCCAACGCCGCCGGCAGCTCGATGCCGCCCAGCAGATGGACGCCCACCGCCGTCAGCGTGCCGACCAGCACGATGGCGACCGCCATGCCGTTCAGCGCCAACCCATCCTTCCTGAACGCCTGGAAGAAACCGGGACCGACCGAGACGCCGATGGCGTAAACGAATAGCACCAGGCCAAATTCACGGGCGAAATCCAGCATCGAGGCTTCCAGGCCGAAGCCGAAATGGCCGAAGGCCAAGCCGGCGAACAACGCACCGCCGACACCCAATTTCACCCCGGCGATCTTGATCTGCCCTAGCGCCAGGCCAAGCGCCGCGACCGCAGACAGCACCAAAAGTGCCTGCGCCACCCCATGCAAAACCATGTCCATCCCCCTCGATCACTGACCGAAGGGTTGAACACCGCCGCCATGGGTGCAAGCGAAAACGTGATGACGGTTAGCGCGCCGCCGGAAAGTGCGCCATGCCCTTGCAGCGCGGCCGCACCTCGCGGGCGCAGGTACGGAAATTGAGGTCGCGATCCAGGCACAGCCGCACCTCGGCCGCCTGGTTGCCACGACACACCACCGCCATGCTGCGGCGCTCCAGGCCGGGATTGGCGGCAATGAACAGCTTTTCCACCTGCTCGACGCTCAGCGCCTGCGGCAGTTCGGGAGTCTGGAACAGCTTGGGGATGCGCAGCTTGTCATAGGCCTGGCGGGTACGGCCGAAATAGGCGGCCGGATCGCCGCCGTCGCAGGTGCCGTGGCGCGACCATTCGTGCTGAATCAGCTTGCGGCTGGGCATCAGCGGCAACATGTCGTCCATCACCCCGGCCGGCACCGGCTGCGGCGCGGCGCATTGGGCGGGAAAGCCCCCCTTGGCGTATTGCGGCCACAGCCCGTGGACGACGAAGCCATAGCGGCGCGGCCCGCCGCATTGCTCGCCATCGGCCTTGGCATTTTTGCCGCCGCACCAGGTGGGCGACCACGACAGCGACAGCACATAATAATCGAACTGGCCGGACACCCCCTTGTCGCGCGCCACGGCGGGCGACAGCGACAGCAGCAGCACGGTCAGGGCGGCGACAAGGCGGCGCATGGCGAAAATCCTGGCAGGGCACGAATAGCGGTCATGGTGTCACAAGGGCGCCCGCATGCAAAGGCAACCCTGGCCTACGGCCATGCGTTCAGCTCAATGATCCCCCTCGCAACCGTGGAGATCGCCGCGAGAACGGCACGGTGTGATCACGCCACGCCCAAGTGCCGCAGCTTGTCCGGGTTGGTCACCAGCAGCACGCGGCGGATGCCGTCGGTGGCGGCGGCGAAGGCAATGGCGCCGTGCAGGCGCCCGCCCACCCGGCTGATCAAGCCGGGGCGGCCGTTTATAACCGCTGGCTGCAGGCTGAGCGCCCCGTCCATCTTGCGCTGAATGCCGATGAAGAAACGAGCGATGCGATCGGCGCCAAAGATAGGGTTGAGCGCACTGCGCGCCCGGCCGCCGCCGTCGCTGACCAGCACCGCATCGGGATTCAGTAGATTGACGATGGCCACATAGTCGCGCGCCAGGGCGGCACGGGCGAAGGTATCGGCCAAATCGGCGGTATCCACGTGCTGTGTGGCAAAGCGCGCCGGACCGGCCATGGCGTCACGCGCGCGGCGCATGAGTTGGCGGCAGCCGGCGATGGTCTTATCCACCACGGCGGCGATCTCGGCGTAATCCAGCTCCATGGCTTCACGCAGCACATAGACGGCCCGCTGCTCGGGCGTCAGCCGTTCCAGCATGTGCAGGAAGGCCAGCGACATCTCGCCGGGCAGCGCCGCCATCTCCTCGCCCATCACCACCGGCTCGGGCACCCATTGCCCCACATAGGCGGAACGCGCCCGCCGGCCGGCGCGCAGACGGTCCAGGGCCAAGCGGCCAACCAGGGTGTTCAGATAGGCTGCGGGTTCGTCCACCGCCCCCAGGTCGACAGCACTCCAGCGCAGCCAGGCGTCCTGAACCACGTCGTCGGCGTCGGACAGCGATCCCAACATGCGATAAGCCAACGCCCGCAGACGCGGGCGGGCGGAGGAAAAGTGGGCGAGATGGGGATTGTCGGCAGCCGGCACGATCATGGAAACCTCGGCAGAGGCCCGGCGGCGAGACCGCCGGGCGGGTGTCGTCACGCCTCGGGCCAGCAGGCGATGCCGATGCGGTTCCAGGCGTTGATGGTCGCCACCATCATGGTCAACTCGGCCACCGCTGGGGCGTCGAAATGATCCTTCAACGCGGCGTGCAACCGATCAAGGTCGTGCACCTGACGCTCGGTGAGGGCCTCGGCCCAATCCAGCGCCGCCTTTTCCGCCACGCTGAACAGGGACGAGCCGCGCCAGTCGGAGACGGCGGTCAGCCGCTGATCGGTTTCACCGTCCCGCCGCCCCCAATCCTGATGGAGCTTGATGCAAAAGGCGCAGCCGTTCAACTGCGACACCCGCAGGTCGACCAGATGCTTCAGCGTCTTGGGCAGGCTGGCGGCCTCAAGCACGTTGGTGACGTTGTAGAGCGCCTGATAGGCGGCGGCGGCGTCCTTGTCGATAGCGATACGGGGAGTCATGACGGGTGTTCCCAAGTGGTTGAAACACCCTCATGACGCCCGACCCCGCCGCCGCGTGACGGGGAGGCGAAAAAAATCAGCGCACGATGCGCCACTGGCCGTCAGGCATCAGGCAGGCGGTGCCGAATCCCGGCTGCGGCTGGCCGGCGACGGTGACCGTGCCCTGGTATTCGCGGCAATAGCGGCCCTGCGGGTCGGTATAGGGCGGCGACATGGGGATGGCCTGAACCGGCGCCGGTTCGACATAGACCACGCGCGGGCCGGGAGCGTAGACCACCGGCGGCGGCGCCGGGTAGACCATGATGACTTCGGGCGCCGGGTGATAATGGGGCGGACGATGGCGCCAGCGCCATTCCTCGTCATAACGCCAGTCGGCATGGGCAGCGCCGCTCAGTCCCATGCCCAGCACCATCACCGTCAACGCCAGGGCGGCGGACGAAACCACGCGGACCATCATCATTCTCCCCGATGGAAGCGGGACGCCCCCACTTCCGGCAATGATCCATTCCAGCACCGAAATGTGGCGCGTTTACGGCCCGGCAAGTGGAAGACATCTTTTCACTAATGGTCACATTATGTCCACAATCCGCCCCACCCTGGCCATTCCTGCGGATGCAAGGATTCCGGCCTAGTTATTGGAATCCCACCCCTATTACCCCACCCGTCCGGCTTAGCTGCCTACCCGATCGAGTTGGCACGACTCTTGCGGCATGGAGAAACAGGCAATCGAAAAGAAGGATTTTGGGTGGATTTCACGAACGGCGCGCGGCCCTGGCCGCCAAAGCCGCCGTTTGCCCCACCCGGCATCCAACAGACCAAGCCCTTGGAGAGGTGGGGTAGACCGATGTACGACGACAGCGCCAACATTATCGAAGCCGATGTGGAGACCCGTTTCGGTGTCTCGCGTCGTGATTTCATGAAGTTCTGCGCGGCCATGGCCGCGACCATGGGTCTGCCCAAGGGCGCCGACGCCCAGATCGCCGAGGCGATCACCAAGAAAGAGCGTCCGTCGGTCATCTGGCTGCACCACCAGGAATGCACCGGCTGCACCGAGTCGCTGCTGCGCACCGAGCACCCGACCCTGGACAAGCTGATCCTCGAGATCATCTCGCTCGACTACCACGAGACCCTGTTCGCCGCCGCCGGCCACCAGGCCGAGGCCGCCCGCAAGGCCGCCATGGAGAAGAACAAGGGCAAGTACCTGCTGGTGGTGGAAGGCGCCATCCCCATGAAGGACGGCGGCATCTACTGCAAGGTCGGCGGCCAGACCGCGCTGGAGCTGACCCGCGAAGTCGCCAAGGACGCCGCTGCCGTGATCGCCATCGGGTCCTGCGCGTCGTGGGGCGGCATGCCCTCGACCCCGCCGAACCCCACCGGCGCCACCGGCGTCGGCGAGGCGCTGGGCCGCAAGGACATCGTCACCATCCCCGGCTGTCCGCCCAACCCCTATAACTTCCTATCCACCGTGGTCCACTTCCTGACCTTCGGCACCCTGCCGGCGCTGGACAAGGAAAACCGCCCGGTCTTCGCCTATGGCCGCCTGATCCACGACAATTGCGAACGCCGCGCCCATTTCGACGCCGGCCGCTTCGCGCTGGAATTCGGCGACCCCGGCCACAAGAAGGGCTATTGCCTGTACAAGCTGGGCTGCAAGGGTCCAGAGACCTACGCCAACTGTCCGGCCATCGGCTTCAACGACGCCGGCCAGGCGTCGTGGCCCGTCGCCACCGGCCATCCCTGCATCGGCTGCACGGAAAAGGGCATCGGCTTCGCCAAGCCCATCCACGCGCTGGCCGACCTCAAGACCAACCCGCCGATCTCCTATCCCCGCATCGTCGAGGAAAAGGGCGAAGGCGCCTCGCTGGCCTCGGCCGCTCTGGTTGCCGGTGTCGCCGGCCTAGCGGTTGGTGCCGGCGTCAAGCTGGCCAGCAACCTGGGCAAGTCCGATGCCAAGGATCAAGGCTCCAACGGTACGGACGCGGAGTAAGCCGTCATGGCCCTAAAGCGTCGAGATTTCCTCAAAGGGGCCGCGGGCGGCGGCGCCGCGCTGGCGACAGCGGCGGTGGTGCCTGCCCCCGTCGAGGCCCGCGAGAACAAGCAGATGCCGCCCAACGCGGTCGGCCTGCTGTACGATTCCACCCTGTGCATCGGCTGCAAGGCGTGCGTGGCGGGCTGCAAGGAGGCCAACGGCCTGCCGCCCGACATCAACACCGCCGACGCGCTGTGGGACACGCCCATCGACATCGGCCCGAAGACGTTCAACGTCATCAAGCTGTATGCCGACGGCACCGCTGCGACCAAGGACCAGGAAAAGGACGGCTTCGCCTTCGTGAAGAAGTCGTGCATGCACTGCGTCGACCCCAGTTGCGTGTCGGTGTGCCCGGTGTCGGCCATGACCAAGGATGCCAAGACCGGCATCGTCGGTTATGACCCCGACATCTGCATCGGCTGCCGCTATTGCGTGGCGTCGTGCCCGTTCGGCGTGCCCCAGGCCGAGTACGACACGCCGACGCCCAAGATCAAGAAGTGCGAGATGTGCCGCCACCGCCAGGCGGAAGGCAAGATCCCGGCCTGTGCCGAGGTCTGCCCCACCGGCGCCACCGTGTTCGGCCCCATCACCGCCATCAAGGACGAGATCGCCCGCCGCCGCGCCCTGCAGCCCGGCCAGACGACCACGTTCGAGCGCCGCACCCTTGGTTCCGGCGACACCCACGAACGGGCTGCGGCCAAGTACGTGGACCACGTCTACGGCGAAAAGGAGGTGGGTGGCACCCAGTTCCAGTTCATGTCCGGCGTGCCGTTCGACAAGCTGGGCATGCCCGCCTTGCGCGACAAGTCCTATCCGTCCGATTCGGAAGGCATCCAGCACACCCTGTACAGCGGCATGATCGCCCCGGCGGTGGTGTTCGCCGGATTGGTGTGGGCGGCCAAGCGCGCGTCCCACGTCGAAGACGAGCATCCGGAGGATTAGGCCGCCATGGGCAACATCCATAACGAACATGAACCGCTCGGCGGCAAGCTGGTCTCCAAGACCACCGTGGTCTGCGCCATCCTGGCGCTGATCGCGGCCTTCCTGCTGGCCAAGCGAATGGTGCTGGGCCTGGGTTCGGTCACCAACCTCAACAACGGCTACCCCTGGGGTATCTGGATCGCCTACGACGTGGTGATCGGCACCGCCTTCGCCTGCGGCGGCTACGCCATGGCGCTGGTGTGCTACATCCTCAACAAGGGCGAATACCACCCGCTGGTGCGTCCCGCCCTGCTGGCGTCGTGCTTCGGCTACACGCTGGGCGGTGTCTCGATCGTCTTCGACCTGGGCCGGTGGTGGAACGCCTGGCACATCCTGGTGCCGAAGTACATGCAGACCAACTCGGTGATGTTCGAAGTGGCGCTGTGCGTCATGACCTACATCCTGGTGCTGTGGATCGAGTTCTCGCCTGCCATCGTCTCCAAGTTCGCCGTCCTGCGTCCGCACAAGAAGAAGCTGGAGAAGATCCTGTTCGTCTTCGTGGCGCTGGGCTGCCTGCTGCCGACCATGCACCAAAGCTCGCTGGGCACGCTGCTGGTGGTCCTGGGTTACCAGATCCATCCGCTGTGGCAGACCCCGCTGCTGCCGCTCTTGTTCCTGTGCTCGGCCATCTGCATGGGCTTTTCCATCGTGGTGTTCGAGGCGGTGCTGGGATCGGCGGGCTTCAAGCGCTCGATCAAGCACGAGATGCCGCAGCTCGCCAAGATCGCCCGCATCGTCCAGGGCTTCATGGCGGTCTATCTGGTGCTGCGCTTCGGCGACCTGCTGGTGCGCGGCGAGTTCGGCGCGATCTTCAGCTCGGGCGTGCGCTCGCTGATGTTCATGCTCGAAATCGTGCTGTTCGCCACGCCCATCGTGCTGTTCTCGCGCGAACGCAACCGCTCCACCCGCCAGGGTCTGTTCGTCGGCGCGGTCGCCATGCTGCTGGGCGGTGCGCTGTACCGCCTGGACGCCTTCCTGGTCGCCTATGACACCGGTCCCGGCTGGAGCTATTTCCCCAGCGTGTCCGAGTTGATGGTGACCATCGGCATCATCGCCGCCGAGATCCTGCTCTACATCGTCTTCGTCCGGAAGCTTCCGGTCTTCTACACCCACGCACTGACGCCGGCCGAATTGGCCGCTGCGCACGATAAGTAAGGAGCCACGCCAGTGTCCCAGCGTATTACCATCGACCCCATCACCCGGATCGAGGGCCATCTGCGCATCGACGTCGAAGTCGATAACGGCAAGGTGTCCAAGGCGTGGTCTTCCGGCCAGATGTGGCGCGGCGTCGAGCTGATCCTGCTCGGCCGCGACCCGCGCGACGCCTGGGCCATCACCCAGCGCATCTGTGGCGTCTGCACCACGGTGCACGCCATCACCTCGGTGCGCGCGGTTGAAAACGCCCTGAACCTGGAAGTTCCGGTCAACGCCCAGTTCATCCGCAACATGATCGCCTCGGCCCACGCCCTGCACGATCACATCGTCCACTTCTACCACCTGTCGGCGCTGGACTGGGTCGACGTGGTTTCGGCGCTCAAGGCCGACCCGGCCAAGGCCGCGCAACTGGCCGAGACGCTGTCCGACTGGGGCATGAACTCCAAGCAGATCATGACCCAGACCCAGGAGAAGCTGAAGGCGTTCGTCGGCAGCGGCCAGCTTGGCCCGTTCGCCAACGGCTATTGGGGCCACCCGGCCATGAAGCTGCCGCCCGAGGTCAACCTGCTGGCGGTCGCCCACTACCTGCAGGCGCTGGAAGCCCAGCGCCATGCCAGCAAGATCGTCACCATCCTGGG
>JBLNBE010000025.1:0-5842 GCA_050259735.1 Bacteroidota bacterium
GGGCTGTTTGACATGTACACCGGTGTCGGGCAGCGGGGGCGGCGGGGGGGCCCGGGCCGCCGCGACCCCGGGGCCCCGCGGCCCGCACCCCTCGGGGGGGGGGAGGGGGGACGGAGTACCGACCGAATCGCTGCCCTGGGATGGGGTATCCACCCTAGGAGAGCGCCCTTCTAACATGCACATTGTTGCAATGCAAATGGGTTCTCCACCCAAAGGTGAATGACATATATGCGTTTCTTGAAATGCTGCAACGCGATCAGGATGCCGTCACCGCCACACCGTTAACGAGCAATCCACCCTCGGCTGCAGAAACCTTGACGGTATCGCCGTCGTTGATACGACCCTCAAGGATCAGCCCTGCCAGCGGGTTCTGCAACGAGCGCTGAATGACACGCTTGAGCGGTCGCGCGCCGTAGACCGGGTCATAGCCTTTCTCGCCCAGCCATTCCCGCGCCGACGGATCAAGGTCGAGGTCGATCTTGCGATCGGCCAGCAGCTTGCGCAGGCGCCCCAACTGGATCTCGACGATGCCGGTCATGTTGGCGCGGCTGAGACGATGGAACAGCAGGATCTCGTCCAGGCGGTTGAGGAACTCGGGCCGGAAGCTGGCGCGCACCACCTCCATCACCTGCCCGCGCACCTCGTCGGAATCGTGGCCCTCGTCCTGGTTGGCCAGCACATCCGACCCCAGGTTGGAGGTCAGCACGATCAAGGTGTTGCGGAAATCGACGGTGCGGCCCTGCCCGTCGGTCAGGCGGCCGTCGTCCAGCACCTGCAGCAGCACGTTGAAGACGTCGGGATGGGCCTTTTCCACCTCGTCGAACAGAATGACCTGATAGGGCCGGCGGCGAACGGCCTCGGTCAGCGCGCCGCCTTCCTCGTAACCGACATAGCCGGGCGGGGCGCCGATCAGCCGGGCCACCGAGTGCTTTTCCATGTATTCCGACATGTCGACGCGGACCATGGCGGTCTCGTCGTCGAACAGGAACTCGGCCAGCGCCTTGGTCAGCTCGGTCTTGCCGACACCGGTCGGGCCGAGGAAAAGGAACGAGCCGATAGGACGGTTGGGGTCCTGCAGGCCGGCACGGGCGCGGCGCACCGCATTGGCGACGGCGACCACCGCCTCTTCCTGACCGACCACGCGGGTACGCAGGCGATTTTCCATGTCCAGCAGCTTCTCGCGCTCGCCCGCCAGCATCTTGTCCACCGGAATGCCGGTCCAGCGCGACACCACGGCGGCGATCTGCTCTTCGGTAACCGCTTCCTGCACCATGCGGCCCTCGGCGCCGTCGGCCTGGGCCAACTGGCGCTCCAGTTGCGGGATCAGGCCGTACAGCAACTCGCCGGCCTTTTCGTACCGGCCCTCGCGCTGCGCCTTGTCGGCCTCGATGCGGGCGTGGTCCAGTTGCTCCTTGATCTTGGTCGACGACGCCAGCTTGTCCTTTTCCGCGCGCCATTCGGCGGTGACGCGGGCGCTGTCGGCCTCCAACTCGACCAATTCGTCCTCCAGCCGTGCCAGACGGTCGCGACTGGCGGCGTCGGGTTCCTTCTTCAGCGCCTCGCGCTCGATCTTCAACTGGATGATGCGGCGATCCAGTTCATCCAGTTCCTCGGGCTTGGAATCCACCTCCATGCGCAGACGCGAGGCAGCTTCGTCCACCAGGTCGATGGCCTTGTCGGGCAGGAAGCGGTCGGTGATGTAGCGATTGGACAGGGTCGCCGCAGACACCAGCGCCGCATCCGAGATGCGGACGCCATGGTGCAGTTCGTACTTCTCCTTGATGCCGCGCAGGATGGAGATGGTGTCTTCCACGTTCGGCTCGGACACGAACACCGGCTGGAAGCGCCGCGCCAGCGCCGCGTCCTTTTCCACATGCTTGCGGTATTCGTTCAGCGTGGTGGCGCCGACGCAATGCAGCTCGCCACGGGCCAGGGCGGGCTTGAGCAGGTTGGAGGCGTCCATGGCCCCCTCGCCCGCCCCGGCCCCGACCAGGGTGTGCATCTCGTCGATGAACAGGATGATGTCGCCATTGGCGGCGGCCACCTCGTTCAGCACCGCCTTCAGCCGTTCCTCGAACTCGCCGCGGAACTTGGCGCCGGCGATCAGCGATCCCATGTCGAGCGACATCAGGCTTTTCAGCTTGAGGTTCTCGGGCACGTCACCATTGACGATGCGGATGGCCAGGCCCTCGACGATGGCGGTCTTGCCGACGCCCGGTTCGCCGATCAGCACCGGATTGTTCTTGGTGCGGCGGCTCAGCACCTGGATGGTGCGGCGGATTTCCTCATCGCGCCCGATCACCGGGTCCAGCTTGCCCTCGCGGGCGGCGGCGGTGAGGTCGCGGGCGTATTTCTTGAGCGCGTCGTACTGGTCCTCGGCCGAGGACGAATGGGCCTTGCGGCCCTTGCGCACTTCCTCGATGGCCTTGTTCAAACCCTGGGGCGTGACGCCGGCTTCGGACAGGATGCGGGCGGACGGGGTTCCGGCGGCCATGGACAGCGCCAGGAACAGGCGCTCGGCGGTGACATAGGAATCACCGGCCTTTTCGGCCATCTGCTCGGCCTGTTCGAACACGCGGGCCAGTTCGGTGGTCAGATGCAGACCGCCGGAACCGGGGCCTTCCACCTTGGGCTGCTTGTCCAGCTCGGCCTCGACCGCCGCCAGCGCCTTCTTCGGGTCGCCGCCGGCCGCCTTCATCAGATTGGCGGCCAGACCTTCCTTGTCGTCCAACAACACCTTGAGCAGATGTTCAGGCAACAGGCGCTGATGGCCCTTGCGCACGGCCAAGGTCTGCGCTGCCTGCACGAAGCCCTTGCTGCGTTCGGTGTATTTCTCGAAATCCATGCCCAATCTCCCAAGCGACCGGCCTCTCCCGCCCCGCCATCGGCAACGGAACAGACCCTCACGGAACCGCCGATAAATATGGACGGGATTTCGCGGGTCGCAACCGGACGCGGGGGCGGTCGGGGAAATTTCCCGCAGCGCACCATTTCCTCACGAATCCTTGGATACCATTCTTAAGGATTACGCCCTATTGCGCCTTATGTAGCGTTGCGACGGAAGTACAAACACGGCACCGTTAGGCATTAGTGGAGGGCACGCCATTATGTGTACTTTCAACGGACGCTGTAAACGCAGTACGCGAGTCGGCGCCATTGCTGGTCATCGCCCTTCCATCGGGAAAGGCGAAGAGTGTGGTTGCCCGTTGACTCACTCGGTTGCGGAATTGTCCTTCGACAAAGGCCGCCATCTGTTCCACCAGGGCGATCCGGTCAGCGGTGCCTATAGCCTGACATCCGGCCTGGTCGCGGTCGAGCGGGTCGACGAGAGCGGTGATATGGTGATTTTCCGCCTGCTGCGTCCGGGCGCCTTTTTTCCCTGCGCCGATCTGTTCGCCGACGGCGTACACGGAACCGGCGCCCGCGCGCTCGGCCCCGTCGAAGTCTGCTTCATTCCGCTGGACCGCCTGAATGCCGCCCTGGACCAACCGGCGGTGCGCGCGGCGTTGTTGCACCATACCTGCGACGAGGCGCGCCACAACGAAAACACCATCTTCCGCCTGTGTGCCGGTCAACTGGCAGAGCGTATCCTGGCGTTGCTGGCCGAATTGGCGGCCGATATCGCCGTGGCGGTCGATGGCACCCGTTCGCTGATGTTGCCGGTATCGTGGCGCGACGTCGCCGCCATGGTGGGCACCAGCCCGGAAGTGCTGAGCCGCACCCTGCGCCGGCTGGCCGACGATCGCCGGCTGACGTTCAACGGCCGCTACGTCACCTTGGCCGCCGAGCACGTGACGACCACCCGGCGGGCGGGGTAGCGCCGCACACCCATCAAACAAAAACCCCCGGCTTTCACCGGGGGTTTCGTCATTTACCGATCAGGCAACGCGATCAGGCGCTGAGGCTTTCCGGGGCGCTGCCCTCCTCGCCCTCGGCGGCCGGCTGGGCGGCGGCCTGACGCGGGGCGCGGCGGCGGGGCGCTCGCTCGGGGCGAGGCTGCTCGACCGCTTCGGTCCGCTCGGCGGGGGCGGCGACGTCCGGCTGCTCGTCCGGAACGGGTGCAGCGACGCGCTCGGCCCGAGGTTCGCGCTCGGCTCGCGGCTCGCGGGGTTCACGCGGCTCGCGATGTTCGCGGGGCTGACGCTCGCCACGGGGCTGGCGCTCACCGCGCGGGGCGCGGGGCTGACGCTGCTCGACCGGGGCTTCCACTTCGGCCGTCTCGACGGGCTGCGGCGCCTCGGCGTATTCGCCCGAGGTCTGCACGGCATCCTGCCGCTCGCCTTCCTCGCCATCGTCGCCGGTCATGTCGTTCTGGTCTTCCGCCGGGGTCGGCAGGTTGCTCGGCCGGCGCTGGCCGTTGTTCTGATTGTAGGCGTTGATCAGGCGGAAATAGTGCTCGGCATGCTGATAGAAATTCTCGGCCGCCACACGGTCGCCCTGACTGGAGGCGTCACGCGCCAGCGTCAGGTACTTTTCCATCACCTGATGGGCGTTGCCCCGGATGCGGCCTTCGGGGCCGTTGGAGTCGAACACCTGGGTGCGGACATTCATATTGTGGCGCGGGCCACCGCCCCCACCGCCGCCGCCGCCACCACCGTGACCGCCGCTGCCATAATTGCCTCGATTGGGATTACCGCCGTTATTGCCACGGCCACGGGGACGCTGCTTCGGATTCACGTTCACGGGTCCTGCCTTACATGATACAGGTCGATGCACAATTTTAAGACAATCCACCCGGTGAACCGGGTCCGGCCATGACCTCGGACTGATCGAGGTTCGGCGATGGAGGGATCGGTAGGCGCTGCGGTGAGGGGCGGAGCTGGCGGCTCTACGCGGACCTCGGCTCGGTGGCGCTCGACGGGGGCCACCCTATCCGGGAAGCCTGTATATTCCAACTCTTTTTTTCGCGCCGATCCGCAACCTTTTGCGATAGTTCGCCGCCGACCATCAAGCGGTGCCCACCACACACCGTTCGATGCCTGCGAGATCCCGAGCGAAGACGACGTCTTTCAATCCGGCAGCGGTGAACAACGCGGCCACCTGGGCAGCCTGTCCCGCCCCCACTTCCACGGCGGCAAGCCCGCCGGGCGCCAGCAGCCGCGCCATTTGCGGCACCAGTTCACGATAGCAGTCCAGGCCGTCCGGCCCGCCGGCCAGCGCCAGCCTGGGTTCGAAGGCGGCGACCTCGGGGGCAAGGCCGTCGATATCCTGATCGGGAATATAGGGCGGGTTCGAGACGATTACATCGGCCCTTTCGTCCAGCCCCCCCTGCCCCAGGGCCGCCCCCCAATGGGACAGCAGGAACCGCGTCCGCCCCTCCATCCCATGGGCAATGGCATTCTCGCGCGCCACCGCCAGGGCGGCCGGGCTTTTGTCCACCGCAACGCCGGTGGCGTTGGGCAATTCCGCCAACAGCGCCAGCAGGATCGCCCCGGTGCCGGTGCCGAAATCCACCAGCCGCAGCGGCGCCGCGCGGTCGGGAATGCGGGCCAGCACCGCTTCCACCAGCGTCTCGGTGTCGCCGCGCGGGTCGAGGGTGTCGGCGGTGACCTTGAGGTTCAGCGTCCAGAAGCCGCGCCGGCCGAGAATATGACTCATGGGTTCGCGGGCGGCACGGCGGACGGCCAGCGCCTCCAGCCTGTCCGCCTGCTCGGGCGACAACGCCATGTCGGGGTCCAGCGCCACCCGGTCGGGGGCGACGCCCAGCACCTCGGCCACCAGCAGACGGGCGTCCAGCCGGGCGCTGTCGATGCCGGCGGCGGCAAAGCGCTGGGTCAGGGCGCGAGCAAGATCGCCGGCGGTAACGCCCCCCACCCCGGCCCTCCCCCGCAAGGGGGGAGGG
>JBLNBE010000026.1:0-23925 GCA_050259735.1 Bacteroidota bacterium
TGTTGAGGCCGATGCGGACCTCGAGGTCGGTCTGGCGGAACAATTGTTCCATCAGCAGCTCGGCCTCGATGGTGCGGTTGCGCGGCTCCAGCACGATGCGCACGTCTTCGGCCGATTCGTCGCGGATATCGGCCAGCAGCGGCAGCTTTTTCTCGTTCAGCAGTTCGGCGATCTTCTCGATCACCTTGGATTTCTGCACCTGATAGGGAATCTCGGTGACGACGATCTGGTAAAGACCGTGCGACAGCTTCTCGACCTCCCACTTGGCGCGCAGGCGGAACGCGCCACGGCCGGTGCGATAGGCTTCGGCCACCGCCTCGCGGGTTTCCACCAGCACGCCGCCGGTGGGGAAGTCGGGGCCGGGCATCAGGGCGATCAGCGCGTCGACCGAACATTCCGGCTCGCGGATCAGATGGCCGAGCGCGTCGCAGATTTCGCCGACGTTATGGGGCGGGATGTTGGTCGCCATGCCGACGGCGATGCCGGTGGCGCCGTTGGCCAGCAGATTGGGGAATGCCGACGGCATGACGATCGGCTCGTTCTCGGTGCCGTCGTAGGTCGGGCGGAAATCGACCGCGTCCTCGTCCAGCCCTTCCATCAGCGCGGCGGCGATGGCGGTCAGCTTGGCTTCGGTGTATCGCATGGCGGCGGCGTTATCGCCGTCGATATTGCCGAAATTGCCCTGGCCTTCCACCAGCGGATAGCGCACGGCGAAGTCCTGGGCCAGACGGACCATGGCGTCGTACACCGCCACGTCGCCATGCGGGTGATACTTACCGATGACGTCGCCGACCACGCGGGCGCACTTCTTGAAGCCGCCCTCGGGGTCCAGCTTGAGTTGGCGCATGGCGAACAGCAGGCGGCGGTGCACCGGCTTGAGGCCGTCGCGCACATCGGGCAGCGACCGCGACACGATGGTGGACATGGCATAAGCCAGATAGCGCTCGCCCAGCGCCTCGGTGAGCGACGTCTCGCGGATTTCGCCCGCGACGGCAGGTTCGGACATGCAACTCCCCAATCATCGACCGGCCCCCTCGGGTCCGGTATGGCCCCATGGTATTTTCAGGGCCGAAAGCGGTCAACCAAACGCGCACGCGCCGCCGGCAAGGCGGTATGGTGCGGCGCCAATACGTGGCGGTCGAGAAAATAGCCGGCCAGTTTCAGTCCGGCAAATATCTCGTCGCGCCCCCCCTCGCCGCCCGCGATCAGAAACCGGGGCAGCGTCAGCAACTTGTCGCGATAAGGCTCGCCCGCCGACAGCGACACCGCCCGCCCGCTCTTGGGGCTGACGAAGGCCAGGCCGTCATTGACACCGGTGGCGGCACAGCGCGTCAGGTCCAGGCCATAGCCCAGATCGCGCAGCAGCGCCAGTTCCCAATGCACATAGACGCTGGGCCAGGCATCGCTGTGCAACGCCTGCAGCAACGCCACCAGGGCGGCATGGGCAGCGGGATGGGCCTGCCGCTCGGGGAGCGCCACCTCGCACAGCGCGCAGGCCGCGGCCAGGGCGGCCAGTCGGCCGGGATCGTCGAACAATTCGGCGGCATGCGCCCGCACCGGCTCGATGCGGTAACTGCCCAATTGTTCGGGCAGGCGCGCCCGCCACCACACCTTCAGGCAATTGCCCGGCTGCAGCAGGCCGCGCTTTTCCTTGCCGGCGCCGCCATGGACCAGCCCGGCATGGCGGCCATGCTCGCGGGTCAGCACATCGGCGACGATACCGTTTTCGCCCAGGCGGCGGATTGCGACGACGACGCCTTCATCCGCCCATTCCATCACCACACGCTCAACACCGTCAGGGCGGCACCGATGGCGGCCGAGACCATGCCGGTGGCAGCAATGGCGACGGACCAGCGTTCGATGGGCGGCGGCGTCTCGAACGCCTCGTCGTTCCAGGCGCCACGGCGCAGGCGATGCTGCAGCACCGCCACCAACAGAATGGTACCAACCCACAGCAGAATAAGGCCGATGGCGCGGGCGCTCATGGCCGGCCCTTAAACGTCGAAGTCCAGGCCCATTTCGCTGTAATGGGTGCGGCGTTCCTGCCAGTCTTCCTTGACCTTGACGTGCAGGAACAGGTGGACGCGGCGTTCCAGCAGCGCTTCCAGCTCCTGGCGGGCGGCAGCGCCGATCGCCTTGATTTGGTGGCCGCCCTTGCCGACGACGATGGCCTTTTGGCTTTCGCGCTGAATGAAGATCACCTGGTCGATGCGGGCCGAGCCGTCGGGACGTTCCTCCCACTGCTCAGTCTCGACGGTCAGGGCATAAGGCAGTTCCTCATGCAGCTTGAGGAACGCCTTCTCGCGGGTGATCTCGGCCGCCAGCATGCGCTGGGGCAGGTCGGACACCTCATCCTCGGGATACATCCACGGCCCCAGCGGCGCGCGCTCGGCGAACAGCTTGCTCAGCGGCTCCAACCCATCACCCTTGAGCGCCGAGATCATGAACACCTCGGAGAACAGCCCCTCGGCATGCAGGTCGGCCGCCAGTTCCAGCAGCTTTTCCTTCTTCACCGCGTCGACCTTGTTGAGGATCAGCACGGCCTGGCGCTTGCTCTCGCGCAGCTTGTTGATGATGTCGCGGGTGTCGTCGTCATAGCCGCGATGGGCGTCCACCAGCACGCAGACCAGATCGGCGTCGGCGGCGCCGTTCCAGGCCGCCGCCACCATGGCGCGGTCAAGCCGGCCGCGCGGCTGGAAGATGCCCGGGGTGTCCACCAGGATGACCTGGGCCGGCCCGGTCATCAGAATGCCCAGCACGCGGAAGCGCGTGGTCTGAACCTTGGGCGACACGATGGACACCTTGGTTCCCACCAGCGCGTTGACCAGCGTGGACTTGCCGGCGTTTGGCGCGCCGACGATGGCCACGTAGCCACATCGCCTTTCGTTTTCGGGAACCTCGGTCATTTCGTCACGTTCTCCAACATCTGGGTGGCCGCAGCCTGCTCGGCGGCGCGCTTGGACGCGCCCTGGGCCGTCACCGTCTCCACCCCCTCGACCTCCACCGATACCATGAAGGTGGGGTCGTGCGGGGGGCCTTCCATGCCGACCGTGGTGTAGGTCGGCAACTTCTTGCCCCGCCCCTGCGCCCATTCCTGCAAGGCGGTCTTGGCATCCTTGGGCGGCGCCGCAGCTTCATCCATCAGCGGCGTCCACATACGCTGGACGAACTCCTGGGACTTGGCGAAGCCGGCATCGGCGAACATTGCACCGATCAGCGCCTCGCAGGCGTCGGCCAGCAGGCCGGGATTGCTGCGGCCGCCGGCATCCTCTTCGCCGCGCGACAGGATCAGGTGCGCCGGCAGGCCGATGATGTGGGCGACGCGGGCCAGCGCCTCGCGCCGCACCAGGGCGGCGTGGCGGCGAGCCAGCGCGCCCTCAGGCTCGGTGGGGAAGCGACGGAACAACATGTCGGCGACCACCAGCCCCAGCACGCGGTCGCCCAGGAATTCCAGGCGCTCGTAGGGCGTCGCCTTGCGTGGGGCGCGGCCGTGAACCACCGACGGGTGGGTCAGCGCTTGGGTCATCAGCGAGGGATCTGCGAAGCGATGCCCCAGCCGCTGGGCCAGATCATGCGACCGGGCGGCCATGGCTTAGTGGACCCCCGAGAACAGCCGGGAGAAGCGAATCGCCCACGGCCAACGCCAGAACTCCCACAGCGACGCCGAACCGTCGGCCGAGAAGAAAAGCACCTCGGCGCGGCCGACCAGATTGGCGGCGGGCACGTAGCCGACCTCGTCCAGGAAGCGCGAATCGGCGGAATTGTCGCGGTTGTCGCCCATCATGAAATAGTGGCCCGGCGGCACCACGTATTCCGGCGTGTTGTCGGCGATGCCGTTGTCGCCGGCATATTCGATGATGCGATGCTGGCGGCCGTTGGGCAGCGTCTCGATATACTGGGCGGCGCGCATGTAGTTGCCTTCACGCGTCATCTCAACGAAGTCGTCGATGCGCTCGCGCTTCACCGGCACGCCGTTGATGTGCAGGATGCCGCCGGTGACCTGGATGCGGTCGCCGGGCAGGCCGACCACCCGCTTGATATAGTCGATCTTGTTCTCGGGCGGCTTCTTGAACACCACCACGTCGCCGCGCTCGGGCATCTTTTCCAGAATGCGGCCGCCATTGGGGCCGATGCTGAACGGCATCGAGTGGCGGGAATAGCCATAGGCGTATTTCGACACGAACAGATAGTCGCCGATCAACAGCGTCGGAATCATCGATCCCGAGGGAATGTTGAACGGCTCGAACGCCACGGTTCGCACCACGCCTGCGATCAGCATGGCGTAAAGAACCGTCTTGATGGTTTCCCAGGTGCCGTTCGGCTTCCCTCTGGACATGAAAATCGCCACCTAACCTATTGATTTAACGAATGCGGCGCCAGGCGCCCCGGAGCACGGTCGCGCCGAGCAAACCAGCCCGCACGGTTGCTGTCAAGCCAGACCGTCAGCAAGTCGCCCAAGGCTCACTTTCGCGCTTCGTCCATCAGCGCCCGCATGTGGCGGATGGATGCCTCGAAGCCGACGAAGATGGCCTCTCCCACCAGGAAGTGACCGATGTTCAATTCCTTGATCGAGGGGATGACGGCGATGGGCTTGACGGTGTCGAACGACAGACCATGACCGGCATGGCATTCCAGACCGATGGCGGCGGCATGGGCGGCGGCGGCGACAATGCGCGCCAGCTCGGCATCGCGTGCCGCGCCCTCGTGGTCGCAATAGGCGCCGGTATGCAGCTCGACCACCGGGGCGCCGATGGCGCGGGCGGCATCCAGTTGGCGCAGATCGGCCTCGATGAACAGCGACACGCGGACACCGGCCTCGCTCAGCTTGCCCACCATGGGGGCAAGGCGATCCATCTGACCGGCGACGTCCAGCCCACCCTCGGTGGTGCGCTCCTCGCGCTTCTCGGGGACGATGCAGGCGGCGTGCGGCCGATGGCGCAGCGCGATAGCCAGCATCTCGTCGGTGGCGGCCATTTCCAGGTTCAGCGGCAACTGGATTTCGTTGCTCAGCCGGGCGATGTCGCTGTCCGAGATGTGGCGGCGATCCTCGCGCAGATGGGCGGTGATGCCATCGGCACCGGCGGCGGCAGCCATGTGGGCGGCACGAATGGGATCGGGATGACGTCCGCCGCGGGCATTACGGATGGTGGCGACATGGTCGATGTTGATGCCAAGGCGCAGGGAACGCGCGGTCATGGTCCAAGACTCCCGGAAGAGGTCAGTTGCGCGCGCGCTCGACCGAATTGATGGCCGGAGTGGCACGCAGCGCGGCGATGATATTGGTCAGGTGCTTCACGTCGCGCACTTCGATGTCGATGATCATCTCGAAGAATTCGGTGGTGCGGTTGGTGATCTTCAAATTGATGATGTTGCCCATGTTCTTGGCGATCACGGTGGTGACCGATCCCAAGGCGCCCGGCTCGTTGTTGACCACCAGGTCGACACGGCCGACATGGGCGTTGCCCTCGCCGGCTTCCCACGAAATGTCGAGCCAGCGCTCGGGCGTCTCGGCGTATTGCTCAAGATTGTCGCAGTCGATGGTGTGGACGGTGACGCCCTTGCCGGTGGTGACGATGCCAACGATGCGGTCGCCGGGCAGCGGATGGCAGCAACCGGCGAAATGCACCGCCATGCCGGGGATCAGCCCCTTGATGGGAACGGCGTTGGCCTTGTCCCGCGCCGTGGTCGGCGCCTTGGCCTTGGCCATCACCACCACGTTGTCGGGCCGCGCGGCGCCGGTCTTCAGCTCGGGATAGACCTGGGAGACCACTTCCTTGCCGGTCAGCGTCCCCTCGCCCACCATGGCGACAAGGTCTTCCACCGTCGGCGCCTTGAAGATCTTGAGGACGCCTTCGGCTGCCTTTTCGGTGAACTCGTAACCTTCCTGGCGGAAGGCGCGCACCAGGATGGCGCGGCCGAGATCGGCGTATTGGGCGCGCTGCTGGGTGCGGATGAAGCGGCGAATACGGGCGCGCGCCTTGCCGGTGACGACGAAGCGTTCCCAGGTCGGATTCGGCGTCTGCGCCTTCGAGGTGATGATCTCGACCTGATCGCCGTTATGCAGGCGCGAGCGCAACGGCATGATGCGGCCGTTGATCTTGGCACCGACGCAGGTGTCGCCCACGTCCGAGTGCACCGCATAGGCGAAGTCCACCGGCGTCGCCCCCGACGGCAGCGCGATCAGGTCGCCCTTGGGGCTGAAGCAGAACACCTGGTCCTGGAACATCTCCAGCTTGGTATGCTCCAGGAACTCGTCCGGGTTCGAAGCGTGTTCCAGGATGTCGAGCAGTTCACGCAGCCAGCGGTATTGGCGGCCGTCGGTCATCTTGCCGCCGGCGGCGCTGTTGCCGCCCGACTTGTACTTCCAATGGGCGGCGACGCCCAGTTCCGACACCTCGTGCATCTCGTTGGTGCGAATCTGCACCTCGATGCGGTGACGCTCGGGGCCGAACACGCCGGTATGCAGCGAGCGGTAGCCGTTGGGCTTGGGCGTCGAGATGTAGTCCTTAAAGCGGTTCGGCACCATCGGATACTTGGAATGGATCACGCCAAGCGCGCGATAGCAGTCCTCGATGCTGGGCACGGCGACGCGAAACGCCATGATGTCGGACAATTGCTCAAAGCCGACATTCTTGCGCTGCATCTTCAGCCAGATGGAATAAGGCGTCTTCTCGCGGCCCGAGACGGTGGCCTTGACCCCCGCCTCCTCCAGCGTCTTGCGCAATTCCTCGAGGATGCGACCGATCAGGTCGCCCCCCTGTTCGCGCAGGAAGTTGAGGCGCGCGATGATCGAGGACCGGGCGTCACCGTGCAATTCGGTGAAGGCCAGATCCTCCAGCTCCATCTTGATCTCTTGCATGCCGATGCGTTCGGCAAGCGGAGCGTAGATTTCCATGGTCTCGAGCGCGATGCGGCGACGCTTCTCGGGCTTCTGGATGTAATGCAGCGTGCGCATGTTGTGCACGCGGTCGGCCAGCTTGACCAGCAGGACGCGAATGTCCTCGCTCATGGCCAGCACCAGCTTGCGCAGGTTTTCCGCCTGCTTGGCATGGTCCGACTGCAATTCGATGCGGTTCAGCTTGGTGACGCCGTCGACTAGGCGGCCGATTTCGGTGCCGAACAGCTTCTCGATATCCTCCAGCGTCGCCGGAGTGTCTTCGATGGTGTCGTGCAGCAGCGCCGTGATGATCGAAGCGCAATCCAGCCGGTACTTGGTCAGGATGCCGGCGACTTCGATGGGATGCGAGAAGTACGGATCGCCCGAGGCCCGCTTTTGCGAGCCATGCATCTTCATGGCGAAGACATAGGCGCGGTTGATGGCGTCCTCGTCCGCATTGGGATCGTAGGACTTGACCCGTTCCACCAACTCGAACTGGCGCATCATGGCGTAAAGACTCCTCCCGGGCGCGCCGCTTCCGGGCAAGAGCGGGGGCGGCACAAGGCGGACGCTTTCGCCACGGCCGCCCCCAAAAGCTTACTCGTCGATGTCGCCGCCGAGATTGTCGGCGTCGAAATCGACCGCATCGTCGGACACGGTCAGGCCATCCTCGATAGCCTCTTCCTCGGAAGCGATGTTCTCGAAAGCCATCTCGCTGTCGGGCATGAAGGACTCCATTTCGTCCTCCTCCGGCTCGTCGACTTCGACATGCTTCTGCAGACCGGACACCAGCGAATTACGCAGGGCATCCAGCGGCACGGTGTCGTCGGCGATTTCGCGCAGCGCCACCACCGGGTTCTTATCGTTGTCGCGCTCGACGGTCAGCTTGGAACCGGACGAAACGTCCCTGGCCCGCTGGGCCGCAACCAAAACCAGTTCGAACCGGTTCGGAACTCGAACTACGCAATCTTCTACCGTAACGCGCGCCATAGAACGTCCTTTGATGAGTTCGTCCGTGGGAAAGATTCCAGCTTATATATTGGCAATGCCCGTGAAAGCAAGAGTTCCGCACCGATGTCTCAGGCTTGCCCCTTGCGGCGGTCTCGGGCACAGCCTACGTTAGCGCCATTGACCAAAGGCCGCGCGTGGGCCGGCCCTTCAAGCCCTATTCTTTTAGTCGAGTGCTGCCATGCATTTTTATGACGCTGAACGTATCGGCCTGTTCATTGACGGCTCGAACCTGTACGCCGCCGCGCGCGCGCTGGGATTTGACATCGACTACAAACGGTTGCTCAACCTGTTCGCCGCCGAAGGGCGGCTGATCCGCGCGTTCTATTACACCGCGCTGATCGAGGACCAGGAATATTCGCCGATCCGCCCGCTGGTCGACTGGCTGGATTACAACGGCTACACCATGGTGACCAAGCCGACCAAGGAATTCACCGATGCCATGGGCCGGCGCAAGATCAAGGGCAACATGGACATCGAACTGGCCATCGACGTGATGGAGATGGCGCCCCATCTGGACCATGTCGTGTTGTTCTCGGGCGACGGCGATTTCCGCCGGCTGGTCGAGGCGGTGCAGCGCAAGGGCGTGCGCGTGACCGTGGTTTCCACCGTGCGCTCGCAGCCGCCCATGGTGGCCGACGAGCTGCGTCGGCAGGCCGACGTGTTCATGGAGTTGCAGGATCTGGGGCCGCAGATCGCCCGCGCCCATTTCCATCGCGACGATCGTCCGGCCCCCAACTACAACGGCCAGGACGATTACGAGGACGACGACCAGTCGTGAGCCACGCCGCCCCCTTCAGCACCGGCACCCCTCAGGTGCCGGCGCACGATTGCCCATTGTGTCCCCGTCTGGTGCAGTTCCGCACCGACAACCGCGCCGCCTGGCCCGACTGGCATAATGGTCCGGTGCCGTCGTTCGGCGGACTGGACGCCCGCTATCTGTTCATCGGCCTGGCGCCGGGACTGAAGGGGGCCAACCGCACCGGGCGGCCGTTCACCGGCGACTTCGCCGGCGACCTGCTCTACCCCACCCTGGCCGCCTTCGGGCTGGCGCAGGGCCGCTATGGCGCCCGCCCCGACGACGGCTTTACCCTGAGCGGCGTGCGGATCAGCAACGCCGTGCGCTGCGTGCCGCCGCAAAACAAGCCGCTGCCGGTGGAATTCAATGCCTGCCGGCCGTTCCTGCTGGCGGAAATGGCGGCGATGCCGAACCTGCGCGGCCTGTTCGCGATCGGCCGCGATGCCCATCAGGCGGTGCTGAGCGTGCTGGACTTGCGCAAGGTCGCCTATCCCTTCGCCCACGGCGAGGTTCATCGGCTCCCCAACGGACTGGTGCTGGCCGACAGCTACCACTGCTCGCGCTACAACACCAACACCGGCCGCCTGACGGAAGCGATGTTCCACCAGGCGGTGCGTAACTTGTTGGAAGCAGCCGGCTAATCCATATGAAATAGACGGATGGTCATGGTCTTAACCGATTGTTGACCCCGGCGATGACAGTCTGATGGCGCGGAATCCGCGCGCGGGCGGCGCGCAAAGGAGGCGTCATGGGTATTGCGAAAATTGAGTGGTCCGACGAGTTCAAGCTGGGCCTGCCGGCCATCGACGCCGACCACAAGGAATTGCTCGAGGTATGCAACCAGTTCCTCGACGCCGTCCAAGCCGGGGCCTCGGTCGAGCAGTTGGCGAGCATCCTGGAAACCATGATCCTGCGCACCCGCGCCCATTTCGTTGCCGAGGAGCGGATGCTCGACCGCCACGGCTATCCCGGGTTGGTGGTGCACAAGGCCGAACACGATCGCCTGCTGCTGCAGGCCGAGGTTCTGCGGGCGCGCTACACCGATGCCGCCCACCACGAAGAACTTGGCCATCTGACCATGGAAACGGCGAACTTCCTGCAGACCTGGCTGCTGGACCATATCCGCACCAACGACCGCCCCTATCGCCCGTTCCTGAGAAGCCTGGCCTAACGCAGGAGGTGGCGGCGCATCGATGTGCCCCCATATGAGGGGGTCGAGATGTTGCGCCAAGGAGGCCACCCTGACCCTCGCCAACCGTGGAACCAAACGCCGCTGCCCCAATTGCGGCGCCGCCTATTACGACCTGGATCGTAGCCCCGTCACCTGCCCCAAGTGCCAGGCGCCCTACGTCGAAACCTCGCGCGTGCCGTTGCGCGCGGCTGGGCGGGCGCGCGTCGAGCCGCCCCTGCCGGTCACGGAACCCACGGACGAAACGACCGTATTCGACGAAGATGAAGCGCTCGACAGCGAAGAGTTGGAAGCCGACGTCCTTGCCGACGACGAGCAGGACGACGACACCGGCGAGGACCGCGAGTAGCGCCGGATCTCAGACTTGAAGGGCGGGCGCCGACGCAGCCTGCTTCGGACGTTCGGAGCCGACGAATTCGAAGTTGTTCTTGCCGGCCTTCTTCACCGCGTACATGGCCTCGTCGGCCAGTTGCAGCAGCACGGCGCCATCGGTGGCGTGATCGGGAAAAACAGCGATGCCGATGGAGGCCCGCACCTCGGCGGGGCTGCCATCCAGATCGAACGGCACGGCCATGCGTTCGAGGATCTTGGCGGCGACCATGGCCACGTCCTCACGCGAACGGATGCCGTTGAGAATACAGGTGAATTCGTCGCCGGCCAGACGGGCGACGGTATCCGACGCCCGCATGCACTCGGTCAGGCGTGCCGCCGTCTGCTGCAGCAGCACGTCACCGGCGGCATGGCCCAAGGTGTCGTTAACCTTCTTGAAGCCGTCGAGGTCGAGGAACATCAGCGCGAAATGCTTGTCCTCGCGCCGCCCCTGCCGCACCGCCTGATTCAAGCGGTCGAGGAACAGGGCGCGGTTGGGCAGGCCCGTCAGGGCGTCGTAATTGGCCTGACGCCACACTCGCTCCTCGTCCTCCTTGCGGTGGGTGATGTCCGAGAAGATGGCGATGTGGTGGGTCGGGTTGCCGGCATCATCCTTGATGGCGACGATGCTGAGCCATTCCGCGTAGAATTCGCCCGACTTGCGGCGGTTCCAGATTTCACCGCGCCAACGGCCCGAACTGCGGATTTCGTCCCACATGGCGCGATAGAAATCGGCGTCGTGACGTCCGGATTGCAGCATGCGCGGATTGGCGCCCAGCACCTCCTCCGCCTTGTACTCGGTAATGGCGGTGAATGCTGGGTTGACGTATTCGATCTGGTTGCGGACGTTGGTGATCACCACCGCTTCCGAGGCGCTTTCCACCACCTTGGCGGTCAGCTTCAGCTTGGCCTCGGCCGCTTTCATGGCCGAGATGTCGTAGACCCAGGCCAGGTTGACGACATCGCGTTCGACCCGGGTGGCGCGCAGCGTCAGCAGGCTCCAGAACGCGGTGCCATCGCGGCGGCGGAACTCCACCTCGGCATCGTCGATATGCCCCTGGGATTTGAGCGCGGCGATGATGCGATAGCGCTGCGCGTCGTCGACGAAATGGTTGCGAGCCAGATCGCCGATGACGTCCTCGCGCTTGGCGCCGATGATGTCGCAAAAACGGGTGTTGGCGAACACGACACGGCCATCCGACCGCCGCGACACCGACACGCCGACCGGGCTTTCCTCAAGAATCTTCCACAGCCGTTCTTCGGACTCGCGCAGCCCCTGTTCGGCCAGGGCGCGCTCCTCGAAATCGGCCTTGATGCGCGCCACCATGGGCTGGAACACCCCGGCGGCGGACACCACCAGCAGGCCCAGGATCACCACCAGGGCGGCGCCGTGCAGCGCCGACAGCCGTACCAGCCGTTCCTCGTTCTCACGCTGATAGGCGGTAGTCATGCGATCCAGCGCCGCCAGCATGGGACCGGTGGCGGCGGTGTTGATCTCGGTCAGGTCGGGATCGTCCAGGGTGATCGGCGCCGGGAACCGCGCGACCAACGCACGGGCATGGCCGGTAAAGACGCGCAGATCGGCGTCGACATTCGACTCGGGGCCATAATACAGCGCCAGCAAATCGTCCGACGGCGGTTTGGGCGCACGCAGTTCGGGCAGGCCGGCAAGCAGGCCGGAATGCGAGGATTCCAGCAGATTCACCGTATCGATGAAGGTCTTTTCCACCTCGGCACGCTCGTCGGCGGAGCGCAGCAGCGCCAGCCGGGTGCCAAGGAAGGCCACGCGCTCGACCAAAGCGCGCTGGCGCCCGGCGACATTGACCAGGGTGGTGCCGCTTTCCGCGTCCATGACGATGCGGGCCAGCCCCAGGAACGAGGCGATCGACAACGCGCCCAACACGGCCAGCACGGCCACGTAGCGGATGGTCAATTCCCTGGTGATCTTTTCGCCGAAATCGGCCATGACCCTTCCCGGAGCTACCACGTCCGCAGGTTGCGGCTCCTTATAACCGGTTTAACACGCCACAACGCTCGTGGCGACCCGTCAAATGAAAACGGCGGCAGAATGAGAAAAGGGGGCTTGCGCCCCCTTCCCCATTCTCAGGCGCCGGAAAGGCGCTGCAGGGCTTCCTGCAACTTTTCCTTGGCCGCCGCCCATTCGACCCGACGCTCGCGGTTTTCTTCCACCACTTCGGGGGCGGCGCGGGCGACGAAGTCAGGATTGGCGAACTTCTTGTCCACCTTGCCGATCTCGGCTTCGACGCGGGCGATTTCCTTTTCCAGTCGCGAACGCTCCTTGTCGATCTCGATGACGCCGGCCAGCGGCATCACCAAGGTCGCCTCGTCCACCACCATCTGGGCGGCACCGTGCGAGAACGCCTGCGCCACGCGCTCGCCGGCGGCCGCAGGCTCCAGCGCGGCCAGGCGGGCCAAGCGGACGATCAGGTCGGCATGGGTCTTGGCCCAGGCTTGGCGGGCCGGCGCCAGGCCGGACACCAGCAGGTCGACCTGAGCGCCAGCCGGCACGTTCATTTCCGAACGGACGCCGCGCACGGTCGAGATGACGCGCACGACCCAGTCCATTTCCTCTTCGGCGGCGGCGTCGTGCAGGCCCTCGAACTTGGGCCAGTCGCGCAGCATCAACTGATCATTGCGCCCGCCCATCTGCGCCCACAGCTCTTCGGTGATGAAGGGCATGAACGGGTGCAGCACGTGCAGGATCATGTCCAGCACCCAGGCGGTGGTGGCGCGGGTTTCGGCCTTGGCCGCCTCGTCGCTGCCCATGAAGATGGGCTTGGCGAATTCCAGGTACCAGTCGCAGAAGGTGCCCCAGACGAACTGATAGGCGGCACCGGCGGCGGCGTCGAAGCGATAGCCGTCCAGCGCCACCGCCACCTTGTCGGCGACTTCGGCGGTCTTGCCGACGATCCAGCGATTGACGATTTCCTTGACCGCCTTGGGATCGAAGCCGGCGACCGGCGCGCATTCGTTCATCTGACAGAAACGCGCGGCGTTCCACAGCTTGGTGGCGAAGTTGCGATAGCCCTCGACCCGGCTTTCCGCCAGCTTGATGTCGCGGCCCTGGGCGGCCAGCGCCGCCAGGGTGAAGCGCACGGCGTCGCAGCCGTACTTGTCCATCAGCACCAGCGGATCGATGACGTTGCCTTTGGACTTCGACATCTTCTGGCCCTTTTCGTCGCGGACCAGGGCATGGATGTAGATGTCCTTGAACGGCACCTCACCCATGAAGTGGATGCCCATCATCATCATGCGGGCGACCCAGAAGAAGATGATGTCGAAGCCGGTCACCAGAACGTCGGTGGTGTAATAGCGCGCCAGCTCCGGCGTCTTTTTCGGCCAGCCCAGGGTCGAGAACGGCCACAGCGCCGACGAGAACCAGGTGTCGAGGACGTCGGTGTCGCGGGTCAGCGCGACCGCCTTGCCGTAATGGGCGGTGGCGGCAACCTGCGCGGCGGCTTCGTCCAATTCGACGAAAACATGGCCGTCGGGACCGTACCACGCCGGCACCTGATGGCCCCACCAAATCTGGCGCGAGACGCACCACGGCTGGATGTTGCGCATCCATTCGTAATAGGTGTTTTCCCAATGCTTGGGATGGAACTTGGTCTTGCCGCTCTCGACCGCCTCCAGCGCGGGCTTGGCCAGGGTCGGCGCATCGACGTACCACTGGTCGGTCAGCCACGGCTCGATCACCACGCCCGAGCGGTCGCCATAGGGCACCATGTGGACGTGGTTGTCGATCTTGTCGAGCAGGCCCAGTTCCTCGATGGCGGCGACCACCTTCTTGCGCGCGTCGTAACGGTCGAGGCCCAGATAATCGGCCGGCACGTCGCCGGTGATGCGGGCGTCGCGGTCGAGAATATTGAGCTGCGGCAGGTTGTGACGCTTGCCGACCTCGAAGTCGTTGAAGTCGTGCGCCGGGGTGATCTTCACCGCGCCGGTGCCCTTGGTCGGGTCGGAATATTCGTCGGCGACGATGGGGATCAGACGGCCGACGATGGGCAGGCGCACCATCTTGCCGACCAGATGGGTATAGCGCTCGTCCTCGGGATGCACGGCAACGGCGCTGTCGCCCAGCATGGTCTCGGGGCGGGTAGTGGCGACGGTAATGTAAGTATCTTCAAGTCCTTCGACCGGATACTTGAAGTGCCACATATGGCCCTTGACCTCGCGCTGCTCCACTTCCAGATCGGAAATGGCGGTGTGCAGCTTGGGGTCCCAATTGACCAGACGCTTGTCGCGGTAGATCAGCTTCTGCTTGTAAAGGGTGACGAACACCTCGCGCACGGCGTCGCTGAGGCCCTCGTCCATGGTGAAGCGCTCCTTCGCCCAGTCGGGCGAGGCGCCCAGGCGGCGAAGCTGGCGGGTGATGGTGCCGCCGGACTCGGCCTTCCATTCCCACACGCGCTCGATGAACTTGTCTCGGCCGAGATCGTGGCGGGTGATCTTCTGCGCTTCCAACTGGCGCTCGACGACCATCTGGGTGGCAATGCCGGCATGATCGGTGCCGGGCTGCCACAGGGCGTCGCGCCCGATCATGCGGTGATAGCGGATCAGCACGTCCTGCAGGGTGAAGGTCAGCGCGTGCCCCATGTGCAGGCTGCCGGTCACGTTCGGCGGCGGCATCATGATGGTGTAAGGGGGCTTGGAGGAATCGGTGTGGGCGGCAAAGCTCCCCGACTGCTCCCAACGCTCGTAATGCTTCGGCTCCACCTCGGACGGGCGATACGTCTTGTCCAGCATGACCTGGCTATTCCTGTTGCGTTATGTGTGGGCTGAAAAACGAAAGGCGGCTCGGAGATGCCTCCGAGCCGCCTCGAAACCCGGAACCGCAGAGACTAGTAGTTCTCGGCGCGGTTTACCATCTTCTCGATTTCCTTCTTGATGATCCGCTCGATCATGTACGGCAGGTTCTCGTCCAGCCATTCCTTGAGGATCGGGCGCAGCAACTCGCGCACCATGTCTTCCAGCGTGACGCCGCCGTTGCCGATGCCGATCGAGCGCTGGCGCACGATTTCACGGGCCAGATCGGACAGCAGCGAGGTGGAACGTTCGGCCACCGGTTCGGAAATCAACCCGGGATCGGCCTCGGGCCGCATGCGGCGCGGCGGCGGCATGGGGGCGGGTTCCGGCTCCGGCTCGAAATCGTCCATGATGTCGGGCTTGAACTGATTGATATCGAACGCCGGCTCCGGATCGTCGAGGACCATGTCCTCGGTCAGTTCCAGCACGTCCTCTTCCGGCTCTGGTTCCGGCGCGGGCGCCGGGGCAGCCTGGGCGAACAGGGCGTCGATGTCGTCCTGCGGCAACGGGTCGGGTTCCGGCGGCGGCACGGGATCGGGAGTAGCGTTGGCGAACAGGGCGTCGATGTCGTCCTGCGACTGCTTCACCGGTTCCGGCTCAGGCTCGGGTTCGGGTTCCGGCTCGGGCATCGGTTCAACCACCGGGGCCTTGGCCTTCTCCTCAGCCTCGTCCTCCGACAGAATACGTCGGATCGAGGCGAGGATATCCTCCATGGAAGGTTCTTGCTGGGCCTTATCGTCACTCATGGCTCGACTGTCCGATGGTCCCCTGGTGTCGGATCAACGGCCATCATGCCGCACGACCCCCTACAAATCATTAACATAGCGACCAAGTTCATAACGATAATGGGGACGGCCAAGGCCGCCCCATATCCTGCCCACTCAGTCCTGATAGCCCGG
The DNA here is from genome assembly GCA_050259735.1 of Bacteroidota bacterium. Classification (GTDB taxonomy): domain Bacteria; phylum Pseudomonadota; class Alphaproteobacteria; order Rhodospirillales; family Magnetospirillaceae; genus Magnetospirillum. The sequence goes on from JBLNBE010000026.1 coordinate 15,969, forward strand.
CGCCGGCTCGATGCCGGTACCGATCCATTGGTTGCGCACGTCGTCGTAATGCTTGGTCGCGTCGTACGCTTCCACCGGCAGCGTCAACCCCTCGGCCGTCATCTGGCCCAGAGCCGACTTCACCTGGAAGGCGGCAACCATTTCGTCGTGCTGGGCGCGCACCATGTTGACGCGGGCGTCGAACAGTTCCTGTTCGGCATCCAACACGTCAAGCACGGTCCGCGAGCCGACCTTGGCTTCTTCCTCGACGCCGGCCAGGGCCATTTCCGAGGCCCGGATCTGGCTTTCGTACGAACGGGTGCGGGCACGGGCGGCCTGCAGGTCTTCCCAGCCCCGGGTAGCGGTTTCCAGCGAATCGCGGCGGGCCTGGTCGGCCTCGATGCGACGCTGTCCATAGGTGTGCTTCTGCGCCCGCACGCGGGAATAGGTGCCACCACCTTCATACAGCGGCACGCTGACATTCAGCGTGGCCTGCATGCTCTCGGCTTCGAACTTATTGCGGTCACCGGTCCGCGAACTGGTGTCCAGGTCGCGCGAATACTCGCCCCGCAGCGACACCGTCGGCAGCAACTCGCCGAACACCAAGTCGACACCTTCCTTGGCGGCGGTAGCAGTCCAATCGGCGGCGACGACATTGGGATTCTTGGCCAGCGTGAGGGTCTTGACTTCCTCGAACGAAGCCGGCACCGACACCGCGCTTTGCGGCGCCTGCGGCGATTCCGGCGGACGGCCGACAACGTTGATGAAGTTGGCGCGACTGTTCTGCAGCGTGCCCTCGGCGGCAACCCGGTCGGCGGTGGCGCGCGACAAACGCGCCTCGGCCTGGCTGACGTCGGTGCGGGTGATCTCGCCGACGCGGAAGCGCTCCTGCGCGGCTTCCAACTGACGGCGCAGCACCTGCTCGTTATTGATGTTGAGCTTCAGCACCGCCTCGTCGCGCACGACGTTCAGATAGGCGGTCGAGGCGTTGAGCAGGACAGTCTGCTCGGTGGCTTGCAGCAGCGCACGCTCCGCCATCACGGTGGACTCGGCCTGCTGGGTCTGGGCGACGGTACGGCCGCCCCGATACAGCGGCTGGCTCACCGACAGCGAATAGGACGTGGGAGTGCGTTCGCCTTCACGAACCGCGGCCTGGTTGCTTTCGTAGCGACCGCGACCGACATCGCCGTTCACCGTCACCGTCGGGCGCCAGTTGGCGAGGGCCTGCGGCACGCCTTCATCGGTCGCACGCAACCGCGCGCGCCGCGCCTGCAGCGTGGGATTGGTCCCATAGGCGGAGGACAGAACCTCCTCAAGGGTTTCGGCAGCGGCCATTTCCGGGGCGATGATGGCAACCCCGACAAGCGCCACACCGGCCAACAAGCACGCTTTCCTCATTCGGCACCTTCCAGCAATGTTGGACCGCCCCCAATCCTCTGCGGCGAAAGACTCTCCACGAACAATAACTTCCTCGAAAGAAAGATCAAGAAATATTCCTTAACACCCCTCCGGCGACTCTGCTTACGTAGGTGCTACACCTTCCGCCCTGGAATCCTGCGGAGTCATAGCCCTATCGCCGCTGAAAGCACAAAGGGGCCGGGCGTCGATCGCCCAGCCCCTGCTGCAAATTTATTTACGAAGTCTTAACGGCCAGAGCGCCGTCGTCTATGCACAGGCCGCAATCGGCAATCAGAACACGAACTTGGGCTTGGGCTGGAAGCCCGGCAGCAACGGCGTCACGGCATCGAACAACACCCGGCGGCCGAAGGTGTCGCCGACGCGCACGACCAGCGTGCCCTTGCCGACCCCCGGACAGGCCGAGACGATACCGGCAAGGCGGCCGCCATCGGCCAACTGACGGCAAATGGCGGTCGGCACCTCGGTCACGGCGCCGGAGAACAGAATGACGTCATAGGGTGCCTGGGCGGCATAGCCCTGGTCCAGCACCCCCTGCACCACCGCGGCATTGTCGATGCCGAGATCGGCGAGCGACTGGCTGGAGCGGCCAGCCCATTCGCCGTCGCATTCCAGCGCCACCACGGTCTGCGCCAGCTTGGACACCACGGCGGTGACGTAGCCGGTGGCATCGCCGATGTTCAGCACCACGTCGGTCGGGCGAATGCCCGCCCCCGCGATCAGACGGGCGAGCACCAGCGGTTCGAGAATGAAGCGTCCGCCGCCAACATCCAGATCCTCGTCCACATAAGCGAAGCCGCGCATGGGCTTGGGCACGAACACTTCGCGCGGAATTTCGGCGAGCGCCGCCGTCACCGCCGGGTCGATCACCCGGTTGGTCCTGATTTGGCTTTCCACCATATTATGACGGGCGGCAATGTAGTCCATGCGATGCTTCCTTTCGGACGATCTGGTCGGTGCTGGCGGGGCCGCGCTGACGGGGCGCGCCGGCAGGCCGTACAGGCAGTCTGCCCCCTCCCTGTTTGGGCGGGTAGCCATTGGCTTTATAAATGTCCGCCAAGGCAAACTCAATGGGTGCTGCCGCAGTCCTACATCTTAAGGAAATGCTGGGGCGAAAATTTTCAAATACCGTCTTGACCACCCCACCCGAGCCGCGTATAAGCACCCACCTCACGACGGCCGATACGGTCTGGATACAGTGGGCCGGGTGGCAGAGTGGTGATGCAGCGGACTGCAAATCCGCGTACGTCGGTTCAATTCCGGCCCCGGCCTCCACCGCATCGAGCGGAAGGCGTGAGAGTTGAGTTTCCAGGAGCGTGATCGTCGCTGACGCGCCCTGATCGGGAGTAGCTCAGCGGTAGAGCAGTCGGCTGTTAACCGACTGGTCGGGGGTTCGAATCCCTCCTCCCGAGCCAATAGGGGCCGAAGTCGTCGAGACTTCGGCCCTTTTTCGTTTCCGGCCACTATCCCGTTGGTTGGACATTCCGTTCTTTCTTTATATACCGCCTACCTCAGCGTCCTGCCGTCGCCTACCTGCACGGGATGACGGCACCTCCTGGTCATCGCCGTCGGAGTACCGTGGCAATGCCGGATGGTTTGTTCCTTATTTTGCTGGCACTGGCCTGCGCCGGTGCGGGGACCGCGATCGGCTTCTCGCTTGGCCGCCGCCGCGACGTCGGCACCGAGGTGCGGCTGATGCATATGGAGGCGCGCACCGGCGCCATCCTGGACGCCGCCGTCGATGGCATCATCACCATCGACGAGCATGGTCGCATGGAAAGTTTCAACCGGGCGGCGGAAACCATCTTCGGCTACCGCGAAGAGGACGTGATCGGGCGCAACGTCAACATGTTGATGCCGGAGCCTGACCGCACGCGCCACGACCGCTATTTGCGAAACTACATCTGGAGCGGCCAAGCCAAGATCATCGGCATCGGCCGCGAGGTCACCGGCCTGCGCAAGGATGGCACCACCTTCCCGATGGATTTGGCGGTGGGCGAAGCGCGCCTTGGCGGACGGCGAATCTTCGCCGGCACCGTGCGCGACATCTCGGGGCGCAAGCGCACGGAAAGCCAGTTGCGCGAGTCCGAGGCGCGCACCCGCGCCATCCTGGACGCCGCCGTCGACGGCATCATCACCATCGACGAAACCGGCATCATCCGCAGCATCAACCCGGCGGCCGAGCGCATCTTCGGCTACCGCGCCGTCGAGGTGGTCGGCCGCAACGTCAACATGCTGATGCCGGAACCCTATCGCGGCGAGCATGACGGCTATCTGCGCAATTACATGCAGTCAGGCCAAGCCCGCATCATCGGACTGGGCCGCGAGGTTCAGGGCCGGCGCAAGGACGGTTCGGTGTTCCCCATGGATCTGGCGGTGGGCGAAGGCGCCCTGGCCGGCGGCCGCATCTTCGCCGGCATCATCCGCGACATCACCGACCGCAAGGCGGTGGAGGAAAACCTGCGCGCCGCCGACGAACGTTTCCGCATCATGGTGGACGGCGTGCGTGACTACGCCATCACCATGCTGTCGCCCGAGGGCAAGGTGATCAGTTGGAATGCCGGCGCCCAGCGCCTGTACGGCTGGAGCGCCGAAGAGGCCGAGGGGCGTTTGCTGTCGTTGTTCCATCCTGCCGACGAGACGTCGAACGACTCCCCCGCCGCCGCGCTGGAAGCCGCCCGCAAGGACGGCCGTCACGAACACGAAGGGCTGCGGGTGCGCAGCGACGGCACCACATTCTGGGCGCACGAGGTCATCACCGCCGTTCACGGTAGCGGCGGCACCTTGTCGGGTTTTGCCTCGGTGTCGCGCGACATGAGCGAAAGCCGCCGGCACGAAGAGGATTTACGCAACGCCAAGGACTACGCCGAACACGCGCGCGAGGTCGCGGAATCGGCGCGGATCGAGGCCGAGCGGGCCAACATGGCCAAGACCAAGTTCCTGGCCGCCGCCAGCCACGACCTGCGCCAGCCGGTGCAAGCCATCTTCTTCTTCACCTCGGTGCTGGCGCACAAGCTGCGCGGCCATGCCGCCAAACCGGTACTGGACGATCTGCAGTCGTCGCTGGAAGGGTTGAACGTGCTGCTGGACTCCCTGCTCGACGTGTCCAAGCTGGATGCGGGCCTGATCGCACCCAAGCAGACCGGCTTCAGCGTCGGCGCCATTCTTGACCGCATCGCCGCCGATTTCGCCCCGGTGGCGCGGGAAAAGGGCCTGCGGTTGCGGGTCGTCCCCTGTTCCGCCGTGGTGCGCAGCGACCCGGCCCTGCTGGCGCGCATCATCCAGAACTTGGTCGCCAACGCGGTGCGCTATACGCCGCGCGGCGCCGTGCTGCTGGGCTGTCGGCGGCATGGACAGCAAATCGACATCCAGGTGTGGGACACCGGCATCGGCATTCCGGCCGAACGCACCAAGGACATTTTCGAAGAGTTCACCCAGTTGGGAAACCCCGAGCGGGACCGCAGCCAAGGGCTGGGACTGGGGCTTGCCATCGTCGACCGTCTGGCCCGGCTGCTGAATCACAACCTCCATGTCGTGTCGCAGCCGGGGCGCGGGTCGGTGTTCTCGGTCACCGTACCGCTGGCGCCATCGCCCCTCATGCCGCAGCCGATCCGCCAGCGCCGCGCGCCCCCGGTGGTCGATGGTGGGCGGCTGGTGGTGCTGATCGACGACGAACCTTTTGTCCTCAAGGGGTTGTCGCTGGTGCTGCAGGATTGGGGCTTTCACGTACTCGCCGCCACCTCCGAGGCCGAAGCCATGGACAAGCTGGCCGCCATGCAGACGCCGCCCAGCATCATCCTGGCCGATTACCGCCTGCGCGAGGGTCGCACCGGGACCGAAGCGGTGGCCCATATCCGCGACCACTACGCCGCCGCCATTCCCAGCATCATCATCACCGGCGACACCGCGCCGGAACGGCTGCGCGAGGCCGAGGCCAGCGGCTTCTCGATCCTGCACAAGCCAATCCAGCCGCCAGAACTGCGCGAGGCGCTCAGAGAAACACTTGAATATGCAAGCAACTCGACAATCCACTGAAAGAACTTGGAATTAGGCATTGCGAATGCTGCGTTTTCCACCAGTGATGGCGGCGATGATCCTTTCCGCCGGCAACTAGTTCGGCTATTGTCTGTGGCATGGCCATAGGCAAAACCAAACGCGTTCATTGAGGGAAAATGTCGGAAAGCGCTACCAGGCAGTACATCTCGTTCACCATTGGTGACGAGGAATACGGGGTGGACATCATGGCGATCCGCGAGATCAAGGGCTGGGTCGCCACCACCGAGCTGCCCAACACGCCCCCCTTCATTCGCGGCGTCATCAACCTGCGCGGCGCCATCGTGCCGATCCTGGATCTGCGCGCCCGCTTCAGCGGCGCGCGCACCGAAGCGACGGCCCGCCACGTCATCATCGTGGTGGCGGTGGGCACCCGCGTCGCCGGCATGCTGGTGGACGCGGTGGCCGACATCATCACCGTCACCACCAGCGACATCCAGCCGGTGCCGCAGTTGGAGCTTAGCGCCAACGATGGCTTCCTGGCCGGCCTAGTCACGGTCGAGGGGCGCATGGTCGCCCTGCTGGACCTCGAGCGCGTCTACGATTTCGAAACCATCGCCGATCTGACCGCCTGCGCGGCAGCCTGAGTTCTTTCTGGGGGCAGACAACACCATGACCACTGGCCTGACCGTCCGCAAGCGCATCTATGGCGGCTTTTTCGGCATTCTGATCCTGCTGGCGCTGGTCGCCGGGCTGAGCTTCTCGGGCTTCGTCACCGTGGGCGGCAACGTCGGCCATTATGCCGGCGTCGCCACCGACACCGTGCGCATCCAGGAGATCGACCGCGACGTCTCGGACCTGCGCCGCAACGTCCTGCTGTTCACCGAGAAGGAAGACGCCTCGGCGCTGGAACGCATTCGCGGCCTGCAGACCGCGCTGCGCCGGAACGTCGACCAGGCGGCGGCGACGGCGGCCAATTCCCAGCGCCGCTCCAACATCGACGCCATGTCGCGCCTGATCAACGAGTACGGCACGCTGCTGGACAAGGCCGTCGATCTCAGCAAGCGCCGCGCCTCCCTGCTGAACGATACCCTGATCCCGGTCGGCAACCAGGCCCTGGCCGCGCTGCAGACCTATCGCGACGCAGTCACCCAACGTGGTGGCGAGCAGGTGCTGACGACCGGCCGCACCTTCGAACAGGTGCTGACCAGCCGCCTGTTCGTCGCTCGCTTCTTCATCACCCCCCAGCCCAAGCAGGGCGAGGAAGCCCGCCGCCAGTTGGCCCTGGCGATGGAAAAGCTGCGCGCCCTGGCCGAGGCCGAGAAGGACCCGCAACTGCGCCGCCAGGCCGAACAGGCGGTGGCGCTGATGGGCAGCTACGAAACGTCGTTCGGCGAAACCGTCAACATCATCTTCGAGCTGGACAACATCGTCAGCCGCGAACTGGCGCCGCGTGGCGCCCGCTTCGCCGAATTGGCCGCCAATACCCGCGACGACCAGACCAACGAGATGGAGGAGCTGCGCTCCGACACCCTGGGCACGGTTTCCACCCAGAAGCTGACCACCGGCCTGCTGAGCCTGATCGCCATCGCCGTCGGCATCGCTGCCGCCGCCCTGATCGCCCGCTCGATCCTGGTGCCGATCAACCGCATGACCACCGCCATGGGCGACCTGGCCGACGGCCAGTTGGATGTCACCGTGCCGGCGCTCGATCGCCATGACGAGATCGGCGAGATGGCCCAGGCGGTGCAGGTGTTCAAGCAGAACGCCATCGACAAGAAGCGCATGGAGGAAGAGGCCGAGGCCGCCCGCGAAGCCCAGGCCAAGGCCGAAGCCGAGCAGCGCGCCCGCGAAACCGCCATCGTCGCCGAGGTGGCCGAGGTCGCCACCGCCGCGTCGCAGGGCGATTTGGAACGCCGCATCGACCTCAACGGCAAGGACGGCTTCCTGCTTAACCTGTGCGAGGGCGTCAACAATCTGGTCCACCTGACCGGCGTCGCCCTCAAGGACGTCGCCGATATTCTGGGATCGGTGGCGCGCGGCGACCTGACCCGCCGCATCACCCAGAATTACGGCGGCCTGTTCGGTGAATTGAAGGCCGACGTCAACCAGACCGCCGACAAGCTGTTCGAGATCGTCACCAACATCAATTCCTCGGCCGGCCAGATCAACAGCGCCGCCTCGGAAGTCGCCGCCGGCAGCCAGGACCTTTCCGAACGCTCGGAACAGCAGGCCAGCGCGCTGGAAGAGACCGCCGCGTCGATGGAGGAACTGGCCGCCACCGTGCGCCAGAACGCCACCAACGCCCAGCAGGCCAATCAGTTGGCGGCCGGCGCGCGCGAAATCGCCGCCGGTGGTGGCGAGGTGGTCAACAACGCCATCATCGCCATGGGCCGCATCGAGCAGTCGTCGCAGAAGATCGAGGACATCGTCGGCATGATCGACGAGATCGCCTTCCAGACCAACCTGCTGGCGCTGAACGCCGCCGTCGAGGCCGCCCGCGCCGGTGACGCCGGCAAGGGCTTCGCCGTGGTGGCGCAGGAAGTGCGCAACCTGGCCCAGCGCTCGG
>JBLNBE010000027.1:0-60502 GCA_050259735.1 Bacteroidota bacterium
GGCAAGGAGGCGTTCTATCGTCAGGCCGAGATGGGACTGGACGACGCCTACGACTACGCCACCCGCGTCATGGTCGAGAACATGCAGGCCAAGGACGCCGCCGAGGGCATCGACGCCTTCCTGGGCAAGCGTCATCCGGTGTGGTGCGGCGCCTGACCGGTTTCCATCCGCGCGATTTGGTATAAGCTGCTCCCCTATTCCGCGTAACTGCCGGGGGAGCAGCATGGCCACCACTCGCCGCAACGTGCTGGCAGGACTGACCGGTTGGGGCCTGGCGGGATTCGCCCTGCCGGCCTGGGGCCAGGCCATCGGCGCGCAAAGCGACCCGTGGGCGCAAGTCGATCCCTATGCCGATCCGCGCAACGGCTTTCCCTCGGAACGCCGCGCCATCGGCGGCGGCGCATCGGCAGGCGACGGCCCGTTTCGCCGGGCGGCGGAGAGCACGGCCGACGACCAGGATGAGATCGCCGTCGGCCGCATGGCCTATCCCAGCCGGATCAAACGGGGCGGCGGCGCGTATGCCGACGCCAAGGTGCAGCAGGCGCTGCGCGATTTCTGCCGCCCGCTGTTCGCCGCCTCCGACCGGCCAGAGCTGCCGTGGGTCGTCACCTTGGTCAACACCGCCGAACCCAACGCCAATGCCGGGGCCGGCGGCACGGTGATCGTCAATGGCGGCATCCTGCCGCTGTTCGACCACCCCACCCAGTTCGCCGCCGTGCTGGCGCACGAGATCGGCCATGTGGACTATCGCCACGTGACGCGCGGCACCGACATCGGTTTGCTGGCACAAATAGCGCGCAAGCAGGGCGTCACCACCAACGGCGACGCCGCCATGACGGCACTGATGCCCGAGGTCCAGGGATCGGTGAAGGACTTCATGGATCTGATGGACAAAACCTTCTCGCGCGAGGACGAGGCCGAGGCCGACGCCCATGTCGTCGAGATATTCGACCGGATCGGCATCGACCCCGCCCGCGCCGCCGACGGCATGCGCGCCATCCTGAAGATGGAGCAGCGCACCGGCTCGGGCGCGCCCAACCAATGGGTGAGCGAGCATCCCCTGACCCCCGACCGCATCCGCCATATGGAGGCTTTGGCCGCAACGCGCCGGCGGCCGTCAACGGATTATGCGTTCGCCGGTTGGGACGTGCTCAAAGCCGCCTTCCCCACCCATCCCGACTTCCGCAAAGCCTGAGGAGCCGACCCATGTTCGACTTGTCTTCCACCTCGTGGGCACAACTGACCGACCTTGCCATCACCTGGGGCGCCAACAGCCTATGGGCATTGGTCACGCTGGTGGCCGGCTGGATTCTGGCCGGCTGGGCCGAGCGCGCGGTCAAGGGCGCCCTGGCGCGGGTCAAGGTGGCCGACCAGATGCTGCGCGGCTTTTTCGGCTCGCTGGCGCGCTGGGCGCTGCTGGCGGTGACCGGTGTGGCGGTGCTGGAGCGGTTGGGCGTGCAGACCACCTCGGTGGTCGCCATCCTGGGCGCCGCCGGCCTGGCCGTCGGCCTGGCGTTGCAGGGTACGCTGTCCAACCTGGCGGCCGGGGTGATGCTGCTGCTGTTCCGTCCGTTCAAGGTGGGCGACGGCATCGAAGGTGGCGGCCTGGCCGGCACCATCAAGGACGTGTCGCTGTTCCACACCCATATGGTCACCGGCGACAACGTCCAGGTGATCGCGCCCAATTCCGTGCTGTGGAACGCGGCGCTGCGCAATCTGTCGTTCTATGCCACCCGCAAGGTCGAGATCGTGGCGCCGGTCGCCTATGGCGCCGGGGCCGACCGCACGCTGGAATGCATCCGTGCGCTGGTGAAGGCGGATTCCCGCATCGCCGCCGAGCCGGCACCGTCGGTAGGCCTGAGCAAGTTCGGGGAAAAGACCGCCGACGTCTCGGTCGCGGTGTGGTGCGCCAGCGGCGATGCCGGCGCGGTCAAATCCGACCTGATGACGGCCATCTGGCGGGAATGCAGCCTGGGCGCCCAATAGCCCCCGCCCGGCCCGCCATGGCCCCGGCCCACCATAGATTGACGCCGCGTTATTGCGCGGCGTCGTCCTTGGCGGCCAGCCGCTTGACCAGTTCATAGATCCCGCGCCGCACCTCGGCATCGCTGATGCTGCGGTAGTTGCGGGTCAATTCAAGCAGTTCCCGATCGGGTTCGAACGCCGGCTTGGGCGCCTCGGCCAGGCCGCCTTCGCGCGGCATGTCGTCGAAAAAGAAGCTGACCGGCACATCCAGCGATTCCGCGATGTGATAAAGCCGGCTGGCGCTGACGCGGTTGGCGCCGCTTTCGTACTTCTGCACCTGCTGGAACGTCAGGTTGACGGACTTGGCCAGATCGGTCTGGCTAAGGCCCATCAACGTGCGGCGCAGCCGCAGCCGCCCGCCCACATGCACATCGACCGGATCGGGGTCACCGTTCTCGGTGCGGGCGCGGTACTTACTTCCTGTGGTTGCCATATTCCGACGTCTCGAAAGTGTGTGATTGCATACAGTATCCGGGGCGTCAATTGTATGCAATACGGCCTAACCACGAGCCGCCACTTTCACTACCTCAAGGTGCGGACTGCGCAAGCCTCGTTGGTGCAACGGTTGCTAGGATTCGCCTGTCCAACCGCAGTTGGCGAGCAATGTGCGCATGTGTGCGGGCGCCGGTGCGATGACGGTGACCGGCGGTTTGCCCTTGCCCAGCGGCACGGTGACCTGGCGGGCGTGCAGGTGCAGGTCGGGCGCCACCAGATCGGCGGTGCCGCGGCCATAAACCGAATCGCCGACAATGGGCCAGCCCATGGACGCCAGATGGACGCGAATCTGGTGGGTGCGCCCGGTGCGTGGCCGCGCCTCGATCCAGGCCAGACGGTCGGTCCGCCCCAGAACCCGCCAGTCGGTCACCGACGGCTGGCCGCCGTCCTCCACCACCATGCGCCAGCCATGCCGGCGCTCCAGCTTCTTCAACGGCTTGTCGATGGTGCCGGCATCGGCGGGCGGGTTGCCCACCACCACCGCCCAATAGACCTTTTCGACGGCGCCGTTGGCGAACAACTCGCCCAGGCGCGCCAGCGCCTTGCGATGGCGGCCCAGCACCAGGCAGCCCGAGGTGTCGCGGTCCAGCCGATGGGCCAGTTCCGGCACGCGCGGCAGACCGAAGCGCAGTCCGTCCAGCAGGTTCATCAGGTGGATGCCGTCCTTGCCTCCGGCATGCACCGCCAACCCGGCCGGCTTGTCGATAATAAGCATCATGCCGTCGCGATAGAGCAGACGGGCGGCGATCTCTTCGGGGGTCATTTAGTGTCCGCTGGCGGGAAAAGGTGTGGGGGTGCAGGCCTGGCCGCGCGCCTTGATGGTGGCGCACAGGGCTTCCGCCTGGGCGGCGTCCACCGGCCCGGCCAGCAAACGATAGGTGACGCCCAGATCGCCCAGGTCCGCGCGCGAGACGGTATGGCCCAGCCCGGCCAGTTCGGCGTTTTCCTTGACCAGCGCCTCCCAGGCGCGGTCGCCGTGGGACGCGCTGCCCATGGACAGCAGATGCAGCCCGGCCGCCCCCTTGGCCCCCGACGCCAGCTTGGGCGCCTCGACGCCGGGCGGCGACGGAATGATCTCGAAGCGGCCGGAAACGCCGCCGGCCATGCGGTTGCCGCGCCCGGCGGCCTTTTTCTTCTTCGCCTTGGGCGGCGGCGGCGGGGGCGCCACCACCTCGGGCAGGGTGCCGCCGGCGATCAGCTTGTCCACCGCCTCGTTCTCGCCCGCCCGCTGCTCGGGAGTAATCAGGCCGGCATCTTCCAGCCGGCCCAGCCGGTTCTGCAACTGGCGCGCCGAAACGATGTCGGGCGGGGAATAGGCCTGGCGCCGGACCGGCACCGCCGGCAACAGCGTGTCGGCCAGGAAATCGCGCTCGGCCGCTCGGGTCGCCGGATTGCCGCGCACCGCGCCGGTGCCAAGCCCCTGGAAACGCTCGATCACCTCGGGCAGCGGCGGGATCGGGTGGTCCAGACCGGCGGCCGGCGGCTTGTCGGCGGTCAACGGCAACAGCGCGCCCAGATTGGCGTCCTTGCGGACGACCGCCTGTTCCACCGGCACCAGGCCGCGCGCGGTCAACTGCTTCAGCGCCAGGAAGCGCTGGGCCATGGGGTCGCCGGCCAACAGGATCTCGGCCTGATCGGCGCTGAGCGTGCCAGCCGGAAACGGCACCGCCCCAGGCGGTGGCGGCACCGGCTGCGGCGGCTCCGGCTCGCTGACCGGCACGACATCGGCCTTGGGAGCGTAGAGCGGCTCCAGCCCCGGGCGGATATAGGGGCGACCGTCGGCTTGGGCCTGGGCTTGGTCGACCTGCGCCGCCAGCGCGTCCATTTCCGTTTGCACACCCTGGCAACCCGCCATCAGCGGCAGCAGGGCCACCATCATCAATTTGCGCGGAAGGAACGCCATGCCCGCCTCGGGTCGAAGGAACTGCGCCCAATTTTCCCCGCCTGGGGCGGAAGCGCAACCTCTAACCGCGCGGTACTTTCGTACGAAGGTACAAATAGGTGTTTTTTTGCCGCCCCTACCCATCACCAGCAAAGAATGCAAAGATAGAGCATGGTCGACCTGTCCAACGCCTTCTCCACCGCCCTCGCCCTGGTCCTTGGCCTGGACGGCGAGATGATGGGGATTGTCCGCCTGTCCTTGCTGGTCAGCCTGACCGCCGTGCTGCTGGCGGCAATGGTCGGCCTGCCGCTGGGGGCGTTGCTGGCGCTGGTGCGTTTTCCCGGACGCGGCGCCGTGGTGGTGGTGCTCAACGCCTTCATGGGCCTGCCGCCGGTGGTGGTCGGCCTGGGCGTCTATATCCTGCTGTCGCGCGCCGGACCGCTGGGCGAGATGGGATTGCTGTTCACCCCCACCGCCATGATCGTCGCCCAGGCGGTGCTGGTGGTGCCCATCATCGCCGCGCTGTCGCGCCAGGTGGTAGCCGACCTGGCCGAGGAATATTCCGAGCAGCTTCGCTCGCTCAACGCCAACACCGTGCAGGTGGCGGCGACCCTGCTGTGGGACGGGCGCTTTTCGCTGGCGACCGCCGTGCTGGCCGGTTTCGGCCGCGCCGCCGCCGAGGTGGGGGCGGTCATGATCGTCGGCGGCAACATCAAGGGCATCACCCGCACCATGACCACCGCCATCGCGCTGGAGACGTCCAAGGGCGACCTGGCGCTGGCGCTCGGGCTGGGGCTGGTGCTGATCACCATCGTCGCCGCCATCAATGCCGGCGTCTTCCTGCTGGGCAGTTGGGCGCGGCGGAGGCTGGGCTGATGGGCAGCGCCGATACCATTCTGCCGCTGGAACTGGATGGCGTCGGCTTTGCCGCCGCCGGCCAGCCGCTGCTGACCGGCATCACGGTCCGGTTGGAGGCTGGCGCCCGCACCGTGGTGATGGGACCCAACGGCGCCGGCAAAAGCCTGCTGCTGCGCCTGTGCCACGGCTTGCTGTCCCCCAGCGAGGGCCGCGTGCGCTGGGGCGGCGGGGCATCGTTGCCGCCGCCGCGCGTGCGCCGCGCCCAGGCCATGGTGTTCCAGCGTCCGGTCATGCTGCGCCGTTCGGCGGCGGCCAATCTGCGCCACGCCCTGGCGCTGGCCGGCATGGGCTGGCGGGCGCGCCGCAGCGCCGCCATGGAAGCGCTGGAGCTGTTCGGCCTGATCGAGCTGGCCCACCGCCCCGCCCGCGTGCTGTCGGGCGGCGAGCAGCAGCGGCTGGCGCTGGCGCGGGCCTGGGCGCTGCGGCCCGAAGTGCTGTTTCTCGACGAGCCGACGGCGGCGCTGGACCCGGCCGCCACCCTGGCGGTCGAGATGGCGGTACAGGAATTCCATCGCGCCGGCACCAAGATCGTCATGACCACCCACGACCTGGGACAGGCCCGGCGGCTGGCCGACGAGGTGCTGTTCCTGACCCGCGGCCGGCTGGTGGAACACGCCCCGGCGCAGACGTTTTTCAAGCAACCCGCCAGCCCCCAAGCCAGGGCGTTCCTGGCCGGCGAGCTGGTGACCTGACGGAGGGATCGCCCATGCTGCGACGGACGTTCGTATTTGCCGCCCTGACCATCGCCACACTGGCGCTGCCGGCGCGGGCCGAGGACCGCTTCATCACCCTGGCCTCGACCACCTCGACCGAGCAGTCGGGCCTGTTCAACCATATCCTGCCGCTGTTCACCCAGGCCACTGGCATTTCGGTGCGCGTGGTGGCGGTGGGCACCGGCCAGGCGCTGAAGATCGGACAGCAAGGCGACGCCGACGCGCTGCTGGTGCACGACCGCGCCGGCGAGGACAAGTTCATCGCCGAGGGTTACGGCTTCGACCGCCGCGACGTCATGTACAACGACTTCGTCATCGTCGGCCCCAAGGCCGACCCGGCCAAGGTCGCCGGGTTGAAAGACGCCACCGAGGCGGTCAAGCGCATCGCCGCCGCCAAGGCGCCGTTCGCCTCGCGCGGTGACGATTCCGGCACCAACCGGGCCGAGCTGCGCTTCTGGAAAGCCGCTGGCGTAGACGTCAAGCAGGCCCAGGGCTGGTATCGCGAGTTGGGCCAGGGCATGGGGCCGACGCTGAACACCTCGGCGGCGATGAACGCCTATACGCTGACCGACCGCGGCACCTGGGCCAACTTCAAGAACCGCCAGAACCTGACGATCCTGGTCGAGGGCGACAAGACGCTGTTCAACCCCTACGGCTCGATCCTGGTGGACGCCAAGAAGCGCCCGGCCGACAAGGTTGCCGCCGCCAAGGTGTGGCACGACTGGCTGACCGGCGCCCCGGGCCAGATCGCCATCGAAAGCTTCCGCATCAACGGCGAGCAGGTGTTCTTCCCGCAGGCCCGCGTCGGCCAGTGACCCCCCTATGCCGATCCACGCCCTTGCGCGGATCGGCACTCTCATGCACAACCATGGTCATGACCGAGACACCGGAAATCTTCCCCGACATGATGGACACCCACCAGGTGGCCCGTTACCTCAGGGTGAAGGAACGCAAGATCTACGATCTGCTGAAGGACAAGCGCATCCCCTGTGTCCGCGTGACCGGGAAGTGGCTGTTCCCCAAGGCGGAAATCGACGTCTGGCTGAAGCAGAATTCGGACCAGGGCGCCCCGGCCCGCCGCGCCGAGCGGCCGCCGCTGGTGGTGGCCGGCAGTCATGACCCGCTGCTGGAATGGGCCATCCGCCAGGTGGCGGGTGGCCTGGCCATGTTGCCCGGCACCAGCGCCGACGGCCTGTCCAAGATGGTGGCCGGCGAGGCTGCGCTGGCCGGCGTGCATCTGCGCGAAGCCGATGGCGATGCCTATAACGTCGCCCAGGTCGCCGAAGCGCTGAGCGGCCACAACGTGGTGCTGATCCGCTGGGCCGGGCGCCGCCAGGGTTTGGTGGTGGCGCCGGGCAACCCGCTGGGATTGACCGGCCTGGACGATCTGATTGCGGCGCGGGCGCGGGTGGTGATGCGCCAGCCCGGTTCGGGTAGCCGCGCGCTGTTCGAAGGATTGATGCGGGCGGCCGGAACCGATCTGGAGCGGCTGACCATGGCCGAGCATCCGGCGCTGACCGAGACCGAGATCGGCCTTGCCATTCTGGAAGGCGCCGCCGATGCCGGACTGGCGGTGGAAAGCGTCGCCCGCACCCTGCGCCTGGGCTTCGTTCCGGTGATGGAAGAACGCTACGACCTGGTGATCCACCGCCAGGCCTATTTCGAGCCGTCGGTGCAGGCGCTGCTCGCCTTCGCCCGCTCGCCCGATTTCGCCGCCAAGGCCCACGCGCTGGGCGGCTATGACCTTGCCGGCCTGGGTGAAGTGCGCTGGAACGCGGCGTGACATTGCGTCACCGTATGGCCGAACTGGCCGCCGCCGGCCGCTTCGACGCCGTGCTGCGCGCCGCTGTCGATCTGCCTGATGACGGTGCCGCCGCCACCGCGTTCAAGCTGGGCGCTGCAGCGCTCAAGCGCAACGATGCCTTTGCCGCCGTCGCCGCCTTCGAGGCGGCACAGGCCGCCGACCCCGCCTTTCCCGCCCTGACCGAGGCCCTGGCCAGCGCCTATCGCCGCGACGCCCGCTATGCCGATGCGGTGCGCGTCACCGATGGCGCCGAGGGCCGGCAATGCCGTTACGAACGCGGCCTCAGCCTGTTGGCGCTGGGCGACGGCGCGGCGGCGCTGGCGGTGTTCGACACCATCCTGGCCGCCGATCCCGACCACGCGGTGTCATGGTTCGCCAGCCACGCCCCGGCGCTGGAGCTGCACGGCCTGGCGGCGGCGTTGCAGCGGCTGGAGCGCGCCACCCAGTGCCTGGGCGCCAATGGCAAGTACTGGGGCTTCCGCGCCGCCTATGGCCTGCTGGCCGGCGACGGCGCGGCGGCGGAACGGATGATCCTCGACCACGTCGCCGCCCACCCCGCCCGCCGCGCCCTGGTCGACGGCGTGCGCGCGCTGCTGCCGCACTGCCCGCAAGCGCCGCGATTGTTCGGCCTGTCGGCGTCGCTGCTGCGCTTTGCCATGGCACAGGCGCAGGGCGACGGCATGGTGCTGGAATTCGGCGTCCGCCGGGGAACCTCGATCGCCGTGCTGGCCGAGGCCGCCGGGCAGGACGTCCACGGTTTCGATTCGTTCGAGGGCCTGCCGCAGGATTGGCAGAACGAACCGGCCGGCGTGATGACCACCGGCGCCGCCCTGCCGCCGGTGCCGGCCAACGTCGCCCTGCATGCCGGCTGGTTCGAGGACACCCTGGACCCGTTCCTGGCCGCCCATCCCGGCCCGGTGCGGCTGGTCAACATCGACAGCGACATCTATGCCTCGGCCCGCTTCGTGCTGGACCGGCTGAGGGGGCGCATCCGCCCCGGCACCGTCCTGGTGTTCGACGAATTCATCGGCAACCGGACCTGGGCCGAGGACGAATTCAAAGCGTTTGCCGAATACGTCGCCGAAACCGGCGTGCGCTGGCGCGTGCTGGCGCTGGCCCCGTTCACCAAGCAGGTGGCGGTAGCGATCATTTGACCCTCTCCCGCGAGCGGGAGAGGGAAAAAGGTTGACTCCGGAGGGGGCTTGGCGAGAGTCACCCCCTGGACAAGGAGCAGGTGAATGACGGTTGCGATCGAGATGGGTTCCACGTCGGCGGGACAGCCGGCGACCCTTGATCTCGAGGAGCTGCTGGCGACCCGCTTGCTGGTGCAGGGCAATTCCGGCTCGGGCAAGTCGCACCTGCTGCGCCGGCTGGTCGAGCAGAGCGCCCAATACGTCCAGCAGGCCATCATCGATCCCGAGGGCGACTTCGTCACCCTGGCCGAAGTCTACGGCCATGTGGTGGTGGATGCCGCCGCCCACACCGAAGCCGCGTTGCAGCAGGTCGCCGCCCGCGTGCGCCAGCATCGCGTCTCGGTGGTGCTGAACCTGGAAAATCTGGAAACCGAGCGCCAGATGCGCCACGCCGCAGCCTTCCTGGGCGGACTGTTCGACGTCGAGCGCGATTACTGGTTCCCCATGCTGGTGGTGGTGGACGAAGCGCAATTGTTCGCGCCCGCCGCGGCCGGCGAGGTGTCGGACGAGGCGCGCAAGGTGTCCTTGGGCGCCATGACCAATCTGATGTGCCGTGGCCGCAAGCGCGGCCTGGCCGGCATCATCGCCACCCAGCGCCTGGCCAAGCTGGCGAAGAACGTGGCGGCCGAGGCCTCCAACTTCCTGATGGGCCGCACCTTCCTGGACATCGACATGGCGCGCGCTGCCGACCTGCTGGGCATGGAACGGCGCCAGGCCGAGATGTTCCGCGACCTCAATCGCGGCCATTTCATCGCGCTGGGGCCGGCGCTGGCCCGCCGACCGCTGCCGCTGCGCATCGGCGAGGTGCAGACCGACGGCCGCACCGGCAACGCCCGGCTGATGCCGCTGCCCGAGACGCCGCCGGAAGATGCCCGCGACCTGATCATGAAGCCGGGCGAGAACGAGCATTTGCGCGTCATGGCGCGGCCCACCCCCAGCACCGCCGATGTCCTTGCCCAATTGGCCGCCAGCCAGCCGCCGCCGCCGCCGGCCTTGTCGCTCGCCAGCGAGGTCTCGGCGCTTCCGCGCGTGCCGCCGGCGCCCAAGCCCAGCCTGGATGACGTGTTGCGCGAGGTGCTGGGCGATCCCGACGCGCTGTTCCGCTCGGTCGCCCAGGTCTATCAGGATTTCCTGGTGCGCTGCCGCCAGTACGGCGTCAACGGCCGCACCATCAGCCTAGCCACCTTCGGCCGCAAGATGGCGACCGCGCGCGCCGGCGTCGATGCCGAGACCGCCGACACGCCCGAATGGGAAAAGGCGCTGCAACTGTCCACCGCTTTGCCCGAGGACATCCAGGCGGTGTTCCTGATGCTGGCCCGCGCCGCCCATGACGGCGCCGCCTGCCCGTCCAATGCCCAGATCGCCCGCGCCCGTGGCTCGCGCTCGCCGCGCCGCGCGCTGGGCCTGCTGGAGTTCATGGAAAACAGCGGCCTGATCGCCATCGACGTGGACGCCTATGGCAACCGCGTCATCGCCCTGCCCGCCCTGGGCTGGCAAACGGCGCCGGGCAATCCCGACCTGGAAGACGACGTGGCGTAAAGCCTGAAGTCTGTCCGATTGGGTGCGGGCAGAAGTGGCATATCTTGTTTTCACTGGATAATCGTCATCCCGGACAAGCGGAGCGCAGATCCGGGATCCATGGTGCCACCCATCCGCATGGATGCCGGCTCGCTGGCCGGCATGACGCAGTTTCTTTATCCGTTTTCATCCGTGGCGGCGAAGCCACATCCATCAAAGCCAAACAGGCCGTGCTCCGCGCCACTCAGGCCCGTCCACGTAAAGCCTAATCCGCAGTGGCGATGGCTGCCGCCGTGGCGCCGGTGGCGTCGATCAGGTCCTGCGGCTTGGCCTTGATCTGCAGGCCGCGCTGGCCGCCATTGACGACGATGAACGGCAGCGCCAGGGCGCTGTCGTCGAAGAAAGTGCGGATACGCTTCTTCTGGCCCAGCGGCGAGATGCCACCGACCTTGTAGCCCGACAGCCGCTCGGCGTCGGGCGCCTTCATCATCGCCACCGACTTCTTGCCGGCGGCATGGGCCAGCGCCTTCAGGTTCAGCTCGTGATTGGACGGCACTACCGCGATCAACGGCTCGTCGCCGGCCAGCGTCATCAGCGTCTTGAACACTTGATGGGCCGGCAGGCCCATGGACTCGGCCGCGTGCAGCCCGATCGAGGCGGCGTCGGGGTCATACTCGTATTCCAGCAACTCGTAAGGCTTCTTCGCCTTGTCCATGGCGGTGGTGGCGGGAGTCTTCTTGCCCATGTCAGTCATGTCCTGGAGTGGTGCGACGTAAGGTCTTGATGGCGCCGCGCTTGCCTTTGGAAGTGAGTCGCCGTTCCTGGCTGCCCTTGGTCGGCCGCGTCGCCTTGCGCTTGGGTGGCGGCGGCTTGGCCGCCTCGCGCACCAATTCCACTAGCTTTGCCAGCGCCTCGGCGCGGTTGCGGTCCTGGCTGCGGTGTTCCTGCGCGGTGACGATCAGCACGCCGTCCAGCGTCAGCCGCCGCCCGGCCAGCTTTTCCAGGCGTGCCTTGACCTCGTCGGGCAAAGACGGGCTGTTGCGCACGTCGAAGCGCAACATCACCGCCGTCTCCACCTTGTTGACGTTCTGGCCGCCGGGACCGGACGAACGGGCGAAGCTTTCCTCGATCTCGCGGTCGTCGAGCTGGATGCGGCGGGTGATGGGGATCATGGCGGCATTCTATGGCAGAGCTTCGCCCTTCGTCCATCTGCAGCCGGATTATTTCCACAAAGCTTCTTGTCCATTTTCTCCGAAATTATAGTCAACGGAACTTAGATGCCATCCATCTTGGTGCCTGAAAAACCGAAACTCTATAACGCCAAATCCTTTTTTATAAAAAATCACATATTTTTGGCGCAGCAGGGATGTGCCGCCACTTTCTTCGCGTATCAAATCGAAGTGATCAACGCCTCCGTATACTTCTATAAATTTGTCTAATTTCGAGGAAAATTGATCAATATCCGTCTGTTTCTCTTTTAATTCAGGGATCGAGTTAATTGCCTCCAGATATTTTCGCTGCGTAATGGCCTCAACAAATTTTCGTGCCGCCTCGGACGGCGTGGCAATCGGGGAACCCGCCCATGCGGTCAAGGAGGTGAAGAGGATTGTCGCCAATGCGGCAGCAAATTTTCGCATTTCTCACTCCGAGCATATCGTCCCGACAGGATCGTATGCGCGCAATAGTAAGTTAGCAAGCGAGCGATTCGCCACTTGCTACCGGTCGATCGCGGGGTGAGCAGGGCGTCCAAACTGTGCTGACGTTCTGCCCGCCCGGCCCTGACGCCCGGACGACGCTGTCGTCGATCCCGCGTTCGTCGAGGGCGATGCGGCGGGTGATGGGGATCATGGCCTATACCGCTCCGGTCGCCAGGATGTTCACCAGTTCCGTCTCGATAGCGGCGGGGAAGGTCAGGGCCTTCAGCTTGGCGATGGTGGTGTCCACCGGATAGGGGAACGATTTCAATGCGAATTCGCCATCTTGCCACACCGCGTAATTGGCCAGCGTCTGCCCGGTGCGCGGTTGGCCCAGGCTGCCGGGGTTCAGCAGTACCTTGTCGCCCATATGGCGGATGAACGGGGTGTGGCTGTGGCCGACCAGCAGGATGTCGCAGTCCAGCGCGGCGAGGTCCGCCGCCCAGGCATCGTCGTCGGGCAGGCGGCGACCATAGAACGGGTCGTCGGGGGTGGCGTGGACCAGATGGAAGCGGCACCCATCCCGCTCGGCCCGCGCCTAGGCGGGAAGCTCGCGCAGATAGGCTTTGTGCGCGTCGCCCAATGCCGCCGAACTGTAGCGCCGGGTCGCCTCGGCCATGGCGCGGTAACGGTTGCTCCAGCGGCTGTCGTCGTCATGGGCGACCGCGTGGTCGTGGTTGCCCTGAATCACCAGCGCCGCCGTCCTCATCACCGCGTCCACGACTTCCACCGGCTGCGGACCGTAATTGACCAGGTCGCCCAGCACCCAAAGCTCGTCGTAATCCTCGGGCAGCGCTTGCAGGGCGTCGTAGTTGGCATGGATGTCGGCGACGATGACCACCTTCATGGCCGCGCCTTCTGCCGCCGTGTCTCGGCCGATGTGCCGCCTGACGGAACGCGGCGGATGATGGAAATCATGGGGAACGTCTTGCCTGTGGTGCGACCATTCCGCCTGTCTATCACGGCGCGATGCCGCTGTGTCCAGCGATTCGCTTGGGGGAAGCTACAGCATCCGCGCCGAATCGCCGGCCTCGCCCTGGCCCAGGATGGCGGCGACGGTCGACTGGAACAGCGCGAAGGACGGCGCGGTGATGCCGTCGCCGCTGAATTCCAGAATCTGCTGTTCCTCGATCAGGCGGATGCAGCGCGACATGGATTCGCGGGCGATGCCCAGCATGGCGGCCATATCGGATTTGGACAACGGCGCCTCGATGCGCAGGGCGTCGCCGTCATGCCGGCCGAAATACTCGGCCAATTGATGCACCAGCACCAGCACGCGGTCGCGCACGCACAGCGTCAGCATGTTCAACGCCTGGTTTTCCGAACGGTCGATGTCGCGCACCATGTTGGAGGCGAACTCCCGTTCCAGCGCCCGGTTGTTGTCGAACGCCCAGCGGGCGGCACGGGCCGGGATCTGGCACACCACCACGTCGGTGGCGCAATGGGCCGACACCGAATGGACCTCGTTGCGCACCAGGGCGCGATAGCCCAGCGTCGCCCCTGGCCGCACCATGCGCACGACCAGGGAATGGCCCTCGTGGTCGCCCTTGCGCAGCAGCAGAACGCCGGACAGCAGGCGGAACACCGCCTCACATTCATAGCCTTGATGGAACAGATAGCTGCCGCGCTTCAGCGTGCGCACCGCCTTGCGCCGGGCCAAGCCCTCCATGAACTCGGCCGACATGCCGTCCCAGATGTCGGCCGGCACGCAGGTGCAGGTGCTGCAGGTGGTGGAAGCGATGGGGGCCTGGTCGCAGACGGGCATGGCGTGCGCCCTAACTGGCGAGAGACAGTTCCACCGATCCGTCAGCCGACACGCCGATGGCTTCCAGGGCGTCCCGGAAGCGCGTCACCGACGGAATGACCACGTGATGGCGGGAGAAATGGGCCAGCCCCTCGGCTTCAAGGGTGCGGATGCAACGCGACAGCGATTCCGGCGTCATGCCGGCCAACGCCGCCATGTCGGTGCGGCTGACCGGCGGCGCCAGCACCAGGGTGCGTTCGTCGTTCATGGTGGTGAAATCGCGGCTGAGTTGGGCCAGCACGATCAGCAGACGGTCGTGAACGCTCAGGGTGGCGACGTGCAGGATACGCTCGTGCGCGGTGTTGAGGTCCTGCGCCACTTCGCACAGCAGGTCGCGCTCCAGCTCGCGCTCGGCGGCCAGCGCCCGTTCCAGGTCGTCGACGTTGATCTGGCACACCAGGGTGTCGGTAACGCATTGGGCGCTGAGGCGATGGGCCTCGTAACCGAGATGGGCGCGATAGCCGAGGATGCCGCCGCGCGTCACCAGGTCCACCGCCAGGCTTTCGCCGCTCAGGCAGGCCTTGCGGCGGACGGCGGCGCCGTCGAGAACGGCAAAGACGGCAGTGGCCGGCGCGCCGGCCTGGAACAGCCAGCTTCCCTTGCGCCACCAGCGCACGGCCTCGGCGGCGGGCAGTGCGCCGAAACGCTCGGCAGCGTCCACCAGCCGCTGGGAAACCAGGGGCAGACAGCCGAAATCCACGTCCTCAGTCCGAGCCGTCATCATGCCCCCCATGGTCGACGTGCGTCGATCTTGCCGACATCGTGCGCTGAAAAACATGACCACGGTCAAGTGACGGCGCCATCGTATGCATGATGCTGTTGTGAAATTCGGCTTAACGGGCGTCGCCCGTAGCGATTAAACTAAACGGTCCTCCTGTCGGAGCGGGCGAATGGCGGGGATAAGGTGGAGCGATGACCTGGCGATCGGCGCGCCTGCCGTCGACGCGCAGCATCGCGCCCTGGTCGAACTGCTGGCCGAGGCCGGGGCCACGTTCGACGGCGGCGACGTCCGCGCCGCCGTGCGGCTGTTGCGGCGCTTCCTGAACGACTTCGGCAGCCATTTCGCCAGTGAGCAAAGCATCCTGGCCCAGGCCGAATGCGACGCCACCACCACCCGCGAGCGCGAATACAAGACCTCGCAATTCATTTTCGCCGCCCACCCGCTGGAAGCCGACGACGTCGAAGTCATCGGCCAATTGCTGAGTACCGCCAGCGCCTGGCTGATCGACCACATCGTCCGCCAGGACGCGCCGCTGAAGCCGTTGCTGTCGGAAACCCCGGCGGCGGGGCGGCATGGGCGCCGACGCCTCAGCTTCGACATGCTGAAGCTGCGCTGGCGCATCGCCCTGCTGGCGCTGGTGCCGCTGTGCGCCATGGCCGCCCTGGTCATCATCTCGGGCATCGAGTTGCAGCGCAACGCCTCGTCCATGCGGCTGATGGCACGCATGAACCAGCTCAACGCCCACATCGCCACGGTGATCCACGAGTTGCAGCGCGAGCGCGGGCTGGCGACGCTGGTGCTGCACGACCGCCGCCTGGGCCGCGACCATCTGGACGAGCAGTTCATCGCCACCGACCGTGCCGCCGACCTGTTGCGGGCGACCGCGCGCGCGGTCGAGGCCGACATGCCGCCCGGCGACATGCGCGAACGCCTGGACGGAGCGCTGCTGTCGCTCGACCTCATCACCGAGGTGCGCGACGACCTGACCAACGGCAGCTATGACGCGGTCGAGACCCAGGATTTCTATACCACCGCCATCGAGGACCTGGCCGGCGTGGTGCCCGACGTGGTGCGCGCCTTCCTGCCGTCGGATTTCACCAAGCTGACCTTTGCCCAGATTTTCCTGCAGCAGGCCAAGGAACGCGCCGGCCAGGAGCGCACCGCCGGCGTTGCCATCCTGTCTTCGGCGGCGCCCGAACACTCCCTGGCCTCGGTGCGCGATCTGGCGGCGGAACAGCGCGCCCTGGGCGACGGCTTTGCCGCCTTGGCTCCCACCGACCTAGCCAACGCCTATCGCGCCGCCGAACGCAAAAGCGAAGGCCCGCTGGCGTGGATGCGCGCCGCGCTGGAAAGCGGCGATCTCATCCAATTGTCGGCGCAGGAATGGTTCGACATTTCCAGCCAGCACATCGACGACCTGCGCGCGGTCGAGACCGAGGTGACCGCGCGGCTGAAAGCCGAGGCCGAGTCGCTGGACCGCCGCACCAACCAGCGCTTCCTGATGCTGGGCGGCGGCATGGCGGTGCTGGTGCTGGCGTCGCTGGCCATGGTGCTGAGCCTGGGGTGGAGCATCCTGCCGCCGCTGGCGCGTCTGGCCGCCGCCGTCCGCCGCCTGGCCGACGGCGAACGCGCCGTCGCCATCCCCGGATTGGCGGCACGCGACGAGTTGGGCGCCGTCGCCGGCTTCGTGCAGCAGCTCAAGGAACGCCTAGTTCACAGCGATTTGCTGGAGGCGCGGCGCCTGACCACCAATGCCGAGCGCCTGCGCGTGGTGGCCGACAACACCCCTGGCATCGTCTTTCGCTTTTTCCAGGCGGAAAGCGGGCGTACCGCCATGGTGTGCGCCAGCCGCAAGCTCAAGGACATCGTCGGACTGTCGCCCGCCGACGTGGTCGACCTGCCGGTGCGGCGGCTGATGCGGCTGTTGGTGCAGCCCGCCGATTGGGCCGCGCTGCTGCGCATGCTCCGGCGCAGCGAGCCGTCGTCGCTCAGCTTCGAGTTCCAGTTGCGCCGCGAACAGCCGGGCGCGCCGCGCTGGCTGCGCGTCGTGGTGTCGCCGTCGCCGACCGAGGGCGGCTGGCTGTGGGACGGTGTCGCCCTGGACGTCACCGCCCTGCGCGCCGCCGAGCGCCAACGCGGCCAGGTGACGACGCAACTGGCCCGCATCGGCGGCCTGGCGGCGGCGCCCCGCTCGACCACGGCGGTCGCCCGCGAATTGGCGGCGGCGCTGCATCCGCTGCACCTTCATGCCGAACGCGCCGAACAATCCGTGCCGGCCGACAGCCCTGCTCGTGCCGAGGTGGCGGCGATCCTGGCGAGCACACGCCGGCTGGAGGCGTTGGTCAACGGTCTACTGGGCGACGACACGCCGCAGCGGGGCGGCGCCTCGGCCAGCAATGTCATCCCGCTGAAGGGCAAACCCTAGGGGAACCTGCGCCCAGGCGTTGCTCGCGGCGGCAATGCCCTTGATACTGTCGCCATGACACAAGGTGCCCCCATCAACCGCAACGCCTTGCCCGCCCCCACCGGGTGGCGGCTGTTGCTGGGCTATGGCTTCGCCTGCGCGGCCACGGCGGTGGCGACCGCGCTGGGCGTCCTGATCGACCTGTGGCTGCCCATCGCCAATATCTCGGTCGTCTATCTGCTGGCGGTGATGATCGTGTCCATGGCGGCGGGATTGCGCGCCGGCATCCTGGCCTCGATCCTCAGCTTCCTCGCCTTCAACTTCTTCTTCACCGAACCGCGCCTGACCTTTGCCATCACCGACAGCCACAACGTGGTGACGGTGGTGTTCTTCCTGGTGGCGGCGGTGATCGTCAGCAATATGGCGGCGCGCCTGCGGGCGCAGGTGCAGGAAACCCGCGAGAGCGTGCGCCGCACCACCAATCTCTACGATTTCGGCCGCAAGATCAGCGCCGCCATCACCCTGGACGAGGTGTTGGAGGCGGTGGTGCACCATGTCGCCGATACCATCCATGGCCGCTCGCTGGTGCTGCTGCCGGCGGGGGACGGGCTGGCGGTCGCGGCCGGATATCCGCCCGAGGAAAATTTGGACGAGCTGTCCGCCGCTGCCGCCGATTGGGCCTGGACCAACGGCAGGCCGGCTGGGCGCGGCGGCACCGTCCTTACCGCCGCCGACTGGCTGTTGCTGCCGATGACCACGGCGCGCGGCCCGGTCGGCGTGTTGGGTGTGCAGATGTCCGAGGACCCCGACATGCCCTCGGCCGCCCAGCGCCATCTGCTGCAGGCCCTGGCCGACCAGGGCGCGGTCGCCATCGAGCGCACCACCCTGGTGGCCGACATCGAGGCGGCCAAGGTGGCGACCGAGCGCGAACGCCTGCGCGCGGCGCTGCTGTCGTCGCTGTCGCATGATTTGCGCACGCCGCTGGTTTCCATCATGGGCGCCGCCTCGACCCTGATCGCCTATGACGATTCGCTGGACGGCGCCAGCCGGCGCGATCTTGCCCAGACCGTGCAGGACGAGGCCGAGCGCCTGAACCGTTTCGTCCAGAACCTGCTGGACATGACCAAACTGGGGTCCGGACCGCTGAAGCCACGGGTGGATTGGGTCGACCTGCACGACATCGTGGCGGCGGCGGTGCGGCGGGCGGCGCGGCTGGCCCGCCACCATGCCATCAAGGTCGAGATCGCCCCCGCCATGCCGCTGCTGTGCCTGGACGCCGTGCTGATGGAACAGGTGATCTTCAACCTGCTGGACAACGCCTGCAAATACGCGCCGCCCGGCACGCCGATCAAGGTGTGGGCGGTGCGCGCCGCCGACCACATCGGCATCGAGGTTGCCGATCAGGGACCGGGCATCCCGGTCGGCGACCGCGACAAGGTGTTCGACATGTTCTATCGGGTGCAGGCCACCGACAGCCAGGTGGCGGGCACCGGCCTGGGCCTTGCCATCAGCCGCGGCATCGTCGAGGCCCATGGCGGCACCATCCGCGCCGAAGCCGGCTTGCACGGCGCCGGCACCGCCATCATCATCCACCTGGACCTACCGCCGGTTCCCGCCATCACCCCCAAGGACATGCCCTGATGCCCCGCATTCTGGTCATCGACGACGAGCCGCAGATCCGCAAGTTCATGCGCATCTCGCTGACCGCCAGCGGCTACGAGGTGAGCGAGGCGGAAAACGCCGCCCAGGGCATCGCGACGGCAACGGCGGAACCGGCGCCCGACCTGATCATCCTTGACCTCGGCCTGCCCGATCTGGACGGCCAAGAGGTCATCAGCGCCGTGCGCGAGGCCGCCGCCACTCCGATCATCGTGCTGTCGGTGCGCGACACCGAACTGGACAAGGTCGAAGCGCTGGATCGCGGAGCCAATGATTACGTGGTCAAGCCGTTCGGCGTCGCCGAACTGATGGCCCGCGTCCGCGCCGTGCTGCGCCAGCACGCGCCCAAGGACAATGCCGACGTGGTCAATGCCGGCCCGGTGCGCATCGACCTCGCCCGCCGCGTGGTCAGCCGCGACGGCGAGGAAATGCGCCTGTCCAAGAAGGAATGGGAACTGCTGGAGGTGCTTGCCCGCGCCCCCGACCATGTGCTGACCCACAGGGACATCCTCAAGCGGGTGTGGGGACCGGCCCATGTGGACGACACCGCCTACCTGCGGGTCTACGTCAACCAACTGCGCCAGAAACTGGAAGCCGACCCGGCCCAGCCGACACTGATCGTCACCGAGCCGGGCGTGGGCTACCGGCTGAAAGCTACAGGCTGACCTGCGCCCCCAGTTCGACCACACGGTTGGGCGGGATGCAAAAGAAATCGGTGGCGCGCGACGACCATTGGCTCATGGCGGTGAACAGCAGCGCCTGCCAGGTCGGCAGCAACGATCCCTCGGGCAATTGGCGCAGGGTTTCGTGGCCGACGAAGAACGACGTCGCCATCACCTCGAATTCCAACCCGAACACCCGCGCCAGCCGCAGCGCCTTGGGGATGTCCGGGTTCTGGAAGAAGCCGTAGCGCACGGTGACGCGATAGAAGCCGTCGGCCAGTCCCTCGACCACCAGCCGGTCGCGCGCCGGAACGCGCGGCACGCTTTCCGTCACCACCCGCAGGAACACCACCCGCTCGTGCAGCGACTTGTTGTGCTTGAGGTTGTGCAGCAGCGCCACCGGCACGGCGTCGGGCGTGCCGGTCATGAAGATGGCGGTCCCCGGCACCCGCACCACACCGGCGAGGTTGCTGCCGAGGAACTGATCCAGCGGCAGGGACTCGCTGTGCAGGCGGACCGCCAGGGCGGCGCGGCCGCGCTGCCACGTCGCCATCACCACCAGCGCCACCGCGCCCAGGGCCAGCGGCACCCAGCCGCCCTCGGGGATCTTCAGCAAATTGGCGCCGAGGAAACCGAGGTCCACCGCCATCATCGCCGCCCCCAGCGCCAAGCACAGCGGCACCGGCCAGCGCCATTGCCGATGCGCCACCACCAGCGCCAGCACGGTGGTGATGGCCATGGTGCCGGTGACGGCGATGCCATAGGCCGCCGCCAGCGCCGAGGACGAGCGGAAGCCGATCACCAGCGCCACCACCGCCAGCAGCAGCAGCCAGTTGGCGAAGGGCAGATAAATCTGACCCTCCTCCTGATCTGAGGTGTGGTCGATGGCAAGGCGCGGCAGGAAACCAAGCTGGATCGCCTGGCGCGTCAGCGAGAACACGCCGGAGATCACCGCCTGGCTGGCGATGATGGTGGCGGCGGTAGCCAGCGCGATCATGGGATACAGCGCCCAATGGGGCACCATCAAATAGAACGGGTTTTCCAGCGCCGCCGGTTCGGCCAGGATCAGTGCCGCCTGACCGTAATAGTTCAACAGCAGTCCGGGCAAGGCCAAGCCCAGCCACGCCAGGGTGATGGGTTTGCGGCCGAAATGGCCCATGTCGGCGTACAACGCCTCGCCACCGGTCACCGCCAGCACCACCGCGCCCATGACCATGAAGGCACGGGTGCTGTTCTCGGTCAGGAAGCCGATGGCCCACACCGGGTTGAGCGCCGCCAGGATGGCGGGATGGGCGGCGATCTGGATGGCGCCGAAAGTCCCGATGGCGACGAACCACACCACCATCACCGGGCCGAACAGCGCGCCGACCTTGGCGGTGCCGTGTTTCTGGATGGCGAACAGCGCCACCAGCAGGGCCAGGGTCAGCGGCAGCACGACGGCCTCCAGTTCCTTGGCCGCCACCTCTAGTCCCTCGACCGCCGACAGCACGGAAATCGCCGGAGTGATGACGCCGTCGCCGTAGAACAGCGCCGCCCCGGTCAACCCCAACGCCGTCAGCGCCGCCGCGCCGCGGCCGCCACCGACCAACGCCATCAGGGCCATGATGCCGCCTTCGCCGCGATTGTCGGCATGCATGACGAAGCTGACGTATTTCAGCGTCACCACCAGGATCAGCGCCCAGGCGATCAGCGAGGCGATGCCCAACACGTTGGCCGTCGTCACCTCCAGCCCGCCGTGGACGGCGAAGCATTCCTTGAGGGCGTAAAGCGGGCTGGTGCCGATGTCGCCGTAGACCACGCCGGCGGCGCCCAAGGCGAGGACGAACAGGCGGCGGGTGTCGGAAGCAGAGGGTTCGGCCATGGAAACGGGGTCCTGACAATTGCAGACCCCATGGTGTTAGTGCCGAACGCCGTAAAGCCTCCACACGGTTTCCCGCACGCCGCCTTTACGTTTCCTTTATGGCCTTCCCCGGCGACGCTTAACCGCCCGGCGGAGGACAATGACGCCATCGAACCCAACCGCGAGGGTGTCATGTCCGCCACCGACATTCTGGGCTTGCTGATCGGAGTGGCCGTGCTGGCGGCGGCGGCCGGCTATCTGGTCGACGTGTACCGCAACGACCGCCGCTTCCGCTGGCTCGATCTGCCGCGCCGGGACAATCAGCCCTTCGCCTCGGTGCCGTCCTTCAGGCGGAAGCGCCAGGCGCAGAAATAGTCCGCCGGGTGCGGGTCGGGCGGACAGGCGATGCATTCGCATTCGATGCGGGCATCCACCGTACTGGCGAAGGTGGAATATTCCACCACACCCGCCGATTTGCAGGGATAATCAGGCAGGCCCTTGCGCTGACGGGCGTTTTGCACCCGACATTTAGTCATCTGCATGACCAGCGCGCCGTCCTCTTCGAAGAACACCTTCTGCTCGTTGATGGCGCCGTACAGGCGATGCAGGAAGCTGCCGGCCAGGGCCTCGAGGCCGCCGGCCTCGGGCAGGTCCCGCATCTGCTTGATGCGGGCGGCTTCCAACGGCGAGAAGTGGGTCCAGCATGCGTCGTTGGCCGCTTTGGCGGCGTCCATGCCCTGGCGGGTTTCCACCGCCTGGAACCACACGCCATCCAGCGCCAGCCAGTTGACCGCCATGGCCTCCAGCAACTTGGACAGCGTGTCGGCGCCCAGTCCGGTCAGCGCGGCGGGCAGGCCATCGGCATCCTTGGCGGCGCCCAGGGTGGCGCACAGGCGGTCGACCATGATGGCACTGGCGCGGTCGCCGGCCTCCTGTTCCATCGCCAGCGCCTGGTCGATGCCGAAACGGTTGGCGGCGTTGGCGAACCACAGGCCGTAATGGACGGCCATGCGGCGCACCGCGTCGATCACCGCCGTGGCCAATTGCTTGCTGTCGTCTTCCATTTCGGGGCCTTTCGTTGCTTTGGCGGCAACTTATCGCGGTGGCATGCGGCGGGCCATGTCCTTACCGCTCAGCCGCACTGACGGATTTTTCCGTAGAGGGGGACCGAGGACCTGCGTAATATATGTCACCTACCGAACGGACTAAGACCAATGTTCGCCCTGACCCCGCTTGAAATCGAAGCGCTGCAGCTCAGCCTGTTGGTATCCGGCTGGGCCGTGGTCGGCTCGCTGCCCTTCGGCATCGGCTGCGCCTGGCTGTTGGCGCGCCGCGACTTCCCCGGCAAGGCGCTGGTGGACGGCCTGATCCACCTGCCGCTGGTGCTGCCGCCGGTGGTGGTGGGCTATGCCCTGCTGGTGCTGCTGGGCCGGCGCGGCGTGGTCGGCGCCGCGCTGTACGACTGGTTCGGCATCACCCTGGCCTTCACCTGGAAGGGGGCCGCCATCGCCAGCGCCGTCATCGCCTTTCCGCTGATGGTCCGCGCGATCCGGCTGTCGCTGGAAGGGGTTGACCGTGGGCTGGAGCAGGCGGCGCGCACGCTGGGCTGCGGCCCGGTGCGCACCTTCTTCACCGTCACCTTGCCGCTGGTGGCGCCGGGCGTGCTGACCGGACTGATCCTGGCCTTCGCCCGTTCGCTGTCGGAATTCGGCGCCACCATCACCTTCGTTTCCAATATTCCCGGCGAAACCCGCACCCTGCCCATCGCGCTTTACGCCCTGACCCAGGTGCCGGGGTCGGACGCGGCGGCGCTGCGGCTGTGTATCATCTCGGTGGTGGTGGCTTTCGCCGCCCTGCTGACCTCGGAAATGCTATCGCGCCGCGTTCAGGCGCGGCTGCGCGGATAGGCGCCATGCTCGACCTTGCCATCCGCCGCCGCCAGGGCGACTTCACCGTCGACGTGAACATGCGCTCGGGTCCGGGCGTCACCGCGCTGTTCGGCCGCTCCGGCTCGGGCAAAAGCTCGGTCATCAACATGGTCGCCGGTCTAGCCCGCCCCGATGCCGGCCACATCAAGGTTGACGGCAAGGTGCTGTTCGACGCCGCCAACCGTATCGACGTGGCGCCCGAGCGGCGCCGGCTGGGCTATGTCTTCCAGGAAGCGCGGCTGTTCCCCCATCTGTCGGTCGGCGGCAACCTGGCCTTCGGCATGAACCGGCTGCCGGCGGCCGAGCGCCGCGTCGCCCTGGCCGACGTGGTCGAGGTGCTGGGCATCGGCCATCTGCTCGACCGCCGGCCGGCCAAGCTGTCGGGCGGCGAGAAGCAGCGCGTCGCCATCGGCCGCGCCTTGCTCGCCAGCCCCCGCATTCTGCTGATGGACGAGCCGCTGGCGGCACTGGATTCGTCGCGCAAGGCGGAATTGCTGCCGTTCATCGCCCAATTGTCGCGGCAATTCGCCATCCCGATCCTCTATGTCAGCCACTCCATGGACGAGGTGCTGCGGCTGGCCGACACCTTGGTGCTGATGGACGAGGGCCAGGCCAAGGCGGTGGGCGCGGTCGAGGATTTGATGTCGCGCACCGATCTGCGGCCGCTGACCGGGCGCTACGAGGCCGGTGCGGTGATCCGCGCCACTGTCGCCGGGCATGACGCCACCTACGGCATCAGCCAGTTGTCGTTCAGCGGCGGCAGTCTGCAGGTGGCGAAGACCGAATTGCCGGTGGGCACCGGCGTGCGCCTGCGCATCCATGCCCGCGACGTCTCCATCGCCATCGACGCCCCCACCCGCATCAGCATGCGCAACGTGCTGCCGGCGGTGGTGAAGTCGGTGCGCCCGGCCGAAGGCTGGCTGGTGGACGTGGTGCTGGATTGCGGCGGCACCGACATCTGGGCGCAGATCACCGCCAGCGCCCAGGCCAGCCTGGACCTGCGGCCCGGCATGCGGGTCCATGCGTTGATCAAGGCGGCAACCGTCGCCCGTGGTGACATGGCCGAAAAATAAAGAAAGAGAAGTGCAGGAAACAGCGCTTCAACATGCGTCACCCCGGACGCGCTTGCGCGAGCCGGGGTCCATGGTGCCGCCTGACAGATGGATCCCGGCTCTTCGCTTCGCTGCGGCCGGGATGACGAGCCAGGGAATGCGACTGCGCCCTCCACAGAAAAACGGCGCCGGCCGAAGCCGACGCCGCTGTTTCAATGCGATGCCGCGACGGTTAGACCGCGCGGACCTTGACGTAGGCGCCGGGCGCTTCTTCCAACGCCTTGAGCTTGCCGCCGCCGGGCTGGCGCGCCGGCACCTCGCCGCCGCCGAACTTGGACGCCCAGGCGTGCCAGTCGGTCCACCACGAGCCGTCTTCCTGCTTGGCGCCGTTCAGCCAGGTGTCGGGGTTCTTCACCTTCTTGGCGTTGGTCCAATAGCAGTACTTGTTGGCGGCCGGCGGATTGACCACGCCGGCGATATGGCCGGACGCCGCCAGCACGAACTTCACCGGACCCGAGGTGTTGTGGGTCAGCGTGAACGTGCTTTTCCACGGCGCGATGTGGTCCTCGCGGGTCGACAGCATGTAGATCGGCGTCTTGATCTTCGACAGGTCGATGTCGACGCCGTCCAACTGAATACCACCCGGCACCACCAGTTGGTTTTCCTGGTACATCTTGCGCAGATAGAAGCTGTGCATGGCGGCCGGCATGCGGGTCGAATCCGAGTTCCAGTACAGCAGGTCGAACGGGAACGGGTCCTTGCCCAGCAGGTAGTTGTTGACCACGAACGACCAGATCAGGTCGTTGGCGCGCAACATATTGAAGGTCATCGCCATGTCGCGGCCGTCAAGATAGCCGTGCTCGCTCATCATCGTCTCGATGTTGGCAAGCTGCTCCTCGTCGATGAACACGCCCAGTTCGCCCGGCTCCTTGAAGTCGGTCATGGTGGTGAACAGGGTGGCCGACAGGATGCGGTCGTCGCCCTTCACCGCCATGTAGGCCAGGGTGCACACGGTCAGCGTGCCGCCCAGGCAATAGCCGACGATGTTGACCTTGCTTTCGCCGGTGGCCTTTTCGATGGCGTCCAGCGCCGCCAGCGGGCCTTCGTTCATGTAATCGGCGAAACCCTTGGCGGCCAGCGCCTCGTCGGGATTGACCCACGAGATCACGAACACCGTGTGGCCCTGGTCCACCGCCCACTTGATGAAGCTGTTCTTGGCGCGCAGGTCCAGGATGTAGAACTTGTTGATCCACGGCGGCACCACCAGCAGCGGCGCCTTCAGCACCTTGTCGGTAGTCGGCGTGTACTGCACCAACTGCATCAGGTCGTTCTGATAGACCACCTTGCCCGGGGTGACGGCGATGTTCTCGCCGACCTTGAAGGCGTCGGTGTCGGTCATCTTGATGCTGAGCTTGCCCTTGCCGCGTTCAAGGTCGTCGAGCAGGTTGTTCAGGCCCTTGACCAGATTCTCGCCGCCGGTTTCCACGGTGGCGCGCAGCACCTCGGGATTGGTCAGCACGAAGTTGGACGGCGCCATGGCATCGACGAACTGGCGCGTATAGAAGTCGAGCTTCTGCGCGCTGTGTTCGTCCAGCCCCTCGACGCCATGGACGACGCCGTTCAGGTAGCGGGCCGACAACAGATAGGACTGCTTGATGAAGTCGAAAATCTCGTTGTCCTGCCACATCTCGTCCTTGAAGCGGCGGTCGGCGGCGTCCGGCTTGGCCACCGGCTCGGCGGACTCGCCCAGGAAGCGCAGGGCGGTGCTTTGCCACAGCGCCATGTAGTCCTGCCACAGGTTGAAGTTGGCCTCGACCAGCTTGCCGGGATCGGACATCAGCTTCGTCGTCATTTCGACGAAGGCGTTGCCGATGTTCAGCGGGTCGAAGTTCACCGCCGCCGGTTCCGCCGCTTGACGGCTCAGGAACTCTGCGACGATGCGTTGGCTGCGCTCCGCGATGTTGGTCATCGCCTTGGACAGTTCGGCGGGGTCTATCAGCTTGATATCAGTGCCCATCTCTTCGGCCATATGAGTCCTCGTTTGGAGCTTCTAAGGAACGCTAATGAACACCTCGCGGCAACACCGCAGACAGGATAGGCGCTCTGGCGGAACGGCTATCGCCCCCTTCGCAAGGTCCATAGTGATCTATATACTTTCGATCGCTGGCCTGTTAAACGTGAACATGCCGTAAAAGTTGGCAGCGCGTCCATTCTCTACGACATTCGGAGTGGTGGTCATACCATGTTGGGTCGCTTTGCTCTGGGCCTCGGCCGCACACGCCAACGCGCGCTGACGGCCGGAAAGGTCGCCTTTGCCGTGTCCATGCTGGCCGGTTGTTCCTCGGTTCCCGATGCCATCAATCCGGTGGCTTGGTTCGGTGGCAAGGATGAACCCGAAGTGGCGACTCCGGTCCCCGGCAAGGCCGCCGACACCACGGTGAAGACCGCCGACACCCGCCGCGACGTCGCCAAGGGGCTGCCCGCCGACAAGGGCAATTCCAAATACGCCGAGCCGGTGCGCCGCGAGGTTGCGCCGACCAAGCCGCTGGCCCGCCGCGCGCCGGCGCCGACCGACACCCAGGTCGCCGCCGCCCCCGCCGTGCCGCCCAAGCCGACCGTCGTGACCCAAGAATTGCCGCCGACGCAGGTCGCCCAGGCCGATGGCAACAAGCTGACACCCGGCCAGCGCAGCGCCCAGGCCCGCGACGACGGCCCCAGCGCGCCGCCCGCCAGCGTCGACATGACGCCGCCGGCCGCCGCCGACGTGCCGGTGACCGTGCCCACCGGCCGTGGCCGTCCCAAGCCGCTGCAGGACCAATTCCAGCGCCGTCTGGCCGAATCGGCGCAGCAATCCGTTTCGCCCGGCATGGTCGCCATGCCGCGCACCAATCTGGCCTCGGCCGGGTCCGAGGAAGAGCCGATCCACCTGGTGCCGCCGACCGGCAAGCGCGCGGTCAAGGGCGGCGGCAAGGGCATGGCCGCTCCGGCGCCCGAGCCGGCCGCCAGCTTCCAGGTCGCCTCGGTCGATTTCCGCGCCAACTCGTCCGACCTCACCGCCGCCGACCGCTCGTCCATCGCCGAGGTCGCCCGGCTGTACCGCCAGACCGGCGGCGTCGTCCGCGTGGTCGGCCATGCCCCCGCCGCCCTGCTGGGCGGCGACAGCGTCGACCAGATGATGGGCGGCCTGGAATCGTCCATGAAGCGTGCCAACGCCGTCGCCCGCGAACTGAGCAAGCGTGGCGTGCCGGCCAGCAAGATCATGGTCGGTGCCGACCCGGCCATCGCCCAGGGCGACATCGGCGCCCAGGTCTACATCGACGTCATCTAGCTCCGTTTGGCCGTCGCCAGTGTCGCCTATACGGCCAGCTTAGCTTCGACGGATACCGTCGTGCCCAGGTAACACGGACAACACGGACGCCGCTTCGCGGCCACGGATCACACGGACAAAAGAAAACTCGTCATGCCGGCCTTCGAGCCGGCATCCATGGTGGTGCACCCCCATGGCCCCCGGATCGCGCGGGGCGCGTCCGGGGTGACGCGGATTTCTTAGGGTTTCAGGACTTTGGACACGGCAACCGTCCGGGTTCGTCCGTGGCCCGCGACAGCGGGCGTCCGTGCCGTCCGTGTTACCTGGGCACGGCCTCGACGGGCCAGCACGTTCCGCGAAAGCCTCAACCGGACAGCAGTGGAACAAGTCCGGCCATGACGACGTAAGGAACCCGCATGAATGCGAAACACGGTGGTGAGCCTGCCTCCCGGCGCGGCCGCATTGCCGAGGCGCTGGGGGTGATCGCCCCCGCCGTCCCGGATTACGACCGCGCCGCCATCCTGGACCACGCCGAGGATTCGCCCGGCCTGCGCAAGGCGTCGCCCCAGGCCGCCGCCTGGGCCTCGCTGGTCGCCTATGTGCGCCACACCTACACCGATTACGACGACATGCTGGCCGACGGCACCGACGTGGACGCCGCACGCTTCTTCGTGCTGGACGACATCAACCACGTGTTGGAAGACTGGGACTGCCGCCGGCGGGTCGGCGCCGAGGCTGGCGACGACGGGGCAACGGACAAGGGGTAGTGTCTGCTCTACCCAAAAAGATATCGATTCTTAACCCTGGCCGCGCTAGATATGGCCCCTTCCCCATCCTCGCTGCCGCCCGATCGGGCCTACAATTTGTGCGAGGCCGGATTGGCGGATGAAAGATCGGCATTATGAGCACGGAACAGGAATTCCATCGGATTAAGCGCCTTCCCCCTTATGTGTTCGCGGAAGTGAACGCAATGAAGGCCCGAGCTCGTAACGCCGGCGACGACATCATCGACTTCGGCATGGGCAATCCCGACCAGCCGACGCCGCCGCACATCGTCGAGAAGCTGGTCGAGGCCGCCCGCAACCCGCGCGCCCACCGCTATTCCATGAGCCGTGGCATCCCCGGCCTGCGCAAGGCGCTGGTGGGCTATTACCAGCGCCGCTTCGGCGTCGAGCTGGACCAGGAATCGGAATGCATCGTCACCCTGGGGTCCAAGGAAGGCCTGGCCAATCTGGCCAACGCCATCACCAGCCCCGGTGACGTGGTGCTGGTGCCCAATCCCAGCTATCCGATCCATCCCTATGGCTTCATCATCGCCGGCGGCTCGTGCCGCTATGTGCCGGTGACGCCGGACGCCGACTTCCTGCGCGCGCTTGACCGCGCCGTGCGCCATTCGGTGCCCAAGCCCATCGCCCTGGTGCTGAACTATCCCAGCAACCCGACGGCGCTGCTGGCCGACCTCGACTTCTATGGCCAGGTGGTGGATTTCTGCCGCCATCACGGCATCTGGGTGCTGTCGGACCTGGCCTATGCCGAGATCTATTTCGACGTCGCGCCGCCGCCGTCGATCCTGCAGGTCCCCGGCGCCAAGGACATCGCGGTGGAGTTCACCTCGATGTCCAAGACCTACAACATGCCGGGCTGGCGCATCGGCTTCGCCGCCGGCAACAAGAAGCTGATCGCAGCACTGGGCCGCATCAAGTCGTACCTGGATTACGGCGCCTTCACGCCGATCCAGGTGGCGGCCACCGCCGCGCTGAACGGGCCGCAGGATTGCGTCGAGGACATCCGCCAGCTTTACAAGGCGCGCCGCGACGTCCTGATCGAGGGGCTGC
Source organism: Bacteroidota bacterium (assembly GCA_050259735.1). Lineage (GTDB taxonomy): Bacteria > Pseudomonadota > Alphaproteobacteria > Rhodospirillales > Magnetospirillaceae > Magnetospirillum. The sequence goes on from JBLNBE010000027.1 coordinate 29,455, forward strand.
ACGCCGCCGGCTGGGACGTGCCCTCGCCGCCCGCCACCATGTTCGCCTGGGCGCCCATCCCCAAAGCGTTCGCCCATCTGGGATCGCTGGAATTCTCGAAGTTGCTGATGCGCGAAGCCCAGGTGGCGGTGGCGCCCGGCATCGGCTTCGGCGAATACGGCGACAATTTCGTCCGCATCGGTCTGGTGGAAAACCGCCACCGCACCCGGCAGGCGGTCCGCAACATCAAGGCCTTCCTGGGCAATTACGATCGTGTCCTGGAAGAGTCCGAAAAACAACGCGCGGTGGTTGGCTGATGAAATCCTTGAAGATCGCTGTTGCCGGTCTGGGCACCGTTGGTGCCGGCCTGATAAAGCTGTTGTCCGACAACGCCGAGGCCATCACCGCCCGCTCGGGCCGCACCATCCAGGTGGTGGCGGTGTCGGCACGCGACCGATCCAAGGATCGTGGCGTCGCCATCCCCGCCGACGTCGTCTGGTATGACGACGCTGCCAAGATGGCGGCCGAGGCCGACGCCGACGTGGTGGTCGAGGTCATCGGCGGCTCGGACGGCATCGCCAAGCAGGTGGTCGAGACCGCCATCGGCCGCGGCCTGCACGTGGTCACCGCCAACAAGGCGCTGCTGGCCCATCACGGCAGCGCCCTGGCGGCCGCCGCCGAGGCCCAGGGCGTCGCCCTGGCCTTCGAGGCGGCGGTGGCCGGCGGCATTCCGATCATCAAGGCGTTGAAGGAGGGTCTGGCCGGCAACGCCATCAGCCAGGTGACCGGCATCCTCAACGGCACCTGCAACTACATCCTGACCACCATGCGCGAATCGGGCCGCGACTTCGGCGACGTGCTGGCCGAGGCGCAGGCGCTGGGCTATGCCGAGGCCGATCCCAGCTTCGACATCGACGGCGTCGACGCCGCCCACAAGCTGTGCATCCTGACCAGCCTGGCTTTCGCCACTCCGGTCGACTTCAAGTCCATGCACATCGAGGGCATCCGCCACGTTTCGGCCATCGACATCGACTTCGCCGAAAAGCTGGGCTATCGCATCAAGCTGCTGGGCATCGCCCGGCGCACCGAAGCGGGCGTCGAGCAGCGCGTCCATCCCTGCATGGTGCCGGTCAAGACCTCGCTGGCCCATGTGGACGGCGTGTTCAACGCCGTGGTGGCGGAAGGCGACTTCGTCGGCCGCTCCATGTATAGCGGCCGTGGCGCCGGCGCCGGCCCGACCGCGTCGGCGGTCGCCGCCGACATCATCGACATCGCCCGCGGGTGCCGCACGCCGACCTTCGGCGTGCCGGTGGCGGCGCTGAAGCCGTTGCCGGCGGCGCCGATGACCGGCCGCCAGGGCGCCTATTACATGCGCCTGATGGTGGTCGACCGTCCCGGCGTGCTGGCCGACGTCGCCGCCGCCCTGCGCGACGAGCAGGTGTCGGTCGAGCAGATGATCCAGCCCGGCCGCGCCCCCGGCGAGACCGTGCCCATGGTCATGACCCTGCACGACACCGACGAAGCCGCCATCGAGCGAGCCGTCGCCCGCATCGGCAAGCTGCAGGCGGTGGTCGAGCCGCCGCGCATCATCCGCATCGAGCATCTGTAGGCATAAAGAGGTCCACGCATGCCCAACCGCATCTTCGTGCCGCCGCCGCAGGCGTTGGACCGCAATCTGGCGCTGGAAGTGGTGCGCGTCACCGAGGCCAGCGCCCTGGCCGCCGGCCGCTGGGTCGGACGGGGCGACGAGAAGGCCGCCGACGAATCGGCCACCGCCGCCATGCGCGAGGCACTGAACAGCCTGGCCATGGACGGCGTCATCGTCAACGGCGACACCGAGGAAGCCGATCGCCCGCTGCACAACGGCGAGCATGTGGGCACCGACAAGGGACCGCGCGTCGACATCGCCCTGACCGCCATCGAAGGCGTCACCATCTGCGCCAAGGCCAGCCACAACGCGCTGTCGGTGGTGGCCGCCACCGATTCCGGCTCGCTGCTGCATGTGCCGCAGAACGTCTATATGGAAAAGATCGCCGTGGGCGGCCGCCTGCCCAAGGGCATCATCGACCTGGAGCGCGAGCCGGAAGAAAACCTGGCCCGCGTCGCCGCCGCCAAGGGCCTGGCCGTCACCGACCTGACCGTGTGCGTGCTGGACCGCCCGCGCCATGCCGAGCTGCTGGGCCGCATCTATGAAGCCGGCGCCCGCGTCGTGCTGATCGACGACGGCGACGTGTCGGGCGCCATCGCCACCGGCCTGCCGGAAACCGGCATCGACCTGTACATGGGATCGGGCGGCGCCGCCGAGGGCGTGCTGGCCGCCGCCGGCCTGAAGTGCCTGGGCGGCCAGATGCAGTGTCGGCTGATGCTGCGCAGCGAGGACGAACGCGCCCGCGCCCGCCGTGCCGGCATCACCGACCTCCACACCAAATGGGACGTGGACCAGATGGTGCGCGGCGACGTCATGTTCGCCGCCACCGGCATCACCGACGGCCATCTGCTGAAGGGCATCCGTTTCTTCAACGGTGGCGCCATCAGCCATTCCATGGTGATGCGCTCGATGACCGGCACCATCCGCCACCTGACCGCGCGGCACGACTTCGACAAGCACGCCAAGCTGCACGACCGCTGAGCCGCCCGCCATGAGCGCCCCCGCCGCCCCCGCGCTGTGCGCCGACGCCTTCCTGGGCGTCGAACGCTCGCTGACCGGCAGGCGCTGGCAGGCGGCGCCGGGCGACGCCCGACTGGCGCTGACCCTGGCCCAGCGCCTGGGCCTGCCCGAAGTCGTCGGGCGCGCCCTGGCGGCGCGCGGCATCGGCCTGGACGACGCCGAGCTGTTCCTGTCGCCCCAGCTCAAGCATCTGCTGCCCGATCCCAGCCATCTGCGCGATATGGACAAGGCGGCGAAGCGCCTGGCCGACGCCGTCATGGCGGGCGAACCGATCGGCATCTTCGGCGATTACGACGTGGACGGCGCCACCTCTTCCGCCCTGCTGCGCATCTTCCTGGAATCGGCCGGCGCCACCGTGCGCGTCCACATCCCCGACCGCATCACCGAGGGTTACGGCCCCAACGCCCCTGCCCTGCTGCGCCTGCAGGCGGACGGCATCGGCGTGGTGGTGACGGTGGATTGCGGCACCACCGCCTATGCGCCGCTGGCCGCCGCCGCCGAGGCCGGGCTGGACGTCATCGTCGTCGACCACCACGAGGCCGAGCCGGAACTGCCGCGCTGCTTCGCCCTGGTCAACCCCAACCGGCTGGACGAGGACAGCCCGCACGGCCACCTTGCCGCCGTCGGCGTCACCTTCCTGGTCATCGTCGCCGTCAACCGGGTGCTGAAGCAGGCCGGCTGGTACCAGACCCGCAAGGCCCCCGATCTGATGCAGTGGCTCGACATCGTCGCGTTGGGCACGGTGTGCGACGTGGTGCCGCTGAAGGGCGTCAACCGCGCCCTGGTGACCCAGGGCCTCAAGGTCATGGCCAAGCGCGCCAATGTGGGCCTGAGCGCGCTGTCCGACGTCGCCGGTATCAAGGAACGCCCCGACGCCTATCACCTGGGCTATGTGCTGGGGCCGCGCGTCAATGCCGGCGGCCGCGTCGGCGAGGCCGAACTGGGCACCCGCCTGCTGGCGACCGAGGACCCGGTCGAGGCGGCCGAGATCGCCAAGCTGCTGGACGGCTACAACAAGGACCGCCAGGAGATCGAGGCCGCCGTCCTGCAACAGGCCATGGAACAGGTGGAAGGCCGCGCCGATGACGGCCTGCCGCTGGTGGTGGCGGCGGGCGAGGATTGGCATCCCGGCGTCATCGGCATCGTCGCCGGCCGGCTCAAGGAACGCTACAACCGCCCCGCCTGCGTCATCGCGCTGGACGGCGGCGACGGCAAGGGGTCGGGCCGCTCGGTCCCCGGCCTCGATCTTGGCGCCGCCATCATCGCCGCCCGCCAGAGCGGCGTGCTCAAGGCCGGCGGCGGTCACGCCATGGCCGCCGGTTTCACCGTGGCGCGCGAAAAGCTGGACGAATTCCGCGCCTTCCTGGCCGACCGCCTGCAGGCCCAGTTGACCGGCGATTTGGTGCCCATCCTGGAACTGGATGGCGCGTTGGACTGTGCCGGCTGCACCACCGCCCTGATCGAGACGCTGAAGCAACTGGGGCCGTTCGGCGCCGGCAATCCGGAACCCCGCTTCGCCATCACCGCCGCCCGCATCATCAAGGCCGACGTGGTCGGCAACGGCCATGTCCGGGTCATCCTCAAGGGCAATGGCGGCGCCAGCCTGAAGGCCATCGCTTTCCGCGCCGCCGACAGCGACATGGGTCAGGCGCTGATGACCAGTCGCGGCGGGGCCTTCCACCTGGCCGGCACCCTGCGGGCCGATACCTGGCAAGGCTCCACCTCGGTGCAGCTTGTCATCGAGGACGCCGCCTCGGCGCGCTGATTGCCGCACCGCAGCCGCGCCCATTGCTGCACCGCAGCAAGGGAAGCCATGTAATTAGCCCTTCCCTTTTGTGCGCCGCAACAGAAACGGCCGCCGAATTTATCGGCATTTTCCTATAATAATCACCCCTTTACCTTTGCCCCGGCCGTCACCACATTTTTGCCATTGTCAAATGTGCACGACGAAAGCCTGCCTTCGCAGCCATGCCTTTCCGCATAGCCCCGAATGGTATTACAACAAAGAGTTCGAATTTTTCTCCGGGGGAGAAGTCCCATGCCCACTTCAATGCAAAAACTGGGATGGCTGGCGGTAGCCGCACTGGGTGCGGTCGCGCTGGGCATCGTCGCGCTGTCGCGCGGCGAGACCATCAATGCCATCTGGCTGGTGATCGCTGCGGTGTGCAGCTATTTCATCGCCTACCGCTATTACGGCCTGTTCATCGCCAACGCCGTGTTGGGCGCCGATGCCAACCGGCCGACCCCGGCGGTGCGTCGCAACGACGGCCTTGATTACGTTCCCACCAACAAATACGTGCTGTACGGCCACCACTTCGCCGCCATTGCCGGCGCCGGCCCGCTGGTCGGTCCCGTGCTGGCGGCCCAGATGGGCTATCTTCCCGGCACGCTGTGGATCATCGCTGGCGTGGTGTTCGCCGGTGCCGTGCAGGATTCCATGGTGCTGTTCTGCTCCATGCGCCGCGACGGCCGTTCGCTTGGCGACATGATCCGCTCGGAAATGGGTCCGGTGGCGGGCACCATCGCTTCGATTGGCGTGCTGCTGATCATGATCATCATCCTGGCCATCCTGGCGCTGGTGGTGGTCAAGGCGCTGGCCGGCAGCCCGTGGGGCACCTTCACGGTGTTCGCGACCATTCCGATCGCCATCCTGATGGGCATCTACTGTCGCTTCATCCGTCCCGGCCGTATCGGCGAGATGAGCGTCATCGGCTTCATCCTGCTGATGAGCGCCCTGGTATTCGGCCGCAACGTCGCCGAAAGCGCCACCCTGGCCCCGCTGTTCACCTTTACCGGCACGCAGCTTGCGCTGATCATCATCGGCTACGGCTTCGTCGCCTCGGTGCTGCCGGTGTGGCTGCTGCTGGCGCCGCGCGACTATCTGTCCACCTTCCTCAAGATCGGCGCCATCATTGCCCTGGCGCTGGGCATCGCCATCGTGCTGCCCGCGCTCAAGATGCCGGCGGTCACCCAGTTCGTCGACGGCACCGGCCCGGTGTTCAAGGGGTCGTGGTGGCCCTTCCTGTTCATCACCATCGCCTGCGGCGCGGTGTCGGGCTTCCATGCCCTGATCAGCTCGGGCACCACGCCCAAGATGATCGAGAACGAGCGCCAGGTCGCCTTCATCGGCTATGGCGGCATGCTGATGGAATCCTTCGTCGCCGCCATGGCGATGGTGGCCGCCAGCGTCATCGACCCCGGCATCTACTTCGCCATGAACAGCCCCGGTGCGGTCATCGGCGGCGACGTGGTGTCGGCCGCCGCCAAGATCTCGTCCTGGGGCTTCATGATTACCCCCGAGATGCTGACCGAAACCGCCAAGGACGTGGGTGAAGCCACCATCCTGTCGCGCACCGGCGGCGCGCCGACGCTGGCCGTCGGCATGGCCTACATCTTCTCGAACGTGGTCGGCGGCAAGGCGATGATGGGCTTCTGGTACCATTTCGCCATCCTGTTCGAGGCGCTGTTCATCCTGACCGCCGTGGACGCCGGCACCCGTGCCTGCCGCTTCATGGTCCAGGACATGATCGGCGCCGTCTACGCGCCGTTCCGCGCCACCCGCAACTGGACCAACAACCTGATCGCCACCGCCATCTCGGTGGCGCTGTGGGGCTACATCCTCTACACCGGCGTCATCGATCCGTTCGGCGGCATCAACAGCCTGTGGCCGTTGTTCGGCATCTCGAACCAGATGCTGGCCGGCATGGCCCTGATCATGGTCACGGTCATCCTGTTCAAGATGAAGCACCAGAAATACGCCTGGGTTGCCGGCGCGCCGGCCCTGTTCCTGCTGATCTGCACCACCTATGCCGGCCTGCTGAAGATCTTCTCCAGCGATCCCGCCATCGGCTTCTTCGCCCTCGCCAACAAGTTCAGCGCGGCCTCGGCCGAAGGCAAGCTTCTGGCTCCGGCCAAGAATATGGATCAGATGGCCCAGGTGGTTCACAACAACATGCTGGACGGCGTGCTTTCCATCATGTTCGTGCTGGTCGTGGTGTGCATGGTTGTCTACGGCGTCGTCTCCATCCTCAAGGCCCGGCGCACCGACAAGCCCACCGCCATCGAGGTGGGTGGAACCGTGGCAGCGGAGTAACCGGTCATGCTGAACGACCTCAAGACCCTGAAAGACCGCCTGGTGCAGATGAGCCGCCTGATGGTGGGGATTCCGGACTACGACGCCTATGTGGCGCACCGTTTCGTCCAGCACCCGGACCAGCCGATCATGACCTATGAGGAGTTCTTCCGGAACCGCCAGGACGCCCGTTACGGCGTCGGCACCGGAAACATCAAGTGCTGCTGACCGGCAGTTTGTTCTAGCGACGGCGGCCCCCTCCCGGGCCGCCGTTTCTTTTTCGCAGGAAATGTAAAAACACCCCTTGCGTTCCCCGGCGGGCGCGGTTATTAAAGCGCCCTCGCCTCGGCACGTCCCCATCGTCTAGAGGCCTAGGACACCGCCCTTTCACGGCGGCGACGCGGGTTCGAATCCCGCTGGGGACGCCAACGCTTTCAAGCACATAGCTGCTTCCGCGAGACCACCCTCTCACAAATTGCTCACAAATCCGCCCATGAGCAACCATGGACTGCCGGTGCATCGCATGGACAGTTGGCCGCGCGGAGCGGGTATCAGGGCAACCGGGAGATTTCCGGTCGCAGTCAGGGAAATCGTTTACCTGACCGGGCTCGGGGAACTGCATAATTCGCGGTGGCCTCAGATCTTCATCCAGGCCTTGGCCTCGTCGATTGGGATCAGCGTCCGTGCCCCGATTTTTTTGACCTTGAGCCGTTCGGCCCGGATCTCCTTGTAGACCATAGCCCGACTGATGCCAGTGGCAGCACAGAGTTCGGGAATCGTATAGGCGAGCTTGGGCGAATTTTCCGCTGCCGCCGGGTCTGAAGCCTCGGCACCGGCATTCCGTTTGTCGCCCTGCCTCGCATTGTCCTTAGCCATTGCACGTCGCCTTCCGCTATTCGATCGCAATGCCCAGCTTCCGCGCCGCCGCTGCGACCTTGCTGCGATAGGCCTGGTGATGCGAGGGCGTATGGGAATGGTAGTTGCCGATCGCCCGCCACAGATCGCCGCGTTCTTCGTCGAGGTAGAGACGCAGGATCATGCCGGCGACGACGATATTAAAGCAGGAATCGGTGACCAACCTGTCACGGATTGCAGCCTCGGGCTGCCCCAGGGCGCCGGCCAAGGCCGGCAGCCATAGGGTGTTGATCTGCATGACGCCGAGATCGGCGCTGCCGTTGGCATTCCAGTGGATGCTGCCGGGCGCCCCGCCTTCGACGGCGTGGATGGCCGGCAAGGCGCGCGGGGGCAGGTCGTTGAGCACCGCCGCCAGGGCCATGCAGGTGAGATGGGGGATCATGGTGCCACCTCTCCGACCCCATCCTCGGCGACCAAAGGCCGCTGCGCCACACGGGTCGGCATCATCTCCAGGGTCACCTGCCGGGACGGACGAAGATACAGAATCGGCTGTGGGGCGGTTTCCGCGCAGGCGGCAAGCCCCAAGGCGATGGCGCTCAGAATGCTCAAACGCATTGTTGTCATTGCCCGCGATCCTCTCGCATGACCCGCCCCGGCATGGGCTGGTAGCCGAAACTGACCAGGCGGGACTTATCGTCGACCAGCAGGCGCACCTCTGATCCGGCGACCAGCACCAGCGCCCGCTTGATGGTGGTGATTTGCGGCTTCAGGCCCAGCGGCGAAACCGGCTTGCGTCCGATCTCGACGGCCTCGGACGGACAACCGTCGCAGACCAGAACCAAATGGTAGCCAGACGGTTCGAGCAGCCAGGACGCCGCCTGTTCAACCGTGCGGGCCGAGGGTGGGATGCGGGTCCGTGTCAGCCGCTCCAAGGGTTGTGCCGAGGCCAAAGGCTCGGGCGCGTCCGGGAACCCAGGGGCCGGTGCCTGGCAGGCGGCCAGCCAGAGCGCGAGCGCGATCACGGGCAGGCGCGTCATGTCATGGCCTCGTGGTCGTCGAGGCGGCGTCCACCGGTCCGCCCATGTTGGTCAACTCGAAGCGATCGCGTGGCCGCAGCAGCGGCGCCACCATTTCCTCGGAGAAGAAGACGCGGAACTCGGTCCCGGCCTTGACGGTAATGGTGGGCAGCAGGGTCAGGTAGCGGTTCAAGATCAGTTGGCCACGTTCGGCGGAGAGCTGGAAGAAGTTGCCGGCGACGTCGGGTGTCGCTCCGCTTTTGGCGGCGAGGATTTCCGGCAGGGAATTCACCGCCGTGAAAGCACCGACTGCCGCCAGTTGCACGGCGAGGTGATAATCGACCTCGTCGGCGATGCCGCCGATGCCCAACTGGTCGAGAATGGCCTGTTGCGGGATGGGAAAGGCTTCGCCGTCGGGTCGCACCAGATAGGTCGGCAGCAGGCCGAGCCGGTTGTTGATCGCCTCGTTGACGCCGCTGATGCGGATGACCCGGCCGACCACCAATGAGCCTTCGGGAAACAGCACCTGGCTGCGGTCGATGGAATAGATCGGCTGGCTGAGCGTGCCGCGCCATGGGCCGGGAGCATCGCTGTTGACCGTCATGGTCAGGGTGCCGGCGGCGACATAGCCGACGGGGATTTTGGCCACCGGACCGGACAGGTCCGCCCGAGCGACGGGGGATTTACCAGTTGCATGGCCTGTGGTTCGCGGCGCGGTCGCCGGTGCAGTAGCCCCGGCCGCTGGGGGCGGCGCGCCAAGGTCGCGCAACGCCGCGGCATAGGATTCATAGATCCCTGGGGCCGGGGTTCCCGGCGTCGCCGCATAGGTGGTTCCCGGTCCGGCCGCCAAAGTCTGCGGCGCGGACGTTCCCTGTCCGGGGCTTTGGAACTGCTGTTCGAGCTGCGACAGCGCCGCGCGCATCTGGTCCAGTTGCGCCTGCTGCGCCGGACTCATCCCCGCTTGCTGCGCCACGGCGGCGAAGGCCTGCAAAGCGATCACGGGCGCGGCGCCCCAAAAGACGGACGACTTCATCGTGTTCCTCCCGCCTTCTGCTGCTGGTCGCGAAGCTCGGCCAGACGCTTGTGCAATTCGCCCAGGCGCTGTTCGAGGGCGGGATTACTGCGGACCACCGGGTCAGGAGCCTCGGGGGGAGTGGCCGTTACGACGCCCGACGGCAGTGCGTCCTTCACCAGCATGGGCAGCCGCAATTGTTGTTTGACGAACTGGGCGTCCTCGGGACTCGAGGGAACGCCGGTACTGCCAGAAGCCGCCTCGCGAGATCGGGTCTGGCGATATTGCTGGAGCTTTTCCTGGTAGGCCGATAATCCCGCTTCGGGATTGGCCGGTGGCGATGCACTTGCCGTATTCTCGGCATGACGCGGCAGGCGCGGCGCGCCGAGGATGCCCTTGACCAGCACGATCAGGCAAATCAACGCGAGAAAGCCGCCGATCACCACCACCGCCCGGCGGATGTGATCCGTCTTGACCTCGGTCTTGCTGTCGAGAACGTCGGCAGGAATTGCGGCCTTGGCCGTCAGGCGCGACCACCATGAAGCCGCTTTGCGTGAGGGTTCGGTCATCGGCTTACCCCTGGCGCAGGATGTCGATCTGATGGGTGCCGAGACGGACCCGCAAACGGTCGTAAAGACCCTGCACGGTAAAAACGCCGGTCAGGTCGTCGTAGCCGTATTGCAGCAACACATCCCTGTCGCCGAGGACACCGGCTACCGCGGGCAGACCGAAGGCGCTGGTGGTGATGCGGACATAGGTGAAGCGGCCATCATCGTAGACCGCATCGATCAGGTTCTGATCGTCGATGCTCTTGCCGCTGCCGGCCCAGGCATAACGGGTATTGATGGCGTATTGGAATTCCTTGATCCGGTCGCGCGCCTGGGCTTCGATCTGGCGGCGCATTTCGGCCAGCTGCTGCCCGGTTGCGATCTGGGAATAATCGGAGGATTTCGTCACCGGACGCAGCGGCTGCGGGCGCACGGCTTTCGCCGTGGCCAGAGTCGCGCCGGGCGGCGGCTCACCGGGAAGGGCCGCGACCAGAACGCAGCGATGGGGGATCTCTTCGCTGCGCCGGGCGACGAAGTCATATTTCCGACCGGTAACCAGGAAGACCGAGATCCCGGTGGCGGCGGCATTGGCGTCGCTGGTCTTGGGCCGAACGAACAGGCTGTCTTCCTTGGCCGAGACATCCCATAGACCGGGGGTGTCGACCTGAAAGGTCTTGATGGCGGCGGGGAACTGGATGCGAGTGCCGACATTGATATGGGCCTCCACCGTCTCGCGGGTGCCCGACGGCAACAGAATGGCGCGGCAGGCGGCCAGGCTGGCGGCTTGCACCGGCGGATTGGCGGCGGCCGGAGCAGCCTCGTCGGAACTCGGCTCGGCGGCGGCGGCGGTGATCAGCAGCAGCAATGCGGCGGAGGTCAGCGGCAGACGGATCATGGACGGGCAGCCTCCGGCGCGAGGTCGTCGAGTTCGCGTTCGCCGATGATCTGCAGTCCCAAGGGATTGACCTTGAGCATGTCGATCCGGCGGGTGAGTTCCTTGACCGGGCGCAGCGACCACACCAGCTTGACGATCTTGTTCTTGGGGACGCGGTTGCCGCCGGCGGTCAGTACGGTCTCGCTGATATAGGCGGTGCTCTCGTAGATCGTGGTCTGGGCGTTCTGGCCGTCGGGGGTGACCATGGTGTCGTGGTCCATCGCCCTGACCGCGATGTCGATTTGATCGCAACTGGGGCAGGACTCCAGCGCCGCCGCCACCTTGGGAGCATTGAACTCGCCGAGGAACTGGCTGCGCACCGGCTCGCCCATGAAGTTGAGGGCAAAGCCGTAATCGGCGCTGATGGTTTCCTTGCGCCGCCGGTAGCGATGTTCGACGTAATTGATCAGCGAGGCATTGACGGTGGCCTGGAAGAAGCGGTTGCCGGCGCCGCCATCCTCGAAATACTGCACCTGGGACGCGCCATCGGGTGACAGCTTGACCCAGGCGATGCGCACGTTGTTGGCGAAACGGTCATCGGCCTGACGCCATCCCAGCACCGCCAACACGGCAACGCCCAAAGCCAGCAGGGTGGCGAGACGCCAGAAATGGGTGTTGGCCTGGGCGCGGACGAGTTCACTCTGGCTGCGTTTGGCAGCCAGCGAGTCCTGCCAGGTCGATTCGATGAAGCGGCCGTCGTCCTGGGTGGGGTCGAGGTCGTGCGCCATGCCCCCCCTCACACCGCTTTGCCGGCGATGATGGCGATGCTGCGCGCCGCCGAGCCGATGGCCTTGCCGATGCCGAGATTGGCGCCGCCGATGATTACCGCGACGAAGCCGCCGGTGGCGAACAGCAGCAACACCGACAGGCCGGCAACGGTCCATAGCATCAACCAGGTGCCGATATCGCCGGCTTCGACCAGTACGCTGCCCACCTGAGGATTGACGCTGAACGGCACGCCAAACAGGCTGGCGAACAGCAGGTCAACGACGATCAGGCCGATGCGCCCCACCACCATGAAGACCAGCGTGCCGGCATAGAACCGCAGCCAGCCATCGAAGAAGCCACTGGTGCGCTGGTGGAACAGGAACGGAAACATGAATGGCCCAATAATCTTGGCGATGGCGAAGACCAGCACCGGCCACACCGCCGAGAAATACGAAGCGATCGATAGCAGGATAGACAAAATCAGAAAGGTACTGATGTTGGCGGCCATAGCGAGGGAGAGCTGCCACAGGTTCGAATCCTGCCAGGTGTAGGAAAGCAGCACCTTGGCGGGGAAAGTGCCCGGTGCCATCAGGTCGCCGGTGCCCAGGGCCTGTTGTTGGATCTGCAGGCTAAGCTCGAAAGCGCCCTGGAACAGAAGGCCGCTCCAGGTGGCGTAAGTGGTGAACAGCGCGGTGACGATGGCGCCGGTCACCAGCACCTCGGCTAGGTCGACAATGCCGGCCGCCCCCATGGCATAGCGCCCCAGGGCGCCGATAAAGGCGATGACGAAAGCGCCAAGCATGAGATTGCGCGCCCAGGCAACATAGCTGCCACTGGCCAGCACGTTATTGAGCGCGGCATCAAGCTGGGTGACGAAACTCGACCACGCACTGGTGAACCAGCCGGCCTGATTGAGCTGGGCGGTACTCGCCTGCGCCGCCGCCTCGGTAGAAGATAGAAGCAACGTCGATAGCAGCAGGGAGGAGAGGATGAGCGGCGATGCCCGGTCCATAACCATCCCTCATCGAGCATTCTGAAACAATGAAGGCGGAGGCGAAGCCGGCTGAGGGCTGTTGCGCCACGCCTCAATTCCTTTCTGCCGTTGTTCCGCCATCGTCTTTATCGCGGCATCGTTTCGAGCCATACGCTCGTTCATTTCGCTTACCGGCAGATTGATCCCCACCAGCACGCCGAGAATGACGAGCAGCAGGCCCACCACCGTGGCGAGAACGGGGCTTTGGCGCGGCAAGGGCATAGGTTCCTCCTATCGAAAGCTGATGGATGACGCGCTCAGCGCCGGGATCGAACCGGCGATGAAGGCCCGGGTTCCTTGCTGCGCATCGAGAGCCTGCTGGCGAACGGCGTTGTCACGCTCGACTTGGCGCAATTGGTCCTGCACCAGCTTGTCGGCCTGCAGCGCCTGGAGCTGTAATGCGGTATCGGCCTGCCGCTGACCGTTCAACTGCCCGGCCAGAATCATGTGCAGGGTGGCGCCCTCGCTGTTGTCGGTCAGGGCCATGGCTTGGTCGATCTGCTGCCGAGTCGCTTCGGCCGATCGGCTGCGCGCGGCATTGGTGGCAGCGACCACGTCGGCGTATTGGATCGCCTGACCGAGGTCTCGATTGCCGGTGTTGTAGGTGTTGGCAAGGGTGGCGGCGGCATCCGAAGACAGATCGAGATCGGCGAACGCCTCCTGTGCCGCCGCCGATCGCATCGGCAGGCCGTATTGCAGACCCAGCAGCGTCCGGGCATTTTCGGCAAAGGCAGGATCGTCGGCGCTCAGGCCGTAGACGTCATTGAGCAACTGCCGCAGCTCGGTGGCGTTGAGTTCGCCCGGGCTGATCTGGAATTCGGCCAGCAGGGAATCCAGGTTGGCCAGGGCGCGGGCGTTCTGCACCAATTGCTGATATTGCTGGGCCTGCTGCTCCAATTGCTGCGCTTCGGTCAGCACCGACTGGATCTGCTGCGCCAGCACCGCCCCATCAAACACCGCCATTTGGGCCTGGCCCGCGTGTGCCGCCACCATGCCGAAAACGAAGACCGCCATGCCAGTCCGCATCGTTTTCTCCTATTCCGCCGCCAGCGCGGCGACGGCGCGATTCAGCCCTTCCTCGAAGCCGTGCTCTGCTATCAGACGATCGCGCAGCGCCACTTCGCGGGGATGAGTGGTGTTGATGACCCGCTGTTCCGGCTCAGCCGTGAGGATGACCGTCTTGGCGATGCCCATTTCCGGCTGGACGATGAAGGCCTCGCGCCGTGGCACCAATCGGCGGATGGCGGCGCACATGCCGTCGGAAAGCTGGAAGGCGCGCTTGTACAAGTCCTCGTCCATCTGGCCGTCAGCCAGAAAGATGAAGGTAGAGGCGGCGGTGCGAATTGCGTCCCAGCCGTCAATGGCAAGGTAATCGCCAGGCGATTGCGTCCACAGCGTGATCGAGGCGTTGTACTTGGCCCAGGTGCGGACCTTCTTCAGCAGAAACGCGCGGAAGGCGGCGACGGCCAGAGGATGATGGGCCTCGTCGATGTCGAGCTGTTTGGGCAGCGCCCGATGATGGGAAGCCTCGAACAGCCTGCTCACCCGGAAAAACAAATCGAGGAACAGCGGCCGCAACACCCGCAGGTCGTCGCGATAGGCCTGAAGATTAATCACCCCCAGCGGCGTATCGAGCGCGCCGATGCCATCGTGAATGCCATTGAAGATACCGTCATAGGCACCGCCGGAAACCCAGCGGGCGAATTTCTCCTGGGTCTCGCGCGGCAGGTGGGCGACCAGATGTTCGAGCGAGCGCATCTCGGGCGGCAGGCGCAAGGTCGCCTGTACCGCCGCGTCGAAGCCCGTTTGTTCGTGACGTTCCAACCTCTGGGTTTCAGCCGTGTCGTTGGCGGCCAACAGGGCCTGGCCCAAATCAAGCATGTGGGCGACGAAGCCGCTGTCGTCTCCAGCGCCAGCGGCAACGAAGGGATTGAGGCCCTTGCGCCGGCCGCCTTCCTCGGCATCAAGCCGCACCACGCCGCCATCCTTGCCCCAGGCGGCGGCCAGGGTCTCGGTGCCGGGATCGATGTCGAGCGCCCGGACGAAGCCGCCATATTTGAGGAAATGGGTCGACAGCGTGTTCTTGAAGAAGGTCTTGCCCGACCGGGTCGGACCGACGGCGATCGTAAAGGCGCGACCGCCCACAGAGGGGGAATACCAGAAGGGCTGACCATCGGCTGTTTCCAGCACGTATTGCGCCTCCTCGCCGCCGAGGTCGGGCACGGTGGCCGAGCCGGAAGCGCTGCGGGCCGAAAGCGACATGGCCGCCGCCCGGCTCAGGGTCACGGTGGCATTGCGCACGGAATGGGCCTGACCGGCGGCTTGCACCGCTTTATAAGCGGCGGGCAAGCCGGCGACTTCCCAGGCCAGTTCGATGCTGCGCGCGGTCAGCACGGTGTGCAGGCGGTCGCAATCCTGGATCAGACGATGGGGATCGCTGTCGAACAGAGCGATGTTGCTGAAGAACAGCCCCCAGCGGTCTTCGATCGCCTCGGCCCGCTCCAATTCCGCCCGCTTCTTGCGGATCAGCTGGGTTTCCGGCGCCTGTCCGCCGTCATCGACCTGATCGGCCAGGAACAGCGCCTTGAGGTCGAGACGCATGCGTTCAAGATTATTGCGCGCGGCGCGGAACTTGAGCGATTTGGCGAATTCAGTGAGCGGCGCGAAATGAGCGGTGAGCATGAAATTACCCCGCGCGCGGATCGGTGCCTCGCCACCCAACGACCACAGGCCGATGAGATTGACCGGCGTCTTGGTCACCGCGGCGAACCGCACATAGTGCGGCCGGGCGCCGTGGATTTTCAGCATGTCGACCCAGTCGACCTGCACCGGCTGAACGTCGCCATAGGCTAGGGCCACGGCAAGATCATCAGGCGGGACCCGGATCGGTCGGCCGGCATCGAGGTAACCGGGATCGAAATTGCCGAGGAACTTGATGAAGCGCCAGCACTCGGCCGGCGGCAACACCTTGGCGTCCATGGTCAGCGACCATTTGGCCGCCGCATCGGCCAGCACCTTCTTGAGTTGCTGCGCTCGTTGGCGCAAGTCCTGCTCACGCAGCAGCAGGGCCTGCGGCGCCCGCAAGCGGGCGAGGATGCTGCGCCGCGCGGTGCGGTCGAACGCCAGCATGGGTAGCCGCGCCAGCGCCGGCCCCAGCCCACTATTGAGAGCCGCCGGATCGGTGTAGTGGAACAGATGGACCAGCCGCGTCGTTGCCAGGCCCCGGTTGTTCAACGCCGCCTCGCGCGCCTTGGACAGTCGATGGGCGAGCGGCTTGGCCGGGCGGTCGCGCAGGGAAATTCGGTGGCCTTCGGCATGGACATAATGCTGGGTGACGGCGACGAACGGCGGCAGCGCGCCCAGTATATTGGCGGTCATCACCGCCAGCCGGGTGGCATCGGCTTTGGTCTGTGCATCGGGATCGATGCCCGACAGCTCGACGGCTCCAAGCAGCCCGCCGGTAGTGGTGAGGAACAAGCCCTCGAACGGGCAGACCACCGAGTAGGCTTCGTCCGCCGGGTGCTCGCCGAAGCCCATGGCTCGCCCCGTCAGTAGGTGAAATAGGAAATGATGGCGGTCAGATTGAACACCACCACCAGCGCCGCCACCGCGCGCGCCGCGATGGCCAGGGCGCCGGAGCGCGGCGAGAACACCCACATGGCGCCGGCAAAGATGAACGCGGCGATGACGATGAAGACGCCCATGGGTTCGGAGATGAAGTTGGCAATCTGGGTCATCGATTGCTCGATGCTGGCGAGGATGCCGGTCGAGCCGGAAGTGGGCAGGGTGTAGCCAGGCGCCGCATACGCCGGAATCGAACCGGCGACCAGCACGACCAAGGCGGCACCTCGCAGCAGCACGATGGCACGGCCGGTCTTGCGGCCGGCCTGCCAGACATTGACCCGGCTGCGCAGCCGCTCGACCCAGATGTCGACCGCCTGCGGGTCGGCTTGGTGAAGGTGATAGAGACCGAACAGAGCCAGGACGGCAAAGGTCAGCCCCAGCCCCCACCACACCATGAAGGTGAGCGGAAAGGCGATCACCAGGGTGAAGGCGACATAGGGCACGGGAATGCCGAGCAGCACACTCGCGCCCCCCAGCACAGTCACCTCTTGCACCTTGTCCTCAAACGATTCCGCCATGGCGATGGTCCCCGGCATTCAACAGGGAATAGCCATACCACGCGTGTGGGCTTAGATGATCAGGTGCAAATTACCTGTGGCGAGCGTGTTGGTTGCGCTAGGGAATTCCGGCCTGGACGCTCGGATATCTGCCCCAAACCTGCCCGCCCGGGATGGGGAGGCCGGGCCAATGGGGGCATGACGCGTGGAGCGCGCGATTGCGCTACGGGAAGTGCCCCCTTGTTAAAGGGGGACGGTAGAAATTATCCATTGTAAATATGCGAACGAAAAACGAATCCCTGGTAACGTTCATCTCGGATTCGGTGAAGCTTTAGAAGCTTCTGATTGTGTTCAGTATCTGGCGGAGGCCCATGCCAGAATATTGTTCCTACCGCATCCGGCGGAACCAATTTCAAATCAGCCGGAAATTCCCCTGGCTTTATAGTGATATGCAAAGGCTTCTTTACGCCGTTGTGAAGAAATTTTTTGCGCGACGTGAGAAAAAAGAAACCATCGACCTTTCCGCGTTGAAATTCGCATAAGCCATATGCGATCCGGCTATCCCACTTGAGAGCCTCAAAGTTCTCGATCCACGCTAGGAAGACGAATGCTTCACGATAAGTCAATTGCTCACCGCCAACCATGAGCGGAGCAAGTGCCTTTTCCTGAGGCGACATTTTCTCCCAAGCGCAAACGACTTCCTCAAGGGTGCCATAAATGGCCGGGGGGCGCTCAGATGCGGCTTTAACCAACAATAGCAGTTCGTCGCGTGTTGGCTTCCGAAACTGTTTCTGCCGCTGACGCTGACCAAGAATAGTTGGTATTAACGGGACGGGATCAGGCGTCGGTTTAGGCTTAGGGTCGCCTTCAGCCTCGTCGTCGTTGGGTTCTTTAAAATAGCGGCATCTGGGATCATGAAGCGCCCCCCGAAGAGCTCGAAAGAAAAAATTCTTCTTTCCCTGAACAGGCCGAACTTCGATCAGACATATCTCCTCGGTACAGTAAAACCAATCAGATGCATGGCGGCGTGCTGCTTCGGCTGGTTCAATCGAATCAGATTGACAACAATATGCTGCCGTCAACATCACATCATCATTTGACATGGCCACACTCTGAGGTCCGCTTACCGATAATTGCATCAAGATTGCCGCAATCATCGAGGCATGCGCAAGAGAGTGTAGGGAAAAATCGCGCTTTTACTCCGATCCCGATCTTCAGCCCGATGCGGCCGTCACCATCAAGCCGCACTCAGTATTGGATTAACGGCGCTCACGCGCCGCTTTCCCCACCGAACCGCCACACCGGGATGCCCATCTTGCGAGCCTTATCGGCAAGGTTTTGGCTGATCCCTGAGCCGGGGAAGGCGATGAGGCCAATGGGCAGCACTTCCAACATCTGATCGTTGCGCTTGAACGGGGCGGCGTTGCGGTGGCGGGTCCAGTCGGGCTTGAACACCACCTGCGCCACCTTGCGGGCATCGGCCCAGCAGGCGGCGGTGCGTTCGGCGCCTTTGGGGCTGCCGCCGTGCAGCAGCACCATATCGGGATGCTTGGTGCGGACGCGGTCGAGCACGTCCCAGATGCGGCGGTGATCGGTGCAGTCGAGGCCGCCGGTGAAGGCGATGCGGGCGCCGGTGGGGATCAACACCTGGGCGTCGGCGCGGCTCCGGGCGGCGATGAAATCGCGGCTGTCGATGATCGCGGCAGTCAGGGTGCGGTGATTAACCATGGAGCCTGAGCGCGGGCGCCAAGTCGAGCCGGTGACGGTTTCGTAGCGTTCGGCGGCGATGTCCCGGAAGAATTCGAAGGCGTTGCGGCGTTCGACCAGGCCGATGCCCTGCTCGGTCAGACGCTCCAATTCGACCGAGCGCACTTCCGAGCCGTTCTGCTCCAGGCGCGAGCGGTGCTGCGCCTGCTCATTGGCATCGAGATCGCGTTCCAATCGGTCGATCTTGCGGTGATAGATGGCGACGAAAGACCACAGCAGATCGGCCAGGTCGTCCTCCAGCCGGGTGTCGGCCAGCATACCGGCGAGCGCATCGATGATGCCGGCCATTTCGGCCTGGACCATGTCAGCCTCGGGCAGCGGACGCGGATCGGGTTCGTCCTGGCCGGGGCGATAGCCGTAAAGGGCCAATTCATCGAGCAGAACGGCCGTAGCGGAAGAGACGTGGCTGACGGGAAGGGATTGGCGGGTCATGGCTGGCTCCGTGCCGGTCCGGCCGCGCCCACCGCGGCCTTCACGGGGATCGCCCGCCGGGGGCTGATCGGAGCCGCACCCCGAGCGTTTGCGAGGGGCCAAAGCGCAGCGGAGGAGGATAGCACCGCGCTTTCTTGCCGCGCGAGGAGGCCGCAGGCCGGGGAAGAAAGCAAGCGGCGGGTCCTTGCGCCCCCGATCCGCCCCTGGCAGATCACCGCTCGGGAAGGTCGCCGGCGCGCGCCCGGCTCATGCCGCAAGATGGCTCAAGAACCGCCGGGCATCTTCCGAAGCAAACTGCACCGCCAGCCGATGTCGCATGATGTCCGGGCCAAACCGCAGAAGGTCGCCGTTGAAGTCCTTGGCGACCGGCACGAGGGGCAACACCTCCACACCGCTCGCGATCCCGCGCGCCGACAGCCGCTCCACCGCCCGGCGACCGGCACTGTCGTTGTCGCGGGCGACATAAAGGCGGACCAACGAGGGAGCGAACAGCAGGGCGGCGAGGTGATTGGCCGAGAGCGCGGCGATCATGGGCAAAGCGGGCAGGATAGATTTCAGCGCCAGCATGGTTTCGATTCCCTCCCCGGCCGCCAGTACCGCGCCGGCGGCACCGAACCGGACGCCATGGCCGAGTAGATGGCCGAGCGACCGGCGTGGATCGCTCAGCGACGCCTTGATCGGATGCCGCCGGTCGAGCCAGGTTCGCTGAATGCCGGTGATGGTTCCGCGCCCATCGGTAACGGCGGCCAGCAAAGCCGGCCAGGATTGGCGTGGCGCGCCGGGATAGGCGCGGTGCCAGACGGCGGGATGGAAGCGCAGGCACGACCAATCCAGCGGCGCGGTGATGCCACGGGCACGCAGATAGGTTTCCGCCGGGGTGCCGAAGATCGGGCTACCTTGGCGAAACAGCCGACGGGCGGCGGCGGGCGAACCCGAGGGAGCCGGGGCTGACGGTGGACAGGGCGACGGCAAAGAAAGGAAGGCGCGGGCTTCCGCCAATACCTCCTCCAATTGGTCGAATTCCCGGTTGCGGGCGATGAGGTCGAGCAGATCGCCATGCTCGCCGGTGGCGGCATCGCTCCATTTGCCGGCGCGGTCGCCATCAAGCCGGACGTAAAGGCTGCGGCCGGGCGTGTCGAACACGTCGCCCACCGACCAATACGCCCCTTGGCGGCGGCCGTGGGACAGATAGGCGCGGCAGACCGCCTCGGCCCGCTGTGCCAGACGTTGGGCAAGATCGGCAGCATTGTCCATGGCGCGGCCTCCATGCATGGAAAAAGCTCGGCATTCGGCCGGGCTGGATGGCGGAAACCGGGGCGGCATGTCGCCGCCCCCATGAACTGGTCGCGTTACTCGGCGGCGATGCCGGCCGCCACCACCTCGGCTTTGGGCATGCGCAGCGGCTCGGGCAGCCAGCCGGAGCCGTCCAACAACCGTTCGGCCTCTCGCGCCATGTCGGGCTTGCGCAGATGGTCGATCATCTGTGCCGCAGCTCCGTCCTGGGCTTCGCGCACCGCCTCCAGGATGCGGGCCTTGGTGACCCGGCCGAGATAATTGTCGACGGTCGGCGCCCAGCCCGCCGCCGCCATGTCCAATCCCACCGCCAAAGCCAGTCGATCGGCATGGGCAAGGCTGCGTGGGCGGCGGTTCCACGGCTCATAGAGCGCACTGACGGTAAGCGCGGCGCAATGGGCGAACAAGGCCGACTGGCTGTCGCCATCGAACGCCGTCAGCGCCTCCCACAAATTGGCGGGATCTTGCGGCAACTGCCTGGCCCAATTCTGGTGACGGCCGTCGATGGCCTTGGCAGAGGCGCTGTCCGCCAGCCCCGGCGCCTGAGAGGCGAAGCTGGCACTCTTCGCCTCGATCTCCAGGCAGCTATCCGAGCTGTGGCGATAGAATGCCTTGAGGCAAAGCACGTGCAGCACCGCCAGGAAGGCGGTATCCGGGGCATTGGCCAGGGCGTCGCGCAGCGCCAGGGTGCGATGGGCGGTTAGTTCGGTAATCAGACGATCCGGCAGCGGTCGGATGACGTCGTCCTCGTCCGGAACCTCGACGACAGTGGCCGAACTCCCCGTGGCCAGTGGGGCGGCGGTCGGCTGCTCCGGATCGGCGGGGGTGCCGCCTTCGCTGTCGGGGGCCGGTTCGGGGGCCGGCTCGTCCTCGGGCCGGACATAACCGCGCTCGACCCGCGGTTTGCCGTCGCCGTCGATACTGACGAAGGCACCGGCACAGGAAACTTCGGTGGGGTCGTAGGCGAGCGGCCGGTTCTGCAACGCCGCCATGGCGGTGCCGATCTCGTTCAGCCGCAGGTCAACCTCTTCGGGAACGTCTTCCTGCCCGGCATAGGTTTCCACCAGTTGGCTGTGTTCGACCTGCAGTGCCTCCAGGCTGGCCTGCTCCTCCTCGGTCAGCGGCACCGCTTCACCGCTGAGGCGGCGCAGGGTGTTGGTATGGCCGTAGGGGAATGCCGGCGCCGCCTCGACCCATTTCCAGCCCTCGGCCCGCAGCACATCGGCCTCGGCTTCCAGCTTGGTGGCCACCAGCCGATCCAGCAGGGCAGGATCCTGCAGCCAGCCGCCGTCGTCAGGCTCGAACAGATCGCGCTGTAGCACGCCACCGGCGGCCTCGTAGGCAGCAATGCCGACAAATTGCGCCCGCTTGTCCGAGGCCCGCACCGCCCCTTCGGTCAGCAGCTTGCGGATATAATAGGGTTCCCGGTGATAGGACCGGGATAGCCCGTCCCACACTTGTTCCTGGCGCGCCTGATCGGCGGTGACGGAGAACGCCATCAGTTGTTCCAGCGTCAACTGATCCTCGGCGTAGAGGTCGAGAAGCTTGGGCGACACCGTCACCAGTCGCAGCCGCTGCTTGACCACCACGGGCGCGACGAAGAAGCGGGCGGCGATGTCCTCCTCGCTCATCCCGGCCTCGCATAGCGTGAGGAAGGCGCGGAACTGGTCGAGCGGATGCAGTGGCGCACGCTGGAGGTTCTCGGCCAAGGAATCCTCCGCCCCCAGGCCGTCGGTGCGGATGACGCAGGGGATCGGGGCGGTCTTGGCCAGGCGCTTCTGCTTCACCAGCAGTTCGAGCGCGCGGAAACGCCGGCCGCCGACCGGCACCTCGAACAGGCCGGTCTCAACGCCGTCGGCGTCGACGATCGCTCGCACGGTCAGGCTTTGCAGCAGGGTGCGCAACGCGATGTCCTCGGCCAGTTCCTCGATGGACACGCCCGCCTTGACGTGCCGGACATTGGCCTGGGACAGCACCAGCTTGTTGAAAGGAATGTCGCGCGACGTGCTCAGGGTGATCTTCGCCATGGCGGTTCTCCATGACAGGCCGGCCGGGATTCTCTCTCGACCTCCAAACCCGTCACGACGCCCCCATCCACCTTTCACTCTCCACCCGCTGTCCGTCGGCACCGGGTTGGAACGACAGCAGATAATCCGCCGCCTTCGATGCCGCACTGGCGGCGCGGACGATGGCGCGGTTGTCGTGGCGCAGCACCTCCAGCCACGAGCCGATGTAATCGGCATGGCGCACGGTCGGCACGATGCCCAGGCTGGCGCAGGTGAACGCACTGGTCATTTCCGCTACCAGTTCCTCCTGGGCATATGTCTTCGAGCCGAACCCGACGGTCAGATCGCGCGCAAGGCGGGAGGGATGTGACCTGCCTTGGAAATCTTCCTCCAGTTTGAAGTAGAGTCCGGCCCATCGAGAGGACGGACTTATGAAGCGCAGCAGGTTCAGCGAGGAACAGATCATCGGCATCCTGAAGGAGCAGGAAGCCGGTGCACCGACGGCGGAGGTTTGCCGCCGTCATGGCATATCGAGCGCCACCTTCTACAAATGGAAGGCCAAGTATGGCGGGCTGGAGGTGTCGGAAGCCCGGCGGCTGAAGGCGCTTGAGGATGAGAACGCCCGGCTGAAGAAGCTGCTGGCGGAATCCATGCTCAACGAGGCCGCGCTCCGCGATCTTCTGGGAAAAAAATGGTAGGGCCCGCCGCCAAGCGGGAAGCTGTCGTCCATCTGCGGAGTGCCTTCGCGATGAGCGAGCGTCGGGCCTGTGCGGTACTCGCGGCGGATCGCACGATGATCCGTTACTGTTCCATCCGACCTGATGACACCGCCTTGCGTGACCGTCTGCGTGGGCTTGCCCAGGAGCGCCGCCGGTTCGGCTACCGACGGCTATTCATCCTGCTGCGGCGCGACGGCGAGCCGTCGGGAATCACCCGCATCTACCGGCTTTACCGCGAGGAGGGCTTGGCGCTGCGCAAACGCCGCACCCGGCGCAAGGCCATCGGCACCCACCCGCGCCCCAATTTTAGTCGAGGCCAAGCCCAACGCCCGCTGGTCGCTGGATTTCGTCCATGACCAGTTGGACAACGGGCGACGCTTCCGCGTGCTCAACATCGTCGATGATGTGACGCGGGAATGTCTGGCCGCGGTGCCGGACACCTCGATCTCGGGTGTGCGGGTGGCCCGCGAGTTGATGGCGCTGGTGGCCCGGCGGGGCAAGCCGGAGATGATCGTCTCCGACAACGGCACCGAACTGACCTCGAACGCCGTGCTGAAATGGACTCAGGACCATTGCATGCAATGGCACTACATCGCGCCGGGCAAGCCCATGCAGAACGGCTTCGTCGAGAGCTTCAACGGTCGCATGCGCGATGAGTTGCTCAACGAGACGGTCTTCACCAGCATGGCCCAGGCCCGCGCCGTCATCGCCGCCTGGGTCGCCGATTACAACACTGCCAGGCCGCACTCGGCCCTGGGATACCAGACACCGGCGGCTCACGCCGCCAAACTCAAAACAATGTGGCCGGCCTCTCCGCCCCTCCGGGGCTCCGAGACCGGCCACATTGCCCAGACCGCGCCAAACGGCGTAACTTCTGCAGGGACTCTACTTACGGCTGGATGAAAGTTCCAAGGCAGGTCATCACCCCCGCCGAAGCCGCCGCCAAGGCCGCGACGCAAGCAGGGTTGGGGCATGCCCCAGCCCTGCTTGCCATCACCGCCCGTTTCGGGCATCAAAACCAGATGGGACTCCCCCCATAACCGGAAGAATTTTCGGTCTCAGGTCAAGCTCAGCATCGCGTTCGCAGGTTCGCCTCGAAACGCTGTCGGGCGGCTATCATCAGCAAAGCCGTGATATCACGGCCGGAAAGAAGGGCCGCGAAATCGACCAAACGTTGAATCGACCGATCTTCCGCGCTGGACCAGACTAAATCCGCCAGGGTCCGATATAGGTTGATCCATTTGGCGTTCCTTTCAGGAATCACGGCATCCGCGATCACCGTGCAGGCCTGGGCGCGACGGACGTCCTCCAATTTCTCGATATCGACCGATAAGCCGTTGGGAAAGGTTCCGTAATCCTCGATGGCGCCCAGGTCGTTGCGCATGACCGGACCCAGAATGGTAAAGGGCGCTTCCTGCCGTTCGCACCCTGCCGGCACCCCGTCGAGATAGCCGTGGCGATGGCAGAAGCCTGCAAGGGTTGGATGGGCCAAAAGGGTATCGTGCTCGGCGCGCGTCATGCGTTGCGCCCATTCTCCCGGTATGGCACCGGACGGACGGGAGCGGCCGTCGACATCGCGCAGCGAACTCAGTTGCGAGGGGCGCGACGCCTCGATCGCGGAAATGATCTGCTCCTTCGAACGGGCCAATCCCAGCGCTTCACAGGCCTTGATGGCCGGACCATAGACGCCGCACTTCAAATCCTCAAGGCGCAGAACATGCACAGAACATTCTTCGGCCGCCGAAAAAACCTCGGCGTGGAAGCCGAAGTGGAGGGGAGGAGAAATAAATAGCTCATAAGGAAGATGGTTAAAAAACATAGGCCTTTCGAAGAATTCCTGGAATTTTTCTTCAGATGTTTCTAGGCCTATGGGTGGAGCTATGCGGCGATAATGGGAATAGATAGCGTCTATTGGGTCACGCGCAACATACACGATCGCGTCCCAATCATGGGCGAGTTGGTGCAGGCGATGGCTGACCCGGAACGTGAAACTCTCATCGAACTCATAATGTTCCCGCCGGTTTCGGGACATCCACAGCGAAAGCTCGGACATATGAGCGCCACCTTCTGGCGAGATGCTCCAGCGCCCACCATCCTTATTCCAATAGCCAACATCGTCGAATTCGACGCGATATCCGAGCTCGAAAAACATGTTGAGAACAAGAGACGCCCCGCAGCTGAAAGGGGGCGATGCGATGAGAACTCTCATATTTTCTCCACGTTATTGTCACACGGGCAGGGTTCGTTCGGAAGGTGTTGCGCCTTGCCTCCGGCTTGATTGACTTTTTTGGGGCTGCGCAGAGGCTGACAGCCTAAACCGACATTTCCCAGGTAGACGGCCCACCCTCCCTTGATTGACGTTAGGATAGCCTGCCCCCCGCCCAACCGGAAGGCGGAAGATAGCGTCCACGGATGTGGTGGAAATTCGTTGCACGCCGGAGGTGGTCATCGGGCGGGTTGGTTAGAGTGGAGTTGCGACACTTCACCTCAAGACCAAGGGCGATCCCGATGGCCGAAGATAGAATGGCACTGAACGAGTTGATGCAGAAGGCCGGCGACGGGGATGCCTGAGGCACGGAAAAGATGACTGAGACTACCATCGGCGTCGATGTATCGAGAGATTTCCTCGACGCGCATCGCCATCCGGATGGCTACTCTAACATAACGGTTGCGGTTTTCCGCTCGCGTTGATACCCAATAAAATGCAGCGCTTCTTGGTGAAGCTTGGCTCTCCGTGGCATCGGGGGATGGGGGATGGGGGCATGATCGCGACGTCTGCTCAGGGGGCCGTGCTTTGGATCACCGGCCTATCCGGTGCGGGAAAGAGCACGGTTGGCCATGCCGTCGCCGAGAGATTGCGGAATGCGGGGCGCCCGACGGCCTACCTGGACGGTGACGTGCTGCGGGAAATCCTGGGGGCGGTCGATGCCCATAGCCCGGCCGAGCGGCTGGAACTGGCCCATATCTACGGCCGCATGTGCCGCGCCCTGTCCGCCCAGGGACTGACCGTGGTGTGCAGCACGATCTCCATGTTCCACGAGGTTCGGCGCCAAAACCGCGCGACCATTCCGGGCTATGTCGAAATCTATTTGCGGGTTCCCATCGAAGAACTGTCCAGGCGGGATGCCAAGGGACTTTACGCCCGGGGGAAGAATCTGGTGGGGTGCACTCTTCCCTTCGAGGAACCAGAAGCGCCCGATCTGCTTATCGACAACCACGGCCCGGTCGATCCCGCCTGGGCCGTGGCCTGCATTATGGCTCATTTGGGCCTGGAGACCAGCCCATGACCAACGCATCGCTGCGCCCGGGCGATTTCACCCGCCTGGCCGAGGACTACTCTCGCTATCGCCCGGGCTATAGCGAGACAGTGCTCGATTGCCTGCTGGGGCTCTTTCCGTCACGCGACATCGACGTCGCCGATGTCGGTGCCGGAACCGGCATCTGGACCCGCATGGTCGCCCGCCGGGGCGTCCGTTCGGTGGTGGCGGTGGAACCCGACGATGAGATGCGCCGCTGCGGTATCCGCGACAGCGAGAGCCTCGGCATCGTATGGCGAAAGGGCGGCGGCGAGGCCACCGGCCTGGATGACCGCTCGGTGGACTGGCTCTGCATGGCCTCGTCCTTCCATTGGGTCGACACCGCACGCGGACTGGCCGAATTTGCCCGCGTGCTGCGCCCTGGCGGACGCTTCGTCGCGCTGTGGAACCCCCGGCGGATCGAGGCCAATCCCTTGCTGGTGGAGATCGAAGGTTACCTTGCCGAGTTGGCTCCGGACCTGAAGCGGGTTTCGTCCGGGCGCTCGGGCATCGCCGAACGGATGGGCGAGATTCTGCGGAACGCCTCGGAATTCGAGGACGTCATCGCCATCGAAGGCGAACACGTGGCCCAGCTGACGCCGGACCAATATCTGGGGGTTTGGCGTTCGGTGAACGATGTCCAGGCGCAACTGGGACCCGAACGCTTTCAGGCTTTCTTGAACCATGTTGCCCACCGAATTCGGGGGCTGGAGCACATCGAAACCACCTACCTGACCAGAGCATGGGCGGCGCGCCGGACGGGACGAACATGACCTTCGTCTTCCGCTCCAAGGGAGAGACACTCGAAGCATTGGGACCCCGTGTCACGTGCGCCTCGGTTCTGCCGATACGTCATTTCAGCGTTGCCGACTGGCGCCATTCGGCCCAGGCAATCCTCGACTCCCTCGAAGGGGAAAGCTGGTCCGGCGGCCCGTTGATCGTACGCAGCAGTGCCGTCGGGGAAGACGATGACACGGGATCGCAGGCCGGCCGCTACCGGTCCTGCCTCGGCGTCGCATGGGAGGGCCTGAGGGATGCGGTCGAGTCCGTCATCACCTCCTACGGCAATTCGTCGAAAGCGGGCCGCGTACTGGTTCAGCCCTGCCTGACCGAGGTTTGCGCCAGCGGCGTGGTCTTTACCCGGGACCCCTCCACCGGCTCGCCTTATCTGGTGGTCAATGGCGCCGAGGGCGCCGACACCACGGTGGTCACCGGCGGCAAGGGCGCGGCGACCTGGTGCCATTACCATTGGCGCAAGGGTCCTTCGCCCATCGACGAGCGCATCAAGCGGCTGCACGCCCTGGCCGAAGAATTGGTCGCCCTGTGCGGTCGCGATGCTCTTGATCTGGAATTCGCTTTTACCCGAGACGGAACGCTTTGGCTGCTGCAAGTCCGCCCCCTGGCCATGGCGGTTCCACCGATCGACGACAACGCGCATGCCGCCGCCGTCAGGGGCATCCTTGCCAAGGTGGCTCAAGCCATGCAGCCACACCCTTTCCTTCACGGGTCACGCACGGTTTTCGGCAACATGCCCGATTGGAATCCGGCCGAGATCATCGGCACCCGCCCGTCACCCTTGGCCTTGTCGCTTTATCGCAACCTCGTGACCGATTCCATCTGGGCCTATCAGCGGCACAATTACGGCTACAAGAACCTCCGCAGCCATCCGCTGCTGGTCCATTTCCACGGCCAGCCCTACATCGACGTGCGGGTCAGCTTCAACTCCTTCATTCCCTGCGACATCGAGGATGGCCTGGCCGAGAAGCTGGTGGACCATTACATCGAGCGCCTGCTGGCCAAGCCGGCGCTGCACGACAAGGTCGAATTCGAGATCGTGTTCTCGGCCTACACCTTCGACCTACCGGAGCGCCTTGCGACACTGGGCGATCACGGTTTCTCCGTTTCCGAGCGGGAGGCGGTGGCGGACTCGCTTCGCCGCCTGACCAACCGCATCATCAATCGGCGGACGGGATTGTGGCAATCGGACTCGGCCAAGCTCCCCGTCCTCGATGAACGACGGACCAAGATCCTCGGCAGTTCCCTGCCGCTGACGGATAAGATCTATTGGCTGCTCGAGGACTGTAAACGCTATGGCACCCTGCCCTTCGCCGGTCTGGCGCGAGCAGGCTTTGTCGCGGTTCAGATGCTGCGTTCCCTGGTGGCGACGGGCGTCTTCTCGGAGGAGGATCGCAATGCCTTCATGAGCAGCCTGACCACCATCGGCAGTAAGCTGGCCGGCGATTTCGCCGCCTTGGCTCCAGCAGACTTTCTCGACAAATACGGCCATCTCCGCCCCGGAACCTACGACATCCGCTCCAAACGCTACGACGAGGCCCCCGAGCTTTACGGCATCGCCACGCCGGGCGGCGCCGCGCGCGCCCCCCAACGCCCCAGGTTCGGCCTCTCCCTGCCCCAGATGCGGCGGATCGAATCGCTGCTGGCCGAGCATGGGCTGGAAAACGACGTGGTGGGTCTGTTCGACTTCCTCCAGGCCGCCATCGAAGGCCGCGAGATGTCGAAGTTCATATTCACCCGCAGCCTGTCCGACGCCCTGGTTCTGGTCGGGGAATTGGGGAGGCGCCTCGGATACTCGCGCGAGGACATGGCCATGGTCGATATCGGCGTCATCAGCGAACTCCAGGTCTCCAGCGACGATGTCCCCGCCACCATCGAACGCAGCATCCAGCGGGGACGTGAGCGCCAAGTATTGGCCCGTTCCATCGTGCTTCCCTCGCTGATCGCCACGCCCGGCGACGTCTGGACCTTCCGCATGCTCGAGGCCGAGCCCAACTTCATCACCTTGGGACGGGTGGTCGCGCCGGTCAGGCCAGGTAACGCGGCCGAATGTCTGGAAGGCGCCATCGTCTGCATCCCCAGCGCCGACCCCGGCTACGACTGGGTGTTCGGACGCGGCATCGCCGGACTCGTCACCGCATTCGGCGGCGCCAATTCGCACATGGCGATCCGTGCCGCCGAACTTGGCCTTCCCGCCGTTATTGGCGCCGGGGAAGTCAACTATCGTCTGTGGTCGGCAGCCAAGACTCTGTCCATCGACTGCGCCAACCGCAAGGTGGAGATCATCGAGTGACCCGCCTCGTCGCCATCAGCCAGAGGGTCGTCATCGACCCCCGCCACGGCGAGCGCCGCGACGCCCTGGACCAGCGGTGGGTCCCGTTCCTCGCCGCCTGCTCCCTGACGCCCGTCGCGCTTCCCAATGCGAGCGCCGCTGCCCTCGCCATCCTGGACCAGGCTCCCCTGGGGGGGCTCATCCTCAGCGGCGGCGGCGACATCGGCCCC
This sequence comes from Bacteroidota bacterium, assembly GCA_050259735.1. Taxonomy (GTDB): domain Bacteria; phylum Pseudomonadota; class Alphaproteobacteria; order Rhodospirillales; family Magnetospirillaceae; genus Magnetospirillum. Next base: position 59,211 of record JBLNBE010000027.1, read on the forward strand.
CTGGGGGGAGACACTCCCGAACGGGACGAAGCCGAACAATTGGCGGTCGAATGGGCTAGGGCGCACCACAAGCCGATCATCGGCATTTGTCGCGGCGCCCAGCACCTCACCCATCTGTTCGGCGGGACACTGGCCCCCCTCGCGGGGCACGTCGGCACCCGGCATGCGCTCGCTCCCGATGGGCGCATGGTCAACAGCTTTCACGGCTGGGGCATCGCGGCGGCACCGCCCGACGCCGAAATCCTGGCCCGGTCCGCCGATGACGGAAGCATCGAGGCTTTCCACCTCAGCCGCGCCCGCCTCACCGCCCTGCTCTGGCATCCGGAACGTGAATTGACGCCGAATCTGGCCGACATCACCATGTTCACCCAAGCCCTGGATATCGATCCGTGAAAGCCATCATTCTTGCCGCCGGTCGCGGCTCGCGCATGCACAAGGCGACCGGGGACCGACCCAAGGGGCTGGTCGAGGTGGCCGGCAAGGCACTCCTCGACCGCCAGATTGCGTCTCTACGCCTTGCGGGAATCGAAGAGATCGCCGCGGTCATCGGCTATCGCGGGGATCAAATCGCTACTCGACCGCTAACAACCTTCACCAATTCCCGTTGGGCGGAAACCAACATGGTGGCGTCGCTGACATGCGCGGCCGAATGGCTGCGATCCGGCCCCTGCCTGGTGTCCTATTCCGACATCTTCTATCGTCCGGAAGCGCCGAAGGCCCTGATGGCGGCGACCGCCGATATCTCCGTCACCTTTGATCCGAACTGGCTGACCCTGTGGGCCAAGCGAGCCGACGATCCCTTGGGCGATGCCGAAACGTTTCGCCTAGGCCCGGATGGCGGTCTCACGGCCATCGGCGCCAGGCCGATGTCGCTGGCCGAGGTGGAAGGGCAGTACATGGGGCTGCTACGCTTCACGCCGACCGGCTGGGCTGCCGTCGAACGCCTGCTCGAAAGCCTGCCGGCGGAGCGGCGCGACCGGCTGGACATGACCAGCATGCTGTCGGGATTGCTGGAACGCGGCCAGCCCGTCCAAGCCATCGCCGCGCCCTGGCCCTGGGGCGAGGTAGATACCGAAAGCGATTTGGCCCTTTATGATTCAGATCCGGCCGCCTTCGGGCTGGATTAGTGCCCCACTCTAACAGGCTGCGGAAAAGCCCTTCCGTCTGATGCCGGGTCACGTCCCCCCGAGTGGTGTAGCAGCGTTTGCCTGGGGATGATGGCGCAGGGCGCGGAGCGCCCGGAGGCATCATCCCCAGGCGGCCCCGAATTCGGGGTGGTCATCGTCGATCTT
>JBLNBE010000028.1:0-12679 GCA_050259735.1 Bacteroidota bacterium
CGAACATGGATTGCATCAGCACCGCCAAAACGTTCTTCTTGCGCACCAGGCCGCCGTAGAACAGCGCCAGGCCGGGCACCAGCATCATCAGCACCAGCACCGACGACACCAGCATCCAGGCGGTATCGCCGGAGCTGAGCACCGCCGGAGCGGCAGCCGCCGCCGCAGCGGCGTCGGCGACGGGAGCAACGGCCTCGGCCGCCGCTTCCTGCGCCACGGCGGCGCCCGAGGTCAGGGCCAGGGTGGCGGCTGCCGCCGCCATGGTCTTGCCCTTGTGAAGGATGTTCATCATGTCGGGCCTCTCTTAGATGGCGTCGTTGTCGGTTTCGCCGGTGCGGATGCGCACCACGTGGGCGACGTCGCCCACAAAAATCTTGCCGTCACCCATCTTGCCGGTGCGGGCGGATTGCATGATGGCCTCGACCGCCTGTTCGGCCTGTTCGTCGGCAACCACCAGCTCCACCTTCACCTTGGGAACGAAATGGGCGACGTATTCGGCGCCGCGATAGATTTCGGTCTGCCCCTTCTGGCGGCCGAAGCCCTTGCATTCGGTCACCGTCAGGCCCTGGATTCCGGCGGCGCCCAGCGCGTCGCGCACTTCGTCCAGCTTGAACGGCTTGATGATGGCAGTGATGTACTTCATAGGACCCCCTCTGGGTTGAGCCGGGCCGGGTCTCCCGGCTCGTCAGTCTGACTTTTCCAAAGGCAAGCGCCGTGCCAAATGGCGAAAGGGCCGCAACCCCAGGGGTTGCGGCCCTTCTGCCCGTTTTCGCGGCAACAGATGGTGTGTGCAAAAAATAAGCTTATCGCGGAGCGCTGCACGCCATTTGTGCAGCGCTCCGCGCCAGCGGTCAGGCGGCCTCGCCGTCCTCGTCCAGCGCATAGCCGGCGGCGCGGACGGTGCGGATGATGTCGTTCTCGTTCTCGCCGTTCAGCGCCTTGCGCAGGCGGCGGATGTGAACGTCGACGGTGCGCGGCTCGACATAGATGTCAGGTCCCCACACCGCGTTCAGCAGTTCCTCGCGCGAGAACACGTTGCCGGGATGCTGCATGAAGAACTGCAGCAGACGGAACTCGGTGGGGCCAAGATGGACCGGACGGTCGCCGCGGGTCACGCGGTGGGCGGCCAAGTCCATGGCGATGTCGGAAAACTGCAGCATGCCCTTGGCCGGCACCGGCTGGACCCGGCGCAGCATGGCGCGGATGCGGGCCATCAGTTCGGGCAGGCTGAACGGCTTGGTCATGTAGTCGTCGGCGCCGGTATTGAGGCCGCGAATCTTGTCGCCCTCTTCACCGCGCGCGGTCAGCATGATGACCGGCAGCTCGCGCGTCGCCTGCTTGCGGCGCAACTGGCGGCAAACCTCAATGCCCGACAGGCTGGGCAGCATCCAGTCCAGCACCACCAGATCGGGCTTGCGTTCGGCCACCACGGTCAGCGCCTCTTCGCCATCGCCGGCCTCGCAGACGCGATAGCCTTCCTTTTCCAGGTTGTAGCGCAGCATGGTGACGAGGGCGGCTTCGTCCTCGACGATCAGGATCAGCGGCTTCATTACCCCAAAGTCCCCCTTATTCCACATCCATGGCGTTGCCCTTGGGGCGGGCGCCCATCAGCGGCGTGCCGACCACCAGGAAATGCAGCGTCTCGGCGATGTTGGTGGCGTGGTCGCCGATGCGTTCGATATTTTTTGCCATGAACATCAGATGCGTGCACGCGGTGATCGTGCGCGGGTCTTCCATCATGTAGGTGATCAGTTCGCGGAACAAGCCGGTGTACATGTCGTCCACCTCCTCGTCCCGGTTCCACACCCGCACGGCCTTTTCCACGTCGCGCTCGATATAGGCGTCCAGGATGTCCTTGAGGATTTCCTGGACGATGCGGGCCAGATGCAGCACCGCCGACACCGGCTTGACCGCCGGCAACTGGTTCAGCACCAGCGTGCGCTTGGCGACGTTGGCGGCGTAGTCGGCGATGCGTTCCAACTCGCTGCTGATCTTCAGCGCGGCGACGATGTGGCGCAGGTCGCTCGCCACCGGCTGGCGCAACGCCAGCAGGCGGACGGTGAAGCTTTGCACCTCGTGTTCCAGCTCGTCGACACGGGCGTCGCCGGCCACCACGCGGGCGGCCAGATCGCTGTCGCGTTTGCCCAAGCTCTGCAGCGCGGCGGCGAACTGGGCCTCGGCCATCCCGCCCATGCGGGCGATGATGTTGGTGAGGTGGGCCAGTTCCTCGTCGTAGGACTTGACGGTGTGCTCGGTCATTTCTTTTGTCCCTCAGGCGCCGGGCGCGGGCATCCGCCCGCTTGGCTCACGCTCGCATAAGCTCGCGGGGCCTCAATGGCCCAATCGCTCGCTGTACTCGCTCCGCTTTCCGGCGTCCCCATGCTGTGCGTCAGCCGAAGCGGCCGGTGATGTAGCCCTGGGTCAGCGGGTGCTGCGGGTTGGTGAAGATCTGTTCGGTGTCGCCCACCTCGACAAGTTCACCCAGATGGAAGAAGGCGGTGCGCTGCGACACGCGGGCGGCCTGCTGCATGGAGTGGGTGACGATGACGATGGTGAAGTTCTGGCGCAGTTCGTCGATCAGCTCTTCCACCTTGGCGGTGGCGATGGGGTCCAGCGCCGAGCACGGCTCGTCCATCAGGATCACTTCGGGGCTGACGGCGATGGCGCGGGCGATGCACAGACGCTGCTGCTGGCCGCCGGACAGGCCGGTGCCCGGCTCGTCCAGGCGATCCTTGACCTCGGCCAGCAGGCCGGCCTTCTCCAGGCTGGTCATGACGATCTCGTCCAACTCGGTCTGGTCCTTGGCCATGCCGTGGATGCGCGGACCGTAGGCGACGTTGTCATAGATCGACTTGGGGAACGGGTTCGGCTTCTGGAACACCATGCCGACCCGGGCGCGCAACTGCACCACGTCCACCTTGCGGTCGTAGATGTCGTCGTTGTCCAGCGTCAGCGATCCGGCGACCCGGGCGATGTCGATCAGGTCGTTCATGCGGTTGATGCAGCGCAGGAAAGTGGACTTGCCGCAACCCGAGGGACCGATCAGGGCGGTGACCTCGTTGGCGCGGATGTCCAGGTTCACATGCTTGAGCGCATGCTTTTCGCCGTAATAGACGTTGACGTCGCGGGCGGAGACCTTGGCGAGACGGCGGTCGGCCTCGGCGGCGGGGGTGGCGGCAACGGCAGCGGAAGAGTGAGCCATGGGAGTGTTTCCTACCAGCGGCGTTCGAATTTTTTGCGGAGCAGGATGGCGGCCAGGTTCATCGCCGCCAGGAACAGCAGCAGCACCATGATGGCCGCCGAGGTCTTTTCGACGAAGGCGCGTTCGGGGCTGTTGGCCCAGAGATAGACCTGGACCGGCAGCACGGTGGCCGAGTCCAGCGGGCCGCCGGGGATGTCGACGATGAAGGCGACCATGCCGATCATCAGCAGTGGGGCCGATTCACCCAGCGCGCGAGCCATGCCCAGGATAGTGCCGGTCAGAATGCCCGGCAGGGCCAGCGGCAGCACGTGGTCGGTGACCATCTGCAGCTTGCTGGACCCCATGCCCAGCGCGGCCTCGCGGATCGACGGCGGCACCGCCTTCAACGCGGCGCGGCCGGCGATGATGATGGTGGGCAGCGTCATCAGCGTCAGTACCAGGCCGCCCACGGCCGGGGCCGAACGGGGCAGACCGAACACGTTGAGGAACACCGCCAGGCCGAGCAGACCGAAGACGATGGACGGCACGGCGGCCAGGTTGTTGATGTTGACCTCGATCAGATCGGTCCAGCGGTTCTTGGGAGCGAACTCCTCAAGATAGACCGCGGTGGCGACGCCGAGCGGGAAGGACAGCAGCAGCGTCACCAGCACCGAGTAGAACGAACCGACCACGGCACCCCACACGCCGGCCTGGGTGGGATCGCGGGAATCGCCTGCGGTGAAGAAGCGGGTGTTGAACCGCTTGCCCATGTCGCCGGCGGCCTTGAGCGCGCCCATCCAGCCCAGTTGGGCGGCGGAGACGCGGGCGCCCTCGGCGCTCGGGTCGGACGGCAGGAAGCCCTTCTCGGTCATATCGATGACGTCGGCAGCCGGCAGCCAGACCTTGCGGCGTGCGCCCACCAGGGTCGGGTCGGCCAGCACCATCTCGCGCAGCGAGTCACCGGCAGACGGCGACAGCAGGCCGGCCAGTTCGCGCTTTTCGCCACGGCTGCTGACTTCGGGGAAACGCGCCCACATGGCGGCCTTGGCGATGCCCAGGTAGTCGGCGGCGGCCAAGGCGTCGTGTCCGGCCCCCGGGGTCACGCCCAGAGTTTCGGCATCGAAGGCCACTTCGATCTGGACCTGGGTCTGGACGAAGGCGGTGACGCCCCGCGACACGATGCTGACCAGCAGCAGCACCAGGAAGCCCAGGGCGATACCGATGGCGGCCATGCCCATGAAGCGAAACCGGCGCTCGGCGGCATAACGACGCTTCAGGCGGCTCGCCACCACCTCGGTGGTGGGAGCGGAGGTTTGTTCGACCATTTCAGTCATATTGCTCCCGATACTTACGGACCACGTGAAGGGCGATGATGTTGAGGGCCAGGGTGACGAAGAACAGCACCAGACCGAGCGCGAAGGCCGACAGCGTTTTCGGGCTGTCGAACTCCGAGTCGCCCACCAGCAGGGTGACGATCTGCACGGTGACGGTGGTCACCGCCTCGAAGGGGTTGGCGGTCAGGTTGGCCGACAGGCCGGCCGCCATCACCACGATCATGGTCTCGCCGATGGCGCGGCTGACGGCCAGCAGCACGCCGCCGACGATGCCGGGCAGCGCGGCGGGCAGGATGACCAGCTTGACCGTCTCGGATTTGGTGGCGCCCAGGCCGTACGATCCTTCGCGCAGGCTGTTGGGCACGGCGGTGATGATGTCGTCGGACAGCGACGACACGAACGGAATGATCATGATGCCCATGACCACGCCGGCGACCAGCGCGCTTTCCGAGGCGATCGACATGCCGATGGCGGCCCCCGCCTCGCGCACGGCCGGTGCCACCACCAGGACGGCGAAGAAGCCGAACACCACGGTGGGGATGCCCGCCAGCACTTCCAGCAGCGGCTTGACGACGGAACGCAGGCGCGGCGCGGCGTATTCGGCCATGTAGATCGCCGACAGCAGGCCCAGCGGCGTGGCCACCGCCATGGCGATGATCGAGATCAGCGCGGTGCCGGCGAACAGCGGAACGGCACCGAACGCGCCCGAACTGCCGGCCTGGTCCGAGCGGATCGCCATCTGCGGACTCCACGACAGCCCGAACAGGAAGTCGATCGGCGACACCATGTGGAAGAAGCGCAGCGATTCGAACAGCAGCGACAGCACGATGCCGATGGTGGTGAAGATGGCGACGGTGGAACACACCACCAGCGCCACCGTGACCGCCCGTTCCACCTGGTTGCGGGCGCGCATGTCGGTTTGCAGGCGGTAGCGCGCCCAGGCCAGGCCGGCGACCGCCAGCGACAGGGTCAGGCCGGCCAGCGCGGCGAACAGGGTCGAGCGCAGTTCGTTGTAGCGCTGCGCCGCCTCGGCCACCTGAGGCGACGTCGCGGTCAGGCCCAGCCGGGCGACGTTGCGCACCTCGTTGTAGAGCAGTTCCAGCCGCTCGTCCGACAGGTCGGGCGCGGCGAGCGAAAATTCGCCGACCACAAGGTGGTGCACGAAGACCGGCTCCAGCGCCAACCATCCGACCATCACCAGCAGCGCCGGCAGGCCGCACCACAAAGCGACGTAGAAGCCGTGATAGCGCGGCAGCGAGTGCAGCGCGCGGGGATTGCCGCCGGCCAACGCCAGGGCCTTGCGGCGGCCCAGCCGATAGCCGATGGATGTCAGCAGCAGCAGGACGACCGTCAGGGTGACCAAATGCATGGCTTTTCCGTATTCCTGAGGGGAAAAGAGGCGCCTGAAGGCGCAAATGGCATAGGTGAGAAAATGGACAAACCAACAAGAAAGAACGGCCGCCCCGCAGGGCAGGGCGGCCGCAGTGATCCTTACATCTTGAGCTGGCTCAGGTCGCCAGCCTTCTTGGCCTCGGCCTTGCGCTCGGCGTCGGGCATGGGGATCAGGCCCTTGTCGGCCAGATAGCCGTTCGGACCCCAGGCCTTATCCGAGGTGAACTCGGCGATGTATTCCTTGATGCCCGGGATCTGGCCCACATGCGCCTTCTTCACATAGAAGAACAGCGGACGGGAAACCGGATACTTGCGGGTCGAGATGTTGTCGAAGGTGGCTTCGACGGCGTCGACGGTGGCGGCTTCCACCTTGTCGCGGTTCTGGTCGAGGTAGCTGAAGCCGAAGATGCCGACGGCGGTGGTGGTGCTCAGCAGCTTCTGCAGGGTGACGTTGTAGGAGTCGGACACCTCGATGAACGAACCGTCCTCACGCACCACCTGGCAGGCCTTCTTCTTGGCGGCCTTGTCCAGGGCCTTGATCTCGGGCTGCTTCTCGCAGGCCGGGTCCATCACCAGTTCGACCAGGGCGTCGCGGGTACCATGGTTCGGGGCCGGGCCGAAGATGGTGATCGGCATGTCGGGCAGCGACTTGTCGATGTCGGACCACTTCTTGTAGGGGTTCGCCACCAGCTTGCCGTCCACCGGCACGTCCTTGGCGATGGCGCGGTAGATGTTCTCGCGGGTCAGCTTGAGCTGCGGACCCTTCTTCGAGTTGGCGAAGACGATGCCGTCATAGCCGATGACCACTTCCGAGATGTCGGTCACGCCGTTCTTGGCGCAGAACTCGACTTCCGACGGCTCGATGCGGCGCGAGGCGTTGGCGACATCCGGGAAGTCCGGGCCGATGCCCGAACAGAACAGGCGCAGGCCGCCGCCCGAACCGGTGCTCTCGACCACCGGGGTCTTGAACTTGCCAGCCTTGCCGAACTGCTCGGCGACGGCGGTGGCGAAGGGGTACACCGTGGACGATCCAACGATACGGATCTGGTCGCGCGCCTGGGCGGCACCGCCGAACGCGACGGTGGCTAGGGCGATGGCCGCGACGGCCAGGGTCTTCTTCATGGGAAGTATCTCCGATCGAACGAAAAGGGGGGCTGGAAACCGTTCCGATTTCCACGCCGCCACTCTAGCGATCGTGTGTTACAGCGCCGCGACTCGGCGATTAAGGTTTTATGACAATCGCTGTCACAAACACCAATCGTTCATCCCGCACATTTCCTGGCTTTTTCCCTAGGACGGCAAACGGCCCGGCTGTCGCGCGGACGGCCGGGCCGCTGTCACATTGTCATAAAGGGGAAAATTCAGTCCTTGGCGCGCGACTCGCGGAGCGCGCGGATGTTGCCGGCGTAATCGGCGGTCTTGAACACCGCCGAGCCGGCGACCAGCGCGGTGGCGCCCGCCGCGATCACCTTGTGGGCGTTGTCGGCGGTGACGCCGCCATCCACTTCCAGCTCGATGGGACGGTCGCCGATCATGCGGCGGATGCGGGCGATCTTCTCCAACTGGCTGTCGATGAAGCTCTGGCCGCCGAAGCCGGGATTGACGCTCATCACCAGGACCAGGTCCAGCTTGTCGAGCACGTATTCGATGACGTTTTCCGGCGTCGCCGGATTGAGCGACAGGCCGGCCTTCTTGCCCAAGCTGCGGATCAGTTGCAGCGAGCGGTCGATATGGGCGTCGGCCTCGGCATGCACGGTGATGATGTCGGCGCCGGCCTTAGCGTAGTCCTCGATATAGGGCTGGGCCGGGTTGATCATCAGATGGACGTCGAAGGTCTTGGTCGTGCACGGCCGGATCGCCTTGATGATGGCGGGGCCGAAGGTCAGGTTGGGGACGAAATGACCGTCCATGACGTCGATATGGACCCAGTCGCAGCCAGCCTGATCGATGGCCTTGACCTCGTCACCCAGGCGGGCGAAGTCGGCGGACAGGATGGAGGGGGCGATCTTGACGGTCATGGTTGCTCCGGAAATTGAAACCCTCTCCCGCCAGAGCGGGAGAGGGAGGGACCCATCGCAGATGGGAGGGTGAGGGAGCCAAGGACTCTGGAGTCCGTGGCTCCCTCACCCGGTCGCTTCGCGACCACCCTCTCCCGCTCGCGGGAGAGGGAAGCATCATCACACGATCTTGGCGGCCAGTTCGCCCTTGGCGTAGCGGTCGCCCATCTTCTCAAGGCCGACGACCTTGATCTTGCTGGCCTGGCCGGCGGTGCCAAAGGCTTCGTAGCGCTTGACGCAGACGTCGACCATGGCCTTCATGGCATGCTTGTTGTAGTCGCGCGGGTCGAACTTCTTCGGCTCGTCATGGAAGAACTTGCGCAACGCACCGGTCACCGCCATGCGCAGGTCGGTGTCGATGTTGATCTTGCGCACGCCGTGCTTGATGGCCTCGACGATCTCTTCGACCGGCACGCCATAGGTCTCGCCCAGGGCGCCGCCGTATTCGTTGATGATCTTCAGCAGGTCCTGCGGCACCGAGCTGGAGCCGTGCATCACCAGATGGGTGTTGGGGATGCGGGCGTGGATTTCCTTGACGCGGGAAATCGCCAGCACGTCGCCGGTCGGCGGACGGGTGAACTTGTAGGCGCCGTGGCTGGTGCCGATGGCGATGGCCAGGGCGTCCACCTGGGTGGCCTTGACGAACTCGGCGGCTTCGTCGGGGTCGGTCAGCAGCTTGGAATGGTCCAGCTTGCCCTCGGCGCCGACGCCGTCTTCCTCGCCGGCCATGCCGGTTTCCAGCGAACCGAGACAGCCCAACTCACCCTCGACCGAGACGCCGCAGGCATGGGCCATCTTGACCACATGGGCGGTGGTCTCGACGTTGTAGGTCCAGTCGGACGGGGTCTTGCCGTCTTCGCGCAAGGAACCGTCCATCATGACCGAGCTGAAGCCGGACTGGATGGCGCGGGCGCACACCGCCGGGCTGGTGCCGTGGTCCTGATGCATGCACAGCGGCAGGTTGGGGAACGCCTCCAGCGCGCCCAGGATCAGGTGGCGCAGGAACGGCTCGCCGGCATACTTGCGGGCGCCGGCCGAGGCCTGCAGGATCACCGGGCTGTCGGTGGCCGCGGCGGCCTCCATGATCGCCTTGACCTGTTCCAGGTTGTTCACGTTGAAGGCGGGGATGCCGTAGCCATTTTCGGCCGCGTGATCCAGAAGCTGCCGCAAGGAAACGAGAGGCATACCTTTTCTCCCTAAGGTCTTGTTTTACAGGCGAACCCGAGTCTTACAGACGGGCCAGGGCCGCGTCGGCCACCGCCCCCGCGGTGATGCCGAAATGCTGGTACAGCTTGTCGGCCGGGGCCGAAGCGCCGAAGCCGTTCATGCCGATGACGGCGCCGTCCAGGCCGACGTAACGTTCCCAGCCGAAGGTGCCCAGCGCCTCGACGGCGACACGGACGGTCCCTTCGCCCAGGACGCTGTTACGATACTCCTTCGACTGGCGGTCGAACAGCTCCCAGCACGGCAGCGAAACGACTGCAGCGGCGACGCCCTTTGCAGCCAACACCGTCCGGGCCTCCAACGCCAGTGACACTTCAGAGCCAGTGGCGATCAGAGTCACTTGGCGCTTGCCCTCTGCTTCGGCAAGAACGTAACCGCCCTTGGCGGTCAGGTTCTCGTCGGTGTGGGTGGTGCGCAGCGTCGGCAGGTTCTGACGCGACAACGCGAACACCGACGGCCCCTTGTCGTTCAACAGCGCGGCTTCGTAGGCTTCGGCGGTTTCGACCGCGTCGGCCGGGCGGAACACCAGCACGTTGGGGGTGGCGCGCAGCGCCGACAGCGTCTCGATCGGCTGGTGGGTCGGACCGTCCTCGCCCAGGCCGATGGAATCGTGGGTCAGCACGTAGAGCACGCGCTGCTCCATCATGGCGCTCATGCGCAAGGCGGGCCACAGGTAGTTGGCGAAAATCAGGAAGGTGCCGCCATAGGGAATGAAGCCGCCGTGCAGCGCCAGACCGTTCATGGCCGCGGCCATGCCGTGTTCGCGGATGCCGTAGTGGATGTAGCGGCCGGCATAATCGCCGGGCTTCACCGACGGCGCGCAGGCCTTGGTGTTGGTCAGGTTGGAATGGGTCAGGTCGGCCGAACCGCCAATCATCTCGGGGATGGCGGCGGTGACCACCTCCAGCACGTCCTGGCTGGCCTTGCGGGTGGCGACCTTGGGCTGCTCGGCGGAAATCTTCTGCTTGAAGGCGGAAATCGCCTGCTGCCAGCCGGCGGGCAGGGTGCCGTCCTGGGTGCGCTCGAACTCGGCCTTGGCGGCCAGGCTCAGCTTGCCGAAGCGGCCTTCCCAGGCGGTGCGCTCGGAAGCCCCGCGCGCGCCGGCGGCGCGCCACGCGGCCAGCACATGCTCGGGGATCACGAACGGTTCGTACGGCCAGTTGGCGGCCTCGCGGGCGGCCTTGATCTCGTCGCCGCCCAGCGGGGCGCCGTGGATCTTCTCGGTGCCCGACTTGGTGGGCGCGCCCTTGCCGATGACGGTGCGGCAGGCGATCAGGGTCGGACGATCCGACTTGCGGGCGGCCTCGATGGCGCGGGCGATGTCTTCGGCGTCATGGCCGTCGCACGACAGCGCGTTCCAGCCGGCGGCGGCAAAGCGCGCCTTCTGGTCGTCCGAGGTCGACAGGGAGGTGTCGCCGTCGATGCAGATGTGGTTGTCGTCCCACAGCACGATCAGCTTGTTCAGCTTCAGGTGACCGGCCAGGGTGATGGCTTCCTGGCTGATGCCTTCCATCAGACAGCCGTCACCGGCGATGACATAGGTGTAGTGGTCGACCACGCCCTTGCCATAACGGGCGGCCTGCATGGCCTCGGCCAGGGCGAAGCCGACCGAGTTGGCGATGCCCTGACCCAGCGGGCCGGTGGTGGTGTCGGCGATGGCGACGTGGCCGAATTCCGGGTGGCCGGCGGTGCGGGAACCGAGCTGGCGGAAGTTCTTGATCTGCTCGATGTCGAGATCGGCATAGCCGGCCAGGTAGCCCACCGCGTACAGCAGCATGGAGCCGTGGCCCGCCGACAGGATGAAGCGGTCGCGGTCGACCCATTTGGGCGCCCGCGCGTCGAACTTCATGAAGCGGGTGAACAGCACCGTCGCCACATCGGCCATGCCCATGGGCATGCCGGGATGGCCGGACTTGGCCTTTTCAATGGCGTCCACCGCCAGGAAGCGGATGGCGTTGGCCATTTCGGCATGGGTGGCGATCGCCGGGGCAGGTGCGGTCATCGTCGGGTCCTTATGACGGGTTGAAGGCGGCAAGGGCGGTGCCGCATGGGGTATGGCAAGGCAGGAAGGTAAGCGGACGTGCCGGTTCGGTCCCAATTCCCTGAAGCAGGTGGGCGAACCGGCCGTGAAAAAAAGCAAGGCGATGGCGGATTCGTTCCCCCGAATCCGGGGGGCGCCCGTCAATGCGGGCTGCTGCCTCGAAAGCCGCAAGGGCTTCGGCCATGCGCACGAGTCCTCCTGTCGAGGCCCGCCAGGTCACCACGAGGCGGGCGGCGGAAAACTGCCCGACAGGGCTGTGGGAGTCAATGATTCCCTAACAAGAAAGGCGCCCGAAGGCGCCTTTTCCATGCAAGCGTGCGCCCTGCCTCAGCCGCGGCCGGGCAGCATGCGACGCATGACATCGTCCTTCAGCATGACGTGGTGGCGCAGCGCGGCGGCCACATGCACCACCAGCACGACCGCCAGCACCCAGGCCAGCAACTCGTGGCCTTCACCGAAGAAGTGCTTCATCTCTTCGTTCTTCTCCACCACCGTGGGCAGCACGAAGCCGAACACGTTGACGTCGCGGCCGCCCGACTGGCTCATCAGGATGCCGTCAAGCGGCAGCACGATCATCAGGCCGTACAGCGCCAGATGGCCCAGCTTGGCGCCCAATTGCTCGAGCGGCGGCATGGACGACGGCAGCGCCGGGGCGGTGTGGGTGGCGCGCCAGGCCAGGCGCAGCACCACCAGGGCCAGCACCACCACGCCGAACGCCTTGTGCATGCCGATGATCTGGCTGCGCAGGTCGCCCTTGGGCAGCTCCTCCATGGTCAGGCCGACGCACCACAGGCCGATGATCAGAAATGCCATCAGCCAATGCAGGCTTTTGGCGACGGGATCGTATTGCGTGGGGGTGGACATGGTGGGGCTGCTCCGAATCGAATCCAGTGGGTTGCGGCGAGCATGCCACTTGCTGCATGAACCCAACCTGAACGGATGTCAGGCGCTTCCCAACTGAAAATGCCGCATCAGGACGCCATGCAGGCGGGCGGTCAGGCCGTGGACGTCGTCGTCAAGGCAATCGGCGACGCAGATGGCTCGACGTAAGTTTATCCAAATCCCCAACTCGCGGTCCAGTCGGGTTTCGATGATGCCGAGGACATAGCCCAGATCGGCCTCGTCGCAGCCATAGGTGCGGCGCAAGTGACCATCGGGGGCGAAGGCATGGTCGGGGCGCAGCCAATCCAGCGCCTCCTTGACCTGCTGGCGCGATAGCACCAGCAGGGTCTGGGAGTTCCAATCCAACGTCAGAATATCGTGTTCCATGGCCGAGACCCCTTGCCGCAGGGTTCTCACATGGGGGCGACCAAGCCACCAGTCGAACTGACCGATGGCCCTAGTGGTCCGGCCCAGACGCTTGGTTCCCAAGCGGCTGGGTGAGTCGGCCCACCAACCTATTGAACTGTGGTGAACATCCGACGGAAGGCTAGGGTGCCTTCCGTCGGAT
>JBLNBE010000029.1:0-46196 GCA_050259735.1 Bacteroidota bacterium
CGCCTGTTCGCGCTGATCGAGGAAACCGCCTTCGACGACGGCGTGCGCGAAACCGCCGAGGCGCTGATCGCCGCCCGCTTCCGCGACAGCCAGATCAAGGAAATCGCCGCCGAACTGGGCGGCACCATCGGTCCGGCGCGCCAGCGCTACCGCGAGTTCCTCGATATCATCAAGCTGTTGGCCGCCAAGAAGATCAGCGAGTCGCTGTTCCTGGACGAATTCCTGGAATTCACCCGCGCGGTGGCGGGCAAGCTGGATTTCGGCATCTATTCCCTGTGTGTCGACCGCCTGTTCGTGTCGCCGAACATTCCCATCGTGGTCAAGGTGTCGCTGCTGCGCGAGGTGTGCAAATACCCGCCGTTGGTGCGCAAGGAACTGATCACCAACCTGCTGTCGTCGTCACAGGCCGAGCCGGAATTGATCCGCTATGCCCGCCAGGAAGTGGCTGGCGTGATGGACCGCGAGCAACTGACCGAGATCATGTTGTTCACCACGCTCAAGCTGGCCTGGGCCGCCCAACGCAAAAATCCGGCCAAAGCTACCTCCTGATCCCCAAGGGGTTCCCCAAATGCGTGCCATCGTCTGCCCCGCCTTCGGCGCCGCTCTCGAACTGCGCGACGTTGCCAGCCCACCGCTTTCGCCCGGCCAGGTCCGCATCCAGGTCGCGGCGGCGGGGGTGAATTTCGCCGACACCCTATTCATCGCCGGCAAGTATCAGGAAAAGGTGGCGCCACCGCTGGTCCCGGGCATGGAATTGGCCGGCACGGTGGTCGAGCTGGGCGCCGACGTCGTCGGGCTGGCGGTGGGCGACCGGGTGATGGCGGCGGTCACCGGCGGTGCCTTCGCCGAGCAGGCGGTGGCCGAGCAGACCGATGTCATCCGCTTGCCCGACGCGCTGGACTTCGTCACCGCCGCCGGTTTCCCGGTGGCCTATGGCACCTCGCATCTCGGCCTCAAGGCCAAGGCCGGGCTGAAGTCGGGCGAGGTGCTGGTGGTGCATGGCGCCGCCGGCGGTGTCGGTCTGACGGCGGTGGAAGTGGGCGTCGCCCTGGGCGCCACCGTCATCGCTACCGCCGGCGGCCCCGACAAGGTGCGGGTGGCGTTGGATCACGGCGCCCATCACGGCATCGACTACAAGACCGAGGACATCCGCGAGCGGGTCAAGGAACTGACCGGCGGGCGCGGCGCCGATGTGATCTACGACCCGGTGGGCGGCGACGTGTTCGACGCCTCGTTGCGGGCGGTGGCCCCCGATGGCCGTATCCTGGTCATCGGCTTCGCCTCGGGCGCGGTGCCGCAAATTCCCGCCAACATCCTGTTGGTCAAGAACGTCACCGTGATCGGTTATTGGTGGGGTGCCTATCGCAAGCTTAATCCGGC
Organism: Bacteroidota bacterium; assembly: GCA_050259735.1. Classification (GTDB taxonomy): domain Bacteria; phylum Pseudomonadota; class Alphaproteobacteria; order Rhodospirillales; family Magnetospirillaceae; genus Magnetospirillum. The sequence continues at coordinate 1,381 of JBLNBE010000029.1, forward strand.
CCTGGTGCGCGAATCGCTGGCCGAATGCGTGCAGTGGTGGGCCGACGGCAGGCTGCACCCACACGTCTCGCAGACCTTGCCGCTGGAGCAGGCGGCCGACGCGCTGGCCCTGCTGAAAAGCCGCGCGGCGACCGGCAAGGTGGTGCTGACGGTTTAGGGTACCGTGCCTCAATGGTGAGGCACGGTGCACCGGCGCCCATTGCGGGCGCGGCCAAGCCCGCGGAGGCGGGCGCCCGGCGAGGGACAATGATAAAGGCTTAAACCTGCAGGGTTTAAGCCGAGCGCATCGACGCCAGGAAGCGTTCCACCAGGCCGCGCAGGGCCTGGGCGTCACCGGCGACGCCGTGGGCGATGTTCAGCACCGAATTGGCGGCGGTGCCGGTGGTTTCGGCGGCCTGCTGCACCCCTACCATATTGCTGGAGACCTGGTCGGTGCCGATGGCGGCTTGCTCGACGTTGCGGGCGATTTCGGCGGTAGCGGCGGCCTGTTCCTCGACGGCGCTGGCGATGCCGGCCGAGGCCTGGCTGACTTCGCCGATGATGCCGACGATTTGATTGATGGCGGTCACCGCCTTGGATACGCGCTCGCGCACCTCGCCGACCTGGGTGGCGACGTCGTCGGTGGCGCGGCTGGTCTGGGTCGCCAGCGCCTTGACCTCGTTGGCGACGACGGCGAAGCCCTTGCCGGCCTCGCCGGCACGGGCCGCCTCGATGGTGGCGTTCAACGCCAGCAGGTTGGTCTGGCTGGCGATGGCGGTAATGGTTTCCACCACCGCGCCGATGCGGCTGGCGGTTTCGGCCAGCGATTGAACCAGGGTGTTGATGTCGGCGGCGCGCTCGCTGGCATGGCAGGAAATGGCGTTGGCGTGCTCGACCTGGCGGCCGATTTCGTCGATGGAGGCCGCCAGCTCCTCGGCGGCGGCGGCGACGGTCTGCACATTGCCGGCCGCCTGGACGGCGGCTGCTGCGGCGGCTTCGGCGCGTTCGCTCGCGTCACGGGCGGCGGTGCTCATGGTGGTGGAGTTTTCCTCCAACTGGCCGACTTCGCCGCCGACGGTGCCCAGCACCTGACGCACTTCGCTGTCGAACGCCTGGGTCAACGCGGCGATGGCGCGGGCGCGTTCCAGGTCGGCGTGGCTGCGGGCTTCCGCTTCCTGTTCCAGTCGCCGCTCCACCAGCAGCTTTTCCTTGAACACCTGCATGGCGCGGGCGACGGTGCCGATCTCGTCGGCGCGGTCAGCGCCGGGAATGTCGACGTCCAGGCTGCCGTCCGCCATGGCCGACAACGCCGTCACCGATCCACTCAACGGGCGCGAGATGCCGACGCGCACGATCACCCAGGCCAGCAGGCTGCCCAGGGCAACGGCGATCACTGTAACCGCGACGATGATTTCGCGGCCCAGTTTGACGGTGGCGTTGGACGCCACCAGTTCCTCGTTGGCGTGGGTTTCCGCCAGCTTGAAGAAGGCGCGCACCGCCTCGCGCAGGTCGGCGGCCTGTTTGCTGGTCTTGCCGTTGGCGGCGATCAGGGCGTCGTGATCCTGGGCCTCGACGGCGGCCAGCACGCGGTCCAGCGACTGCACGTAACCGGCAAAGCCGCTGCGCACCGTGGTCAGGGCGGCGGGGTCGATGGCGGCGTCAAGCCGGCGGGTCAATTCCTCGGTGCGCGATTCGAACAGGTCACGCTCGCGCGCCAGGCCCTTGGCGACGACGTCGCGGGTCGCGGGCGTGGGATCGGCGAGCAACTGGTACTGCAAGGCGTTCATCGCCTGGATGTTGGTGTTCATGCGTGCGACCAGAACCACGGCCTTGCCGTCCGCGTCCACGTCGGCGATCTGGTCGTCCAGGACGTTGGCGACGTTCCAACTGGTTGCGCCCAGCAGCACCAGTGCCAGCGCGAACACCACGACGACGGCGAACACCTTCTGGGTGATGGTGAAGCGGTTCAGGCCCATGGTCGCACCTTCTCCAAAGTCCACCTACCTATTGTATTATTCCCGGTAGAGCCAGCCCAGCGGCAAATGCGCTTTCAGTCGTTGATTCGCGTGACGCAAAAAAAAGCCCGCTCCCTTGCGGGGGCGGGCTTCAAGCAAGAGGAGCGCGCTTCACGGAAAGAAAAGCTGGGGACCGGGTGGGAGGAGGTACCCGGTCCCCAACCGCACTCAACCCTTGCAACCGATCAAGCGGCGGACTTGACCAGCGACTGGAACGCGGCGATGCGAGCGTTCAGGGGTTCGAGCGCAGCGCTGAACACGGTCTGCGACAGCTCGGCGAACTTGCGGCTTTCGGCGATGGCGGCCTCGATGGACTCGCGGGCCAGCTTGCCCTGCAGGTCGGCGAACTCGGCCGGGGTCTTGACCGCGAACAGCGCCTTGACGGCGGCGTCGGTCTTCTCGGCCGACTGGGTCAGGTAAGCCTGCGAGGCCTTGGCGATCTCTTCGAAGCCCTTGACGGCCAGGGTCGAGCTTTTGACGACGGCTTCGGCGTTGTCCTTGCCGAGAGCGACGAACTTTTCGAAACCTTCGATCTTCATGGTCATGGTCTTGGTCCTTTGATCTTGACGCCGACCGCCGCTCCGGAGGTCGTTGTGCACTGCAACATGACCTCAGGATAACGTTTTCGCGGGCCGAGGCAAGAACTTTTTTGCAGTGCACAATAACGTCACATCGGGACCGGTCCCCAGCCCCCTCAGGCCACCGCGTTCTGGCACGGCGCTTCCTGGCCGGTCACCGCCCTGACCAGGATCCGGCCGCGATCCTGCCCTTCGGTGAACACCAGGTGCAGGGTGCCCTCTTCCCACTTGCGGACTTCGACGCCGATGGTGTGACCGGCGGCGCTCAGGCTGCCCCGTTGGCCCGGCGCCATTTCGGGGATGTCGTGCAAAGCGGCGCCGCCATTGGAAATGTCCTCGAAGCGGCCATCGAAGGTTTGGCCGTCCAGGGTGACGCTGCAGGGCGCGGCGGCGGTGACGCGGGGGCAGATGCGGCGGTCGGCTTCCTTGGTGCTGGTCCGCACCACGCGAACCAGGACCTGGCGCAGGTCGTGGATGGAATGGGCGACATGGGTCGAGGCGTTGCGCACTTCGCCGGCCTGGTCGCCGGTCTCGGCGGCGTCGGACGACACCGATGCAATCAGCGACGCCACCTCTTGCGCGGCCGAGCTGGTTTCGATGACGTTGCGGGTGATCTCGGCGGTGGTGGCGCTCTGCTCCTCCATGGCGGCGGCGATGGCGGCAGAGACGTCGTCGATGCGGCGGATCGAGTTGTTGATGGTGGCGACGGCGTCGACCACGTCGTGGGTCAGGCGCTGGATCTTGGCGATCTGGTTGCTGATCTCCTCGGTCGAGCGCGAGGTCTGGGTCGCCAGGCTTTTAACCTCGTTGGCGACGACGGCGAAGCCCTTGCCGGCGTCGCCGGCGCGCGCCGCCTCGATGGTGGCGTTCAGCGCCAGCAGGTTGGTCTGGCCGGCGATGTCGCCGATCAGCACGGCGATCTCGCCGATCTTGGCGACCTCGTCGGCCAGCGAGCCGATGGTGGCCCGGGTGCGTTCGCCGTCCACCACCGAGGCGCGCGTCACCTCGCCGGCAAGGGCGACCTGGGCGGTGATTTCGTGGATGCTGGCGGCCATCTGCTCGGCGGCGCCGGCCACCGACTGGGCATTGGCCAGCGCTTCCTCGGCGGCGGCGGCGACGCCCTGGCTGTGCTCGCTGACCCGTTCGGCCGAATGGGCCATGGCTTCGGCGTCGTCGGCCATGCGGGTGGTGCGGCCGGCCACCGCTTCGACGGCGGCCCCGGCCTCGCGTTCCACCGTGACCGCCATCTCCTCCAGCGCCCTGGCCCGTTCCTCGGCGGCGCGGCGTTCGTGTTCCGAACGTTCCTGGGCGCCATAGGCCAGCTTGGCCTTCATGGCGCGCAGCAGCACGGTCAGGCGGCGGAACTCGTGGGCCGGCGGGGTTTCGATCTCGTGGACGAAGTCGCTGCGGGCAATGGCGTCGAAATGGCTTTCGAAACGGGTCAGCGGCCGCCGCACCGCCGCCAGCAGCAGATGGCCGCCCAGGGCGGTGACCACCACGGCAAGGGCGAGGATGGCGATCATCAGGACCAGATGAAAGCGGAAGTCGGCCTTGGCGGCGGTGTAATCCTCGCCGGCGATCTTGATCTGCAGTTGCAGCAGCTCGCGGTTGGCGGCGTGCGCCGCCTCGAACAGCGGCATGATCTTCTTGGTGAACAGCGATTCGATGCGCAGCGGGTCTGAATTGCGCGCCGCATCCAGCGCCGGCAGCAGCCCTTCCTGGACGAAGGCGTTGCGGCGCTCGGCGAAGGTGGCGGCCAACTGGGCTTCCTCGGGCGTCATCTTCTTGGCGCTGAAGCCCTGCCACTGGGTCGAGATGTTGGCGATGTTGTCTTCGACGCGCTTGATGCGGCCGGCGATGACCTTGTCGTCGCTGCCGTCGCGCAGGTCGATGACCAGCAGGGTGGTCAGTTGCAGGTTGTCGCGCATGCGGTCGACGATGTCGCCGATCTGGCCGGCGGGGACGGTGCGGTCCTCGATGGCCGAGCGCAGGGCGTCGTTGGTGTCGTTCATGCCGCTCAGGCCCAGCCCGCCGACCAGCGCCATCAGCAGGATCAGGCCGCCGAACAGCAGGATCAGGCGGCCGGTGATGGCGGCGGTGAACACCTGGAGCCGGTGGCCCAGGGTATTGGGCACGGCATCGCCTTCCTCGACCTTCAGCGAGGTGTCGCCGGCGCGCAGCCGGTCATAGGCGGCCTCGGCCGCCGCCACCTGGGCGCGCGACGGCTTGGAACGGATCGAGATGTAGCCGTTCAGCACGCCATCCTCGACCACCGGGGTGACGTTGGCGCGAACCCAATAAAAGTCGCCGGTCTTGGTGCGGTTCTTGACCAGCCCTTCCCATGGGCGGCCGGCCTTGACCGTCGCCCACAGATCGGCGAAGGCCTGGGGCGGCATGCGGGGGTGGCGGATCAGATTGTGCGGCTGGCCGATCAGTTCGTCTTCGCTATAGCCGCTGATGGCGATGAAGGCGCGGTTGACGAAGGTGATGCGACCGGCCGGGTCGGTGCGGCTGACCAGCAACTGGTCCTCCGGCATGTGGATCTCGGTCTCGGTGATCGGTTCGTTCAAGCGCATCAGTTTCTCCCCCCACGGGTCCACTCTTATTGTGGATATCCGATATGCTGAACCGCGAATATGGGCAAGGGGAATGGCGCGAAATGGTTGTGCGTATCCGGCATAAACCTTTCAGATATTCTCATCCACCACCGCCAGGAAATTTTTTGTCGTGGGGGAGATGGTGTTGCGGTGGATCAGCAGCAGGTCGATGAACGCCCCGGGGTCGTCGATGGTGATGAAGGCGATGTCGTCGAAGCCGACGCGGCACATAGTCTGGGGTACCACCGCCAAGCCCAGCCCGGCGCCGACCAACCGGATCATGGTCGACATCTGGTGGGCCTCCACCGCGATGCGCGGGGCGAAGCCGGCGGCCTGGCACAATTGGCTGATCTTGTCGTACAGCCCGGTGCCGATGTGGCGCGGGTTCATCACCAGCCCCTCGCCGGCGACCTGAGCCATGGACAGGCGGGCGCTGCCGGCCAGCGGATGGTCGGCGGGCAGGGCCAGCACCAGCGGTTCGCGCAGGATGCGCCGCCCGGCCACGCCGGCCGGCAGGTTGTCGTCGGCCGGACGGGCAAAGCCGATGTCGAGCCGGCCTTCCGCCACCGCCTCCATCTGGATGCCGGTGGACATCTCGCGCAGCGACACCCGCACGTCGGGATAGCGGTGGCGGAAGGCGCGCAGGATGCGCGGCATCACCTCGGTGAACGGCACCGAGCCGGTGAAGGCGATGTCCAGCCGCCCGGCCTCGCCGCCGGCCGCCGCGCGGGCCAGCCGACCCAGTTCGCCTGCACGGGCCAGGATGTCGCGTGCCTCGGCCAGCAGGGCGGTACCGGCGGCGGTCAGCTCCACCTTGCGGCGGTTGCGGTCGAACAGCCGGGCGCCCAGTTCGGCCTCGAAGGCCTGGATTTGCTGGCTCAGCGGTGGTTGGGCCATGCGCAGCCGCTCGGCGGCGCGGCCGAAATGGCGCTCTTCGGCGACGGCGACGAAATAGCGCAGGTGGCGCAGTTCCATGATATGTCCAGGATATCACCAGTTGCGTGGTAATATATTGGATATTCCAATGACAGGCCAGCTAGCATTGGGGTCCTGTTTCCGGAGCCGCAATGATCGTCCTTGACCGCCGCCGCATCGCCGTTTTCGTTGCCGGCGCCAGCGCTTTCCTCGACATGTACTGTACCCAGGCATTGCTGCCCGATCTGGCGCGCCATTTCGGCGCCAGCCCGGCAGAGATCGGCCTGACCATCACCATGTCGACCCTGGCGACCGCGTTGGTGGCGCCGATGATCGGGGCGCTGGCCGACATGGTCGGGCGCAAGCGGGTGATCGTCGTCGGCGCGCTGGCGCTGGTGCTGCCGACCCTGGGGCTGGCGCTGGCGGACACTCTGCCGGCCATGCTGGTGCTGCGCTTCCTGCAGGGGCTGTGCATGCCGGCTATCTTTACCGTCACCATGGCCTATGTGGGCGAGGAATGGCCCCAGGCCCAGGTGCCCGAGGTGGTCAGCCTGTATACCGGCGGCACCGCCCTGGGCGGCGTCTCGGGCCGGTTGGTGACGGCGGTGGCAGCCGATTTCCTGGGCTGGCGCGAGGCTTTCGTGGTGCTGGGCGCGGTCAACCTAGCGGCGGGCTTGCTGATCTGGTGGCTGCTGCCGCCGGCCAAGGGCTGGCGCGCCTCGGGGTCGCTGGCGGAAACCCTGCGGGCGGCGGCGGGGCACCTGCGCAATCCCCGGCTGGTGGCGACCTTCGGCATCGGCTTCACCATCCTGTTCTCGCTGGTCGCCACTTTCACCTACGGCACCTTCTATCTGGCGGCGTGGCCGTTCAACCTGTCCACCACCGGCCAGGGCCTGATCTTCCTGGTCTATCTGCTGGGCATGGTGGCGGCGCCGATCGGCGGCAAGGTCATCGCCCGCATCGGCCCGGTGCGCGGCATGGCCATGGCGGTGGGCGCGGTTTGCCTGGGGCAAGCGCTGACGCTGGCGACGTCGCTGCCGCTGGTGGTGGCCGGGCTGGGGCTGATGGTGTGCGGCATCTTCGTCTGCCAAACCGCTTCGATCAGCACGATCAGCGCCACCGCCAAGTCGTCGCGCTCGGCCGCCATGGGGCTTTACGTCACGCTGTATTACGTCGGCGGCAGCTTGGGCGCGGTGGCGCCGGCGCCGGCGTGGCACGCCTTCGGCTGGGCCGGCTGTGTCGCCATCGTGGTGGCGGTGGCCCTGGGGGGGCTGGGCCTGGCCGTGCGCTATTGGACGGCCAGGCCGGTTTAACTCAAACCAACGGCGAAACCTTGCCGTCCAAATCCATGATCAGGGTTTCGACCTCAAGGTCGGGGTGCCGGTCCTTGATGGCGGTGCGCAGCTTGCCCAACTGCTCGCGATGGACGGCCAGTTCTTCCTCGCCCTTGAAGTCCTTCTCGAACACCACGCGATAGGCGCCGCAATCCTTGTGATCGAGGATGATGACCTTGTGGATGTGGTGCAGCTTGATGGCGACGTCCAGGTGATCCCAGAAGGTCTTGCCCCAGTTCAACTTGTCCGACACCGCGCCCAGCGCGCCGCCGGCCAGCACGACATGGTCGTATTCGTTGGTCATGCCGCGGGCGTCCATGTAGCGGACGATGTCGTCGACCAGGCGGAAATCCATGCAGGACAGCAACAGCGCCTCGGCGGTGCCGCTGGCCTGGGCCGGCACCAGCGGCAGGGCGGAACCGGCTGTGGCGACCACGCCGCCGACCAGGGCCATGCGCAGGAAATGGCGGCGGGCCAGCTCGCCGGCGCGGCAGCAGGACTCGTCGTGGGTATGGTGGGGCATGATGTGCTCTCCGTTTCTTGGACGTCGGCCCCAGCCTAATGCATCTGGCATAGGCGTGTCCTTCCGACCAAGGGCGGGGATGCCGAGAATCGTTGCGTTTCGCGACGGCAATCCCTATCTCTTCCGGTTATGGACACCAGCACGAAAAAGAACCTCATCGGCCTGTCGCGCGACGAGCTGGCCGCCGAAATGGCGACCATCGGCGAGAAGCCGTTCCGCGCCAAGCAGTTGTGGCATTGGCTCTACAATCGCGGCGAAACCGATTTCGCCAAGATGACCTCGATTTCCAAGGTCATGCAGGCCCGGCTGGCCGAGCATTACGTGGTCGAACGCCCCCTGCTCGAACGCGAGATGATCTCGTCCGATACCACCCGCAAGTGGCTGCTGAAGTTCAGCGACGGCAACGAGGCCGAGACGGTCTATATCCCCGACGAGGACGAGACGCGCGGCGCCGTCTGCGTCAGCAGCCAGGTCGGCTGCACCCTGACCTGCAAGTTCTGCCATACCGGCACCCAATTGCTGGTGCGTAACCTGACCCCGGCCGAAATCGTCGGCCAGTTCATGGTGGCGCGCGACGCCTATGGCGAGTGGCCGACGCCCGACGATCAGGCGCGCAAGCTCAGCAACATCGTCATGATGGGCATGGGCGAGCCGCTGTACAATTTCGACAACGTCGCCACCGCGCTGAAAATCATCATGGACGGCGAGGGCATCGCGCTCAGCAAGCGCCGCATCACCCTGTCCACCTCGGGCGTGGTGCCGATGATGAAGCGGGCCGGCGAGGAAATCGGCTGCAATCTGGCGGTCAGCCTGCACGCGGTCACCGACGAGGTGCGCGACCGCATCATGCCGATCAACAAAAAATACCCGCTGGCCGAGCTGATGCGCGCCTGCGCCGAATATCCCGGTGCCTCGAACGCGCGCCGCATCACCTTCGAATACATCATGCTGAAGGGCGTCAACGACTCGGCCGCCGATGCCCGTCAGTTGCTGCGCCTGGTCAAGGGCCTGCCGGCCAAGTTCAACCTGATCCCGTTCAACCCGTGGCCGGGGTCCGAGTTCGAATGCTCGGACATGAAGCACATCAAGGCGTTTTCCGACATCCTGCAGGACAACGGATTTTCGGCGCCGATCCGCAAGTCGCGCGGCGCCGACATCCTGGCCGCTTGCGGCCAGCTCCGCTCGGAAAGCCAACGCCAGAAGTGCTCGCGGCTGGCGGAACGCCTGGCGGCGGGAATCGAGGACGAACATCACAAGGTGCCAGCGGCCTAAGCGCAGGGGCCTTTTCTCGATAACGCCGTCACTCCCAGGGGTGGCGGCGTTTTTCTTTGTCCGGAATCCGGGCCATTTGACAATTGTCATTGCGGAGTGTGGCTGCATGTCGTCAGGAGGATGGATTCATCCTAAAGTATGAGATCAATACTTTAATCATATAGTTGAGGGATGTGCGCAGCTCATGCTAGCGTAAGTGCTTGTTCAAATGGGGTTTTGTTTCCGGACGAGCCGATATGGATGGCTCGTCTATTGCGAGAATAATGATGATCCACTTTCACCTGTCCCTCGGGGTCGCTCAAAAAATATCCGCCGTCATGGTTGTTGCACTGGTGATACTTGCCGTCATCATTTCGGCGGCGTTGGCGACTTATGTCAGCCACACCCTGGAACGCATGGGGCGCGAGCGGCTGGAGCAGAACCTGTCGGTTCTTTATTCCATGCTGAACCCGCGCCAGGAATCGTTCGGGCTGCGTGATGGCCGGCTGATGCTGGGCGATCGTCTCGTCGAGGGCGACAACGACATCCTGGACGCCGTGGTCGGCGCGGTCGGCGGCGTCGCCACCGTGTTCAAAGGCGACGTTCGGGTCGCCACCACCATAACCAACCAGGGCCAGCGCGCGGTGGGCACCAAGCTGGCCGCCGGCATCGTTCACGACACCGTGCTGAAGGATGGTTATCGCTATGCCGGCGAGGCCGACATCCTGGGCGAGACCTACATGACGGTCTACGAACCCATCTATGACGATGCCAGCAGCGCCGTGATCGGCATCCTGTTCGTCGGCATCAAGACCAGCGAGTTCATGGTCGTCGCCCGTTCCGTGGCAGCCATCGCCCTGGCCATCGGTACCGGGGCGGCTTTGGTGCTGTCGGTGTTGGCGTTCTTTGCCCTGAACCGCATGCTGCGGCCGTTCGGCCCGCTGACCCGGTTGATGGCCGAGACCACCCATGGCAACTATCCCGACAACGTGCCCTATACCGACCGGCGCGACGAATTCGGCGCGCTGGCCCGCGCCATTGGCACCTTCGGCGACGCCATGCGCGGGGCCGAGGAAGGCCGGCGCGAACAGGAACGCCATGAACGCGACCTGGCCGCCCAGCGCAAGCGTGAGATGCTGGCCTTGGCCGACAGCATGGACGCCGACATTCGTGGCGCCATCCAGGCCATCGCCCAACAGGTCGCCGGGCTGACCGCGACCGCCGAGACGTTGCTGGGCAGCGCCGACAGCACCAGCCGGCGGGCCGCCGACGTCGCCGATGCGTCGCAGACCGCCAGCGCCAACGTGCAGACGGTGGCGGTGGCGACCGAGCAACTGACCAGTTCCAGCGTCGAGATCGGCCATCAGGCCGAGCAATCCACCACCGTGGCCGGCGAAGCTCAGACCCGCACCGAGCAGGTGGGCGCCCAGATTTCGGTGTTGGTGGATGCCGCCACCCGGATCGGGCAGGTGGTCGAGGTGATTTCCGCCATCGCCAGCCAGACCAACCTGCTGGCCTTGAACGCGACCATCGAGGCGGCGCGGGCCGGTGAAGCCGGCAAGGGCTTCGCCGTCGTCGCCAACGAAGTCAAGCATCTGGCCAACCAGACCGCCAAGGCGACCGAGGAAATCGGCGGCCAGATCGCCACCATTCAGCAGGAAAGCCGCAACACCGCCGGCGCTATCGACGCCTTTGGCGGCATCGTCGCGACGGTACGGCAAAGCGCCACCTCCATCGCCTCGGCCATTCACCAGCAGAATGCCGCCATCGGCGAAATCTCGCGCAACGTCCAGTTGGCGGCCACCGGCACCGAAGGGATCACCGGCACGATCGGTCAGGTGTCGCAAGGCGCCTCCGCCACCCGCGCCGCCGCCGAGGAGGTCAGCCGGGCGGCACAAAGCCTGGGCCTGGCGTCGGAGCGCATGGAACACTCGGTCCGCGACTTCATCGAGCGTATCCGTCTCGACAACGCGGCCTAGGCGAAGGCGGGAAGGGGCGAAACCATGCGTCCTCGGTGCGGGAATGGCATGGCTGCGCTTCCTCCCCTTGCTCCTGGCGTGCCAACGCCTATACTCCGAGCCTTGTGTTTTCCTATTTCCAAGGGCGTTTTCCCATGAAGGGCGAAGTCAAGAAGGTCGTGCTGGCCTATTCCGGTGGCCTGGATACCTCCATCATCCTGCGCTGGCTGCAGGATCAGTATCAGTGCGAGGTGGTGACGTTCACCGCCGATCTCGGCCAGGGCGAAGAGCTGGAGCCGGCGCGCAAGAAGGCCCTGCTGATGGGCATCAAGGAAGAGAACATCTTCATCGACGACCTGCGTGAAGAGTTCGTCCGCGACTTCGTCTTCCCCATGTTCCGCGCCAACGCGCTGTACGAAGGTGTCTACCTGCTCGGCACCTCGATCGCCCGGCCGCTGATCTCCAAGCGCCAGATCGAAATCGCCAATCTGGTCGGCGCCGACGCGGTGTCGCACGGCGCCACCGGCAAGGGCAACGACCAGGTCCGCTTCGAGATGGGCTATTACGCCCTCAAGCCCGACATCAAGGTGATCGCGCCGTGGCGCCTGTGGGATTTGACCAGCCGCACCAAGCTGCTGGACTTCGCCGAGAAGCACCAGATTCCGATCGCCAAGGACAAGCGCGGCGAGGCGCCGTATTCCACCGACGCCAACCTGCTGCACATTTCGTACGAGGGTAAGGCGCTCGAGGACCCCTTCGTCGAACCCGACGAGGACATGTTCACCCGCTCGGTCAGCCCGGAAAAGGCGCCGGACAAGCCGACCTATGTGGAAATCCAGTTCGAGAACGGCGACGCCGTCGCCATCGACGGCGAGCGCCTGACCCCGGCCCAGTTGCTGACCAAGCTGAACGCCCTGGGTGGCGCCAACGGCATCGGCCGCCTGGATCTGGTCGAAAACCGCTTCGTCGGCATGAAGAGCCGCGGCGTCTACGAGACCCCCGGCGGCTCGATCCTGATCGTTGCCCACCGCGCCATGGAAAGCATTACGCTGGATCGTGGCGAGGCGCACCTGAAGGACGACATCATGCCGCGCTATGCCGAGCTGATTTATAACGGCTTCTGGTTCGCGCCCGAGCGTATCGCCCTGCAGCAGATGATCGACCACATCAGCCAGAACGTCACCGGCGTCGTCCGCCTCAAGCTGTACAAGGGCAACGTCACCGTCGTCGGCCGCAAGTCCGAAAAGTCGCTCTATCGCATGGACTACGTCACCTTCGAGGAAGACAGCGTCTACGACCAACGCGACGCCCAGGGCTTCATCAAGCTCAACGCACTGCGTATGCGCTTGGCCAAGATGGCGCGCGGCTAAGCGGCTAGGTTCTTACGGAAACGCCGGGGGCGGGTAACCGCCTCCGGCGTTTTTGTTTGGAGGCTTTGCTTTCCCCCAAGCGTCATTCCGGCCGCAGCGGAGCGAGGAGCCGGGATCCATGGCGCCGTTTGGACGGTGAAGCGGATTTCACCACAGAGACACAGAGGCACAGAGAGGCTGTGCCGGACGGAAGCGTCATCGCCTCCGCTCCCGAGATATCTCTGTGTCTCTGTGTCTCTGTGGTTCCCTTCGCTACGCGACCGCTGGCACGGCGCCTATTGCGAGGGGGCCGGCCCCTCGCGCTCCGGGAGATCGAGTTCGGGGAGGCGGCGGCGGGGGCGGATGCCCTGAGCTAATTTTTTAAGTGTGTTTTGGGACATTGAGCGGCACGCACGGCTCGATTCTATAAATCCTATGCTTACGTTGTTCGCGGTTTTGTGTCCCCATGTGTCTCGTGTGAGGATGAGGCCATCTCGTCTGTTGTTGTCTTCGAGGAATGAAATTATATTTCGCGCATCTGAGCTGTATATTGATTTTTGCCATTTTATTTCAATTGGCACTGTGGTTTCTGTTGATTGTACTAATATGTCGATCTCTCCACCTTTCCAGCGGGCGTAGCTAAGCTGATGTATTAGGTCTGTCTGCACATATTGCGCCACCACCGCCGTCTCGACCAGCATCCCCGCCTTCTCGTCATCCTGCCCTACCTCTCCAAACAGCGCTGAGCGCAGGCACGGATTGGTTAGATACACCTTGAAGTGGGTCTCGCGCTGGAACCGCTTGGCGGTTTTGTCCACCCGGTGCAGGCAGTGGATCAGGAAGGCGGCTTCCAGGAATTCCAGGTATTTGCGGATGGTGTTCTTGGCGACGCCGGATTTCTTCGACAGCTCGTCAATGCTGATTTCGTTGCCGGTATTGTAGGCGAGCGTTGCGAAGAAGCGGTTCAGTTCCTGCGGGTCGCCGATGCCGTACAGACTGGGGATGTCGCGCAGCAGCACCTTGTCGATGATGTCGCTGCCGACGAAACGTTGGAAATCTCGGCGGATGGAATCCTTCAGCACCGCCTCGGGGAAGCCGCCGAAATTGATGTAGGCGAACAATTCCTCGTTCAGGCGTTCGATGTCCACGTCCGCGGGGATTTCGCGGAAATCCAGGAATTCCGCGAAGGTCAATGGCGGCAGCAGGAAGTCGGTGAAGCGGCCGGCGCCGGATTCGTTGCTTTTCATTTTCAGTGCGGCAGCAGCCGAACCGGACACCACGAAGCGGGCGGTGGGGTAATCATCCACCAGCACCTTCAGGTGCACTTCCCATTCCTTCAGGTACTGCACTTCATCGAAGAAGACGTAAACATCGGCGAAGCGGTCGTGGCTGTGCATCTCTTGGAAGAAGCCCAGAAGCTTGGCCAATGGCAGTCCGGTATAGACCGGGTTGTCCAGGCTGACGAAAAAGATGCGAGTCGGTTCCACGCCACTAGCCAGTAGCCGCTGGATGCTCTGGCGCAAGATCACTGTCTTGCCCACACGACGTGGCCCCATCAGCACGACGGCGCGGTTGACCTCGCGGTTGGTCACCAGGGTGTGGAACGGGTCGAGGTAGGCGCGTTCACGCAAGCCTTCCAGCAGCAGGTCCAGATCGTCGGGGCGCGCCCACCACGGATTGTCGAACCGAAGCCTGTTTTTTATCTCGTTTTCAGTGACTTGCAGCATGGTGGCACCTTAAGGTCACGATCGTGACCTTAATTTAGTGCGACGGGAGTTTAAGATCAAGACGGTGATCTAAAATCGTCGGAGTGTCAAAAAACACGCGGCTGGGGATGGAAAAGCATCGTTCGAATGCCGTTATGGACTCCAGCGGGTTCAATCCGCGATTTCCCAGGGAGGTTTCCATGACCATCCGTCTATTGATGCTGTCCGCCGCGCTGTTGCTGCCCGTCACCGTCCAGGCGGCCTCGGTGATGCAGGGCACTACCGCCAAGGGGCACGTGCTGACCGACGACAAGGGCATGTCGCTGTATATTTTCGACAAGGACGAGATGGGCAAGTCGGCCTGTGTCGATGCCTGCGCCCAGAACTGGCCGCCGCTGCTGGCCGACAAGGGGGCCAAGGCCATGGGCGAATACAGCCTCGTTACCCGCGCCGATGGCGCCATGCAATGGGCCTATCGCGGCAAGCCGCTTTATCTGTGGAGCAAGGACATGAAGCCCGGCGACACCAGTGGCGACGGTTTCAAGGACGTCTGGCACCTGGCGCGGCCATAACGCCGTTGCGGTTCCCCCAAAACCCTCCTGACACCATGCTGTCAGGAGGGTTTTGCTATGACTCCTCCATCGCAAACGCAAAACGTGGAGATGATCATGATGTCCGTCGCCGTGTGGTTCGAATTGCCGACCGCCGATTTGGAGCGCGCCGAAACCTTCTATCGTGCCGTGCTGGGCCACCCCCTGCGCCGCGAGACCTGCCCCGACAGCGGCTTGCAGATGTCCGTCTTCGATCCGCCGGGCGTCGAGCTGAAGGGTGCCCTGGTCAAGGGCGAGCAGTTCACGCCGGGCGGCAACGGCACCCTGGTCTACCTTGATGGCGGTGCCGATTTGGCCGGCCCGTTGGGGCGTGTCGAGGCGGCGGGCGGTCAGGTGCTGATGCCCAAGACCCCCATCGGCCCGCACGGCTTCATCGCCTTGTTCATGGATAGCGAGGGCAACCGCGTCGGGCTACATTCCATGACCTGACCAGGGGAGGTGACATGCGGCGCGCGGATCGGTTGTTCCAGATCGTGCAGTTCCTGCGCGGCGGCCGCATGGTCACCGCACGCGAGCTGGCGCACAAGCTGGAGGTGTCCGAGCGCACCATCTACCGCGACGTCGCCGAACTGATCGGCACCGGCGTGCCCATCACCGGCGAGGCGGGGGTGGGCTACGTCCTGCGTGGCGGCTTCGACATTCCGCCGCTGATGTTCACCCGCGACGAGCTAGAGGCCGTGTTGGTGGGTGTCCGCATGGTACGAGCCTGGGGTGGCGCCCAACTGGCCGACGCCGCCACCGAGGCCCTGGCCAAGATCGAAGCGGTGGTGCCCGAACCCTTGCGTGACGGCGCCGCCCAGTCGCGGCTGTTCGTGCCCGGCATCATGGTGTCGCCCGAATTGCGGCTGGTGCTGGATCATCTGCGCCAGGCCATTGGCGAGAAGCGGGTGATCCGCTTCGCCTATACCCGCGAGGACGGTGAAGGCTCCATCCGCGCCTGCCGCCCGCTTGGCCTTTATTTCTGGGGCAAGGTGTGGACGCTGGTGGGCTGGTGCGAACTGCGCGACGATTTCCGCACCTTCCGCGCCGACCGCATGGCCGAGCTTGCGCTGGAGGATCGTACCTTCCGCTCGCCGCCCGGCCAAACCCTGGCCGACTTCCTGCGCGCCATGGGCGTCGACCCCGCCCATGCGCGCGGCGGCTTCTGTTGATCCCTATTTCAGCGGCAGCGACACGTTCAGCCAGACCTTGTCGCCGGCCAGGGTGTTGCGCGCCTCGATGTCGTGGGTGACAAAGGCGGTCACCTTGGCCGGTCCCAGCGTGTGGCTGGCCAACAGCCCCGCCGCCATCTGTTCAGCCGGGGCGGCGGTGGTGCCGCCAAAGGTGGCGCGGCCGCCTTCGTTGCTGTCCTCCGTCACCTGTTTCTGGACATAGCCCACCGGCCCGACATCCCAGCCGGCGATGTTGGTAGTCACGGTGGCGTTGACGAAGACCTGGTCGCCCGAGCGGTAATGGTTGGTCTGGTTCTCGCTGTTGACGTCGTACAGCACATGCAGCGAGGCGTTCCAGCCGTCCTTCAGATAGCTCAGCGCCACGCCCGGCTCCACCGTCCAGAAATGCTGGCCGATATTGATGTCGGCGCCGGTGTGGTAGGTGCCGACCGGGACATAGACGCCCAGCCCGGTGCCGACGAACCAGCCGTCGCCCAGCGGCCACGACAGATCCAGTGGCTGCACCTTGGGATCGGCAAGGCCCGAGGTGTGATAGCGGCCGGGCCGGCCGGGGGCGCCAGGATTGCGGGTCACCGTCATGTCGACCAGCGGCAGGTTGACGAACGCCTTGTAATCGGCCCCCAGCACCTGAACGCCCGGCACCCAGGTCATCTGGATCGCCTCGGAGCGCACGGTGGCGTGCTGGCCCACCGCCCGCCCGTCATCGTCGCGCAGTTCGGCATCGAACCACGCCAGCCGGTTCATCACGTACAGGCCGGGCGGCGGGCTGACGGCATTGGCCAATCCCAGCGTCTGGCCCGGCGGGAACTGCGGGGCGATGCCGGGTTCCCGCGCCTGGGCGGACGCTGCCACCAAAATGACCGCCCCAGCGATCGCCATCTTCCGCATGCCCATTCCTCCCTGGCGTTTCCCTAATCGGGTAACGCCAGAGAGAAAAGCCGTCTTTGACGATGGATAGGTCCTAAATTTTCAACTCGTCGACGCTGGCATACAGCTCCAGCGCCTCGGGGTTGGCCAGGGCTTCCTTGTTCTTCACCGCGCGGCCATGGACGACGTCGCGCACCGCCAGCTCGACGATCTTGCCCGATTTGGTGCGCGGGATGTCGGCGACCGGGATCACCTTGGCCGGAACGTGGCGTGGCGTGGTGTTGTCGCGGATCTTTTTCTTGATGGCGTCGGTCAGCGCCGGCATCAGGCGCACGCCGTCGCGCAGCCGTACGAACAGCACCACGCGCACGTCGCCGGCCCAATCCTGGCCGATCACCAGGCTTTCCAGCACCTCGTCGAACTGCTCGACCTGGCGGTAGATCTCGGCGGTGCCGATGCGCACGCCGCCGGGGTTCAGGGTGGCGTCCGAGCGGCCGTAGACGATGATGCCGTCATGCGCGGTCAGTTCGACCCAGTCGCCGTGGCACCAGATGCCGGGATATTTGGCGAAATAGGCGTTGCGGTATTTCTCGCCGTCGGGGTCGTTCCAAAAGCCGACCGGCATGACCGGGAACGCCTGGGTACACACCAGTTCGCCCTTTTCCCCTTGCACCGGCTTGCCGTCGTCGTCGAACACCTCCACCTTCATGCCCAGGCCGCGCGTCTGGATCTCGCCGCGCCACACCGGGCCGATGGGGTTGCCCAGCATGAAGCACGAGACGATGTCGGTGCCGCCCGAGATCGAGGCCAACTGCACGTCGCGCTTGATCTTGCCGTAGACGTAGTCGAACCCCTCGGGCGCCAGCACCGAGCCGGTGGAGGCGATGGTGCGCAGCGCCGTCAGCTTGTGAGTCCTGGCCGGCTCCAGCCCCATCTTGGCGATGGCGTCCAGCCACTTGGCCGAGGTGCCGAAGAAGGTGATGCCTTCGGCATCGGCGAAATCGAACAGGATGCGGCCGTCGCGCGCCGACGGGTTGCCGTCGTACAGCACCACGGTGGCGCCTACCGCCAGGGCGCTGACCAGCCAGTTCCACATCATCCAGCCGCAGGTGGTGAAATAGAACACCCGGTCGCCCGGCTTGGCGTCGGAATGCAGCACATGTTCCTTGAGGTGCTGGATCAGGGCGCCGCCGGCCGAGTGGACGATGCATTTGGGGGCGCCGGTGGTGCCCGACGAGAACATGATGTAGAGCGGATGGGCGAAGGGCAGGCGGGCGTATTCCACCGGCTGGGCGGCGAAGGGGGCGATGAAATCGGCCAGATGCAGCGCCTGGGGAACGGCGGCGATGTCGGCGCGCTCGGTGGTGTAGGGAACGACGACCACCCGCTTCAGGCCAGGCATGCCGGCGACGATGGCGGGCAGCTTGTCCACCGACGAATGGCGCTTGCCGGAATAGAAATAGCCGTCGGCCGAGACCAGCACGGTGGGTTCGATCTGGCCGAAGCGGTCCAGCACGCCCTGGACGCCGAAATCGGGCGAGGCCGACGACCAGATGGCGCCCAAGCTGGCCGTCGCCAGCATGAACGCCACGGTTTCCGGCATGTTGGGCATATAGCCGGCAACGCGGTCGCCCTGTCCGACGCCCGCCGCGCGCAACGCCTGCTGCAGGCGCGACACCAGTGCGTGCAACTCGGCGAAGGACAGCCGGCGCTGGACCTGATCCTCGCCCCAAAACACCAGGGCGTCGGCATCGTCGTTCCGCCGCAGCAGGTTCTCGGCGAAGTTCAGCCGTGCCTCGGGAAACCACTGGGCGCCCGGCATCTTGTGGATGTCGTCCACCGTCACCGCGCCGGGACCGTCGCCGACCACGCCGGTGAACTCCCACACCATGCGCCAGAATTCCTCGGGCGCCGCCACCGACCAGCGCCATAGGCTGGGCATGTCGCTGACCGCCGCGCCGAAGCGCTGGTTCACGGTGTGGATGAAGGCGGTCAGGTTGGCGCCGGCGATGCGTTCGGGCGCGGGCTGCCACAGCGGGCTGGACATGGTCGAGACTCCCGGATGTGTTTTTCTGGTCAGTCTACAGAAAGCGGGAGGGGCGGTCAGTCGCGAAACGCCGCCGCCGACAACGCGTCGCGCGCCATGGCGCGATGGGCTTCGGTGACGTGGGGCAGGGCGATGCGAACGGCCGCCGTGATGATCGCCAGATCGTCGGCATAGCCCAGCACGGCCAGCACGTCGGGGATGAAATCAAAGGGCAGGACGAAATAGGCCAGCGCGCCCCACAGCACCGCCCGTACGCGCGTCGGCGTGGCGGGGTCGCGGGCGCAGAACCACAACGCCACCGCTTCGTCGACGAACGGCACCTTGCCGGCGGTCCGCCGCACCTTGTCCCAGAAGCTTTTCGAACTGATCGCTGCCATGGCCTGCCATGTAGGTTCAGGCCATGGCCGATCAAGGGGAAATCAGTTGCCGCGCAGGTCCTGCGCCACCTGGCGGGCGCGGGCCAACTGGCGCTGGTTCATGGTCTTGCCGACGCGGTCGCGGGCGTCCTCGGCCGGCTTGATGCCCTCGCTGGCGGCCAGGTCATAGCTGACCCAGGCGCGGATCGGGTCCTTGCCGCCGAAGCCCTGGCCCTTGGCGGCCAGGTCGGCCAATTGCATCAGCGCCTCGGCGTGGCCGTTGAACGATGCCGCCGACAGCCAGTGCAGCGCCTCGAAGATGTCGAACGGCAGGTCCATGCCGCCCAGGAAGGCCATGCCCAGGGTGTACTGCGCCTCAGGGTGGCCATGGCGGGCGGCCTCGCGCAGCCATTGCTCGCCTTCCACCATGCCGGGGCGGACGGGATCGGGCTGGCGGTCGGAGCCGCCCACTTGGGCGGCGACGGCACGGTTGGGATAGAATTTGTCGCGTTCGGTGTTCTTGGCCTCGCGCTCCGGTTCGGCATAGACCAGACGCCAAGCCCCCGGTGCGGCCAGCAGCATGCGGCCCAGGCGGAACTTGGCCTCGGCATCGCCGCCGACGGCGGCCAGCAGGTACCAGCGGCGCGCCTTGTCCGGGTCGGCGGGAATGCCCAGACCCCGTTCGTAGGCCTGGCCGAGCGCCAGGATGGCGTCGGTGCGGCCGTCCTGGGCCAGCGCTTCCAGCCAGGAGACGCCGACGGCGCCGCCGATGTCGGCGGTGTCGCCGTTCAGGAACAGGGTGATGAAGCGCGCCTTGGCCGCCTCGTCGCCCGCCATGCCGGCGCGGAACCACCACAGCGCCGCCTGGGCCAAGTCACGCTTGACCCCGGCGCCCTGCTCGTACAGTCGGGCCAGGTCGATGGCGGCGGCCTTTTCGCCGTTGCTGGCGGCCAGGGCGAACCACGACACCGCCTCGGCCATGTCGCGCTTGTACCCCTTGCCGTCGCGGTACGCCTGCGCCAGCCGGTATTGCGCCTCGGGTTCGCCCTGGGCGGCCAACTGGGCCAGCGACGGCTGGGCCGGAACTTTGGCGACGGGGGCCTTGGGGGGCTGCGCCTTGTGGGTCTTGGCGGCCGGAGCCTTGGGCGGATGGGACGGAGATTGCGCCAAGGCCTCGCTCGCGGTCAAAACGGCGAGCAGGGCGGCAGCGGCGGCGATCCTCATGGTGGGGGCGGCTTTCACATCAGGCAGGAAACACTATGCCGTCATGATTCCATACCGACCCGCGCCTGTAAATGGCCGCCTGGGCGTTCAGCCCTGCCCGGCAAGCGACCCTGCCCCCGCTGGTGCCGCCGCGTCGATCAGGTGGGCCAGGCGAATGTCGCGCTCGGTCACGCCGCCGGCATCGTGGCTGGAAAGGGTGATGTCGACGCGGTTATAGGCGTTGCTCCAGTCCGGGTGGTGGTTCAGCTTTTCCGCCGCCAGCGCCACCCGGGTCATGAAGGCGAACGCCTCGGCGAAATCGTGGAAGGCGAAGGCGCGGCCGATGGCGTCGCGGCCCTGGCATTCCTGCCAGCCGGGCAGGCCCAACAGGGCGGTGGCGCGGGCGTTGCCGCTGAGCAATGTGGGCATGGTGCGCGGGTCCTTCCAATAATCCTGTCTGATTCTGATGGGCACTCTTCCCGCCCCGATCAAGGCGCGGTAAGATTCCGCCATGTCACGAGTCATCCCGCCGCACACCACGCCACCGACGCTGGCCGACCTGGAAACCATCGCCGCCGCCGCTTTCGCCGAGATCCCCGACGAATTGCGCGGTTTCGCCGCCGATGTGATTATTCGGGTCGAGGATTTTCCCGACGAGGAAACCGAGCAGGAAATGGGCCTGGAATCGCCCTTCGACCTGCTGGGGCTGTATCGCGGGGTGGCGCTGCCCCATCTCAGTTTCGGCGAAACCAGCCCGCGTTCCGACGTGGACATGATCTTCCTCTATCGCCGCCCCATCCTGGATTATTGGTGTGAAACCGGCGAAGACTTGACGAGTCTGGTGAAACACGTCCTCATTCACGAGATCGGTCACCACTTCGGCTTCAGCGACGACGACATGGAGCGCATCGAAGACGAAGGCTGAGGCGGCCGGTTCCACCGACGACGGAGGTGTCGTGACCTTGCCCGTGCCCGCTCCGCTTGCTCCGGAACAGCTTTACCGCGTCTGCGATCCCGCCGGCCTGCCGTTCGCCACCACCGCCGAGCTGCCCGACACCGAGGACCCCATCGGCCAGGACCGCGCGGTCGAGGCGATCCGCTTCGCCATCGGCATGCGTCATCGCGGCTTCAACCTGTTCGCCCTGGGGCCGGAAGGCACCGGGCGGCGCTCGCTGGTCATGCAGTCCCTGACCCAGGCCGCCGCCCGCCAGCCGGTGCCCGACGACTGGGCCTATGTCCACGATTTCGGCGACGGCCACCGGCCGCGCGCCCTGCGCCTGCCCGCCGGCCGTGCGGCGCCGTTGAAGAAGGACATGGAATGGCTGGTCGAGGAACTGGCGGTGGCACTGCCCGCCGGCTTCGAGGCCGAGGAATACCGCAACAAGAAGCAGGTGCTGGAACAGGCGTTCAAGGAGCGCCAGGAAAACGCCTTCGGTGTCGTCGGCGACAAGGCCAAGGAACGGGGCGTGGCGCTGATCCGCACTCCGGTCGGCCTGGCTCTGGCGCCGACCCGCGACGGCGAGGTGCTGTCGCCGGAAGAATTCAAGCAATTGCCCGACGAACAGCAGGCCCGCTTCAAATCCGACATGGAGGAACTGCAGGGCGAGCTGGAAGAAACCATCAAGCAGGTGCCGCAATGGGAGCGCGAAACCCGCGCCCAGTTGCGCGAGCTTGACCAGGAGGTCGTCTCTTTCGCCATCCGTCACCTGATGGACGAACTGAAGGACCGCTATTCCGATTTGCCCGAGGTGCTGGAGCATCTGGAGGCGGTGGCCGAGGACATCGCCGACAATGTCGGCGACTTCCTGGCAAGCGACGAGGACGAGGGCGAGCAGGCCAAGCCGCGCCGGCGGGCAGGGGGCGAAGGCGGCTTCCGCCGCTATCGCGTCAACGTTCTGGTCAACAACGCCGCCACCGGCGGCGCCCCGGTGGTGTACGAGGACCACCCGACCCAGCCCAACCTGATCGGCCGAATCGAGCATTTCGCCCATTACGGCGCCCTGATCACCGACTTCAATCTGATCAAGGCGGGCAGCCTGCACCGCGCCAATGGCGGCTATCTGGTGCTGGACGCGCACAAGCTGCTGATGAATCCGTTCGCCTGGGAAGACCTTAAGCGGGCTTTGAAGGCGCGCGAGGTCCGCATCGAAAGTCCGGGCCAGAGCACCGGCCTGATGAGTACGGTCAGCCTGGAACCTCGGCCGATTCCACTCGACCTCAAGGTCGTGCTGATCGGCGACCCCATGCTGTATTACCTGCTGTCGCACCACGATCCGGAATTCGCCGAATTGTTCAAGGTGGCGGCCGATTTCGACTGGCGGATGGACCGTGACGACGGCGCCGTGCTGGGGCTGGCGCGCTCGGTGGCGACGCTGACCCGCAAGGAAGGCTTGCGGGCGCTGGATCGTGCCGCCGTCGCCCGCGTGGTCGAACAGGCCTCGCGCGAGGTCGAGGATCGCGAAAAGCTCTCCACCCACATGGCCAGCCTGGCCGATCTGGTGCGCGAGGCCGATTACTGGGCCGGGCGCGACAACGCCGCCGTGGTGACGGCGGCCCATGTGCAGCAGGCCATCGACGCCTCGACCTACCGCCAGGACCGGGTGCGCGACCATGTGCAGGAGGAAATCCGCCGTGGCATCGTCCATATCGACACCGACGGTGCCGTCGTCGGTCAGATCAACGGGCTGGCGGTGCTGGAACTGGGCCGCTTCGCGTTCGGACGGCCGTCGCGCATCACCGCGCGGGTGTCGTTGGGCAAGGGCGACGTACTCGACATCGAGCGCGAGGTCGACCTGGGCGGGCAGACCCATAGCAAGGGCGTGCTGATCCTGACATCGTTCCTGGCCGGCCGCTTTGGCATCGAGGGACCGCTGTCGCTGGAGGCGCGGCTGGTGTTCGAGCAATCCTATGGCGGCGTCGACGGCGATTCGGCGTCGTCCACCGAACTCTATGCCCTGCTGTCGGCGCTGGCTGAATTGCCCATCAATCAGGGGCTGGCGGTGACCGGGTCGGTCGATCAGAACGGCAACGTCCAGGCCATCGGCGGAGCCAACGAAAAGATCGAGGGCTTCTTCGACCTGTGCTGCGCGCGCGGCCTGACCGGGCGCCAGGGCGTGCTGATCCCCGCCACCAACGTGCCCCATCTGATGCTGCGGCGCGACGTGGTCGAGGCGTGCCGCCAGGGCCGTTTCGCCATCTATCCGGTCAGCACCATCGACCAGGGCATCGAGTTGCTGACCGGGGTGCCGGCGGGCGAAAGTGACGGCCATGGCGACTATCCGCCCGGCACGGTCAATCGCAAGGTGCTGGCGCGGCTGGCCCGGTTCCATCGCCAGCTTGAACTGGCCCATGCCGGTCCCGGCGGCGGTCGCGACAACGGACGGAACGGGCGATGAGCACGCCCATCCGCCGCATCCTGGTGGCGGTGGATGCCAGCCCGCTGTCGCAGGCGGCGATCGAGGCGGCCTGCCGGCTGTCGACCCGTTTGGGCGCGCCGATCGAGGCGGTGTTCGTCGAGGACATCAACGTGGTGCGGCTGGTCGCCCACCCCTATGTCCACACCATTTCCCTGGCGGCGGCGCGGCGGCAATCCGCCGACGACACCCTGATCGGCAAGGCACTGGAACTGCAATTGGTGGCGGCGCGCCGGGCCTTGGAAGCGGCACTGGCCGCCAGCGGCGCCCAGGGCGGCTTCACCGTCCGGCGCGGCCGGGTCGAGGCCGAGGTGCTGGCGTCCTGCCATGGCGGTGACCTGATCTGCCTGGGTTGGAGCGGTCGCGCCGATCCCGGCCTGCGGCCCCGCCTGGGTTCGGTGGCGCGGGCGGTGACCCACGGTTCGCTCGCGCCGGTGCTGCTGTTGCAGGCGCCGGGGCTGGGACCGGTCTGCCTGTGGTGGGATGGCACCCCGGCGGCGCTGGAGATGGCGGTCCAACTGGCCGTTCGCGACGGCGGTGTGGTCGAGGTCCTGGTGCCCGCAACCGACCGCATCGACGGCGCCCGTCAAGGTGTCGAAGCCATCACCCTGTTGGAGCAGTGCGGCCTGTCCGCCAGCCTGCGCGCGGTCGGTCGCCCGGGCACCTTGCTGGCGGCCCTGCCACCCGATGCCATCCTGGTGCTGCCGGCGGGAGCGGGCATGGCGCTGGACGATTTGCCTTGCTCCACCGTGGTGGTGCGTTGAGGATTCTATACTCCTGCGTCATTCCGGCCGTAGCGAAGCGAAGAGCCGGAATCCATGGTGGGAACGGCACCATGGACCCCGGATCTGCGCTTCGCTTGTCCGGGGTGACGCGGTGTTGGCGGATGGGCGTGGTATTCCCAGGTGGCCCCACGTTTGAAGACTGTGTTGCATCTGCAACACTGTGATTCTTTTGAATCACTACAAGGGATTAGTCCCTTCCCAGGAAGGGTGCGTCGCCTATATGAATCCCACAAGATACCGTGCTGCCTCCGATGGGATTCATGCTGAAGCGCCTGTTGCCGATCGTCTGTCTGTTTGCCGCCTTGCCCGCCTGGGCCGAGGAGGCGCGGCCGCGACTGGTGGTTGGCGGCATGAACCTGGCTCAGCCCGATCTGCGCACCGAGCTATATGCGGCCAAGGGCGGCTTTTCGGCGGGCGCGGTGTCGGACCCGTCGGCATCCGAGCGTGGCCGCATGGCGTTGGGTGGCTATGCCGCCTATGTCTTCCAGGATCTCAAGCTGTCGTCGTCGCTCAAGGGCGCCGGCGACACCTCGACGGCGGATTTCTCCGCCGCCTACACCGGCTTTGCCGACAGCACCGCCGCCCTGCGGCTGGGCTACGAATGGGGCAACACCCAGGCGTTCAGCGTTAACCCGGCCCAGGCCGGATTGTCCGCCTTCACCGGCGCCTATGACCCCAACCGTTCGGTGGGTGATCTGTCCATGACGCTGTCGTTCACCCACGACTTCACGCCGTCGTTCAGCATGGGCGGCTTCGCTGCCGCCACCCGCAAGGACGACGAGCGCAGCCAGCCCGAGAACAGCCTGCGCGTCGGCGCCGGGCTGGGGTACAAGTTCTAGAAAATCGGCTGGGGAGTCTTCGGCTCCCTCACCCTCCCGCTTCGCGGGTCCCACCCTCTCCCGCAAGCGGGAGAGGGTGCCCCGAAGGGGCGGGTGAGGGGGCCACGGACTCTTACGCGCCCATCTTGGCCTTCAGGTTCTCGTCCAGCTTGTCGAGGAACTGCTGGGTGGTCAGCCACGACTGGCCGGGGCCGATCAGGATGGCCAGGTCCTTGGTCATGAAGCCGGCTTCCACGGTTTCGACGCACACTTCCTCGAGGGTGGTGGCGAACTTGGCCACTTCGGGGGTGTTGTCGAACTGGGCGCGGTAGACCAGGCCACGGGTCCAGGCGAAGATCGACGCGATCGGGTTGGTCGAGGTTTCCTTGCCCTTCTGGTGCTCGCGGTAGTGGCGGGTGACGGTGCCGTGGGCGGCCTCGGCCTCGACCACCTTGCCATCGGGACTCATCAGCACCGAGGTCATCAGGCCAAGCGAGCCGAAGCCCTGGGCCACGGTGTCGGACTGCACGTCGCCGTCATAGTTCTTACAGGCCCACACGAAGCCGCCCGACCACTTGAGCGCCGAGGCGACCATGTCGTCGATCAGACGGTGTTCGTAGGTCATGCCTTCCTTGTCGAAGCGCTCCTTGAACTCCTTCTCGTACACTTCCTGGAAGATGTCCTTGAAGCGGCCGTCATAGGCCTTGAGGATGGTGTTCTTGGTCGACAGGTAGACCGGCCACTTCTTCAGCAGGCCGTAATTCAGGCAGGCGCGGGCGAAACCACGGATGGATTCGTCCAGGTTGTACATGCCCATGGCGACACCGGCGCCGGGGAACTGGAACACCTCGTGCTCGATGACCTCGCCGTCCTCGCCGACGAACTTCATGGTCAGCTTGCCGGGGCCGGGCACCGTGAAGTCGGTGGCCTTGTACTGGTCGCCAAAGGCGTGACGGCCGATGACGATGGGCTGGGTCCAGCCCGGCACCAGGCGCGGCACGTTCTTGCAGATGATCGGCTCGCGGAACACGGTGCCGTCAAGAATGTTGCGGATGGTGCCGTTGGGCGACTTCCACATCTTCTTGAGGTTGAATTCCTTAACGCGGGCCTCGTCCGGGGTGATGGTGGCGCACTTGACGCCGACGCCGTACTTCTTGATCGCTTCCGCCGATTCGACGGTGACCTTGTCGTCGGTGGCGTCGCGGTTCTCGACGCTGAGATCGTAGTACTTCAGATCGACGTCGAGGTACGGCAGGATCAGCTTGTCCTTGATGAACTTCCAGATGATCCGCGTCATCTCGTCGCCGTCCAGCTCGACGATGGGATTGGCGACCTTGATCTTCTTCATAATGACATCCTCGTTCCAGACGGCGGCGCGAATAGTGTTGAGTTAGATAGCGGCCAAGGCCGCGTTCAGGGTGGCGCTGGGGCGCATGGCCCGGGCGGTCTTGTCGAAATCGGGCAGGTAGTAGCCGCCCATGTCGACCGGCTTACCCTGGGCCGCGATCAGCTCGGCGTTGATCTTGTCCTCGTTCTCGGCCAACGCCTTCGCCAGCGGGGCGAAGCGGGCCTTGAGGTCCTTGTCCTTGTCCTGGGCGGCCAGCGCCTCGGCCCAGTACAGGGCGAGGTAGAAGTGGCTGCCGCGGTTGTCCAACTGGCCGACCTTGCGGGCGGGCGAGCGGTTGTTCTCAAGGATGCGGCTGTTGGCCTGGTCCAGGGTGTCGGCCAGCACCTGCGCCTTGGCGTTCTTGAAGGTCTGCGCCAGATGTTCGAGCGAGACGCCGAGCGCCAGGAACTCGCCCAGGCTGTCCCAACGCAGGTAGCCTTCCTCCTGGAACTGCTGGACGTGCTTGGGGGCGGAGCCGCCGGCACCGGTCTCGAACAGGCCGCCGCCGGCCATCAGCGGCACGATCGACAGCATCTTGGCGCTGGTACCCAGTTCCAGGATCGGGAACAGGTCGGTCAGGTAGTCGCGCAGCACGTTGCCGGTCACCGAGATGGTGTCCAGGCCCTGGCGAATGCGCTCCAGCGAGACGCGGCAGGCGTCCTCGGGCGACAGGATGCGGATGTCCAGGCCCTTGGTGTCGTGATCCTTCAGGTACTTTTCGACCTTGGCGATGATCTGGGCGTCGTGGCCGCGCTTGGCGTCGAGCCAGAAGATCGCCGGGGTGTTGGACAGCCGGGCACGGGTGACGGCCAGCTTGACCCAATCCTGGATCGGCGCATCCTTGGTCTGGCAACCGCGGAAAATGTCGCCGGCCTCGACCTTCTGCTCCAGCAGCACCTTGCCGGCGGCGTCGACGATGCGGACGACGCCGTCGGCGGCCACTTCGAAGGTCTTGTCGTGGCTGCCGTATTCCTCGGCCTTCTGCGCCATCAGGCCGACATTGGGAACGCTGCCCATGGTCTTGGGATCGAAGGCGCCGTGCTTCTTGCAGTCGTCGATGACGACCTGATAGACGCCGGCATAGCAGCGGTCGGGGATCATCGCCTTGGTGTCGTGCAGCTTGCCGTCGGTGCCCCACATGCGGCCCGAATCGCGGATCATCGCCGGCATCGAGGCGTCGACGATGACGTCGGACGGCACGTGCAGGTTGGTGATGCCCTTGTCGGAATTGACCATGGCCAGGGCCGGGCCGTTGGCATAGGCGGCGGCGATGTCGGCCTCGATCTCGGCCTTCTTGGCGGCGGGCAGCTTGTCCAGCTTGGCGAGCAGGTCGCCGAAGCCGTTGTTGACGTTGACGCCGATCTGCTTGATGGCGTCGGCGTGCTTGGCGAACACGTCCTTGAAGAAGACGGTGACGGCATGGCCGAACATGATGGGGTCCGAGACCTTCATCATGGTTGCCTTGAGATGCAGGCTCAGCAGCAGGCCGGGCTGCGACTTGGCGTCGTCGATCTGCTCGGCATAGAACGCGCGCAGCGCCTTGGTGCTCAGCACCGCCGCGTCGATGATCTCGCCGGCCTTCAGCGCCAGCTTGTCCTTCAGCACGGTGGTGGTGCCGTCCTTGGCGACCAGCTCGATGCGCACGGTGGTGGCGTCGGCGACGGTGACCGACTTCTCGCTGCCGTAGAAGTCACCCGAGGTCATGTGGGCGACATGCGACTGCGACGACGGCGCCCAGGCGCCCATCTTGTGCGGGTTGTTGCGGGCGTATTGCTTGACGGCGCCGGCAGCGCGGCGGTCGGAATTGCCCTCGCGCAGCACCGGGTTGACCGCCGACCCCAGCACCTTGCCATAGCGGGCCTTGATGTCCTTCTCGGCGTCGGTCTTGGGATCCTCGGGGAAATCGGGGACGGCATAGCCGTGCGCCTGCAGCTCCTTGATCGCGGCCTTCAGTTGGGGAACCGAGGCGCTGACGTTGGGCAGCTTGATGATGTTGGCTTCGGGCTTCAGCGTCAGCTCGCCCAACTCGGCCAACTGGTCGCCGATGCGCTGTTCGGGCTTCAAGGCGTCGGGGAAGTTGGCGAGGATGCGGCCGGCCAGCGAAATGTCGCGGGTCTCGACGGCGATGCCGGCGGCCTTGGTGAAGGCCTGGACGATCGGCAACAGGGAGTAGGTTGCCAGGGCCGGAGCCTCGTCGACCTGGGTCCAGATGATTTTCGCGTCGGTCATTTCTTGTGGTCCCCGTGGAAGCCAATCGATGTGTCCGCTGGAGCGTATCCCACTCTTCTCCGGACAGCCGGGGACGATAGCATTGCGGGCGGCGAACGCAAGCTGGAAAGCACTACCTTGGTGTGGGAAACGGGTGGGGTGGGAACTTTGTCCGCCCCCACCCCCCGGTTTCCCGCTCAGGCGCGCGCCTGTTCGAGGAAACGGCCTATACCGGTGGTCATAGCCCCTGTCCGTTCCTCCAGGCCCTGCATGGCGCCGACCATGGCCCGGCCGCTGGCTTCGACCTTGTCCATGACTTCGGCCACGGCGCCCACCGACGCGGCGGCGGCGCGGGTGCTGTCGGAAGCCTGGTGGACGTTGCGGGCGATTTCCTGGGTGGCGGCACCCTGTTCCTCGACCGCGGCGGCGACGGTGGTCGCCACCTCGTTCAGCGTGCCGATGGTGGTGGCGACGTCGTCGATACAGGTGACCGCCTCTTTGGTCATGGACTGGATGGCCGCCACTTGGGCGCCGATGTCCTCGGTCGCCTTGGCCGTCTGCACCGCCAGTCCCTTGACCTCGTTGGCGACCACGGCGAAGCCCTTGCCGGCTTCGCCCGCTCGCGCCGCCTCGATGGTGGCGTTCAGCGCCAACAGGTTGGTCTGATGGGCGATGGTGGTGATCAGCGCGACCACCTCGCCGATATGGCCGGCCGCTTCGGCCAGGCCGGCGATGCGGCGGTTGGCATGGGCGGATTCGTCCACCGCGCGCTGGGAAATCTCGGCGGCAGTGTTGACCCGCTGGGCGATTTCGCGGACCGAGGCGGCCAGTTGTTCGGACGCCGCAGCCACCGCATCCACTGCCCCCGCCGCAGCCTGGGTGAAGCCGGCGGCCTGGCCCGAGCGCTCCAGCACGTCGCGCGCCATCTGCTCGGTGGCGCGGGATTGGGCGATGGCGTCCTTGGCGGCTTCGGCCATGGTCGTGATCAGCCCGGCGCTTTCATCCCGGAAGCCGGCACAGATGGTGTCCAGATGGGCGCTGTGCCGTTCGCGTTCGCGGTGCTGGGCCTCGCTTTCCTCGGCCAGTTTCGCCGCGGCCTGGGCCTTGCCGCGCAAGGTTTCGACCGCGCCGGCCAGGACGCCGACCTCGTCGGTGCGGTTGCAATGGGCCACGGCAATGTCGTGATTGCCATCGGCAAGGGCGCGGATGGTCGTGGTCAGGCCCAGCAGGGCGTCCACCACCTGGCGGCCGAAGCGGATGCCCAGGAGCAGGCTGAGGCCCAGGATGCCGACCATGACCACGGCGGTCACGGCCAACAGGATGGCCGAGCGGCGTTGGGCGGCGGTGGCGTGTTCCAGCGCCTCGGCGAAGGCCGCGTCACGAATGACCAGGGTCGATTTCAACAGGGCGCCGTTGGCGGCGCGCGTCTTGGCGACGTCGGCAGTGTACTGCCCGTCGGCGCGGGCGGCGGCCAGCAGCGGCGCATACAGCGCCTCGGCCGGGCCGAAAAAGCCGCTTTCGACCTTGGCCACCGCTTCGGCCAATCCGGCGGGATTGCCGGCCTGTTCGGTCTGCAGGCGGATGCGTTTCCAGGTCAGGTCCACCTGTCCCTTGGTCTCGGCGATCGACTGCAGGGTCTCGAAGCTGGCCGGCTTGCCCGACAGCATCAGATTGACGATCTTCAGCGAGCGGACGCCGACCTGGGCGCGCAAATCCATGCCCAGATGGGCGATGGTGACCAGATCGCCCACTTGCGAATCCGCCTTCTGGATATCGGTTTCCAGCCCGTCCAACAGCGGCGCCAGCGAGTCGATCCGGTTCGAGATGGCGCTGGAATAGCCCGAGACCAAGGACGGATCGCGTTGGCCTCGCGGCTTGGTCACCGCCTGCCGGACATCGGCATTCAGCTTTTCCATGGCCTGGGCAATGGGGGTGAATTTCTGCACCAGCGGCGCGCCTTGGGCGGGGGACAGATCCTGCAGGCGCTCCAGGGTTTCCTGCAGGGCTTCCGTGGCGGCCTTGCCGTCCTGCTCCAAGCGGGCCGAGACGGTCGGGTCGGCCGCGGCTTCCTGCTGTACCGCCATATTGGCGTTGCCGCGCTGGACCGAACTGACCTCGATCAGTCGAGCCATGGCCTCCAGCGTTCGCGTACTGGCGCGGGCGTGGCCGTTGCCGCTGTAGGTGTGCCATTGCAGCGACAGGATGACGGTGCCGGCGATCACGGCGCCAAGCGTCGGCACGGCCAGGGCGGTAAGAAAGAAGGTCTTGATGCGCATGAGTGGTTCCCCCTGGGGTTTCAATCCCCAAGAAGAAATAGATTCAGGAAGGCGGAAGGTTGTTCAACTGGAAATGTCATTTTGAGCGGTTGTTTTCGCGACGACGACTGTCGGTTCCCTCTCTGATTGCGTCCGGCGAGGGAAAATCGCCTTTATTGATGCGGTTGTTTGCTGCTGCTCAGCGGGTGGCGAGCAGCAGTCCGCCCCACACCACCGCGCCCGCCGCCGCCGCCACCACCAGCGCCAGCACCGGATGGGCGAAGCGGATGCCGTCGACGCCACGCGGCACCCGCTTGGTGCCGGTCAGCATGGCGCGGATCATGTCGTCTTTCTTGACCACGGTATAAAAGATCACCGCCGCCAGATGGACCGCCACCAGCGCCAGGATCAGCTTGGCGCCGATGCGGTGTACGCTCGACAGCAGGGCCGCCGTCTTGGACGATACCGTGCTGACCAGCGGGCCGTTGGTGACGATGTCGTCGGTGGTGAACAGGCCGCTGGCGGCCTGGGCGGTCAGCACGCCCAGCAGGGCCAGCACGCTGAGCGCGCCCAGCGGGTTGTGTCCGACCGAGCGCACCGCGCCCGACCGGGCGGCACGGACATATTCCAGGATGGCCGCCGGCCCGCGCACGAACTGGCTGAAGCGGGCGGTGGGGCTGCCGATGATGCCCCAGCCCAGGCGGAACGCCAGCAGGGCCAGCACCCAGACGCCCACCGTCATATGAATGTCGAGGATGCCGAACTCGCCGGTGGCCCACAGCGTCGCCACCAATGCCACCAGCGCCCAGTGGAACAAGCGGATGGGCTGGTCCCACACCTTGACTTCGATCTGGTCGCCCATGTGCATGTCGTCCTCCGGGGTGGTCTGTTTTGCCCATGGTTCCAAGGCTGCGCCCCGCGGTCAACATGCGCCTGACGCCGGGCAGGGTCACGCCGGTTGCCGCTGGCGCCGCAAGCGGGTAGGGTTAGGCTCGTTTTCCCGTGCATTGTCTTGGGCGTATCGCTTGTCTCGTGCCGTTCTGATCGCCGCCATCGGTTTCGTTACCGCCGTTGTCGCCCTTGCGTTTGCCTGGTCCTTGGAATCCGAGGGTGTGGCGCCGTCCGAAACCGCTGCGGTGGCGGTGGACACGCGCGAGCCGGTTGCCGCCTTGCCCGTGTTGCCCAGCTTCGACGTGGTCCGCGTCGGCGAAAAGGGCGACGTGGTGGTGGCGGGCCGCGCCCAACCCCATGCCGATGTCGTGCTGCGCGATGGCGAGCGCGAGTTGGGCAGCGCCAAGGCCGACGAGCGCGGCGAATGGGTGCTGGTGCCGACCCTGCCGTTGGCGCCGGGGGCGCGCTCGCTGTCGCTCGATGCGCATGGCCCCGACGGCGCCGTCCTGCATTCGGCCGAGCCGGTCATCGTCGTCGTGCCGGCCGGCGACAGCCAGCCGGCGCTGGCGGTGGCGCCCCAGGCCGGCGGCGGCGCCCGCTTGATGCTGGGGCCGGGCGGCGATGGTGGACCGGTGACCATCGACCTGATCGACCGCGACGCTAGCGGCACCTTGTTCATCGGCGGGCGGGCGCCGTCCGGCGGCGTGCTGCTGCTGTATCTCGACAACCATTTCCTTGGCCGCGCCGTCATCGACGGCGAGGGCGGCTGGCGACTGTCGGCCAAGGCCGCCGCCGCCGGCACCGTGCGCGCCGATCTGGTGGACGAGCGCGCCAAGGTGCGCGCCCGCATCGAGGTGCGGCTGCAACCGCCGGCAACCGACGTGGCGGCCAGCGGCGAGGGTGTGGTGGTGGAACCGGGGGCGTCGTTGTGGACCATCGCCCGGCGCGCCTATGGCGACGGCGCCGCCTATACGGTGATCTACGCGGCCAACAAGGATCGCATTCGCGATCCCAACCTCATCTATCCCGGCCAGGTCTTCCAGGTGCCGAAGAACTGAGCCGCCTAACCCCGGGCGACCGCCTTGGGCAGGGGACGGCGACGCCATTCCGGCCGCAGGGCGCTTTCGCCCGGCCGGGCCGGAGCCAGCGGCGGACGGACGTAGACCGCGATCAGATCCAGATAGGGCGTTGCCGGCAGCAGGATGGTCGCGGCGGTGGCGACCACATGGGTGGCGGTCACCGGACGCTGCACCGGTTCGCCGGCCACCATCAGCATGCGGCCCTGGCTGAAGCGGAAGGTCGGGCCAAGGACGTCGTTGGCCTCGGTCACGATGTGGGACAGGCCGGCGCGGGCGGCCGGGCTTTCGGCGGTATAGGGCAGCGGCCCGACGTCGCCGGCGACGCGCAGGATGCCGCGCTCGGCCTCGTCCTGGTAGCGGCAGGTGAAACGGATCTGGCGCCAGGTGAAATCGAACTGGATGATGCCGCCGGGCGAAAACGGCAGCGTTTCAAGGCTTTCGATGTCCAGCGGCAGGGAGACGCCGCCCAGGGTGAACTTTTTTGCTTCTGCCATCCCCACCCACGGAACCAGATTTCACGATGCAGCGCACAGTATCATGCCGTCGTAATGGATTGAACCGTGAAGGGGCGCTATTCCTAGGTATTAACGTCGGCGCCTTGCCGGGCTAATATGCGCGTTCGCCGCCCAGCGCGGCGCCCTTTTTAAAGACGAGGTCACCTTGCAGGCTCAAGAAATCTCCATGGCGAAGTATCTCTGGCTGCCCATCCACCGCGAGGGTTGGCCGTTCATCGCCTTGTTCGCCGTCGCCTCGGGGCTGCTCGGCCTGTTGTGGGCGCCGCTCGGCTGGCTCGGGCTGGTGCTGACTGCCTGGTGCGTCTACTTCTTCCGCAACCCCGACCGCGTCACCCCGGTGCGCCCCGGCCTGGTGGTCAGCCCGGCTGACGGCGTCGTCTGCCTGCTCGGCCATGCGGTGCCGCCGGCCGAACTGGGCATGGGGGCCGAGCCGCGCATGCGCATCTCGGTGTTCATGAGCGTGTTCGACGTCCACGTGAACCGCATTCCGATCGACGGCCGCATCACCGGCATCGCCTATAAGCCGGGCAAGTTCCTCAACGCCTCGCTGGACAAGGCGAGCGAGGACAACGAGCGCATGGCCATCCGCATGCAGACCGAGGACGGCGCCGAGATCGCCTTCGTCCAGATCGCCGGCCTGGTGGCGCGCCGCATCAAGTGCGACTTGGCCGAAACCCAAGAGGTCAAGGCGGGTGAACGTTTCGGCCTGATCCGTTTCGGTTCGCGCGTCGACGTCTACCTGCCCGATGGCGTCCAGCCCCAGGTGGTGTGCGGCCAGCGTTGCATCGCCGGCGAGACCGTGCTGGCCGACATCCAGTCCGCCGAGCCGGCCCGGCAAGGAGCCATCCGCTGATGTTCAAGCCCCGGGCCACGCGCAGCCGCCGCGCCAAGATCATCCGTCCGCCCCGCATTCCCGGCCTGTCGATCAACCGGCTGATCCCCAACATCCTGACGCTGTTGGCGTTGTGCGCGGGCCTGACCTCGATCCGTTTCGGTCTGCACGGGGCCTGGGAGCAGGCCGTCATCGCCATCATCATGGCCGGCATCCTCGACGGCCTCGACGGTCGCGTCGCCCGCCTGCTGCAGGGCACCTCGAAATTCGGTGCCGAACTGGATTCGCTGTCCGACTTCGTCAGCTTCGGCGTGGCGCCCGCCATGCTGCTCTATTTGTGGACCATGCAGGGCGCGGGTGGCCTGGGCTGGGCCATCGTGCTGCTTTATACCGTGTGCTGCGGCCTGCGGTTGGCCCGCTTCAACACTATGCTGGGTCAGGCCGACCTGCCGCCCTATGCCTATAACTTCTTCACCGGCGTGCCGGCGCCGGCGGCGGCGGGCGTGGTGCTGCTGCCCATGGTGGCCAGCTTCGAATTCGGCCGCGGCTTCTTTGACCGCCCGGTGGTGGTCGCCGTGTTCCTGTTGGGCGTGGCGTTCCTGATGGTCAGCACCATTCCCACCTTCTCGTTCAAGAAGGTGCGTATTCCTAACGCCTGGGTTCTGCCGATCCTACTCATTATCGGGCTGCTGGCGGCCTTCCTGGTCACCGAGCCGTGGAAGACCCTGGCGGTGATCGGCGCCGCCTATGTGGTGCTGATCCCGGTCAGCATCCGGTCGTTCCGCCGGCTCAAGGCCCAGGCGGAAGGCATGGCCGCCCCCCCGGCGGACGAAACAGGCGGCGGCGCCGGTCCGACCGAGGGCTAATCCGAGGCACACGGCGGGCTTGTGCACAATTTGCTGTGTGCGCCACAGCGTTGCCAGAATGCCACAGTGGGGTCAAATCGAACGGGGTGGTCCCCTGGTCACTTGAGCATGGGACCGCCCTGGGGTAGAAAGCTTCAAAGCTTGCGAACCCGCCCCATAAGGAAGGCACGCAGATATGCGCACCATGAAGTCCCTGATCGCCGCCGCAGCGCTGACCGTTGCCGTGCCGGCCGTTGCCAATGCCCAGTGGTATGTCGGTCTCGATGCCGGCGCCAACTACCTGCAGGACCCGGGCGTCCGCGGTTCCGACTCCGATTGGGGTCCGGTCGGCATCGGCCAGGTCGGCTACAATTTCGGCGGTCCGAAGGTCGAATTCGAAGTTGGCTATCGCAACAACGACGACATCTCGTCGTGGAGCGCCATGGTCAACGGCATCTACGAGTTCATGCCGAACAGCTCCTGGCATCCGTTCGTCGGTGTCGGTGCCGGTTGGGCTTGGCTGGACGGCGATTTCTCCGGCGCCAACGCCAACAATTCGGACAACCGCTTCGCCTATCAGGGCATCGCCGGTGTGTCGTATGACGTCGACACCAACTGGGCGCTGAAGGCTCAGTACCGCTACTTCGCCACCCTGGACACCGATCTGGGTCCGGCGAACGATCATAACGCCGATTACCGCAACCACTCGCTGCTGGTCGGCTTCACCTACAAGTTCGCCGCCCCGGCCCCCGTCGCCGCCCCGGCCCCGGTTGCCGCTCCGGCTCCGGTCGTCGCTCCGGCCCCGGTCGTCAAGCCGGCCGCGATCCAGAAGAACTTCCTGGTGTTCTTCGACTTCAACAAGTCGGACATCACCCCCGAGGCTTCGAAGGTCATCACCCAGGCCGCCACCGCCGCCAAGCAGGGCAACGCCGCCCGCGTCGCTCTGACCGGCCACGCCGACCGCTCGGGTTCGGACAAGTACAACATGGCTCTGTCGCTCAAGCGCGCCAACAGCGTCAAGGATCAGCTGGTCAAGCAGGGCATCCCGGCCGACCAGATCTCGGTCATCGGCAAGGGCGAGAGCGAGCCGCTGGTCGCCACTCCCGATGGTGTCCGCGAGCCGCAGAACCGCCGTGTCGAGATCGTCCTGCCCTAATCCGGCAGCGATCCCAAAGAAAGGCCCCTCGGCGCAAGCCGGGGGGCTTTTTCTTTTGGGCTTTGCGGATGCGCGGGCTTGACCCACTGCTGTCCGGTTCCGTCGGGGGCTGGATGGCGCAGAGCACAGCCTGTGTGGCTTTGACGGATGCAAGAGACACGGATGACACGGACGCCGCTTCGCGGCCACGGATCACACGGACAAAAGAAAACTCGTCATGCCGGCCTTGAGCCGGCATCCATCGTGGTGCACCCCCATGCCCCCCGGATCGCGTGGGGTGCGTCCGGGGTGACGCGGATTTTTTTAGGGTTTCAGGATTTTGGACACGGCGACCGTCCGTGTTCGTCTGTGGCCCGCGACAGCGGGCGTCCGTGCCGTCCGTGTTACCTGGGCACGGCCTCGACGGGCCAGCGCGTTCCGCGAAAGCGTCAACTGGACAGCAGTGGGTCAAGCCCGGCCATGACGATAAACGGGGATGCTTCCGGATCTCATCCGTGCCTATCTGCGCCCATCCGTGTCCATCCGTGTTGCGGCTGGACCGTTCCGTCACCGCTGACGATGGTTGGGATGGATCATCAATTCCGAACCGCACAGCCGCCGCGAAAACAAAACGCCCGCCGGTGGCGCCGGCGGGCGGGATGGTGACGGAGAGGGGCGAGGGATCAGATCGCGGCGGCGGCGGCGCGGTCGGTCTGGATCGACAGGATCTTGGCGAAGCCGGAAACGTCGAACACTTCGCGGATATGCGGCTTCATGCCGCACAGCACCAGCTTGCGCGGCGTGCGGGTCATCTTGGCGCCCACCAGCACCACGCGCAGGCCGGCGCTCGAGATGTAATCCAGCTCGGAGAAATCGAGGATGACGCGGGGGCAACCGCTGTTGACCACCTGCAGGACCTTGGCTTCGAACATCTTGGCGGTAGCGCTATCCACGCGGGCTACCGGCACCAGAACGGTGGCTTCGCCGAAGCTCTCGACCTTGATCTCCATTATCCTCGTCGCTCCTATCGACCCTGTATGCCGGCTTGTGCGTAAGACATACAGAATATTTACGTGTTCTTCCACAGGGTGATCACATTACGGTCGCCATCGCGGCGGTAATCGGTGCGATCCATGAATTCCTTGACCAGGAAGACGCCCAGGCCGCCGATGGGGCGGTCGTCGACCTCCAGGTCCAGATCGGGTTCGGGCGCTTCGACGAACGGGTCGTATTCCTTGGCGTCGTCGATGATGCGGCAGGTCAGCTCGCCGTTGTCGTGGGCGATGCGGATATGGATGTCGTGATGCCCATCGTCGTCATAGCCGTACGACACGATGTTGGTAATCAGCTCGTCCAGGCAGAGATTGAGATTGAAGGCGATCCGCTCGGGCAGCCCGTTCTTCTCGACGAATTCGTCCACCAAGGCGGCCAACCGGCTCAATTCGTCCAGATCGTTGCCGATGGTGACGTCAAGACTGGCCTGCGGCACGGCTTCCTCCGAGGGGGCGGACGGCATGGGCGGGGGCGGGGCGGCTGGCGCCGGTTCCGGTGCAGGCTCTACCGCAGGCGCGGCGGGAGCCGCCGGGGCGGGCTGCGACGCTTTCAGTCTGGCGCGAATCGGCCCCAACTGGATGACCAGCGGCTTCGGCGCGACCACGGGCGCCGGAATGGGAGCGGGCGCTGGTGGGGCCGCTGCTTCCGGCACCGGCTTGAAGCCGGTCAGGGTCAGGCGCCGCTGAGGCTCCTCGCCACCCTCGCCGGCATCCGACGGCTGGTCGAAGCGCAGGGTCAGCATGGTGATGTCGTCGAATTGCGGGGCTTCGCCGACGAACATCGCGACGTCCTGCTCGACCTGGGTGATGACCTCGGACGGGGCCAACCCGCGCAATCTCCCCACATGCTCGATCAGGCGATATTCCTCGTACAGCGCCGATTCTGTGTCCTGTGCCTCAGTGACGCCGTCGGTGTACAGCACCACGGTGTCACCCGGCGCCAGTTGGAAGCTGCCGGTGTCGTAGTCCAGGTCCTCCATCACGCCCAGCGCCACGCCCGAGACGTCGCGGATGGCGTCGACGGCGCCGCTGTCCTTGCGCAGGATCAGCGGCGGCGGATGGCCGGCATTGCAGAACGCCACCTCGCCGGTGCGCACGTCCAGCACGCCGTAGAAGCAGGTGGCGAACAGCGTCTGCGGGTTGTCGGCAGCCAGCATGGTGTTGACGAAGGCCAGGCATTCGCCGGGCGACGACGACAGCGGCGCCACCGCCTTGACCAGCGAGCGGGTGATGGCGATGAACATGGCCGCCGGCACGCCCTTGCCCGAGGCGTCGCCGATGACGAAGCCCAAATGGTGGCGGTCGATCAGGAAGAAGTCGTAGAAGTCGCCTCCCACCTCCTTGGCGGGGACCATTGAGGCGTGGATCTGGAATTCGTTGCGGTCGGGGAAGGGCGGGAACACCTGCGGCAGCGACGACAACTGCAGTTCGCGGGCGAAGTCCAGTTCCTGGCGCAACGCCGCCAACTGGTCGCGGTTGTGCAAGGCTTCCCGCAGCACCTCGACGTCGCGGGTGCGCTCGGCGATCAGCCCTTCCAGGCTCTGGTGCTGCTCGCGGATGCGGTCGGACATGGTCTGGAAGGCGACGCCCAGCACTTCCAATTCGCCCTTGCCGCCCTGGCCGTCTTCGGCCTTGCGCTGCGACAGTTCCTCGATCTGCTTGAGGTCGGCCAGCACGGCGGCGCGCGCCTCTTCGTCCAGCATGCCCGACAGGCTTTGCATCTGAATGCGGATGAACAATTCCTGGCGCCGACGCTGGCGTTCGCGGCGTTGCTGCAACAGGTCCAGCGCGATGGCGTTCTCGCGGAAGACGCCGACGGTGCCGGCGATACGGCCGATTTCGTCCTGTTCGTTGCGCACTTCCAGCGACACCGAGGTGTCGCCGCGCGACAGCGCGTTCAACACGGCGATGGCTTCGTTCAGTGGGTTGAACGAACGGCGCAGATAGACGGTGAACAGCCCCAGCACCAGCACCAGGAACCCGGCCGCTGTGCCCATGGACACCTTGCGGATCAGGTTTTGCCGTTCCTGGGTTTCGGTGAAGTCGCGCGCCGTCACCAGGGCGCCGATCACC
This sequence comes from Bacteroidota bacterium, assembly GCA_050259735.1. Lineage (GTDB taxonomy): Bacteria > Pseudomonadota > Alphaproteobacteria > Rhodospirillales > Magnetospirillaceae > Magnetospirillum. The sequence goes on from JBLNBE010000029.1 coordinate 41,130, forward strand.
CGGCCGACGCCGTCATGCAGCGGCAGCACCACCATGGAATAGAACCGGCCGCCGTCCTCGCGCGTTTCCATGCGGCTCTTGCGGGCGGAAACCTTGCCGGCGAAGCGTTGCCACAGCTCGTCGTCGGTGCCCATGGCCATGGTGCCGGAATGATCGACCAGGAAGATGTCCGAACCGGTGGACGCCTTGAATTCCTTCAGCGGCGGCCGCAGATCGGCGGCCAGCACGGCGACGCCGACCACGTCCTTTTCGCCCTCCAGCGGAAAGGCCAGGGTGGCGGTGAAGGCGCGGTCGGCATCCTGGAGGACGCCGCGCACCGGGCGGTGCCCGTCGGCGATGCCGCGCACGGTGCCGGCGTCCACCGTGGCGGAATCCAGCAGCGAGCGCGACGAATACAGCAGATCGCCGTCCTTGGTCATCACCTCGAAGCGGGCGATGGAGCCACGGGCGCGCAGGGATTCGGCCAGCGGTCCGACCGCCACCAGCACCGCCGCCGGGTCGTTGCGCTCTACCGCCTGGACCAGGCGGCTGTCGGTGGCGATGGCGTTGGCGTCGGTTTCCAGGCGCTGGACCGAGTTTTCCACCAGCTTGCGCCAGAAGATTTCCTGGCCGTTCAGGGTGGCCTGGGAATAGCGCTCGTCGGCCAGTTCCTCGCTTTTCAGCCCGGCGAAGACCAGGCCGCCCACCAGCAGGCAGTAGGTGGCCGAAACGATCAGCGTTACGCGCGTGCGCAGCAGCATGACGCCTCCACCTTGTCAAAGCCGGCCGTGGTGGACGGTTGCAGCGCCGCCGCGATCGCCTCGGGGATGTCGAGGTCGACAGGCAGGAAGCCGCGGATGATGTCGCGGTATTCGTCCGGGTCGCTCAACCGCAACCCGCTGGCATGGAAGGCGCGGAAGTGCTCGTCGGCGGGCATGGAGACATAGACGCGCTGGGTACTGTCCTGCGTCATCAGGTCCGGTTGGCGGCCCTGGCGCAGGCCGGCCAGCATGGTGACGAACAGGTCCAGGCCGGGCTGATAGGCGCGCACCACGTGCCACAGCAGCGAGCGGCGGCGGTCCACCGGCAGCCAGCCGATGCCCACCACCGGCCCGGTGTCGATGCCGTCGTCGATGCGATGCAGCGTGCAGCCGATATGGCTCTGGCCATCCAGCATGCTGCGGAACGGCGCGAACAGGCCGGCATAACGCGGCAGCGCGCCGGGATGCACGTTCCAGGTTCCCAGGCGGGGAATGTCGAAGATCGGCTGCTTGAAGATCAGCGAGAAGCGCACCGACAGGATCAGATCGGGGGCGAAGTCGCGCACCAGCGCCTCGCCGTCGGCGGAATTGATCTTGCTGACCGTCTTCATCGGCACGCCGTAGCGGGCGGCGATCCCGTCGAAGGTGGCCAGCGGCGCACCCTCGGCACCCAGGCTGTCCACCAGCGGGAACAGCGTGTCGATGGGCAGGTCGCGTTCCAGGAACTTCATTTCGGCCAACTCGGGCAGCGACTTTTCCGCCGGCCGCGTCTTGTCCGACAGCAGCACCATGACGCGGTCGCCGGCCAAATGGGGCATCAGTTGATTCAGCACGATGGCGCCGGCCAGGTCGCGCTTGGTGCACACCAGGATGCGCATCATGGCCGGCCCTCGCCGTCGATGACCTCGGACAGGCCCAGCAGGGTCATGGGCGGATAGAACTCCAGCGCCCGCACCACCGGCATGTTGATCATCACTGCCATGCGCTTGGGGGCGTCGATGGGAATGTCGGCGGGGGAGCGCTTCTGCACCAGGATCTGTTCGGCTTTATAGGCGGTCAGTTGGCCTACCGGGTAATAGCGGTAGACGGCGCCGAACATGGCCTTGGAATTGACCACCGGGTTCTCGGCCGCGGCGAAGCTGGGCAGCTTCTGTTCCAGCGCGGCGCCGGTCAGGATGTCGCGGTTCACGTTAATGAAGGTGTCCGGCGGGATGTAAAGGAACTGGGCGCCGGCCGCCTTGACCTCGGCCACCTTGGCCGGGATCGACGCCGCCGACGGCTTGCCCTCGACCACGTCCACCGGCACCGCCTGCAGGCGGAAATCCAACTGCTTGCCCAGCCGGGCGAACTCGTCGATGGTCACCTGGGAATTGGGTTCCAGCGGGTTGTAGACCATGCCCAGCACCGAAAAATGGCGATAGGATTGGATCAGCGCCAGTTGGGTCTCGACCGGCACCAGATAGGAGGTGCCGGTGATGTTGCGCCGTGACGAGGTCAGGTCGGGCACCACCTTGGCGCCCACCGGCTGCGACACGATGGCGAACACCGCCGGGATGTCGGTGATATGGCGGGCGGGGTCGACCTTGTCGTAGGGGCCAAGCATTTCCTGGGTCACGGTGGTGCCCCAGGTGAACACCAGATCGACGGCCAGTTCCTTGGCCTCGGCGACGAAGCCGGCCAGCTTGCTCTTGTCCTGGGCGGCGTCGCGCACGATCAGCTCGACCGGGATGCCCTGGTTGGCGAAGTAATCCTTGAAGCCCTGGGCGCAATCTTCCCAGCCGCGATACAACGCCATGTAGATGCGGTAGGGCTTGGCCTTGGTCTGGGGCTGGGCGACGGCGGGAAGCGAGCCGGCGACGCCCAGGCCGGTCAAGCCGGCAAGCAGATCGCGCCGCTTCATGCCGCGTCCTCCTCGGTCTCGGTTTCGATGTGCGGCCCCGAGCCATAGGCGGCCGAGGCGATGGCGAAGACGGCCGACAGCGCCAGCACCACCACGCCCAGCGCCACCGTCGCCCCCCACAGGCCCCACAGCGGGATCAGGGCGGCGGCCAGCACCGGCCCAGCCACCGAGCCGACGCGCTCCACCAGGCGGACGAAGGCGAGCACGTTGGTGTAGCCCATGCTGCGGCACTCGGTCCAGCACAGGTCGGGCAGCATGGACAATTGCGGCGACGCCGACATGCCATGCGACACGCCCAGCGCGACGATGGCCAGCGCCACCGGCAGCAGGCCCGACCCCAGCACCAGCGGCGCCATCAGGCCGATGCCGCCGATCAATCCGCCCACCGCCACCTGGCCGGCACGCCAGCCCAGACGGTCGGCCAAGCGGGCCGCTAGCGGCGACACCACCACCATGAACAGCGGATACAGCACCATGACGCGGGCGATGTCGGACACGTCCCACTGGCCGCGCGACAGCGTGACCGGAACCAGGAAGAACAGGAAGCCGGTCAGCGCCATCTTGGCCGGCACCGCCGCGAACAGCATCAGCACGGTGAAGCGCCAGTTGCGGAACAGCCGCAGCAGGTGGCGGCGCGGTGCCGGCTGGTCGGCACCGGCCGGCGGGGCCTCGGTCGGCGGCAGCAGGCGCGACACCAGCAGCGCCGACAACAGCACCAGCACCGCCGAAATGAAGAAGCTGACGCGATAGCCCACCCGCTCGGCCAGCACGCCGCCCATGGCGTTGCCGCAGATGCCGGCGGTCAGCACGGCGGCCACATAGACGCCTAGGCCCTGGGCGCGCCGGTCTGTTGTCAGCGCCGACGAGATGTAGCTTTGGCACGCCATGGTGACCAGCGCATAGCCGAACCCGGTCAGCGCGCGCCACAACAGCAGGTCGGCCACGCCCATGGAGACGCCCGTCAACAACGAGCCGAACAGGGCGGGGACCGCGCCGATCAGGAACAGCCGGCGCGGGCCGACCCGCTCGGCCAGTTGGCCGCCCCACGGGCTGGCGACGGCGATGGCGGCCATGAACACGGCGATGGGCAACGCCATCACCATGTCGAGCGAGACGCTGGGCAGCGAAGCCGCCAGCGTGCCGGAGAACAGCGGCATGAACGACCGCGACAGCTCTTCGGCGAACACGAACAGGAACAGCGCCAGCCGCACGTCGGTGGCGCGGCGCTCGATCATCGCTTCGGGCTTGCCGGTAGATGAAAAGCGGTACAGGAAGCCGATGCGGTCGGCGATGTCGCCGACCTTGGCCACCACGTTCGCGTCGAAATGGGCCTGGCGCACCTCGTCCATATAGGCGGCCAGCCGGCGGTATTGCCCATCCACCTGGCGCACCGTCTTCTGCACGGCGCCGACGAAGCGGCCGACCTCGTCATCCGAACGCCCGCCCGGCAGATGGACGAAATCGCCGTTCGCAGCCTTGTCGATGACGTCCTTGACCAGCTTCAGCGGGCCGGTGACGTTGACGAAGACCACGAACAGCAAAATTTCGAAGGCGACGATCAGCGACGCGGCGCCGACCACCAGGATGTCGGTCAGGATGTCGGTCAGCCGCGAGCCGACGTAGTTCTGGTCGAACCCGACATGGACATGGCCGGCGATGCGGTCGCGGGTCAGCAGCGGCAGCGCCAGATCCAGATAGGGGCCGATGCTGGCCTTGGCGCCCTCGGGCGTCGGCAGGTCCAGGTCGGTGCTGCGGTAATGGGGTTCCAGTTCCTCGCGCCCGGCGCCGTCGATGAACAGCACGCGGCCGGTGGGATCGGTGATGGCGAGATAGCGGATTTCCGGGTTGGCGGCCAGGACGGGCGTAAAGAACTCGTCCACCCCGACCAGCCGGTCGACCGGAATGCCGTAGCTGACCGCGCGCGTCACCTGGGCGACGACGTCGCGGCCGATGGCGGCGGCCTTCTTGTCCATCTCGGGGATCATGCCCTGTTCGAACTCGCCCATGGCGCGGAACGAGATGAAGGCAAGCGGCGTCACCAGCACCAGCACGGCCAGCACGAACAGGCGGATCAGCCGTGGGCGGGAATGGTCCAGGGTCATGGGGTCCTCACGCCAGCCGGTCCAGGCGCTCGACCTCGTCCGAGGCGTCGCCGATCTGTTCCACCGCTTCGCGGGCCTTGCCGCAGAACTGGGCGAAATGGGTTTCGAACTCCTGGTTGCCGTCTGCGGGCACCGCCTCGCCGCCTTCGGCCAGGGTTTTGGTGAGCGTCGTCTCCATGGCGTGCAGCCGGCGCCGCACCCCACCCAGCAGCAGCGAGGCGGCGATGACGGCGATCAGCGAAAATCCGACCAGCACGGCGGCGAATTCCACCGCCAGCCGGCTGAGCAGCGCCCCCAACTCATGCTCGAGATAGGCGCCGGGATA
>JBLNBE010000030.1:0-21818 GCA_050259735.1 Bacteroidota bacterium
CCAGCAGCAGCGAGGCGGCGATGACGGCGATCAGCGAAAATCCGACCAGCACGGCGGCGAATTCCACCGCCAGCCGGCTGAGCAGCGCCCCCAACTCATGCTCGAGATAGGCGCCGGGATAGCGCAGCACGACCGCGCCTTCGACCTTGCCCAGCGTGCTGACCAGCGGCATGCCGACCAGCGCGTTGTCCTCGTCGTTCAGGGTGAACGGCTGGGTGCTTTGGACCGACAGCGGTTCGACCCAGCCGACCGGCACGCGCGAGCCGATCGAGCCGCGCTCGGTGTCGAACAGAACCTCGCGGTTGAGGTCGTAAATCTGGATGCCGAGGATTTGGTCGTCGCGCGCCTTCTCCATTTCCATCAGGTCCTGGACCTGACGCAACTGGCGCAGCGGCAGGCCCAGCGCCAGCCGATCCTCGATCTTTTGCTTGATGGTGAAGACGACGAAGCTGTAGCGCGAGCTGACCAACGCGGACAACACGTCGCCGAATTTGTAATAGGCGAGGACGCCGGTCATCACCATGGTGGACAGCAGGATGCCCACCAGCGCAGTCGAGACCTTGCGTGACAGCGACCACGACATGGGCTATCGATCTCCCGACGGCAGCTCGCCGATGCTCACGGGCGGTAGGCCGCCGGCGGCGCGGCCATCCCATGCCAAGAATGCACTGCGCATCACACCGAACCCCGCGATATTGAAAGCCGCCCCGTCGGGTGGGGCCTGTCGAATGGGGGTTGCCTGACCCCGTCCAAGTTTATAGGACATTTGCGCGCACCGGCCAAGACGTCGGTGCGTGTGCGCTGTGAAGTGCGCGCCAGAGCAGTGTAAATCATCCTTAACTTATGCCAAATGGCCTGGAGCCGTCTTGGATAATCGAAGTTCCTCTCCGGTGAATACCGTACCTCCCGCACATGCCGGCCTTCCCATCGGCGTCTTCGATTCCGGTGTCGGCGGTTTGACCGTTGCGGCGGCGTTGCGCCGGCAATTGCCGGACGAGACCCTGCTTTATCTCGGCGATATCGCCCGATTGCCTTATGGCAGCAAGTCGCCGGCCACCGTCGTGCGCTATGCGCTGAATGCCGCCGCCTTCCTGGCCGGGCGCGGCATCAAGATGCTGGTGGTGGCGTGCAATACCGCCTCGGCCCATGCGCTGACGGCGTTGCGTGCCGCCCATCCCGACCTTGCCGTGCTGGGCGTGGTCGAGGCCGGCGCTGCGGCGGCGGCGGCCCGCTCGGTCTCGGGGCGCATCGTCGTCGCCGCCACCGAAGGCACCTGCCGCTCGGATGCCTTCGCCCGCGCCATCCTGGCCCACCGGCCCGACGCCCGCGTGGTCCAGGTGCCGTGCCCCATGTTCGTCGCCCTGGCGGAAGAGGGGCTGACCGAAGGTCCCATCGCCGAGGACATGGTGCGCCATTACTTGGGCGACTATTTCCACGGCGCCGATGCCGCCGATTGCCTGGTGTTGGGCTGCACCCACTTTCCGCTGCTGGCGACATCGCTGCGGCGGGTGCTGGGGCCGGCGCCGGTGCTGGTGGATTGCGCCGAGGCGGTGGCTGCCGAGGCGGCGGCGGCACTGGCCCGCGACGGGCTGGCGGTTCCGGTGGCCGGCGGCGGCGGATTGGCGTTGATCGCCACCGACGCCCCCGACCGCTTCGCCCGCATCGCCACCCGCCTGTTCCCGGCGCTGGGGCCGGTGCCCGAGGTGGAACTGGCCAACCTGCTGTGAATTCATAGACCTGTCACTTGCGGTGCCGAGGGGGCGGTCCTAGGCATGCGGGAACCTCGGATTGGAGTTCCCCGATGCGTATAGCCCCCCTGCGGATCGCGATTGTCACCGATGCCTGGCACCCCCAGCGCAACGGCGTCGTGCGCGTGCTGGCGACCCTGGTCGAGACGTTGGGGCGGATGGGTCACCAGGTGCTGGTGATCGAACCGGGCCAGTTCCGCACCGTGCCGTGCCCCAGCTATCCCGAGATTCCGCTGGCGCTGGGGCCGAAGCGGCGGTTGGCGGCGCTGCTGGAACAGTTCGCGCCCGATGCCGTCCATCTGGCGACCGAGGGGCCGCTGGGTTGGGCCGGGCGGGCATGGTGCCGCCGGCATGGCCGCCGTTTCACCACCGCCTACCACACCAAGTTCCCCCATTACGTCCGCGCCCGTACCGGCGTGCCGCTGTCGTGGCCCTATGCGCTGATCCGCCACTTTCACGCCCCGTCGGCGGCGGTGATGTGCCCGTCCGGCTCGGTCCACGCCGAATTGGGGCAATGGGGATTCGCCAACGCGGTGGAATGGTCGCACGGCGTCGACGTCGTCACCTTCCGGCCGCAGGCCAAGGATTTCCTCAAGCTGCCGCGTCCGCTGTTCATGTATGTCGGTCGGGTGGCGGTGGAAAAGAACCTGCCGGCCTTCCTGTCGCTCGACCTGCCGGGCAGCAAGGTGGTGGTGGGCGACGGCCCGGCGCGGGCGGCGCTGATGAAGCGTTTCCCCGACGTGCACTGGCGCATCGCCAATGGCGATGTCGAGCTGTCGCGCTATTTCGCCGCCGCCGATTGCTTCGTCTTTCCGTCGCTGACCGACACCTTCGGCCTGGTCATGCTGGAGGCGCTGGCGTCCGGCGTGCCGGTGGCGGCGTTCCCGGTGCCGGGGCCGCTGGACGTGGTGGGAACCGCGCCGGTCGGCATCCTCGACAACGACCTGCGCGCCGCCGCCCTGGCGGCGCTGGATGTTCCCTCGGCCACCTGCCGCGACTATGCCGCCCATTTCTCGTGGGAGAAGGTCGCCGACCAGTTCGTTTCCTTCCTGGCGTTGTGACCGTAGTCCTTTGACACCGGCGAGCCACTGACGTGGCTCGCCGTATTGCCCCTCGCCGGGCGGGCGCCTCCGCGCCCTTGGCCGCCGCCGCGTCATGTCGAAGACGTGCAAAGCACGATGGCGGCAGGATACCGGCGAATGGATCGCCGGTATGAGGCGGTTGTCCTACCACTCATGCCCGGATGCCAACACCGTGTGGGGCGCTGACAATTCGCGCGCCGTAGCCCCACCTTTGCGCAACCGGACTGTGGCAGAGCAAGAGAACCTTCCCCGCATGAGGACCCGCATGAGGATCGCAGTCATCGGCACGTTGGGACCGCCGGGTCCGGCGCGGGACGGCATCGACAAGGCGTTGTGCGAGGTCTTTCCCCGGCTGGCCGGGCGCGGTCATCGCGTCGATGTGTTCTGCGAACGCAAGGGGCGGCCCTCGGCCAAGCTGGGGGGCGTCCGTGTGCTGCCGTTGCCGCGCCTGCCCCTGGGCTGGGGGCTGGCATCGCCCCATGCGGTGCTGGGGTCCCTGCTGGCCAGCCTGGGCGGCTATCAGGTGGTCAACTTCATCGCCGCCCAGCCCTGCGGCCTGTACAGCATGGCGGCGCGACTGGGGCGCGGGCGGGTGGTGGTCAGCGTCCATGGCGACGGCGACACCACCGGGCCGCTGGCGTTGGCGGCGCGTTTCGCCGATGCCGTCACGGTATCGTCGCGCCGGCTCGAGCGCATCTTCCGCCAGACCTTCGGCCGCGATGCCGTTTATATTCCCAACGGGGTCGATCCCCCCGGCCGCCCGGCCGATCCCGTACTGTTGCAGCCGTTGGGGCTGGAGCCGGGGACCTATGTGCTGTTTGCCGACCGGCTGGAGCCGGAAACCGGCGCCCATGTGGCCATCGCCGCCGTCAACGCCCTGCCGCCTGCCTGCCGGCTGGTCATCGCCGAGGTCGGCGGCGGCGACGACGAATATGTCCGCCAGTTGCGCCAGGGCGCCGACCCCGCCCGCATCGTCTTTACCGGCCGGGTGGCACCGCCGCTGCTGGACGCCTTGATGGGGCATGCCTATCTGTACCTTCTGCCGTCCCAGGCCGACGAGGCGCCCGAGACCCTGGTTGCTTCGTTGACCCATGGCGGCGCGGTGGTTGCCAGCGACGTGCCCGAGCATCTGGACGTGGTCGGCGGCGACGGGTTCACCTTCACCGTCGGTGATGTCGGCGATCTGCGCCGGGTGCTGTCCTGGCTGACCGCCGATCCCGAGGTGGTGGTGCGCATGCGCCGCCGCGCGGCGGACAACGCCGCCGGCCGCTTCGGCTGGGATCGCATCGCCGACGCCTACGAGCAGGTCTACAAAGCCATCTTGTGAAGCGGAGAGGTCGCATGAGCGCCATCGCCGGACTTCTGCGGACCGACCGCCATGCCGTCGAGGTGGAGCCTGCCGAGCGCATGGCCGCCGTCCTGGGCCGGCCGGGCGACGACGATTCCTATCGCTCGCCCGACGGCCGCGCCGCCCTGGCGGTGGCGGGGGCGCCGTTGCTGGCCAACGAAACCCACGACATCTGGCTGGTGCTGGATGGCGAAATCCTCAACTACCGGCCGTTGCGCCATACCCTGGAATTGCTGGGCCATCGCTTTCGCGGCACCAGCCCCGCCGAGGTGGCGCTGCATGCCTACGAGCAATGGGAACTGGACTTTCCCGCCCATCTGCACGGCGCCTTCGCCCTGGCGCTGTGGGACGACCGCCGCGACCGTCTGGTGTTGGCCCGCGATCGGCTGGGCTGCAAGCCGCTGTTCGTCGCCCGCCATCGCGGACGGCTGGGCTTCGCTTCGGGCATCGGCGCGGTGCTGGCCGGCCTGGACCTGCCGCGCCGCCTCGACCCCACGGCGTTGGCTCACTACCTGACGCTGGGCAGCGTTCCCGCTCCGGCCACCCTGGTCGCGGGCGTCAGCGCCCTGGCGGCGGGCGAGGTGTTGGTGGTCGGCCGTGACGGCGGCCCGCGCCGTCACCGCTGGCGCGATTTGCTGCCCGGCGGCACGCCCCCGTTGCGCGGATTGCCAGCCGAGCGGCACGCCGGCAATTTGCGCACGCTGCTGGAATGTGCCGTGGCCGACCGGCTGGAGGGCGCGCGCGGGGTCGGGCTGTGGCTGACCCCCGAGCCGGCCAGCGGCGCCATCGCCGCCATCGTCACTCGCCTGACCGGCGCGTCACCGCCGTCGGTCATGGTCGGCGCGGCGGGCGAGGACAGCCCGGCCATCGCCGCCATGCGCGGCCTGGCCGCCGCTGCGCGGCTGGACCCGGCCGAACTGCGGTTGTCGGCGGCCGATGTCGCCGCCGCCGTGCCGGCCATGGTCGGCGCCATGGTGGCGCCGGTGGCGGCGCCCGAATTAGTGCCGGCGTGGTTCGCCACCGCCGCCTTGGCCCACTCGCGGGTGGGTGCCGTGCTGGCCCATGGCGGCGCCGGCCAGGTGTTGCTCGACGCTCCCGCTTATGGCGCCTTGCGGCCGCGCGGCTGGGGCCGGCTGCGACGCTGGCTGACGGCGCCGGCCCGCGCCCTGCCGGCGCCGCTGTTCACCAACGCCGCCACCGGCCTGGTGACGCTGGAACTGCCCGCTGCGCCACCGGCGCTGCCGACGCTTCCCGCCTGGCTGGGCAACGACGCGCTGGCGGTTGCCGGCGTGGACGATCTGACCCTGCGAGTCGTCGACGGTGCCGCCCCGGCCATGGCCGCCATCGCTGGCGCCCATGCCGTGTCCATGCGGCTGCCGTTTCTTGATGCGGCGTTGGTCGATTACGCGCTGGGGGTGCCCAGCCGGGTCCGGGCCAACCCGCGTCTGCTTGGCGACCTGGTCCCCGCCGCCGTCACGGCCGGGCGGCCGCCGCCGGCCTTGCCGCTGGCGTCGTGGCTGGCGGGGCCGCTGGGCGAACTGGTGATCGAGCGGGCGGCGCGCTGGCCGGTGCTGGAACGGGCGGCGGTGGCGGCACTGGTCGAGGTCCATCGCGCCGACCCCATCCACGCCACCCGCCTGTGGGCGGTGCTGGTGCTGGCCGAGTGGTGCCTCGGCCTCGGGCTGGATCAGGTCGCCCCGGCCGATTCCTCGGTGGAGTTGGTCTACAGCCGGTCGTGAAGGACCTTGGGCAGGGACCGCCGCTGCTTGTTGAACACCACTCCCAGGATGGTGGCGCCGCCGGTTTCCAGGGCGCGGCGGGCCTCCAGCGCGTCGGCGGCGCGGGTGCGTTCAGCCTCGACCACCAGCACGACGCCGTCCACCGTCGGCGCCAACGCCTGGGCCAGCGGCGATGACAGTAGCGGCGGCGCGTCCAGGATAATCAGCTCGGCCTGTTCCGCCAGCTTGTCCCAGCACGCCGCCAGCAGGCGGGGGTTAAGGGCGCGGGCGTCGCCCGCCCGCCCCGGCAGCGGCCCCACCGTCACCTCGCCGGCATCGTCGGTGCGGGTCTCGCTTTCCACCCCGTTGAGCAGCAGCACGCCGCCCCCCAAGGCGCGGCCGGCCAGCCGGGCCAGCCGCACCGCCACCGCCGGGTCGTGCTCGCCGTCGCCGCACGGGGCGATCTGCACCACCCGGTGCGGCTTGCCCGCCAGCTTGACCTCGATGGCCTGCCACAGCCGCAACAGCGGCAGGTCGGTGGCGGTCACCGCGCCAGGCAGGCGCGGCGGCTCGGCGATGGCGCCGCCGCTGGTGGTGGGCACCAGCGCGCGGGCGTTTTCCAGGGCGTCATGAATGCGGCTCATGGCAGTCCTTTAGTTGTCTATAGAAGGGAATTCGATCACCTGTCCGACCGAAATGCGGTCGATGTTGACGATCTCGGGGTTATGGCTTTTCACCACGTCCAGCAACGGGCGGTCGACCCGGCCGTAAACCTGGAAGGTCAACCCCGCCAGGGTGTCGCCGGGGGCGGCGATGCGCAGCGTGCGCCGGGGGGCGGGCGCCACCGCCGGCGTGGTTCCGGGCACCTCGACCTCGATCGGCGGCGGCAACGGCGGCAGGGTGACGCTGGCCAGTTCGGGAGTCGGCGCCGGTTTGGTTGGCGCTTCGACGTGGGGGGCGGGCGGGAGTGCCGGCGGTGGCGGCTCCAGCCTGACCGTCTTGGCCGGGGGCGGCAGCGTCGCCGCCGCCATGGGCGCGGGGGGCGTCGCCGAGATGGGCGAGGTGGACAGGGTGTCGCGCAGGGCCATGCCGGCGGTCGCCACCAGGGCGGCGGCGGCCACCGCGCCCAGTCCCATGCCGATGCCGCGCCACGGCACACCGATGCTGAGCCAGCGCCGCCGCCGGGTCTTGGGGCCGCTGTCCTTGATGCTGAGGTCGCGCACGACCTCGCGCACCACCTTGGGCGTCACCGGGCGGATCTTGTGACCGAAGGCGGTCAGCAGCGAGTTGTCGCACACCACGTTGATGCGGCGGGGAATGCCGCCGCAGGCGCGCACGATCTCGGCGATGGCGGCGTCGGTAAAGGCGGGCTTGTCGTCCAGCGCCACGCATTTCAGCCGGTGGCGGATGTAGTTGGTGGAGTCCTGCTTGTTTAGCGGCCCCAGCCGGGTGCGCACGGCGATGCGCGATTCCAGTTGGCGCAACTGGCGCTCGGCCAGCAATGCCTCCAGCTCGGGCTGGCCGACCAGGACGATCTGCACCAGCTTTTCGGTGGCGGTTTCCAGGTTGGACAGCATGCGCAGGGATTCCAGCGTGCCGATGGGCATGTTCTGCGCTTCGTCCACCAGTAGCACCAGGGTCTTGCGCTGGCCGTGATGGGCGATCAGCCACTCGCGCAGGGTGTCGACCATGCCGGCGATGTCGTCGCCGGGATAGTCCAGCCGGATTTCCTTGAAGATGTGGCGCAGCAGGGTCTGGAACGAGACGTTGGGGTTGTAGACGTAGACGAAGGTCAGCCCCGGCTCGTCCACGCTGTCCAGGTACGAGCGCAGGATGGTGGTCTTGCCGACGCCCACCTCGCCGGTGATGCAGACGAAGCCCTTGCGTTTGGCGATGCCGTAGATGATGGCGGCCAGCGCTTCCTTGTGCTGGTCGGTGAGGTACAGGAAGCCCGGGTCGGGGGTGACGCGGAAGGGTTCGGCCGAGAAGTTGAAGAACTCCTTGTACATGGCTGTCAGCTCTCGCGGGGGATGGAGGTGAGGACGGGCAGTCCCAACCGGCGCTCCACATCGGCCGGCGAGGACAAGCGCGACGAAAAGGCTTGGGCCAGTGCCGCCCATACCAGGCCGAGCATCAGGCCGACGACCGCCGACAGCGCCATGATCCGGGGCGGCGTCGGGCCGATGGGGGCGCGGCCGGCATTGGCCGCCTGGACGATGCCGATGCCGTCGATGGCGGCGCCGGCGGTGCGGGTGGGAATCTGCGCCGCCACCCGCTCCAGCGCCGCCGGGTTGCGGTCGGGGCCGGCCACCTGGTCCAGGCGGCGATCAAGTTCGGCGATCTGGCGGCGCGCCGCCTTGGCCCGCACCTTGGCGGTGGCCAGCGCGGTTTCGGTGCGCACGCTCTCTTTTTCCAATTCCTGGCGCACCGGGTTGGTGCCGCTGACCACCCGGTTCGGGGTGGCGGTATCCAGCTTGCCCAGCATTTCCTCGACCTTGCGCTTTTCGGCGCGCAGGTTCTGGACGAAGACGCTGCCGTCCTGGTACTTGCCCAGTAGTTCGGCCTCGCGGGTCTGCAGTTCGAACAGCTTGGCGCGGGCGTCCTCGGCCACCTTCGAGCGCTCGCTCTCGCTGCTGATCTCGATGGTAGCTGGCATGGCCGCCAGCCGTTCCTTCAGCGCGGCGACCCGGCCGTCCAGTACGCCGGCTTCCGCCTCGGCCGCCTGGGCCTCGCCATCCAGATCGACGCGCTTGCGCATCAACGCCAATGCCTCGCGCGCCGTCGCCGCCTGGGTGGCGGCGGCCGGGTCCGTGGGCGGCGCGAACACCGTGCGGTTCTTCTCCGCCAGCCGGTCCAGCAGCGCGGTCAGCGCGGCGGCGGTGGTGTCGCCGTCGCCGCCTTGCAGCGACAGCCGCACCAGCCCGGCGCCGTCGGCCGGCTCGATGGTCAAATCGCGGGCAAAGGTTTCGGCGCGGGCGTCGGGCAGGACCGTGGGGTAAAGCCGCTCGCCCCAGCCTTGCCGCAGCACCTGGGCATGCAGGTCGCGGCTTTGCAGCAGCGCGGCCAGGGCGCGGGCGCCGTCGGCGCGGCCGGCTTCGACCATGACCACCGCGTCGGCTTGCCAGCGCGGCGGCACCCGGGCTGCCACGCCGGCCCCCACGGCCAGCGACAGGGCGGTGCAGGCCAGCAGCTTGCGCTGGTGGCGAAAGACGAAACTGGCGACGCCGCGCGCGCTCATGACCACTTCTCCCTTAGTAAGCATTGGTGGCTTTCAGGCAGGCGAGGGGCGTGCGCGCGAGGATCATCAGGTCCAGGCCGACGCTCCAATGGTCGATGTACCAGAGGTCGTGCAGCACCCGTTTGCGCATCAGCTCGACGGTGGCGGTCTCGCCGCGATAGCCGCTGACCTGCGCCCAGCCGGTGATGCCGGGCTTCATGCGGTGGCGGGAGCGGTAGTCGTCGACCAGCCGGGCGTATTGATGGTGGTGCGATACCGCGTGCGGGCGCGGCCCCACCAGCGACATGCTGCCGTTGACCACGTTGATCAACTGCGGCAGTTCGTCCAGCGAGGTGCGGCGCAGGATGCGGCCGACGCGCGTGACGCGGGGATCGTCGCGGGTGGCCTGGCGCACCTGCAATTCCTCGGGGCGCGGCACCATGCTGCGGAACTTGAAGCAGGTGAACGGGCGGTTGTCGTAGCCGGTGCGGCTTTGGCGGAAGAACACCGGGCCGGGGCTGTCCAACTTGATGGCGATGGCGATCAGCGCCATCAGCGGCGACACCAGCAGCAGCAGCAGGCTACCCAGCACGCGGTCCTCGATCGCCTTGGCGACGGCGCGCCAGCCCGATAGCGGCCGGGTGGCGATGCGGGCCATGGGTACACCGCCCAGCACCGACAGGCCGTTGCCGTCCTTGAACGGCGCCGGGGTCTCGGGGAACAGGTGAACGTCCACCGTCAGCGGCCGCAGCACCGCCAGGCACTGGCTCAGGCGCGGGGTGTCTGTCCACGGCATGGCGACGATGACGTCGTCGACCCCCTCGTCGCGCACCATGCGCTCGGCATCGTCCAGCCCGGCGATGAAGCCGCCGAAAATCGGTTTGGTCGGCGCGTCGCGGTCCAGGCAGATACCGACCGGGAACGCCCAGCGGCGGTCGTCGCCGGCGATCAGCGACAACGCCTCAAGGGCGCGGGCGCGGTCGCCGATCACCAGCACGCGCCGCGCGGTGTGGCTGAGCCGCGCCAGCCGGGCCAGCGCCAGGGCAAAGGCCGGCCGTGCCGCCGCCACCCCCAACGCCGCCAGCACCGCCCACGCCAGCAGCGGGGGCACCGCCTCTTGGGCCAGCCACGCGCCCAGCACCGCCGCCGGCGGCACCACGACACAGGTGAGAAGGGCCGCCGCCAGCACGGCGCGGCGCCGGCCATAATGGGCCTCGCCGTCATAAAGGCCGGCGGCGGCCAGCACGTGGGCGGCCAGCAGGGCGACCATGGCGACCACCAGGGGATGAGGGGCCGCCCCGCCGACCAAGAGCGGAGCGGCCAGTCCCGACGCCGCCACCATGGCGCCTTCAAGCAGCCGCCCGGCGGCCAGCAGCACTGCCCGCAGCACATGGGCGACCGGCCGGGGGCGGTTGGTGCCGCCCTCGCCTCGGCGCGGGTTGAGCAGGTCAGGCCAAGTCCGCACACTTGGCTGACGGTCGATGTCGAACAGACGCATCGGCCTTTACCCCACGGTTGGTGGCTTACACAGGCGGATCGAACGTCACAGGCAACGCCTGTTGCGACATATGCCCATGGGCGGGGATGGCGTGCAGGCTCTCAGGGGGATGTGCGCCATTGGTCAGGGTGCGCGCGCGATGGGATAACCTCGGCGCGCCGGGGTTAAAAGCGGCGCGGCGCTTTCTTGCCACATTGGAACTGTTGCTATTTCAGGTGGGGTTCTCCAAACTAGCGCCCGCATCCCCCCTTTCGATGGACGAGGTCTTCGTTGATCCGCATTTCCTGTGCCGTCGCCGCCGCGTTGCTGACCGTTTCCACTGCACTGCCGGCGTTCGCCGGCGGCTGCATCAACGCGGCCGAAGCCCGCGCCATGCAGGTGCGCCAGCTCCACGTCCAACTCCAGGTTGCCTCGCTGAACTGCCGTGGCGACGATCCCAGCCTGCCGGGCAAGTACGCTTCGTACATCCATCGCTTCGGCGGCTCGCTGACCGACAACGCCAAGGTTCTGCGCAGTCATTTCGCCCGCAACGGCGGCAACATCGACCGCTATATGACCGTGCTGGCCAACGACGAATCGCAGCGCGCCCATCTGGTCGAGAATTATTGCGAAAGCCACGTGCCGCTGTTCGAGAAGCTGTCCAGCCTGAAGCCGACCGAGCTGGAGCATTTCGCCTCGGCCACCATGGACAAGCCCGATACGCCGGTGTGCGGCGGGACGCCGGTCAAGCAGGCCAGCGCCACCATCAAGCCCAAGGCCGGCGCCAAAACGGAAAAGAAGGTCGAGCACAAGGGCTGACGCCCCGCGCCAGCCGCAGGAGTTCAAGGGCTTCGGAGCGATCCGAGGCCCTTTTCCGTTGCGGCCCCTCGCCCAAAGAACCATGCCGCCTCGGTGGCGGCATCGTCATGAAACTGCTACCATGGTGCAAAGAACCGGACCGGCCACGGACCGCATGGGTCGAGGCCGGCCGAACCCGGGAGGGGTGCCATGGCCAATCCCTACAAAGACTTCAGCAACCTGCAGAGCATGTGGATGGAGGCGTGGGCGAATTCGGCCCAGCACGTCTTCCAATGCTGGCATCACATGCTCGAGATGCAGCAGACCTTCCTCAAGAACGTCCAGCAGCAGCACCGAAACCATGTGGAGATCGCCAGCGGGGCGTCGTTCCTGGATAAATACGGCCGGCGCGCCCACGATATCGATCCCGAACGGGACGTCTGACAGATCGGAAGGCGAGGGCGGTTGACCCTGCCCTCGCGGTGCCTACATCCAATTCAGTGGGACCGTACTCCCCCTCGCGGCCCCCTGCCGAGCCTGCTCGCCATCCGGCGGCGGGCTCGGTGCTTTTTCGGGGGGTGGATTCGTGCCGCGGGCGCCGGTGATCGGTCCCGATCACCGGGATATGGACTCAGTCCTCGTGCGCGCCCCGGCGGCCGATGGGCAGGTCGCGGTGGATATAGGCGCTCATCACCAGGCCCCAGCCGAATAGCAGCGACAGCATGGCGGTGCCGCCGTAGGAAATAAGCGGCAGCGGCACGCCCACCACCGGCACCAGACCCATGACCATGGCGGTGTTGATGAAGAAATACAGGAAGAAGGTGGTGGTCATGCCCAGCGCGGTCAGGCGGCCGAATTGCGAGCGGCAGCGCATGGCGATGGCATAGCCGAAGGCGGTCAGCAGCGAATAGAGCGCCAGCAGGAACAGGCCGCCCATCAGGCCCCATTCCTCGGCGAACATGGTGAAGATGAAGTCGGTCTGCTTTTCCGGCAGGAAGTTCAGCGCCGACTGGGTGCCCATCATGTAACCCTTGCCGAAGATGCCACCCGAGCCGAGCGCGATCTTGGACTGGGTGATGTGGTAGCCGGCGCCCAGCGGATCCTGGTCCGGGTTCATGAAGATGATGACGCGCTTTTTCTGATAGTCGTGCAGGAACTGCCATGCCACCGGTATGGCGCCCAGGCCGGCGGCGATCAGGATGCCGAACTTCCACAGCCGCACGCCGGACATGAAGAACATGGCGCCGGCGGTCATCAGCAGCATCATGGCGGTGCCCAGATCGGGCTGCTTCATCACCAGGCCGATGGGGGCCAGCACCATCAGCAGCGGCGGCACCAGGAACAGCGGCCGGCCGACGTCCTGATAGGTGGCGCCGTGGAAATAGCGCGCCAGCGTCAGGATCATGGCGATCTTCATGATCTCGGACGGCTGCAACTGGATGAAGCCCAGGTCGATCCAGCGCTGGGCGCCCATGCCGATGGTGCCCTTGATGTCGACCGCCACCAGCAGCACCACGGAAATCATGTACAGCAGATAGGCGTGCCGCATCCAGAACCGCAGGTCGACCAGGGCGACGGCGATCATCACGCTGATGCCCATGCCGAAGCGGATGATGGATTTCAGCGCCCACGGCTCCAGCGAGCCGCCGGCGGCCGAATAGAGCGTCAGGAAGCCGACGCAGGCGATGGCGGTCAGGATCGAGATCAGCGACCAGTTGATCTGCCAGATCTTGTCGCGCCAGCCCATCTCGGTGCGATTCAAATGGGTCGACAGTCTTGGCGTGGGACGGATCATCAGCCTTGCCCCCTGTCCATGCCGGCCATGCGGGCGCGCTCGCGCTTCTGCACCTCGATCATGATGTCGCGGGCGATGGGCGCCGCCACCGCCGAGCCGCCGCCGCCGTGCTCGACCACCACCGCGATGGAATAGCGCGGGTTGTCCTCGGGGGCGTAGGCGACGAACAGCGCGTGGTCGCGTTCCTTCCACGGCAATTCGTCGTTCTTCTTCACGCCGCTTTCACGCTCGCGCATGGTGATGCGCCGCACCTGGGCCGAACCGGTCTTGCCCGACAGCCACATGCCTTCCTGCTCGATGCGGGCGCGAAAGGCGGTGCCGCCCGGTTCGTTGGATACGGCGAACATGCCCTTGCGCACCCAGGAAATGTGCTTTTGCGACATGCCGCAGGACGCCCATTGCGGCGCCGGGCGGGGCATGGCGCTCTTGTCGGTGATGAGGTCGCGGGCGACGTGCGGCACCACGGCAAAGCCGCCATTGGCGATGCGTGCCGTCATGGTCGCCAATTGCAACGGCGTCGCCAGCACATAGCCCTGGCCGATGGCGTTGATCAGGGTCTCGCCCGGGTGCCACGGCTGGCTCAGCGTCTTGCGCTTCCAGGCGCGGTCGGGGATCAGGCCGGGGCGCTCGTTGGGCAGGTCCATGCCGGTCGGCATGCCCAGGCCGAAGCGGCGCGCCACCTCGGCGATCTTCTCGTAGCCGACGCGGCGGGCGATTTCATAGAAATAGACGTCGCAGGAATTCTTCAAGCCGCCGACCATGTCCTGCGAGCCGTGGCCGCCCTTCTTCCAGCAGTGGAACTTGATGTTGCCCAACTGCATGTGGCCGGGGCAGAACACCCGCTGGTCCGGGGTGACGGCGCCGGCCTCCAGCGCCGCCATGGCGGTAATCAGCTTGAAGGTGGAGCCGGGGGCGAAGGTGCCCGACAGCGCCTTGTTCTGCAGCGGCGAGCGCGGGTTGGTCGACAAATCCTTCCATTCGTCCGGGGTCAGGCCCCGGTTGAACGAATTGGGGTCGTAGGACGGCGTCGACGCCATCACCAGCACGTCGCCGGTGAAGATGTCCATCACCACACAGGCCGCCGATTCGTCGCCCAGGCGCTGGGCGGCGTATTCCTGCAGCCGCATGTCCAGCGTCAGCGCCAGATCGACGCCCGGCTCGCCCTCGTTGCGTTCCAGCTCGCGGATGACGCGGCCGACGGCGTTGACCTCCATGGACGAGGTGCCGCCGCGTCCGCGCAACGCCATGTCGTAGATTTTCTCGACGCCGCCCTTGCCGATGCGGAAGCCCGGCAGTTCCTCCAGTGGGTCGCCGGTCAGGTCGTTCTCGGACACCGCCGAGACATAGCCCAGGATGTGGGCGCCCAGGGATTGCAGCGGGTAATAGCGGCTTTGGCCGACGTCGATCAGCACGCCGGGCAGGTCGGGGGCGTTGACCTCGATGCGCGCCACTTCCTCCCACGACAGGTTCTCGCGCACGGTGATCGGCACGAACGAGCGGCGGCGCTTGGCTTCCTTGGCGACGCGGGCGCGGTCATGCTCGGTCAGAGTGATGATGGTCGCCAGCGCATCCAGCGTATAGGACAGCGACGGCGTCTGTTCCGCCACCAGCAGCACACGGTAATTGTGCTGGTTGATGGCCATGGCGATGCCGTTGCGGTCCAGGATCAGGCCGCGCGGCGGCGGCAGCAGACGGATGCTGACGCGGTTATCCTCGGCCTGCATGGCGTACTTGTCGGCCTCAAGCACCTGCAGATAGTACATGCGCGCTGCCAGCGTCCCCACCAGGGCGGCCTTACCCCCGGCCAGCATCAGCGCGCGGCGGGTGAAGATCTTGGAACGGTCGTTGTCGTGGTACACGCGCTCACACGTCCTTCAGGAACGTCATCTGGGTGCGGGCCAGGACCCAGGTCAGCAGCGGGAACAGGCCCATGGTCAGCAGATACTCGAAAATCACCGGCAGGGCGTCGACCACCTGACCGGTCAGGATGACCACCAGCAGCCACGACAGCCCGGCCGATCCGGCCGCCAGCAGTCCGAACGCCCACCATGCCACCATGAACGACTTGCCCAGGAAGAACTTGCGCTGCGACGCCGCCACACCCTGAACCAGAAGCAATACCAGGGCGTTAACGCCCAGCGGCGTGCCGGCCAGGATGTCGTACAGCAGCCCGACCAGGAACGCCGCCCACGCCGGCAACAGATCGGGGCGATAGATGGCCCAATAATAGACCCCCATCAGCGGCAGAACCGGGGCGATGGCGGCAAAGCCGGGCAGATGGGTGGGGATGGCGGTCAGCAGCAGCAGAAAGATGGTGACGCTGATCGGCACCAGATGCCGCACCCAGGTGTCCATGCGCACCCAGATGGAGGATTTCATCATTTATGACCCTCAGGCGCCGGGCGCGGGCATCCGCCCGCTTGGCTCACGCGCGCATAAGCGCGCGGGGCCTCAACGGCCCAGTCCCTCGCTCCGCTCGCTCCGGGGGGCAGGGAACTCCCTCCCCCCTTGCGGGGGAGGGCCGGGGTGGGGGGGCACACCATCATCATTCCGGCGTCTGCGCCGCGCGGCGGCGGCGTTCGGGAACCGGCGGCTTGTCGAAGGGCAGGATGCCGCCCAGGCCATAATCGATGATGGAGACGAACTCCAATTCGTGGCGGTGAGTGAACGGCTCGACCCGGATGATGCCGTCATTGGTCGAGGCAACCACGCCGATGGGAATGCCCGGCGGGAAGGCGGCGCCCGAGGCCGACGTCACCACCCGCTCGCCGACGCCGATGGTCGAGTTGCCGGCGACGTAGTTCAGCTTGGGCCGGTCCTTGTTGTCGCCCGACAGGATGGCGCGGGTGCGCGACGATTCCACCATCACCGGGATCTTGGCGTTGATGTCGGTGATCAGCAGCAGGCGCGACGACCGTTCGCCGACCTCGGCGATATGGCCGACCAGCGCTTCGCCGGCCAGCACCGCCTGACCCTTGCGCACGCCATCGTGGGCGCCAGCGTTCAGCAGCATGGAATGGCCATAGGCCGAACCAAGGTCGCCGATGATGCGGGCGGTGACGAAACCGGGATCGGGGTCGGGAATGACGTTCAACTGCTCGTGCAGCACCACGTTCTCGGATTCGAGCCGGCGCGCTACCGTCTGCCAATGCTGAAGCCGCTGATTCTCGCCCTTCAGGCGGGCGTTCTCGGCCCGCAGATTGGCAAGCTCGCGCACGCTTTCCACCACCTCGGCGATGGTGGCGGCCGGGCGGCTCATGGCGTCGAGAAGGGGAGACAGGGCATCGGCGACCATGCCACGGGTCCGCTCGATCAGCAGGATGTCCGCCTTGCCGACGATCATCAGCGCCACGGCGGCGATGATCAGGGAGACAAAGGCGAACCGCTGAGCCAGCAGCCTCAACGTGGCAAGACGTCCGACCGCACCGGACTGCTTCACGAGGGTTTCCTCCGTTCCTTAGGGCAACGGCCGCCGGGAAACCGGCGGCCGCGCCGCAAGCAAACCTACACCATCCGGGGAAG
Source organism: Bacteroidota bacterium (assembly GCA_050259735.1). Classification (GTDB taxonomy): domain Bacteria; phylum Pseudomonadota; class Alphaproteobacteria; order Rhodospirillales; family Magnetospirillaceae; genus Magnetospirillum. The sequence goes on from JBLNBE010000030.1 coordinate 16,706, forward strand.
CGAAAACTAGTACATGCTGGTCAGCACGTTCTTCAGCTTCGGCATTTCCTCGAGCGCACGGCCGGTGCCCAGCGCCACGCAGGACAGCGGATCGTCGGCGATGGACACCGGCAGGCCGGTGGCGTGGCGCAGCACGTAATCCAGGTTGGACAGCAGGGCGCCGCCGCCGGTCAGCACGATGCCCTTGTCGACGATGTCGGCGGCCAGTTCGGGGGCGGTGTGCTCCAGGGCGACCTTGACCGCCTCGATGATGGCGCCCACCGGTTCGGCCAGGCTTTCGGCGATCTGGCGCTCGGAAACGATCAGTTCCTTCGGCACGCCGTTCATCAGGTCGCGGCCCTTGATCTCCATGGTTCGGCCTTCGCCGTCCTCGGGCGGGCAGGCCGAACCGATTTCCTTCTTGATGCGCTCGGCCGAACCTTCGCCGATCAGCAGGTTATGGTTGCGGCGGATATAGGCGATGATGGCTTCGTCCATCTTGTCGCCGCCGACGCGCACCGAGCGAGAATAGACGATACCGCCCAAGCTGAGCACGGCCACTTCGGTGGTGCCACCGCCGATATCGACCACCATCGAGCCGGTCGGCTCGGTCACCGGCAGGCCGGCGCCGATGGCGGCGGCCATGGGTTCCTCGATCAGGAAGACGCGGCGGGCGCCGGCGCTTTCCGCCGATTCCTGAATGGCGCGGCGTTCCACGGCGGTGGATCCCGACGGCACGCAGACGATCACCAGCGGGCTGGCGAACGAGCGGCGGTTGTGCACTTTGCGGATGAAGTGCTTGATCATCTCTTCGGCGACTTCGAAGTCGGCGATGACACCGTCGCGCAGCGGGCGGATGGCCTGGATGTAGCCGGGCGTGCGGCCCAGCATCATCTTGGCTTCGTCGCCGACGGCCAGGACCTTCTTCTTGCCCTTTTCCTCGGCGATCGCCACCACTGACGGCTCATTCAGGACGATGCCGCGGCCCTTAACATAGACCAGCGTGTTGGCGGTCCCGAGATCGATCGCCATGTCCGCGGACATCCAACCCGTCAGCTTCGAAAACATAATCCCTCACTCGAAATCCAGCGTTGCCGTAAGCCGGTCGCAGGGGCGCGTCCAGCCAGTCCCAGAGGTTCCCGACGATCGGACTTATATCAGGCCGAGAGCGCCGCCGGAGCGGTTTTTTGCCGCTTCACCAAAAGTTTGTTCAAGGCGTTCACATAGGCCCGTGCCGACGCCACCATGGTATCGGTGTCGGCGCCCTGGCCGTTGACGGTCTTGCCGTCTTCTTCCAGCCGCACCGTCACTTCCGCCTGGGCGTCGGTCCCTTGCGTCACCGCGTGCACCTGATAAAGCTGCAGCCGCGTCTCGTGCGGGACCAACGCCTTGATGGCGTTGAAAATGGCGTCGACCGGGCCGTCGCCGGTCGCCTTGATGATCTTCGTCTCGCCGTCGACGTCCAGTTCCAGCTCGGCCTTGGGCGGGTTGTGCTTGGTGCCGCACAGAACCTCCAGCGAGCGGAAGCGGACGCGGTCGTTCTCGCGATAGACCGCCTCGTCGACGAGGGCCACGATATCTTCGTCGAATATGTCCTTTTTGCGGTCGGCCAGCGCCTTGAAGCGGACGAAGGCGTCCTCGACGGCGTTGTCGCCCAGCTCATAGCCCAATTGCTTGAGCTTGTCCTTAAAGGCGGCGCGGCCGGAATGCTTGCCCATGACCAGGCTGGACTGGTTCAGTCCGACCGATTCCGGCGTCATGATCTCGTAGGTCTGGGCGCATTTCAGCACGCCGTCCTGATGGATGCCGGATTCATGGGCGAAGGCGTTCTTGCCGACGATCGCCTTGTTGGGTTGGACCACGAAGCCGGTGACGGCCGACACCAGGCGCGAGGTGCGGGTGATGTGCTCGGTCTTGATGCCGGTCTGGTAAGGCAGCAGATCGGGGCGGGTGCGGATCGCCATCACGATCTCTTCCATCGCCGCGTTGCCGGCGCGCTCGCCCAGGCCGTTGACGGTGCATTCGATCTGGCGGGCGCCGGCGCCGACGGCAGCCAGCGAGTTGGCCACGGCCAGACCCAAATCATTGTGGCAGTGCACCGACAGGATGGCCTTGTCGATGTTGGGCACCCGGTTCATCAGCATGGCGATCAGCGCCGCGTATTCCTCGGGCACCGCATAGCCGACGGTGTCGGGCACGTTGATGGTGCGGGCGCCGGCATCGATGGCGGCCTCGACGCAACGGCAGAGGAAATCATGCTCGGTACGCGACCCGTCCTCGGCCGACCATTCCACGTCCTCGACCAGGGTGCGGGCATAGGCCACCGAGTCGCGGACCTTCTCCAGCACCTTTTCCGGCTCCATCTGCAGCTTGTATTTCATGTGCAGCGGGCTGGTGGACAGGAAGGTGTGGATGCGGTGGCGCGGCGCCAGCTTGACCGCTTCGGCGCAACGTTCGATGTCGCCCTTGGTGGCGCGGGCCAGACCGGCGATGGTGGCGTTCTTGACCACCTTGGCCACCGCCTGCACCGCCTCGAAATCGCCGACCGAGGCGATGGGGAAGCCGGCCTCGATGACATCGACGCCCATCTCTTCGAGCGACAGCGCGATCTTGACCTTTTCCTCCAGATTCATGGAGGCGCCGGGCGACTGCTCGCCATCGCGCAAGGTGGTGTCGAAGATGATGACCCGGTTCTTGTCCATTTTCGCGCCCAAATTATGGTCTTTCCTGGCCCACGTACGCCATCACCGCCCCCCGGCTCCCGCCCGGGACCGCTTTGCGTCGCATGACCGGAACACGAGGGGCGAGGCGACATCCGAGGACGGAACGCCGATGCGGGGGCATGGCGTCGTGGCGCCCGATCCTCGCGTCGCTCTGATCCGTCACGATCATTGTCCGCCTGGCTTTAGTGGTTGGAACGGCCATCGTTTTCAACAGCAGTCCCAAAGCCGCAATAGGAAGTCCGAGTTGTACATCCTTGTCAACTAGATCGTATGCGGAAAGACCGCTGTCCGAAGCCTTTCTACCCCAAACGGGAGAGCCACGCCTGTGCGAAAAAGGGGGTGTACGTGGTTTAGGGTCGCCGCCGGGATTGCAGCGCCCGGGCGATGCGGCGGTCGGGCACCAGCCACATCAGGGCGACCAGCACGTACAGGGCTTGCGACAGGCGCGGATCGGCGAAGGCGGCCGGGATCGCCGCCGCATACAGGACCGGCGACAGCTTGCCCTTGATGTCGCGGCCCACCGCCGCCGCCAGCAGGGATTGCTTGCCCTGGTCGGCGATGATGCTGCGTTCCAGCAGCCAATAGGCCAGTGCCGCCATCAGCAGCACGACGCCGTACAACGCGGTCGGCGCCGCGGCAAAGCGGTTCTCGCCCATCCAGCCGGTGGCGAACGGGATCAGCGACAGCCAGAACAGCAGGTGCAGGTTGGCCCACAGGATCGCACCGGACACCCGCTCGGTGGCGTGCAGCATGTGGTGATGGTTGTTCCAGTAGATCGCCAGGTAGACGAAGCTGAGGACATAGCACAGGAACACCGGCAGCAACGGCACCAGCGCCGCCGGCTCAGCGCCGTGCGGCACCTTCAGCTCCAGCACCAGAATGGTGATCAGGATGGCGACGACGCCGTCACTGAACGCTTCCAGCCTGCCTCGTCCCATGGCCGCCCCCAGGAATGGTCTCGCACCATAGATGGTTGCGCGGCGGGCAACGAAAAAGCCCCGCAGGTTTCCCTGCGGGGCTTTCGTCGTGAAACTGCCGGACGGCCTTAGTTCTTGGCCTTGTCCACCAGCTTGTTCTTGCCGATCCAGGGCATCATGCCGCGCAGGCGCTCGCCGACCTGCTCGATGGCATGCTCGGACTGGATGCGGCGGGTCGCCTTGAAGGACGGCTGGCCGGCCTTGCATTCCAGCATCCAGTCGCGGACGAAGCGGCCGGACTGGATGTCTTCCAGCACGCGCTTCATCTCGGCCTTGGTTTCCTGGGTGATGATGCGCGGGCCGGTCACGTAGTCGCCGTACTCGGCGGTGTTCGAGATCGAGTAGCGCATGTTGGCGATGCCGCCTTCATAGATCAGGTCGACGATCAGCTTCACTTCGTGCAGGCACTCGAAATAGGCCATCTCGGGGGCATAGCCCGCCTCGACCAGGGTCTCGAAGCCGTACTGGATCAGCTTGGTCAGGCCGCCGCACAGAACCACCTGCTCGCCGAACAGGTCGGTTTCGCATTCCTCGCGGAAGGTGGTCTCGATGATGCCCGAACGACCGCCGCCGATGGCGGAAGCGTAGGACAGGGCGATTTCCAGGGCGTTGCCGGTGGCGTTCTGCGCCACGGCGACCAGACAGGGAACGCCGCCGCCCTTGAGGTATTCACCGCGGACGGTGTGGCCGGGACCCTTGGGGGCGACCATGAACACGTCCAGGTCGGCGCGGGCTTCGATCAGGCCGAAATGGATGTTCAGGCCATGGGCGAAAACCAGGGCGGCGCCCTGCTTCAGGTTGGCGGCGAGATCGCGATAGTAGATCTCGGCCTGCAGCTCGTCGGGGGTGAGCATCATCACCACGTCCGCCCACTTGGCGGCGTCGGCCGGACTCATCACCTTCAGGCCTTCGCCCTCGGCCTTCTTGACCGAGGCGGAACCGGGACGCAGGCCGACGGCCACATCCTTGGCGCCGGAATCGCGCAGGTTCAGCACATGGGCGTGGCCCTGGCTGCCGTAGCCGATGATGGCGACCTTCTTGCCCTTGATCAGATTGACGTCGGCATCCCGATCGTAATAGACGCGCATCGAACTCTTCCTTCTCGTGCTACCCCGCGCTGATCCGCCGAGGCAAAAAATTTCCGGAGAGGTTTAAAGCTGTTTTGGTTCTGGTGCAATGGCGACGATCGAACCGGGGGCGGCCGATTACGGAATCAGGCGCATTTTTCGCAGCGTATAGGGAATCATGACGTCCTCAAGAGGGGCCGGCATGGCCCAGCCCCTCAGACCGATGACAAACCCGCCACTTTCATAGTCATTCCCGCGAAAGCGGGAATCCATGGGGCCGCAGCACCATATCTAGACCGAACCGCCAGCATTCGCCCCAACATGGACCCCCGCTTTCGCGGGGGTGACGACCAAATAAGAAGGGCGA
>JBLNBE010000031.1:0-22021 GCA_050259735.1 Bacteroidota bacterium
GCCGTCATCCTGGACGGCCGCGTGCCCCACGCTTTGCTGCTGGAACTGTTCACGCCGCACGGCGTCGGCACGCTGATCAAGGCGGACTGACGACCGAGTTCGCGGCTCCCTCACCCGCCCCATCGGGGCACCCTCTCCCGCAGGCGGGCGAGGGAGGGACCCGCGAAGCGGGAGGGTGAGGGGGCCGCAGACTCATGTTCTCCAGCAAGGCACGCCAGCTACGCCGCACCCAGACCGAGGCGGAACGGCGCCTGTGGTCGCGCTTGCGCAACCGCGCGCTGGGTGGTGCCAAGTTTCGCCGCCAATATCCCGTTGACCGCTACGTTCTCGACTTCGCCTGTCTGGAAGCCAAGCTGGCCGTCGAAGCCGATGGTGGTCAGCACGTGGACGACCATGTCCGCGACGGCGTGCTGGCGGCCATGGGCTGGCGGGTGTTGCGGTTCAGCAATGAAAGCATATTGAAACACCTCGACGCCGTGTGTGAGGCGATCCTGATTTCCCTCTCCCGCCCTGCGGGAGAGGGTGCCCCGAAGGGGCGGGTGAGGGAGCCAAGGACTCCCGAGTCTCCGGCTCCCTCACCCTCCCAGCCTTCGGCTGGGTCCCTCCCTCTCCCGCAGGGCGGGCGAGGGGTGTCTGACCGCCTCTCCGCCGCTGCCGCCGAACATGGGCTGCTCGTCCGTGGGGGAACCGACAATATCGTGCTGCTCGGCACCGCCGGCTCTGCCTTCTGGCCGTATTTCCAGGCGGCACGGCGGGATGAGGCCGATCCGTTGGACAAGTGGTCGCGGCGGGTGGTGACGGCGTTGGCCGAGCGCTTCGGCGCCGAGCCGCTGTTGCCGCAGGACGGTCCGCCCTTCCTGCCGTTCCAGCGCTGGGCCATGGCGGCCGAGCCGGTGTTTTCCTCGCCCATGGGGGTGCTGGTGCATCCCGAATACGGGCTGTGGCATTCCTATCGTGGTGCGCTGCGCTTCGCCGATCCCATCGACAGGCCGGTGCGCGCCGATGCCGCCCATCCGTGCGAGAGTTGTGCCGACAAGCCCTGTATCACCGCCTGCCCGGTGGCGGCGGCGGCGCCCTATGACGTGCCTCGCTGCAAGGCGCACCTTGACGCCGGTGGCGATTGCCGCCGCATCGGCTGCCTGTCGCGCCATGCCTGCCCGCTGGGCCAGGACTATGCCTACGTGCCGGAACAGGCCGCGTTCCACATGGAAGCGTTCGTCACGGCAACGTGGTGTTAACCCGCCACCGCCTCCAGATTGAATGCCGCCGCCATCAACGCCTTGGTGTAGGGGGTTTGCGGCGCGCGGAAGACCTGGGCGGCGCTACCCATTTCCATCACCTTGCCGTCCTTCATGACGATCAGATCGTCGGCCAGGGCGCGCACCACCCGCAGATCGTGGCTGATGAACAGATAGGCGATGCCGTGGCGGGCCTGGATGTCGCGTAGCAGGTCGACGATCTGCGCCTGCACCGAGACGTCCAGCGCGCTGGTGGGTTCGTCCAGCACGATGAAATGCGGCTTCAGCACCAAAGCACGGGCGATGGCGATGCGCTGGCGCTGGCCGCCGGAAAATTCGTGGGGATAGCGGTCCTGGGTGGCGGGGTCGAGGCCGACCTCGACCAGGGCTTGCGAGATCAGGGAGCGGCGCTCGGCGGCGTCGGCGCCGATCTTGTGCACCTCCAGCCCCTCGCCGATGATCTGGCCGACCGACAGGCGCGGCGACAACGAGCCGAACGGGTCCTGGAACACCATCTGCATCTGGCGGCGGCGCGGCCGCAGCGCCCCCGAGGACAGGCCGGCGATGTCGTCGCCCTGGAACAGGATGCCGCCCTGGCTGCCGATCAGCCGCAGCAGCGCCAACCCCAGCGTGGTTTTGCCCGAGCCGGATTCGCCGACGATGCCGACGGTGTGGCCCCGGCGGATGGTCAGCGAGATGCCGTCCACCGCCTTGATGTGGGCGGTGGTGCGGCGCAGCAGGCCGGTCTTGATCGGGAACCAGACGCGGACGTCGCGCGCTTCCATCACCACCGGCGCCTCGGCCGGGGCGGCATTGGGCTTGCCCTTGGGTTCGGCCGCCAGCAGGCGCTGGGTATAGGCGTGCTGCGGTGCCGCGAAAATGTCGGCGACGGCGCCGGCCTCGACCACCTCGCCGTCCTTCATGACGCAGACGCGGTCGGCCATCTTGCGGACGATGCCCAGGTCGTGGGTGATGAACAGCAGCGCCATGCCTAGCCGCGCCTGCAAATCCTTCAGCAGCTTCAGGATCTGCGCCTGGATGGTGACGTCCAGCGCGGTGGTCGGCTCGTCGGCGATCAGGATGTCGGGTTCGTTGGCCAGGGCCATGGCGATCATGACGCGCTGGCGCTGGCCGCCCGACAGCTCGTGCGGCAGGGCGTTCAGGCGCTTTTCCGGCTCGGGGATGCCGACCAGATGCAGCAGTTCCAGCACGCGGGCGCGGATGGCGCCGCCGCGCAGGCCCTTGTGAATCTCCAGCACCTCGCCGACCTGCTTCTCGATGGAATGCAGCGGGTTGAGCGAGGTCATCGGTTCCTGGAACACCATGGCGACGCGGTTGCCGCGCACGCCGCGCAAGATGCGCTCGGGCGCCCGCACCAGTTCCTGGCCGGTCAGCAGGATGCTGCCCTTGGGGTGCCAGGCGCGTGGATAGGGCAGCAGTTGCAGGATCGACAGCGCCGTCACCGACTTGCCCGACCCCGATTCGCCGACCAGCGCCAGGGTCTCGCCGCGCGCCAGGGTGAACGAGACGCCCCTGACCGCCTTGACCTCGCCGTCGCCGGTGCCGAACGACACCGCGAGATCGCGCACCTGAAGGATGGGTTCACTCGTCATAGGCTGGTCTTTCTGGGATCGAAGGCATCGCGCACCGCCTCGCCGACGAAGACCAGCAGCGACAACAGCACCGCCACCACGACGAAGCCGGTCAGGCCCAGCCATGGCGCCTGCAGGTTGGCCTTGCCTTGGGCCAGCAAATCGCCCAGCGAGGGCGACCCCGGCGGCAGGCCAAGGCCAAGGAAGTCGAGCGCGGTCAGCGAGACGATGGAAGACGACAGGATGAACGGCATGAAGGTCAGCGTCGCCACCATGGCGTTGGGCAGCACATGGCGGGTCATGATGCGGGCGTCGCTCATGCCCAGCGCGCGGGCGGCGCGGACATAGTCGAAATTGCGGGCGCGCAGGAATTCCGCCCGCACCACGCCGACCAGCGTCGTCCACGAAAACAGCGACAGCACCGCCAGCAACGTCCAGAAGCCGGGGGCGATCATGCTGGCGACGATGATCAGGATCAGCAGATGCGGCAAGCCGCCCCAGATTTCCAGGAAACGCTGGCCGACGAGGTCGATCTTGCCGCCGAAATAGCCCTGCACCGCGCCGGCGGCGACGCCGATCGCCGTGCTGACCAGGGTCAGCGCCAGACCGAACAGGATGGACAGCCGCAGGCCATAGATCAGCCGCGCCAGCACGTCGCGGCCCTGGTCGTCGGTGCCGAACCAGTTCTCGGCCGAGGGCGGCGCCGGGTGGGGGCGGCTGACGTCGGAACTGATGGAGCGGTAATCGTGATGGACCGGCGGCCACAACGCCCAGCCGTTTGCGGCAATCTTCTGGGCGATATAGGGATCGCGGTAATCGGCATAGGTCAGGAAGTCGCCGCCGAAGATGACCTCGGGGTAATCGCGCACCACCGGGAAATACAGTTGGCCCTGGTAGCTGACGACGATGGGACGGTCGTTGGCGACCAACTCGGCGAACAGGGTCAGCACGAACAGCGCCAGGAACAACCATAGCGCCCAGAAGCCGCGGCGATTGCGCTTGAACGCATCGAGGCGGCGGCGGGTCAGGGGGGACAGGCGGTGTCGCATCGGCTTCACGCCTCCCGCTTGCCGAAGTCGATGCGGGGATCGACGAAGTGATAGGTCAGGTCGCTGACCAGGTTCAGCACCAGCCCCAACAGGCTGAACATGTACAGCGTGCCGAACATTACCGGATAGTCGCGATTGACCACCGCCTCGTAGCCGAGCAGGCCGATGCCGTCGAGCGAGAAGATGATCTCGATCAGAACCGAGCCGGTGAACAGGATGCCGACCAGGGCGCTGGGGAAGCCGGCCACCACCAGCAGCATGGCGTTGCGGAAGACGTGGCCGTACAGCACCCGGTTTTCCGTCAGGCCCTTGGCCCGCGCGGTCACCACGTACTGCTTGTTGATCTCTTCCATGAACGAGTTCTTGGTCAGCATGGTCAGGCCGGCGAAGCTGCTGATGACCAAGGCGGTGACCGGCAGCGCCAGGTGCCAGAAGTAATCGGCGATGCGCCCGGCCCAGTTCATCTGGTCCCAGCCGGTGCTGGTCAGGCCGCGTAGCGGGAACCAGGCGAGGTAGCGCCCGCCGGCGAACACCACGATCAGCAGGATGGCGAACAGGAAGCTGGGCACCGCATAGCCGATGATGATGGTCCACGAGGTGGCAAGGTCGAAGGTAGAGCCGTCGCGCCGCGCCTTGGCGATGCCCAGCGGGATCGACACCACGTACATGATCAGCGTGGTCCACAGGCCCAGCGAGATGGACACCGGCATCTTCTGCAGGATCAGCTCGGTGACGTTGGTGTCGCGATAGAAGCTCTTGCCGAAATCGAAGCGGACGTAATTGCCCAGCATCTGGAGGAAGCGTTCATGTGCCGGCTTGTCGAAGCCGAATTGCTTGTTGATCTCGGCGATGAAGGCGGGGTCCAACCCCTGGGCGCCGCGATAGGCCCCGTTGTCGCCGGCCTGCGCCCGTTGCGCGCGGGCGGCCTGCTGGATGTCGCCGCCGCCGCTGCCGGACAGGCGCTGGGTTTCGGCGCCGGCGCTGCCCTCGATGCGGGCGATCATCTGTTCGACCGGGCCGCCGGGCGCCAGTTGGACGATGACGAAGTTGATCAGCATGATGCCGAACAGGGTCAGCGGGATCAGCGCCAGACGGCGGATGGCATAGGCGAACATGGCCCTATTTCCCCCGCGCTTCGGCGGATTTGCTCCACCACGAAAACAATTGATAGCCGCGCACCGGGATGGTCGCCGGCATGCCGAACTTGTCCCAATAGGCCAGCCGGCTGGCGCCCATGTGCCATTGCGGGATGACGTAGTGGTTCCACAGCAGCACGCGGTCGAGCGCGCGGGTGCGCGCCACCAGTTGCTCGCGGTCGGGGGCGCTGATGACCTCGTCCACCAGATGGTCGATGGCCGGGTTCTTGATGCCGACGATGTTGCGGCTGCCGGGCTGGTCGGCGGCGGCGCTGGTCCAGTACATGGCCTGTTCGTTGCCCGGCGACAGCGATTCGCCCCAGCTTGAGACGATCATGTCGAAATCGAAGCTGCGCACCCGGTTGATGTATTGGGTGGTGTCGACCGTGCGCACGCGGGCGTCGATGCCCAGGCGGGCGAGGTTGCGGGTGAACGGCAGGCTGACGCGCTCGAAGGCTGCGCTGTACAGCAGGATCTCGAAGCGGAACGGCTGGCCGTCCTTGACCAGCTTGCCGTCCACCACCTGCCAGCCGGCTTCCTCCAACAGCTTCATGGCGATGCGCAGATTGGGGCGGATGCCGGCCTCGGGATCGGTCTTGGGGGCGTGATAGGCGGTGGTGAAAACCTCGGGCGGCACCTGGGCGCGTAACGGCTCCAACAGCGGCAGTTCGTCGTTGCCGGGCAGGCCGGTGGCGGCCAGTTCGGAATTGGCGAAGTAGCTTTCGGTCCGCTTGTACTGGCCATAGAACAGGTTGGCGTTGGTCCATTCGAAATCGAAGGCATAGGCCAGCGCCTGACGCACGCGCGGATCGGCCCATAACGGCCGGCGCAGGTTGTAGGCATAGGCCTGCATGCCGGTGGGCAGGCGGTTGTTCAGCAGCACCTTCTTGGCGCGGCCGTCCTTCAGCGCCGCCCAGTCGTCATAGGCGGTGGCCCATTTCTTGGCCTCGTTCTCGTCGCGGAAATCGAACTCGCCCGCCTTCAACGCCTCCAGCGCCACGGTGGCGTCGCGATAGACGTCGTAGCGGATGCGGTCGAAGTTAAAGAGGCCCTTGTGCACCGGCAGGTCCTTGGCCCAGTAATCCTTGACCCGCTCGTAGGTGATGTAGCGCCCGGCCTCGAAGGCGCCGATCTTATAGGGGCCGCTGCCCAACGGCGGTTCCAGCGTGGTGTTCTCGAACGTCCGGCTCTGCCAGTAATGCTTGGGCAGGATCGGCATCTCGCCGACGATCAGCGGCAGCTCGCGGTTGTCGCCCGGCTTGAAGGTGAATTTGACGGCGCGCGGCCCCACCTTCTCGACCTTGTCCACCCCGGCATAATAGAAGCGATAGTTGGGCGCGCCCTTGGTGCGCAGGATGTCCAGGCTGAAGATGACGTCTTCCGGCGTGATGGGCTTGCCGTCGTGCCAGCGCGCCTCCTTGCGGATGACATAGGTCGCCCACGAGCGGTCGGGCGGCGTGTCGATGCTTTCCGCGATCAGGCCGTAGGCGGAAAACGGTTCGTCCGCCGATTGGGACAGCAGCGTCTCGAACGGCAGGGTGGCGCCTTCGGCCGCCTGGCCCTTGACGATATAGGGATTGAGGTTGTCGAACGCGCCTTCGTCCGCCATCCGCAGCTCGCCGCCCTTGGGGGCGTTGGGATTGACGTAGTCGAAATGGTCGAAGCCGGCGGGGTATTTCGGCTCGCCATGCATGGCGATGGCGTGATGCGGCTGGGCCAAAGCCGGCATGGAAAATACAAGGCAGGCGGCGAAAGCGACGGCGAGACGCATGGACGTCCTATGCTGGTGTGGAGCGGGCCGAGTTTGGCGCCCCCGGGTAGGGCGGCACAAGGCTCAGCCGGCCAGTACCTCCAATGCCTGGGCGTGCAGGCGGGCGTCGCCGGCGGCGCAGACGCGGCCATCGGAATGGATGGTCAGCTTGCCGCCGGTCCAGTCGGTGACGATGCCGCCGGCATTCTCGATCACCGGCACCAGGGCGGCGTAATCATAGGGCTTCAGCCCGGCCTCGACCACCAGATCGACGAAGCCCGAGGTCAGCAGGGCATAGGCGTAACAGTCGCAGCCGTAACGCGGCTGCTTCACCTTGGCGGCGATGCGGTTCCACGCCGGCAGGGTGGCGGCGTCGAAGAATTCCGGGCCGGTGGTGTAGGCATAGGCCTTGGCCAGGGCGTCGCAGGACCGCACCCGCGCCGGGGCGCCGTTCAGCGTGGTGGGGTGGCCGACACCGCCCAGCCAGCGCTCGTTCAGGATGGCCTGGTCGATCACGCCCAGCACCGGAGTGCCGCGATGGGCCAGCGCGATCAGCGTGCCGAAGCTGGGCTTTCCGGTAATGAACGCCTTGGTGCCGTCAATGGGGTCCAGCACCCACACCCATTCGGCGCCGGTGTTGTGGCTGCCGTGTTCCTCGCCCAGGATGCCGTGCTCGGGAAAGGTTTCGGCGATCAGGACGCGCATGGCCGCCTCGGCTTCGCGGTCGGCGATGGTGACCGGCGAATCGTCGGGCTTGTCGTCCACCGCCACCGGCGTGCGGAAATACTTGCGGACGACCGGCCGCGCGGCCTCGGCCAGGCGCTCGGCCAGGGCGACGAATTCGATTGGGCAGGCGGTCATGGCAACCCCACGGTGTTCTTGCGCGGCCAGAGTTTGGCCCGAACCGCTCGGCTTGACCAGAGGCGAAAGGGGTGTGGTGGGATATAGGCTTGGTGGCGGAGTTTGAGGATGCTTCCAGCCGCAACGCAGATGGACGCAGATACCCGCAGATGGGCACGGATAGTTTAGAGAATGATCCGCTTGATCTGAATTTTCGGTTTGCCGAAATTGAACAAAAGGCCGATGGGAACATTGCTGGCCTTAAGGTAATTCAGCAATTGCGCCCTGTGGGCCGGCACCAGATCGTCGACCGCCTTCAACTCTACGATCACCCGGTCCTCGACCACGATATCGGCCACATAGTGCCCCATTTGTTTGTCGCGGTAGAAAACCGGATACGGTCGCTCCTTCGCGACGGCCAGCCCTTGGGCCTGTAATTCCTCGGCCAGAGCGTTCTTGTAGATGATCTCCAAGAAGCCGTGCCCCAGCGTATTGGAGACAGCGAAGGCCGCGCCGATGATGGTAGCGGTCAAGTCATCCAGTTTTGGCTGTTGTTCATCTGTGCCCATCCGCGCCCATCCGCGTTCATCTGCGTTGCTGCTGGATCTGTCCGATCCCCTGATGGTTGCATGCACAGTGTCGCTGCGAAAGGTGATTTCCATGCACGGCGCCCCGATATAAGGTTCAGCCCCTGTTCGCGCCTTTCTGGGGAAACACCATGTCGCCGCATCCGCCGCGCCTCAATCCCATCGTCGTCATTCCCGCCCGTCTGCAGGCCACCCGGTTGCCCAACAAGCCGCTGGCCGATATCCATGGCGAGCCGATGATCGTGCATGTGTGGCGGCGTGCGGTGCAGGCCGGCATCGGGCCGGTGATCGTCGCCTGTGCCGAGCAGCAGATCGCCGACGCGGTGGCGGCCCATGGCGGCACGGCGGTGCTGACCGACCCCAACCATCCGTCCGGTTCGGATCGGGTGTGGGAAGCGCTGGAAAAGGTCGATCCCGACCATGCCTTCGGTGCCGTGGTCAACGTCCAGGGCGACCTGCCGACGCTGGACCCCGAGATCGTGCGAGCGGTGTTCCAGCCGCTGGAAAATCCCGGTGTCGACCTGTCCACCCTGGTGGCCGAGATCAAAATCGAGGAAGAGCGCACCAATCCCAACGTGGTCAAGGCGGTGGTCGGCTTCGACGGCGATACCCGCGTCGGCCGCGCGCTGTATTTCACCCGCGCCACCGCGCCCTGGGGCGCCGGACCGCATTACCACCACATCGGCCTGTACGCCTATCGGCGCGAGGCGCTGCAGCGTTTCGTCAGCCTGCCACAGGGTGTGCTGGAGCGGCGCGAGAAGCTGGAGCAGTTGCGCGCCCTGGAAAACGGCATGCGCATCGATGCCGCCTTGGTTGACACTGTTCCGCTGGGTGTCGATACTTCCGCCGATCTTGACCGCGCGCGCCAGTTGATCAGCGCCGGCCTCTAGCGTCCTGCCCCCACAATTCGCATCGCGAATTTTGGGGATAAGCAGGCCACTAACCAACACACTAGGCTTCCATGACCACGCAGCAGAACGATCCCGCGAACTCCATCGCTTTCCAGGGGTTGCCCGGTGCTTATTCGCATCTGGCATGCCGCAACGCCTTTCCGGCCATGCAGCCGCTGCCCAGCGCGACGTTCGAGGATGCCTTTGCCGCCGTGCGCGAGGGTCGCGCCCGTTACGCCATGATCCCCATCGACAATTCGGTGGCGGGCCGGGTGGCGGACGTTCATCACCTGCTGCCCTATTCCGGCCTGCACATCATTTCCGAGCATTTCGAGCGCATCAACCACCACCTGCTGGCCCCCAAGGGTGCGTCCCTGGAAACCATCACCAAGGTGGAAAGCCATGTGCACGCGCTGGGGCAGTGCCGCAACCTGATCCGTCAGTTGGGCCTCAAGGTCATCGTCGGCGCCGATACCGCCGGGGCCGCCGCCGATCTGGCCAAGACCGGCGACGTCACCAAGGCGGCCATCGCCTCGGAACTGGCGGCCGAAATTTATGGGCTGGACAGCCTGAAGGCCAATATCGAGGACGCCGAACACAACACCACCCGCTTCGTGGTGCTGGCGCGCGACGCCATCGAACCCAACCCCAACCAGCCCTGCGTCACCACGCTGGTGTTCCGCGTGCGCAACGTGCCGGCGGCGCTGTTCAAGGCCATGGGCGGCTTCGCCACCAACGGCATCAACATCACCAAGCTGGAAAGCTATCTGGTCGGCGGCGAGTTCGTGGCCGCCCAGTTCTATGCCGACGTCGAGGGCCATCCGGCCGAACGCGGCCTGCGCCTGGCGCTCGAGGAACTGGAATTCTTCAGCCACGAAGTGCGCATCCTGGGCGTCTATTCCGCCCATCCATTCCGCTTGGCCCAGCGCGCGGCGGGGGAATGATCCCCCGCGCTGTTTTCTAGGCGCCGTAGCGCATCATCACCGCCCGCACCGCCGCCGCGACGGCGCGGTCGTCCTCGGCTACCGGCAGGCCCAGCAGCGCCGGCCAATAGGCGCTTTCCTTGAGGACACCTAGGAAGAGCGCGGCTGCCTCCCATGGGTCGTCCACCTTCAGTGCCCCCCGCTTGGTCTGGGTGGTGAAGTAGTCTTCCAGCACGGCGAAGGCGGTGCCCTTGCCGCCCATGCTCAGCGCCAGGCCCAGTTCGGGGAAGCGCGGGCGTTCCGACACGATCAGGCGGAACATGCCCTGGACCTGGGGGCGACGCAGATGGTCCAGCAATTCCCGGCCGAATTCGGCCAGCACCTCGGCCGGCGGGCGGTCCGGCGGCAATCCGCGCCGCTGGGTCTCCTGCAATCCGGCGTAAAGGCGGGCGATGACCGCCTGGAACAACTCCTGCTTGCTGGCGAAGTGATTGTAGACGGTGCGCTTGGACACCTGGGCCTCGGCGGCGATGCCGTCCATCGAGGCGCTGGCATAGCCCAGGTCCAGGAAGATCCGTTCGGCCGCGTCGATCACCGCCTGGCGTTTGGCTTCGCCGCGCGTCGGGCAGCAGGGGTTTGACATGCGCCGTCTCCGTGAAGTACACTGCACAGTGTAGTTTACATCGTTCTTCCCTTCAGCTTAATGCGCCCGGGCGCGGCGCGGGAGATGGAAACATGGAACAGCGCAAGATTGGTGGCAGCGGACTGGCGGTTTCGGCTCTCGGGCTGGGCTGCATGGGCATGAGCGAGTTCTATGGCCCGACCGACGAGGCGCAGTCGCTGGCGACGCTGGAACGCGCCTTCGAGCTGGGCGTCACCCATTACGACACCGCCGACATGTATGGCAGCGGCCACAACGAACGCCTGCTGTCCCGCTTCCTTGCCGGCAAGCGCGACCGCGTGGTGATCGCCACCAAGTTCGGCATCGTGCGCGAGCCGGGGCAGTATTCCCGCGTCATCGACACCAGCCCGGACTATGTCCGCCGCGCCTGCGACGCCTCGTTGCAGCGGCTGGGTATCGACACCATCGACCTTTACTACGCCCACCGCCGCAACCCGGACATTCCCATCGAGGACACGGTGGGCGCCATGGCCGATCTGGTGAAGCAGGGCAAGGTGCGGGCGTTGGGGCTATCCGAGGTATCGGCCGCCACCCTGCGCCGCGCCCATGCCGTCCATCCCATCGCGGCGGTCCAAAGCGAATATTCGCTGTTCACCCGCGATCCCGAGGCCGAGGTGCTGCCCACCTGCCGCGACCTGGGCATCAGCTTCGTCGCCTATTCGCCGCTGGGGCGCGGCATGCTGACCGGCGCCATCACCAAGGCGGAGGACCTGGACGCCACCGATTTCCGCCGCATGTCGCCCCGCTTCCAGGGCGGCAACCTGGATGCCAACCTGCATCTGGCCGACAAGGTTCGGGAACTGGCGGCGGCCAAGGGCTGCACGCCGGGGCAGGTGGCGCTGGCCTGGCTGCTGGCGCAGGGGCCGGAGATTCTGCCCATTCCGGGGACCAAGCGGATCAAGTATCTGGAAGACAACGTGGGGGCCGCCAAGGTATCCCTGTCGGTCGAAGAATTGGCCCGGCTGGATGCCGCCCTGCCGCCGGGTGCGGCGGCGGGCGAGCGCTATCCGGGCGAGGGCATGAAGGGCCTGAATGCATAACCGTCATCCCGACGCCGACCCGTTGCCGCCGTCGTTGCTGCTGTTGCTGTCGGCGGCGGCCGGCATCATGGTCGCCAACATCTATTACAACCAGCCCATGCTCGGCCTGCTGGCGCGTGAGTTCGGCGTCGATGGTGCCGCCGTCGCCGTCGTGCCGGTGCTGACCCAGGTCGGCTATGCCCTGGGCCTGCTGCTGTTGTCGCCGCTGGGCGACCGCTTCGAACGCAAGCGGTTGATCCTGCTGACCGCCGGGGCGTTGGCCTGCGCCCTGGTGGCGACCACGGCGGCGCCGTCGCTGGCGGTGATGGCTTCGGCCAGCCTGCTGGTCGGCCTGTTGGCGACGGTAACGCAGCAGGTGGTGCCGCTGGCGGCGCAACTGGCGCCCGAGGCACGGCGCGGCCGTGCGGTCGGCACCGTGATGATGGGATTGTTGCTGGGCATCCTGCTGGCCCGCACGGTGTCGGGCTTCATCGCCGGGCTGGCCGGCTGGCGCGCCAGCTTCGCCTTCGCCACCCTGCTGACGCTGGGCATGATCGTGCTGCTGGCGTGGCGGCTGCCGGTGGTGCCGGCCGGCATCCGGCTGTCCTATCCGCGCCTGTTGCGCTCGTTGCTTGATCTGTTCCTGGCCCATGGCGTGCTGCGGCGCGGCGCCCTGGTCCAGGCGTTGCTGTTCGGCGCCTTTTCCGCCTTCTGGTCGGTGCTGGCGTTGAAGCTGGAGGCGCCGCCGCTGCATCTGGGCAGTTCGGTCGCCGGGCTGTTCGGCATCATCGGTGCCGCCGGGGCGCTGATGGCGCCGTTGGCCGGGCGGTTGGCCGACCGCCGTGGACCCGGCATGCTGGTGGTGTTGGGGGCGCTGGCGGTGGGACTGGCCTTCGTGCCCATGCTGCTGTGGCAGGACTCGCTGGTGGCCCTGGCCGTCGCCGTGCTGGTGATGGATGTGGGCGCCCAGGCGTCCATGGTGTCGAACCAGACCCGTATCTACGCCTTGGACGCGGCGGCGCGGTCGCGGCTCAACACCGTCTACATGACGCTGATGTTCGCCGGTGGCGCGCTGGGATCGGCCTTGGGCGCGCGCGCCTGGGCCGGTTGGGGCTGGACCGGCATCTGCGTGCTCGGCCTGGTCATGGGACTGGCGGCGGCGGTGGTGGAACTGCTGGCGCTCAGGTCGGCGGGTAGGCCCGCAGGATGACCTCGACCGCGCCAGCGATGGTGCGCTCGATGTTGCTGCGCTCGGTCAGCGGCAGGCCCAGCAAGGCGCGGTTGTAGGTGTCGCTGCGCAGCATGCCGACGAACTGGTCCATGGCCTGCCAGGTATCGGGAATGGACAGCAAGCCACGGCGCACCAGGGCGTCGAAGATTTCCACCAGCCGCTCTTTGCCGCGCCCCGGCCCGGCGTCGTAATAGATGCGGGCCAGGTCGGGATGGCGCGGCATCTCGGCCAGCACCATGCGATAGATGCCCAGCACCTGCGGCTGGCACAGCATGGACATCAGCTTTCTGCCGATTTCGGTCAGCGCGGCGCGGGCATCCAGGCTGTCGTCCACCGCCAACGTGCCTAGGCCCTGGGCATGGTCGTCGCAGCGGCGCTGGATGATGGCACCGAACAGCTCGTCCTTGCTGTCGAAATGGGCGTAGATCGTTGCCTTGGACACGCCGGCGGTGGCGGCGACCATGTCCATGCTGGTGCTGGAAAAGCCATGCTCGAGGAAGCAGCGTTGGGCAGCATCCAGGATGGCCGAGCGTTTGGCCGAGGATCGATTGGTGCAGGGTTTAAGCATGCTTAGAAACTAAACTAGTCGGTTCAGTTTTTGAAGCGGAATGTATCCAATCCGCCGGTTCACGGGCTTCCCACCATGTCCGCAAGCGCGTCGTCCAGCCGGGCGGGGTCGATTTCCATCAGGCGCGGGCCGTCGGTCCATACCAGGGCGCAGCGCACCCGGTGGCGGGGATAGACGCAGGCCAGCGCCAGCCGATAGGCCGCCATCTGCCGCACATAGATGTCGGGAATGTCGGCGGGATCGGTGGGCGGGCGGCGGTTGGTCTTGTAATCGACCACCAGCACGTCGGTGCCGGTCACCACCAGGCGGTCGACCTGGCCGGCGATGGCGCGGGTTTCGCCGATCAGGCCGACGATGGGCACCTCGGCGCGGCTGCCCGGCGCGAACAGCGGGGCGAAGGCCGGGTGTTCCAGCACGGCCTCCACCTCGTTGGCGATGCGGATGCGCTCGGCGGCGTCGAACTCGGCTCCGGCCTTGCCCAGGAAGCGCATGGCAGCCGCCGCCCGTTTGTCGGGGGCCAGATCGGGCAGGCTTTGCAGCAGCTTGTGGATCAGCTTGCCGCGTACGAAGCGGCGGGTGTCCTCGCCCGGAGTGAGCGGCGAGCGTGCCGCCGGTTCCTCGCCGTCGGGGCGCGATGGTGCCAGCGGTCGCGGCGGCGCCGGTTCCGGCTCGGGCGTCGCCATAACCCAGGCGGGCAGCGGCGATGGCACCCGCGTGGCGGCGGCGGCCTCCTTCTTGCGTTCGGCGGCGGCGGTCTGCGGGCTGGTCAGGCGCAGGATGCGGGCATCGGCGGTCTCTCCTGCCGCCGCCAGGAACGGATCCTCGACCTCCTCGGCGACGGCGGCCAGGGCGTCGCGGATCAGGTTGTACCAGCAGCCGGCCGGCGGCGCCTTCTTGGTCTGCCAGCCGCAGACGATCAACTGGTCCTCGGCGCGGGTCATGGCGACGTAAAGCAGGCGGCGGTATTCGCGCTCGCGCGCCAGCTTCTGGGCGTCGCGCCCGGCCTGCGCCACGCTGTCGTTCATCTCGGCGCGCGGCGGCCACAGCAGCAAATCCCCATGCGCCTGATCTTCCAGCCACAGCAGGCGCGAGCCTTGCGTCGGCATCTGCAAGGTGTCGGGCAGGAAGACGATGGGCGCCTGCAATCCCTTGGAGCCATGCACGGTCATGATGCGCACGGCGTCGCGGCCGCCCTGTTCCAGGTCGCGCTTGATCTCGACCGCGGCCTCCTCCAGCCAATGCAGGAAGCCCTGCAGCGACGGGGGGTGGCCCTGCTCGAAGGCCAGGGTCAGCGCCATGAACTCGTCCAGCGGGTCCTCGGCCTCCACCCCCAGCCGCGCCAACAGCCGGCGCTTGCCGCCCAGCGGCCCCAGGATGTGGGCGAACAAGGCGTGCGGGGTCAGGCGGTCGGTCTTGCCCAGCAGGTCGGCCAGGAAGTCATAGGCGCGGCCGAACGCTTCCTCTTCGCCGCAGCGCCGCCGCAGGCTGTCCCACAGCCGGGTGTCGCCCCGGTTCCACGCCAGCCGGAACAGCTCGTCCTCGCTCAGTCCCACCAGCGGGCTTTTCAGCACGGTCGCGAGCGTCAGGTCGTCGTCGGGCAGGATCAGGAAGTTGCCCAGCGCCATCAGGTCCATGACCGCCATCTGCTCGGTCAGCACCATGCGGTCGGCGCCGGCCACCGGCACCTCCAGCGCCTTCAGTTCGCGGACCAGATCCTCGACGAACAGACCGCGCCGCCGCAGCAGCACCATGACGTCGCCGGCCCGCACCTTGCGGCCCAGGCTGGGCAGGTCCTCGCGGCCGACCATGGCGGCGATGCGCCGCGCCACCAGCCGCGCCAGCCGGGTGCGCGGCGAGTCGCCGCTGATGCGTTCCACCGGCGGCCGCCACGGCGGCACTTCGTCGGCGGCGCGCGGCTCCACCGGCGGCCACACCTCGACGCGACCGCCGGCCCCCGAGCGGAAGGCCAGGTGGGTGATGTCCTCGTCCGCCGGGGAAACGCCGTCGCGCGCCGGGCTGGCGGGGGCGAACACCGCGTTGACCGCATCCAGCACCGCCCGGCCCGAGCGGAACGACAGGTTCAGCGGCACCTCCGTCCATGTGCCGCCAGCAGCGGGCACGGACTCGGCGAAGCGGCGGCGCATGGCGTCGAACGCCTTGGGGTCGGCGCGCTGGAACGAATAGATGGATTGCTTGACGTCGCCCACGGCGAACACCGTGCGCAGGCGTTCGTGCGCGCCCAGGCCGGCGAAGAATTCCTCGGTCAGCGCCGCCACCACCGCCCACTGGTCGGGGTTGGTGTCCTGTGCCTCGTCGATCAGCACATGGTCCAGGCCGCCATCCAGCTTGAACAGCACCCACGGCGCCACGCCGGGCCGCGCCAGCAGATCGCGCGCGGCCAGGATCAGATCGTCGTAATCCATCAAAGCGCGGCCCTGCTTGCCGCGCTCGTACGACGCCAGCAGGGCCTCGCCCAGGATCAGCAGGCTGGCGGTAGCGCCGGCGATGGCGGCGGCCTTCAGCCGGTCGGCCACCCGCAGCATGCGCTCGGCCTCGTTTTCCAATGTCGTCAGCACGCCGGGCATGTCGGCCAGCTTCTTGGTGCACAAGGTCTTGCGGATGCCGCCATCGGCGGTCAGATAGGCGGCCTTGTAGGCGTTGAAGCGGGCGGCCCGGTTGGCCGGCTCGGCCAGCCAGCGGTCCAGCACCTGGCCGCGTTCGACATCGGTCTTGGACCCGCCCAGCAACGCCGCCATGGCGTGGCGCAAGCCGTCGCCGTCGAAGCTGTCGTCGGCGCAGGCGCGGGCGATGATGGTTTCGGGGGTATCGCCCTCGGCGACGCCCAACCGCGCCCGCACCGCCGCGATCACCCCGGCCAATCCGCCATGGGTGTCTAACAGCCGCTTGAGCCGGCCACGTTCCGACGACAACTCGCCCATCAGATCGGGAAAGGCGCTTTCGTGCACCCGGCCGGTGACCTCGGCCAAGGCCAGCGCCAGGGTCGGGTCGGAGGGGCTGTTCAGGCCGCCTTCGGCAGCGCCGCGGGCACGGGTCAGCACCTCTTCCTTGGCGTCCTCCAGCAATTCGCCGGCATCGCGCTCGTCCATCACCTGGAAATGCGGCGCCAGCCCGGCTTCCAGCGGAAAGCGGCGCAGCAGCGACTGGCAAAAAGCGTGGATGGTCTCGATATGCATGCCGCCCGGCACGTCGAGTACGCGGGCGAACAACCGCCGCGCCCCGGTCATCACCGCCTCGTCCGGCATGCGCCCCAGCAACCGGCTCAGATCGTCGGCCAGCGCGGCATCGGCTACGGTGGCCCACTTGGCCAGCCGCTCGTTGATGCGGTTGCTCATCTCGGCGCTGGCGGCCTTGGTGAAGGTCAGGCACAGGATGCGGTGCGGCGCCGTGCCCGCCAGCAGCAGCGTCAGCACCCGGTCGGTCAACACCTTGGTCTTGCCGGTGCCAGCCGACGCGGCGACCCAGACGGACGCCTCGGGATCAGCCGCCTGCCGCTGCCGCGCGGCGGCATCGGCGAGAAGCGCGGTGGGGGATACGGGCGTCATGGCAAGAACCTCGAAAACCCTCTCCCGCCGGGCGGGTGAGGGAGGGACCCACGCAGTGGGAGGGTGAGGGAGCCGGAGACTCGGGAGTTCGTTGCTCCCTCATCCGGCGCTGCGCGCCACCGTCTCCCGCCGGGCGGGAGAAGGATATAAGAACGTGTCATTCCTCGGCCTCCTCGCCCGCCGTCGCCCATTCGCGGATGCGGGCCAGGTGTTGGAAGTCGCTGTATTTGGGCGCGCGCTCGGGGTGGGGGCGGGCGGCGTAGGGGGTGCGGTCGTCGTCGAAGGTGGCGACCAGGGCGCGCAGGCCCTCCAGCGCCTCGTCGGTCAGGCGCTTGGGGTCGTCGCCGGCGGATTTTTCCTCGCCGCCGTCGGCGCCGCCCTTCAGGCGCCAGTACAACATGCGGCCGACCTCGGCCGGGGCCAGGGGGGCGAAGCCGCCGAAGCGGGCGATGGCGCCTTCCAGCGGCAATTGCGGGGCGTAGCCGGCGGCGACCTCACGGGCGCTGGGCGGCTGGCCGGTCTTGTAGTCGATCAGCGCCAGACTGCCGTCGCGCAGCAGGTCGACGCGGTCGGCGCGGGCGTGCAGTTCGAACGGTCCGCCCGGCGCGTCGATGGTCAGGGTGCCGTCGATCTCGCAATAGGTTCGGGCGACATCGGCGCGGCGCTCGCGTTCATGCGCCACCAGCCAGTGCGTCACCGCGACGAAGCGCGGCCACCAGAACGCCCATACGCCGGGGCGGACCAGCACCTCGGCGAAGACGTCCTCGCCGATGGCGAGCAGGCGGGATTCGGCATCCTCGCCCAGCCGGCCGGGGTTCTCGGTCAGGAAGCGCTCGATCGCCTTGTGCACCAGGCTGCCGTATTCGGCGGCGCCGGGGTCTTCGTCGATGGGATGCAGCGCTTTCAGGTCGAGGATACGGCGGGCATAGATGCCATAGGGGTCGCGCATCCAGGTTTCGATCTCGGTGACCGACAGCCGGCGCGGCCGGGCCGCCACCGGTGGGCGCGGGGCGGGCGGGCCGACCCGTTCGAAAGCGTCGGGGCGATCGACCAAGGCGTGCCAGTCCAGGTATTGGCCGGCGTCTTCGCCATAGTGCAGGCCGGCGGCCTCCATTACCGCTTCCAGCCGCATCAGCCAGCGCGACGGCACCGTGGGGGTGCCGTCCACGCGGGCCGAGCGTGACAGCACCACCTGCGGCGCGGCGAAGGCCTGGGCGAAGTCGTGGGCCGACAGGCCGATCTTGCGCTCGGGTGCCGGCAGGCCGAAGCTCTGGCGCATGGGGCGGCTCATCCACGGGTCGGCCTCGGCCTCGCCCGGCCAGGTACCCTCGTTGAGGCCGCCCAGCACCATGACGTCGGCCTGTTGCAGCCGTGCCTCCATGGGACCCCACAGGAACAGGCGGGGATGGCTGCCCCACGGCTGGCGCACCACCTGCCCGGCCAGCAATTGCTCGAACAAGGCGGGATAGCAGCGCGGCGGGATGGCGGGGAACACCGCCTTGACCGCCTCGGCGGCGGCGGCCAGGTCGCCGGCCCAGCTTGCCAGCGCCTCGCCGGCCTCGCCCTTCCACAGCCGGGCCGGGCCGGGCAATTGCACGGTGTCGGCCAGCGCCTCGGCCGCTTCCATATGGGCGCGGATCAGCGCGGGCAGCGGCGCGGTGTCCTGCGCCATCACCTGGACGAACGGGTCCAGCACCGCCGCCAGCCGGTCAAGGCCGTCGCGCACCTTGCCGTCCTTGGCCGCCGCCTTGAGGCCGGCGATGCCGGGCGCCGGACGGGGGCCGCGCAGGGCGGCGCGCTCCAGCCGGCGCACCAGGGCGCGGAAAACGGCGGGGTCGTCACCGGCGGCGGCGAGCGGATGCTTCAGGCAGGCCAGGGTGGCGTGGGGGGCGAAGCCGTCGGCGACCATGTCGGCCACCAGCCGCAGGAAGGTGCCGGGTTCGCTGGTGGCGAGCGGCCGGCCGGCGGAATCGTCGATGACCAGCCCCCAGCGCTCCAATTCCCCCGAAACCCGGCGGGCGAGGGTGCGGTCGGGCGTGACCAGCGCGGCGGTGCGGCCGTCGGTCTCCAGCGCATGGCGCAGGATCAGGGCGATGGCGCCGGCTTCCTCGCGCGGGCCGGGGGCGTCGAGAAGCGAAACGCCGTCCAGGGTGGCGGCGGGGAATTCGCCCATGTCGCGCCACGCCTCGCAGGTGGCGGCGGGACGCAGCGCCTCGGCCAGCAGCGCCGAGCGGGCGGCGCGGGGATCTGGGTGCGGCAGCAGCGGGCGCACCTCGCGCCGGTCGACGCCCAGATGATTCAGCAGCTTCTTCATGCCGAATTGCGGGTGGCTGTCGTCCAGTGCCGACCAGGCGGCGGCATCCATGGACAAGTCCAGGCCGGGCAGCACGATCTTGCCGCGCGGCAGGGTCAGGATCACCGCCATCAGATCGGCGGTGGCCGGGCGCGAGCCGGTGGAGCCGGCGGCGATCACCGGGGTGTCGGGCGGCGTGGCGCGCCAGCGTGCCGCCTGGGCGTCCAACACCCGGTTGATGCGTTCCTGCGGATCAAGGCGGTCGCCCAGCAGCGCCGGCCAATGTTCGGTGACGATCTTGAGGAAATCCAGCGTCACCTGCCAATGGGCGGCGTAATCCTCGGGCACCAGGGCGCCCAGGCGGTCGAAGCCGATGCGCTCGATCTGCACCGCGTCCAGCAGGCCGGCCAATTCGGCCGCCAGCCGCGCCGCCTGGTCCGGCGTGGGGGCGAAGCCGCCGCGCCCCGACCCCATGGCTAGGACCAGCCGGGTCAGCAGCAGGTGGCGTTCGATGGGGGTGATGGCCGGCGGGATATCCAAGGGGCCGTCCGCGAACAGCAGGGCGTCGCCATCGTCGCCGACGTCGATGGGGCGCAGGCGCGGCAGCAGCAACGGCGTGCCGCCCGACAGCCGCAGGAACGCCTCGCGCCCCGACCGGCAGGCGCGCCGGTTGGGCAGCAGCACCTCCATCTCGGCCAGCCGCAGCGGATCGCCGTCGGCCTCGGCCAGCAGATGGGCGGCCACGGCGTCGACGAAGGCGAAGCCCGGCGGAATGGTGAAGACCTTGCTCATTCCGTCCCCCCTGCGCCGATGGCGCCGCTATGCGTCCTCGGCCTCCAGCGCCCGCTCCACCGTGGGCAGCGCCTCGGGGGTGCCGACATGGTACCAGCGGCCGTCATGGACCAGGCCGAACAGACGGCCGGCTTCGAGTGCGCGGTCGTACAGCACGTTCAGCGAGAACTTGCCCTCGGGCGCGTCCTTGAACAGGCGGGGCGACAGGATCTGCACGCCCGAGAACAGCAGCGGTGCCACCTCGCGGTCACGGCGGCGGCGTGGCACGCCGTTGGTGTCGAGGAAGAAGTCGCCGTCGCCGTCATAGCCCATGGCGGTGGCGGTGCGCTGCAGCAACAGCAGGGCGTCCATGCGTTCGTCGTCCCAGGTCTCGGCCAGCCGCGTCAGCGCCGGAATGCCGCCATCGGTCCAGATGATGTCGGAATTGACCACATAGAACGGCGCGTCGCCCAGATGGGGCAGCGCCTTGGCGACGCCGCCGCCGGTTTCCAGCAGCACGTCCTCGTGCGACAGGGTGATGCCGGGGCGGCCGCTCAGATGGGTGGCGATGCGGTCGGCCAGCCAATGGGTGTTGACCACCAGATGGCTGACGCCCACGGCGGCCAGATGGTCCAGCGCGCGATCCAGCATGGTGCGGCCGGCCACCTCGACCAGCGGCTTGGGCGTGTGGTCGGTGATCGGGCGCATGCGCAGACCCAGGCCGGCGGCCAGCACCATGGCGTGATGGGGATGGATGCTCATGGCGTCGGCACTCCTCTGTCCTGGGCGGGCATGTGGGTATCGAGCCACCGCTTGATGCCGGCCAGCGCCGGATGGGCGCAGGCCTGCTCCAGCAGGCGCCACACACGCGGAATATGTCCAAGATAGATCGGTTTGCCGTCGCGCTTGCACAGGCGGGTGAAGATGCCGATGACCTTGGCATGACGCTGCGCCGCCATCACCGCCCACGAGGCGTCGAAGGTGGCGCGGTCCAGATGGGGCAGGCGCGCCAGATAGCGGTCCTTCATGGCGGCGATCAGGGCCGGGTCGATGTCGCGGCGGGCGTCTTCCAGCAGGCTCATCAGGTCGTAGGTCAGCGGCCCGGCCACCGCGTCCTGGAAGTCGAGCAGGCCGCATGCCTTGAGGCCGGGCCGGTCCAGCAGCATCAGGTTGTCGACGTGGAAGTCGCGCAGCACCATGGTGTCGGGCACGGCGCGGGCGATGGGGAACAGGTCCTGCCACAGCCGGATGTACTCCGCCCGCGCCACCGGATCGGCCTGGCGGCCGATTGCGGGCATGTACCAGTCGGTCAGCAGGCAGGCCTCGGTCAGCAGGCGGTCGTTGTCATAGAGGGGCAGACCGGCGGGAATGGCGTCGGCGCGGGCGTTCAGGTCGGCCAGCACGTCGGTGGCCAGGGCATAAAGCGCGGTCTCGTCATGGCCGTTGGCCAGCAGCCGGGTATAGGTGTCGTCGCCCAGGTCCTCCAGCAGCAGCAGGCCGTTCTTTTCGTCGACCGCCAGCAGGCGCGGCGCCGAATAGCCCATCTGCTCCAGGTGGCGGGCGATGCGGACGAAGGGGCGGACGTCTTCCTTGGGCGGCGGCGCGTCCATCAGCACGGCGCGCTCGGTGTCGTTGTGGGGTTGCGCGCCTCCGGCACGACGCTGCAAACGGTCGTAATGGCGGAAGCTGGCGTCGCCCGCCAGCCGGCCGCGTTGGGCATCGCCCCAGCCGGCCCCCGCAAGGAAGCCGGCGATCAGTGTCTGGCGGTCACTCATGGCTGCAACTCTTTCAAACGGTCGTCCCACTGCAGATGGGAAATCAGGGTGGCCCGGCGCGAGGTCTCGCTGGCGCCGGCCCCCAGGGTGATGTCCAGCCGGCGGCGCGGGATC
>JBLNBE010000032.1:0-26418 GCA_050259735.1 Bacteroidota bacterium
CGGCACTTTATTGTTTCGCCCTCAGGCGGCGGGCGCGCGCTTCCGCGTTTGGCAACAAAAAGCCCTCCCCCTTGAGGGGGGAGGGTTGGGTGGGGGTGCTACGTCCGCCGGCTTTCACCCCATCAGTGCGCGGCGATCTTCCATGATGCGGCGGAGCATGGGGGTGATGATCAATTCCATCGCCAAGCCCATCTTGCCGCCCGGCACCACGATAGTGTTGCGCCGGCTCATCCACGAATCCTTGATCATCTGCAGCAGGAACGGGAAGTCGACCCGGAAGCGGTCGGGCTTGCGAAAGCGGATGACCACCAGGCTTTCGTCGGCGGTGGGGATGTCGCGGGCGATGATGGGGTCCGAGGTGTCGACCACCGGCACGCGCTGGAAATTGATGTCGGTCAGTTTGAACTGCGGCACGATGTAGTGCACATAGTCGTGCATGCGGCGCAGGATGGTGTCCATCACCGCTTCCTCGGAATAGCCGCGCACGATGGTGTCGCGGTGGATTTTTTGAATCCATTCCAGGTTGATGACCGGCACCACGCCGATCTTCAGGTCCACATGCTGGGCGACGTTGCAGTCCTTGGTGACGACGCAGCCGTGCAGCCCCTCATAGAACATCAGGTCGGTGTCGGGGGCGATATCCTCCCACGGGGTGAACTCGCCCGAGCGGACGTTGATCTGGTGGAAGCGGCGGGCCTCTTCCTCGTTATGGATATAGAGGCGGCGGCGGCCCTGGCCGGTTTCGCCGTAGCGGCGGAACACCTCTTCCAACTCGCCGAACAGGTTGGCGTCGGGGCCGAAATGGCTGAAGGTGCGCTGGTCGTGCTTTTCCGCCGCGGCCATGGCCTTCTTCATGTCGCCGCGGTTGAAGCGGTGGAAGCTGTCGCCTTCGACGATGGCCGGCTTGATGCCCTCGCGCCGGAACATGTGCTCGAAGGCTTCCTTGACGGTAGTGGTGCCGGCGCCGGACGAGCCGGTGACGGCGATGATCGGGTGCTTCCTCGACACTGGAGCGGTCCTGTTGCAAGCCGGCCTGTGGGAAACCGGACGACGTTATTGCTTGCTTTCCCCATACCCCAATTCGAGGCCGCGCACCCTCACTTTTTCATGCCACGCCGTCACACTGCCTTGGAATGACGCTGCTCGCCCTTCTTCAGGTAGCGGTCGAAGGCGGCGGCGACGGCGCGCACCAGGGTGCGGCCTTCGTCGGTCACGGTGATGCGGCGGCCTTCGACCACGGCCAAGCCGTCTTCCTGCATGGGGGCGATGGCGGCCAGTTCGGCGTCGAACTGAGCGGCATCGGCGCCATGGCGGGCGCACACCACGTCCAGGTCGATTTCCAGGTCGCACATCAGCGTCATGATGATGTCGCGGCGCAGGCGGTCGTCGTCGTTGATGCCGACGCCACGCGCGGTGGCCAGCCGGCCGGCGGCGATGGCCTCTTGATACTGGTGGATCTCACCCTGGTTGGCGACATAGCCCTGGGGCAGCGAGCCGATGCCCGAGGCGCCGAAGCCGATCAGCGTGTCGGCGGTGTCGGTGGTGTAGCCCTGGAAGTTGCGGTGCAGGTGCTTTTCCTTCAGCGCCAGCGCCAGTTTGTCGTCGGGGGCGGCGAAGTGGTCGAGGCCGATCTTGACATAGCCCAGCGCTTCCAGCTTGGCGGTCGCCTGCTCGTATTGCTGCCAGCGGGTGTCGGTGTCGGGCAGCGAATCCTCGGGGATCAGCCGCATGTGCTTCTTCATCCATGGCACATGGGCATAGCCGAACAGGGCGATGCGGCGCGGGCGGAAGCCGTGCGCCTTGTCGATGGTGTCCAGCAATCCGTCCACCGTCTGGTGCGGCAGGCCATAGACCAGGTCCATGTTGATCTCGGGCACGCCGTGCTTGCGCAGCCAGTCGATGACGTTGGCGGTGACCTCGTAGGGCTGGATGCGGTTGATCGCCTTCTGCACCTTGGGGTCGAAATCCTGCACGCCGATGCTGGCGCGGGTGACGCCGGCGCTGGCCATGGCCTTGACGTATTCCTCGTCCGCGGTGCGCGGGTCCAGCTCGACCGCCACCTCGGCGTCGGGCTTGACGATGAACTTGTTGCGCAGCGTGTCCACCGTGCGGACGAAGTCCTCGGGGCTGAGGATGGTCGGGCTGCCGCCGCCGAAATGGATGTGGCGCGCGGTCATGCGGGTCGGCAGCTTCTGCGCCACCAGTTCCACCTCGCCCAGCAGCGCGTCCATATAGGCGGCGACTGGCGCATAGCGCTTGGTGATCTTGGTGTGGCAGCCACAGAACCAGCACATCTCGGCGCAATAGGCGATGTGCAGGTACAGCGACAATTCCTCGGACGGCGCGATGCCGGCCAGCCAGCGGCCGTAATCGTCCGGACCGATTCCGGGATGGAAATGCGGCGCCGTCGGGTACGAGGTGTAGCGGGGAACGCGGAGGTCGTACTTGGCCGAAAGATCGCGGCGCATCGGCGGCTTTTCCCGAAGAAATGTTTAAGGAAGCCGACCCTACCCGGACCCCGGATGCATTTCAACAATCCGCGCCGTGGGGTCTTGCGCTCCCGCCACCCTTCTTGCCCAAAAGGGTGGGCGAAACTCTCGAAAGGGGTGCGGTGCGCCCGGATGGTTACTTGTACGTCTCAAATGGTTTCTCCATTCGAGGCGTAAACTTACCCACAAGGGTGTTACAAAATTTGACACCGCCGCGCTAATGTCTGCCTCGCCACCCGCTGAGTACCAGATGGATAACTCAAGCGGATATGGTGAGTACCCAGGGTGCTTCCCGGCAATACGCGCAAATCATTCATAGCGGCAACGTTCTTCCTTTTCTGTATTTCAGAATTGGATGCGAGCGGCCGACCGATCCTTGCCTTGAAGAAGGAGTGCGCGATGAAACGGCTGCTCAAGCCTGCCTTGGGGCTTGTGGTGATCGCTCTTGGCGGCTGCGCCACGCCGGCCACCATCAACAAGAACGTGGACCCGCTGTTCAGCGCCCCCGTCACCAACAACGACACGCCCTATTCGCAATGCCTGGGCGCGTTGGGGCTGCAGGCCGGCAACAACCTGCCCGTCTTCGCGGTGGGCGAGGTCGCCGACAAGACCGGCCAGTTCCAGCCCACCGGCAACGGCACCTCGACGGTGCTGAGCCAGGGCGTGTCCGAGATGGTGATGAGCGCGCTGTACAAGACCAGGAAGGCGCGGCTGGTTGAACGCTACGACCTGCGCATCCCGCTGGCCCAGGCCAAGATGGCCGAACAGAAGCTGACCGGCCCCGAGACGGCGATCCGCCCCGGCACCGTGCGCGGCTCGGATTTCGTGCTGATGGGGGCGCTGACCGAGCTGAACTACAACATCACCTCGGGCGGCGGCCGCCTGGCGGTGGGCGGCATCGGCGCCGGCTCCCGCACTGTGGTGATCAATGTCGGGCTGGACCTGCGCGTGGTGAATTCGCGCACCTTCGACGTCCCGTACATCACCAGCCTGCAGAAACAAATCGTCGGTTACGAGGTCGAAGCGAACGTCTTTCGTTTCTTCGGCACCCAGTTGGTCGAGTTCGACGCGGGCATGCGCAAGAACGAGCCTGTGCAACTCGGCGTGCGCTCCGTCGTCGAGATGGCCGTCTACCAGATCATGACGGATTTCCTTGGTCTTGCCCAATCGCAGCAATGCGCCCTGGTCAAGTCGAATGTCATGGAAAGCTACCTGAAAGAAGGAGAACAGAAATGAAATCCATCAAGACGTCTTCGTTGCTGGCGGCTGTTTCGGCTTTCGCCGTCCTTGCCGGTTTTGCCGCCCAGCCTGCGTCGGCCAATGATTGGGGCCGCGTCGATTGGCACTTCACCAATCGCGACATCGACCTGACCATCGCCCCCGACGATTTCGCCTTGGCGGCGGTCTCGTCCGTGGTCGCCGACCAGTTGTTCGTCGGCACCGAGGTGTCCAGCGCCACCGCCCTTGACATCTCGACCGGCGCCGCCAGCAACGCCGCCAGCTCGGTCGCCAACGTCATCAGCGTCACCGGCGACAGCAGCGTCAACAACGGCAAGTCGCCCTTCGTCGCCGTGGTCGACGCGGTGCAGCACGCCTATGGCTCGCTGTCCGCCAACGCCGCCATCAACGGCGCCACCGTCGTCGGCAGCACCGACGGCATCAAGAATGGGCTGAGCAGCAGCGCCACCGCCGCCGCCAACGTCGTCAGCCTGGATGCGTCCAAGCTGGCGTTGGTCAGCCTTGAACAGGGCGTCGGCAGCGCGGTCACGCCCATCGCGCTGACTTCGACGGCGACGGCCAGCAACGTGACCATGCCCAGCGGTGGCGACTTCGCCAACAGCGCGTCGTCGGTCGGCAACGTCGTCAGCCTGAACGTCTCCCCCGCCACCACCACCGTGCCCACCCTCAGCCACGACAACCGCTTCGTTCCGCCGCTGCCGGGCCTGACCAGCCTGGCCCTGGTCGACGTGCACCAGGCCACCTTCGCCAACATGAACTCGCTGGCTTCGGTCGCCAACGTCAATACCGGCGGCGGAGCGTTCACCAACAGCGCCACTGCGGCCGCCAACGTCGTCAGCATCATCAACAAGAAGTAACCCGCCGTCTGTCAGGGGGGCGAGGACGCGCCTCGCTCCCCACTTTCCCGGTCGCAAGGGAGAAGGATCATGCTCGTCAGACCCGCGCTCGTCGCCACCACCCTGCTGCTTGCGCTTGCCCCCCAGGCCCAGGCGCAGTTGGTCGGCAATGACGGCTGGAGCTATCAGTCCGCCAACCGCTCGTTCCATGCCCAGGGCCAGTTGCTGCGGCGGCAATACGCGGCCAGCAGCGCCAGTTCGTCCGGCAGTGCCAGCGGCACCATCGTCAACAACTCGACTACTATCGGCAATATCGACCAGATCAGCCAGACGCTGGGCGAAGGTGCGACGGCGACGCTGAACACCCATTCGTCGCAGACCAACACCGGCAGCCAGACCTCGACCGCCACCGGCGCCGGCAATGGCGGCAACGCCGGCTACGGCGGAGGCCTGCAATGATCCGCACGGTTCTGCGGGTGACACTGGCCGTTGCCGCGCTGGCCCTGGCGTCGGGCGGCGCGGCGGCGGGCGACGCCGGCATCGGCGAGTTAAAAGCCAAGGCCGAGGCCGGGGATGCCTCGGCCCAGGTCAAGCTGGGCGAGGCGTTGTACACCGGGCGTGGCATCGCCCGCGATCCGGCTGCGGCGGCGGAATGGTTCCGCAAGGCCGCCGACCAAGGGGCGCCGCAGGGACTGGCGGCGCTGGGAACCCTGACCCTGACCGGCAGCGGTGTCGCCGCCGACAGCGTCAAGGCGGCGGAACTGATGCGGCTGGCGGCCGAGAAAGGCTCGGTGCCGGCCAGCTACAATCTCGGCTTGATGGCGCTGAAGGGGCAAGGCATGGCGGCGGATCGCGCCCAGGCGATGGCGTGGCTGCGCAAGGCGGCCGACGCCAAGTATCCCGACGCCCAATACGCGCTGGGTCTGCTTCATGTCAGCCCCGACGCCCAGCCCCAGGACGGCGTCGAGGCGGTGAAGTGGCTGTCCTTGGCGGCGACCCACGGCAATGCCGAACTGCGCGGCAAGGCGCTGGCCAAGATCAAGCTGATCTCGGACGCCATCGGCAGCGACCGCACCCAGGAAGGGTTGGAGGCCGCGCGGGTCTGGCTCTATTCCCACTCGTAACCCAGGGGTGTTGCCATGCGGCTCTCGATCCTGGTTGTCGCCGCTTCCGTGGTCTGCGGCGGTGTGGCGGCGGCGGAACCCGCCGATGCGGATGTGGATGGGGCGGAGCGGTTGCTGGCCGATGACGGCACGGCGACCCCCGCCGATGCGGCACGCGGTCTCGCCCTGCTGCTGAAGGCGGCCGAGGCCGGCGATGGCCGGGCGCAATACCGGCTGGGGACGTTGTTCCTGACCGGCCGCGTCGTCACCCAGGACGATGGCACCGCCGCCTATTGGCTGACCCGTGCCGCCGAGGCCGGAATCGGCGCGGCGGAAAGCAATCTGGGATTGCTGACCCTGCAAGGGCGGGGTGTCGCGCGCGACCCGCAGGCGGCGGCGGTGCTGCTGCGGCGCGCGGCGGCCAAGGACATCGCCGCCGCCCAGCACAATCTCGGCTGGATGGCGCAGATGGGCGAGGGGATGGCGCCGTCCCGCGCCGAGGCGCTTCGGTGGTACTCCGCCGCCGCCCAATCCGGCTATTCGCCGTCGCAATACAATCTGGGTGTGCTGCTGGCCGACGGTGACGGCGGCGAAGGCACGGCCGATCCGGCCGGGGCGGTCAAATGGCTGTCGCTGGCCGGATTGTCCCGCCATCCCGATGTGCATCGCCAGGCGACAGCACGGCTGGTTGAACTTTCGCGGGCGGTGCCGCCCGAGGCGGTCGCCACCGGGCTGGACGACGCCCGGCGCTGGTTGGCGAGCGGACGGGTGCAATGATGGCGATGGGGGCTTCCGTGATCGCGCGCCGCCTGCTGCTGGTCGCAGGGATGGGCGCCGCCCTAGGGGCGGTGCCGGCGGCGGTGGATGCCGCCCTGGTGCGGTTGAAGACCGGCGCCGCCGAGGACGATATCGTTGCCGCCCTGCACGAAGCGCGGGCCTTGGCGCTGTCGCGCCGCCAGCCGGTGCGGGTGCTGGTGGACGAACGCATGCGCAGCATCTCGGTCGAGGGCGGCCGTTGGCGCAAGGTGCCGGACGGCGTCACCCTGGCCGGACCGCCGGCCAATCGCGGCGGTCAGGGGGTGATCGTCTTCGCCGCCGATGGCTCCAGCAGCGGTGGGCAGATCGTGGTGGGATGGCGCGATCGGGCGGTGTCGGTGCTGGTGGATGGCGCCAGCGGCCATGTGCGCCGGGTGCGGGCCAGAACGTCGCGCCTTTAATCTGAGGCGCGGCGTTCCTGCGCCCATGTGTGGACGCGGCCAAGGGCGCGGATGCGCCCGCCCGGCGAGGGAATATGATAAAGGTTAGATCGTGATGCACATTTAGGGCATCACGATCTAACGTGTTCAGGCCGGCGGGCGCAGGCGCGTGGCCGGGAAATGCAGGGTGACGACGGTGCCCTCGCCAACCTGGCTTTGCAGGTCCAGGGTGCCGTCGTGCAGGTCGATCAGCTTGCGCGACAGCGGCAGGCCAAGGCCGCTGCCGTCGTAGCGCCGCGCCATGCCCGAATCGACCTGGCCGAACGGCGCCATCACCTTGGCGAGGTCTTCGGGGGCGATGCCGATGCCGGTGTCGGCCACCACAATGGACATGCCGTCGGCATCGCTGTGGATGGCGATGGTCACCTTGCCGCCGGGCGGGGTGAATTTGACTGCATTGCCCAGCACGTTGACCAGTACCTGCTTGAGCCGGCGCGGATCGCCCCACAATTGCGGCGTGCTGGCCGGCAGGTCGGCATCGACGCTCACCCGCCCGGTCTCGGCACGCTCGCGCACCATGGCGGTGCAGGACAGCACCAGTGCGGTGGGGTCGATGCATTCCTCGCGCAGCACCACCCGGCCGACCTCCAGCCGGGCGACGTCCAGGATGTCGTTGATCAACTGCAGCAGATGGCGGCCCGATTCGTTGATGTCGTGGGCGTAGTCGCTGTATTGCGGCTGGCCGACCGGCCCCAGCAATTGCTGGTCGATGATTTCCGAGAAACCGATGATGGCGTTCAGCGGCGTGCGCAGTTCGTGGCTCATGGTCGCCAGGAACTCGCTTTTCGCGCGGTTGGCCAACTCGGCCGCCTCGCGGGCGTTGTTCATCGCTTCTTCGGCCTGCTTGCGCACGGTGATGTCGTGGAACACCTGCAACAGCGACGCGGCGCCGTCGGGCTGCGATACCCAGGTCGCGGTCAGGTCGTAGGTGCGCCCGGACCGGGGCGAGCGCCATTCGCTGCGGCGGGTGGCCTGATCCGGATCGGCCATCGGCGGCACGGTGGCGAAGACGTCGTCGGCCTGACGTCCGTCCACGGCGCCGAATTCCTCGACCAGGGCCGGGTTGGCGTATTGGAAACGGCCGTCGGCATCGGTCAGGGCGATGCCGTCGTGGATGGCTTCCAGCAGACGGCGCACATTGGCGTGCTCGCGCTCCAGCGCCTGCCGCAGCAAGCGGATTTCGGTGACGTCCTGCTTGATGGCGATGTAGTTCTCGATCGTGCCGTTGGGGCCTTTGACCGGGGCGACAGTCATCTCTTCCGAATAGGTGGTGCCGTCGCGGCGCCGGTTGACGATCTCGCCGCGCCAGTCATGGCCGTCGCGGATCGCCCGCCACATCTCGCTATAGACGTGCTCCGGCGTCAGCGCCGAGCGCAGCAGGCGCGGGTTATGGCCCAGCACCTCGTCGCGGCCGAAGCCGGTCATGCGGGAAAATGCCGGGTTGACGTATTCGATCAGGCCGTCGGTGTCGGTAATCATCACCGAAACCGGGCTTTGCTCGACGGCGCGGAACAGCTTGCGCGATTCCTCCTCGGCCAGCACGGCGCGGCGTTCGCTGCGGCGCAGGGTCTCCAGCGAGAAGATCACCAGCGCCACCACGCCGACCGCCACCAGATAAAAGGCGATCTGGGCGGACACCAGGTTGGCCTGGATGCGGTCTTCCATTTCCCAGGCCAGCTTCTGCTCGGCCTTACCGACCAGATCGGCCAGCGCCAGATGGGTGCCGTGCCAGGCGTCGGCATCCGCCTGGGTCAGGCGGCCGCTCAGCATCACTTCGTGCAGGCGTCCGATTTCGGCCAGGACGGGGCCGCGCACGAAGCCGTCGAAAATCTGAAGCTGACGCGGCGATGCGTGGGTGCGGAAGGATTGGTTGAACGCCTTGCGCTCGGCCTCGGCCTCGGCGAACAGGCGCAGCAGGTCGCGGTTGCCGCGCTCCTGCTGCAGCCACGACGTGCCGAGCGAACGCTCGCGGCTGATGCGATCCTTCATCTGGCCCAAATCGACATAGGCGGCGATCAGGGTGGACAGGTCGGTGGTCGGCATCTTGGACGACGACGAGATCATGGTGGAGATCAGACCGTCATAGCCTTCCAGCACCTTGCGCAGGTCGCCGTCGCCGTTGACCTCGGCGCGGATGGCGTCCAGCGCCCCCAGGCCCAGATCGGTGCGGGCCGAACCGAACAACGCCGACGCCTTCGGGGTCAGGACGACGTCACGAAAGGCGTCGGCCCGGTCATCGGTGGCGGCGCGCTGGTCTTCCAGGTCCTCAAGCCACGATTGCCGTTCGGCGCCGATGTATTGCGCCGACAGGCTGCGCTCGTTCTCCAGCTCGCGGGCCAGTTCCTGGGCGGCGCGGGCGACCTGGGCCGCCACCAGCAGGTCGGCGCTGCGGCCATAGGTGTCCAGCTTTTCGCTGACCACATAGGCGGAAAACGCCACCAGCGCCAGGACGGGAGCCAGCACCGCCAGGGCAAGCCGGTGGCGTGACAACGGTCCAAGGCGTTTGCGCAAGGTGGTGAAAAGCGGCGCGGCAGGCATTCAACGGTCCGTCAGGAGGCGATGGCCCCGGCCGCCAGGATGCGGTCGAGAGCTTCGCGAAGACGTGTCAGTTCTACAGGTTTAGCCAGGTATCCGTCCATACCCGCGGCAAGGCAACGCTCGGCCTCGCCGGTCAGGGCGTTGGCGGTCAGCGCCAGCACCGGCGTATGGCGCCCGCTGTGGCGTTCGTCGTCGCGCACGGCCTGGACGAACTGAAAGCCGTCCATCACCGGCATGTGGCAGTCGGTGACCACCAGGTCCCAGCCGCCCTGGCGCCATGCGGTCAGCGCCGCGGCGCCGTCGGGGAACACCTCGGGGGCATGACCGAGCAGGCGCAGCTGGCGCAGGATCACCTGCTGATTCACCGGGTGATCCTCGGCCACCAGGATGGCCAGACCTTTGGGCTGCACACTTTGCTCGACGGCCGGCACGGGCGACTCGTGCGGGGCGCAGGGCGGTTGCGACGGCACCTGCCGCAATCCGGTAATGCGCGACACCGCCAGCAGCAGGGCCGTGGGTTGCAGCGGACGGCCCAGGAAGCCGGCGCAGTTGGGCAGGCGTTCCAGTTGGGTGCGGGCCTTTTCGCCGTTGCCGTCGATGAACAGCAGCGGCGTGCGGCCCAGCGGCGCCAATTCGTCGGCGCTGACGGCATCGCCGGCCAGGACGGCAAGGTCGAACGGCGCCTGGGTGTTGGAGGCGCGTTCCGAGGCGGCCAGCGCGCCGGCCGCGCCGGGCACCCGCACCACGGCGGCGCCCGCCTGCTCTACGTGGCGGGCGACGGCGGTGCGCTCGGTGGCGTCGGGACAGACCACCAGCACGCGCAATCCCATGAAATCGACCACCGGCGGCTCGGCCGGCGCGGCGTCGGGGTCGGCAAGCAGCGGCAGTTCGACCCAGAAGGTCGAGCCGTGGCCGGTGCGGCTGACCACGCCGATGCTGCCATCCATCAGCTCCACCAGGCGACGGGTGATGGACAGGCCCAGGCCGGTGCCGCCGAAGCGGCGGGTGGTGGAACTCTCGGCTTGGGTGAAGGGGCGGAACAGTTGCGCGCGCACGTCGGCGGAAATGCCGATGCCGGTGTCGGCCACCCGCACCCGCACCAGCGGTTGGCCGTCCTGCTGGCCGGCTGCTTCGGCGAACACCGCCACCCGGCCGCTTTCGGTGAACTTGACGGCGTTGCCGGCCAGATTGAACAGCACCTGGCGCAACCGTACCGGATCGCCCAGCACGCGGCTGGGGATGGCGGGGTCGACGAAGCAGACCAGCGACAACCCTTTTTTCGACGCCGACGGCGCCAGGGTCTGCACCACGCTTTCGATCAGTCGCGGCAGGTCCACCGGCACCCGCTCCAGCTCCAGCCGCCCGGCCTCGATCTTCGAGAAGTCGAGCACGTCGTCGATGATGCCGAGCAGCGTCAGCCCGGATTCGCGGATGGTGCCGACCAGCGCCCCCTGTTCGTTGTTCAGCGGCGTGTGGGTCAGCAACTCCAGCATGCCGATGACGCCGTTCATGGGCGTGCGGATTTCGTGGCTCATGGCGGCCAGGAAGGCAGATTTGGCCTGGTTGGCCGATTCCGCTTGTTCCATCGCCTGGGTCAGTTCGCGGATGGCGGCGTCGCGGTCGCGGGCCGCTTCCTGGAACTTGGCCAGCACGCGGTTGAACACGGCGGCGATCTCGGCGGCATCGGTGGCGGCGACGGCGGGGACCAGCGGCCGCGCCGACAGGCCGTATTCCTGCGCCTCCATCTGCGCCAGCAGGTCCTGCAGGGTGCGCCGCTTGGCCTCTTCCTCGCGGGCCAGGGCCTCGGCGCGCTCGGATTCCAGCCGCGTTTTCTCCACCGCGTCGCGCTTGAACACCTCGACGGTGCGCGCCATGGCCGCCAGTTCGTCGGGCAGGTCGCGGTCTTCGATGTCGTGTTCCCAATTGCCGCGCGCGCCATCCTCCATGACCTGGCGCAGGCGCAACAGCGGCTGGCGGATGGATTGGCCGATCGCCCAACTGGCCAGGGCGCCGATCACCAGCAGTGCCAGGCCGACGCTGCCGCCGACGCCGGCGACCCGCCGCAGCAACCGGTGCGACTGGTCTTGCAGCGCTTCTTCGCGGTCGTGGCCCTGGGCGATCAGGCGGTCGATGGCGACCGCCATGGCGG
Source organism: Bacteroidota bacterium (assembly GCA_050259735.1). Classification (GTDB taxonomy): domain Bacteria; phylum Pseudomonadota; class Alphaproteobacteria; order Rhodospirillales; family Magnetospirillaceae; genus Magnetospirillum. The sequence continues at coordinate 11,611 of JBLNBE010000032.1, forward strand.
CCTGGTTGGCGTCGACCTCGTTGGCGAGAATGCGCGAGCGCTCGTCCATTGCCCGCTGGATCGCCTCGATGCCCTCGTCCAGCGTGGCCGCGCGCGAGGCGATGACGTGCAGCGCATCCCGTTGCAGGTCGCTGCCGGCCAGTTCCACCAAGACCGGCCCTGTCTCGATCACCCGCGACAGGATGTCGTGGGCGGTGGCGGCTTTGGCCGGGCTTGGGTTGAAGTAGAAGGTGTTGATGGCGATGACCGCCTCGACGAAATCCTCGTGGGATTTCACCAGCGCCGGTGCCAGCAGGGTGCCCGGGCGCGAGCGGATCGTCGAATTGAGGATGGCGTACAGCCCCGACATCTCGCTGGCGGTGTGGACGACCTGGCCTTCATAGATGTGGGCGATTTCCAGGTTGATGCCCTTGAGCTGCTGGAAACCCGCGACGAAGCGGCGGGCGGCGTCGTTCATCTGGCCGATCTCGACCGACATGCGGGCGTCCTGCGTCGTCGCCGACAGGGCGGCGAACAAATCCTCGGACCGCCGCATGATCTCCTTCAGCACCTCGTCGGTGGGGTTGTTGAGGTACTGCCGGATCAGGCTTTGCAGGCGGCTGGCCTGGCCGTCGATGTCGGTCAGTTGGCGCGACCGCAATTGCACCACCTGCAACTCGTCCAGGTCGTGGCGCACCACGGTGGCGCCCTGCCATCCCAACAGGCCGACGCTCAGCGCCACGCCGGCATTCAGCGCGACCACCAGCGGAATGCGCCAGTTGATGGGGATGCGGCGCGTCCACCGGTTCAGTTTGCATTCATGGCTGAAGTTCAGGCGCATGGGCATCCGGCTCACTCGGCCGCCCGGATGCGGCGCAACAGGTCCGCCAGGTGCGGTGTCGCGGCAAAGCGCAGATAGACCGGCCGCATGGCGGCGACAAAGGCCGCCTTGTCCACCGTGTTGACCTCGGCGCCGGCTTGCGTCACCGCCTGCATGGCGGTCTGTTCCCGCCGCTGCCACAACTCGCGCATCACCGCCACCGAATCCTGCGCGGCCTGGCGCAGCATGGCCTGCTCGGCGGCGTTCAACTCGCCCCACGCCTTTTCGGAAATCAGCAGCACCTCGGGCGCCATGGTGTGTTCGGTGCGGGAATAATAGCGGGCGTTCTTGTAATGGCCGGCGTCCTGATAGGACGGCCAATTGTTTTCGGCGCCGTCGATGACGCCGGTGGACAGGCCGACGCCGACCTGGCCGTAGGGCAGCGGCGCCGCCACCGCGCCCAGGGCGCCGATCATGGCTTCCGCAACCTGGGATTGCTGAACGCGAATGCGCAGCCCGTGCAGGTCGGACGGTTGCCGTACCGGGTGGCGGGAGTTGTAGAACGAGCGGGCACCGGAATCATAAAAGGCCAGCACGACGAAGCCGTGACTTTCGAACGCCTTGGCGATTTCCGCGCCGATCGGGCCGTCGAACACGCGGTGCAGATGGTCGGTCGAGGCGAAGACGAAGGGCAGGGACGGCACCATGGCCTCGGGCACCAGATCGGCCAGCGGCGCCATGTTGACGCGCGCCATGTCGAGCGCGCCGATGCGCACATGCTGGATCGTCTCGGCTTCCTCGCCCATCAGGCGGGAATGCAGGACCTTCAGGGTCAGTTGGCCGTGCGACCGCTCGGCCAGCAGGCGTCCCATGTGGTCCAGCGCCTGCACGGTCGGATAACCTGCCGGATGGGTATCGGCCACCCGCAGTTCCCGCGCCTGCGCGACACCAAGACACAGCCAGGCGGCGATGCAGCCCAGCACGACGGTCTGTGCGGTCAAGGTCGATGCCCCCCTCCTGGCAGCCCGTTTCCCGAGCATTCCTTGCCGATCAATCACTTGTATCCCCGTCGGCGTCCCAAGGAAAGGCGCAAATGAGCTTCCGCTTCGTCTCGCATGGGAGGCATGAGCGTTAGGGCGTTGACCCGATATCCGCAACCATTAGAAGATGTCCGCTTCCGGGGATAACATGAAGTCAGAATAATGCGTCTCACGCTCCATACGGATTATGCGTTGCGTGTCCTGGTCCATGTCGGTCTGCGCGATGGCGAGCTGGTGACCATCAGCGAGATCGCTGAATGCTACGGGATTTCCAAGAACCACCTGACCAAGGTGGTGCATCAACTGGGGCGGGCCGGCTATCTGGAAACCGTGCGCGGCAAGTACGGCGGCGTGCGCCTGCTGGTGCAACCCGAGGATGTCCGTCTGGGCGACTTCGTCCGCAAGACCGAGGAAGACTTCGCCCTTGCCCGCTGCATGCGCGCCGACGGCGCCTGCGACGCGGACGGCGAGGGCGGGTGCCTGCTGCAGGGGGGCTGTGTTGCCCGCATCGCCTTCGGCCAAGGCCTCAACGCTTTTTTCGAGGCCCTTGACCGCTATACCCTGGCCGACATGATCGCCGCCGAGGATCGCCGCGACGACAAGCGCGCCGTCGCCTGCGGCTGATCCCGCCCAACGATATCGCACCGGTTCCGCTTGTGGCGGAACTGGTGTATCCCTATGGGGAACAATGATGTCGGGGGCGAGGAATGGCCAATCACGATGCGGGCGACAACGAGAACGAACGTCGCGTCATCAGCGAATTCTTTGAAGAACTGCGCGATACTGCCAGCGCCCTGCAGGTGATGCTGGGCAATCTGCGCTCGAAAAGCATCTCGCAGGACGAGGGGCTGGCGACGTTCCGGCGCGAGGCCAGCAACATGCGCACCCAGGCCCAGGCCCTGGCGCTGCCGCTCATCAAGCTGGTCACCCACCGTCTCGAGGAATACGTCGCCGACCTGAAGTCGGTCGGCACCGCCGAACTGGACGAAATCCAGGTCTTCATCGACCGCATCGAAAAGCTGGCCGACGGCGAGCAGGTGGTCGACACCGACATGCCGGCGGTGGTCCGCTCGCTGCCGGCCAAGCGCTCGGTCGACATCGACTTCGGCCTGATCGAAAAGAAGAACATCGAAGTCCTGCTGGTGGTGCCGGAAAAGGCCATGAGCCGCATCGTCGAACGGGAACTGGCCGCCTGCGGCTATCGCACCTCGGTCGTGCGCAACCCGTTCGAGGCGCTGGAAATGGTGGTTCACACCAAGCCCGATATGGTGGTCGCGTCGATGGAACTGGGCGTGCTGACCGGCGTCGACCTGGGCTGCGCCCTGGCCGCCATGCCGATCACCCAGGGCATCCCGTTCGGCGTGCTGACCTCGTACAACTGGGGCCATGCCAAGCTGGCCGGCCTGCCGCCGCGCGCCGCCCTGATCCGCAAGGGTCCCCAGTTCGGCGACGATCTGGCCGAAAGCCTGGCTCGCTTCAACATCACCTGAGGCCAACCACCTTTCCCTTTTGTCATTTGCCCCGCCGCCGCGCGTCCCCGTATGGTCATACCATTATGGTGGCGCGGCTGAGACTGCTTTTGGCAATCCTGGTTCTGGCGCTGGCGCCCGTGGTGGCGCCGGCGGCGGCAAGTGCTGCCGTCGTCATGACCGGAGAGCATGGTTGCGGCCATGCCTGCACCGGCATGGATCAGGCCGATCAGTCCCAGCTTCCCTGTGCCTGCGCCGCCCATCTTGCCTTGGCGCCGCTGACGGCCGGTGCGGTGCTGATGCCGCTGGCCGTTCGGCTCGCCGTTCCCGCTCCGGCCGAGGTCTCGCTGTCCTCGGCCCGCTGGCCGCCGCCGTTGCGGCCGCCGCGCGCCTGACCTCGCCCCACACCGTTGTCTTTCAGGCGAGGAGCACATTTTCATGCTGAGTTCGAACACACGCGGGGCGTTGGCCCTGCTGCTTGGCCTGTGGGCCGCGCCGGCGCTGGCCGGCGAAACCATGACCGTCTACAAGGCGGAAAGCTGCGGCTGCTGCGGCGGCTGGGTCGATTACATGGCGGCCAAGGGCCATCCGTCCAAGGTGGTGGTGCTTGACGACGTCGGGCCGACCAAGGCGCGCCTCAAGGTTCCCGAGGCGATGCAGTCCTGCCACACGGCCGTGATCGACGGCTATGTGATCGAAGGTCACGTGCCGGCTGAAGCCATCGACAAGCTGTTGGCGGACCGGCCCAAGGTGGTCGGCATCGCCGCGCCGGGCATGCCGCAAGGCTCGCCCGGCATGTCGGGCCGGCCCGAGCCGTTCACCGTCTACGCCTTCGGCCCCGACGGCGCCAAGCCGTTCATGCGCTTCAACGACAAGTAACCAGGGGACGTTCCGCGAGGGGATTACCGCTCGCGGAACGCCTCGTGGCGCAGTTTCAGCACTGGCTTGACCAGATATTCCATCACCGTGCGGGTGCCGGTACGGATGTCCACCGTGGCCTGCATGCCGGCGGTGATGGGGCGTTTGCTGGTTTCATCGCCCAGATAGGCGCGCTCGGTCTGCACCAGCACGCGGTAGAACGGCTGGTTGTCGGCTCCCATGGTGGTGTCGGGGGCGACCAGGATGACCTCGCCCTCCAGGCCGCCATAGGTGGTGTAGTCATAGGCCGACAGCTTGACCATGGCTTTCTGCCCGACCTGCACATAGCCGCGGTCGGCCGGGTTCAGCTTGGCGTCGATCTGCAGGCGTTCGTGCAGCGGCACGATTTCCATGATCGGCTCGCCCGGCTTGACCACGCCGCCGATGGTGTTGGCGCGCAGGTTCTTGACGATGCCGTCGATCGGGCTGGTGATCTGGGTGCGGCGCTGCTGGTCCGAGGCCTGGCTCAGCAATTCGCGGGTGCGGGCGACGTTCAGTTCCACCTCGGACAATTCACCCTGGGCGGTGCGGACGAAGCGGGCCTGTTCTTCCTCGATGCGGCTTTTCGCCTCGGCGGCGCCGGCCTGGGCGCGCGGGATCGAGGCGCGCACGCTGTCCAACTGGCCCTCCAGTTCCTCGACCTGGCCCTGCAGCGCCACGTGTTCCATCTTGGCGGTCAGGCCGGATTTCATCAGCTCGGTCGACATGGCCAGCCGCTCGCGCGACAGCCTCAGGTTGGAGGCCAGGGCGCGCTGGCGGGTTTCCAGTTCCTGCACTTCCAGCGTCTTCTGCCGCGCCTGATCGTTCAACACGTTGAGGGTGGCACGCAACGCCGCGCGGCGGCTGTCGAAATTGCGGGTCTCGGAGGCCAACAGCACTGGCTGGCGGCTCGCCTCGGCGGCGGGGAAGTCGGGGTTGGCGGCGCCGCCGACCTCGGCGCGCAGGCGGGCGCGCTGCAGCGTCAGGCCATCCAGGCGCACCTGCAACTCGTCGCGGTTGATGGAATTGGCCGACAGGTCCAACTGCATCAGCGGCGTGCCTTCCTTGACCTCCATGCCGTCGGCGACGGAAATTTCGCGCACGACGCCGCCTTCCAGATGCTGGATCACCTTCACCTTGCCCTCGGGCACCACCTCGCCGTTGGCGATGGTGACTTCGTCCAATTGGGCCAGCAGCGCCCACAGCACGAACAGGGTCAGCGCCGCCATCACCGCGCGGGCCAACGGCCGCCAGCTTGGCAACGGATAGGAATTGGACAGTGCCAGCAGGCGGCCGCCCTGCTCGACCGCATGGTGGCGTTCCTCGCTCGCCGGCAGCAGCACGGTCCCGCCGGGCAGCAGCCAGCGCCACAGACCGGAAGCCAGGTCGCGCGGCGACAGCGTGATCGTTTTCGGGGCCAGCCAGCGCAGCACCGCGGCGGCGGCGCGCATCAACTGGCGCGCCTGTTCGCGTGGCGAAGGCGGTGTCGACGGCGTCGGCGGCAGCATGGCGGGCGGCGGCACGGGCGGCATGGCTTGCTCGGTCATGGCGTCACCCGCGCCTGCATCTGGTGGGGCGGCGCCACCACGCCCTTGGCCGGTGCCTGCGCCGGGGGCTGGGGTTGGGCGGGGCGGGGGCCGAACAGGCGCGGCAGCACCTCGGAGGCCGCACCGGCGGCGACCACATGGCCGCGATCCAGCACCACCACGTCACGGCAGGCCGGCAGCAGCACCGGCGAATGGGTGACAACCACCACGGTGCGGGTTTTCGCCAAGTCGGCCATGGTGGCGCGCAAGTCTTCCTCGGCCTGGCGGTCCAGGCTGGCCGACGGTTCGTCCAACAGCAGCACCGGCGGGTCGCCGACCAGGGCGCGGGCGATGGCGATGCGCTGGCGCTGGCCGGCCGACAACTTGGAACCGGCCTCGCCGATGGCGGTGGCATAGCCTTTGGGCATGTCGGCGATGACGTCGTGGACGCCGGCAGCCTTGGCGGCGGCCAGGATCTGCTCGTCGGAACAGCCGGGCGCGCCATAGGCGATGTTGTCGCGCACGCTGGCATTGAACAGCAAGGTGTCCTGCGGCACATAGCCGATCCAGCCCGACAGCTCGCCCCGGCTGAATTGGGCGATGTCGGCGCCGTCCAGCAGCACGCGGCCCTTGGCCGGCGGATACAGCCCCATCAGCACCTTCAGCAAGGTGGTCTTGCCGCTGCCGTTCTTGCCCAGGATGGCGGTGATGCCGCCCGGCGCAATGGTCAGGCGGTCGATGGTCAGCGACGGCGCCATGTCGGCCTCGTACGAGAACGACAGCGCTTCCAGTGTCAGGATGCCGGCCGGGCGCTGGAAACGGATCACCGCCTCGCTGCGGTCCTCGGGTTCGGCGAACAATTCGGACAGGCGGTCGACCGCCTGACGGAAGCCGGCATAGGTGCGCCACGCCCCGACCAACTGGTTGATCGGGCCGTACAGGCGGGCCGACAGCATGTTGCACGCCACCAGGGCGCCCATGGTCAGTTCGTGGTCGATGATGTAGACCGCGCCCACCGTGGTCAGCAGGATGCTGGCCATCTGGGTCAGCTCGGACCCGATGGTGACATAGCCGTCGGCCACGGCGCCGCGCTGGATGGCGTGCTCGATGGCGCCGGCCTGGCGTTCCTCCCACAACGGCCGCACGGCGCGGTCCAGGCCGGCCGCCTTGACGACGCCGCGCCCGGCGACGATCTCGGCCAGCAGGGCGTCGCGGCTGGCGGTGACGTTTTTCTCGCGCTTGGCGCTGTCGCCCAGCGCCCGGCCGGACCGCCACGCCAGCACGATGAACAGCACGAACATGATCAGGAACACCAGCGCCAGCGGCCGGCCGATGACGAAGATGACGCCCAGGAAGACGAAGACGAAGGGCAGGTCGGCCAGCAGCAGCGCCGAAGCGCCCGACAGCGTGTTGCGCAGCGTGTCGACGTCGCGGAACAATTGCTGCCAGGCCGCGGTGGGGCGGCCCTCCAGCGTGCGCAGCGGCAGGCGCATCACCTTGTCGAACAGCCGGGTGCCCACTTCGACGTCGATGCGCAGCGCCACCATCTGCATGATGCGCCCGCGCGACTGGCGCAGCACGTAGTCGAAGCCCAGCACCAGCGCCATGCCGATCACCAGGCCCTTCAGCGTCTCCATGCTGGAATGGCCGATGACGCGGTCATAGACCTGCATGACGAAGATGGGGGCCGCCAAGGCCATCAAATTGACGAACAGCGAGGCGGCCAGCAATTCGCGGGCGACCGGGCGCAACGGTTCGATGATGGCGTTCAGCCAGGCGCGCTTATCGGTTTCAGTGTTCATGGCGAAGACATTTGCTCCACTGCGGCACGCTGGCAAATGAAAAATGCCGGCTGTGCATTCCCTGCTCGCCTGCCGAAGGCTATTGTGGTGCGGTTTTGTTGGCGAATGCTGAAGGCGGGGGATGCCATGGCACGGCGGGCCAAGCGCAAGGTGTGGAGTTTTTCTGTCGGCGGAATATTTCGCTGGCTGACCAAGGGTGGCCGTCCGGCGGCGTTGCTGTTGTTGCTGGCGGCGCTGGCGTGGCGCGAGGTCGATCCCGGCGGTTTTCTGGAAATCGGCCGCGCCAAGACCTTCGACTTCTACCAGCAGGTTCATCCCCGCATCCGTCCGGCAGAGCGGCCGGTAACGGTGGTGGACATCGACGAGGCCAGCCTTGCCAGCCTGGGCCAATGGCCGTGGTCGCGCGTCACCGTGGCCGAGATCGTCGCCAACCTGTTCAATGCCGGCGCCGCCGTGGTGGCGTTCGACGTGGTCTTCGCCGAGCCGGACCGACTGTCGCCGGCCAAGGTGGCAGAATCCATCGCCGGCCTCGATCCGGCGACCATGGGCCGGTTGAAGAAGCTGCCCAGCAATGACGAGGTGCTGGCCGACATCCTGCAGCAGGCCGGCCGCGTCGTTCTGGGCCAGACCGTGGTGACGGAAAGCTTCGGCGCCAAGGGAGAGGATCTGCCGCGCACCTCGATCGCCGCGCTGAACGGCGATCCGTCCGAGCACCTCGAGCATCATCCGGCGCTGCTGCGCAACATCCCGATCCTGGACAACGCGGCGGCCGGGCGCGGTATCTTCAACGTGACGCCCGAACCCGACGGCGTGGTGCGGCGCATCCCGGCGGCGGTCAAGGTGGGCGACACCATCTATCCGGCGCTGAGCATCGAGATGCTGCGCGTCGCCACCGGCCAGCCCTCGATCATGATCCGCATGCCCAAGGCCGGCGACGACCTGCCGGGCATCAAGGACATTGTCATCCGCCCCAACGTGGTGAAGACCGACGACAAGGGCCGCATCTTCCTGTACGCCGCGCCGTACGACCGCGCCGCCTATGTCTCGGCCAAGGACGTCAAGGACGGCACCTTCGATCCGGGCAAGGTGGCGGGCAAGCTGGTGGTGATCGGCACCTCGGCCGCCGGCCTGCTGGATATCCGGACCACCGCGCTCGACCGCCAGATCCCCGGCGTCGACGTCCACGCCCAGATCATCGAGACGGTGCTGGACAACATGCAACTGTCCATCCCGCTGGATGCCGGCTTCATCGAGCGCATGGCGACCATCATCGGCGCCCTGCTGATGATCGCCTTGGTGCCGATGATCGGCGCGCGCTGGACCTTGCTGGTGTTCCTGAGCGTGGCCGGGGGCATGGCCGGGTGGTCGTGGTGGCAGTTCATCGAGTTCCGCCAGCTTTACGATCCGGTGCTGCCGTCGACGACCGCGCTGTTGCTGTTCATCCAACTGACCTATTGGGGCTATGCCAGCGAAGAGGCGCAGCGCCGCCAGGTGCGCACCGCCTTCGGTCGCTACCTGTCGCCGGCTCTGGTGGAAAAGCTGGCGCATGATCCGTCGCATCTGAAGCTGGGCGGCGAGATGCGCGACATGACGCTGCTGTTCTGCGACGTGCGCGGCTTCACCACCATCTCTGAACTGTTCGACGCCCAGGGCCTGACCCGGCTGATCAACCGCTTCCTGACGCCCATGACCAACGTCATCCTGGAACGCTTCGGCACCATCGACAAATACATGGGCGACTGCATCATGGCGTTCTGGAACGCGCCGCTGGATGACGAGGACCACGCTCGCCACGCCTGCGAATCGGCGCTGACCATGATGGAGCGCCTGGCGCCGCTCAACGATGCGCTAGAGCAGGAAGCCAAGCAGGAGAACCGCCGGCACGTGCCGATCAAATGCGGTATCGGTCTCAATTCCGGCCCGGTCTGCGTCGGCAACATGGGGTCTGACCAGCGCTTCGATTATTCGGTGCTGGGTGACACGGTGAACCTGGCGTCGCGCCTTGAAGGCCAAAGCAAGCCGTACGGCGTCTACATCGTCATCGGCGACGAAACCCGGAAGCGGGCGACCGATTACGCCGCGCTGGAACTGGACCTGATCAAGGTGAAGGGCAAGACCGAGGCGGTGCGTATCTGGACCCTGCTGGGCCGGCCCGACATGGCGGCGGCGCCGTGGTTCCAGGAACTGGAATACGCCCACAACGCGATGCTGGCCGCCTATCGCGGCCAGGATTGGGCCGGCGCGCGCAAGTGGTTGGCCCGCAGCAACGAACTGCGCCACGACCTGCACGTCGATGGCTTCTATGCCCTGATGGAGGAGCGCATCGCCACCTTCGAGGCCGATCCGCCCGGCCCCGATTGGGATGGCGTGTTCACCGCCACCAGCAAATAGCGCCGACGAAAAAAGGGCGGTCCCGATGGGGCCGCCCTTTTTGCTTTCGCTTGCCGCGTCAGTTGTGCTGGCGCGCCAGCATGCCCGATGGCGAACCGTCCGGCAGCTCGTCGCCGAAAGCGGTGGCGGTGACCGGCAGGTAGGGATCGACGGTGGCAATGGCCGGCGGCGGCGCGTCTTCGGGCAAGGTCGCGGGCGCCACGGGCGCCACGGGCGCGGTGGCAACCACGGCCGGGGCCGTCTGGGCGGTGCGCGGCCGGGTCATGTCGGGCGCCGCCTCGGCGCCCTTCGCCGGGGTGGCGGGGGCCGAGGCGATGCCTTCGACCTCCAGCCGGCCCATGGCCGCCAACAATTCATACGAATGCTGGATCATGTCGTAATAGGCGCTGGTGAAGTTGATGCGGGCGTCGTTGATGCGGGTTTCCTCGTCCAGCACGTCCTGGACGGTGGCCTTGCCGGCATCGCGCCGCTTCTTCTGCGCCTGCCACACCTCTTCCGCCAACACGGCGGCGTTTTCCAGCAGGCTCATGCGCTCGCGCGCGGTCTTGAGCTTGTGCCAGGCAATTTTCACCGTCTCGGTGACCTTGCGGCTGGCGTAGAGGTGGTTGTCCTTGGACGCGGCGTGGTCATAGGACGCCTGCGCCACCAGGGCGTCGGTCTTGAAGCCCGAGAACAATTCCCAACTGGCGGTCAGCAGCAGCGACCAGTCGCGGCGGACACCCACCACCGCGTTGCGGTCGTTTTCGTAATCGGCGCGGCCGACCAGGTCGATGTTGGGATAATAGCCGGACTCGGCGGTGCGCTGGCGCTCGCTGGTCAGGTCGATGGTCTTGCTGGCGGTCTGCACCGTCGGATTGTCGTCCTGGGCCGAGCGCACGGCGTCTTCCAACTGCGGCGGGATCAGCGCCTGCGGCACCGGCGGGTCGGACAGCCGGGCGACGTCGGGAGCGTGGCCGAACACCTGGCTGTACTTGGCCACCGCCGCCTCGAAATTGCCTTCGAAGTTGACGCGGCGTTCCTTGGCGACCTGCAAGCGTTGCTTGGCGGCCAGCACGTCGGAGGCCATGCCGGACCCCTTCTGCACCCGCTCGTCTTCCAGGTTCAACTGTTCCTGGATCTTGCGTTCGTTGTCGCGCGCCAACTGGATCAGGCGAACCTGGCGCAGCACATCCACATAGGCCAGCACGCCTTCCAGCAGGGCGTTCTGGCGGGTGGCGCGCAGATCGGTCGCGGAAATGTCGTGGCTGACCTTGGCGGCCTCGACCTGGGAATCGGTGGCGTTGCCGTCGAACAGGCGTTGCGTCACCACCAGCCCAGACGTCTCGCGGCCCTTGTAGAAGCGGCGCCCCTCAGTCTCGCGGCGGGTTGGGCTGTCGACGTATTCCGGACCGGTGTCGCCGCTCAGGCGTACGGTGGGAAGGAAGCCGGCACGCGCGGCGCGGATTCCTTCCTCGGCCGAAGACACGCCTTTCTGTTTGGCTTGGATCTGCGGATGAGTTTCGACCAGCCCCTGAAGTTCCTCGACAAGAACTTGGGCGCCGGCAGTGTTAGCCCAGGCCGTCGCCAGCGCATAGGCGCAGGTTGCGACCGCCAGGAACCGCGTTGTGCGAACCACCAAGATAGCATTCCCCCATCAATACCAACACTTGGGTACCCCCATGCACCCCAGCAAATTTCTATATATCCTAATTTTGAACGGATTGCCTAGTCTCAGCCAACGGTCGCGTCGGTCCGGCTAACCCCGCGGGCGTATCGGTGGAAGAGGGACGAACTGGAAGCGCGCACAACCATTAACTGTGCTGCTCCGGCGCTAATATGGGGGCGTCGCCAGAAATCATCCGAATGGTGCTACTCTTGGGGGAATACATGTGCTAATAGTGCCCTCAAGTTTGGCAGGAAATAACCGTGACGGTCCAGGATGTCGCGCAGAGCTTCTCTTCCCAATCGCTCCTCCATGACCCGGGCTGAACGGGTCAGGCTGCAACTCGCGGCCGAGATCGTCGCCGGGGATTTTCGGCCGGGAACCCGGCTGGACGAAGTTGTCCAATCCAGCCGTATGGGGGTGTCGCGCACCCCCCTGCGCGAGGCGGTTCGCCAGTTGGCGACGCTGGGGCTGGTGGAAAACCGCCCCCATCGCGGCGTGGTGGTCGGCGAAGGCGTCGGCGAGGCGCTGTTCGAGACCCTGGCCGAATTGGAAGCGGTGTGCGCCTGCCTTGCCACCGAACGTATGGTTGCCGAAGCGCGGACCGAACTGGTGCGGCTGGCGGGCGAGGACGGCGACTGGCATGGCGCTATCCATCGCGGCTGCGGCAACGCCGTATTGGTGGGTTTGGTGGAAACTCTGTGGCAGCCGATCGTGGGAAACGGCGGCGCCATGGCACCCGAAATGGAACTGGTGATGGGCAAGCGCATCACCGCCGCCATCGCCAATGGCGATCGCGACGAGGCCGAGGCCAGCATGCGGGAATACGTCCGGGCCGCCGCCGCCGCGTTCGCCCAGCCCTACGGCAAGGCGTTGCACGCCGCCAACAGCGGCTGACTTACGGCAGGACGGCGGCGTAGGCCATGACCTCGTGGGCGCCGTCCCAAATCATGCGGATGGCGACGTACAGGATGATGACCAGCCCGACATAGGCGATCCAGCGGTAGCGGTTGAGCAGCCGGGCGACCAGATTGGCCGCCAGTCCCATCAGCGCCACCGACAGCGCCAGGCCGGCGACTAACACCCATTGATGATCGCGCGAGGCGCCGGCCACCGCCAGCACGTTGTCCAGCGACATGGAGACGTCGGCGACCACGATCTGCCAAACCGCCTGGCCGAAGCTCTTGCAGGTGCCGGCCTCGGCGGCGGCTTGCTGTTCCGCCTCGGCCTCGGTCCGGTCCGCCTCGGCTTGGCCCGACACTTCGCGCCACAGCTTCCACGCCACCCACAGCAGCAACAGGCCGCCGGCCAGCAACAGGCCGACGATGTGCAGCAACTGCATGGTGAAGCTGGCGAAAGCGATGCGCAGCGCGGCGGCGGCGATGATGCCGAGCAGGATGGCGCGCTTGCGGTGGACGGCGGGCAGGCCGGCGGCAGCCATGCCGACGACGATGGCGTTGTCTCCGGCAAGGGCCACGTCGATGGCCACCACCTGGAACAGGGCGGATAGGGAATCCCAAATCATGGTGCGGGGTTATACCCCCTCGTCCGTCAGGGGTAAAGCAAACGGCAGATGACAATTGCGGCGACCAGTCCGCCAAGATCGGCGATCAGTCCGGCGGCCAAGGCGTGGCGAATGCGGCGGATGCCGACGGCACCGAAATAGACGGCGATGACGTAGAAGGTGGTCTCGCTCGAGCCATAGATGGTGCCAAGCAGCACGGCGGCGGCGGAATCGATGCCGATGGCCGGGTCCTTCAGGGTGGCGGCCAGGAAGGCGAACGCCCCCGAGCCAGAGAGCGAGCGCATGCCGGCCAGGGCCAGCGCCTCGGCCGGCACTCCCAGCGGCGCCAGCAGGCGGCCCAGCGGCGCCAGCACCGCGTCCATGGCGCCCGAGGCGCGGAACATGGCGACCGCCACCAGGATGGCGACCAGATAGGGGATGATGCGCACGGCGATGGTGAAGCCCTCGCGCGCGCCTTCTACAAAGGCTTCGTAGACCGGCACCCGCCGCGCCAGGCCGTAGCCAAGCAGTCCGACCACCAGCCCCGGCACGATCCACGGTCCAAGAACGGCGCCTTTCAGCGCCATCACCGGGATGACGGCCAGCACCGCCAATCCGGCCAGCCAGCACGCCCAGCGCGGGGCCGGGACGATCGGATCGGCGTCGTCGAACCCGGCGTCCGCGACCATGGTGCCGCTGACCGGCGACCATCGTTGCAGCAGCCGCGCCGCCGCGATGGCGATGGCGGTGGACACCAGCGTCGCCGCCAGCGTCGGCGCCACCACCGCCGCCGGCTCTGCCGCGCCCAGGCCGGCGCGCAAGGCGATGACGCTGGTCGGCAGGATGGTGATGCCGGCGGTGTTGATGGCCAGGAACAGCACCTGGGCGTTGCTGGCGGTGCCCTTGACCGGGTTCAGCCGCTCCAGATGTTCCATGGCGCGGATGCCGAACGGGGTGGCGGCGTTGCCCAGGCCCAGGATGTTGGCGGCGACGTTCATGACCATGGCACCCATGGCCGGATGGCCGGCGGGCACTTCGGGGAAAAGCCGGGTCAGCACCGGCGCCAGCAGGCGGGCCAGCGCCCGCACCATGCCGCCCGCCTCGGCCACCTTCATCAGGCCGAGAAACAGCGCCATCACGCCCACCAGTCCCAGGGCCAGCGGCACGGCGCCCTCGGCCGCCTTCAGCGTCGCCTCGGCCAGGGCCGCCATGGCGCCACCGCCGCGCGTCGCCTCGCTCCAGGCGGCCAGGGCAAAGGCGGACAACGTCAGCAGGAAGAAAACCAAATTCACGCCGAATCCCCCTTACTTTGTCATCAACTTACCAAAGCCCGATGCCGCGCGCACGCTTGCCGCCGCCCCCTTGCCGTTGCTAAGGTCGCGGCGACGCGATTGCGAGAGGAACATGGGTGATGGGCTGGGTCGCCAAGGTGGGCATGGGGACGATGACTGTGCTGCTGGCCGGCGCGCCGGCTTGGGCGGCCGACCAGGTTCCGGGCCAGATCGAGGCGGCCCGCGCCGCCTATCAGAAGAATGACCTGCCGCGTACCGCCAAGGCGCTGGAGGCGGCGCTGTCCGATATTCACGACCGCCTGGGCAAGGCGCTGGCCGAGACCATGCCGCCGGCCGCTGCCGGCTGGCAGGCCGATCCGCCGGAAATTCAGGGATTGGGGCAGGTCGGCGGCGGCATGGCGGTGACCCGCGCCTATGGCAAGGGTGAGTCCTCGCTCAACGCCTCG
>JBLNBE010000033.1:0-2820 GCA_050259735.1 Bacteroidota bacterium
AGGCCACCTCCGGTTCGGCAGCGTTGGATCAGATTTCTCGTCCCGCGGGAATCCCCCTTCGTTCCATGAATGTCAACAGACCCTAGGCCCGAAACGGCGCGGTGGATTGGCGGCACCGGCACGCCGCCGCATTTCGCGGGCAGCACTGGCTGCCCACCGCCGGTCCTTCGTTGCCCCGGATTGTCCGCCGGGCCGGAGTGGGGGATGCCGTTTACGCGGCGCTGGAGTTTAAGGCCGGTTCGCCACCAGCCGCCGCCCGATTGCAGCGCCGTTCCTGGACGCGGGCGTTGAGCCAAGCAAGAATTTCAGACTCGATCCATACGACGCGGTTCTCCGAAAGATGAACCTGCTCAGGAAAGAGCCCTTTGGCAATAAGCGCATAGATCCTTGGCTTGCTCAAAGGAACAAGTTTTAGGACATCTCCAATCAGGAGGAATCGTTCTCCCGGCTGAATACTGGATATAGACTTCATGGCGAAACCTCGGTTTACGCTACGAGAACGCCTTATATCTTAGCCCTACTGCTCCATCAAGCCGATTGGGGTAGAGGCGAGATTTCGGCTTGATGGAAGAGGGCCTGGGCTGGCGGCGGCATCAGGCAGCACGGGCAGCGTGGGAGCCGCCGTGCGAGCCCGACGGTCAGGCGTCGGCGCATCGTGGGGATCGAGGCGGGCGCGTGGCGTTCCGGTCGGATGGGCGGATCGGCGGGATTGTCGACCACTGGAAAGCTCAAGACACCGGCCCGACCTCCGGCGGGCCGAGGCTGCTGGCAGCGGCGCATGACCAGAAATCCGTAGGCGGCGAAACTCAGCGCGATGTGGTGATGAAAACCGCGCCAGCCGCGCCCTTCGAAGTCACCGAGGCCAACCTCTTGCTTCAAGTCGCGGTAGTTCTGCTCGACCCACCAGCGGCTTTTCGCAGCGGCGACGATGTCACGAAGGGACGTGTGGCGCGCCAGGGTGACGAGCCAGTAGCCGACCGGGCCGGCGGCCCCGACCGGCCATTCGATCAGCAGCGTCTGTTCGCCCTCGGCCCCGTCGCGACCGGCGGCCACGCGGAGCGTGGCGAAGCGACCGGTCAACTCCGGCCCGCTGCCCTCCCGCCAGGTGACCCAGCGCCACGCCGAGCGCGGCACGCGCGCGGCCAACGCCCGCACCGAGAGCGCCGCGTCCTGGCCGCGCCACAGCCGGGCGCGCCGCCGATCCCGCGGGGGCCGAACCTCCGTCGTTGCGCGCACCGCCAGCGCATACTCCAGGCCCAACGCCGTGACGCCCTGACGGAACGTGGCGGTCGAGCCATAGACCTCATCGGCCAGAACGATGCCGGGCGGCACCCCCGCGGCGTGGGCGGCGCGGATCTGCTCCAGGGCGATGGCCGGTTTGGTGTGGAAGGCAACGTCGAGGGGAACGCCGACCGTGGCCCGGCGCTCCTCATCGGCCGCCCACGCCTCGGGCAGGTAGAGCCGGGCGGCAATGGGCAAGCAGGCGGCCTCGTTGGCCACCGACAGGCTGACCAGCACTTGGCAATTCTCGATCTTGCCCACTTCGCCGCAATACTGCCGCGCCACGCCGACCGAATGCTCGCCCTTCTTGGGCATGCCGCTTTCATCGACGATCCACCAGCGCAGCGGCCCGTGCGCCTGCAGCGCCGGAAGAACCTGATGGCGCATCGCCGCGAGGACCGCCTCGTCGCTCCACGCCCCCTCGGAGACGAAGTTCAGCAGCGTCTTGTGCATCGTGCGGGCGCGCGCCGGGGCGAGCCGGGCGGCCATCGGCTCCACGCTCTTGCGCCCGCCCGGCAGCAGCAGGCCCGTGCAGTAGGCGCGCAGTGGTCGCTCGCGGCTCCGGTGCCCCATCGCGGCCGCAAGGGTGTCCAAATACGTCTCGAACGCCGCCTCGTCCTCGGTCGGCAGGGAATGCTCGCTCATCCCCTCCACATGGGGCCAACCGGCTGAAAATGCCGCAGCCCCCCGTCAGCGAATCCAGACCGCGCTCACGCTATCGGTTTGGTGGAGCAGCAGGATTAAGCCGATGCGCGTATCGGACAAAAGATAGAAGGCTAACCATTGCCGCGTTGCGGAAATCAAACGCGGACTTCCCGGCCATGTGATTCATTGAAACATTTGCGTCATCCGGGAATTGTTTTTTGCACCAGCGAAATGGGAATGGAGCCCGCGCCGGCGCGCGGAAACGGACGGCCTCCACCATCCGGCGGACGAAGCTTTTGACTTCGGTCAATGCCGGGTGGCAAGTCGGCAACGATCATGCCATCTTCACAAGGTGCTAGGCCAAGGAGCCAGGTCGGATGGCCCACTGGACCACCGGCCGAGCCCCAGCCTTTCCCGGACGACCGTGAACGGACACGCGCGATGGATTACGAAAGCTTCTTCCGCAACCAGATCGCCACCCTCAAGCAGGATGGCCGCTACCGGGTCTTCGCCAACCTGGAGCGCCATGCGGGGAGCTTTCCGAAAGCGACCTTCCGTGACGCCACCGGCCGGGAGCGCGAGGTGACGGTCTGGTGCTCCAACGACTATCTCGGCATGGGCCAGAACCCGGTGGTCCTGCAGGCCATGCACGACGCGATCGACGGGGTCGGCGCCGGTGCCGGCGGCACGCGCAACATCTCCGGCACCAACGTCTACCACGTGCTGCTGGAGCGCGAGCTGGCCGACCTGCACGGCAAGGAGGCGGCGCTGCTGTTCACGTCGGGCTACGTGTCGAACGACGCGACGCTGGGCACGCTGGGCAAGCTGCTGCCGAACTGCGTGATCCTGTCGGACGCGCTGAACCACAACTCGATGATCACCGGCATCCGCAAC
>JBLNBE010000034.1:0-51186 GCA_050259735.1 Bacteroidota bacterium
CTGGGTGGCGGCGCCGGTGACGCCGGAGATGTTGGCCGACACCTCCTGCGTGCCGCTGGCGGCCTCCTGGACATTGCGGCTGATCTCGCGGGTCGCCGCCCCCTGCTCCTCAACAGCCGACGCGATGGACGTCGCGATCTCGTTCACGCGCAGGATCACCTGGGTGACGCCCTGGATTTCGCCGACCGCCTCGCCGGTCACCGCCTGGACGTTGGAGACCTGGGCGGCGATCTCCTCCGTCGCCTTGGCGGTCTGGTTGGCCAGCGCCTTCACCTCCGACGCCACCACCGCGAAGCCTTTTCCCGCCTCGCCGGCACGGGCCGCCTCGATGGTCGCGTTGAGCGCCAGCAGGTTGGTCTGGCTGGCGATGTCGTTGATCAGCTTGACCACCTGACCGATCTTGCCGGCGGCCTCGGCCAGGCTTTCCACCATCTCGTTGGTGCGCGTCGCCTCGTCCATGGCCGACGAGGCGATTGCGGCCGATTGCGACACCTGGCGGCTGATCTCGGCGATGGAGCTGGACAGTTCCTCGGCGGCGGCGGCCACGGTCTGGATATTAGTGGTTGCTTCCTCGGCGGCGGATGCCACCGTGGTCGACTGCATGGAGGTTTCCTCGGCGTTGGCCGCCATGCTGCGCGCGTTCGCTTCCATCTGGGTGGCGGCGGCGGACACTTCGGCCACCACGCCTTGGACGTCGCGTTCGAAGGCGTCGGCCTTGGCGCCCAGGTTCTTGGCGATCAACGCGGCTGTGTTGGTCTCGATATAGACCGAGGTGGCCAGATCCATGTCCAGATAGGCCGCCTTGTTCACTGCGGCCAGCACCTTCGCCAGCGTTTCCGGCTTCTTGCGATAGACCTCGACGGCCAAGGCGAACACCTGGTTGAGCACGAAGCAATAGCCGGCGGTGTACCAGCGGGGTTCCAGGCCGACGCGCTGGTGAATTTTGCCGATCTCGGTGACGTTGGCGAAATAGCGGTCGTCGAAGGTGCCGGCGAACACGTTGTCCAGCCAGTGCTTCTTCTGCATGGCGCGGGCATGGTCCATGCGCTCGGGCGACGCGAAGATGCCGGCGACGGCGGGATTGCCGCGAACGTGACGGTAAAAATCGTCAAGCAGGGAATCGACCTTGGGTGCCAGGATGTCGCGGAATTCGCGCAAAATACGGCAGGTTTCGTCGTCGATTCGCAAAAACTGCAGGCGCCCAGTCCTGTCCAAGTCCATCGCTCAATCCCCAAAATTTTCGCATATGGTCTATGGCAATATGGTTATGCCATTTGCCTGTTTCAACGAAATTGGCGTAACAGGATGTCTTGCACTTGTGTCGACCGGCGGCACCCGGACGCCCGCTTGATCCGCGAGCGGTCATAATCGTATGAGAAATATCCTTAAAAGCAATATGACTTAGCCCCCTTATGGCTGGGATGCGGCCATGTTGGTGCGAATCTCGCACAAGGCCTGTATCCCGGCTCTCGACTATGTTATAGACCTCGGTTCCGGCGGGCCGGCCCCCCAGACTTTTCGAAGTTCTGAGGAGTCGCGCACCTGCTCATGCGGGCGTGGTGGAATTGGTAGACACACTGGATTTAGGTTCCAGCGGCGCAAGCCATGGGGGTTCAAATCCCTTCGCCCGCACCAGTCGCCAGCTGCGCCATGGGGGCATCCGCGACCGCCGGTATTCTTGCAACGAATTGATTCGATTGGCGAAAGACTGATGCAGGTAACCGAGACGAATGCTGACGGCCTGAAGCGCGAGTTCAAGGTCGTCGTCCCCGCGGCCCAGCTCGAGGCCCGCACCGAAACCCGGCTGGCCGAAATCGCCCGCGAGGTGAAACTGCCCGGCTTCCGCCCCGGCAAGGTGCCGATGAAGCTCGTCCGTCAGAAGTACGGCGCGTCCATCATGGGCGAGGTCCTCGAGGCCGCGGTCAACGAAGGCACCGGCTCGGCGATCCAGGACAAGGGCCTGAAGCCCGCCATGCAGCCGAAGGTCGAGATCACCTCGTATGCCGAGGGCAAGGATCTGGAATTCACCGTGGCGCTGGAAGTCCTGCCGGAAATCACCGCCATGGATTTCGCCACCGTCTCGCTCGAGCGTGAGAAGGCTCCGGCCCCCGAGGCCGAGATCGCCGACACCCTGAAGCGCATCGCCGAGCGCCAGGAAGGCTCCGAGAAGGTCGAGCGCGCCGCCGCCGCTGGCGACGTGGTCGTGATCGACTTCGTCGGCAAGAAGGACGGCGTCGCCTTCCAGGGCGGCGCCGCCGAGGGCTACTCGCTCAAGCTCGGCTCGAACACCTTCATCCCCGGTTTCGAGGACCAGCTGATCGGTAAGAAGGCCGGCGACACCGCCGTCGTCAACGTGACCTTCCCCGAGGGCTACGGCAACGAAGACCTGGCCGGCGCCCCCGCCCAGTTCGACGTCACCGTCCACGAAGTGCGCCAGCCGACCCCGGCCGCCATCGACGACGAACTGGCCAAGCAGGTCGGCATGGAAAGCCTCGATGCCCTGAAGCAGGCTATCAAGGACGAGATGACCCGCGAGCTGGACGCCATCTCGCGCACCAAGCTGAAGCGCGCCCTGCTGGACGTGCTGGCCGCCAGCCATGACTTCGAAGTGCCCCAGGGCATGGTCGACCAGGAATTCGAAGCCATCTGGAAGCAGCTGGAGCAGGACAAGGAAGCCGGCCGCCTGGACGCTTCCGATGCCGGCAAGGATGACGACACCCTCAAGGCCGAATACCGCGCCCTGTCCGAGCGCCGCGTGCGCCTGGGCCTGCTGCTGGCCGACGTCGGTCAGAAGAACGAGGTCACCGTCACCCAGGACGACGTCAACAAGGCGCTGATCGAGGAAGCCCGCCGCTACCCCGGTCAGGAGCACCTGGTGTTCCAGTACTACAAGAACAACCCGGACGCCCTGAACAGCCTGCGCGCGCCGATCTTCGAGGACAAGGTCATCGACTTCATCCTCGAGCTGGCCAAGGTCACCGACAAGGAAGTGTCGGCCGAGGACCTGCGCAAGGATCCCGACGAGGCCGCTTCGGCGGGTAAGGCCGAAGAGGCCAAGCCCAAGAAGAAGACCGCGAAGAAGAAGGCCGAATCGGCCGAGTAAGGTGGTGACGGACTGGCGGCCCCAAGGCCGCCAGTCTTGTTTTCAGGACTGTCGTTTCCCGTTCCAACCGGACCCTCCCGCCATCGGGTTCGGACCGTCCCGCCGGAAATTTCCGTGGGGACATCGCCGCATCGCAAAATTCCCCGATTGCGGTTTTCGCCAAAAGCGCCACATTTGACAGGCTGGCTTAGCGCCGGCGTGCACTGATCCATCGGGGTGACCCCCGCATTCACCCCGATGGATCAGTGCGCCGATGTCCCGCCTGCCGGCCTTGTGCCGGCCGGCACGGCATCGCGACTGAGAACCAGCGCGGTTTCGCGCCCGAGAAAATGTGTGGCGAATGCGGGGAACGTCCGTTAGGACGGATCGTGCAACCGCCACGTGACGGACTGACGAGAAGGACGGACCATGCGAGAGAGAGATCCAGTCGACCTCTACATGAACACTCTGGTGCCGATGGTGGTCGAGCAGACCAACCGGGGCGAGCGCTCTTACGACATTTATTCGCGCCTGCTGAAGGAACGCATCATCTTCCTGACCGGTCAGGTCTACGACGAAGTGGCCAGCCTGATCTGCGCCCAGTTGTTGTTCCTGGAATCCGAAAATCCCAGCAAGGATATCGCGTTCTACATCAACTCGCCGGGCGGCGTGGTCACCTCGGGCCTGTCCATCTACGACACCATGCAGTACATCCGGCCGGCGGTGTCGACCGTTTGCCTGGGCCAGGCGGCCTCGATGGGGTCGCTGCTGCTGACCGCCGGCGAAAAGGGCAAGCGTTTCGCTTTGCCCAACGCCCGCGTCATGGTGCACCAGCCGTCGGGCGGCTTCCAGGGCCAGGCCACGGACATCGAAATCCACGCCCGCGAAATCCTTGCGCTGCGGGCGCGGCTCAACAATATGTATGTCCAGCACACCGGCCAACCGCTTGAGGTGATCGAGCAGGCCATGGAGCGCGACAAGTTCATGAGCGCCACCGATGCCAAGGAATTCGGCCTGATCGACGAGGTGGTGAGCAGCCGCCCGGTCAAGGACGGCGACAAGGCCGAGGGGTAAGCCCGGTCCGGTGCCGTCGTCCCGTCCGAACCGGGTGGGGCGATGGCGCCGGTGCCGCCGGCCCGGAAGATTGGCCACTTCCGAGCCGCTCGCGCCCGCGTTCCGCCCGTTCCGGCTTGGCGGCGCACGGGGGTGATTTTCGTTGTCTGCCGCAGCGACGTGTGGCTAACATTGATTTCAATTGCCTGGCCGCTTTACGAATGGAGTACCGATGACCAAGTCCACGAGCGGCGATTCCAAGAACACCCTGTATTGCTCGTTCTGCGGAAAGAGCCAGCACGAGGTGCGCAAGCTGATCGCCGGGCCGACGGTTTTCATCTGCGATGAATGCGTCGAGCTGTGCATGGACATCATCCGCGAGGAGCACAAGACCCATCTGGTCCGCTCGCGCGACGGTGTGCCGACCCCGAAGGACATCCGCGCCGTCCTCGATGACTACGTCATCGGCCAGGACCACGCGAAGAAGGTCCTGTCGGTTGCCGTGCACAATCACTACAAGCGCCTTCAGCACGGCGGGAAGGCCAACGAGATCGAGATCGCCAAGTCCAACATCCTGCTGATCGGCCCGACCGGCTGCGGCAAGACGTTGCTGGCGCAGACGCTGGCCCGCATTCTCGACGTGCCGTTCACCATGGCCGACGCCACCACGCTGACCGAAGCCGGTTACGTGGGCGAGGACGTGGAGAACATCATCCTCAAGCTGCTGCAGGCGGCCGAGTACAACGTCGAACGCGCCCAGCGCGGCATCGTCTATATCGACGAGGTCGACAAGATCAGCCGCAAGTCCGACAACCCGTCCATCACCCGCGACGTGTCGGGCGAGGGCGTGCAGCAGGCCCTGCTAAAGATCATGGAAGGCACTGTCGCCTCGGTGCCGCCCCAGGGTGGCCGCAAGCATCCGCAGCAGGAATTCCTGCAGGTGGACACCACCAACATCCTGTTCATCTGCGGTGGCGCCTTCGCCGGCCTGGAAAAGCTGATCGGTTCGCGCGGCAAGAACACCTCCATCGGCTTCGGTGCCGAGGTGCGCGGCCCCGATGAGCGCCGGACCGGCCAGATCCTGCGCGAGGTCGAACCCGAGGATCTGCTGAAGTTCGGCCTGATCCCGGAATTCGTCGGCCGTCTGCCGGTGCTTGCCACCCTGGACGATCTGGACGTGGACGCCCTGGTGGAAATCCTGTCCAAGCCGAAGAACGCCCTGGTCAAGCAGTACCAGCGCCTGTTCGAGATGGAAGACACCAAGCTGTCGTTCCAGGACGACGCGCTCAAGGCCATTTCGGAAAAGGCCATCCAGCGCAAGACCGGCGCCCGTGGTCTGCGTTCCATCATGGAAGGCATCCTGCTGGACACCATGTTCGAACTGCCCAATCTCGAAAGCGTCGAGGAAGTGGTGGTCAACAAGGAAGCGGTCGAAGGGAGCGCCCAGCCGCTCTACATCCATTCCGATCGCCGGGAGGATGTGGGCACCAGCGCCTAACGCCGTTCCTGCCCGGCGCAAAGGTATTATGACCGCGAGAGAGAGGCCGACCCCGTCGGCCCTCCCTTGACGGGAGAGGGGAGAAGCCTAGGTATATCTCTTAGGCTTAGTTTTGGAAAAGTCGGCTGTGTCCAAACGCAGCCGCATACGTTCAAGAGGCAGCATGGCCGAAATCGCAAGTGGCGACGTCTTCCCCGTTCTTCCCCTCCGAGACATCGTCGTTTTCCCGCATATGATCGTTCCCCTGTTCGTCGGCCGTGAGAAATCGGTCCGCGCGCTGGAAGACGTCATGCGCGAGGACAAGCAGATTCTCCTGGTGGCCCAGAAGAACGCGGCCCAAGACGATCCCACCACCGACGACATCTACGCCGTCGGCACCGTTTCCACGGTCTTGCAGTTGCTCAAGCTGCCCGACGGCACCGTCAAGGTGCTGGTCGAAGGCGGCCGCCGCGCCAAGATCACCGGCTTTACCGACAACGACAGCTTCTTCCAGGCGATCGCCGAGGTCATGGACGACCGCGAGGGCGAGACCCAGGAACTGGAGGCGCTGTCGCGTTCGGTGGTCAGCCAGTTCGAGCAGTACATCAAGCTCAACAAGAAGATTCCGCCGGAAGTGCTGGTCTCGGTCAATCAGATCGAGGACCCCGGCAAGCTGGCCGATACCGTCGCCTCGCACCTGTCGCTGAAGATCGCGGAAAAGCAGGAATTGCTGGAGTGCGAGACCATCGCCGAACGCCTTGAGCGCGTCTATTCCTATATGGAAGGCGAGATCGGCGTCCTGCAGGTGGAAAAGAAGATCCGCAACCGCGTCAAGCGGCAGATGGAGAAGACCCAGCGCGAGTACTATCTGAACGAGCAGTTGAAGGCCATTCAGAAGGAGCTGGGCGAGACCGAGGACGGCAAGGACGAAACCGCCGAGTTGGAGGAGCGCATCCGCAAGACGCGCCTGTCCAAGGAAGCGAGCGAGAAGGCCCTGGCCGAGCTGAAGAAGCTCAAGTCCATGAGTCCGATGTCGGCCGAGGCCACCGTGGTGCGCAACTACCTGGATTGGCTGCTGTCGATTCCGTGGAAGAAGCGCACCCGGGTCAAGAAGGACATCAAGCTGGCCGAGACCATTCTCGACGCCGAGCATTACGGCCTGGAGAAGGTCAAGGAACGCATCATCGAGTACCTGGCGGTGCAGACGCGCACCGAAAAGGTCAAGGGTCCGATCTTGTGCCTGGTCGGCCCGCCCGGCGTGGGCAAGACCTCGCTGGGCAAGTCGATGGCGACCGCGACCGGCCGCAACTTCGTGCGCATCAGCCTGGGTGGCGTGCGTGACGAGGCGGAAGTGCGCGGCCATCGCCGCACCTATATCGGCTCGATGCCCGGCAAGGTCATCCAGGGCATGAAGAAGGCGAAGTCGTCCAATCCGCTGTTCCTGCTCGACGAGATCGACAAACTGGGCGCCGATTGGCGCGGCGACCCGTCCTCGGCCCTGCTGGAAGTGCTGGACCCGGAACAGAACTTCAGCTTCAACGACCATTACCTCGAGGTCGATTACGACCTATCGGACGTGATGTTCGTCACCACCGCCAATTCCTTGCGCATGCCGCAGCCGCTGCTGGATCGCATGGAGGTCATTCGTCTGTCGGGCTACACCGAGGACGAGAAGGTGGAGATCGCCAAGCGCCACCTGTTGGCCAAGGTGATCAAGGCGGCCGGTCTGGCGAAAGAGGAAATCGCCATCCACGACGACGCCATCCGCGATCTGTGCCGCTATTACACCCGCGAGGCGGGCGTGCGTAATCTTGAGCGTGAGTTGGCCAACCTGGCCCGCAAGGCGACGACCGAGATTGTCTCCAAGGGCAAGAAGAAGGTCGTCATCAACGCCAAGAACCTGGAAAAGTACGCCGGCATCCGCAAGTTCCGCTATGGCGAGGCCGAACTGGAGGACATGGTCGGTGGCGTCACCGGTCTGGCCTGGACCGAGGTGGGCGGCGAGTTGCTGACCATCGAATCGGTGACCATGCCCGGCAAGGGCAATTTCAGCATCACCGGCAAGCTGGGCGACGTCATGCAGGAATCGGTGCAGGCTGCCCGTTCCTACGTGCGCTCGCGCTCGGTATCGCTCGGCATTAAGCCGACGGTGTTCGAAAAGCGCGACATCCACGTCCACGTTCCCGAGGGTGCCACCCCCAAGGATGGTCCGTCGGCCGGTATCGCCATGTGCACCGCCATCGTCTCGGCCTTGACCGGCATTCCGGTGCGCAAGGAAGTGGCCATGACCGGCGAGGTAACCCTGCGCGGCCGTGTGCTGCCCATCGGCGGCCTCAAGGAAAAGCTGCTGGCGGCGTTGCGTGGCGGTCTCAAGACCGTTCTCATCCCCAAGGAGAACGAGAAGGATCTGGCCGAGATTCCCGACAATGTGAAGAAGGGGCTGGAAATCGTCCCCGTCTCCACGGTTGACGAGGTGCTGGCCCGGGCGCTGACCCACATGCCGGTGCCGATCGAGTGGGAAGAGCCGGAAGAGCCGGCGCGCGCGGTCAACAAGGATGCGGAATTGACCGTCATCACGCACTGAACGCGCCGTTAAGACGGTCGTTATCGAAGGGCGGTCGCCGGTAGTTCGGCGGCCGCCTTTCCTTTTGGCGGCAGGTGAAGGGTGTGTGCGCATCCCTGATGTGGAAACTCGACAAAAATGGCGGAAAACCGGGGGTTTCAGCCGAATGCGCATTGACGCTCCCGGACCTCCGTTTTAGACTGCGCCCCATCAAATGGGTTGTCGGCCGCTCCGGATAGATCGGACGGCTTCAAGTAGAGGGGGCCTGCAGGTGAACAAGAACGATCTCGTGACGGCGGTTGCCAACAGCTCTGGTCTGTCCAAGTCGGACGCCGCCAAGGCGGTTGACGGTGTGTTTGATGCCATTACCGGCGCGCTGAAGGCTGGCGACGAGGTTCGTCTGGTCGGCTTTGGCACCTTCGCCGTCGCTGCTCGTGCTGCCTCGGAAGGCCGCAATCCGCGCACCGGCGAAAAGATCACCATCGCTGCGTCGAAGCAGCCGAAGTTCAAGGCCGGCAAGGGCCTGCGCGATTCGGTGCAGTAAGCCGGTCTGTGCTTAAAACGGATGAGGCCGGCAGCTTAATCGCTGCCGGCCTTTTTTGTTGTGATGGGGGGATTTCCGACGCTTCGGCGGGTGGAGGGTTTTGGTCCAAACCTTGGGGTGCCGCGCTTGACGCGGGCGAGATCACAAAGGTCGGGGCATGGAGGGGGCATGGCTTATCTCGATAACATGAAGATCGGCAACAAGCTCACGCTGGGCTTTGCCACCTTGACGGTGATGTTCCTGCTGAACGGTTTGTTCGCCGTCGGGCTGCTGTCGCATTTGTACGGCAACACCATCGCCATCGGCACCGATTGGATGCCCAGCGTCACCACGCTGGCGCGGTTGGAAACCGAGGTGGTGCAATACCAGATGCTGCTGTTCCGCCACCAAACCCTGGATGACGACGCCGAAATGGTGGCGGTCGAGAAGCGGATGGTGGACCAGAAGGCCAAGATCGCCACCATCCGCGACGCCTATGGCAAAATGATCTCGTCGGAAGACGAGCGAATTTTGCACGAGCGGGTTGGAACCGGCCTGGCGCGTTATTTCGCCGAAACGGAAAAGGTGCTGGCGCTGTCGCGCGCCCACGACAAGGCCAAGGCGCTGGCCTTGGTTGGCACGGATACGCGCGAGATATTCTACAACATGCGGCAGGATATGCAGAAGGCGGTGAAGCTCAATGACGACGGCGCCGCCGCTGCCGTCACCGATGCCCAACGCTCCTTCAGTGCCTCGCGGATGCAGTTGCTGGGCGTGGTCGGTGTGGTTGCCGTTTTCGCCTTCGCCGCTGCGGTGATGCTGCGGCGGGCCATCGCCGGCCCGGTGGTCGCCATGACCGATGCCATGCGTCATCTGGCCGAAGGCGACAGGCAGGTGATCGTGCCCGCCTTGGGGCGCGGTGACGAAGTGGGCGCCATGGCGTCCGCCGTGCAGGTTTTCAAGGAAAACGCCATTCGTGCCGACCGTCTGGCCGCCGAGCAGCAGGCCGAGCGGGACAGCCGCGACGCGCGGGCCAAAACCATCGAGACGTTGACCGGCGATTTCGACCGCTCCGTGACCGGGGCGCTGGACGTGATGGCGCAGGCGGCGGACGATATGGAAAGCACCGCCCAGGCCATGAGTGCCAATGCCGAGCAGACCACGCGGCAGGTTGATCAGGTGGTTTCGGCGACCGAGCGTGCCAACGCCAGCGTCGAGACCGTGGCTTCGGCGGCCGAGGAACTGGCCGCCTCCATCGCTGAGATCGGCCGTCAGGTGGAGCACTCCAGCCGCCTGTCCCGCTCGGCCTCGGACGAGGCGTTGCAGACCAACCAGACGGTGAAGGGGTTGGCCGAAAGTTCGGCCCGGATTGGCGACGTGGTCAGCCTGATCAACGATATCGCCAGCCAGACCAATCTGCTGGCGTTGAATGCCACCATCGAGGCGGCGCGGGCCGGCGAGGCGGGCAAGGGATTTGCCGTCGTCGCCAACGAAGTCAAGAGCCTCGCCAACCAGACCGCCAGAGCAACCGAGGAAATCGGCCAGCAGATCGGTGCCGTTCAGTCGGCCACCGGTCAGGCGGTCACCGCCATTGGCGGGATCGTCGAACGCATTCAGGAAATCAATCAGATCGCCACCGCCATCGCCTCGGCGGTGGAACAGCAATCGGCGGCGACAGCGGAAATCGCCCGTAATGTGCAGCAGGCGGCCAGTGGCACGCAGGAGGTCTCCTCCAATATCGGCGGCGTCAACCAGGCGGCGTCGGAAACCGGCTCGGCCGCCATGCAGGTGCTGTCTTCGGCGCAGTCGCTGGCACGCGAGGCCGAGAGCCTGAAGCAATTGGTCGACAGCTTCCTGGGCAACGTCCGCAACGCCTGAGGCCTTCCTCTCCGGGTGGGGTTTCGTCACCACCACCCGGGGAGGGTGTTCTCAAGCATTGTCTTTTGCCCGCGCTCCCCTTATGAAAGGGGCCTCCGGGCGGTTAGCTCAGTTGGTAGAGCGCCTGCTTTACACGCAGGATGTCGGCGGTTCGAACCCGTCACCGCCCACCAAGTCCAATTCCAGGAATGGCGGCCCCGGTTGCCGCCGTGACGCAGAATTGGCGATAATCTCTCCAAAATACGCCAAAGACCAACCCGTTGATGGGGTGGTTTCCCCGCCATTTCGTCTTGTTCATACCTACCCGTTCCGATAGGGATGGGGGGGCTGTCCTGGCATGCGGGGGGCGAAATACCCCTATGTGGCAAAGGCAGTTTTCCAGCCACTTGTGGCAAAAATGCGGTCCCTTCGGCCATGTCCGCTTGACAGTCTTGTGCCCCTGGATTACACCACGCCTACCCGCGCGGGTGGCCGCGGAGGGGGTGTAGCTCAGTCGGTTAGAGCGCCGGCCTGTCACGCCGGAGGTCGCGGGTTCGAGTCCCGTCACTCCCGCCATGCCGCCACGATCGTCCGCCTTCGCCGTGAAGGCGTGGCGGTGTGGTGGTTTCGCGGTTTAAGGCTAGTGTCTTACAGGGAGGATTTCCGCCCGTTTTCGTCCTTATGCCATCCCCTGAAATCCGCTCGTGGTATCGCCATATGTCCGTGTCGGACCGGTACCAACGGGAGGGGTGGGGCAGGCGGACGATGCTTGGCGGGGCTTCTCGGTTCGGACCCAAAACGTTAGGGCAGGAACGATGGAAGCTTGGCTGCTCGAATATCTGCCGATCCTGATCTTCCTCGGCATTGCTATCGCCGTCGCCGCTGTCTGTATCGGCGCGTCGTGGCTGGTCGGCCATCAAAAGCCTGACCCCGAGAAGAATTCGGCCTACGAGTGCGGTTTCGAGGCGTTCGGTGACGCGCGCTCGAAGTTCGAGGTGCGGTTCTACCTGGTCGCCATCCTCTTCATCATCTTCGACCTCGAAGTGGCGTTTCTGTTCCCGTGGGCGGTCGCCCTGGGCAAGATCGGCCTGTTCGGGTTCTGGTCGATGATGGTGTTCCTGGGTGTGCTGACCATCGGCTTCATCTACGAATGGCGAAAGGGAGCCTTGGAATGGGAGTGACCAATTCCGGACTGGTGACGCCCACGCACTCGGCGCCGCTGCCCCAAGGCGCGGCGCAGGATCAGGTTCTGCAACTGGTCACCGACCAGATCCAGGACAAGGGCTTCGTGCTGGCCAATGTCGACAAGCTGGTCAACTGGGCGCGTACCGGCTCGATGTGGCCGATGACGTTCGGTCTGGCCTGCTGCGCCGTCGAAATGATGCACGCGGGTTGCTCGCGCTATGACATGGACCGCTTCGGCGTCGTGTTCCGCCCCAGCCCGCGCCAGTCCGATCTGATGATCGTGGCCGGCACGCTGACCAACAAGATGGCGCCGGCGCTGCGCCGCGTGTACGACCAGATGGCCGAGCCACGCTACGTGCTCTCCATGGGGTCGTGCGCCAATGGCGGCGGCTACTATCACTATTCCTACTCGGTGGTGCGCGGTTGCGACCGCATCGTGCCCGTGGACGTCTACGTCCCCGGCTGCCCGCCGACCGCTGAAGCGCTTCTGTACGGCATCTTGCAGTTGCAGAAGAAGATTCGGCGGACCGGTACCATTCTCCGCTAGACCTCCGAGGGACGGCCAGACCACCATGACGCAAGCGCTGAAGGACCTGGGCGACTATATCGCCGCCGCCCTGCCCAACGATGTGCTCGAAACCGAGGTCAACCGCGTTGGCGAGTTGACCGTTTCCGTGCGCACGCCCTCCATTGTGAAGGTTCTGACCTTCCTCCGCGACGACACCACCTGCTTGTTCAAGCAGGTGGTCGACGTTTGCGGGGTGGATTATCCGGCGCGCGAACAGCGGTTCGACGTCGTCTATCACCTGTTGTCGATGAAGCATAATCAGCGCGTCCGCGTGAAGGTGCAGACCGACGAGGACACCGCCGTTCCCTCCATCACCGGGGTGTTCAGCGCCGCCGGCTGGTTCGAGCGCGAGACCTGGGACATGTACGGCGTGGTCTTCTCGGACCATCCCGACCTGCGCCGCATCCTCACCGATTACGGGTTCGAGGGGCATCCGCTGCGCAAGGACTTCCCGCTGACCGGTTATGTGGAACTGCGCTACGACGAAGAGCAGAAGCGCTGCGTCTACGAGCCGGTGAAGCTCACCCAGGATTTCCGCAGCTTCGATTTCCTCTCGCCGTGGGAGGGCCAAGGCCCGCTTCCCGGCGACGAGAAGGCGGAAGGGAGCCGCTAGAGCCATGGCCGAATCCCAGATCAAGAGCTACAACATCAACTTCGGCCCGCAGCACCCTGCGGCGCACGGCGTGCTGCGTCTGATCCTCGAGATGTCGGGCGAAGTGGTGAACCGGGCCGACCCGCATATCGGCCTGCTGCATCGCGGCACCGAGAAGCTGATCGAACACAAGGTCTATCAGCAGTCGATCCCGTATTTCGACCGCCTGGACTATGTCGGCACCATGAACCAGGAGCACGCCTTCGTGCTCGCCGCCGAGCGTCTGCTCGGCCTGGAGGTGCCGCTGCGCGGCCAGTACATCCGCACGCTCTATAACGAGATCGGCCGCATCCTCAACCACCTGCTCAACGTCTGCGCCTTCGTCTTCGACGTCGGCGGCATGACGCCCATGCTGTGGGGCTTCGAGGAACGCGAGAAGCTGATGGAGTTCTACGAGCGCGCCTGCGGCGCTCGTCTGCACGCCAATTACTTCCGCATCGGCGGCGTCGCCTTCGACCTGCCCGCCGGCCTGCTGGAAGACATCGCCGCCTGGTGCGAGACGTTCCCCAAGGTACTCGACGACATCGAGACCCTGGTGACCGAGAACCGCATCTTCAAACAGCGTACCGTCGACATCGGCACCGTGTCGCCCGAGCAGGCGCTGGATTGGGGCTTCACCGGCCCGAACCTGCGTGCCTCGGGCTTCGCCTGGGATCTGCGCAAGTCGCAGCCCTACGATGTCTACGACCGCATGGACTTCGACATTCCGGTCGGCAAGCACGGCGATTGCTATGATCGTTATCTGATTCGCGTCGTCGAGATGCGCGAATCGCTGAAGATCATGAAACAGTGCATCGCCCAGATGCCCGGCGGTGCGGTCCGCGCCGAGAACCGTAAGGTCACGCCGCCGCCGCGCGCCGAGATGAAGCGGTCGATGGAAGCGCTGATCCATCACTTCAAGCTGTTCACCGAGGGTTTCCACGTTCCCGCCGGCGAAGTCTATGCCGCGGTCGAGGCGCCCAAGGGTGAGTTCGCGGTGTATCTGGTCGCCGATGGCACCAACAAGCCGTACCGCTGCAAGATCCGGCCGCCGGGCTATGTGCACCTGCAGGCGCTGGACATGATGTCCGAGGGACACATGCTGGCCGACGTGGTCGCCAATATCGGCTCCATCGACATCGTTTTCGGCGAGATCGACCGATGAGCACTGAAGAAATGACGAGCTTCGCCTTCACCCCCGAAAACCTGGAACTGGCGAAGAAGATCATCGCCAAGTACCCGGCGGGCCGGCAGCAATCGGCGGTCATGCCGCTTCTCGATCTGGCGCAGCGCCAGGTCGGCTGGACCAGCATGGCGGTGATCGAATACATCGCCGAGATGCTGGAGATGGCGCCCATCCGTGTCCAGGAAGTGGTGACCTTCTACACCATGTACAACCAGCGGCCCGTGGGTAAGTTCCACGTCCAGGTGTGCACCAACATCTGCTGTTTGCTGCGCGGCTGCGACAGCGTCGCCGAGACCGCCAAGCAGGTGCTGGGCGTCGAGTGGGGCGAGACCACCGCCGACGGCCAGTTCACCCTGTCCGAGGTCGAGTGCCTGGGTGCCTGCACCAACGCGCCGATGATGCAGATCAACGACGACTATTACGAGGACCTCAGCCCCGACACCACCAAGGCGGTGCTCGAGGCGATCAAGCGCGGCGAAAGCCCGAAGACCGGTCCTCAGAACGGTCGTCAGTTCTCGGCCCCCGAGGGTGGCCCGACCACGCTCACCGAGCTTACCTTCGGAACGGAGAAGGCCTGATGCTGCGCGACCAGGATCGAGTTTTCACCAATCTCTACGGTCTGAACGACTGGGGCCTGAAGGGCGCCCAGGCGCGCGGCGATTGGGACAACACTAAGGCCATCCTTGAACGCGGCCGCGAGGCCATCATCGAGGAAGTCAAGAATTCCGGCCTGCGCGGCCGTGGCGGCGCCGGTTTCGGCACCGGCATGAAGTGGTCCTTCATGCCCAAGACCGAAGGTCCGCGCCCGCACTACCTGGTCATCAACGCCGACGAAGGCGAGCCGGGGACCTGCAAGGACCGCGAGATCATGCGTTTCGACCCGCACAAGCTGGTCGAGGGCGCGCTGATCGCCAGCTTCGCGGTCGGCGCCCATGCCGCCTACATCTACATTCGCGGCGAGTTCGTGCGCGAGGCGCAGAACCTGCAGGCCGCCATCGACCAGGCCTATGACGCCGGGTTGATCGGCGACAACGCCTGCGGGTCGGGCTACAAGTTCGATTGCTACGTCCATCGCGGCGCCGGCGCCTATGTCTGCGGCGAGGAATCGGCGCTGATCGAAAGCCTGGAAGGCAAGAAGGGCCAGCCCCGCCTGAAGCCGCCGTTCCCGGCCGGCGTCGGCCTGTACGGCTGCCCGACCACGGTGAACAACGTGGAATCCATCGCCGTGGTGCCGACCATCATGCGCCGCTCGGCGGCATGGTTCGCCGGCCTGGGCCGTCCCAAGAATTCGGGCACCAAGCTGTTCTGCATTTCCGGCCACGTTAACAAGCCGTGCAATGTGGAAGAGGAAATGGGCATTCCGCTGAAGGAATTGCTGGAAAAGCATGCCGGCGGCGTGCGCGGCGGCTGGGACAACCTGCTGGCCGTCATTCCCGGCGGTTGCTCGGTGCCGGCCCTGCCCAAGTCGATCTGCGACACCGTGCTGATGGATTTCGACAGCCTGCGCGAGGTCCGCTCGGGCCTGGGCACTGCCGCCGTGATCGTCATGGACAAGTCCACCGACATCTGCCGCGCCATCGCCCGTCTGTCGCGCTTCTACATGCACGAATCGTGCGGCCAGTGCACGCCGTGCCGTGAAGGCACCGGCTGGATGTGGCGCCTGATGGAAAAGCTGGTGCGTGGCGACATGACCATGGACGAGGTCGACATGCTCGAACAGGTCACCCGCCAGGTGGAAGGCAACACCATTTGCGCCCTCGGCGACGCTGCCGCGTGGCCGATCCAGGGTCTGATCCGCAACTTCCGTCCCGAGGTCGAGAAGAAGATCGCCGGGCGGAACCAGAGCGCGGCCTGAGGAGAGAAGACGTAAATGCCCAAACTGACCATCGACGGAACCGAGATCGAGGTCGAGGCCGGGGTAACCATCCTCCAGGCCGCCGAACAGCTCGGCATCGAGATCCCGCGCTTTTGCTACCATGAACGTCTGGCCGTCGCCGGCAATTGCCGCATGTGCCTGGTCGAAGTGGAAAAGATGCCCAAGCTGGTGTCGTCGTGCTCTCAGCCGGTCGGCGAGGGCATGGTGGTGCACACCGGCAACGCCAAGGTGCGCAAGGCGCGCCAGGGTGTGATGGAATTCCTGCTGGTCAACCACCCGCTGGATTGCCCGATCTGCGATCAGGGCGGCGAGTGCGACCTGCAGGACCAGGCCATGGCCTATGGCGGCGACCGCGGTCGCTGCGAGGAACCCAAGCGCGCCGTCGAGGACAAGTCCTACGGCCCGCTGGTGCAGACCTGGATGACCCGTTGCATCCAGTGCACCCGCTGCGTTCGCTTCATCACCGAGATCGCCGGCACCCCGGTGCTGGGCGGCCTGGGTCGCGGCGAGCACATGGAAATCTCCAAGTACGTCGACGCCGCGCTGTCCTCGGAACTGTCGGGCAACCTGATCGACCTGTGCCCGGTCGGTGCGCTGACCAACAAGCCGGCGGCCTACACCTACCGTGCCTGGGAACTGAAGAAGACCGAGAGCGTCGATGCCATGGACGCCCTGGGATCGGCCATCCGCGTCGATAGCCGTGGCAACGAAGTGGTTCGCATCCTGCCGCGCGTCAACGACGACGTGAACGAGGAATGGCTGGGCGACCGCTCGCGCTTCGCCTGCGACGGCCTCAAGCGCCAGCGTCTGGATCGTCCTTATGTCCGCAAGGAAGGCAAGTTGCTGCCGGTGAGCTGGGGCGAGGCGTTCGCCCGCATCGCCGATACCCTCAAGGGCGTGCCCGGCTCCAAGATTGCCGCCATCGCCGGTGACCAGGCCGATTGCGAGACGATGGTGGCGGTCAAGGACCTGCTGGCCTCGCTCGGTTCGGGCAACATCGATTGCCGCCAGGATGGCGCCAAGCTGGACGCCACCGTGCGCGCCTCGTACCTCTTCAACAGCACCGTCGCCGGCATCGAAGACGCCGACGCGGTTCTGCTGATCGGGTCGAACCCGCGCAAGGAAGCGCCGGTGCTCAACGCCCGCCTGCGTAAGCGTTACCTGAAGGGCGGTTTCAAGGCCGCCGTCGTCGGTCCCAAGGCCGACCTCACCTTCAAGCACGAGTGGCTGGGCGACAGCGCGGCCACCCTGGCCGACATCGCCGCGGGCAAGCATCCCTTCCTCGACGTGCTGAAGAACGCCGCCAAGCCGGCCATCATCGTCGGTCAGGGCGCGCTCTCCCGCGAGGACGGCGCCGCGATCCTGGCCCTGGCCAAGAAGATCGCCGACGCCGCCAACGTGGTGAAGGACGGCTGGAACGGCTTCAACGTGTTGCACACCGCCGCCGCCCGCGTCGGCGGCCTCGACCTCGGCTTCGTGCCGCAGGCCGGCGGCCGTGACGTCGCCCGCATCGTCGAAGGCGCTGCCAGCGGCGACATCAGCGCCGTGTTCCTGATCGGCGCCGACGAGGTGGACGTCAAGGGCCTGGGCAAGGCCTTCGTGGTTTACCTGGGGTCGCATGGCGACGCCGGCGCCCATCGCGCCGACGTGGTTCTGCCGGGCGCCGCCTATACCGAGAAGTCGGCCACCTACGTCAACACCGAAGGCCGGGTGCAGCGCACCCGCCTGGCGGTGTTCGCGCCGGGCGAGGCCAAGGAAGACTGGCGCGTCATCCGCGCGCTGTCCGACGTTCTTGGCAAGGCGCTGCCCTATGACAGCCCCAAGCAGGTGCGCGAGCGTCTGGCGGCGGTGAACCCGGTGTTCGCCACCCCCGACGTCGTGGCTCCGGCCGCCTGGGGTGCCGCCTTCGGCGCCGAAGGGCCGCTGGCAACCGACAAGCCGCTGGCGTCTGCCATCGACAACTACTACATGACCGACCCGATCAGCCGCGCCTCCAAGACCATGGCGGAATGCACGGCCGCTTTCGGCGAGGGCTGTGGCTGCAACCATAAGAAGACGGGGACCCATGGTTGATCTGCTCTCTGGGCTGCTGCCCGCCGAGATCTGGCGTCTGGTCGTCATCGTCCTCCAGATTCTCGCCATCGTCCTGCCGCTGCTGGTGGCCGTCGCCTATCTGACCTATGCCGAGCGCAAGGTCATCGGCGCCATCCAACTGCGCAAAGGCCCGAACGTGG
This sequence comes from Bacteroidota bacterium, assembly GCA_050259735.1. Lineage (GTDB taxonomy): Bacteria > Pseudomonadota > Alphaproteobacteria > Rhodospirillales > Magnetospirillaceae > Magnetospirillum. The sequence continues at coordinate 18,236 of JBLNBE010000034.1, forward strand.
TCGGCCCGCTGGGCCTGCTGCAGCCGCTGGCTGACGGTGCCAAGCTGTTCCTGAAGGAAACCATCCTTCCGACCGGTGCCAACAAGGTGGTGTTCGTCGTCGCTCCGATGATGACCTTCATCCTGGCGCTGATCGCCTGGGCGGTGATCCCGTTCGATCAGGGCTGGGTGCTGGCCGACATCAATGTCGGCGTGCTGTACCTGTTCGCCATTTCGTCGTTGGGCGTCTACGGCATCATCATGTCGGGCTGGGCGTCGAACTCGAAATACGCCTTCCTCGGCGGCCTGCGGTCGGCGGCACAGATGGTGTCGTACGAAGTGTCCATGGGTCTGGTGATGATCTCGGTCCTGATCACCACCGGCTCGCTGAACCTGACCGACATCGTGATGAAGCAGAAGGATACGGTGTGGTTCGTCCTGCCGCACTTCCCGATGTTCGTCATCTACATCGTGTCGATCCTGGCCGAGACCAATCGCGCGCCGTTCGATCTGCCGGAATCGGAATCGGAACTGGTGGCGGGCTACAACGTGGAATACTCGGCGATGACCTTCGCCCTGTTCTTCCTCGGCGAGTACGCCAACATGATCCTGATGAGCGCCATCGCCACGGTGCTGTTCCTCGGCGGCTGGCTGCCGGTGCCCGGTCTGGGCTGGCTGCCGATCCCGGGCCTGATCTGGTTCATGTTCAAGATCTGCGCCATCCTGTTCGTCTTCCTGTGGGTGCGCGCCACCTTCCCGCGCTACCGCTACGACCAGTTGATGCGCCTGGGTTGGAAGATTTTCCTGCCGTTCTCGCTGTTCTGGCTGGTGCTGACCTCGGGCGTGCTCGTCGCGTTCGGTTGGCTGCCGGGTCAGGGTTAAGGAGTAAGAGATGGCTTTCATCGACCGCACCGCGCGGGCGTTCCTGCTGGTCGAACTCGTTCAGGGTTTGGCGCTGACGTTCCGCTACATGTTCAAGCCAGCAGTGACCATCAACTACCCTTACGAAAAGGGTCCGCTGTCGCCCCGCTTCCGTGGTGAGCATGCGCTGCGCCGTTATCCCAACGGCGAGGAACGCTGCATCTCGTGCAAGCTGTGCGAGGCGGTGTGCCCGGCCCAGGCCATCACCATCGAGGGCGAGACCCGCGAGGATGGTTCGCGCCGCGCCCGTCGCTACGACATCGACATGACGAAGTGCATCTACTGCGGTTTGTGCCAAGAGGCCTGCCCGGTCGACGCCATCGTCGAGGGACCGAACTTCGAGTTCGCCACCGAGACGCGCGCCGAGCTGATGTACAACAAAGCCAAATTGCTCGCGAACGGTGATCGCTGGGAGGCCGAACTGGCCATGCGAATCGCCGCCGACGCGCCTTACCGGTGATCAGGGGGACGGCATGATCGCGGCACTCATATTCTACATGTTCGCGGCTTTGACCGTGGGAAGCGCGGTGATGGTCATCTCCGCCCGCAACCCGGTCAACTCCGTGCTGTTCCTCATCCTGTGCTTCTTCAACGCGGCTGGGCTGTTCCTGCTGCTCGGCGCCGAATTCCTCGCCATGCTTCTGGTGGTGGTGTACGTCGGCGCGGTGGCGGTGCTGTTCCTGTTCGTGGTGATGATGCTGGACATCAACTTCCTCAAGCTGCGCGAAGGCGTCATGCAATACCTGCCCACCGGCGCCGTCATCGGCCTGGTGCTGCTGGTCGAGCTGGCGACCCTGTTCGGCGGCTGGGCGTTCGCCCCCGACGTGGAGGCGCTGGTGCGCGCTCCGACGCCGGCGGTGGCCGATGTCAGCAACACCGAGGCGCTGGGCCGTCTGCTCTACACCACCTACGCCTACCTGTTCCAGGCGTCGGGTCTGGTTCTGCTGGTCGCCATGGTGGGCACCATCCTGCTGACGCTGCGTCGCCGTGAAGGCGTCCGCAAGCAGGTGATCGCCGACCAGATCGCCCGCACCGGCAAGAACAGCATTGAAATCCGCAAGGTTCCCACCGGGGGGGGCATCTGATGTTCGAGATCGGTCTCGCCCACTATCTGACCGTTGCCGCCATTCTGTTCACGCTCGGCGTGTTCGGCATCTTCCTGAACCGGAAGAACGTTATCATCATCATGATGAGCGTCGAGCTGATGCTGCTGGCGGTCAACCTCAACCTGGTGGCGTTCTCGTCCTACCTGAACGATCTGGTCGGGCAAATCTTCGCCATGTTCGTGCTGACCGTCGCGGCCGCTGAAGCCGCCATCGGTTTGGCTATCGTCGTCGTCTTCTTCCGCAACCGCGGCACCATCGCGGTCGAGGAAATCAGCCAGCTCAAGGGGTAATCAGCGATGCAGTTCGTCGCCGCCATTTTCCTGCCGCTGCTGGGCTCGATCGTCGCCGGCTTTTTCGGCCGCTTCATCGGTGACCGCGGGGCGCAGCTCGTCACCTGTACGTTGTTGGGCATCTCGGCCGCCTGCTCGGCCCTGATCTTCAAGGACGTCGCCATCGACGGCAACGCCGTGACCATCCCGCTGCTGCACTGGATCCAGTCCGGCACCGTGGACGTGTCGTGGGCGTTGAAGTTCGACACGCTCACCGCCGTGATGATGATCGTGGTGACCTGGGTGTCGTTCATGGTCCACGTCTATTCCGTGGGCTACATGAGCCACGACCCGGCGATCCCGCGCTTCATGAGCTATCTGTCGCTGTTCACCTTCGCCATGCTGATGCTGGTGACCGCGGACAATCTGGTGCAGATGTTCTTCGGCTGGGAGGGCGTCGGTGTCGCCTCGTACCTGCTGATCGGCTTCTGGTACGAAAAGCCGTCGGCCTCGGCCGCCGCCATCAAGGCGTTCGTCGTCAACCGCGTCGGCGACTTCGGCTTCGCGCTCGGCATCTTCGGCGTCTACTTCCTGTTCGACAGCGTCAACTTCGACGCCATCTTCAGCGCCGCGCCTGACAAGGCCGCCGCCACGGTGACCTTCTTCGGCCTGAACGCCAACGCCATCACCATCTGCTGCCTGCTGCTGTTCGTCGGTGCCATGGGCAAGTCGGCTCAGCTTGGCCTGCACACCTGGCTGCCCGACGCCATGGAAGGCCCGACCCCGGTGTCGGCGCTGATCCATGCCGCCACCATGGTGACCGCCGGCGTCTTCATGGTTGCCCGCATGTCGCCGCTGTTCGAGTACTCGGACACCGCGCTGACCGTGGTGACCCTGGTCGGCGCGGCGACGGCGTTCTTCGCCGCCACCGTCGGCTGTGTGCAGAACGACATCAAGCGCGTGATCGCGTATTCGACCTGCTCGCAGCTCGGCTACATGTTCTTCGCCATCGGCGTGTCGGCCTATCAGGCCGCCATCTTCCACCTGATGACCCATGCCTTCTTCAAGGCCCTGCTGTTCCTGGGCGCCGGCTCGGTGATCCACGCCATGAGCGATGAGCAGGACATCCGCAAGATGGGCGGCATCTGGAAGCACGTTAAGGTGACCTGGGCGCTGATGTGGATCGGTTCGCTGGCCCTGGCCGGCATGCCGATCTTCGCCGGCTACTACTCTAAGGACATGATCCTGGAGGCCGCGTTCGCTTCGCATTCCATCGCCGGCCAGCTGGCCTTCTGGATGGGTATCGGCGCCGCCTTCCTGACTGCGTTCTATTCTTGGCGCCTGCTGATCCTGACCTTCCACGGCAAGTCGCGCGCGGACGAGCATGTGATGGCTCACGTCCACGAAAGCCCGGCGGTGATGATCCTGCCGTTGTTCGTGCTGGCCGCCGGTGCCATGTTCTCCGGCATGCTCGGCTACGACATGTTCGTCGGCCATGAAAGCCACGAGTTCTGGCGCGAGGCGATCAAGACCATCCATCCGACCATGGACAACGTTCACCATCTGGAAGCGTGGGTGGGTCTGGCTCCGACCGTGGTCGGCGTCGCCGGCATCTTCCTGGCCTACGTGCTGTACATGTTCGTGCCGTCCATTCCGGCCGCGCTGGCCAACACGTTCAACGGCCTGTACCGCTTCCTGCTGAACAAGTGGTACTTCGACGAGCTGTACGACTTCCTGTTCGTCAAGCCCGCCTTCCGCATCGGCAAGGGCCTGTGGCAGGGCGGTGACGGGGCGCTGATCGACGGTGTCGGCCCCGACGGCGTCGCCGCGGCCACCGCCGTGATCGCCAAGAAGGTCGGCAAGCTTCAGTCCGGTTACCTCTACCACTACGCCTTCACGATGCTGATCGGTGTGGCGGTGTTCGTGACCTGGTACATGTTCAACGCGCGCTAAGCCTGGGGATAAAAATGACCGACTGGCCTCTGCTCTCGCTGACAACGTTCCTGCCGCTGGTAGGTGCGTTGTTCATCCTGGCGATCCGCGGCGAAGCCCAGGTGGTGGCGCGCAACGCCCGCAACGTCGCGCTGCTCACCTCGCTGGCGACCTTCGTGGTATCGCTGTTCATCCTGGCCAACTTCGACGGCGCTTCGGCTGACTTTCAGCTGAAGGAAACCGCCGTGTGGCTGCCGGGGACGGCCATCTCCTACTCGATGGGCGTCGACGGCATCTCGCTGTGGTTCGTGCTGCTGTCCACCTTCCTGTCGCCCATCTGCATCCTGTCGTCCATCGGCGCGGTGGAGCATCGGGTCAAGGAATACATGGTGGCCTTCCTGGTCCTCGAGACCCTGATGGTCGGCATGTTCTGCGCCACCGACATGGTGCTGTTCTACGTCTTCTTCGAAGGCGTGCTGATCCCCATGTTCATCATCATCGGTGTGTGGGGCGGGGCGCGTCGCGTCTATGCGGCGTTCAAGTTCTTCCTTTATACCCTGGCGGGTTCGGTGCTGATGCTGGTGGCCATGATGGCCATGTACTTCCAGGCGCACACCACCGATATCCCGACCCTGATGGCGCACACCTTCCCGCAGAGCATGCAGTTGTGGCTGTGGCTGGCGTTCTTCGCCTCGTTCGCGGTCAAGGTGCCGATGTGGCCGGTGCACACCTGGTTGCCCGACGCCCACGTCGAGGCGCCGACCGCCGGTTCGGTGATCCTGGCCGGTGTGCTGCTGAAGATGGGCGGGTACGGTTTCCTGCGCTTCTCGGTGCCGATGTTCCCGTTCGCCAGCGAGTACTTCACGCCCTTCGTCTTCACCCTCTCCATCGTCGCGGTGATCTACACCTCGCTGGTGGCGCTGGTGCAGCAGGACATGAAGAAGCTGATCGCGTACTCCTCCATCGCCCATATGGGCCTGGTCACCATCGGCACCTTCGCCATGACCACCCAGGGCGTCGAAGGGTCCATCTACCAGATGCTGTCGCACGGCGTCGTCTCGGCCGCGCTGTTCCTTTGCGTCGGTGTGGTCTACGACCGCATGCACACCCGCGACATCAACCGCTACGGTGGTCTGGCCAGCCGCATGCCGAAATACGCGCTGGTGTTCATGTTCATGGCCATGGCTTCGGTCGGCCTGCCCGGCACCTCGGGCTTCGTCGGCGAGTTCCTGGTGCTGCTGGGCGTGTTCCAGATGAATACCTGGGTGGCGTTGTTCGCCGCCACCGGTCTGATCCTGGGTGCCGCCTATATGCTGTACCTGTATCGCCGGGTGATGTTTGGCCGGCTCGTGCGGGATGACCTCAAGGACATTCTCGACATGAGCGCGCGTGAAGTCGCCATGTTCGTGCCGCTCATCGTCATCGTGATCTGGATGGGTGTTTATCCGAACACCTTCCTCGACCCGTTGCACGCCTCGGTGGCCAAGCTGATCGATAATTTCGAGCTGGCGAAGGCGGCCGCCAACGGCGTCTCCGTCGCGGCTCGATAAGGGGGACTGGACATGACCGAGACCCTGGACCTTTTCCCGGTCCTGCCGGAACTCTTCGCCGTCGTGGCGACGATTGCCCTGCTCATGCTGGGTGTCTTCAAGAAGGAAGACGCCACCCGCGGCATCTCCGGCCTGGCCATTGCCGTGATGGCGGTGGCCGCCCTGTTGGTGGTCGCGACCGGCGGCGAGCGTCATACCGCCTTTGGCGGCATGTTCGTCACCGACGGCTTCAACGCCTTCGCCAAGGTGCTGATCCTGGCCGCGTCGGCGCTGACCGCCGCCATGAGCCTGCAGTATCTCGACAAAGAGAAGCTGGGCCGCTTCGAGTATCCCGTCCTCATCCTGTTCGCCACCATCGGCATGATGATGATGGTGTCGGCCAACGACTTCATCGCCCTCTATCTGGGCCTCGAGCTGCAGTCGCTGTCGCTCTATGTCCTGGCCGCCTATCACCGCGACAGCGCGCGGGCGACCGAGGCGGGCCTGAAGTACTTCGTGCTGGGGTCCATGGCCTCGGGCCTGCTGCTCTACGGCACCTCGCTGGTCTACGGCTTCTCGGGCACCACCTCGTTCGACAGCCTGGTCAAGATTTTCGGCGAGCATGGCGCCCACCCGCATCTGGGCTTCATCGCCGGCCTGGTGTTCATCACCGCCGGCCTGTGCTTCAAGATCTCGGCGGTGCCGTTCCATATGTGGACCCCCGACGTCTATGAAGGCGCGCCGACCCCGGTGACCTCGTTCTTCGCGGTGGCGCCCAAGATCGCCGCCATGATCCTGCTGGTCCGCGTCATGATGGGGCCGTTCGCCGACCTGATCGTGCAGTGGCGCCAGGTGATCATCGCCATCTCGCTGCTGTCCATGTTCGTTGGCGCCTTCGCCGCCATCGTGCAGACCAACATCAAGCGTCTGATGGCGTACTCGTCCATCGGCCATGTCGGCTTCATCCTGGTCGGCCTGGCCGCCGGCACCGCCGACGGCATCCAGGGCATGCTGATCTATCTGGCCATCTACCTGTTCATGAATGTCGGCACCTTCGCCGTCATCCTGTGCATGCGGTCCAAGGGCCGTCTGGTGGAAGGCATCGACGATCTGGCCGGCCTGTCCAAGACCAACCCCGCCATGGCGGCGGTGATGGCCGCCCTGATGTTCTCCATGGCGGGCATTCCCCCCATGGCCGGCTTCTGGGGCAAGTTCTACGTGTTCATGGCGGCGGTGAATGCCGGCCTGTACACGCTCGCTGTCGTCGGCATGCTGACCAGCGTGGTGTCCGCCTTCTACTATCTGCGCATCATCAAGGTGATGTACTTCGACGAAGCTGGCGAGCCGTTCGACCGTGCCGGCAGCTCGGCGCTGTCCCTGGTCATGGTGCTGTCCACCCTGGTCATCATGATCTTCACCTTCGTGCCGGCGCCGCTGATCAACTCGGCCAAGGCGGCGGCCCTGGTGCTGTTCCCGGCGGCCGCCGGGTGAGCAAGGGGACCATTCTGCCGGTGCCGTTCAGCCTGATCCGGCTGGACGGCGTCGGCAGCACCAACGACGAAGCGCGGCGGCTGGCCCTTTCCGGGGCCGCCGCCGATCTTCTTGTGGTCTCCGCGATCCATCAAAGCGAGGGTCGCGGCCGGCGGTCGCGGCCGTGGATCAGCCCGGCCGGCAACCTGCATTGCTCGACCCTGATCCGCCTTGACGGCAACCTGGGCACCGCCGCGCAATTGGGCTTCGCCGCCGCCGTGGCGTTGGTCGACACCTTCCGAACCCTGGTTCCCGGCGCGGCGTTCACCTGCAAATGGCCCAATGACGTCCTCGCCAATGGGCCTGGCGCCGGGGCTGGCGGGGCGGCCGGCGTCATGATAACGGGAAAATGCTGCGGCATGTTGCTGGAGCCGGTCGGCCGCGAGTGGCTGATTATCGGCATCGGCGTCAACGTGGTGGCGGCGCCACCGCCGGGTGAGCTGTTGTATCCGGCGGCATCGTTGGCGGAGCTTGGCTTTGGCGGCACCGATCTGGATGTCCTGGCCGCTTTCGCCGACCATTTCGGCCCGCTGGTGCGCGAATGGCGGCGTGACGGTTTCGCCCCGATCCGCGAGGCGTGGCTGCATCGGGCGCGCGGCATCGGCGAGCCGGTGGTGGTGCGCCTGGAAGGCGAAACTCTCACCGGGTTGTTCGCCGGACTTGACGCCGAGGGCGCGCTGCTCTTGGATCAGCCCTCCCTTGGTCTGCGGCGCATCATGGCCGGAGACGTCTATTACCCCGAGGCGGGTTCACGCCCCACAGAGTCCACCCAAACGCCCCTAGGGTAAGGAGTTCTCGCCATGCTTCTCGCCATCGATGCCGGTAACACCAACATCGTCTTCGCCGTCTATGACGGCGAAAAAGTGCGCGGCGAATGGCGTGCCTCGACCGACACCGACCGCACCGCCGACGAATTGGGCGTGTGGCTGATGCAATTGCTGACTATCGAGGGCCTGGCGCGCGAAAGCATCGATGCCGCCATCATCGCCAGCGTGGTGCCGGCCATGGTGTTCAGCCTCAAGACGCTGTGCCGCCGCTATTTCGACTGCGACCCGGTGGTGGTCGGCAGCGAAGGCGTCGATCTGGGCATCAGCATTTTGCTCGACCGTCCCGAGGAGGTCGGCGCCGACCGCCTGGTCAACGCGGTCGCCGCCCATGGCCGCTATCCCGGCCCGATGATCGTCATCGATTTCGGCACCGCCACCACCTTCGACGTGGTCGACGCCACCGGCAATTACTGCGGCGGCGCCATAGCGCCTGGCATCAACCTGTCGCTCGAGGCGCTGCACATGGCCGCCGCCAAGCTGCCGCGCGTCGCCATCGGCCGCCCGCGCACGGTGATCGGCAAGGCGACGGTGCCCGCCATGCAGTCGGGCATCTTCTGGGGCTATGTCGGCCTGATCGAGGGATTGGTGAAACGTATCCAGGAAGAGTACGGATCGGATATGCTGGTGGTCGCCACCGGCGGGCTGGCTCCGCTGTTCGCAGAGGTAACCAAGGTAATCGACAAACTGGATCCCGATTTGACCCTGCGGGGCTTGTTGGAAATCCACCGCCGCAACGCGCGGAAGGGATGAATGGCTAAGAAAAAGAACACGGCCGCCTCGGGCGAGCTGTTTTTCCTGCCCCTCGGTGGGTCGGGCGAGATCGGAATGAACCTGAACCTGTATGGGTTCGGCGGTAAATGGCTGATGGTGGATTGTGGCGTCACCTTCGGCGACGATAGTATGCCCATGATCGACGTGGTGATGCCCGATCCGGCCTGGATCGAGGAACGCGCCGAGGATCTGGTCGGCCTGGTGCTGACCCATGCCCACGAGGACCATCTCGGCGCTGTCCACTATCTGTGGCAGAAGCTGCGCTGCCCGGTCTATGCCACCCCGTTCGCCGCCGCGCTGCTGAAAGGCAAGCTGCACGAGGTCGGGTTGCAGCACACCGTGCCGGTGCATGTGATGCCCGCCGGCTCGCGCTTTGACATCGGTCCGTTCAACATCGAATCGGTCCACATGACCCATTCGATTCCCGAACCGACCACCCTGGCCATCCGTACCCCGGCCGGTACCGTGGTGCATACCGGCGACTGGAAGCTGGACCCCGATCCGCTGCTGTCCGGCCCGGCCGACCTTGAGGCCCTGCGCCGCATCGGTAACGAGGGCGTGCTGGCGCTGGTGGGCGACAGCACCAACGTGTTTAGCCGCGGCCATTCCGGTTCGGAAGCCGAGGTGCGCGCCAATCTGATCGAGCTGCTGGGCCGTTTCGACGGCCGCATCGCCGTCGGCTGCTTTGCCACCAACGTCGCCCGCGTGGAAAGCATCGCCCTGGCGGCCGAGGCCCACGGCCGTTCGGTGTCGCTGGTCGGGCGCTCGCTGTGGCGCATCGAGAAGGCGGCGCGCGAGCTGGGCTATCTCAAGGATATCGCGCCGTTCCTGAACGATCACGACGCCGCCCACGTGCCGGCGGACAAGATCGTCTATATCTGCACCGGCAGCCAGGGCGAGCCGCGCGCCGCGCTGGCCCGCATCGCCGCCAACGATCATCCCTTCGTCAAGCTGGGCAAGGGCGACGCCGTGCTGTTCTCGTCGCGCGTCATCCCCGGCAACGAAAAGTCCATCTTCCGCGTCCAGAACGAGCTGGTGCGGCTGGGCTGCGAGGTGGTGACCGACCGCGATGAATTCATCCACGTCTCGGGCCATCCCGGCCGCGAGGAACTGGAAACCATGCTCAAGCTGGTGCGGCCGCAAATGGTGGTGCCGGTGCATGGCGAGGCCCGGCACGTGCGCGAACATTGCGCCCTGGCCCAGTCGCTGGGCGTGCCGCAGACCATCACCATCGAGGACGGCGCCATGGTGCGGCTGTTCCCAGAAGGCCCGGAAGTGGTCGACCACGTGCCGATCGGCCGCTTGGCTCAGGACGGCCCGCGCCTGATCCGGCTGGATTCGGAAATCCTGCGGGATCGCCGCCGCATGGTGTTCAACGGCTCGGCGGTGTGCACCATGGTGGTGGACCGCAAGGGCAATCTGGTCACCGACCCGCAGGTGACAGCGCTGGGCCTGCTGGATTCCGAGACGCTGACCGAGGAACACGATATCGTCGTCGATGCCGCGCTGGATGCGTTCGAGGATTTGCCGCTGTCCGGCCGTCTGGACGACGACGTCGCCCGCGAGGCGGTGCGCCGCGCCGTCCGTCGCACGCTGAAGGACATGCTGGGCCACAAGCCGGTGACCACCGTCCATCTGGTCCGGGTCTGACGGGACGGTCCTGCTGCGCTTACAGATGGTGCAGCAGGGCCAATCCCATGGACAGCCAGATGAAGGCGCAATAGGCCAGCCCCACCGTGATGATGATGCGCTGGCCGCGCGGCATCCGTTCCGGGCCGGCGCTCTCGGCCGGCGCCACGGTTGTCGGGGCTGGCGTCGGCGCCAGGGGCAGCACCTTACGGCGTGGCGGCACGGCGACCGGGTCGCTGCGGTCCTGCGGTTCGCTGCCTTGGGTTTCGGGCATCAGTTGCTCCGTCAACCGGGTGAAGAAGTCACTGGCCATACGCATGGCGACGCCGCGCAGCAGGCGGTCGCCCACCGCCGCCAGCCGGCCGCCCGGGGCCACATGCAGGTGATAGGCGACCATGGTGCCGCCCGACACCGCCGTCAGCCTTACGCTGGCGGTGCCGTCGGCCCAGCCCGCCGACGGGCTTTCGGCATGGGCGGCGACCTGCCAGCCCTTGGGAAAGCTTTCATCGGACAGCATCAGCCGGCCGGTGAACACCGTGCTGACTGCGCCGATGCGCGCCACCATGCGGCCGGTGAAAACGTGCGCTTCCTCGGCCTGCACATCCTCGCAGCCGGGGATGCAGACGCGCAGGATGTCGGGATCGTGCAGGGCCTGCCATACCTGCTCGCGCGGGGCCGCCACTCTGTGTTCGCCGCTGACGTTCATGGTCAAGCAATGGGGATTGCGTTCGTGCGGATCAACCGGCCCCGCCGCAAGATCAGCGCGCGTCGGGGTGGGACGGGCTGGTCGGTTCCGGCGGGGGCAGGGGCGGGGGCGTGCGGTCACGCGCCCAGGTCAGCAGCCGCAGGCTGATGCGATTGCGCAATGCCACCCGCACCACCACCATAGCGCAGGCCAGTCGCTCGCGCAGGCCGAGACGCCCGACCGACAGCGTTCGCATATAGCCCAGGCGCAGGCGCAGGCCCTTGGGGCCGGGGATTACCGCCGGGTCGATCATGCGCGCTTGCTCGCGATAGGGCTTCAGCACACTGACGGCGGCGTGGCAGCGCTTGATCATCACCGGCTCGTCCAACTGGACGAAGCGTCCCAACAACGCCAATTCGGCCAGCAGGACGCGGTCGGCCTCGTAATAGCTGCCGTGCAGGTGGGTGCGGGCCAGCGCCTCGGCGCGAATGACGCCGAAGATGGCGGTGCACCAGTTCATCCGCCGCAACGCCTCGCCGAAGCGATGCGACGGCCGGGCGCCTTCGGCCAGATGCGGCGGCTCCAGCCGGTGGAAGCGGCGGCCATGCTGCTCGATCAGCCGGCCGTCGCGGGCCGCCTGCAACGGCCGTCCGGCGTCGTCGATCAACATCAGCCGGCTGTGCGCCAGCACCGCGTCTGGCCGGTGCTCCAGTGCCTGTACCAGCCGCGCCAGCGCGTCGGGGGCCAGCATGTCGTCATGGGCCATCCACTTGAACAGTGGCGCGCTGCAGAACGAAAAGGCGCGGTTGAAATTGGGGCCGGCGCCGATATTGGCGGTGGTTCGGGTATAGACCAGCCGGCGGTCGCGGCGGGCGAAATCCAGGCAGATGTCGGGGGTGGCGTCGGTCGAGCAATTGTCCGAGACGATGACCTGAAAATCGCCAAGGGACTGGCCGAGCAGGCTGTCCAGGGCTTCCGCCAGATAGGTGCCGCCGTTATGAACCGGCAGGCCGACGCAAAGCGGGGGGACCTTCGCCGTCATGGAATCCACCGTGCCTCCAGTGATGACCACGCAAATGTGGTTCCGGCGGACGGCACGGGCAAAGGCACCAATGGGGTAGGTGCGCGGGCAGGTGGCTAAGTCGTGGTCATTTCCCGGTGAACAGCGACCGGTACTTCATATCCTCTTCCAGAATATGGTCCAGCAGCCAGGACTTGAGGAACTTGGCCATGTCCTCGGTCAACCGTTCGGTGGAATGGCCGGCCAGGTGGCGGCTGCGGAAGGCGTGGACCAGCTCGCGCAGGCGTTCGTGCGCCGCGTGGTGGGCGGGTAGGTCTTCGTAATCGCGCGCCGCCAGCTTGGATTCCTCGCGGGTGAAATGGTGGTCGGTGTAATCCAGCAATTCGTCGAACAGCGTGCCCAGTTCCGCCGGAGAGGAATGCGCCATCCAGGCATCGTAAATCTGGTTCAGGATGTCGATCAGCTTGCGGTGGTCGGCATCGAAAATGGCGTTCCCGACGCTGAAGGACGGGGTCCACTGGATGAACGGCATAGATCGCTCTCGTTCGCTGTCATATCACAAGGGTAATAGGCGCCAGACCGGCACCAATGCAAGCCCGCTGCGCCGGCCGGGCCGCAACACAGGCATGCCGGGTCACAGGTGCAGCAATTCGATGCCGTGCTTCTTCAGGGCATAGCCGATCTGGCGCGGCGTCAGGCCCAACAGGCGGGCGGCTTTGGCCTGGACCCAGCCGCAGCGTTCCATGGCCTGGACCAGCCGTTCCCGTTCGGACAGGTCGGCCGATGGCGGTTCCGGATCGCCGAAGTCTTCCACCGGCGTGTCGGCGGGGATTGCGGAGGCGGGGACTGGGGGCGGAACCGCAGCGGCGGGAGCGGCCGCCACCGGGGGCGCCGGCGGGGGAGCGATCGGGGCCGGGGCGGCTTGCGGCATAACCGGGGCGGTGGGGCGGTTGGTGTTCCACAACACCGAGGACAGGCAGGTGTCGCGCTTGCACGACAGGTCCATGTCGGTGACCACCGCGTTCTTGCACATGGTGGCCGAGCGGGTGACGCAGTTTTCCAACTCGCGCACGTTGCCGGGGAAATAACATCGTTGCAGGGCCTGCAGTGCGCCTTCCGAGAAGGTCATCTGGCGGCCGTTTTCCTCGTTGAAGCGCTTGAGGAAATACATCGCCAGCAGCGGGATGTCGCCCTGGCGCTCGCGCAGCGGCGGCAGGAAGATCGGCACCACGTTCAGGCGGTAATACAGGTCGGCGCGGAACTCGCCCTTGGCCACCGCTTCTTCCAGGTTGCGGTTGGTGGCGGCGACCAGGCGGACGTCGACCTTGATGGTCTTGCCGCCGCCGACGCGCTCGAACTCGCCTTCCTGCAGCACGCGCAACAGCTTGGCCTGGAACGCTGCGGAAATCTCGCCGATCTCGTCCAGGAACAGGGTGCCGCCATGGGCCAGTTCAAAGCGGCCCTTGCGTTCGGTCAGGGCGCCGGTGAACGAGCCTTTCTCGTGGCCGAACAGTTCGGATTCCAGCACGCTTTCCGCCAGCGCGGCGCAGTTGACCTTGATGAACGCCTTGCGCGAGCGGGGCGACAGCACGTGGACGGCGCGGGCGATCATCTCCTTGCCGGTGCCGCTTTCGCCGCGCAGCAGGATGGTGGCCTTGGTCGGCGCCGCCTGTTGCACGTGGCTGAACACTCGGGCCATGGCCTGCGAGCTGCCGACGATGTCTTCCAACCCGTGCACCGGGACCGCCGGCTTGATCTCCTCCATCTGCTTTTGCAGACGGGCGTTGTGCTCCATCAGGCGCGAGCGGTCGGCCGCCACTTTGTGATGCAGGCTGACGGTCTGGCCCACCAGGGTGGCGACCATGGTCAGGAAGCGCAGGTCGTGTTCGAAGACGAAATGGGCGCCGTCGTCCCAGCTCCGCTCGACCGATAGTGCGCCCAGCGGCTTGCCGGTGGTCTTGATGGGAACGCTGAAGAACGAAACGGTTTCGCCGTCCAGCGCCTGGCTCTGTTCCAGATATCGCGCCAGCAGCGGCTCGTCGGCGGCGTCGGGCACCAGCATGGGGATGCCGGTCTGCACCACCTTGCCGACCGCCTCCATGGGGTAGTGCAGTTCGCCCGACCGGGCCAGTTGCAGCGACATGCCGGCGACGGCGGCGATTTCCAGCTTGCCGGTCTCGGGTTGCACCAGCGCGACGGCGCCGTGGCGCATGCGCAGGTAGGACGACAGGATGTTGAGGACGTCGTGCAGAGCCTTCTCAAGATCAAGCGTGGAGCCAAGAACTTTGCTGATCTCGTAAATGCCCATCAGCGGCAATGCGCTGTCCGGTCCTGCGTCTCGAAGCATGCGTGATTCGTCCCGACCCATGGTGTGTCCTCCGCGGCTGGAACCGCCCCGGTAAGCGACTGTCCTCCCCCAGCGCCTTGTCCGATTCCATACATAGCCCGGACGGCTAGGGGGCGCTACTGCCTTGGTGGGTAGTTTTGCCTATTTTTTCGACTTGCTCGAAAATTGGTCAGACGTCAGCGCCAGGAAGGGATTGGCCTGCGCCAGGGCCAGCCACGGCGCCATCATGGCCTGCGCCGCCTGCGCCCACAGGGCGAAGGGTTGGGGCAGTTCCCGCGACGGGGTGCCCAGCATCAGCGGCAGCGGCATTTGCGCAAAACCCGCCAGCAATGGCAGGGCGGTGCGGAAATCGGGGGTGGCGTTCAGTTGGATGGTGACCATTTCACCGCTGCCGTCAGGGGCGGCGCGATGGGCGATCTCCACTCTCATGGTCGGCAGATCGGCGGTCAGCTTGGTCTCGTCCATGGCATCCTCCCGCATCTCGCAGATGCGAAAAGATGCCATGGCCCGAGGGGGTGAGAAAAGAGAAACAATTATACACATGGCGCCCTCAAGCGCCGGGCGGCGGACCTCCGTCCGCCTTGGCTCCCGCGCCATAAGGCGCGCGGCCGCGCTTGCGGCCGTCCAACGGTCGAAAACGTCGACCGTTGGCGTTACTCGGCGTAGGTGTACTTGCCGTTCTTCCACACATAGACCACATAGGTCGGCCCGACCACGTCACCCTTGGTGTCGAAGCCGATGGTGCCGACCACGGTGTTGAACTTGTCGCCCGACTTCAGCGCCGCCTGCACCTTGGCGGCGTCCAGGCTCTTGGCCTTTTCGGCAGCCTGCGCCCACGCCTGCACCGAGCCGTAGCTGTACAGCGTGTAGGTCTCGGGTTCGTAGTTCTGGCTGCGGTAGTACTTCACCAGATCGGCGTTCTGCGGCAGCAGGCGCGGATCGGGGCTGAAGGTCACCAGTGTGCCTTCGCCGGCCGGGCCGGTGATGGCCCAGAATTCCTCGACCAGCAGGGCGTCGCCGCCCACCAGCGTGGTCTTGACGCCCTGGTCGCGCATCTGGCGCACGATCAGGCCGCCCTCGGTCTTGTAGCCACCCAGGAACAGATAGTCGACTTTGGCCGCCTTGACCTTGGTGACCAGGGCGGAATAGTCCTTTTCGCCGGCGGTGATAGCTTCGTAGAAGACTTCCTTGACGCCCTTGGCGTTCAGCGCCTTCTTGAACTCGTCGGCCAAGCCTTTGCCATAGGCCGACTTGTCGTGCAGGATCGCGACCGACTTGCCCTTCTGCTTGGTGGCCAGATACTCGGCGGCGACGCCGCCCTGCTGGTCGTCACGGCCGCAGACGCGGAACACGTTGCCCAGGCCACGCTCGGTATAGGTCGGGCTGGTCGAGCCGGGGGAAATCTGCGGGATGTTGTTTTCCTGATAGACTTCCGAGGCGGGGATCGACGACCCCGAGCAGAAGTGGCCGATGACGGCGGCGACCTTCTTGGCCGACAGATCCTCGGCCACGGAACGGGCTTGCTTGGGGTCGCAGGCGTCGTCGCCGATGACCAGCGACACTTTCTGGCCCAGCACGCCGCCCTTGGCGTTCAGGTCGTCGACCGCCTTGACGGCGCCGCGCTTGAACTGCTCGCCGAATTGCGCTTCGGGGCCGGTCATCGGGCCGGCCAGGCCAAGCAGGATGTCGGCGCGGGCGGCGGTGCTGACCGCGATCATGCCCAGGGCGGCGACAGCCAAAGTGCTTACGAATCTCATCCCGTTCTCCTTCTCAGAGCGTCGACCCGTGGGCGCGGCACCGCCCCCTCGATGCGCGAGTGTAGCAGCCGAGGCGCGGCGGTCCAGCCCGTCGTGACCAACCGGAAGTCAGGGGAGGGCGTCAGGGCCGGCGCAGGAACAGGAAATGCACGCCGTTCAATCGCCACAGCACCGCCATCGCCTCGGCGAACGCCTTGGGCGACAGCCCGGCGGCCCGGCGGATGGCGCCCAGCGAGGTGTTGCCGTCGATGCGGCTGGCGATGGCGGAAATCTCGGCGGTGACGGTGATCTGACACACCACCGGGCCGCGGCTCTTGCCGAACTGGAAAGTGCCGCCGAGTTTCTGGTGCGGGAAGGCGAAGCCGTCATGCCAGACCGGAACGGCGTCGTCCTCGGTGGGCGAGGGGATGGTTACCCCGTTGCCCTGGCGCACCAGATAGAACACATGCATCTGCGACAGGCAGTGCAGCGCCTCGGCGACGGCGGCGCGCTCCAGCATGCTCTTGCCGTCCAGCCGCTTCAGCACCTGGGGATCGCCGCAGGCGCCGGCCGGGTCGTATTGCGCCAGCGGGATGAAGCTGGTGACCCGCAGGCCGCTGCCGGCGGCGAAGCGGCCGATCTCCTCGACGGTGTAGCTGCGGTCCTGCGAGTGCAGGAACATGTCGAACAGCTCGTTGTCGTCGGTCTGCGGATTGATGCCTAGCACCGGGTTGTGGCGCAGCAGGTTGGTGGCCGGCAGCGACGCCATCACCTTGCGGAAGATGGCAAGCCGTTCGGCCGCCGGCAGGGTGTCGGGCGCCAGGGTGCGCAGCAGCGCCTGCATGGGATAGACGCCCGAGCGGCCCAGCGTGCCGTAAAGCATGATGCCCATGGCGCCGTCGGGCGCCAACTGCGCGGCCAGCGCGGCAAGGCCGGCATCGGGGTCGGGCAGGTGGTGCAGCACGCCGGAACAGTCGATGTAATCGTACGGGCCGGGGGCCAGCGTGCCGACGTCCAGCAGCGAACCGGTGACGAAGGTGATGGTCAGGCCGCGAATGGCGGCGCGCGCCTCGGCGATGGCGCGCGATGCGGTGGACAGGTCTATATAGACCACTTCGGCCGGGCAAGCGCGGTCGGCCAATTGCTGCGCCAGATAGATCAGCGCGTCGCCGGTGCCGCCGCCGGCCACCAGCAGCCGCAGCGGCTTGGAAAAGTCCCGCCGGCCGTCAAAGGCGAAATGGCTGATGCCGTCCAGATTGCCGCCCAGGGTGGTGACCAGCCGCTTGCGGTCGTCCTCGGGGGCGCGCAGCGGATAGGGAAACACCTCGTACTGGTCCTTGACACCAGTAACGTGGGCCTTTTTGGTCTTTGCCATTACGAGGTCCTAGAAGTCCAGCCGAACAGGCCGTGGCGACGGTACAGCCAAGGATATTGCGCCGTCATGCGGCGCGCCAGCGTCAGGCGATAGGCGGCCAGGGTGATCAGCACCAGCACGCCGGCGTCGATGGCATAGCCGGGCAACGACAGCAAGGTGCCGCCGAACAGGGCGAAGCCGAGGAACCGGTCGGCCAGGCCCAGGGCCAAGGCATAGGGCAGCGCCTGCCAGGCCGGCCGCCAAGTGGTCGCCAGCGCCTGGCCGGCCATGAAGGCACAGCCGCCCATGAAGATCACGGTGATGCCGATGAAGACGGGCCAGCTCTCGATCATGCTTCGCTCACTCCGCCTTCCAGGTAATGGGCGCGGATTTCCTTGTTGGCGAGCAATTCCGCGCCGCTGCCCGACAGCGTTACCCGGCCGTTGACCATGACATAGCCGCGATGGGCCAGCTTCAGCGCGTGATAGGCGTTCTGTTCCACCAGGAACACGGTCACGCCCTGGTCGCGGTTGATCTGGGCGATCAGTTCGAAGATGTGGCGCACCACCAGCGGCGCCAGGCCCAGCGACGGTTCGTCCAGCAACAGCACGCGCGGCCGGCTCATCAGCGCGCGGGCGATGGCCAGCATCTGCTGTTCGCCGCCCGACAGCGTGCCGCCGCGCTGGGTCAAGCGTTCCTTCAGGCGTGGGAACAGGGTCAGCACCCGCTCCAGATCGTCGGCGAAATGCCTGGGATCGGCCACCACCGCGCCCATCTGCAGGTTTTCCAGCACGCTCATGCGGGCGAAGATGCGGCGGCCCTCGGGGCTGTGGGCCAGGCCCATGCGGGCGATCTTGTGCATGGGCAACCGGGTGATGTCGTGGCCGTCCAGCAGCACGCGGCCCGCCGTGGCGCGCGGCTTGCCGCAGATGGTCATCAACAGGGTGGTCTTGCCGGCGCCGTTGGCGCCGATCAGGGTGACGATCTCGCCCTGGCCCACGGCCACGTCGATGCCGTGCAGCGCCTGGATGCGGCCATAGCCGGAATGCAGGTTTTCGACCACAAGCATCAGGCTTCTTCCTCCACGTCGCCGGCCACCTCGGGCGGCAGCGCTTCGCCTTCCTCCTCGCCCAGATAGGCGCGGATGACCGCCGGGTCGTGGCGCACCTGATGGGGGGTGCCTTCGGCGATCTTCTTGCCGTAATCCAGCACCACCACCCAGTCCGAGATGCCCATGACCACGCTCATGTCATGCTCGATCAGCAACAGGCCGACGCCGTGCTCGTCGCGGATGCCGGTCAGCAGGGTGTTGAGTTCCAGGCTTTCGCGCGGGTTGAGGCCGGCAGCCGGTTCGTCCAGGCACAGCAGCACCGGGTCGGTGCACATGGCGCGCGCGATCTCCAACCGCCGCTGCGAGCCATAGGGCAGGGCGCCGGCTTCCTCGTCGGCCAGGGCGGTCAGGCCGACCTTGTCGAGCCAATAGCGGGCGCGCTCGACCGCCTGCGCCTCGGCCCGGCTATAGCGCTTGAGGCCGAACAGGCCGGCCAGCGAGAACGCGCTGGCGCGCATCAGGTCGCGATGCTGGGCGACGATCAGGTTCTCCAGCACGCTCATGCGCGAAAACAGGCGGATGTTCTGGAAGGTGCGCGCCACCCGTGCCGTCGACGCGATGCGGTGGTCGTCCAGGCGCTCCAGCAGCACCGGGCCGCTGTCGTGGTGCAGCGCCAGCCGCCCCACCTGCGGCTTGTAGAAGCCGGTGATGCAGTTGAACAGCGTGGTCTTGCCGGCACCGTTGGGGCCGATCACGGCGGTGATCTGCCGTTGCGCCGCGGTGAACGACAGGTCGTTGACGGCGAACAGGCCGCCGAACCGCATGGTGACGTGCTCTGCCTCCAGCAGCGGAACGCGGGTCATTTGCCGCCTCCCAGCTTGATGGTCGGGCTGCGGCCAGACAGAAGCCCCGACGGTTTCCACAGCATGATCAGCACCATGGCGCCGCCGAAGGCCAGCATGCGGTATTGCTGCAACTCGCGGAACCATTCCGGCAGGCCGACCAACAGCAGCGCCGCCAGCACGACGCCGATCTGGCTGCCCATGCCGCCCAGCACGACGATGGCAAGGATGACCGCCGATTCCAGGAAGGTGAAGCTTTCCGGGCTGATGAAGCCCTGGCGGGTGGCGAAGAACGATCCGGCGAAGCCGGCGAACATGGCGCCGGTGGCAAAGGCCGACAGCTTGATGTTGGTGGGGTTGAGGCCCAGCGAGCGGCAGGCGATCTCGTCTTCGCGCAAGGCCTCCCACGCGCGGCCGATGGGCAGCCGACGGATGCGCAGGGTGAACAGGTTGGTCAGCA
Organism: Bacteroidota bacterium; assembly: GCA_050259735.1. Lineage (GTDB taxonomy): Bacteria > Pseudomonadota > Alphaproteobacteria > Rhodospirillales > Magnetospirillaceae > Magnetospirillum. The sequence continues at coordinate 38,224 of JBLNBE010000034.1, forward strand.
GCGCCAGCGCCAGGATGACGAAATACTGGAAGGTGATGCGGTGGTCGCCCGAGAACGGAATGTTGAAGAACTGGGCGAAGGTCTGGGAACCCTCGGGCGCCGAGGGCGTGAAGCGCAGGCCGAACAGGGTCGGGCGCGGAATGGCGCTGATGCCGGCGGGGCCGTTGGTGAAATCCTGCCAGTTCTGCAGCACGACGCGGATGATCTCGCCGAAGCCCAGGGTGACGATGGCAAGGTAGTCACCGCGCAGCCGCAGCACCGGAAAGCCCAGCGCCACGCCGAAGCTGGCGGCGAACATGCCGGCCAGCGGCAGGCAGACCCAGAACGACCAGCCCAGCTTGGTCGACAGCAGGGCATAGGAATAGGCGCCGACGGCGTAGAATGCGACGAAACCAAGGTCGAGCAATCCGGCCAGGCCGACCACGATGTTCAGGCCCCAGCCCAACATGACGTAGATCAGCACCATGGTCGCCTTGTCGATCAGGCTGCGTTCGGCGAAGGGCAGGAACGGCAGGACGATGGCGATGCCGATCAAGGCCCAGCCGAACCACGGCCGCGCCCCGGCGAAGCGCGGCAACAGCCGCTCGGCAATGTCGAAGCGGGGCAGGCGCTCGCGCAATCGCAGCAGGCTCAGGGCGAAGCGCCCGCCGGCCACGATCAGCGCCGCCCACAGCACCCAGTCGAACCGCGTCGCCACGGTCAGCGCCAGCGCCGAGTCCACCAGCTTGAAGCCCAGCATGGGCAAGGCCAGCGCGGCGGCGACCACGCCACCGGCGATGGCGTCGGTCAGCGCGGCGCGCCAGGAAAACGAAGCCTGTTCCGCCGCCATGTCAGATCTTCTCCACTTCCGGCCGGCCCAGCAGGCCGGTGGGGCGGAACAGCAGCACCAGCACCAGGATCGAGAAGGTGGCGACGTCCTTGTATTCGATGGAGAAATAGCCCGACCAGAACGCCTCGATCAAACCGATCAGCAGGCCGCCCAGCATGGCGCCGGGCAGGCTGCCGATGCCGCCCAGCACGGCGGCGGTGAAGGCTTTGATGCCGGCGAGAAAGCCGATGTAGAAGTCGATGACGCCGTAATACAGCGTCACCATCAGCCCGGCGACGGCGGCCAGGGTGGCGCCGATGACGAAGGTGGCCGAGATGATGCGATCGACGTCGACGCCCAGCAGCGCCGCCATCTTCATGTCCTGCTCGGTGGCACGCTGGGCGCGGCCCAGCGGCGTGCGGGTGATGATCCAGGTGAACACCGCCATCAGCGCCACCGTCAGCACCACGATGACGATCTGCAGGTACGACAGGCTGACGGTGAAATGCTCGCTTTCCATCAGGGTGATGCCGCCCTTGAACACCGGCGGCAGCGGCTTGACGCGCGCGCCCTGGCTGAGCTGGGCGAAGTTCTGCAGCACGATGGACATGCCGATGGCGGAAATCAGCGGCGCCAGCTTGGGCGCGCCGCGCAACGGCCGATAGGCGATGCGTTCGACCGCCCAGCCCCACAGCGCGGTGAACGCCATGGTGACGGCCAGGGCGATCAACAGGCCCAGCGCCACCGAGCCGCCGCCGATGGTGGTCGCGACGAGATAGGCAATCAGCGATATGAACGCCCCCAGCATATAAATCTCGCCATGGGCGAAATTGATCATGCCGATGATGCCGTAAACCATCGTATAGCCGATGGCGATCAAGCCATAAATCGCACCAAGCGTGAGGCCGTTGATCAATTGTTGGAGGAAGTACTCCATTCGCCCATCCCTGTTGACCCGTTTGCTTTTGCGGGCGACGGAAAAGCTACTCGACGCGGGAGCGGAGTCAACAAGCATCGCCGGGACGGCGTCAAAAGACGATGCCGAGATTGGCTCAGTCTGATAGGATCATCGCCTATAGCGAGTGATTGGGGGCGGCACGAAAACGCCGTGGGGGTGATGCCGGTGGACAAGTCCAGCGACGACGTGATCCGGATTCGGGTCGATACCGCGTTGGCGGTTCAGGATTTTCTCGATCTGCTGGCGGCCCAGGCGGCCGAGGGGGAGACGCGGGCGCCGGCCAATCCGGGCAACCGCGCGGTGTTCCGCGAACTGGCGCCCTATCGCTTGGTCGAATACGCCTATGTGGACGACGGCATCGGCGAGGTCGAGGGCGTTTATCTCGGCTTCCCCGACGGCTCCATCTATGCGGTCGCCGACGAGGTGCCCGAGACGGTGGTCGACGCCGCCATCCAGGGCGAGGTGGCGGAGCTGCCGCCGATCTATCTCTACATCGTGCTGGCCGAAGCTCGTGGCGCCGACGCCATCGATCATTTCCTCAAGGAATTGGCGGTCCATCTCGGCAAGCCGCTGGTGGCGGTGTTCCGCGACGAGGGCGGCGCCATGACGGCGCATGGCTACGATAGCGACGGTCCGGTCGCGGCCAGCCCGCAGCGCGCCCGCATCGAGGCGGGCATGCTCAAGAGCGTGCTGGAGGCCCACCGTCATCTGTCGCGCCAGCGCGTGCTGGAACGCTATGTGGCGCGCTCGGAAAGCCCCGATGGCCGCGCCTGGGCGCAGATCACCTATAACTTCACCCAGCATGTCATCGAGTTTCCGTCCGCCGCCGACCGCAACGACTTCATCGATTGGTCGCGCACGCTGTGCGAATGGATGTATGCCCGCTGGTCCAGTTGGGACGAATTGGGCTTCCGCGAAGTGCTACGCCCGGCCGAAGTGGCTCCGGCGCCCACCGGAGAGATCGTCGCCGTCAAGCTGCTGCCGCCGGCCAAGGCGCAAGGCGGTCAGCCGTGGCGCGCCTTCGGCGGCACCAGCGCCGCCAGCGCCAAGGGCTTCGACGAATCAGCGGTCGCCAGCGACCCGCAGGCCCTGGCTCATTCGCTGGTCATGGCGCGGGATTACTGGACCTACTGCACCCAGACCATCGACAGCGCCGAACTGGTCGCCCGCAAGAGCGCCGAGACGCAGGCGCAGCGGCATCTGTAAGGGGGAAGGGGGCGGCCGGGCTTAGCCAAATCCCGATGAGTGCCACTCATCGGGATTTTAGGCCCAAGGGGCCGCGCGGCTTATGCCGCGGGAGGCCAAGGTTTCGGAGAAACCCGCCCGCCGCCTCAGGGCGCCGGGGATCGGTTCCGATCACCGGGATATGATATTAGGCCAGCGCGGCGTCCACGGCGGCCAGCAGGGTGTCCACCTCGAACGGCTTTTCCAGCACGGCGACGGCGCCCAGGCGGCGGGCGGTTTCCAGGCCCTGGCCCTTTTCCATGCGGGCGCTGCCGCCGGAAATGGCGATGATGCGGGCCTGCGGCTGCATGGTCTGAATTTCCATGATGGCCTGAATGCCGTCCATTTCCGGCATGATGATGTCGGTGATGATGACGTCGAACTCGGCGCCGGCGGCGATGGATTCCACCGCCTGCAAGCCGTTGTCGGCGGTGGTGACGTCATGGCCGCTGGCGGTCAGCACGTCCACCAGGGATTCGCGCATCAGAGGCGTGTCTTCGACGATCAAAATTCGGGTCATCCGGGCCTCTTCTCGGCAATCGACGTCGGTCGGTGATACCGCTAAACCCCGGTATGGGCAAGATGGGTTACGGTATGGGTCGCTTCGACCACCGGCAGGGCGACACGGAATTCGGTGCCGCGACCGGGGGCGCTGTCGACGGCGATGGCGCCGCCCATGGCCTTGATGATGCCCTGCACCACCGACAGCCCCAGGCCGGTTCCCAGGCCGACCGGCTTGGTGGTGAAGAAGGGGTCGAAGATTTTGGCGGCGGTTTCCGGCGTCATGCCGCAACCGGTGTCGCGAATGCGGATGTCGACGAAATCGAGCGTGTGGTCCAGCGAGTTGAACGGCGAGCGGGCGCTGTCGTCGCGCTTGCCCGCCGGCCCGCGTTCGCGGCCGGTGCGCACCGGGACCAGATCGTCGCCGCGCACCACGTCCAGTGACAGGCTTAGGATGCCGTCGCCATCCATGGCGTCACGGGCGTTGTTGGCCAGGTTCAGCAGCACCTGAGTGATCTGGCCGCCATCGCCGACCACCAGCGCCTGATCGGTGCCGATATGGGTGGTGACCTTGACCGAAGGCGGCAGGATCGACGCCACCAGCCCCGAGAATTGCTGGAACACCGGCACCACGTCCAGCGCCGACAGCACCTTCTGTTCCTTGCGGCAATAGGCCAGCACGTTGCGGACGATGTCGCGGCCATGCTTGGCGGCGGCGATGATGCGGGCGCAGCGTTCCGAGTTCTTGGCGTCCAGCTCGGCCGTGCGCGTCACCATTTCGGCCGCCATCAGGATCGGCCCCAGCATGTTGTTCAGCTCGTGGGCGACGCCGCCGGCCAGCCGGCCCAGCGCCTCCAGCTTCTGGCCCTCGGTCAGCGCCAGTTCCAGCGCGCGGCGGTCCTCGGCGGCACGCACCGTCTCGGTGATGTCCTCGATGCCGATCAGCAGCGACGGCGCCTGGTCGGTGCTGGCCGCCGAGAACGAGGTGCCGGTGACGCGCCAATGCAGGATGGTGCCGTCGGCCAGATGGGGCGAATGTTCGAAGCTGAACGAGGTGCCGGGCGCCAGCGGCTGGCCGGGCTGCGGCAGCTTGCCGGCATCGACGAACTCGCCGATATAGCGGCCGGGCAGGGTGTCGCCGTCGCAGCCAGTGATGCGCAGGAAGGCCGGGCTGAACTGACGGATTTCGCCGCTGGCGGTGGTGATGACGACGCCCTGCACGGCGGCATCGAAGGCCATGCGGAAGCGCTCCTCGCTGTCGCGCACCGCCTGTTCCGCCTTGATGCGTTCCTCGACCTCGTCGGTGACGTCCAGGATCAGGCCGTCCCATACGATGCTGTCGCCGCGCCGGCGCGGGCGCGACTGGCCGGACAGCCAGTGCGTGCGGCCGTCGGCGCCGACGACGCGGACGTCCTCGTCCACCGCTTCCAGCGTTTCCGCCGATATCCGCAGATCGTTCAGCAGACGCTCGCGGTCGGCGTCCAGCATGGCATCGAACAGCAGCGAGGAATCAAAGACGATGTCGGCGGCCTCGCGGCCCAGCACTTCCTCGATGCCGTCCGAGACGTAGGGATAGGCGTAGCTGCCGTCGGGGTCCAACACCCGTTGGAACACCACGCCCGGCAGGTTCGAGGCGATGGTGCGCAGGCGCCGCTCGGTCTCTTCCAGCATCAGTTCGGTGGCCCGGCGCCGGGTGATGTCGCGGCCGATGACGATCAGCGACAGCCGGCCGTCCGAGCGCACCTCGGACACTGTCATCTCGAAGGGGAAGGTGGTGCCGTCCTTGCGGCGGCCGATGACCTCTTGGGTGCCGCGCGGGAAGCACTGGACGCTATCGTCGTCGCCGCACTTTTCGTCGCCGCGGCATGCCGACGCCAGCATGTGGGTCAGGCACAGCCCCAGCATCTCGTCCAGCCGCCAGCCGAACAGACGCTCGGCCGCAGAATTGGCCCAGTCGATGCCGTTATCGGCGTCCAGCGTCAGGATCACGTCCTCGGCGTGGTCCATCACCGTCTGGAATTGATGCTCGGCCCGCATCCACGGCGAAATGTCGATCCAGGCGCCATCCCACACGATGGTGCCGTCCTCCAGCCGCTCGGGCGAGGACGAGCCGCGGAACCAGCGGGTTTCGCCCTCAAGGGTGACGGCACGGAACGCCTCCAGACAATGGGTCATGGAGAAACCCGAGCGCAGGATGGCGGCGACGTGGGCGTCGCGGTCGGCCCAGTGGATGGCGTTCAACGCCCCCTTGCTGGTCACCGTCATCTGCTCGGGCTGGTAGCCGAAGATGTCGCGCACGTTGGCCGACATCCAGGGATAGCGGATTTCGCCAGTCGGCAGCAGCTCGCGGCGGAACACCACGCAGGACAGATCCGCCATCACCTTGGTCAGCCGTTCGGGGAATAGCGGGCTGGCGGCAGTCTTGGAGGTGAACGGCGCCGAGGTATGCGTCATGGAAAGCGGGACTCGCGCGATGGGAGAATGGTGTATTGCAAAAGATAGTGTAGCATGCCGGCCAAAGCGGACATAGCCAACGGATTGCGCATGGCCGGGCAGGGCGCCCACATCATCGTCATCGGCAACGAGAAGGGTGGCTCGGGCAAGACCACCGTCGCCATGCATCTGGCGGTGGGCTTGTTGCGCATGGGGTTCAAGGTCGGCTGTCTCGACCTCGACCACCGCCAGCAATCGCTGGGCCGCTATTTCTCCAATCGCCAGGCCTGGGTCGACCGCACGCGGGTGCCGTTGCCTATGCCGCTGTTCGGCGTGGTGATGCCGTCTCCGGCCGAGTTGAAGGCCCAGGCGGTGGCCGAGGAACGCGCCGCCTTCGACGGTCAATTGGCGGCGATGACCGCCGGATGCGACTTCGTCGTGGTGGACTGTCCCGGTTCCGACGTGGCGCTGGCCCGCCACGCCCATACCTTGGCCGACACGCTGATTACCCCCATCAACGACAGTCTGCTGGACCTCGATCTGCTGGGCCAGCTCGACCCGGTGACGTGGGAGCTGAAGCGGGCCGGCGTCTATTCCAAGCTGGTGTGGGACCTGCGCCAGGAACGCCGCCGCGCCCACAAGGCCGGCATCGACTGGCTGGTCACCCGCTCGCGCCTGTCCGCCCTGGCCGACCGCAACAAGCGCAAGATGGCCGAAATCCTGCCGCAGATGCAGAAGGTGCTGGGCTTTCGCCTGGCCGAAGGCTTCGGCGAGCGCGTGATCTACCGCTATCTGTTCCTATGGGGCCTGACCGTGCTGGACCTGCGCCAGTCGGGCATCGACATGGAACAAACCAAGTCGCACCAGGCCGCGCGCGCCGAGGTGACCTCGCTGCTGGCCAATCTGTGGCTGCCGCGCGTCACCGAACGGCTGGACCGTATTTAGGCCGGCTGCGCCAACACCTCTCGGCCCAGTCGTTCGGCCAGGGCGGCGCGGGCGTCGTCCGCCAGGGTGAAGTGCAGGTGGGCGTGCTGGTTCTGCACCGCCACCACCGTGGCCGGCACATCGGCCGACAATCCGGGGATCGCCAAGGTGACGTGCTGGCCGGGGCTGAGTGTCCACGCGCCGGTTTCCACCGTGGCGCCGCCTTCCGACCAATCCTCCAGCCGGATGTCGGCGATGGTGTCGCCATGGCGCAAGGTGGCGGGAACCGAGGCCGGATAGCGCGGCAGGGCACGACGGTCGACCTCGCGGGTGGCGGTGCGCACGGTGCGTACCAGGGCCAGACGCAAGCCCTCGATCGCCTCGGCCATTTCCACCGACACCGAGCGCATGGCGCCGGCGCGTTCGCCGGTGGCGACGGCCTCGTCGGACACCCTGGCGATGCGCGACGACACTTCCTCGGCGGCGTCCGAGGTTTGGCTGACGTTGCGGGCGATTTCCAGGGTGGCGGCGCCCTGCTGCTCGATGGCCGAGGCGATGGCCGACGAAATGCCCTCGACGTCGCCGATGGCGCCGACGATGGTGGACACCGCGCCGACGGCGCTGGCGGTGGCCTGCTGGATGGCGGCGATCTGCGACGAAATGTCCTCGGTGGCGCGGGCGGTCTGGTTGGCCAGGTTCTTCACCTCGCCCGCCACAACGGCGAAGCCCTTGCCGGCTTCACCGGCACGGGCCGCTTCGATGGTGGCGTTCAGTGCCAGCAGGTTGGTTTGGCTGGCGATGTCGCTGATCATTTGCGCGACTTCGCCGATATGGGCGACGGAATCGGCCAGGCGGCCGATGATGAGCTGGGCATCGCTGGCGGAACTGACGGCGTTGCGGGTGATCGCGCCGGCGGTGCCGACCTGATGGCTGATTTCGGCGATGGAGGCCGACAATTCCTCGGATGCCGAGGCGACGTTCTGGACGTTGGCCAGGGCCTGGGCGGCGGCGGCGGCGACGCTTTGCGAATTGGCGCTGACCTGATGGGCCGAGGCGGCCATCTGGCCGGCATTGGCCTGCATGTGGTCGGTGCGGTCGGCGACGCGGTCGACGGCGCTGCGGGTTTCCCGCTCTACCGTGTCGGCCATGTTCTGAAGCGCCGCCAGCTTCTCGGCCTCGGCGCGGGCGCGTTCCTGTTCCTGGGCGGCGCGCTGGCGTTCGGCCTGCTGCGCGTTGTCCTTGAACACCTGGACGGCCTGGGCCATGGCGCCGACCTCGTCGGCGCGGTCGCGCGACGGCACCTCGACACCCAGGTCGCCCTCGGCCAGTTGGTTCATCACCCGGGCCATGCCGGTCAGCGGCGCATAGATGCCATGGGCTATGGCGGCGCCCAGCACCACCAGGGCCAACGTCCCCAGAACCAGGGCGGTGGCGATGGCGCGCTGGGAGGTGGCGTCGACGCGCTGGCGTTCGCCGTCGGCCGCCTGTGCGGCATCGGCGGCTTGGCGGGTCAGGGCCTCGACGCTGGGTTCCATGCGGGCATAAAGGTCGGACAACCGGTTGGTGATGGTCGCCAATTGCAGTACGGCGTCCACCATCGCGGCGAAATCCTGCTGATAGGCGGCCATCCGGGTGGCGACCTCGTCGCGCACGGCGGCCGGCAGGGCGGCGGCGTTGAGCGCCGTGGCGAACTCGGCGGCAGTCTTGTCCATCTCGGCGCGGTATTTGACGTCGCGACGGGCCAGGAAGTCCTTTTCGTGGCGGCGCATCTGCAGCATCAGCACCGCCAGGCGCAATTCGTCATGGGCCTTCAGCGCGGCCTCGACATCATGCACCGACCGGCGCAGGCGGCCCATCAGTCCGTCGTTCTCGCTATAGCCGATGGTGCGCTGGATCTCGACGGTGGCGGCGAAGGCGGCGGCATAGTCCTGCATCAGCGGGCCGATGGCAGTGGCGCCGTCGGTCGTGCCGGCGATGGCCTGCAGCCGGGTGCGCGCTGTTTCCAGGCTGCGGCCATGGGCGGCGACCATGTCGTCGCTGCGCTTGGCGAGAAAGTCCTTTTCCCGTCGGCGGGCGTCAAGCAGGGCGAAGGCAAGGGCGCCGGCATCGTCCTTCAGCGCGGTGGCCTGCGCCGAGCGTTGGTCCAGACGGCTTTGCTCCATCGAGTTGATGAAGATGGTCGCGGCGACGATCACGAAGATGACGACGGCGGCGGCGACAATGGCGCCAATCTGCACTTTCAATGGAAAGCGCGCCAACAATTTTTGCATTGGTTTCCCCCCGAAAAGAAACCTCGTTCATTTGAGGGGGAAGTTACGGCCAAAGATATAAACCGGCAATTTCCGTGTTGTTACAGTTTTGTTGCGCGATGTGCGCAATTACTCAGAACAGCACGTCTTCATCTTCGCACGGGGCGGCGGGGGCTGATTCGCGGCCGTTGAGGGCGTCCACCAGCCGGCGGCGCCAATCGGCCAGCGTCACGTTGGCGGACATGGCTTCGATCCAGCCGGCCAGCATGGCTTCGGTCTCCGGCACATGGGCGGTGGCGCGGGTGGCGCTCAGCAGCTCGGCATGCTGCTGCCGCAACGTGGTCAGCACCGAGGCCACCTGTTCCAGCCCCTGGCGCGAGCGGTCGGCGGCCTGCAGCTTCTGCACCACCTGGAAGGTCTCGCTTTGCAGGTCGGCGGCACTTCCGGACGACGTCTGGCCGATGCGGGTCAGCACGCCGGTGGCGCCGTCGGTGGATCGCTCGAACTCCTGGCCCGTCGTCATTGCCTCGGTGGCAAGAAATTCAAAGGCGCGCTGCTGTAATTCCGAGAATGCCTGCCAGCGGGCAAGCAGTTCCAGCAGCCGGGTACAGGTGTCGTCGCTCATCTCATGTCCTCGTGACGTCGGCGTGGCACAGCCTAAGGATTTCTTCCGCAATACGCGAGAGGGGAAGTTCGCGCTCGACCGCGCCGATTTCACGCGCCGATTTGGGCATGCCATAAACCACGCAACTGGCTTCGTCCTGGCCGATGGTCGAGGCTCCGGCCCGGCGCATGGATAACAGGCCGTCGGCGCCGTCGCGGCCCATGCCGGTCAGGATCACCCCCACCGCCTTAGAGCCGCAGGCATCGGCCACCGAGCGGAACAGCACGTCGACGCTGGGCTTGTGGCCGGTGACCAGCGGTCCGTCATGGGTGTGCAGCACCAGGGCGGCACCCGAACGCCGGACCTCCAGGTGGCGGTCGCCGGGGGCGATGAAGACGTGGCCGGCGACGATGCGGTCGCCGTCGGCGGCTTCCTTGACCCGGACGGCGGCCAGTCCGTTCAGGCGTTCGGCGAAGCTGGCCGAGAATTTCGGCGGAATGTGCTGCGTCACCACCACCGGCGGCGCGTCGGCCGGCAGGGCCAGCACGATGTCGCGCAACGCCTCGACGCCGCCGGTGCTGGAGCCGATGGCGACCAGACGGTCGGTGGATTTGTAGATGGTGGTCACCGCCAGCTTGGGAACGATGACCGCCGGACGGCCGCGGTCGCTTAGCGCGCGGACGCGGGCATGGGCGGCGGCGCGCACCTTGTCGATCAGTTCCTTGCCGTGGGCCTGCAGACCGCCGCTGGCGGAATCGGATGGTTTGCAGAAGATGTCCACCGCGCCCAGTTCCATTGCCTTCAGGGTGACCTCGGCGCCGTGCTCGGTCAGCGACGACACCATCACCACCGGCATGGGCCGCAGGCTCATCAGCTTTTCCAGGAACGCCAGGCCGTCCATGCGCGGCATTTCCACATCCAGCGTCAGCACGTCGGGATTGAGCGCCTTGATCTTCTCGCGCGCCACCAGCGGGTCGGGGGCGGTGCCCACCACCTCGATGGCGGGGTCGGACGACAGGATGGCCGTCAGCATCTGTCGCATCAGGGCGGAATCGTCGACGATCAGGACGCGGATACGCGATGTGGGCATGGGGCGGCGGCTCAGGTGAACAATTCGATATCGCCTTCGACCTCGACGGTCTGCAGGCGCGAACGATAGGACATTTCGCGATTGACCACGGCGCGCTCCACGTCCTTTTTCAGGAACAGCCGGATCACTTTGCCCAGGCGCGGAAAGAAATGGATGCGGCGGGGATGGGGGCCACCCAAATCCTCGGCGGCGATGCGATAGCCTTCCTCGCTCAGATAACGGCGGACGAAATCGGCGTTGCGGTCGCCCACCGACGCGGTGGCGGCGCCGACGCCGGGCAGCACGTTGCCGGCGCCGAACACCTTGATTTCCAGGCTGTCACGGCGCCCGCCACGGCGCAGCACGTCGTTGATCAGTTCTTCCATGGCGAAGTTGCCGAAGCGCATGGCCTTGTCCACCGGCACGTCGGACCCGGAATCGGGCAGCATGAAATGGTTCATGCCGCCGATCTTCAGGCGGGTATCCCAGACGCAAGCGGCGACGCAACTGCCCAGGACGGTGACGATCATCTCCTGTCCGGCAGTCGAGACGTAATGCTCGCCCGGCAGCACCTTGACCGCCATTATTTTGAAGGTGGGGTCGAACCAGCGCCGGCGTTCGGCTTCGTCGGCTTGGGCGCCCCACGCCCCATTCCCACTCATTTGATCCGCCTGTAAACGGTCTTGTCCGCAACTTCGAACCTGTCGGTGACCCCGATCAACGATTCGGCATGGCCAAGATACAGCATTCCACCAATGTTCAGATAGTCCGCGTAACGGTTGAATAGCTTTCTTTGTGTCGGCTTGTCGAAATAGATGGCGACGTTACGGCAGAAGATGGCGTCGAAAGTGCCTTTCATCGGCCATTTGTCATGCAGATTCAGGCGACGAAAGCGGATCATTGTGCGCAATTCGTCGGCCATCTGCACTTTGTCGGAATCACCGGCGACGCGGCGGATGAAACGTTTGCGATAGGTCTCAGGGATGTGCTTCAGCGCCTCGGCGGGATAGATGCCGGCTTCGGCGCGGCGCAGCACGTTGGTGTCGATGTCGGTCGCCAAGATCAGCGCGTCCCAGCCTTCGCCGCTTTTCAGCACGTCGGCCATGGTCATGGCGATGGAATAGGGTTCCTCGCCCGACGAACAGCCGGCCGACCAGATGCGGATGCGCGGGCGGCGCGGCCGTTCGGTCAGGCGCGGCGCCAGCACCGAATTCTTCAGAAAGTCGAAATGGTGGGGTTCGCGAAAGAAGTTGGTGATGTTGGTGGTGATGGCGTTGACCAGGTTCTCCACCTCGAAGGCGGCATCCGGTCCCTGCAGCATCTCGACATATTCGCTGAACGAGCGCATGTGCAGGGCGCGCAGCCTTTTCACCAGTCGGCCACACACCATCTGCCGCTTGTGATCGGACAGCACGATCCCCGTCTCACGCGACATGAAGCCGGCAAGAAAGCGGAACTCGTCATCGCCCAGCTCGAATTCCCGGCGATGGCCGTTTTCGCTCAGTGCCTCGCTCGCGTGGTGCTGCACCTTGTCCCCCCTAATGACAGGCCCCGTCGACAAAGCCGACGGGGCCTCCATTTTTAGCAGAGTTTAGTGGGATTTCAAAACTCGGCCCAATCCTCGTCCTTGCTACTGCCGGTGGTGGGGGCGGTTACGGCTTCCTTGGCCTGCAGCTTGGCCAAATGGGCGCGCGCCGCCGGCTTGGCCGCCGGTTTGGCTTTGACGACGGGCCGCGTCTCGGTGCGCGGCTTGGCCGCCGGCACCGGCGCGGCGGCCGGTGCGGCGCGGCTCTGCTCGCCGACATGGAAGAAGCCCATCAGGCGGTTGAGTTCGCGCGACTGGTCTTCCAAGGCATGGGCGGCGGCGGCGGATTCTTCCACCAGCGCGGCGTTCTGCTGGGTCATCTCGTCCATCTGGGTCACGGCGGAATTGACTTGGTCGATGCCGCTGGCCTGTTCGCTGCTGGCGGCGGCGATCTCGGCGACGATATCTGCGACGCGCTTGACGCTGCCCAGGATGTCTTCCAGCGTCTTGCCGGCGCCCTTGACCAGTTCGGCGCCGCCGCGCACCTGGGTCGAGCTTTCGGCGATCAGCGTCTTGATTTCCTTCGACGCCTGGGCCGAGCGCTGGGCCAGGTTGCGCACTTCCTGCGCCACCACGGCGAAGCCCTTGCCGGCGTCACCGGCGCGGGC
>JBLNBE010000035.1:0-59270 GCA_050259735.1 Bacteroidota bacterium
CCGTTATGTCGTCCGGCCGGATGGTGGGATCATTCCACCAGTTCGGCCACCTTTTCGTCCTTGCCACTGCCTTCGATGATGTCGAAGGCCAGCTTGTCGTTTTCGACCCGGACCTTGACCACGCCACCCTTGGCCAACTTGCCGAACAGCAATTCCTCGGCCAGCGGCTTCTTGATGTACTCCTGAATGACGCGGGCCAGCGGGCGGGCGCCGAACTGGCGGTCATAGCCGCGCTTGGCCAGCCAACCGCGCGCCTCGTCGGTCAGTTCGATGGCGACGTCGCGGTCACCCAACTGGGTTTCCAACTGCATGACGAACTTGTCGACCACCTGGCTGACGATTTCGGGGCTAAGGTTGGCGAACGGGATGGTGGCGTCCAGGCGGTTGCGGAATTCCGGCGTGAACATGCGCTGGATCGCTTCCTGGTCGTCGCCCTGGCGCACCTCGCGGCCGAAGCCGATGGCTTCCTTGGCCAGATCGGCGGCGCCCGCATTGGTGGTCATGATCAGGATGACGTTGCGGAAGTCGACGTTCTTGCCGTTATGGTCGGTCAGGCGGCCGTGATCCATCACCTGCAGCAGGATATTGAACAGGTCGGGATGGGCCTTTTCGATTTCGTCGAGCAGCAAGACGCAATGGGGATGCTGGTCGATGGCGTCGGTCAGCAGGCCGCCCTGGTCAAAGCCGACATAGCCGGGCGGCGCGCCGATCAGCCGCGAGACCGAGTGGCGTTCCATGTATTCCGACATGTCGAAGCGGGTCAGTTCGATGCCCAGGATTTTGGACAACTGGCGCGCCACCTCGGTCTTGCCGACACCGGTCGGACCGCTGAACAGGTAGCAGCCGATCGGCTTTTCCGGTTCGCGCAGGCCGGCGCGGGCCAGCTTGATGGCGGAGGACAACGCCTCGATGGCCTGGTCCTGGCCGAACACCAGCGTCTTGAGGTCACGCTCCAGATTGCGCAGCGCCTCCATGTCGTTGGCCGACACCGATTTGGGAGGGATGCGGGCGATCTTGGCGACGATCTCCTCGACATCCTTGACCGTCACCGTCTTGCGCCGCTTCGATTCGGGCAACAGCATGCGGGCGGCGCCGACCTCGTCAATGACGTCGATGGCCTTGTCCGGCAGCTTGCGGTCGGTGATGTACTTGGCCGCCAGCTCGACCGAAGCCTTGATGGCATCCGGGGTGTACTTCACCCGGTGATGGCTTTCATAATACGGCTTCAGGCCGTTGAGAATCTTGATCGAGTCCTCGATGGACGGCTCGTTGACGTCGATCTTCTGGAACCGGCGCACCAGGGCGCGGTCCTTTTCGAAGTAGTTGCGATATTCCTTGTAGGTGGTCGAGCCGATGCAGCGCAACGACCCCGAGGCCAGAGCCGGCTTGAGCAGGTTCGAGGCATCCATCGACCCGCCCGAGGTGGCACCGGCGCCGATCACCGTGTGGATTTCGTCGATGAACAGGATGGCGCCGTCGTAATTCTCCAGCTCGGTCACCACCGCCTTCAGCCGTTCCTCGAAATCGCCGCGATAGCGGGTGCCGGCCAACAGCGTCCCCATGTCGAGCGAGAAGATAGTGGCGGTCTTCAGCACCTCGGGCACCTCGCCCTTGATGATGCGACGCGCCAACCCCTCGGCGATGGCGGTCTTGCCGACACCGGGGTCGCCGACGTAAAGCGGGTTGTTCTTGGAACGGCGGCACAGGATCTGGATGGTGCGCTCGATCTCGGGATCGCGGCCGATCAGCGGGTCGATCTTACCCTGCTGCGCCTTCTTGTTCAGGTTGACGCAATAGGCGTTGAGGGCGTCCTGCCCCTTCTTCACCACCTTCTCTCCCGCCGCCTCTTCGTCGGCGCCGTGTACGGTGCGGTTCTGAGTGCGGCCGGGCGCCTTGGCGACGCCGTGGCTGATGTAATTGACCGCATCCAGCCGGGTCATGTCCTGCAATTGCAGGAAGTAGACCGCATGGCTTTCGCGTTCCGAGAACAGGGCGACGATGACGTTGGCGCCGGTCACTTCCTCGCGGCCGGAGCTTTGCACATGGATGGCGGCACGCTGCACCACCCGCTGGAAGCCGGCGGTGGGCTTGGGTTCCGCGGCGCGCGGGCTGACCAGATCGGTCAGCGAGTTGTCGACGAATTCAGTGAGGTCGCGCTTCAGGCGGTCGACATCGACGCTGCAGGCGCGCAGGACGGCGACGGCGTCCTGGTCTTCCGAAAGAGCCAGAAGAAGATGCTCAAGCGTCGCGTATTCATGGCGCCGCTCGGATGCGTAGCCCAAGGCCCGGTGAAGGCTTTGCTCCAGGTTGCGTGACAGCATGCGGGCTCCTTCCGAAGGTCAATCCTTCTCTATTGTGCACTGAAGCGGATGTTGGTTCTGCCGGGCCAAATCCATGACCTGGGTCACCTTGGTTTCCGCCACCTCGTATGTGTACACGCCGCAGATCCCGACCCCGCGGGTATGAACGTGCAGCATGATGCGCGTCGCCTCCTCGCGGTTCTTGTTGAAAAAGCGCTCGAGCACGTGAACGACGAACTCCATCGGAGTGTAATCGTCGTTCAGCATCAGCACCTTGTACATGGACGGCTTCTTCGTCTTCGGCCGGGCCTTGATGGCCACACCGGTCTGATTGCCGTCGTCGTTACGCTGGTCGTCTCGATGGTCGCTCATTTTCTCGCATGCACGGGTGTTGCCCACTGGTACACGCCTATCATATTGGGCGGAACGGGCCGGCGAAAAGAGCCTCGTTCCTCATTCCGACGGATCAGGGGGCTTTTTGCCAAAAAAAATGGCCCGGCGGAGACGTCCACCGGGCCATTGGTCATGCCTCTGGGTGGCCCACTCAGCGGCGGGTCAGCTTGGTGATCTTGTCGACGGTGCTGTGCACGCGGTCCTGGATGGGGGCCAGCGCCTCCTCGAACAGCTTGCGGCTGGCTTCGGTCAGGCGCGCGCTTTCGGCCAGCATGCGGTCGATCTGCGCCTTGGCGTGGGCCGAATGCAGGTCCACCGCCTCGTGCAGGGTCTTGGCCGCCAGCAGCTTCTTGGTGCTGGCCAGGCTTTCCTCGACCGCTTCCTGGGTCAGCACGACCACCGACTTGCTCAGGTCCTGCAGGCCCTGGGCCAACATCTGGCCGGCCTTGACCACCGCTTCGACGTTTTCCTTGGCGGCGGCCAGCGCTTCTTCCGACGACTTCACCGCCTGGGCCTGCACCTTCTGGGCGGCCTCGACCTGTTCCTTGGCCACGGCTACCGCCTTGTCATAGCCCTGGGTAGCGGCTTCCTGCGTCACCTTCACCGCCTGCTCGATCGCCTGGGTCGCGCCGGCAACGGATTGTTCGGCCACCTCGATGGCGGCGGCGGGGGTGGCTTCGGCAGCCTCGGGCGCCGCCACGGCGGCAGCGGGCTTGGCGGTGCGGGCCGGCTTGGCCTTCGGGGGGGTAGTGGTGGCGGTGGTCATGACGCGGAAACTCCTTCGGGGTCTTCGTCCGGGGGCTGAGGGGCACGCCATGCTGCGGCGCAACATCAGCAACTATGAACCTAGGTGAAACCCAGAGTCAATATGGCTTTGTTGCACTGCAACATAGCTGTCACGGCAACATCAGTGCAGGATGCCGTTGGCGGTCACCCGCAGCGAGAACTGCGGAACCTCGTTGCGGCGGGCCTTGCTGTCCCACACCGGGTCAAACGGGATTTCCTTGGCCTGGTTGACCGCGACCCCGGTGGTGTCGAGCGCGAACAGGTCGGCGTCGAAGCCCATGGCGGCGAAGGCGGCCGACGGATATTTCCAGGCGGTGAAGCCATAGCGGCCGTCGTGGCAGGTGGCGGCGGTCCAGTAATAAGAGTGCGACGGCAATTCCAGGCCGACCGGCGGCGGCGCGAACATGCCGCCCTTGGCGAAGGCGCCGACCAGGCGGTTATAACCGGCCTCGTCCAACTGCACCTTGGCCTCGACCGCGCGCCACGGCGCCAGCAGGTCGTCGCTGGACAGGCGCGACGTGCTGCCCGGGCTGACGACACGGATCACCAGCAGCCGGCGCAGGGCGTCGAGTTCATAAATCCTCAACTGCTGTTCGTATACACCGTTGTACACCAGCCGGAAGCGGTCGGGGGTGCCGGCGGCGCAGGTGTCGCGGATGTCGGTGCCTTCGACAAACGAGAACCAATGCGCCTTACGCTCCAGCGGGTCGCCGATATCGCCACCGGTCCAGGCACACGAGGCCAGGGCGGCAGCGGCGGCCAGCAGGGCGGAAAGGCGCGAAAGCATCGAGGTCATGGTCGATTCCTTGGGCTTAGGACAACTGTTCGTCCGCATAACCAACAGGTCATGCTGACTTTAAACTGACCAAACCGAAAAAGCATGCTGTCCGGCTGGGAAACTGGACACCGATTCGCAATTTCTTTATCGTGCGCCCCTACTCTAGTCGATATCAGTCGCAGAACGGAAGGTCGAGGAATTGAGCGCGGCCCGCAGCCACTCCGGATTCGTCTCGCGGTTTTTTCTGGTCTGCCTTGCCATCCTGGTCTCAGGCTTGGCCCTTCTTCCCACCGCCCCGGCATCGGCGCGCGAAAGCCGCTATGGCGCCATCGTACTCGACCATGACAGCGGCAACGTGCTGTATGCGGTCAATCCCGACAAGCGATCCTATCCGGCGTCGCTGACCAAGGTGATGACCCTGTACCTGCTGTTCGACGCGCTGGAATCGGGCAAGCTGCGGCTGGACAGCACCATGCCGGTGTCGGCGCACGCGTCGGCCCAGGCGCCGTCCAAGCTGGGGCTGGTGCCGGGCGACCGCATCTCGGTCGAGGACGCCGTGCTAGCGCTGGTCACCAAGTCGGCCAACGACGTCGCCGTGGTGATCTCCGAGGCGCTGGGCGGCAGCGAATCCGACTTCGCCGAACTGATGACGCGCAAGGCCCATCAGATCGGCATGGTCAACACCACCTATCGCAATGCCTCGGGCCTGCCCAATCTGGGCCAGATCTCGACGCCGCGTGACCAGGCCACCCTGGCCCGCGCCCTGATCCGCACCCACGGCAACTACTACCACTATTTCTCGACCCGCCAGTTCCGCTGGCGCGGCCAGCCGATCACCACCCATAACCGCCTGATGCTGCGCTATCCCGGCGCCGACGGCATCAAGACCGGCTATATCAACGCCTCGGGCTTCAACCTGATCGCCTCGGCCAAGCGCGACAACCGCCGCCTGATCGGCGTGGTGTTCGGCGGCGACACCGCCGCCTGGCGTGATCGCAACATGGCCCAAATCCTGGACAAGGGTTTCAGCCGCGCCGGCACGCCCGACATCCGCTCGGCCAAGGCCGAGGAAGAGGACCGCGGCGATCTGGACGGCCTGATCGCCGCCGCCGGCAAGTCCGACAAGGCGGAAAAGCCGACGGCCCGCGTCAAGCAGGCGTCGCTGAAGGTCGCCAAGGCCAAGGCCGCCCGCAAGGCCGCCGCCGATGACGACGAGGACGAAGGCGATCTTGACCCGTCGTCCTGGGCGGTTCAGGTCGGAGCGTTCAGCGACTACAAGCCGGCCCATCAGGCCGCCAGCGCCGCCGCCAAGAAGCTGGGCGGACTGGTGACCAAGGCCAGCATCGACGTCACCAAGGCGCGCCAGGGCAAGCAGACCACCTATCGGGCGCGGTTGTCGGGCTTTACCGAGGACCAGGCCCGTGCCGCCTGCAAGCGACTGTCGCGCGCCAAGAAGGCCTGCACCGTGGTGCAGACCAGCTAGGCGGTGACGCCCAAGACGGACGTCACACTCTAATCTTCCCCATTTTCCCTTGCCGGACAAACCAGCGGCCACACCGGTCGCTGGTTTGTCGTTTCTGGGTTTCGCAGCCTGGCCTTCGTCCAGCTTGACTCTGCCCCCTGCGCTGCAGCATTCTCCGCTCGCTTCGAATTAGAATTAGAAGCGTTACTATGTTGGACGGAGGATCTTCCCGTGCGCTACCTTCCCTACGTGTTGGTGCTGGCCATGGCCGCGCCCGTCATCGCCTGGCTGCTGATCGACACTCTGGTCATCAAGGGCACCTCGACCGTATTCGGCGGCAACGACCTTTACGTCGTCCTTAGCCTGGGTGCCTTCATGCTGCTGGCGTTCGGCCTGCTGGCGACGTGGATGGACCGCTTCATCCAGCGCACGCGCTGACCCTGGCCCGCCGCCCCGACAGTTGGCACGCCCCCGTTTCCATCATACAGTGGCGCGGGGATGTGCCAGCTATTCCGGGGAAGATCATGAAGCGTTTCACCCTCGCCTTGACCGTCGCGACCGTGGGACTGGGCCTGGGTGCCTGTGCCTCGGACCCTGAAACGCTGACGCCCGCCACGCCGCAGCCGCAAGCGACGCAGGCGCCCGGCGGCGAGTGGGTGGTGGTCGACGACTACGCCGCCGAATCGGTGGCCGCGCTGAAATCCCCCTATCTGGGCCAGCCGGTCGTCCTGGACGCCGCCCGCGCCGTCGACGCCGCCGGCCGGCTGTGCAAGACCCCGCAATACTGGGAAAGCACCGCCCCGGCCGACGCGGCCCTGGGCCATCCGGCGCAGCCCCAGGCCGCCCACGCCCCCGAGCCGCGCCGCACCATCGCCATCACCTGCGACGGCGCCGCCTTCGCCACACTGGTGGCGCAACCCGACGGCACCTGGCTGACCCGCCAGAACGCCTGGGTGCTGAAGCTGGACAAGCCCGCCGCCAAGCCGGTCGCCCTGACCGCCGCCCCCGAGGCCGCCCCGGCCCCGGCACCCGAACCCGCTGCCGCCGAGCCGGCCAAGGCCGCGCCCAAGCAGGACCCGCGCACCCTGGTCTACCTGGCCTCGTACAAGACCGAAGCGCAGGCCCTGTCCGGCTTCAAGACCCTGGGCAAGGCGTCGCCCATCCTCGCCAAGCAGCAGCCCACCACCCGCGCGGTCGACCTGGGCAAGAAGGGCAAGTGGGTCCGCCTGTACGGCCTTGCCGCCAACGAGGCCGAACGCGCCACCCTGTGCAAGCAATTGGGCAAGCAGGTGGACGAATGCGGCGCCCGCAATAGGGAATAGGCGTCCGCGCCTATTCCTTGGCGCGGGGCCGCCCGTAGGCTATATCAGCGCCATGGCTCCTCCTCCGCTTCTGTCGCTGCGCGACGTTCGCCTTACCTTCGGCGGCAATCCGCTGTTCGAGGGCGTCACCTCTTGGGTCGCCAAGGGCGACAAGACTTGCCTGGTCGGCCGCAACGGCTCGGGCAAGTCCACCTTGCTGAAAGTGCTGGCCGGCGAGATCCTGCCCGATAGCGGCGAACGCTTCGTCCAGCCCGGCACCCGTATCGCCTATCTGCCGCAGGACCCGGCGCTGGACGGCGCCACCGTGGCGGATTACGTCACCCTGGGCCTGCCCGAGGACGAGCGCGACCAGACCTACCGCGTCGACACCGTGCTGGCGGCGCTGGGCGTCGACGGCAGCCGCGACCCGCGCCAGTTGTCGGGTGGCGAAGGCCGCCGCGCCGCCTTGGCCCGCGCCTTGGTCGGCAACCCCGACGCGCTGCTGTTGGACGAGCCGACCAACCACCTGGACCTGCCGACCATCCTGTGGCTGGAGGACTGGCTGAAATCGTACCAGGGCGCCCTGGTGATGATCAGCCACGACCGCCGCTTCCTGGACAACGTGTCGCGCCAGACCCTGTGGCTGGAGCGCGGCGTGGTGCGCCGGGCCGAGTTCGGCTTCGCCGGCTTCCCCGCCTGGCAGGAGGAAACCTATGCCGCCGAGGAAGCCGAGTTGGCGCGCATGGACAACCTGCTGCGGCGCGAGCTGCACTGGCTGGCCCGCGGCGTCACCGCCCGGCGCAAGCGCAACATGGGGCGCCGGCGCGCGCTGGACGTGCTGCGCAGCGAACGCTCGCAACGTTTTACCTCGAAGCTGGACAACGACCGCCGCGCCAATCTGGCCGCCGAAGCCGGCGACATTTCCGGCCGGCTGGTGATCGAGGCCGAGAACCTGGACAAGGTCTACGGCGACAAGGTCATCTGCAGCGGCTTTTCCACCCGCATCCTGCGCGGCGACCGGGTCGGCCTGATCGGCCCCAACGGCGCCGGCAAGACCACCCTGCTGCGCATGCTGACCGGCGACCTGGCCCCCGATGCGGGCGAGGTGCGGCTGGGCACCAATCTGGAAACCGCCTATTTCGACCAGCGCCGCGACCGCCTGGACCCGGAAAAGTCGGTGTGGGACACCCTGACCGACGGCCGGGGCGACAACATCTGGGTGCGCGGCCGGCCGCAGCACGTGGTCGGCTACATGAAGGACTTCCTGTTCGCGGAAGCCCAGGCACGCACCCCGGTCAAGGCGCTGTCGGGCGGCGAGCGCAACCGCCTGCTGCTGGCCAAGCTGCTGGCCAAGCCCAGCAACCTGCTGATCCTGGACGAGCCGACCAACGACCTCGACATGGACACGCTCGACCTGTTGGAAGAGGTGCTGGCCGATTACGAGGGCACGCTGCTGGTGGTCAGCCACGACCGTGACTTCCTCGACCGCCTGGTGACCAGTGTCATCGCCGTCGAAGGCGGCGGCGAGATCAGCGAATATGTCGGCGGCTATTCCGATTACCTGAACCAGCGACCCAAGAAGGACCAGCCCAAGGCCGAAGCGCCCAAGGCCAAGGCCGCCGAGCCGGCGCGACCCAAGACCGCCAGCAAGCTGTCCTATAAGGACGCCCGCGAGTTGGACGAGTTGCCCGGCCGCATGGACAAGCTGCACGGCGAGATCGCCAAGCTGGAGACCGAGATCAACGATCCCGGCCTGTATGCCCGCGACCGCGCCCGCTTCGACAAGGCCGCCGCCCGCCTGGACGCCGCCCGCGCCGAGCTGGAAACCGCCGAGGAACGCTGGCTGGAACTGGAGGCTTTACGCGAGGAACTCGCGCGGTGAACGCCCGCGACCTCGCCACCGCCCTGTTGGTGGTGACTTTGTGGGGGCTGAACTTCGTTGCGATGAAGGTCGCGCTGACGGCGCTGCCGCCGTTCCTGCTGACCGGGCTGCGTTTTGCCGTCGTCGCCTTGGTGCTGGCGCCATTCTTCCGTCCCCATCGCCGCCAGATCGCCGGCATCGTCGCCATCGGCGCGGTGCTGGGCTGCGGCCATTTCGGCCTGCTGTTCCTGGGCCTGTCCGCCATGGACGCCGCCACCGGCGCCATCGTCACCCAATTGGGCGTGCCCTTCAGCGCGCTGCTGGCCTGGGCGATGTTCGGCGAGAAGCTAGGGCCGGCGCGCTGGCTGGGGCTGGGGCTGGCGTTTTCCGGCGTCGCCCTGCTGGCCGGCGAACCCACCCTGCCCCATTGGGGACCGTTGGCGGTCGCCGTGGCCTCCATGCTGTGCTGGGCCATCAGCAACGTCCAGGTCAAGCGGCTGGGCGACATTCCGCCCTTGGCGCTGAACGGTTGGATGGCGTTGTTCGCCGCCCCCATGCTGCTGGCGCTGTCGCTGGGACTGGAGCACGACCACGTCGCCGCCGTGTTGCGCGCCGCCAGCGATTGGAAGGTGCTGGGCGCCCTCGCCTACACCGTCATCGCGTCGTCGCTGATCGCCTACACCCTGTGGTATCGTCTGGTGGCGCGCCATCCGATGAACCGGGTGGTTCCCACCACCCTGCTGGGACCGATCATCGCGGTCGCCGGCGGAGTGACCATGCTGGGCGAAATGCTGACATGGCAGAAGCTGGTCGGCGGCGCGCTCACCATCGCCGGCGTGGCGGTGGTGCAATTGATCGGCGGCGTCGTGCCGCCCAAGGACGAACCAGAGCCTGGCGCATGACCCCGAAATCCCCCATCCTTCACCACTCGCCCAACCACGACGTCCGCCGCTGCGGCCCGGTCGACATGCTGGTGCTGCACTATACCGGCATGACCAGCGGCGCCACGGCCCTGGCCCGCCTGCTTGACCCCGAGTCGCAGGTGTCCGCCCATTATGTGGTCGAGGAAGACGGCACCATCCACACGCTGGTGCCGGAAAGCCGACGCGCCTGGCATGCCGGCAAGTCATGGTGGCGGGGCGAGACCGACTGCAATTCGCGTTCGATCGGCATCGAGATCGTCAATCCCGGCCACGAGTTCGGCTATGTGCCGTTCCCCGAGCGCCAGATCGAGGCGGTCATCCGCCTGTCGCTGGGCATCCTGTCGCGCCATTCCATCCCGCCGCGCAACGTCATCGGCCATTCCGACATCGCGCCGACCCGCAAGCAGGACCCGGGCGAGCTGTTTCCGTGGCCGAAGCTGAAGGGCTACGGCATCGGCCTATGGCCGTTCGACGGTAATGAAAATACCGACGCCACCCCCGAGGCGATGCAGACCATGCTGGCCGAGTATGGTTACGATATTACCGACCCGGAAGCCGCCATCGCCGCCTTCCAACGCCATTTCCGCCCGCAGAAGATCGACGGCATCGCCGACCACCAGACCGCCGGCCGGCTGCACCGGCTGCTGGCGGCGGTGTGACGCAGCCGCGACCGGCGCTACTTGACCAGCTTAAAGGCGATGCCGCCCACGACCAGAATGGCGCCCCAATATTCCATCGGGATGAAGAACAAGGTGTGCCTGGAACGCAACACCAGTTCCTGGCCGGTTTCCTTGTCGACGACAACCCGGGCGCCCCTGCGGCGCAGATAGATGCCCAGGGCGGTCACCACCAGGGCTGACAGGCCCATTGCGGCGACGCCCCACAGCGGATTGGCGTTATAGGCGCCGGGGCCGCCCAGCTTTTCGGCCAGGGCGACCAAACCTTGGGTCATCAATACGACCACGAACGGGATAAGAATTCCCAGCCCCTGCCAAATGACCATCTTCGCTCTCCATCGGTAGAACCGATGGTTATAAAGCGAAGTCAGTCATTGCAACAGAGCGCACGAAGAGGGGGAGCATGGCGGGAGGTTTCCGCAACCGCCTTCAGCTCAGCCGCTTGATGACGAAGGTATAAACGCCACCTTCGTCGGCCCATTCCACCAGCTCGTTGCCGGTCTGGCGGCAGAACACGTCCATGTCCTTGACCGAGCCGGGGTCGGTGGCGACCACCTGCAGCATGTCGCCGACCTGCACGGTCTTCAGCGCCTTCTTGGTGCGCAGGATGGGCAGCGGACAGTTCAGGCCCTTGACGTCAAGAATGTCCATGGCCGCCCCCTATTCGTGTTCCGCCTCGGGGCCGGCGTCCACGTCGATCGGCACGCCCGGCTGCAGCTTCGAGGTGCGGATCGCCAACGAGCTTTTGACGTGGCTGATATTGGGCGCCGCCGTCAGCTTGGTGGTAAGAAAACGCTGATAATCGTCCCAGTCATGGGCGACGATCTTGAGCAGGAAATCAGTCTCACCCGCCAGCATGTGACACTCGCGGACCTCGGGCCAGCCCAGCACCAGATCCTCGAAGGCGCGCAGATCGGCCTCGGCCTGGCTGTTCAGGCCGACATGGGCGAAAACCGTGACATTGAAGGCCAGCGCATGCGGCTCGATCTCGGCGTGGTAGCCCCTGATGTAGCCGGCCTCCTCCAGCGCGCGCACGCGGCGCAGGCAAGGCGGCGCCGAAATGCCGGCACGGCGCGCCAGCTCGACGTTGGTCATACGACCGTCGGCTTGCAGATCCGCCAGGATTCGGCGGTCGATGCGGTCGAGCTTGACCCGCTGCATTTAAGGAACTCCAAACGGAAAGCGTTTCACGAAATTATATTACCGCGCAGCGCGTGTCCCGCCAAGCGCCTGTTTGCCCCGCTTGCACGCATGCCCCCCTTGCGCATCCGTGGCCCCGATCCTTTTTCCCGCTGCCGTGGCCGCCCGGCCACACGGCAAAGACCCGATGGCCGCCCTTGCGGCTGTGCGCTAACGTCCTTAGAACGGTTTTAGGAAAAAGGTCGCACAGCCTCTTATGCACTTCGACATCCGCACCTTGCTGGTCGCCGTCGCCCTGGCGACGACGTTCTGCGCGGCGGCCCGCCTGCTGCTGTGGCGCATGCACCCGCATGTGCCCGGGCTGCGGCAATGGGCCGAAGCCGGGGTGCTGGCCGCCGGGGCGTTGTTCCTGGTCGCCGCGCACCGCGCCGTGCCGGCATGGGCGTCGCTGTCGCTGGCCCAGGCGCTGATGACCGCCGGCATGCTGCTGGCCTGGGACGGCTTCCGCCGTTTCCTCGGCCAGACGCCGCTGCCCCGCTTGCTGCTGGTGGCGCTGCCGTTGGCCCCGCTGGCAACCGTTGTCTTTCTTAGCGCCTTGGAATCGTCGGTAACGTTGCGCACGCTGATCAATGCCGGCACGGTCGCGCTGGTCTCGGCCCTGATCGCCCGCGACCTGCTGCGCGCCCCGCGTCCACCCGGCGCGGTCGGCCGGGTCATCGGCTATATCTACCTGACCAATGCCGCGGTGTTCGGCCTGCGCTGGCTGTCCGCCATCGCCGACGCCACCGGCCACGGCCTGCGGCAACCGGACGACCTGCTCGCGCTGTCGCTGCTGTGGTGGCTGTGCGTCACCATGGCGGTGACATTGGGAATGACGCTGATGACCGGCGAACGGCTGCAGGGCGACCTGGACCGGCTGGCCAGCCGCGACCCGCTGACCGGCGCGCTCAACCGCCGCGCCTTCGCCCTGGTGGCGGAAAAGGAAGTCGCCCACGCCCGGCGCAGCGGCCGCCCGCTGGCGGTGCTGATGATGGACCTGGACCATTTCAAGCGCATCAACGACGACTTGGGCCACGCCGCCGGCGACGACATCCTGTGCCGGTTCGTCGCGGTGGCCGGGCGCATCCTGCGCGGCGAGGACGTGTTCTGCCGTTTCGGCGGCGAGGAATTCGTCGCCCTGCTGCCCGAGACCGACGGCCAGCAGGCGCTGGCGGCGGCAGAGCGGCTGCGCGCCGCCTTCGCCGCCGAATTCTCCACCTTCCCCGCCGCCTTCGCCTTCACCGCCAGCATCGGCATCGGCGAGATGCGGGCGGACGAGACCCTGGAAGACACCCTGCGTCGCGCCGACGCCGCCCTTTATCGCGCCAAGGCAACCGGCCGCAATTGCTGCGAGTTGGCAGCCTGAGCAAGATTTTTCGGCCAACGCACCGGATTGGCGGCATTTTTATAATCATTCCATCTTGCCCAGCGCCGGCCGGAGGACTAAATTGCCTCCCCATGTTTTCCATCATCCAACAGTGACAAGAGGGAGCATCGTAGGATGACCGACGCGATCAATTGCGTGAGCCTGGTGACCCAGGCCGCCCCCGACTTCACCGCCCCGGCGGTGATGCCGAACAACGAAATCAATCCGGAGTTCAACCTGAAGTCCTATCTGGCCGGTTCCTACGGCCTGGTGTTCTTCTATCCGCTGGACTTCACCTTCGTGTGCCCGTCGGAAATCCTGGCCCATGACCACCGCCTGAAGGCGCTGGCCGAAAAGGGCGTCAAGGTCGTCGCCGTGTCGGTCGATTCCCACTTCACCCACCTGGCGTGGAAGAACACCCCGGTCGACAAGGGCGGCCTGGGCAACGTTCAGTTCCCCATGGTGGCTGACCTGACCAAGTCGATCGCCCGCTCCTACGGCGTACTGATCAACGACGCCGTCGCCCTGCGCGGCTCGTTCCTGATCGACAAGAGCGGCACCGTCCAGGTCGCCCACGTCAACAACCTGCCGCTGGGCCGCAACGTCGACGAGATGCTGCGTCTGGCCGACGCCCTGCAGTTCCACGAGGAACACGGCGAGGTTTGCCCGGCCGGTTGGCAGAAGGGCAAGGCCGGCATGCAGGCCAGCCCCGAGGGCGTGGCCAAGTACCTGGCCGAGAACGCCAAGGACCTGTAAGGCGCCGGCGCCTTATCGCGGACGTGTCCTGGGGGAGGGCGCGGGGGCAACCTCGCGCCCTCTTCTGCCATCGGCACAGCGGGCCGCGCTTGCGCCGCCACCACCACCACCCTATTTTGTCTGACCACTTTTGCCGGGGATCGCCATGGCCACGCACCACACCAAAGTCCTCATCCTCGGGTCCGGCCCGGCCGGCTGCACCGCCGCCATCTACGCCGCCCGCGCCAATCTGTCGCCGCTGCTGGTCGCCGGTCTGCAGCCGGGTGGGCAGTTGACCATCACCACCGACGTCGAGAACTTCCCCGGCTTCGCCGAGGCGGTGCAGGGGCCGTGGCTGATGGAGCAGATGCAGGCCCAGGCCGAGCATGTGGGCGCGCAGTTCCTCTACGACACCATCACCGAGGTGGACCTGTCGACCCGGCCGTTCGTCGCCAAGGGCGATTCGGGCGACACCTATATCGGCGACACCCTGATCATCAGCACCGGCGCCACCGCGCGCTGGCTGGGCATCGACTCGGAACGCAAGTTCCAGGGCTTCGGCGTTTCCGCCTGCGCCACCTGCGACGGCTTCTTCTTCCGCAACAAGGAAGTGGTGGTGGTCGGCGGCGGCAATTCCGCCGTCGAGGAAGCCATCTACCTGGCCGGCATCGCCAGCAAGGTCACCCTGGTGCACCGCCGCGACTCGCTGCGCGCCGAAAAGATCGCCCAGGACCGGCTGCTCGCCAATCCCAAGGTCGCCGTGGTGTGGGACAGCGTCGTCGACGAGATCCTGGGCGGCGACAACCCGCCCGGCGTCACCGGCGTGCGCCTGAAGAACGTCAAGAGCGGCGAGCTGTCGGAACTGGCCTGCGACGGCGTCTTCATCGCCATCGGCCACAGCCCCAATACCGAGCTGTTCAAGGGCGCCATCACCATCGACGACGAAGGCTATATCGTCACCACGCCCGGCGCGACCACCACCAACATTCCCGGCGTGTTCGCCGCCGGCGACGTGCAGGACAAGATCTACCGCCAGGCGGTCACCGCCGCCGGAACCGGCTGCATGGCCGCGTTGGAAGCGGAACGTTTCCTCGCCATCCATGGACATATGGCGGAAGTTGCGGCACAGTAACCGCCACAGAACAGAAACGGCCCGGCGCCATTAGGGGCGCCGGGACCGATTTTGGGGGGAAGGAGCCCGTCAAGGGACATGGATTGGGACAAGCTCAGGGTCTTCCACGCCGTAGCCGAGGCGGGGAGTTTTACCCATGCGGGCGAGGTGCTTAACCTGAGCCAGTCGGCGGTGAGCCGCCAGATCAGCGCACTCGAAGAGAGCCTGAACCTGCCGCTGTTCCATCGCCATGCCCGTGGGCTGATCCTCACCGAGCAGGGCGAGCTGCTGTACAAGACCGCCCGTGAGATTTTCTCCAAGCTGGCGATGACCGAGGCGCTGCTGACCGAAAGCCGCGAGCGCCCGCAGGGTCCGCTGAAGATCACCACCACCGTCGCCTTCGGCTCGCTGTGGCTGACGCCGCGCATCAAGGACTTCCTCGACCTCTATCCCGAGATCGACGTCACCATGGTGCTGTACGACGGCGAACTGGACCTGGCCATGCGCGAGGCCGACGTCGCCATCCGCATGATGCCGCCGCGCCAGCCCGATCTGATCCAGCGCCATCTGCTGACCATGCATTACAACGTCTACGCGGCGCCGGAATACCTCAAGCGCTACGGCATGCCGAAATCGCCCGAGGACCTGGACACCCACCGCATCGTCGTCTATGGCGATGACGCCAGGGTGTCGCCGCCGGTGGCCAACGTCAACTGGCTGCTGGAAGCCGGCGCCAGCCCGTCGCGCCCACGCAAGCCAGTGCTCGAGGTCAACAACATCTACGGCATCTATCGCGCCGTGAAGTCTGGCCTGGGCGTCGCCGCCCTGCCCGACTACATGACCACCGAGGCCGACAATCTGGTCCACATCCTGCCCGAACTGAAGGGGCCGAAGCTGGACACCTATTTCGTCTATCCGGAAGAATTGCGCCATTCCAAGCGCATCACCGTCTTCCGCGACTTCCTGTTGCACAAGATCCAAGAATCGCTCTAAACGATTCGGCGACACCCTCAGAATAGCGCGTCACTACCGCACCCGCAGGCCTCATAAAGCCCGGGTTTGAGCCGTTCTCGTGCCCGATTTTCTACTTTACACTTTCGTTATGCAGCCAATGCATGCCCAGACCGCGCTTTTTCACATGGTTGCCGGCGCGAACCTGCCGTAAATAGAACTCCGCGAGGCTGCATTTGGCAGCCCCGACAAGTTTCGGCGGGGTCCGCCCCGCCACCCACCCAGGTGTGACACCTGGGTTCTAGGGGTCTTCGGACCCTACGTCTCCTAGACGTGAAGCCTCCCTGTTTGACTCAGCCCCGGTGAAAGCCGGGGCTTCTTTTTTATCAATGGGTTATCGGAACGGTTGCCGTCGATCTAGGCAGGGTTTTCGCGCCGATGCCCCGGCCAGGGACTTACCAGGGACTTAAAAATTCCAGCAGCCCGAATCCGCCCGAGATTCTCGGTCGCTGGACAAACGCTGTTTTACTTGGGGCGATTCGCTGCCGCATCAGCGCGAAGGAACAAGCCTGTTGCGCGGACAACGCACGAGGTCGGGGGCCGCCCTCATCAAAATTCCAGGCCAGCACGCAGCTTATCAGCGAGCGATCGCAGCAGGCTATTTCCTGAGTGAGCGGAGCTTTTCACGTGCTCGCTCGACAGCAGGCGAGCCCGGAAAGCCTAACGAGGCCGATCCCGTGATCCAGGTGACGAAATTGTCTTTGCCATCCAGGAAAAAGACGTAGTCGGAGCCGACGAGCAAGGGCAACGCACAATTCCCGGGGAGAAATGTCTGGCTCCTCACCTTGTTGCCGACAGGCACCTCGCCCTTGATGACCTCGATCGGGCTGAACGTCCCCTCGATCACTCCGGCGTCGTGTTTGTCGAGGTTAGGTGCGGTGACCTGCTCAACCATAATCAAATGGCCCACCACGACCGCTGCCGCATTGGCGAACAACTCCTCCGCCGTCGGCTCAGGCACGCTCGGATCACGGGAACACGCCCAACCTTGCGCCGTCCCAATCATGGTTAGAATGACCGCTGTCAGAGCCAACCGGCACCGCATCGCGCACCTCCGAATGCATCTGCAGCGACGATATTCCCGAAGGCATGTCAGTACAATCGCATCGCAACCTCAGGGGGATATTGCCTCCGTCATCAAATTTTGAGCCAGGCCCGCACCTCATCCACCGGTACCAGCGTGCGCTTGCCGACCTTGCGCACGCGCAGACGCTGCTCCTTGATCTCCTTGTAGACGGTCGCGCGGCTGATCCCCACCACCTGACACAGCTCATCAATGGTGTAGACCAGTTTGGCCAGGGGACTCTGCTCCGCCTCGCCCGTGGGCGCCTGGGGAACGCCATCCGCGCATGTTTGTGTCCTCATGACTGTGTCTCCGTCCGGGTGGCGCCCTGTCCATGGACGCCGAGATGACGGGACAATATCAGTGCGTTATCGGCACCTTTCCGGTGGCATCCGGATAATTGCCGTTCCGCGAGACGCACCATGCCCACGGATAGATCGAAGATATGGGACAGACGCCGCTCTCCTGGAACCAATCAAGGCGATGTCACAGCCTTCACACAGCGCCTTGCACCTTGGTTTTTCCGTCATATCCCGCCCAGAGATTGCATCTTTAAACCAATCCACATGGCAGACGGCGGCTTGAGTTCTACCCCACCAGCGAAGTGAAACGCTAAAGCTGACGCATTCCACGGATTTGCAATCTGCCGGACGCCTGGAATGCAGCAGCTCCCCCTTGGCCTTCCCTCGACACCGCGTTGCGAGCATGCCAGCCGCATTGAGGAGAAGCTGCGGCGCGAATTGGGGCCGCAAATCTGCGGCTGGCTGGCCGATCCGGCCGTTATCGAGATCATGCTCAACGCCGATGGCAGCCTATGGGTCGAGCGCCTGGGCGGTGCCATGGAGCGCTGCGGCTCCCTGCCGCCGGCGCAGAGCGAGGCGGTGATGGCGACGGTGGCCTCGACCCTGCGCACCGAGATCACCCGCGAGCAGCCCATTCTGGAATGCGAGCTGCCGCTGGACGGCTCGCGCTTCGAGGCGATCCTGCCGCCGGTGGTGTCCGGCCCCACCTTCACCATCCGGCGCAAGGCGCTGGCGGTGTTCACCCTGGACGATTATGTCGCCCAAGGCATCCTGACCGCCCGCCAGCGCGACGTGGTGGCCGGGGCGGTGGCGGCCCGGCGCAACATCCTGGTGGTCGGCGGCACCTCCACCGGCAAGACCACCTTCGCCAATGCGGTGATCGAGCAGATCCGCCTGTCGGCGCCCGATCATCGGCTGGTGATCATCGAAGACACCGCCGAGATTCAAAGCCGGGCGGCCAACAAGGTGATGCTGCGCGCCGTCGACGGCATCGACATGACGCGGTTGCTCAAGGCGACCATGCGGTTGCGCCCCGACCGCATCTGTGTCGGCGAGGTGCGCGGTCCCGAAGCCCTGGCGCTGCTGAAGGCATGGAACACCGGCCATCCCGGCGGCGTCGCCACCGTCCATGCCAACAACGCCCGCGCCGGCCTGACCCGGCTGGAACAGCTGATCGCGGAAATCTCGCAGAACCCCATGCCGGCGCTGATCGGCGAAGCGGTGGACCTGATCGTCACCATCGAGAGGACCGCCACCGGCCGCCGAATCAGCGAGATTTTGTCCGTCACCGGCCATGACGGCCGCGACTACCGCCTGCGCGCCGAGGAGAATGTGCCATGACGCGGCTTCCCATCCTGGTGGTTCTGATCGCGTTGATGGTCATGGCGGCGCTGGACCCGGCCTTCGCCTCCGCCGCTGGCGGCCCCGGCCTGCCGTGGGAAGCACCGCTCACCACACTAACCAATTCCATCCGCGGGCCGGTGGCCTTTGCCATCTCGCTGTTGGGCATCATCGTCTGCGGCGCCCTGCTGATCTGGGGCGGCGAGATCAGCGAGTTCGTGCGTCGCAGCGTCATGCTGGTGCTGGTGATCGCGCTGCTGGTGCTGTCCACCAACGTGTTGTCCGGCCTGTTCGCCACCGCCGCGGTGGTGCCATGACCGCCTTGCGCTACACGCCTTTTCACCGCGCGCTGCATCGGCCCAATCTGGTGCTGGGCGGCGAGCGCGAACTGGTGCTGACCACCGCCGTGGTGGCGGGCGGTCTGGCGGTGTCGGCGCTCAACATCCCCGCCATTGCGGTGGCCTCGGCCGTGTGGGCGCTGTGTGTCGGCGGCCTGCGGCTGATGGCCAAGGCCGATCCGCAAATGTCGAAAATCTATCTGCGTTCGCTGAAATACCGCCGCCATTATCCGGCCCGCTCGCGGCCCTTCCGCCGGGAGTAGCCGCATGCAAGCGCTCTCCAGCTTCCGCTCCCAGGCCGCCGGCATGGCCGATCTGCTCAATTGGGCGGCGCTGGTGGATGACGGCATCGTCCAGGGCAAGGACGGCAGCCTACTGGCCGGCTATTTCTACCAAGGCCCCGACGGCCTCAGTGCCTCGCCGGCGCTGCGCAACTATCTCACCGAACGGGTGAATGCCGCGCTGCTGCGCCTGGGGTCGGGCTGGGCGTCGTGGCATGACGCCGTGCGCATGCCGGCCACCGACTACCCCGCGCCCGAGCGCAGCTTATTCCCCGATGCCATCACCGCCGCCATCGACGAGGAGCGACGGCAGCATTTCCAGGCGGAAGGCGCCCATTATGAAACCGAGTACGCGCTGATCCTCAGCTACCTGCCGCCCTTACGCAGTCGCAGCCGTCTGGCCGATCTGGTCTATGACGACGATGGGCGGCAGGCCGGCCACCTCGCCGACCGCATTCTCGCCGGCTTCAAGAAGGTGCTGGTGGATCTGGAAGACGGCATGGGCGACGTGGTCAAGCTGCGCCGCATGGCCGGTTTCACCCTGCGCGATGCCGGCGGTCGCGTGCATCGGCGCGATGAATTGCTCAACTACCTGCAATTCAGCCTGACCGGCGAGCCGGCATCGCTCAACATCCCGGCCTCGGGAATGTATCTCGACGCCCTGCTGGGCGGCCGTGAATTGTGGCCGGGCGACACGCCCCATTATGGCGGCAAATTCATCGCCTGCGTCGCCATCGAGGGGTTTCCCTCCGAATCCTATCCCGGCATCCTCGAGGCGCTCGACGAATTGCCGGTGCCCTATCGCTGGTCGACGCGGATGATCCATCTCGACCCGCACGAGGCGGTGGTCGAGCTGAAGAAGTACCGGCGAAAATGGCGGCAGAAGGTGCGTGGCTTCTGGTCGCAGATGTTCCGCACCGCCGGCGGCATCATCGACGAGGACGCCCTGCTGATGGCCGGCCAATCGGAAGCCGCCATCAACGAGGCCAATTCCGGGCTGGTCCGCTACGGCTTCTACACCCCCGTGGTGGTGCTGATGCACGAGGACCGCGCCGTGCTCGACGAGCAGGCCCGGCTGGTGGTGCGCGAAATCCAGCGTTTCGGCTTTGCCTGCCGCATTGAGACGGTCAACACCATGGAAGCGTGGCTGGGCAGCCTGCCCGGCCACGGTATGCCCAACATCCGCCGCCCCATGGTCCACACCCTCAATCTGGCCGATCTGCTGCCGCTGTCGAGCGTATGGCCCGGCCATGATGCCAATCCCTGCCCGCTTTACCCGCCGAATTCACCGCCCTTGCTGCACGGCAAGACCGCCGGCGCCACGCCGTTCCGGCTCAATCTGCATTTCGGCGATCTCGGCCATTTCCTGGTGTTCGGTCCCCCCGGCACCGGCAAGAGCGTGCTGCTGGCGATGATCGCCGCGCAGTTCCGCCGTTACCGGGGCGCCACCATTTGTGCCTTCGACAAGGGGCGTTCCCTGTGGGCGCTGACCAATGCCTGCGGCGGACGCCATGCCGACATTGCGGTGGATTCAACTGCGCCCGGCCTCGCGCCCTTGGCCGAACTCGACACCGACAGCGATCGCGCCTGGGCCGAAGAATGGGTGGAAACCTGCGTCCATCTACAAAGCGGCCAGCCGTGCTCGCCCGGCCAACGGGCGGAAATCCACCGCGCCCTGCAGCTGCTGGCGCAGCCGGGCGCGGCCCGCTCGCTCACCGACTTCGTCGCCACGGTGCAGAACAAGGCAATCCGTCAGGCCCTGACCGCCTATACTCTGAACGGCGCCTACGGCCATCTGCTCGACAGCCGCACCGACGGCATCGCCGCCGCCAGCTTCACCGTGTTCGAGTTGGAAGAGCTGATGGCGCTGGGCGACAAAGTGGCGATCCCCGTGCTGCTCCATCTGTTTCGCCGCTTCGAGAAAAGCCTGACCGGCCAGCCGGCGCTGCTGTTGCTGGACGAGGCATGGCTGATGCTGGCCCACCCGGTATTCCGCGAGAAAATCCGCGAATGGCTGAAGGTGCTGCGCAAGGCCAACTGCGCCGTCGGCCTCGCCACCCAAAGCCTGTCCGACGCGGTGCGTTCGGGCCTGCTGGACGTGCTGCTGGAATCCTGCCCGACCAAAATCCTGTTGCCCAACGAGGAAGCGGCCAAGGAGGGCAGCGGATCGGTGCAGGGACCGGCGGATTTCTATCGCGCCTTCGGCCTGAACGATCAGGAAATCCAGATCGTCCGCACCGCCATCCGCAAGCGGCAGTATTACACCGTCTCACCCGAAGGCCGGCGGCTGTTCGAACTGGGCCTCGGCCCCATCGCCCGCGCATTCCTGGCGGTGTCCGACCGGGAAACGCTCGCCCATCTGCGCGGCCTCAAGGCGCGGCATGGCAGCGATTGGCCGGCAGCGTGGCTGGAGGAAAACGGGATCGAGGGAGGGCTGGTCCATGCGCCGCTTGATGCCTGAGCTGTGCCTCGTATCCAGCCTGCTGACCGCACCGCCAGCCCTGGCGCAAATGGCGGTGATCGACGCCGCCGCCCTGCAGCAACTGGCGTTGCAGGTCAGCCAAAGCGCCGAACAGCTGACCGCCCTTCAGTCGCAAATTCAGAACCAGATGCAGATGCTGCAGGCCCTGCCCACCAACTCGGCGCCCCAGGTGGCGCAGTTGGCCCAGCGCACCCAAAGCCTGTTGGCGCAGGTTGACCGGATTCAGGTTCAAGGTACGGCTTTGCAGGCGCAGCTCAACGCCGCCTATCCCGACAGCTACGCCCGCTTCGACCCGCAGGCGATGCTGGCCCAGGTCGCCGCCATGGAGGCGAGCAACCGCCTGGCCGTCGCCACCGCCATGGACATCCAGAACCAGATCGCGGTTAACCAGCCCCTGGTCGCCAACCAGGTGCAAGCCACCGTCTCCGCCTCCCAAGCCGCCAGCGGACCCACCGCCGTGGCCATGGCGACCAATCAGTTGCTGGCGATGCAATCAGCCCAACTGGCCGAACTGCAAAGCCTGCTGATCTCCGCCCAGCGGGCGCAACAGCAGCAGTTCCTTCAGCAACAGACAGAAGCGGCGGCCATGCGGGCGTTTAACAGTGTCCCGACAGCGATCGCAACGCCACAGACATTCCAAGTGGGGTATTAGCCATGACCCGAACTATCATCGTTGCCATTGTTCTGAGCTTTGTGGCTGGAGCTGGTGCGGGCGCAATCGTCTCCATTGCCGGGTCTATCCAGACGACAACGACCGAAAAAGACCGCCAGATAGCGGCTCTTACGGTCGTGTTGAATGAACTGCGATCCCAACTCGCCGCTGAGCAGCTTGTTCGCACGGATCAGGAGCGGCGGGCAAAAGCCTTCAACAAGCTCACAACCAATATCGCTCCACCGCAGACCTTTGAGATTGGGAAATGAGGGGCCGCCTCGCCATTCCCCTCATCGCCCTCGCCGTCCTGATCAGTGGTGAGCAGACGGCTACGGCGCAGGAACTTGGCCGTTCTATCAACAATGTGGTGGTGAGCTATCACACCCATGCTCAAGCCTGGGAGAGCGTCCTTTTGGTGTTTGCCCAGCGCCTCTTCTGGATCCTCGCTCTCATTGAACTGCTGGTGGTTGGAGTCCGTTGCGTTCTGAAAGGCGCGGATTTGGGCGAGTTCGTCGCCGACGTGGTGAGCTTCATCCTGTTCGTTGGCTTCTTCTACGCCCTCCTGCTGAATGGGCCGACATGGGCGCAAGCCATCATCATAAGCTTTGGACAGGCGGCCAATGGCGCTGCACATAGCGTCGGAGGAGCGACTGGGGTCACACCCTCTCAGGTTCTGAGCGACGCGTTGCAGATCGTCTCGCAACTGTGGCAACAGGTAAGCATCACTTCCCCTGGCCAGAGCTTCCAACTGGTCATGATCGGCATTGTGGTGCTGATCGTCCTCGGCGTGGTCACCGCCTACATGGTCGAAGCTCTGGTAGAATCCTACATCGTCGTCTATGCAGGCGTCCTGTTCCTGGGCTTCGGCGGCAGCCGGTTCACCAGCCAGTACAGCCTGAAGGTGCTCAACTACGCCGTCTCGGTCGGCGCCAAGCTGTTCGTGCTGGAACTCATCGTCGCGCTGGGTATGCAGTTCATCAACCAGTGGGCTGATGCGACGCCCACTTCAGCACCCGGTTTCGTCGAGCTGTGCATCACCCTGGTCACCATGCTGGCCCTGGTGGTGATGCTTCCCTCAACCATCCAGAGCCTGATCAACGGTGCCTCGTTCAGCAGCGGCGGC
Source organism: Bacteroidota bacterium (assembly GCA_050259735.1). GTDB lineage: Bacteria > Pseudomonadota > Alphaproteobacteria > Rhodospirillales > Magnetospirillaceae > Magnetospirillum. The sequence continues at coordinate 23,466 of JBLNBE010000035.1, forward strand.
GCCTTGATGGGCGCAGTCGGCGCCGCCGCCGGGACGGCGGCAGGATTGGCAACGGCCGGAGCCGGAGCGCTGGGCCTTGCCGGCGCGCAAACGGCAACCGGCCTATCGTCTGCCACCAGCTTCGGGGCCAAGGCGGGCGAGATCGCCAAGTTCCTGCCGCGCGCGGCCGGTAACGCCGGACAAGCGGCCGCCAGCGATCTGGGGCGCCGGCTCAGCGGCCGAAATTTCGGCGGCACCATGGGCGGGCGGATAGGCGTCGATATGCTCAGCCGCATGGGCGGCAATGGGGCGCCGCAACTGCCGCAACCGCCGGGAGCGGCGTCATCATGAACACTGTCCCCACCGTCACTGAAGCCGGCGACAATCCCTATCTGAACGCCCGGAGGGAATGGAACGAGCGTTACGGCGACTACATCGCCGCGGCGCGGGCATGGCGGCTGGCATGTTTCGGCTCGTTGGCCATCGCCCTGGTGGCGGTAGGCGGTACTGTCTACATGGCCTCGCAGGTGCGGATCGTTCCCTATGTGGTCGAGGTGAACCGCCTGGGGCAAGCCGTCGCCATCGGCCCCGCCGACAAGGCCGCCCCGGCCGATGCACGGGTGGTGACCGCGCAGCTGGCCCGTTTGGTGTTTAACCTGCGCACGGTTTACGCCGACGTCGCCGCCGAGCGCGCCCTGATCAACGAAGCCTATGCCGGCATCGACCGCGACGGCCCAGCCCGTGCTGCCACCAACGAGTACTTCAAAGCCAACGACCCGTTCGTGCGCGCCCGCACCGAAACCGTCCGTGCGCAGATCGAGTCCGTCCTGCCCATCTCGGCCAATGTCTGGCGGGTGGAATGGGAAGAAACGATCACCGCCCGCAACGGCACGACCGTGAGCAAAGCCTCGTGGCAGGCCGATATCACGCTGATGGTTAAGCCGCCCAGCGATGCCGAAGCCATCCTACTGAACCCAATGGGGGTTTATGTCACCGAGTACAGCTGGACCAAGCGGGTGCGGGGGACGCCATGATCCGAAAGGCCCCACTTTGCCTGGCCCTGACCATGGGCATGGCACTGCCGGCCCTTGCCGATCCGGTGATCGTCCCGGCGCTGGAACCGCTCGATTCGCAGGAGGCGCAGTTCCCGCCCGCAGCCTCGGCCCTGTCCAATCAGCCAACCCGGCTGACGCCCAAGGAAAAAGCCGCCTTGGGGCTGTCGAAGAAATGGACGGCGCGGGCGGATATGCCGGTGGCGGGCGAAGACGGCACCGTCCGCTTCCTGTTCGGCTCCACGCTGCCCTCGGTGGTCTGCGCGCCGCTCTATGTGTGCGACATCGCCCTGCAGGCCGGCGAAATCATCAACGACATCAATGTTGGCGATGCGGTGCGCTGGAAGATAGCCCCGGCCACCAGCGGTTCCGGCGCCGACAAGATCACCCATGTAGTGGTCAAGCCGGTGGATGCCGGACTGTCCACCAATCTGGTGATCAGCACCGACCGCCGCAGCTATTTCATCAAGCTGGTCAGCACCAAGAGCGACTGGATGCCGGCGGTGGCCTTCGCCTATCCCGACGAAGTGCAGCGGGAATGGGCGGCCTATCAACGTCAGGAGCAACGCCAACAAGCCGCCAACGTGTTGCCCAGTGGACACCGCTTGCAGGAACTGGATTTCGAGTTTGCGCTGTCCGGGGATTCGCCCTCGTGGCGGCCGGTGCGGGTCTATTCCGACGGCACCAAGACCTTCATTCAGTTCCCCACCGCCATGGCGTCGGCCGATGCCCCGGCGCTGGTGGCCCTGGGCAAGGATGGTGGCCTGTTCACCGAGGCCAGCGAGCAGTTGGTCAACTACCGCCTAGCCGGCAACACCTATGTGGTCGACAAGGTGCTGGCCAAGGCCGCCCTGATCTCCGGCGCCGGCTCGGCGCAGGAACGTGTCACCGTCACCCACAAGGCGGGAGGACGGTGATGCGGCTGGCGTTCCTGATCGCAACCAGCTTGGCCTTGGCCGGCTGTGCCGTCCCCTCCAACACCGATTCTTGGGTCGAGGGCAATGTCTCCTCCGCGGATGCCCAGGTTCTTGCCGATGCGGTCGTCCGCGTCGCCAAACAGCGTCTGCCTCCTGCCAGCACCACGTTGGTCTTGGCCCCGGCCGGGACAACCTCGTCGCCGCTGCCCGAGGTGATTGCTGAGGGATTGCGCAAGGCGGGATTCGCGCTGGCATCCGCGCCACAAACGGACAAGATCCATCCGTTGCGCTACATGGTGACACCGTTCGATGGCCGCATGCTGTTGCGGGTCACGGTCGATACCATGACCACGGCGCAGGTATTCGCCCCGGACGGCAAAGGCCAATTGGCGCCGGCATCGCCGCAATCGACGCAAACGGTCGCCCGATGAAGCGATCGGACGGCCCACCCGACTTCTTCAAACCGGCTGGCACCGCAGGCCGGGGCGTGCGACGCCTGAACCGGGTGCCGCTGCTGCTGATTGGCGGCATGGTCGTGGTGGTCATGTCGGTTTTTGGCTACACCCTGTACGACCGCAACAAAGCCATCCAGCAACAGGCCACCGCCAACGTCCAACAGCATAGCGGCGCGCCCGCAGACGCAGCTTTCGTCCTGTCTGGCGCCCCGGCGGATGGCATCATCCCGGCCGATCGGGGATCATCGCCCACAGCACCATCGTTGCCACCCGGCGCCCTCCAGCCTGCAGCCCTGGGGCTGAAATCGGCCCCGCCTTTGGCGGCGGATACGGCGACGTTGCGCCGAACCCAGTTGCAGGAGCAAATCGAAACCAACCGCATCAATGCCCTGCAAAACGCCCTGGGCGCCGCATCGACCATTCCCCGGCCACCGGCGGTTCAGACCAGCGCCCCTTCCTATTCTGCGCCGCTGCCGGGACAACCCAACCGGCCGGTCGCCGAAGCCAACGACGTCAACGGCCAGGCCGCCAAGGCCGCCTTTCTGAAAAAGCAGGCGCCCGATTCCAGCAACCTGCTGGCCACCACCCGCGAAGCCCCCCTCTCCCCTTATGAAATCCGCGCCGGAACGGTCATCCCCGCCGTCTTGATCGGCGGCGTCAATTCCGACCTGCCCGGGCAACTCCTCGGCCAGGTCTCGGAAAATGTCTACGACACCGCCACCGGCCAGCACCTGCTGATCCCGCAGGGGGCCAAACTGGTCGGCACCTACGACAACGCCGTCACCTACGGCCAACATCGGGTGCTGGTGGTATGGACCCGCATCATCTTCCCCGACGCCTCTGCCCTCGACCTCAACGGCATGCCCGGCGCCGACCAAAGCGGGTACGCCGGCTTCAATGACCAAGTCGACAATCACTACCTGCGGGTGTTCGGCTCGGCGGTGCTAATGTCGCTGTTCTCCGCCGGCGTCCAACTGTCGCAACCCCAGGCCAGCAACGGTGAAAACTACTCCTCGTCGCAGGTCATTGCCGGGGCTTTGGGGCAGCAGCTCGGACAGGCCGGGTTGGCCACCGTGCAGCGTAACCTCGGCATTGCGCCAACGCTGACCATCCGGCCGGGCTATCTGTTCACAGTGATGGTGACGAAGGATGTGGTGGTGCCTGGGGCGTGGCCGGAGAGGCAACACCAGTGACATTTGCGTTTCCTGAACGTTTCCCCCAGCTAAACTTGGGCCGCTGGTTCGCCAGCGGCCTCTCTCTTTGCGGAAATGGCTGTCTCTCGCCACTTTCTGAGGCTCCATGCCCTCCCGGGAGGAGGCTGGCAAGCACGGATGTTGCCACACTCGTTTGCCAACACGCGCCATGAAATGCCGCTAAACGGCTGAATTCTGCGGAAATTCCGCCAAGAATGGCGACATGCGGCAAACCGTCACGCGCAAGAGGTGAGGGGCTTTCCACTGAAGGCGAGATGGACGCCACGGATCGGACACGAATATCCGAGCAGTATTCGGCGAAACTTTGTAGGACAAGCGCGGCTCAACGCCAATCCGTGTCTAAGCGGGGCGAGCATAGAAACGTCACTTCCGAATCAATAGAAAGCTACCAACCACTCCGCTGCAATGCAGCATAGCGGTGGCAACTCCGCGCTTGCCCCCGTGATAATGCTGCGTGGAGTGGCAGCGACGACCGCACAGGGACATTGTGGGACCGTATTATGTCCTAGATGGTGCTGATTGGTGACCGATGTTGGCACCCAACGGTGTTCTTAATGGCCGAGTAGGATCCTGCTTGTCGAACGCCCTCCAGCGTTGACAAAAACAGTTTCCGGTTGCACTACGAGTCTCCTGCACAAGCGCCGGCCAGGGGAGACGATGGCTCTATTCGATAAAATCCCGGAAAATATCTTCCGGCCGCTCGCTGCCTCCAATCGCCGCTTCTACGCGGCGCTGCTGCTGCATTTGTACGAGCACACCTTCGCCGCCATCGGCGATACCCCGCGCAAAACCGACGTCATCGCCGAGATCGGCGATTTCATGGAGAAGTATGAGGCAGCCAACGGCCCACTAGCCGAAGAGGGCTTTGACCTGTCGCCGCAAGAAATGCGCAGCCTGCAACGCGAGGCTGGTGGGCAGGATACCGAACGCTACCGGTTCTTCCGCTATCTCGTCGACACCGGCTGGCTGGTGGAGATGCGCGACCGCTTCCGCAAGCTTGTCGACCTGTCGCCGGAAGGCCGCCTGCTCCTGCGCGAATTCCAAAAAATCATCGTCGGTGACACCCGCTCCTACGGCGGCGCCGTGCTGAATGTGCTGGGCCAGTTGGACGCCGCCATCGCCTATCCAGATGACCGCTCGGAATCCATCCGCAACGCATGGGGGTTCGCGCGCGATTTCTCCCACCACCTGCGCACGATCGCCGCCCAGATGCGCAGGGTCGAGGAGCATGTCCTGCAGCAGCAGGGTCTGCGCGCTCTGTTCCGCGCGTTCTTCGACGAGTTCGTGTCGAAGATGCTGATCACCGACTACAAGACGCTCAAAACCAAGAACAATCCATTCCGCTTCCGCCACCAGATCATCGAGCGCGTGCAGGATACCGAGGCGGACCAGTTGTTGATGACCCGGCTCGCCCACGCCTACATCCGTGAAGGGCGCGCCGACACCGCGATCCAGGCAGAAGACACCATCCGCCAGGAATTGCAGGACATCTATCGGGTGTTCGACAGCATCGACCGTCAGTTGGACGTCATCGGCGAAACCCAAATCCGCATTGAGCGCAAGATCCACACCATCGTCCGCTACATGGACCGCCACGACGGCGGCGCCATCGACCGCGCCAGTCGCGCCATCCGGGCGCTCGCCGCCACCGATTTACCCATGGACGCCGAAGTGGCGATCGAACCGCACCTACTGCTCCTGGAGCCGCTCCTGGGAGGTGATATCCTTTACACTCAACGCCAAGGAAAGCGTGAAATCGAGCGCGCCCGTGTGCGCGAAGTCCAGCCCGACCCGGCGATCGAAGCCTTCCGCCTGGCCAAGCTCGAATACGCACGCCGGGTGGCGGTATCGCCGCAGCGCATGCGCGACTTCCTCGCCCGCGTCCTCGACGGCCGCAACAGTATCCAGGGCAGCGAGATCCCCGTCGAGACCGTCGACGACTTCATCCTGTTCCAGCGTCTGCGCGACGTGCCGTTCATGTTCGATGCCATGCTGGGGCGCGAATTTTCCGTTATCCCGCTGGGCGCGCGCGCCGAGAACGAGTGGCTCGACTTCCCCGACTTCAAAATCGCCCGCGTCCGGAAAGAGGCCTGACCAATGCCGAGTGAACTGAAAGACCTCCTGGACCTGCTGAATAAGGCCGACACCTACCGGCCAGGACGCGGTATCCCCGAGCCGCCGACCGAAGATGAGGTCACCCGCTGCATCCAGGTTCTGATTTCGCGCCAGTGCATCTATCCGCACCAGCAAAGTCTGGCCCGCACCTACAACATCCTGGCGTGCCATGAGTACCAGGAGTTTTTCCGCCGCTATTTTGCCGCGATGGGATTGGATTTCCACTTCGACACCCGCTCACGCATGGTCGCGCTGCGCTTCCCCGGCGCCGACAAGAAGCGCTATGACTGGCAAGCCAGCAGGCTCAAGAAGGATGAGACCCTGGCGCTCTACGTCCTCAAACTGGCCTATGAAGAGGGCTTCCGCGCCAACACCATGGGCGCACGCGGCGAGGTCGAAATCACCACCGACGACCTGATCGACAAGCTCGATGTCGTGGCCTCGGCGCAAATCGAGGAAACCCGCCTTTACGCCATCCTCGACCTTTTCAAGCGCAAAGGCGTGGTGACCCTCGGTGAACGCGATCCCGTCGAGAGGGTGCGTCCGCTGACGATCTTGCCGGGCATCGAGGTCGCCTGCCCTGAAGCCTCCATGCAGGCGGTCGCCGACTGGGCAGCGCAGCAGCCGCAAGCCGGGACAGCACCCAAGATGGTGCCCGAAGCCGCAGATGTACCCGAAGCCGCAGATGTGACTGCCCCGGAGAATATCGAAGGTGTGGCCGCCGAGGCGGAGGAGATCGAACATGTATAAGCTAACCCGCATCAGCCTGATCAACTGGTATCTAGTCTCGGCCAAGGACGTCGATATCCGCGATGCCACCGCCTTCATCGGCCCGACCGGCGCCGGTAAGTCGTCGGTTCAGGACGCCATCCAGACCGTGATCTGCGGCGGCAACCACCACCACATCCACCCGAACGCCTCTGCCAGCGGCAAGTCCGAACGCGAGATCATCGACTATTGTCTGGGCTACCTGGTCCCCAAGAAGGACGGCGGCCGGCCGCTGCGTCCCTCCTGCGAGACGGTGCTGACCCTGGTCTTCAGTGAGGAACGCGCAGACGGCAGCCGACACGACATCACCGTGGGCTATGCCATGAGCGCCCGCGAGGGAGATTCACGCGAAACGCCGATCACCCGCTTTATCGCTCCCGGCTATGCCTTCTCGGTCGAACACGCCAAAGAGCGGGATGAACACGGCACCCTTATCAAGCTCTGGGAAGATATCGAAAAAGGTATCAAGCAGGCCTGCCCCAGCATGCGTCTTTACCGCCACAGCGCCGAGAAGTTCGTCACCGACATGCTGGCGGAAATGCGCAAGCACGGCCGCCAGCCGGATACCCGCCATTTCCTGCACACGTTCTCGAACGCGGTGGCTTTCAAGCCGATCTTCGATCCGACCGTGTTCGTGCGCTCCTATATTCTGGAGCCAGACCCGCTGGAGGTCGAGCGCGTGCGCGATGCCATCGGCCGCTGGCGCTATCTGGCCGATGCCGTGCGGCAGATTGAGGAAAAGCTGAAGCGCCTGGGCACGGTCCGCCGCCGGTACGACGAATGGGGCGCCCTGGTGATTGGTCGCGCCGTCGATCAGTGGGGGTTGGCCTGCGCCCGCACCGACCGCGCCCGCATCGAACTACGTCGTCTGGGCACCGCCCTCGCGGATGCCAATGCCAAGTTGAAGGAGCAGGAGACGCTCGAAAAGCGCCTGCAAGCCAATCTCGAAGAGGCTGAGGCCGAACTGCGCCGCCTGAATGGCGCCCTGGCCGATAAGGGTCTGCAGGGCAAGCTGGATCAAATCGCCACCGAGCAAGAGAACGCCCGCCTGCGCCTCAAAGAAGTCGAAGCCATTGACCAATCGGTGCGCCAGGCACTGCGGGCGGCCACCAATCTGGCCGAAGCGAACGATTTCCTGCCTGCTTCGGCGCGAGCCGTCATCGCTGCTGCCCGGGCAGCCCTGGCTCTGATTGACAAGCCGGGCCTGGAATGGCTGACCCAGCATGGCCGTGCCATCGCTGAACATTTGGACAAGCTCAAGGCCCTGTCCGACCTGTCCGATCGCCTTCAGCCGCTGCTGGAAGATCGCCAGGGTCAGTTGAACGACCTGCGGAAACGCCGTAACACCGCTGAGGAAAATGCCAAGCGGGCCGCCAAAGGCTCCGTGCCGCTATCCCACCATACGACATCATATTTGCGCCTGCTCCGAGAGGATGGGATTGATGCCAAAGTGTTGTGCGATGTCGTTGAGGTAACCGACACCAATTGGCAATTCGCGGCAGAATCTCTGCTAGGGCCATTCCGTGAGGCTGTCATCGTCGAGCCGCGCCATCTCGACCAGGCCAACGAGATCCTATTCGCCAACCGCAACAGTCGTGAACAAAAATTGCACAGGGTTCGGTTGGTCAAAACCAGCCGAACCCACGACGTCGATACCAAGCTGGGCACCGACAGCCTTGCCACAGTGTTGAAGACCGACAATCCGCACGCCCGGGCGCTGCTGTGCAGCCATCTCGGTGGCGTCAAGATGGTCGAGACCAAGGCGGATCTGGAGCGGGCGAACCGCGCCATCATGCGCGATGGCCGCGCCACCTCCGGTCTTGCCTACTCCGTCAACCAGGACATTTCACTGATCCTGGGCCGCCTGGACGGTTCAGTTGCCGACGGCCTGCGCGAAGAAGCTGAAAAACTGAAAAGCGAAATCGCCCGCCTCAACCGTGAGGTCGCCTTGCTAACCCAGGCGGGGCGCGTTGCCGAAAACCTGGCCAGCTTCACCGCCAACGTCGACGGGGCCGCTTTTCGCTATGACGAGGTTCGCCGTCAGCAGACCGAGGTCGAGCGCCGCAAGCAGGCCGTGTTGTCCGAAGAGGACGCCGAACTGGCAGCCGAGATCGACCATATGAAATCGGACGTCGAAGGACGGCGGAGCGAGGTCGTCGATGCCCATGCCAAATGGGCTGAAGCCACCAAGGTTCAGGCCAAGGCGGACGCGCTCTTCCAGAACGCCCGCTCCAGCATGCGCCAAGCAGTGAAGGCAAAGCGCAGCGTATTGAGCGCCTTCGACGACGACAGCCTCAATGCCGCGCTCAAATGGGTGCCCCCCGAGATTGCAGCAGCGTTCCAGGGGAAGGCGAACCCCTATCTCGCCTTCCGCTTTTCAAGCGGCACCCTGGCGCGCTATGACGAGTGCATCGCCCTTCACGATGCCAACCTGCGCAACATCGATGATCGCATCAGCCGAACCGGCGGATCAGCACGTAACGCGCTGGACAACTATTTGCGCGACTACGGCATCGACCGGCCAATGTCGGACGAACAGCCCTACACCTTCGACTACAACTGGGTTATCTGGCAGTACGCCAAGCTGAGCCAGAACGAACTGCGCGAGCACAAGGAAATGGCCGAGGCCGCCGAGCGCGAGATGTATTCGACGCTCAAGGAAGACCTGCTGATCAATCTCAATGGCCACTTCCACAAACTCGACACCCAATTAAAGTCGCTAAACCGCCAACTGCGACGCCGCAAATTCACAAGCCAATTCTACAAATTCGGCAAGAAGCCTGATCCGCGCTTCGATAGAATTCGCCGCCTCGCCATCGAGGTCGGCAGCAACCCGGATCAAGCCCAGGCTATCATCGAACGTCGCAGCACCGACCCGGTGCTTCAACAGGCAATGGACGAACTGAACGAGTACCTGGACAACACGGGCGGCGAAGGCCTGGAGGATTACCGCAAATACTTCACCTTCGATCTCTACATGCGTCCGGCGACCAGCGATGACGACGAATCCCTGGAAATCGATGAAGCCGAGGTGAAGAAGAATGGCTTGATCAGTCTCAGTTCGCGGGCGACCGTCGGTTCCGGCGGCGAGGGCCAAGCGCCATTTTACGTCGCCATCGCCGCCTCGATGGCACTGGCTTATTACCCCGGCGGACACCCCAACGGCGAGCCGTCTGGCATGGGTCTGGTGTTGTTCGACGAGGCCTTCAACAAGCTCGACATCACCACCACCCAGTCGCTGATCCACTTCTTCAAGGATCTCGGCCTGCAACTGATCTTGGCGGCACCCGAGGACAAGCGGCCGACATTCACCGAGGTGCTCGACTGCATCGTGTCGGTCAACAAGGACCCGGTGAACCAGGTGGTGCATCTCGACAGCGAGTTCCCGACCCCCTATGCCCGGCAACAGATCGCCTCGATCAACCCCGACCATGTGGGCGTCGAGGGCTTCCGCGCCCGCCTCTCCGAAATAGACGAATTCGCCGAGATTGCGAATGCCTAGACCCGGCTTGGCGTTCGCCGACGCCCTGCTGGGCAAGTTGCTGACCCGCGTCGAGGATAAGCCCGACCGGGTGCAAGCGGTGGGAGAGCGGCTGCCGGTGAAGTCCTGGCTGTCTGATGACCGTGACGATCTCTACGGTCGTCTCCGGGCGGCGGAAAGCGCCAAGGCGGTTACCCTGGAGATGGGTAAGAACGAAGCCCGTCACCTGATTGAGCGGGTTGTCCTAGTAGACGCCTCCAGACTCTACCAATTCCTCGGCCGCACGCCGAAGGCCGATACGGCTGCCGCAGCAATCGCCGAACTGCGCTCCCGCCTGCCCGACCTGCCCGAGGCCGTGACTCCGCTGTTCGACACCCTGGAGACCAACTGGCGCCGTGGGCGTGCTTTCGCCGGTCTCACTCACGAATCCCTTGATCTGGCCGAACGCTGCCTGCTGGCGGTCGCCGCCCTGGCCGATGGCCGCTTCGACGGTCAGGATTTGAGGACGTTCTCGCGGCGCGCGACCGGCGACACTAAGTTCGTGGAAGCCCACCAGGGCAAGATCATCGACCTCCTTCGCGTGGTCGACGAGGTGCCGGACGAACTAGATGCCGAGGAGGTGCTGACCAGCCACGGCATCGCCCGCTATCCGCAGCCCTGCTTGCTTTCCGGCCCGGTCACCTACGCGGGCCAACTGCTGCCGACCCGCCCTTATATCGGCATCGCCCCCGATATGATCGATGGTTTGGGCGTTGTCGGCGCCCCACCGTGGATCCTGACCATCGAGAACCTGGCCAGCTTCAACCGGCAGGCCCGTGAACGGCCCGGCGACGGCATCCTGCTCTATTCCGGCGGCTTCCCCAGCGATGCCACCTTGGCCTGCCTGCTGGCCCTGGCGCGAGCGACCAACTGCCCGATCTTCCATTGGGGGGACATCGACGCGGGCGGCATTAAGATCGCCTACCGCATCGAGCGCGCCCTGGCATCCGTTGGACGGCCGCTGCACCTGCACCTGATGGATCTCGCTCTGGCCCATCGGCATGGCCAGCCGGTGGCGGCCAAGGCCGTCTTCCGCGTCGACGTTTCGACCAGCGTGATCGCTGGCTTGGCTGCTTTCCTTGGGTCAATGGAGGCGCATCTGTTGGAGCAGGAAGAACTGGACCCCGCGATCCCCGGATAGCCAACAGCAAAAGTGAACCGGGAGGAAAGGAAGGGGAAGACATCGCAGGAGGACCGACCTTCTGATCAGTGATCCTGGCGGGCGTCTTGAAGCACCGGGCTACTTTTCATCCCCCTCGTGGAGATACACGAAGGAATCGATCAGCGCCGCCCGCATCGACCAGATGACCTTCTCGAACGAGTCGTCAGGCTCTGGCACACCGAACCACGGCTGCTCGGCAACCCATTCCAATAGGCGCCGGTAATTCTTGGGAGAACCAAGGGTCGTAACAGGAAGGCCGCTAAGCGCTGCCAGCCCCTGCTTCGACCCTTTGTTCACTGAAACCGCGCGATCAGGCCTAATAAGCGTGATCAGCCTTGTGGCGACGCCCGAATTGAAGCGTTCCAGCTTGCTGATGGCTTCGACAGCCGCAGCTGCGGCGCGGGGGAAATCAGCATCCACCTCCGTCAGGGGCAGGATGGTGTCTTGGACGATCCTGCGGATTTTGAGATTGGCACGGGACGGCTCAAGGAAAGCATTGGTGGCTTTTGCCGCGCCCCGCATAGAGCCGAGCAGGCCATATCCGCCATCATCAACCCTGTCGGCGTACCCCAAGAGAACGCGCGCATCCTGCTTGCTGAAAGAGGCCCAATCGGTAGACCGCACTACCTCGTTTCCGGCGGCGATGGTGTGCATATAGCTCCGCGCCTCACCGAATACGGAGAAGTGCCAGGGATTCGCCATCCAATATGCATCACAGGCAGAAAGCGCTGATACGTATCCGGCCCAATCCTTCACCTTCCCTCCCGCCAGGAGATGGAGGGGGTGGGACGATGGCGCAGGAATGGTGGGAGTTTGGTCGCGGTCGCCTTCGGGCGGCGTCCATGTCCGCACGTATTCTTCAATGTCCGCCGATGTGTCGTCGGGCAGGGAGTCCCAGAGACGATCAAACCACTTCGCGCCGGTTCCATCGTCCGCATACTCGTGAACGGCCTCGTCATTCAGGCCAAATCCACGCGCCGAGAGGTTGGCGCTTCCTGTCCAACAAACCGCCGTTTTCCCTTTAGCGAACCGGTAGAACTTTGGATGGAACGTCCCCCGATCGCCCTTGGTCACCTTCAAGTCGCAGACCTTGGCGAGCTTGCGGAGGGCTATCGGGTGGGTGCCATTTCCCGAGATACCAACAATGAACCGAGGTTTCCGGCTGGCCTTCCCCGCAAATTCGACCACGGCTCGAAGCGCAAGCGAGGGTGTTGCCCACGCCACGGCGACCTCGAGGTGATCGGCCGACGCCAACCTAAGACGAAGTGCGGAAAGAAGCTGATTTTTACCGAGGATCATTTGGCGCCGCCACTCAGTTCGAAATCTTGCTCTTAGTCACCATCAGGTATTCGGCCAAGCTGTCGAACGTCGGAGAGAACATGCTCCCCCGCTTGAACAGAGCCACCGGCTGGGTCAAGTTGCTCTCAATCCGAAGGGTTCCGCCCTTCTTCATCCAGCCCTCAACCGCCTCCCGAGCCGCCTGGGCCGCGGACGGCGACATCCCACCGCGCACCAATTCCCTTTCGTCGACAGCCAAGGCGCGCGAGGCAGCGGCGCCTTCATCCTCCGGGATGTCGGTGCTCGGGATTTCCTTACTGCGCTTGAAGTAACCCGAGTTCTCCACTGTCAGGCTCGCTTCCGCGAGCGTCATCTGGCCGAGTGCCTGGAAGCCCATGCCCGCCACCGCCAGAAGGCCGAGACCAGCATCGCCGCCGGTTGCCTGGAACATGCCGTAGAGGGCATTCAGGGTGCCGGAATTGAGACCGCCCAGCTTCAGCTTGAGCTTCCAGCTCCCGGCGTCGCGAGCGTCGCCCGAGGTCTCGAACGACAGAACACTCTTCTGGTCGTCGAAGCGCGCGGAGACATCGACGTTGCCGGTCAGGGTCGTGTAGCCCAGGCCGATGGCGTCATGCAGGGTCGCATCGCGGCGGCTGTCCCGCGCCATGGCCAGGAGAGGAAGTTCCACCGACTTCGCGGCCACGCTCAGGCTCTGAATCATGTCGCCATTCATCTCGATGTCGGAGATGGTCAGCGATCCCGCCTTGATCGTGGTAGACGGCGACGCGGTAACGCGGACACCGCTGAGCGTCGCCGAACCGAAAGGAGATCCGGAAACGTCGTCGTAGGCGACAGTGCCGTTGAGATTGTACCGGATCAGGAAGCCGTCGATGCGGTCCTTGGCGATGGTGTTGGCCTGGTGCTTGGCGAACATCCATCCACCGCCGAGCACCACCGCAACCGCGGCCAAGCCGATGGTCAGCTTCTTGCGGTTGGCGGCGATCACCGCCTGACGCTTTTTTGGGTCGGCCAGCGCCTCACGAGCAAGCGCCGCAGATGCAGCCCCTTCCTTCAGGGCCTTGCCCGCCAGTTCACCGACCTTGGCACCAGCCTCCTGGGCCTTCTTCTTGACCTCGGGCGCCTTCTCGGCGGCGAAGGCGGCAGCCCTGGCAGCCAATTCTTTGGCTTCGGCTCCGGCGCGCGCCATTTCGCCCGCAAGGGCGTCGCCGCCCTTGGTGTCGAGGTTAAGCAGGCTGCCCCCATTGGACGGCGGCAACATATTGCCCGAAGGGGGCAAGAGCATCGTCGACGTCGCCTTGTCAGCGTCGTTGGCCATCGTGGTCTCCGAGGAAAGGGGGTTACTCGGCAGCGGCGCGCTGGTGCTGCTCGCGCTGCCAAGCGAGTTCATCGCGGATCATGAACATGACCAGGATCATCTCGGAGCAGACGCGGCTGCCGACGATGCCGAGCAGGATCAGCAAAAGGCCGCCGATGATGGTGCCGAACCCCATCACGGTCTGGTACTTCATCATGGAAATGCCGCTGCCGATGACGCCCAGCGCACCCAGCACGGAGAAGGCGACGCCGAGATAGAACAGGAACTTGATGATCGACGGCGTGATCAGCGAGTCGAACTTGAACAAACGCATCATGGCCTTGTCCCCCTGGGAAAAGTGTTTCAGTTCGCGCCGGTCGAGGCGGCGAGCTTACGGTCGACGATGGCAGTCGGGTCGGTGGCGTCGGCGCATTTCGGTTGAGCGCAGGCGTACACCGTCTGGGCGGTCAGTTGGGCGGGCGGCAGAGAGTCGCCCTCGGGCATGCTTAGCAGGCCGCGCACCAGATACCATCCCGACGAACTCAGGTCGGGCTGCCCCTCGGCGACCGTGACCTCCAATTTGCCCGGCCACTTGGTGTCGACCTTGTTCCGGCCGTTTCCGTCGGCCTGGATCAGCATGGAGACCATCACCGGCTTGCCGCCGACCAATGCCGCCGCCCGCGCGGCGCGCAGGTTGTTCAGCTTGCTGTAGTAATCGATTCCACCATCGGAGATCCAGTTGGCCAGCTTCACGCTGGTCGACGCCGAAGACAGCGCGCGGATATTCTGCTCGCGTTGCGCCATCATCTGCTGGCGCCGCTGTTCGGCCTTGCGCTCCTCCTCGGCCTGGGCGATGGCCGCTTTCTCTGCGGCGCGCGCCGCCCGCATCTTTTCCAGTTCCTCTGGCGTCAGCCAGTAGAGAGGCTGAGTCGCGTCGGCATCGGCGTAGATGGTGGCGCTCTCCAGGGTGCCGGTGGTAACCATCTGGCCCCACGATCCTTTGACAAATCCGCCATTGTCCAACTTGACCGTCACCGCGATGGCAATGCGCCGGTCGACCGAACCGTAGCGCGTCCGCTTGTCCGCGAAAGCCTGGGCGGCCTTACTCTCCATCGGCAGGCCGGTGATGGCGTCGAGGTCGGGCACCTTGACGGTCAGCGTGCTCGGCAAAGCCTGGGATTGCGTGTAGCAATTCCTGCCGAAGTTCAGGCTTTCCATCCGCAGAGAGATGGGGAATTGCTGGGTATCGAAATTGTAGCCGTCGAAGGAAGCGTTAATGACGGCGGTCACGCGCTGCCCGTCATTCTGGGCGATGGTCTCTGCGAGGTCGGCCCGCGCCTTCTGCAGAACCGGCTGGAGCTTGAACTCCTGGTCCCTGAACTGCGAATACTCTTTCTCATAACGATAAGCAGCCCAGCACCGAAGCAAGCCGTCATCCTGCGCGAAGGAAGGGTTGTCCTTCACGAGGCGGATCATTGCGCTGGCATAATTGACATCGCGGGGAAGCGGCGGTGCGGCATGCGGCGCCGACGTGGGAGCAGGCGATGGAGGTGTCGTGACGACCTGGGGCGCGACAGGAACCGGAGGAGCGGCCGGTGCCGTAGGAGGCACTGGCGCGGCGGTCGTCACGGGCGTCGGCTCGGCCTTCGGGGCAGCGACCGGAGCAGAGGTTGGGGCCGCAGCAAATACCCAGTCCGTGTTTGCGGTCGCCTTGTACGTGCCGGTCGGCTTGCCCTGCTCGAACACGGTGAGTTCAGCGCCCGTCGCGGCCTTACAGTCGGTGGTGAGCGGCGTCTTCAGCCGATTCATGATCTCGAGCTGGGAGGCCGGATTCCGCACATCGGGGCTATCAGGATCCAGCACCATGCGCAGGCGCACCGTCGGCTTGCACCAAGCGGCGCCTCCCTCGGCCAGCACCTGGAGCTTCCGCACTTTCGAAGCGGCCAGCACGGTCTCGTCAGCAAATGCGGGAGCCGTCACGGCGACGACACCGGCAACGGCCCAAGCGGTCAGCTTGGCACGGTCCTTCATGGAAGCGGTCATGGCGTGCCTCGGCTCAGTTCAATTCCCAGGATCCATCTGGCGACTTGCATGCCGTCTGGGTCGAGGTCGCGGTCTCGCCCTTGGCGGAAGCCGTCGTCCGGATGTCGCGGCAGGTCACGCTGGCCACCACCACATCGGCTTTCTCGGTGGGAGCGAGGGCGTCGAGGTCGGCGGGCGTCCGAACCGGAGCCGCGTCGAGGTCGAATGGCGCCGCCGCGGTCTCGGCAGCAGCAGGCTGGGCGGGGGCGGACGCCTGGGTGGCCCTCGGCGTCGGTTGCGAGGGCTTGGCCGCGGCGGTCTGAACGGCAGGCGCCAGGCTGGCAGCGGGAACGTAGCCGATCGACTTGCCCTTCTTAGCCACCATGATCCAAGGCTGGTTGCGTACTTTGCCGACCGCCCAGACCGTCGAGCCGTTCGCCAGGGTGGTGGCAACCTCAGCATCGTTCGAGGGCGACAAGCGCACGGTCGCCCCGGCCTTCGCCACATATTTCGCCCCAATCAAGTCCAACTGGGGAGCCGGCGCCACATTGGCTTCGCGCACCACCCGCACCTCGCGGGTCTCGACACGGGTGTTCTCTGGCACCACGGTGGCGGTGGCGTCGGAGCGGGCCGACGCCCAGCTAACCTGCGAGTTGTCCGGCTGGGTGAGCAACGCCTGCTTGGCCTGTTCCTGGAGGGCCTTCTGGTCTTCCTCGTCCATCATCGCGCCAATACGATTGCCGACGAAGCCACCGATGGCGGCACCGGCCAGAGCGCCGACGATCCGGCCTTGGCCCTTGCCGAGGAAAGAACCGGCGATGCCGCCAAGAAGCGCGCCCGCTCCCGTGCCGACCGTCTCCTTCTGGCCCATCCCGCCGACACCGCCGCCATTCTGCGTCGTGGCGCAACCGACCAAGGACACGGAAACGATGAGCGCAGCAGCAAAACGCACATTGCGACGCGGAGCAGTAGCAGACGAAGCGGCGGTCATCACCTTCCCCCTGAAATTGACATGCTTACGATGGCAAAGGCCCCCAGGCCATCGCGCTACGATCAGTAGCGTAATGTGGGAGCGACGCAGGGGCAAGGACCAGTTGGCGAGCAAGGAGACTGTAACAGTCCCATGAGTTGTTCCCCTGCCAGGGGGGAGAAACCGAAGAATTCCGCCCAATGCTGCGCACTGGAGACAGGCATTACCCTGGAGGCCAAGACCTCCGATCAACCCCGCATCATAAATCTGGTCTTGATAGGCCGCTGCCGCACTGCCGCCTCCGGCGCCTGGATGCCATGGCTGCGAACGGCCTCGACATCAGTCGGCAGCAGGTCGGCAACGTCATGTTCGTGGGGGGCGAACTCACCAATTTCGTGCCCATTGATTCGCCGGTTGCCGAAACAGGAATCGCCGAGAACCTGTATTATCGCCGGTCCAAGGAATGCCCGGCGGCGGGCAAGAAGCGGCTATCGAGCGACACAGCGCTCCAGGCTAGCACCGGCGAGGTCAAGGACCTGCGTGGCGAGACGCGCGATCAGAAGGAGGTGGTCGCCGACCTGACTTTGAAGATAAAGGAGTGAACGGCGAATGTTCGCTTGCTCCGGGAGCGACTCCTGGGTTGACCGAGGCGGCGATCCGCCTCGAATAGCCCCCCCTAAATCATCGCAGGCATCCGCACGAGGGCCGCACTGCTAGCTCTGCTCTTACTCCTCTTCCGAATTCCCCATCAGCCGCTCATATCGCTCCACATAACCATTGCCGAACCCGCGTTCCAAATCTCCGGTATTGTAGGCGCTGAGTGCCGCACGCAGGGCCAGTTGCCCCGGAGGCATGGTCTGGAGGGCCCGGCCATAGGCTTCCTGCAGGATCCGGGCGCCGGCGTGGATGTTGGTGCAGGGGTCGAACATCTCCTCGATCCGGTAGCCCAGCGCCCTTAAATTGCGGTTGTTCACCTGCATCAGACCGAGATCGACCGAACCGCCACGAGCGAGGACCGCATGGACCATCCGCCTGGCCGAGGCTGTGTCTACGGGACGGAAGGAGCGGCTCGGTTGTCCCGGCAGATTGATGCCCATGGCGAGGGGATCGCCGGCGCTTTCCACCTGAATGACGGCCTGGATCGTCTGCGGCGCCACTTCGGGCGGGGCGCAGGCCAGGATCAGGGCGAGGGAAACGGCGCCGGTCATGGGGAAGTCTCCGTCCAAAGCGGCCGCAGGATGGCGGTCAGGTGGGCGTGGGGGATTGGGCCGAAATAGCGGCTGTCGAACGAGCGTACGTTGTGGCTCGACAGCACCCAGACCTGGCCCTCGGCCACGGTCCCGGGCCCGGTCTCAGCCTGCGGCAAGAGCCGCCCGGCACCATCGCGCGACAGCGGTACAGAATCGACGAGGACCTGACCATTTACGGTGACGCCCACGGACGACACCGCCACTGTGTCGCCGGCCAACGCCACCACCGGTTTCATCATCAATTCCAGCCCACCAGGGCAATTCCCCGGCCCCACATAGCCGCGCTCCTGGGCCAGCTCTATGACAGGGACAAGCGGTGGGCAAAAGGTGACCACGTCGCCGATTCGCACCAAACCGGGATCCCCCACCACCAGCCACAAACCACGCGGCAGTGACGGTGTGGTATTGATCCGCAGGCCCGCAGCCTCAGCCACCATCCCGGCGACAATGATGCTTCCGCCCAGCAGCCACCCCATCAGCCCAACGTGGCGCGCAGTCATGGTGCGGCCTCCGCTCCAATCCGTGGCGGCGCCAGCCGGATGCGCTCGGCGAAGTAGGGATCCTGGAAGTACAGCACCTGCTTGGCGAAGATGGGGTTGTAGCCGGTGCGCAAGACGATGACGTCGCCGCCTTCGCTGATGTTGCCGGCCAGATCCTTGGTCGGCGGTTGCAGGCGTTCGCATTCCTGCGGGGTGATCAGCGGCCGGCTGATTTCCTGATAGTGTTCAGAGACATGGTGCAGCAGGGTGGCGAAGCGGCCGCCGCTGACCTGCACCGCCTTCTTGATCACCGTGGTGGTGCCGCATTCACCGCTCAGCCATTCGGCGGTCATGCGGTCGTTGGGGGCGTAGACGATCTTAGTCTGGCAATTGCCGAGTACAGCCTGATAGCGGCCGTAAGCCTGATAGAGCTGCGGCACGTCCTGGATGATCAGCATAATCTGGGCGCCGTAGCCGGCGATGCGCGACAGCGCCAGCTCGATCTCCTTGACCGTGCCCAGCGAGGCGAATTCGTCGAGAAGCAGCAAGCTGCGGTGCCGCCACGGCGCCAGCGGCCGGCCACGGCGGTAGCGCAGTTCCACCCGCTGGATACCGCGCAGAATCAGGGTCAGCATCATGCGCAGCATGGGCTGCAGCTTGAGTTCCTGGTCGGGGCTGACGGTGATGTACAGCGATCCCGGGCAGTCGCTATTCCAAATTTCGGTAAGTTCAAAGTCACTGGCAGCCGTGTTGGCGGCGATGATGGGATCCTTGTACAGCGACAGGCACATCACGGCGGTGGAATGCACGCCGGTGCGTTCGCGGTGTTCGCGGTTGTTCATCGCCGCCCCGGCCATGGCGATGGCGGAGTTGCGGACTCCGGGCACGAATCCGGTAGCCGACGGTTCACCATGGCGGTTTTGAGCCATGGCGTTATAGAGCGCCGTGTTGGGCTGGTCGGGGTCGCCCAGCGCATAGGCGACGTCGGCGAGACAAGCCCGTTGGCCCATGGCCCGCTTCTGGTGGAGGACATGCAGGATCACCCCGGCCAGCAGGTCAAAGCCGGTGCCTTTCCAATGGTCCCAATTGCCCAGGGACGACGGGTCGACCAACAAAGTGGCGATGTCCATGGCGTCGCCCACCTCGTGCAGCGTCTGCAGACGGATGGTGTCGAGCGGGTTGAAGCGACTGGCGCTCGGAGTCGCCACCGGGTTCCAGCGCCACACCTGCCCCAGGCGGGAACGGCAGCCGGCAGTGGCGTGAAAGCCCTCGCCCTTGGGGTCGTACATGATGAAGGCGCCGATCCAACTGGCGGCATTCATCAGCACCGGGCCGACGCCCTTGCCGGTGCGGGTAGGGGCGATCACCGCCAGATGTTCATTGCCGGTCTGACGCAGGTAGTGGATCTCGTCCTGCTTGCCCATGCAGCCGGCCAGGGTGAGCGCATTGCCGGAAACCGGCACGCCCACCAACCCCATGCGGCCCATCTCGGCCAGTTCGGTGACGAACCGGGCCGAACCATGAGCGGCCGCATACGGCCGGGCGCTGCGGGTGGCGATACCGATGCCGACGATGGTCACCACCATCAACGCCCCGGTGGCACTCAGCATGGCGATATGAAGCTGGGCGAAGAACACCGGATCGGCATCGTGATGGCGCAGGCTCCAGACGATCCACTGGCCCGGCGGGTAGAGACCCCGCCCCCAATCGGGCCCCAGCGCCGGGTCGAAGCCAAAATGGGCAGCGGTGATCTGGGTGGCCACGGCGCTGCACAGGACCAAGGCGAACGCCAGCCCGGCCAGCCCGATGAGGCGCAGAGCAACGTGATTGCGCGGGGGCTGCCCCGCCGTCATCGCCCGTGGCCGAGATCGTGGCTGCGCGTGATGATGGGGCGGCCCTGGTAGAACATCACCTGATCTCCCGGTTCCACGTCGCGGGCGGCCTCAACCGCCTTGCGGGTGGCAGCCTGGACGTAGTGGACCGTGCCCTGCTGCCATACCAGGGCCGGCCCGCCGCCCGTGTGTCGCTGGCCGAGATAGGTGAACTCGCCACCGAGGTCCGCCGACCACGGCTGATATGGGGCCACCGCCGGGAGGGAATCATTAGGACGGGCGGCCGGGGCCGATGGCTTAGGCATGTGGGATGCGTCATAGGATGGTGCGGACGGGCGGGCTAAGCCGGTCTCGTGCCGCGCTAATTGGGCAAGCGCCTGGGTGTTGCCCCGCTCGGCTTCGCGCCGCAGCCAGTCGGGCCACGGCGTCAGCGGATGCTGGGCACGGATTTTGGCGATGCCGTCCTTCTCGTCTTGGCGGGACCGCACCAGCAGGGCACCGCGTTGCCGGGCCAGTTCGCGATGGCGCGCCGGCTTGTCGGGCGCCAGCGACGCCAGCCAGTGATGGGCCAGCTTGTGGCGCTCCTCGCGGTACCACGAACCCACCTCGCGGCGGAACTGCCGCTGCTCGGTCCGCCAAGCACTGATGCGCTCTGCCCGCGAGTTCACAACCTCCTGCCGTTCGGCGCGATAACGGGCGAGCAGCGGCGGCACCCGCCCCTGTTCCAGCGGACGGGGCCGATAGGTCCAGTGCGCCACCTCCTTGCCTTGGGCGGGTTGATAGGGGCCGCACGCCTTGACCAAGGCGCCCATGGAGAGGGTGCGGTCGACGCTGGACGCCTTCACCGCGCGCTCGGGCTTGCCGGCATCGACGAACACCAGTCCGGCGCCGCGCGGCTTGATCTCCAGGCCGAGCCGGGCGGCTGCCTTGTGCAGTTCTGGCCAGCCCTTGTCCTTGGCGGCCAGCAGATCGTCGCGGGCAGTGTCACGCACCCAGCGGGCGAAGCTCCCCACCCCCGTGTGGGCCTCCATGTCGGCTGCCTTGCCTTTGATCGGCGCCAGCGAGGCGTCCTCTCGCCCCAGGCCGTGATGGGTCCGGGTCAGGCCCAGCGCGATCTCCAGCTCATGGCAGGCGCGCATCAGCCGGCGCTGGCCGAAGGACGGGTCGGCACATTTATAGGTTTCGGGGTGGACACGGTTGAGCGCTACGTGCAGATGGGCGTGGTCGGTGTTGACGTGCAGCGCCGACAGCCGCTGATGCGCCTCCATGCACAGCGCCGCGACCATTCGCTCCTCGATCTGGTGTAATTGCCGGTCAATGGGCCGTTCGCCCTCCGGGAACGAGATCACCAGGTGCAGGGTCTTGTTGGCGGCGCGACTGTTGCACGCCTGAGTATTGCGGATCTGCAGCATGGCCAGCCGCAGATTGTCGGTGCCGCAATTGCTGACGCGCGACCACGCCACCTTCTCGCCGGCATGGGCGCTGTCCACCACGTAATGGCCCAGCCGCTCGGCCGCCGTGCTGTGAGCCTCGGCCTTGGCATCGGTAATGTAGCGCCCCAGCCGGACGAAATCGCCATTGGTGCGGGCGGGAACGATCTTGGCGATCACGCCAGCCGCTCCAACTGGACGCCCAGTTGGTCCCGCAGTCGGGAGATGCGGCTCGCCAAACCAGACAGTCCGGCCAGGCGCTGCACCTCGCCCAGCTCGCCATGCAGGCGGACCAGCGCATCCAATGCCTGGCGGTCGGCGAGGCGCTGCAGCGGCTGGTTCAGCCCGGCCACCCGCAGATAGGACGCCACCGACAGCCCTGCCGCTGCCGCATGCGCTTCGATGGTCGCGCGCTCCTCGGGTGACACGCCCACCTTCAGCCGGGACTCGCGGTCGCGGACTGGCCTTGCCGACTCGTTGGGGATCATGCCCTTGCTCCCTTGCCTTCGCGTCGAGCCGCAGGCGATGTAAGCAACCGGGTTTGTGGGCCCACAAACCACATCTTGTCACCGCACCGCTTCACACAAGTAAGTTAATCTCCGCGCAACTCAGCGGAACAGTGTGCAAGTGTGGCTATCTGTGTGGAACCCCGCGTAACTCCGCCGAACTCGAAGCGATGCCAAACGAATGCTATGCGGTCATGGACAAGAGCAAGCCATGACCATGACGTCAGACTATAGACCTTGCGAGAGGATTGTCGGGCAGGGCCGTTTCAGCGAATCCGCCAACTTTGCCCCGGACGGACAGAAAGAGCCCCGCCACGTTGATCCGCGGCGGGGCCTGTCGGGGCGTTATCGGTCACGCGGCTCCCACAGGGCGATGTGGGTGGCGCCGTCCTCGGCGGGGCGTTCGAGCTTGACCAGCCGGGCGCGGACCCAGTTCGGGCCGAATTCCGGCGCGCCAATCTTGAGGTTCAGATAGGTCTCGCCGCTGGACTTGGCGACTTGGCTCCAGGCGGCGCCGACCTCGTAGCGCTGGCCGGCATAGACCCGGTGATCGGGGGCGTTTTCCGAGACCCTGTCGGTGGGGACGATGGTGAGCGCGGCGGTGACGTGGAGGGTCTTGAGGGTGCCGGTGAAGACGCCGTCGTCGAGCTTGGTGAAGGTGCCGAGGGTGATGGCCATGATCGTCTCTCCTGGGTTTGTCGCAGGACCGTCCTTGCGATGGCTCGCGCGAAGAGACCGCCAGACGCCCCTGCCCACCGCGAGCGCCAGCGACGAGGCCGAAACAACGTGGAGGACCTGGGAGGCGGAAGAATTTGGAGCGCGAGCGTCCGCGAGGAGGCCGGCTCGCCGGCCGGGGAAATTCTTTCGCCGGACAGGTTGGACGGGGGCGGCGCGGGATCTAGCGCTGGGGGAGACATGCAAGGGACGGCCTCGCGCAACATCGGTAAGGGGAGAGACCGGCCCATTCACTCGGAGCGCTTTTGCCACGGCTTGACCGGTCCGGGATCAGGCGCCCGTGCCTGCCCGCATCGACCGTGCCAGTCCTTTGCCGATGCTGATCGGGTGCGCCGACACCTCTACGCTGGCGACCGATCAGCGCAGGATCGGATTGGTTGGAACAGGGGGATGCCGATCGGCGGGACCGGCTGATGCTCATAGCCCGCGCGCCGATGATCGGGCTGGCGTTGAGCCCGGCGACATCGGGTCGGACAGCCGAAGACGGGAACTGCAATTACCTCTGGGCGGCCCGATGCAATGCACGATAACAGCGCCAGAACCCCATGCGGATCATCCTATGGATGATATTGCGGAATGCTAAAAATGGGGGGCTGCAACTTTGTCGCTCCCGCATTTCGGGCACTTGGGGAGGTCCCATGATCTCTTGAACAATTTTTTCCAGAACGGGAGAGCAAACATGTGGTGGCAGTCCAGGCACACATACCAAGGGCCACCTGGTTTCGAAACAACCATGATCACTGGTCTCCACTTTTGGACGCCTGTGTGACGAAACTCATTCTTTTGGCAAGACGATCACGATGATTAGGCCACTTGCGTGGCGATCGTTGTAGAGATCTCAGCATTCTGTTCCGATCTGCTTTGGTAGTCGTCGCGCCACATCACCGGTTCTAGCTGGCAACAGCCACTAAGCCACCAAAGCTGTAGACCCAAGCAATCAGTTCTTTTTCGCTGGTAGTGGTGATGGTCAGCAGAAGGCTACCGTCCGGTAGGTCGACGATGGTCTGGTCGTCGCTCCATACCCGGTCGCGAATGTAGCCGGCGACCCCAGCGGAGACGTTTAGAGTGACCCGCCGAGGTTCGTGCCAGTTCAGGCCAAAGCGGCGGGCGTCATCGTCACAGGCGTTGAAGCGGAAGTACTGGCCGACGGGCATCACCTCGCGGATGCGGTGAAGGGAAAAAGTGGTGGGTCGGCTTTGCAGCAGCGAATCTTCCTCTAGACGATAGCCCTGGACGTACAGGGTGCCGCCTTGAGCCAGGATGCGGCCGGGGGCATACCGGTAGACCGTGGAACTGTGCCTCCCCACGGCGGTGTAAACCACGCGACAGATCTGCTTGTCGGCGATTGCCTGTCGCAGCGTGGTGATGGTACCCAGATGGGGCGTGTAGTCGATGAAGCCCTTGTTGCGGAAAGCTATCGACTGGCCACCGACCGGATCCGTGCCATCCACTAGGTGCAGTGCCAGGGCGGTGATACTGCGCGTTATCCGCTGCGCCACAGCATCAGACAGAAACTGGGCGGCCAAGTCGCGGCCCATGGCTAAGTAATGCAACTCCTCAAAATCGAAACCCAACCCTTGTTCCTGAGCCGCCGAGCGGAAGCGGTAGAACCGCCGCCGCCCCTCTAACCCGCACTCAATCTCGGCATCCTTCCCCAGGTGCCCCTGGATTATCTCTACCAGCCGCGCCACAGTCTGGGGCGAGCATTCTAGTTCAGCAGCCAAATCGGCCTGAAAATGCTTGCGCCCATTCAGGGTTAGCCGCTGGTACAGAGTGAGCAGTTTGTCACGCGGCCGAGCGTCGCTATGTTTTGGAGGCATGGTGACTGTCCGTCGTTCCGGGAGAGGTCCTGCGGGAAGGCTACATCCACGCTTTGACCATTGATGAAAGGACATTGAGACCCAGGTCGGTGCGGTTGTCGGCAAAACAAATCGATACAGTTGTTGGCAGGCCTAAGTGGGATCGTATGTCGGCTGCTGCCACTTCCCGGTCCAGTTCATCCGCATAGGTCCTGACGATCACGAAGGGGACGCCGCTATCTCTGAGAACGCGGTGCATCTTGATGTCATCAGCCCTGATCTTCCCTTTGATGACGAAGATGGCGTGGGAAATCTGGTCGGCCGGGAAGTGTGCCGACATAGGCTCAATGGGATGACTTGGAGTGCCGTATCCCGGCACATCCACAAACACGGCCCTCTTCCACCAATGCAGGAGAGCGACCGATGGGTCGTCGGCCCAGGTGGTGGCGTCCGTCTGGCTGCCGATGACTGGCGTTGGCCGCACCTGGTTAGCGGTGATCTTCTTCAGCAGGGTGGATTTTCCTGCACCTGCCTGGCCCATGATGGCGATCCGGGGCAGGGATATCTTGTCGGCGAGTTCACTGCGGAGTCGCTTCAGGTTGGTTTCCAGAACGGTGGATGGCGGATTGGCTGCCGTGGATGGGGCGTCCGCTCCTCGCGAGGTCGCGGCTTTTGCAGCAGCCACAACAGCCGCGCCCACTATAATCTTCAGCCAGAAACTCATGATTTCACCATGCGAGCCAAGACGGCGGGGCCCTCGGCCTCGGCCCCGCCGAATTTCCGGTCAGCGACTTCCGTATCCTGTGTTCGCCTTTAAGATGGCGCTGGCTGCTTGGTGGCAATCCTCCAGGTACTGGTCACCGGCCATTTTTGTGATGCCGAACCCGAGGGTTGCGGCAATAGCCTGTCCTACAAACGGGACGTAGCGGGCAACGTTCAAGGCGAGTTCCCGGCCGGCAAACTGCTTCAACAGGAGTGCTACTCCTTCCTTTGTGGCATATTGCAGGATGTTGTTGAGCACTTGCGTCATGCTTGGATTATTCGCCATAGCGCCCGCCAGGGATTGCACTTTTTCATCCGACAGCCCATAGCTTTCACGGATTTCCTTGAACAGCTTCACCAAGATTCCAATATCAACAGCAATATTGGCGCCCGGAATAGGGTTGATGGAATTGGCCGCCGACAGGGCCGCATAGCGAGTAACCATGGATTCCGCCAAGTTGCGCTTGCGATCTAAGGTTTCCTGGGAATAGGCGGCGGCAAAGCGTTCCCACCGTTCCTTCTTCGCCCCCTCCAGGTTCTCCCTGATGGCCAGCGTCAGGGCATCCAGCCCCTCTGATGTCCTGCAGCTGGCGAAATGCACGGAGACGTCCTCGCCAACATACTTGCGGATGTCGGTCGCCTTGGCCTGCTTCAGCTCCTCGGTGGTCTTGCCATCTTCATAGAGGGAGTCGCACTGGTTGACCACGAACAGGCAAACCTTTCCGTGGATCTTCAGTTCTTTGAAGAGGGCAACGTCGCCGCTGTGGAGCTTGCCACTAATCACACACAGGAACAGGTCCTTTTCATTCAGTGCGAACCGCTCATAGAACCCATCTGCGGGGAATCGTTGCGTCCCGTATCCAGGAAGGTCATGGAGAAACAAGTCGCCGTGCTCGTATCGTGCTTCGTCTACCGTCTTGTCGGTTTCCACGCCCACAGGCGCTGCTTTGGGCGGGCGCAAGCCGGCCAACCGGTTGATCAGGGACGACTTGCCCGCCCCGGGCTGTCCAAAAAGGGCGACCCTGACCTTGACCTGATCATCGGCCCTCAGGGCCTCCTTGATTTGGTTGATGTCGACTTCGATGCTCACTTTGCTTGCACTCCTCGGTAGGCGAGAAAAGAGGGTCAAGATATGACCGGGATGCAGGTGTCGCTTCCGCAGCGTGGACATTTGGGGAAGAGGTTAGTGCTGCCGAATGCGCGGGCCACTGCCTCGAGTAAGGTCCGGATGGAGTAGGTGAATCGGTGCCCGCAGTCCCGGCAAAACAGCGCTCGTCCCGACAGTGGGGGAAAGGATCTCATTTCAGGCCCTCCACCCGTTCCGCCGGTCCAGCACCACATGCTTCCGGGCGAATTCCACCATTCCGTACACGGCGAAAAACCCAATCACCAGGACACCGACCAGACGCGACATGCGATCCTCCAGCGTTTGCGGAAAACCGGTGTAGACCGAGAATTCTCCAGAATCCGACGGGGGTGCAATTTTTTCGAACCATTTGCCCAAAAATTTAAACTCGACGAGCATTGCGTGTGGGCAGATGTCTGTCATCATTTTTTGCGTGGTGTCCCACTGCCGCAGTGGCCCAAGCTGGACCAGCAGAGTGGAAGCAGAATGGGCCTTGATGTCACGCTGTAATAATCGGACTGCGCGCCTGCGATCTGGTCGCGAGCAGAGGCGACCTCAACAGTAGGCGCCACAGCAACTTGCAGGGTAACGTCCGACTCCCCGGTCCGCGCCTGAAGGCCGTCCGCTCGATCCATTGCAGTCGGAAAAGCGGCGCTCACGCGCCGCTCTCCCCGCTGAACCGCCACACCGGAATGCCCATCTTACGGGCCTTGTCGGCGAGGTTCTCGCTGATGCCGGAGCCGGGGAAGGCGATAAGGCCGATGGGCAGGACCTCCAGCATCTGGTCGTTGCGCTTGAACGGCGCCGCGTTGCGGTGGCGGGCCCAGTCGGGCTTGAACACCACCTGCGCCACCTTGCGGGCATCGGCCCAGCAGGCGGCGATGCGTTCGGCGCCTTTGGGGCTGCCGCCATGCAGCAGCACCATGTCGGGATGCTTGGCGCGGACGCGGTCGAGCACCTCCCAGATGCGGCGGTGATCATTGCAGTCGAGGCCGCCGGTGAAGGCGATGCGGGCGCCGGAGGGGATCAGCACCTGCGCCTCGGCGCGCTGGCGTGCGGCGAGGAAGTCGCGACTATCGATGACAGCGGCGGTGAGCGCCCGGTGATTGACCATCGAGCCCGCGCGCGGGCGCCAGGTCGAGCCGGTGACGGTTTCGTAGCGTTCGGCGGCCTGATCGCGGAAGAACTCGAAGGCATTGCGGCGCTCGACCAGGCCGATGCCCTGCTCGATCAGCCGTTCCAGCTCGACCGAGCGCACCTCCGAGCCGTCCTGTTCCATGCGTGAGCGGTGCTGCGCCTGCTCATTGACGTCGAGATCGCGTTCGAGCCGGTCGATCTTGCGGTGGAAGATGGCGACGAAGGACCACAGCAGGTTGGCGCTATCGTCCTCCAGCCTTGTGTCGGCCAGCATGCCGGCGATGGCGTCGACAATGCCGGCCAATTCGGCCTGGACCATCTCGGCCTCGGGCAGCGGGCGCGGATCGGGCTCGTCCTGGCCGGGGCGATAGCCGTAAAGCGCCATCTCGTCGAGCAGGGCGCCGGTGGCGGATTGGGTGGGGAGGTCCGGGTCGCTATCGGGGGCGGAAGGCGGGAGGGGGTTGTGGGTCATGGCGGGCTCCTGCTGCCGGTCCGGCCGCGCCCATCGCGGCCTTCACGGGGATCGCCCGCCAGGGCCGGAACCGGGACCGCACCCCGAGCCCTTGCGAGGGGCCGCAGCACAGCGGAGGAGGACGCAGCCCAGGCTTTCTTGTCGCGCGAGGAGGCCGTAGGCCGGGGAAGAAAGCGTGGGCTGCGTCCTTGCGGAGCCCGGTCCGGTCCTGGCAGATCCCCCACACGGGAAGGCCGCAGGCGCGGCCCCCTGGCCGGATCAGGTGCTCCCCGACGGCCCGCCCTACCCCGTTCCGGCCGCCCCGAGAGCCGACGCCATGCCCCCGGATCAGGCGCCGCGAAGGCGAGGCAGGAACCGTTCGGCATCCTCCGGGGCGAGTTGCTCCGCCAGCCGGGCCCGCATGCGGTCCGGGCCGAACCGCAGCAGATCGGCATTGAAATCCTCGGCCATCGGGACGAGGGGGCGGACATCGAGGCCGGCCGTGAACCCGCGGGCGGATAGTCGTTCCACCGCCTTGCGGCCGGCGGCATCGTTGTCGCGGACCACGTAAAGGCGGACCAGAGAAGGCGCGAACACCAGGGCGGCAAGGTGACCGGCCGACAGCGCGGCGACCATCGGCAGCGTGGGCAGCACCGATTTCAGCGCCAGCATGGTCTCGATCCCCTCGCCGGCCGCCATCACCTCGGTGGCGGTACCGAAGCGGACGCCGTTGCCCAGCAGGTGACCGAGCGAGCGGCGGGGATCGGCCAACGGGGCCTTGGCCGGACGGCGGCGGTCGAGCCAGCAGCGCTGGATGCCGGTGATGATGCCGCGCCCATCGGTGACAGCGGCCAACAGGGCCGGCCAGGACTGGTGGGACGCATCGGGGTGGGCGCGATACCAGACAGCGGGATGGAAGCGCAGGCAGGGCCAATCCAGCAGCGCGGTAATGCCGCGGGCGCGCAAATAGGCTTCCGCCGGAGTGCCGGGGATGGGGCACCCCAGGCGGAACAGCCGGCGGGCGGCTTCGGGCGAGTCCGACCGGGCCGCAGCCGATGGCGAGCAGGGTTGCGGCAGGGAGAGGAAGGCGCGGGCTTCCGCCAGCGCCTCGTCCAGGCGGGCGAACCTGCAGGTGCGGGCGATAAGGTCGAGCAGATCGCCATGTTCGCCGGTGGCGGCATCGGTCCATTTACCCGCCCGCTCGCCCTGAAGCCGCACAAAAAGGCTGCGACCGGGCGTGTCGAAGACATCGCCCGCATGCCACCACGCGCCCGCGCGGCGACCATGGGGCAGATAGGCGCGGCACACCGCCTCGGCCTGGTGCGCAAGGCGGCGGGCGAGTTCCGTGGCGGCAGACATGGATGACCTCCATCCATGAAGAAAGCCCGGCGACAGGGCCGGGCACGACGGCAGCCGGGGCGGCGAAGCGCCGCCCCGATGGAGTGTTTTCCGTCACTCGGCGGCGATGCCGGCGGCCTCCGCCTCGGCCGTGGGCAGGCGCAACGGCTCGGGCAGCCAGCCGGAGCCGTCGAGCAGCCGTTCGGCCTCCCGCGCCATGTCGGGCTTGCGCAGATGGTCAATCATCAGCGCCGCCGCCTCGCCCTTGGCCTCGCGCACCGCCTCCAGGATGCGCGCCTTGGTGACGCGGCCGAGATAGGTGTCGGCGGTGGCCGTCCATCCCGCCGCCGCCATGTCCAGCCCCACCGTCCGGGCCAGGCAATCGGCATGGGCAAGGGCGCGTGGGCGGCGGTTCCAGGGCTCGTACAGCGCGTTGACCGAAAGCGAGGCGCAATGGGCGAACAGTGCCATCTGGCTGTCGCCGTCAAAGCCCGTCAGCGCCTGCCACAGGTCGGCGGCATCCTGCGGCAATTGCCGGACCCAGTTCTGATGGCGGGCGTCGATGGCCTTGGCCGCGACGCTATCCGCCAGCCCCGGCGCCTGGGAGGCGAAGCTGGCACTCTTCGCCTCGATCTCCAGGCAGGATTCGGCGCCGTGGCGGTAGA
The DNA here is from genome assembly GCA_050259735.1 of Bacteroidota bacterium. Taxonomy (GTDB): domain Bacteria; phylum Pseudomonadota; class Alphaproteobacteria; order Rhodospirillales; family Magnetospirillaceae; genus Magnetospirillum. The sequence continues at coordinate 53,743 of JBLNBE010000035.1, forward strand.
ACGCCCGCAGGCAGAGGACGTGCAGCACCGCCAGGAAGGCGGTGTCGGGCGCCTTGGCCAACGCATCGCGCAACGCCAGGGTGCGATGTGCGGTCAGTTCGGTGATCAGACGATCCGGCAGCGGCCGGATGACGTCGTCCTCGTCGGGCACCTCGACGACGGTGGCCGAATTCCCCGCGGCCAGCGGGGCGGCGGCCGGCTGGTCCGGATCGGCGGGAGTGTCACCATCGCTGTCGGGGACCGGGTTGGGCTCGGGAGCCGGCTCGTCCTCGGGCCGGACATAACCGCGCTCGACCCGCAGGTTGCCGGCGCCGTCGATGCTGACGAAGGTACCGGCCCGGCCGATCTCGGCGGGATCGTAGCGGAGGGGGCGGTTGTCCAACGCCGCCATGGCGGTCTCGATCTCGGCCAGACGCCGGGCCACCTCGTCCGGCAGGTCGTCCGGCCCGGCGTGGAGGTCCACAAGATCATCGTATTCGGCCTGCAGGGCATCGCGGCTGGCCTGCTCCTCCTCGGTCAGCGCCACCGCTTCACCGGCGAGGCGGCGCAGCGAATGGGCATGGCCGTAGGGGAATTCCGCCGCCGCCTCGACCCATTTCCATCCTTCGGCCCGCAGCGTATCGGCCTCGCCCTGCAGCTTGGCGGCCACCAGCCGGTCGAGCAGGGCCGCATCCTGCAGCCAGCCGCCGTCGTCATGCTCGAACAGATCGCGCTGGACGACGCCGCCCGCCGCCTCGTAAGCGGCGACGCTGACGAACAGCGCCCGCTTGTCGGAGGCCCGCACCGCCCCTTCGGTCAAGAGTTTGCGGATGTAATAAGGCTCGCGGTTGTAGGAGCGGGCCAGCCCCTCCCACACCTGCTCCTGGCGGGCCTGATCGAAGGTGACGGAGAACGCCATCAGCTGTTCCAGCGTGATCTGGTCCTCGGCGTAGAGGTCGAGCAGCTTGGGCGAGACGGTCACCAGCCGCAGGCGCTGCTTGACCACCGCGGGGGTGACGAAGAAGCGGGCGGCGATGTCCTCGTCGCTCAAGCCGGCCTCGCGCAGGGCCAGGAAGGCGCGGAACTGGTCGAGGGGATGCAACGGCGCACGCTGGACGTTCTCGGCCAGGGAATCCTCCGCCCCCAGTCCGTCGGTGCGGATGACGCAGGGAATGGGCGCGGTCTTGGCCAGGCGCTTCTGCTTCACCAGCAGTTCCAGCGCGCGGAAGCGCCGGCCGCCGACCGGCACCTCGAACATACCGGTCTCAACACCGTCGGCATCGGTGATCGGCCGCACGGTCAGGCTTTGCAGCAGGGTGCGCAGCGCGATGTCCTCGGCCAGTTCCTCGATGGAGACGCCCGCCTTGACGTGGCGGACATTGGCCTGGGACAGCACCAGCTTGTTGAAGGGAATGTCGCGCGACGTGCTCAGGACGATCTTAGCACTTGCCATGGCTTTTCTCCGTGACAGGCCGGTCGGGAGAGCCCTCTCTCGACCTCCAAACCCGTCGCGAAGCCCTCACCCGCCCTCTCCCTCTCGGCCCCGTCCGCCCGTATCAAACCGGCCCGTCCTCCCCGCCGGAACCGGGCCGGAACGACAGCAGGTAATCCGCCGCCTTCGAGGCCGCCCCGGCGGCGCGGACAATGGCGCGGTTGTCGTCCTTCAGCACCTCCAGCCACGAGCCGATGTAATCGGCGTGGCGCACCGTCGGCACGATGCCCAGGCTGGCGCAGGTGAACGCGCTGGTCATTTCCGCCACCAGTTCCTCCTGGCCATATTTCTTCGAGCCAAAATCGCCGGACTGATCGCGCGCCAGGCGGGAGGGATGGCCGGTCCAGTGGCCGAGTTCGTGTAGCGCGGTGCGATGCCAGTTGACCGGCTCGAAATATGAGTCCGGTCTGGGCACCTGGATGATGTCCTGTGCCGGGCTGTACAAGGCCCGCTCGCCGCCGATGCGGAAGGTGGCCCCCGTCGCCCTGATCAGCGCCTCGGCCTGGGGCAGGATCAGGCCCTGGGGGATCGGCGGCGGCGTGGTGACGAGGTGTGCCGGCAGGCCCTCGCACTGGTCGGTATTGAACACGATGAAGCGTTTGAGGAAGGGGATTGTCCCCGACTTGTCGCCGCCACGCGCCGCTATTCGTCCCAGACGCGGGGTGAAGCGGGCGGCATATACGATCATGGTTCCCGCCTCGCCCTTGCGGACATGGCCGCCGAGCGCCAGCGCCTGACGGCGGGTCAGCCAGCTCTGGCTGGCAAAGCCCCGCTGGAACAGCGCGCCCCAGAGAATGAGCACGTTGATGCCGGAATAGCAGCGGCTGGTGGCGGCGTTGCGGGGCAGGCCGAGTCCTGCGCCGACCTCGGAGCGCCCCCACGGCTGGACCCAGGGCACAATCCCCGCTTCCAGCTCGGCGATGATGCGGTCAGTGATCTCCTGGTAAAGGGGAACCCGGTCCGGGGCAGGCCGGCCTTCAGCGGCGGCAAGGGGCATGGCGACTCTCCGCGACGGGCAGGCCGAGAGCCCTCTCTCACCTCACCATCCCGTCACCCCGGCGGCCGGTCTTCCTCTGCCTCTCCCCAGCCGCTGTCCCCATCCCCCTCCCGTCCCGGCCACCTTCAGCAGATCGCAATGGCCGCCGTTCACCAGCGAATTGGCGAGTTGGAGCATGCGCTGGACCCGCAGGCGGAAATAAGCGGGGTTGCGGCATTTTTCACCGGACGGATACGAATAACAAAAGCAGGCTTGGATCCGCGCCTCCCCGCCCCCATCTACGGTGTCGTAATGAGGATGGGTGCGGCAGGTGGAAAGTGACCCGCTCTACCGCCTAGATCGTCGATGGGGGCGGAGAGGCGGCCGTTAGCAGCAACCTGGTTCTGTTGATATCGAGCGCCGCGCCAAGGGCGCGGCTGACTTCCTCCACCGAGGTCCCGATCCCGTGGCGTCCGCCGACATGGCTATCGATCCAGCTCATTGGATCAGGGTATTTGGCCGGGTCGAGTTCATGGAGGGCGTGCGAGAAATGATCGCCCGCCAGGCAGTACAGCGCGTGTATCTCCGACCAATTCAGCTTGTTGGTGAACCGTCCGCACATGCTGCATTTCCGTAAGTGCCCCTTTTCAGATGTCGGCGGCGGTGCAATCGGCGACTTGGTCACCGGTCAGCAGGAAGGCGAGTGGGCGGCAAAGCGGATCGGTCAGGGCGTGGATTTTCGTGGTGCGACCGCCACGCGAGCGACCAATCGCCTGCGCCCGTTCCCCCCTTTTCCGCCCACCGCACAGCGGTGCGCCTTCACTGCCGACGAATCGATCAGTACCTGCGCCGGAGGACCACCTGCCGAAGCCAGCGCATAGAAAATGTTCCGCCAGATGCCTTTGTCGGCCCAGCGGACGAAGCGATTGTAGAGCGTCATGCGTGGCCCGTAGGTCGGGGGCGCATCCACCCAGCGGCAGCCTGATTTCAGGACGTGGATGATGCCGCTGATGACCCGCCGGTCATCCACTCGCGCTTTGCCGCGCGTATCCGTCGGAAGGTGCGGCTCAAGCCGCGCGAACTGATCGTCTGTCAGCCAAAAAAGGTGATCGCTCATCCATAGGCTCCCTTCGGGAACCTGGAATCACAACGCCGCTGTGGGGAAAATCTATTTTATGGGTCCTGACTCTAGCGGGAGTGCCAATTGGCGGCGATCACCCCGTCCAATTGCGCATGCATATGCGCCGTCAGACTGGTCTGGCCTGCCGGCGGCGCACTGAACTGCGCCATGGCGACCACCAAATTTTCCACATCCGCAGCGGCCAGGCGATCGCCGGCAGCGGTATCCACATAGGCAATATGGTTGGCATCGGAACGGTACCAATCGTCCACGGTGACGCCATCCTGAGTGCCCAACACGTCGATCACCAGATTATCCCCCTGACGGCGGAACCACAATTGGTCGCGGGGAACAGGTCAAACCAGGCCATCGACGTCACCCGGCCGGAAACCATGGCCAATCTAGTGGAAGCCATTATCCGCCATGAAAACGGCCAGCAGCCCTATGCCCGCGAGGTGATCCTGGCCGGTGTGGACATGGGGCTGGGGAGGGCCTGACTATGAAGCTGCTCGATCTGCTCGGCGATGCCGCCGCCATCGCCGCCAATCCCATCGTGGGGCTGTCCAAGGTGGCGCTCGACGTCGCTCCCGACATCGCCGGCCTGTTCGGCGATGATGCCGAGAAATCCGTCGGCAAGCTGGCCGACACCGTGCGTGCCGTCACCGGCACCGACGACCCCGCCCAGGCTCGCGAAGCTTTGGCCGATCCTACTCTGGTGCTTCAGCTTCGCTCCCAGGCCCAGACCTTCGCCCACGAGGAGCGGATGCAACAGATGGGCAACGCCGTCACCACGCTGACCGCCACCCTGGGCGACCGCCAGGACGCCCGTGCCCGCGACACCGAATTCATCAAGGCCGGACGCAGCAACACCCGCGCCAACGTGCTGTTGATCACCGCCGCTACCGGCATCGTCGGCGGCATCGCCTTCATGGTGTTCGGCCACGTCGATGGCAACACCGCTGTCGGCGGCTGCATCATCTCGGTCGTGACGCTGCTGGCAAGTTCGCTACCGCCTTCGATTCTGAATTCGGGGGCTCGGCAGATGCAGAGCAGACGCGGACATTGCTGGCGCACGCACCGCCGATCAACGGAAAATAGGCCAGAGAATCAAGGCATACGGCCGACCGGGGGAAACCCTGGTCGGCCGCTTTTCATGTTTTTGACAACGGCTTGAACCATGCTGCCTAAAGGCTATGCCACCTTCCAGTTTGCTGCGATCACATTGTCCAGTTGCTGGTGCTGGTCGGTGGTCAGTTGGGTCTGGCCGGCAGGCGGCGGCGCGAACGCGGCCATGGCACAGACCAGATTTTCCACGTCAGCATCCGCCAGGACTTTGCCGTCATTGCAAACAAAACTGCCGACATGGTTGCCAGTAGTCTCATACCAGCCGCTGACCAACACACGGTCGGTTCCGCCGATAATCGAGACCTCCAGGTCATTGCCGACATGGCGGAACCACAGTTGGTCGGCTGCTACATCCGTACCGAAGCGGATAACGTCGCCATCAGCCGCTTGCCCGCGGTTGTTAACTGTATCTGCCCCGTGCTCCCGATCAAACAGATAGGTGTCCTTACCAGTACCGCCGATCAGGCTGTCTGCGCCCCCCCCACCGACGAGGGTATCAATGCCGGCTCCACCATTCAGGGCGTTGGCCCCGGCATCGCCAGCTAGCACGTCATCGTAGAACGAGCCGATCAGGTTCTCGATGGAAACCAGCACGTCACCCGCCGCGTCGCCGCCGCTGTTGACGCCGGTCGCAAGGTTGACGTTGACCGCCACCGAGCTGGCCGCATAGCTGGCGGTATCACTGCCCAGACCGCCGTCCAGGCGGTCGGCGCCGGCGCCGCCCACCAGCGTGTTGGCCAGCGCGTTGCCGGTGCCGGTGAAGGCGCCCACGCCGATGTAGGTCAGGTTCTCGACATTGGCACCCAACGAGTAAGCCGCCAGGGCGGTGCGCACCT